>NZ_JBFAHS010000004.1:0-520222 GCF_040654315.1 Nocardia sp. NPDC050713 | reverse complement strand
GTCGATTTCATGACCGAACCGCGGATCGAGATCACCGATCTTGCTCGGTGACGGCGCGCCGCGAATGTCGGTCAGGGCGTGGAGAAGCCGATCAGTGCGCCGATGCCCGCGCCGATCGGAACGGTGACCAGCGCGCCGACACCGCCGAGGAAGAAGCCGAGCACCGCGCCGATACCCGCGCCGATGAGCGCGCCGACCACGGCGTTGTGCTGCTTGCGCGCGACCGTCTCGTCGTAATCGACCAGCTGGCGCAGGTGCTGCGTCGTCGCGGCCGGGGCGCCGACCGGCGTCAGGGTGAGGGTCCGGCCCGCGTCGGTGATGCGCGGCGTCAGGCCGAAGGTCTGGCCGTGGGCGGTGAAGCCCATCGGCAGGGTCGCGACGATGTGACCCGAGGCGTCGGCGAGGGTGACCGTCCGCGCGTCACCGGCGAGCGTGAACGCGCCGCCCTCGACGGTGGTGACGATGCCGCTGCCGTCCGAGGTCGGCCCGGCGGTGTAGCCGATGCCCTGGTCGGCGCCGCGCACGGACACCTCGGCGGCTGGACCGGTGGGCTGGGCGTTGACGGCGCCCGCGGATATGCCGATGGCCCCGATCGCGAGCAGGGCGGAAGCGGCGAATTGATTGACTCTCATCGTGTTTCCCTACGTGTGTCGTTCGGGCAAGACAGCCGATGCGTCCCCAAGAGGCCGGTTCTCGGCCGTACTCATTCTCGCGTCCCACCGTGCGAAACGGGCGGTTTTGCGAAATCTCCACTCGCGAAACGCTTTTGCTGCGCCGGGTGAACGGTGTAGACCAAAGACCACGGTCCGGTCGGCGTCTCCGGTGCGGGCACCGGAAGTGGCCCGGCGCCTTCGCTCAGAACTTCGGCGGCGACCTGCGCGAAGCGCGGTGCGGCCGGGTGCGGCGAGGTGTCGGGCCACACGGCGCCGACGCGCAGCCGCAGCGGCTTGTCGACGAGGGGACGCCAGGCCACCCTCGGCTCGCGTCGGGCCAGTGCCTCCCGGGTGAGCGCGACACCGTTGCCCGAAAGCACAAGGCCGAGCAGGAATTCGGGATTCCGGGCATGCCGGACCAGGCCCGGAACGAATCCGTGTGTGTGGCACACCTCGAGCAATGCGTCGTGCCAGCCGGGAGCGGTGGCCCGAGGGAAGAGGATCAGCTCGTGTCCGGCGAGGTCGGCGAGGCTCACCTCGTGCAGGCGGGCCAGCGGCGAGGTGCGGGGCAGCGCGACGCCGAGGGGTAGTTCGGCGGTCGGCCCGTATCGCAGGTCGGGCGCGTCGACCGGATGCTCGACCAGTCCGACGTCGAGTTCCGCGGTGGCGAGCAGACGGAGCTGTTCGGCGGTCGTGAGTTCGTGCAGGTCCACGGTGAGTCCGGCGGCATGCTCGGCGAGTTCGCGAAGCAGGCGGTGCAGCACGGCGGCGGGTGTGTCCGGTGGGACACCCGCGCGCAGCGTTCCCAGACTGCCGTCGCCCGCCTTGCGCGCCACCGTGCGCAACCGCTGTTCCGCCGCGAGCAGTGCGCGCGCCTCCTCGATCAGCAGCTGCCCTGCGGTCGTCAGCTGCACGGCCCGCCGGGAGCGGTCGAACAGCGCGACGCCGAGTTCGCGTTCCAGCCGCTGGATGGACTGGCTCAGCGGCGGCTGCGCGATGCCGAGGACCTCGGCCGCCCTGCCGAAATGCATCTCCTCGGCCACCACCAGAAAATGGCGCAGGTGTCGCGTGAGATCCATCGGCCGACGATATGCGATCGGATATCGGGCGCTCGGGCGCGGGCCGGTCGATGGGCGCTGTCGGACGACGTTCGTCATCGGCCCCGCGGAGGGCCGGAGCGAATGCGTAGCGTGGCCGCTGTGTCACCCGAGGAGCACATCCGTGAGATCTTTGCCGAGCTGCCGGTGCGCGGCCGGTTCCATGCCGTCGACCTCGCCGACGGGCGCGAGATCGGCGTCGACGCCGACGACCAGGTGGTGATCGCCTCCATCTTCAAAATTTTGCTGATCCTGGAATTCAGCAGGCAGGTCGGCGCGGGTCAGCTCGACCCGACCGAACGCGTGCTGGTGCGCGCCGCCGACCGGCTCGGCGGCTGGGGCACCGCGGGCTGCGCCGACGACGTGGAGATGTCGCTGCGCGATCTGGCCTACTTCGCCATGTCGGTCAGCGACAATACGGCCGCCGACCTGCTGCTGCGCCGGATCGGACCGGACACGCCCGCGCTGCTCGCCGCCGAGCTGGGGCTCGGCGCGACCCGGGTGATCGGCGGACCGCGCCAGCTGCTGGAGACGATGTTCGCCGACGCGGGCGCGCGCACCGCCGGCGAATTCGCCGCGATCTTCCCGAGCCTGCCCAGGGGGCGGGTGGCGGACATGCGGGTCTTTCGTCCGGAACACACCACCTCCAGCACCGCGCGGGAGATCACCCGGCTACTCGGCATGATCTGGCGCGACGAGGCGGGCAGTCCGGCGGCCTGCGCCGCTACCCGAGATCTATTGCGGCGCCAGATGTTCTGGACCCGGCTGGCGGCTGCGTTCCCGGACGAGGTGCTGGTCGCCTCGAAGACCGGCACGCTGCCCGGACTGCACATGGAGGCGGGCGTCCTGGAGTACCCGGACGGCGGGCGCTACGCCGTGGCGGTGTTCGCGCGCAGCGACGAGCTCGCCACTCGACGCATCGACGTCGACCTGGCCATGGCGCGATCGGCGCGGCTCGCCGTCGACGCTCTCCGCGATAGTTCTGACCAGGTCTGATATCCGATCGCGTATCGGCATGGCGGGTTTTCGATCTTGGACGTGACCCGCGGCGGCCTGCTTGTCTCGTCGCCATGACATCTCCACGGATCAACCGACGCACCCTGTTCCGCACCACCGCCGCGGGCGCCGGAGTCGCGGCCGTCGGCGCGGCGGGCGCGGGCGCGTTCCTTTCGAGCCGGGATTCCGGCGAACCCGTCCGCCTGCCCGGTGCTGGGAACGCGGAATTCCGCTGGCTCGGCGTCTCGGGCTGGCGCGTCGACATCGGCGGCGACACGCTGCTCATCGACCCGTACCTGAGCAGATATCCGGTCGGTCTCGCCGCGGGCGCCTTCGACGCGAACGCGCCGCTGCGGGTCGATCCCGCGGCGATCGATCCGCACATCGGCAACCCGAAGTACGTGTTCGTCACGCACACCCACTGGGACCACTTCAACGACGTGCCGCACATCGCCGCGCGCAGCGGCGCACGAGTCTTCGGCACCCTGACGACCTATCACGTGGCGCAGGCCTGTGACGTGCCGTCCGATCAGCTGAGCGTGGTGCGCGGCGGCGAGGTGCTCGACTTCGGGGGCTACACCGTGGAGATCGTCGGTTCGCTGCACAGCCGGACCGGCCGGTATTCGCTCACCTTCCCCGGCGTGCGGACCAGCCGTCCCGAGCGCCCCGCGACCATCGCCGATCTGCCCGAGGGCGACACGCTGGCGTTCCTGCTGCGCGTCGACGGCGGGCCGTCGGTGTTCTTCATGGGCGCAAGCGATTTCGTCGAACGCAACCTGACGGGCGCCGCGCCCGACGTCGCCGTGATCGCGGTCAACAGCAGCGACGCCACGCACGACTACGCCGCGCGGCTGATGCGCGCGCTGGATCACCCGCGCACAGTGGTTCCGGTGCACTGGGACGATTTCGAATCCCCGCTGGCCAACCCGCCGCGCACCGACGACGAGAGCGCACAGCGCCGCGACACGCTGATCGCCGCGGTGCGCGCGGCGAGCCCGGAGACGGAGGTGATCGTGCCCGAGTATCTGACGCCGTACCGGTTCGGCTGATCGAAGGAGGCGAGGCCGAAGCCGGTTTCGGCGCGCGGCGAACGGGAATGACGGCAGCGAAGTCAGGTAGCCGTTGTCCCGATGGAGGAGTCACCGATGAGCACCGACGCGATCGTGCTGTTGCGCGAGGATCACAAGGCGATCCGCAAACTGTTCCGCGAGTTCGAGAAAGCGGGGTCGGACGCGCACACCACCAAGGCGCGAGTGGTCGACAAGATCATCGAGGCGCTGACCGTGCACACCTATCTCGAGAACGAGTGCATGTATCCCGAAGTGCGCAAGCTCGTCCCCGAACTCGAGGACGACATCCTCGAGTCCTACGAGGAGCACCACGTGGCCGACGTGCTCGTCATGGAGCTGGCCGCCATGAAGCCCGAAGACGAGCACTTCACCGCCAAGGCCACCGTGCTCATCGAGAACGTCGACCACCACATCGACGAAGAGGAGAACGAGTGGTTCCCGCAGGTGCGCGAACACCTCGGCCGCAAGCAGTTGCAGGAACTCGGCGCGCGGATGATCGAGCTGCGCAAGAAGGCGCCCACCTCGCCCGCCCAGCCCTCGGCGCTGAAGAAGGCCGTCGACGCCGTCGTCTCGTGATCGGAGTGTGACGGCAGGGCGGTCGGGTATGCCGCGAGCATGGCTACTACAGCTCCGCTTCCCGAAGAACGTGCGGGCGCGCCGCTGCGCGCCGTGGTGACCGGGTCGGACTCCGGTATCGGCGCGGCGGTGGCCGTCGCGCTGGCCGGTGGCGGCGCCGACGTGGGCATCACTTTTCACACCGACGCCGAAGGCGCAGAACGGACCGCCGAGGAGGCGCGCGAGCGCGGCGTCTCGGCGGCCGTGCGACAGCTCGACCTCGGCGACCTGCCCACCTCCGCCGCGGTCATCGATGAGCTGGCCGACGAACTCGGCGGCTTGGACGTCCTGGTCAACTGCGCGGGGACGGGTTCCGCGCAGAAGGCCATGGACATGGATTTCGACACCTGGCGCCACGTGCTCTCGGTCGATCTGGACGGTGCGTTCCTGTGTTCGCAGCGCGCCGCCAAGCACATGATCGAGGGCGGGCACGGCGGCCGCATCATCAACATCACCAGCGTGCACGAGCACGCGCCGCTGGTCGGCGCGGCGCCGTACTGCGCGGCCAAGGCGGGGCTGGGCGCGTTGACCAAAGTGCTGGCCCTGGAACTCGCCGAATACGACATCACGGTGAATTCCGTGGCGCCGGGGGAGATTTCGACGCCGATGACAGGTCAGGAGGATGTGGACCCGCGCTCGCAGCCACGCCCCGGCGTACCGCTCGGCCGTCCTGGCCACGCGCGGGAGGTCGCGTCCGTCGTCGCGTTCCTGGCCACACCCGCCGCGGGATACGTGACCGGCGCGTCGTTCGTGGTGGACGGCGGGATGCTGCTGATGGGACCGCAGGCCAGCGTGATGCTCGACGACGAGAAGTGGCGGCAGGTCTGAACCCGGGGGCGGCGGTGTGCCGAGCATTGGCGTCGATCACCCGGCTATCCGGCGCCGATTATCCGGCGCGGCGGCGCAGCAGGCGGATGACAGCGCGCTCGGTCAGCTCCCTGCGCTCGTCCTCCGACTCGCGGCGCGCGGCCCGCCGCAGCGCGTCGGAGATCGTGACGCCGTCCTCGAACGCCTCGACCACCCGCGGATCGATGTACGCGCTGCGTGCGACCGCGGGTGTGTTGCCGAGTTCCGCCGCGACGCGCTCGGTCACCGCGCGCTCGACGCGTTTGCGGCCGCGCTGCGAGGACGGCGGATCGGCCTGTCCGAAGCCGACGGCCGCCAGTACGGTGCCCTGCCAGGTGCGCAGATCCTTCGCGCTGCACTCGCATTCGGTGAGTTCGCGGAAGCGGGCGTTGATGTCGTCGGCGTGCAGTTCGCCGTAGCCCGTCTTGTCTCGGTAGGTCAGCAGCCGCTTCGACGGGGTACGGCTGCGCCGCACGGTCTGCACCACCTTGGCCAATCGCGCGTCGCGGAGGCGGGCCTGTCGCCGGATGCCGCCCTTGGCGGTGAAATCGAACACCAGCTCGTCGCCGTGCAGTTCCACGTTCTCCTTCAGCAGCGTGGCCACGCCGCGCGTCCCGTTCTCCTCGGCGTACTCCTCGCCGCCGATGCGGAACACCCCGCGGTCCAGCAGTCCGATGGCGAGCGCCTCCAGCCGGTGCCGATCGAGGCCGCGGCGGTCGAGGTCCGCGCCGAGCCGCTCCCGGAGCTGCGGCAGCCGGGCCGCCAGCTCGAGTACGCGGTCGAACTTCTCCTCGTCGCGTTCGCGCCGCCACTGCTCGTGGTACAGGTACTGCCTGCGGCCGGCCGCGTCCACGCCGACCGCCTGGATGTGTCCGTTCGGGTAGGGGCAGATCCACACTTTCCGCCATGCGGGCGGGATGACCAGGGCGCGAATGCGTTCCAGTTCTTCCCGGTCGGACACCGGCTCGCCTTCGGCAGTGAGATAGGAGAACCCGCGGCCGCGGCCGATCCGGCGCAGGCCGGGGCCGTACGGTGTACTGCGTCGCAATCGCATGCGACCGACCTCCCTCGGCTGCCCCGGGCGCGTTCGCCGCGCCCGCCCTTCCGCTCTACCCCGTTCGGCGCTCGGCAAAAGTGCGATCGGCTACTGTCTAGCTGCTCGTGTCCGGCCGGACGCACCCCGTCGGTGCGGCCTCGGGTGCGCCGAACGCTCGCCCGTCCCGCCCTGCAGGACCCGGTATGCGATTTCGCAGGCCGAATTGTTCATGAAACCGACTTCAGCCCATAAGATCTCGGCCATGACAAAACTCGCACACCGCCGGATCACCCTCCTCGCCGGAGCCGCCATCGCCGCCGTGCTCCCCGTGGTGGGGGCCGGGTACGCCGCCGCGGACCCCGCCACCGACGCCTACCTGCATGCGGCGAAGGAGGCCTGCGAGTCCGCGGGCTACCAGCTGAACACGAGCCTGGCGGCCGCGGGCTTCCGTTCGCCGAAGGCGCCGTGCGTGGATCCGCGCACGCTGGCGGTCGTGCGGGTGCCCGTCGCTGACGGCACGGCGTGCTCGATCCTGGACGGCGTCGTCACCCGCGAGGGCACCGCCTTCGACGGGGTGTGCAGGTAACCGTTCCGCCCTCGCTTACCACGGCCCTCCGCTGCCCAGCGCGCGGAGGGCCGTTGTCGTCCTTCGATCCGCATCGGTCACAGCGAGCCTCGCACGGATACCGAATCGGTTGCGGCCCAACCTTTCTCTCTACCGCGTGCCGCACCGCCGCACACCGCGGTCAGGTGAGGCGGTGTTCTTCGATCGGGGTGCTCAGGATCGTTCCGTTGAGGTCGAGGTAGAGCAGGCGTTCGGTGACAGAGAGCGTGATCGTGTTGCGGCGGTCGATGACGGGGACGGCGGCGTCGATGAAAGCGCGGTCGAAGCTGTAGAGGGGGATGTCGGCGGCGCGGTGGATGCGTTTGCCGGTGAGTTGAGCGAGCACCTTGGCGGGGTCGCGGTGGGTGTAGATGGCGACGCGTTCGGCCGATTTGCTGCCGCGGTGCACGCGGTCCGCGTCGGGTGCGCCGACTTCGATCCATGCGGTGCGGCGGCCGGTGAGGTCGCGCACCAGCACGGCGGGCTCGTCGGTGGAGGACACGCCGCCGTCGCTGAAGGCGATGCCCTCCTCGTACTCGAGGCAGTAGGCCAGTAGCCGCGTCAGCATGAACTCGGCCGTTTCCGACGGGTGGCGCGCCACCCGCAACTCCAGCTCCTCGTAGACGCCGCGATCGACATCGGCCAGATGAACGGTGAACGTGTGCAGTGTCGCGCTGAGAGCCATAGGAGCAACAGCTTAGCGACGGGTGCTATCGGCGGGGCAATAGACTTTCGCCGTGGCGGATCGGCGGACCCATGGCGTGGCGGAGCTGGCGCACCTGCGGACCTTCCTCGCCGTGTACCGCGCGGGGTCGATCACGGCGGGCGCCGCGCAGGTCGGGCTGTCGCAGCCGACGGTGACCACGCAATTGCAGATTCTCGAGCGGCGGCTGGGTCGTCCGCTGTTCGATCGGCTGCCGCGCGGCGTGGCGGCGACGGCCGCGGCGCACGAGCTGGCCGCTCGGTTGGCGGGACCGATGGACGCGCTGGAAGCGATCGCGGGCGGCGCCGAGCCGGAGGCCGCGCAGCCCGAACCGCCGGTGCTGCTGGCCGGGCCCGCCGAACTGCTTGCCGCCATGGTGGTGCCCGCGTTGGCGCCGCTCGTGGCCGACGGCGTCCGGCTGACACTCACCGCGGGCCTCACCGACGACCTGCTCGCCGGTCTGCGGGCCGGAACCTACGACCTGGTCGTGGCGACCACCCGCCCGCGCGGGCGCACAGTGCTCGCGGAACCGCTCGCCGACGAGGAATTCGTCCTCGTCGCCGCCCCCGCCGTGGCGCGGCGCGTCGACACCGCGCGGCTGCGCGCCGGAGATCCCACGGCGCTGGCCGGGCTGCCGCTGCTCAGCTACGCCGCCGACCTGCCGATCCTGCGCCGCTACTGGCGCCACGTCTTCGACACCCGCCTCACGGCCGAGCCCGCGTTGATCGTCGGCGATCTGCGCGCGGTGCTCGCGGGGGTGGTCGCGGGCGCGGGCGTCAGCGTGGTGCCGCGCTACCTGTGTGCGCGCGAACTCGCTTCCGGTGCGGTGACGGCGCTGCTCGAACCGGAGGACCCGCCGATCAACACCGCCTTCTTGGCCCGGCGTCCCGGAAGTTCGCCGCGTCGCCACGTCGAACGGGTGCGCCGCCATCTGCTGCTCGCCGCGCGGGACTGGTGATCTCGCGCCGACGTATGTGGGTCAGGAGGGCTCGCCGAGTTGCTCGACCACATCGAGCAACTCGGCGAGCGCCGGGCTCAGCGCACCGTCGGAGCCGACCAGAACATCGGTGCCGTCAGCGGTTTCGATCGTCAGGCGATAGGTCGCGGCATCGGGTGCGCGAAACGTCCGCAGTGCGGTGTCGTCCGCGCTGACCGCCGCCGCGACGGCACGCGCCAGCCGATCGGCGTCGGCCGCCGCGAGCGCGGCGGAGTCGACGATCGTCGGCCGGGCGGGCAGGCCGGGGACGTGCCCACCCGAGGTGGTCAGCGTGACTCTCACGGCAACCACGCCCGATCAGCGCCGCTCGTGGGAGATCAGGTCGACCCGGTCGCACAGCTGCTTGATCTGCGCTGTCAGATCGGCGATCTGGTCCACCGCCGCGCCGTTGCCCACGTCCCGTCGCTCCGCGACGTCGACGCCGACCTGCGCCCACGCGGACCGCACCGCATCCTGCTCCCTGCTGCCCGCGCCGCACAGGCGCCCGGCCCCGGCTACGGCCAGCTCGGCGAACTCCTGGAATTCCGTCCGGCCGTGGGCGTTGCGCAACGCTTCGTACCAGATGTGCCCCGGCGCCTCCCACGCGTAGCCGCCGATTTCGACGGCGGCCAGGTAGAACGCCTTGTTGGGGATCCCGGAGTTGATGTGCACGCCTCCCCAGTCACCGTCCTCGGAGACGGGCAGATCGGCGTAGTCGTCCATATGGCCCGGCTGCGGATCCTTGCCGAACAACGCTTCGTTCCACGCCGTGCCCGGCGCTTTCATGGAGCGCAACGCGTCGGCCGCGACAGCGGGGGTGAAGACGTCCGCGCCGATCAGCCAATCCGCTCGGTCGGCGGTCTGCTTCGCGTTCCACTGCTTCACCAGCGAGCCGAACACGTCGGACATCGACTCGTTGAGCGCACCGGGCTGGCTCTCGTAGACGAGATCCGCGGTGAACTGGGTGACGCCGTGCGCGAGTTCGTGGGCGATCACATCGAGCGACTTGGTGAAATCGGTGAACACCCGGTCGTCGCCGTCGCCGAAGATCATCCGGCTGCCGTCCCACAGCGCGTTGTTGTATCGGCGACCGTAGTGCACGTAGCCGTGCAGCTGCATGCCGCGGTCGTCGATCGACTTACGTTGCAGCACTTCGGAGAAGAACGAGCGCGTCGTGCCGAGACCGTCGAAGGCTCGGTTCACCGACGCGTCGGCGACCGCCGCGCCGGATTCGCCGCGGACCTGGCGGGCCGCGGCGAGATTGCGGGACGAACGGCAGTCGAAGACGGTACGGGCGGCGTCGGTGGGCGGAGCCGCGAGGGGCAACACCGCGGTCAGGCGACGCTCGGTACGCATGCGCGTGTCCGAGACGAGGGTTTCGATCGCGGCGCCGCGGACGTCGGGATTCGGGCTCTGGAGCAGAAGATCCAGCAGATAGGGCGGGATGATGCAGTTGCGGCGTGTGGTCACGATCGTTTCCCTTCGTTGCTAAAAGGACTGCTTGTCAGGGGAATTCGGTACGAGCACGGTTGATCAGGTTCGGGATGTAGGAACCTCCGCTCGCGTAGTTGCGTCCGCTGTCGTGCGAGCTCTGCACGGCGACGGCGTGCGGAACCCCGTCCCACCAGGCGAAGAACGGGCCGCCGGACTGGCCGACCGCGACATCGCCCCAGTGGTGCATCTCCTGGTTCGAGTCGGCCTGCGAGTTGTGGCCGTCGAGGGAAATGCTGCTCTGCCAGGTGGGGCGCAGCCCGCCGAAGTCGGCGGGATAGCCGACGTGGCTCCACCACGTCTGGCCGTCCCACGCGTCGGTGTACGACTTGGACCCCAGCCACCCGGTCCGGTCACCGATCCGCCAGTTCAGCACGACCACGACGTAGTCGTGGCGCCGCTCGTCCTCGTCGAGACCGCCGGTGACTTTGCGGTGGTAGTAGGTCCGGATCGCGTGCGCCTTGCCGAACGGCCCGGGCTCGCGATCGAAGAACGCGGGCACGAACTCCAGCCAGCCCACCGATCCGTCGTTGTTCCAGACCATCACGTGCGAAACGGTCAGCAGGTGCCTCGGACCGACCATGACGCCGGAACCGGCACCGTTACCGGTGGTCACCCGGCCGTTGCAGCCCCACGGGTAGGCGGTGTCCCACAGCACCTGGCGGTTCTCGGGGAGGAAGACCGTCGTCGGACGGGGCGCGTCGAGCGACGGGTTCGCCGGGGCGGTGGGGAAGCGGGTCGCCCGCACCTCCTCGGGCATCGGCTCGGGAACCGAGCGCACCGCGAGGTGCTTGGGCACCCCGGCGTCGGTGCTGACGCGCGGCAACTCGGCGGTGGCGCGTGCGATGGCCGATTCCAGGTCGGCGAGCTGTTCGGGCGTCGCGACCTTGCCGTCGAGTTCGCGTTCCAGGCGCTTTTCTTCGCGCGCCACGATCTCGGCGTCCGGGGGATCGACTCGCTCCGCGGGCACCGCGGGCGGGATGGCGCGGGCGCCGATCCGGCTCGGCCGGTAGCTGATTCGGACCTCGGTCGCGGGTTGCTCCGTCGGGGCGCCCGCGTCGAAGCCGCGGACGACGACCGAGGATTGCTCGATGTCGGCGCCGTCGGCCGGGACGTCGACAGTCGTCTCGAAGACGAGGCCGTCCGCGGGCTCGGCCTCGCGATCGGGCGGCGTCGCGGCGAGTTGCTCGGGAGTGCTGGGTGGGTCGGTGAAACGAAGACTGCGCGGCATGTCGGGCCCCTGAATCGAAAGATTGGAATTCGCGCTCCCCGGAGGGCGTGCGATTAGAAGTCTCCGCCGGTGCGCCCTGCGCGCCACGCGTAGGCGACTACGCCAAAACCGCGTCCGCACTACTCACGTCGCGGCGATTTCGGTCCCGCGACGCGAGTGAAATCGTCTGGTTCTTCGGGCGAGAAAGTGCCACTCTTAACCGGTGACACAACCTCCGGATATTCAGGCGGCGGGACAAGATCCGTCCTCGGACACATTGGACGCCGCCGTGTTCAAGGTGGCGGGCGTGGTCGTGCTCGGCGCGATCATGTCGATCCTCGACATCACCGTCGTGACCGTCGCGCTGCCTACCTTCCAGATCGAGTTCGGCACCAGCTACGCGATCGCCGCGTGGACCATGACCGGCTACACCCTGGCGCTCGCCACCGTCATCCCGCTCACCGGATGGGCGGCGGACCGGTTCGGCACCAAACGCCTCTACATGGCCGCGCTGACGTTCTTCGTGCTCGGTTCGCTGCTGTGCAGTACGGCGTGGAACATCGAGTCGCTGATCGCCTTCCGCGTCATCCAGGGCATCGGCGGCGGCATGCTGATGCCGCTCGGCATGACGATCATGACCCACGCGGCGGGCCCGCAGCGGGTCGGTCGGGTGATGGCGGTGCTCGGCGTGCCGATGCTGCTCGGCCCGATCGGCGGCCCGATCCTCGGCGGCTGGCTGATCGACGCGTTCAGCTGGCACTGGATCTTCCTGATCAACCTGCCGATCGGCATCGTCGCGCTGGCGCTGGCCTACCTCGTGTTCCCGGCCGACGAGCCGGAGCCCTCGGAGTCGTTCGACTTCCTCGGCATGCTGCTCGCCTCGCCGGGTCTGGCGCTGTTCCTCTACGGCGTCTCCACGATTCCGGAGGCGGGCACGGTCACCGCGAAGAAGGTGCTGATTCCGGCCGCGATCGGCCTCGTGCTGTTGGTGGCGTTCGTCTTCCACGCGCTGCGCACCAAGCATCCGCTCATCGACCTGCACCTGTTCCGCAACAAGGCGCTGACCGCCTCGGTGCTGACCATGGTGCTGTTCGCCATCGCCTTCTTCGGCGCGGGTCTGCTGCTGCCGAGCTACCTGCAGCAGGTGCGCGGTGAGTCGGCGCTCGCGGCGGGTCTGCTGATCGCGCCGCAGGGTCTCGGCGCCATGCTCACCATGCCGATCGCGGGCAGGTTCGTCGACAAGTACGGTCCCGGCAAGATCGTCATGATGGGCATCGTGCTGCTCGCGGTCGGCACCGCCTTCTTCACCCAGCTCGAGGCGGACACGTCGTACGTGATCATGTGCCTGGCGCTGCTCGTGATGGGTCTCGGCATGGGCTGCACCATGATGCCGATCATGACCGCCGCCATCCAGACGCTGACCCACCAGCAGGTGGCGCGCGGTTCGACGCTGATGAACATCATCAACCAGACCGCGGGCTCGATCGGCACCGCGACCATGTCGGTGGTGCTGACCAACCTGCTGAAGGACCAGACCCTGGCGGGCCCGGCGATCGCCGCGAATTCCGATCCGGCCATCGCGCAGCAGCTCGGACAGCAGGCCATCGCCACCGGTCTGGACCAGGCCGCGCAGGCGTTCAGCGACACCTACATCGTCGCGCTGGTCCTCATCGTGCTGACCCTGGTCCCGGCGTTCTTCCTGCCGCGGACCAAACCGGCGAACACCCAGGACGCCGACGCGAAGGTGCTCGTGCACTGAGTCCGGCGTCAGGGCGACAGATTCGGGTCCGCGGCGAATACGCCGTGGACCCGAATCGTTTCGCTCCGGCCGTGATCGGGCAGCGGTTACGCGTAGAGCGTGACGAACTTGTCCAGCGAGCGCTCGATGTCGCCCTTCACCGCGCGCGCCACGCCCGAGCCGATCGGGCCGAACAGCGGCGCCCCGCCGAGTTCGATGTCGACGGTCACCTCGGATCCAGAGCCCTTGGGGGCGACCAGAAGTCCCAGCGAGAACTTGGTGCCGCCCTTGCCCGCGCCGCTGAGCACCAGCTTGCGCGGCGGCTCCGCGGTCTTGACCTTCCACGTCACGCGGTTGCGCATGCCCTTGACCGACGCGACGCCGACCAGCTCGGTTCCCACCGTCAGCGTCTCCGGCACCTCGCCGCGCCACGACTCGTGCATGGTCAGCCACTTGTCCAGCTCGGCGAGGTTGGAGGTGTGCGACCACGCCTCTTCCGGGCTGATCGGGACGTCGACGGAGACCTTGAGCTTTGCCATGCCGCGCATGGTATCCGGTACCGGCGGTTCGACCTGACTCCGATCGCGGTGGCGATCTGTGAGCCCTGTCACGTCGGAATAGGCGACGCCGCAGCGGAGTTACTATGGTTGCCAAGTCAACCAATTAGTCCGAGGAGGCCTCGTGCAGTTCGGAGTCTTCACCGTCGGTGACGTCACCGCGGATCCCACGAACGGCCGCACCCCCAGCGAGGCCGAGCGGATCAAGGCGATGGTGACGATCGCGCAGAAGGCCGAGGAAGTGGGCCTGGACGTGTTCGCGACCGGCGAGCACCACAACCCGCCGTTCGTGCCGTCCTCGCCGACCACCATGCTCGGCTACATCGCCGGGCGCACCGACCGCATCCAGCTGTCCACCGCGACCACGCTGATCACCACCAACGATCCCGTCAAGATCGCCGAAGACTTCGCGATGCTGCAGCATCTGGCCGACGGTCGCGTCGACCTGATGCTCGGCCGCGGCAACACCGGACCCGTGTATCCCTGGTTCGGCAAGGACATTCGCGACGGGATCGCGCTCGCCATCGAGAACTACCATCTGCTGCACCGGCTCTGGCGCGAGGACGTGGTGGACTGGGAGGGCAAGTTCCGCACGCCGCTGCAGTCCTTCACCTCGACCCCGCGCCCGCTCGACGACGTGCCGCCGTTCGTCTGGCACGGATCCATCCGCAGCCCCGAGATCGCCGAACAGGCCGCCTATTACGGCGACGGCTTCTTCGCCAACAACATCTTCTGGCCGAAGGAGCACTTCCAGCGGCTGATCGAGCTGTACCGCAGCCGCTACGAGCACTACGGGCACGGCGCCGCCGATCAGGCCATCGTCGGTCTCGGTGGACAGGTGTTCATGCGCAAGAACTCCCAGGAGGCGGTGCGCGAATTCCGCCCGTACTTCGACAACGCGCCGGTCTACGGCCACGGCCCCTCGCTGGAGGAGTTCACCGAACAGACCCCGCTCACCGTCGGCAGCCCGCAGCAGGTCGTCGACAAGACGCTGACCTTCCGCGAGCACTTCGGCGACTATCAGCGCCAGCTGTTCCTGATCGACCACGCCGGGCTGCCGCTGAAAACCGTTCTGGAGCAACTGGACCTGCTCGGCGAGGAGGTGGTTCCGGTGCTGCGCAGGGAATTCGCCGCGCGCAAGCCCGCGCACGTGCCGGACGCACCGACGCACGCGTCACTGCTCGCCGCGCGCACCGCGACCGAGCCCGTCTCGTGACCGCGGGACGCCTGCCGGGCTGACCGGAGGAAAGCCGCGCACCGGCCGGGTGCGCAAGAACACCGGGTGACGCCGAGGACGTCGCACCCGAGCGCCGTACTAGTTGAAATTTCTACCAACCGAAGGAGAACATCATGACCACCGCAATCGCCAAGGGACTGACCGCGGGCACCTGGGTCATCGACCCCACCCACTCGACCGTCGGCTTCTCGGTACGCCACCTGATGGTGAGCAAGGTCCGCGGCCGGTTCACCGACTTCGAGGGCAAGCTCGTCATCGGCGAGGACGGCGCCGCGTCGGCCGAGGCCGAGATCCGGGTGACCTCGCTGACCACCGACAACGAACAGCGCGACGCCCACCTGCGCACCGCCGACTTCTTCCACGCCGAGCAGTTCCCGCTGATGACTTTCAAGTCGACCGGATTCCGGGTGAACGGCGAGGAATTCGTCGTCGACGGCGAGTTCACCATCCGCGGCAACACCAAGCCGGTCTCGCTGAACGTGGAGTTCCTCGGCGTGAACCCCGGCATGGGCAACGGCCCGGTCGCCGGCTTCGAGGCCAAGACCGTGGTCTCCCGCCGCGAGTTCGGCCTCGACATCGATATGCCGCTGCCCGATGGTGGCGCGGTCATCGGCGACAAGGTGACCCTCACGCTGGAGATCGAGGCCGGTCTCCAGAGCTAGGTCGAGGTCTGCCCCGGCCGGTGGGCGGCGATCAGGGCGCGCGCCATCTCGCGAGCGCGGCGCGCGGCCTGTCGATCGCCCTCCGCCGCGGAGACGATCGAGCCCTTCATCAAGATGTGCCATGACCTGGCGAACTCGTCGGGTTCGCGGAGACCAGCGCTGTGCGCGCGGGCCCGCACCACACCGCGGATGTTGTCCAGGTGTTCGATGCTCGCGCGCCCGGCCGGATGCTCGGCGCCCATCTCCAGCAGCACGTTGATGAACGTGCACGCGTCGAAATCCGGGCCGTTGAACCACTCGTCGAAGACATCGAAGATGGCGAGCAACCGCTCTTCGGGGGTCTGCCCGAGTAGTCGGGAACGCTCCTCGACGAAACCGAAGGTCCACAGCTTCTCCCTGCGCCGCAGGACGGCGAGCACCAGATCGTCCTTGGTGCGGAAGTGCCGGTAGAGCGTCGCCTTGGCGATGCCCGCGCGAGCGATCACCTCGTCGATGCCGACATCGCGGATACCGCGGCGAGTGAACAGCGAGTAGGCGGCGGCGAGGATCCTTTCCCGTGCAGCGGAAGTGGAATCCGTCTGGGCCGTCATGGAGCCAGCGTAACCGCTGGACAGACGGGCTTCGGCACCGGTGGCGGCCCGGCGGCAGCCGCCACGGCGCCCGACCGTGCGCGCCGCGACGTCGGTCGCGGAGCGGTTCCCTGGCACCGTTGCGAATTCGGCGAACAATGGCAGCCCGACTGTTCGATTTCACTCCGAACAGCCACTTCTCGGCGGCCGCAATGAACTGCGCTGCTTGGGTTTTCCTGTGCCCGTTTGGATTTTGCTACGAATTGCGAAGCCGGTCATCAGGATCCGTCGTGACTTCGCTGTGATGCTGCTAGGGTGGGCGAGTCGTCGGGTTCTGGGCGTGTCGGACTGGCTCCGGTCGGTCGGTGATCGATTCGCTGATCGCCTGCGCTGCGGGCACTGTGAGGTGAGCGGTGAGCCTCCGGTGGTGCTTGTCCGCGAGCGCCAGATCCTCCGACGCGCAATGGATCCGATCAGGCGTCACACGATCGGTGTCGTTCGGAAAGACAAGACGGAGATCTGTGGTGGCAGGGTGCGGGTTCGGACGGGGACCTTAACGGGGGCGGTGCATCGGGGGGAGGCTCGATCCCGTCAACGACGAGAGAACTGATGAATCTGGATATCGCCGTACTACTTCCATGGATCCTCGCCACGGTGCTTGTCGTCGCGGTCGGGTACACGATCGCCGCGCTGCGCCGAGAGCGGGCCAGAGCCGAGTCTTTGCTGGAGGACCAGCGCAAACGTGACGAGGCGCTGGAGCGTTTCGCCGGGCAGACCATGCCGGCGATCACCGACGCCGTCCGGCGCTACGAGCCGCCGACCAACACGATCGAAGTGCCTACGGGACTGCAGAATTCGCGACTGGCCCAGTGCCTGCAGTGGATCGGCGATCGCTACGCCGACGACTTGCGCCTCGTGCAGTCCGAGTCGAGGGAACGGACGATGGTCGACGCCGAGGCACACGCCAGGCAGGCGATCAACGCCGCCGAGGAGGCGGTGCGCGCCGAGGTCGGAGCCGCTGCCCGCGACGCGACCAGTGGCGCGGTCCGCTCCTTCGGCACCTCCGTGGTGAGCCTCGGCGCCGACGTCAGCCAGGTGGTCAGCGCCGCGCTGCGCCAGCACCGCAACGACGACGTCTACGCCACGCTCACCCGGATCGACCACACCGTCCAGCAGATGATCCGCCAGGCGCAGTCCTACGTGATCGTCTGTGGCGGCCTGCCCGGCAGGCGCTGGCCCGCGCAGTCGCTCACCGACGTGGTCGGCGGCGCCACCGGCCGCGTGCGCGACTACCTGCGGGTGCGCACCACCCAGCTGGACCGCGTGGTCGTCAGCCGAGCGGTGGAACCGCTCGTGCACACCCTGGCCACCCTGCTCGACAACGCGCTGCGCTACTCGCCGCCGACCTCCTTCGTGGACGTCAGCTTCCAGGAGGGACATCACGGCGTCACCGTCATCATCGACGACGCGGGCGTGCGGATGAACGCCGAGCAGATGGAGGAGGCCAGGCAGGTGCTCGCCAACGAGCGCCCGGTCGACATCCACCAGCTCGGTCCGTCGCCGAAGGTCGGTTTCCCCGGTGTCGCCGCCCTCGCGCGTCGCTACGGGTTCACGGTCTACATCGACGGGCCCAACGCCTACGGAGGCATGCGCGCGATGGTGTACATCCCCGAGGCCCTGCTCGCCGCACCGAGCGGGGGCGACAAGACGACGACGGCCGCCACCCCGGTCGAGGCTCCCGCGCCCGCACCCGCGCCCCAACCGGCGCCCGCACCGCGCGAAAAGGAGCCGGAGGACAGCGCGTTCGCGGTGCACGAGATCACCGAGGGCGGCCTGCCGAAGCGGCGCCGCCGCGAGGTGGCGCCCGCGATCGGCACGCGCGCAAGGACTTCCGGCGAGCCCGCGAGGCCGGATATCGCCGCCGCATGGCACACAGGTTCCAAGAGCGGCCGCGCCGCCGCCGCCGAACACACGGAAGGGATGACACCTTGATGGGCACACCGACTACCACCGTGGCCGACAGCAGCAACAAGCTCGGCTGGCTACTCGAGGATCTCAGCATTCCAGGCGTCCGGTTCGCGGTATTGCTGTCCGATGACGGGCTGCGGATCGCGCACTCGAAGGGCATCGCCCGCGACGACGCCGAACGCTTCGCCGCGGCCGCCTCCGGCCTGCGGTCTCTGGGCAAGGCGCTAGGCGAGTTCTGCGGCGGACCGGAAACGGGCCTACGTCAGAACATGACCGAATACGACGACGGGATGATCTTCATCACCGCCGCCGGGGAGGGCGCCCTGCTCGGCGTCTCGACCACCGCGGACATCGACGTCAGCCTCATCGCGCACCGGATGAACGAACTGGCCGGGCGCGTCGGGCACGAACTCGGCAGCCAATCGCGGCAGAGGACAGACAGCGGCCTGTCATGACCAGGTCCCGCCGCGACCCCGACCTGGTTCGGGCTTATGTGCGCACCGGCGGGCGTTCGCGTGCCACTCGCGAACTGGATCTGGTCACGCTCGTCGTCGCGGCGCTGGCTCCCGCGCCCGGCGCGAGCCCGGACGCACGCCGCGTGATGAACCTGTGCAGCGGTCGCGGCGTGCTGTCCATCGCCGAGATCGCGGCCTATCTGGACCTGCCGCCGTCCGTGGTGAAGATCGTCGTATCGGATCTCATGGACGGCGGCCATCTCACCACGCCAACCCCGGCCGAGAACCTGCCGGAGATAGCCCTTTTGGAGGAGGTACTGAATGGGCTCCGCGCTCTCTCGGCCTGAACGAGTCGTCGACTATGTGCCGGAGACCGTGACCCGATCGGTCAAATTGCTGGTGGCAGGCAATTTCGGTGTCGGCAAGACGACCTTCGTCAGCAGCATCTCGGAGATCAAGCCGCTGCGTACCGAGGAGACCATCACCGAGGCGAGCATCGGCGTCGACGACATGGCCGGTCTGCCCGGCAAGACGCAGACCACCGTCGCGATGGACTTCGGCCGTATCACGCTGAATCCGCAACTGGCACTGTATCTTTTCGGTACACCGGGTCAGCAGCGCTTCGTGCCGCTGTGGGAGGAGCTGGCCCGCGGCGCGCTCGGCGCCCTGGTGCTGGTCGACACCCGGCGCATCGAGAAGGCCGACGAGGTGCTCTCGGTGCTGGAGGAACGCGGCGTGCCGTATTCGGTGGCGGTCAACCAGTTCGAGGGCGCCAAGCAGTACCCCCTCGACGAGGTCCGCGACGCGTTGGATCTCGCCGAGGGCACACCACTGACCACGTTGGACGCGCGGCATCGAGGCACGTGTCTGCAATCGCTCATCACACTCGTCGAATTCCTGTTCCACCGTCTGGAGTCCCGACTTTGACAATGCCTCCGCACACGGCGCCCGCGGGTGTCTGCCCCGTTCCGCACGGTTCGCCGATCGACACCGACGGCCCGCGGGTGCCGCTGTACACCGAGGAGTTCGCCGCCGACCCGCACCGCGCCTACCGGCAGATGCGCCGCCAGTTCGGCTCGCTCGCGCCGGTCGATCTGGCGCCTGGCATCCCCGCCACCCTGGTGATCGGATACCACACCGCGCTGCGAATCCTCAACGATCCCGAGCACTTTCCGGCCGATCCGCGGGCCTGGCAGCAGAACGTTCCCGGCGAATGCCCGATCCTGCCGATGCTGGAATGGCGCCCCAACGCGCTGCGCAGCGCCGGTCTCGAGCACACGCGCTACCGGCAGGCCAACCTCGCGGCGATCGCCGAGGTGGATCTGCACGCCATGCACGCCACGATCGAGCGGGTCGCCGTCCCGCTGATCAACGCCTTCTGCGCCGACGGGGCGGCGGACCTGATCAGCCAGTACGCCTTCCCGCTCGCGTTCGCCGTGCTCAACGAGATGCTCGGCTGCCCGGCCGATATCGGCCAGCAGGTGGCCACCGGCATGGCCGCCATCTTCGAGGGCGTGAACGCGGACAAGGGCAACGCCATGCTCACCGACGCCCTGCTCGAGCTGACCACCCGCAAACGAAACGAGCCCGGCGACGACATCGTCTCCCGGCTGCTCGGCCACGCGGCCGGACTCGACGACGTGGAGATGATCCACCAGCTGGTCACCCTCTACGGCGCGGGCATCGAGCCGGAGCAAAACCTGATCGTGAACACGCTGCTGCTCATGCTCACCGACGACCGCTTCGCCGGAAACCTGTTGGGCGGCAGCCTGTCCACCCGCGACGCGCTGGACGAGGTGCTGTTCACCGACCCGCCGATGGCCAACTACTGCGTCTCGTATCCGAAGCAGCCCATCCTGATCGACGGTGCCTGGCTGCCCGCGCACCAGCCGGTGGTGATCAGCATGTCGGCGTGCAACAACGATCCGGCGATCGACGCGGGCGACTACACCGACAACCGTTCGCATCTGGCGTGGAGCGCGGGTCCGCACGCCTGCCCGGCGAAGTCGGCGGCCTATCTGATCGCGCAGGACGCGATCGACCAGCTGCTCGACGCGCTGCCCGAGATGCGGCTCGCGGTGCCCGTCGATCAGTTGACCTACCGCCCTGGGCCTTTCCATCGAGCTCTGGTGTCCCTTCCGGTCACCTTCCCGAAATCCCCTCCGCTGAACCTGTATTAAGGAGAGTGCCCCGATGGACAGTCAGCCCCTTGTCCTCGATCCCACCGGCGCCGATATCCAGGGTGAGTCCGCGCGTATCCGTGCCCGCGGGCCGGTCGTGCTCGTCGAGTTGCCCGGTGGTGTGCGGGCGTGGTCGGTGACCGATGCCGAACTGTTGAAGAAGCTGCTCGTCGACCCCCGGGTGTCCAAGGACGCGCGCCAGCACTGGCCCCCGTTCATCAACGGCGAGATCCCGCAGGACTGGCCGTTGTTCCTGTGGGTCGCCGTGAACAACATGTTCACCGCGTACGGCGCCGACCACCGGCGACTACGCAAACTGGTGGCGCCCGCGTTCACCCATCGCCGCACCGAGGCCATGCGCCCGCGCATCGAGGCCATCACCGCGGCGCTGCTCGACGAGCTCGCCGCCGCCCCGGCCGGTGAACCGGTGGACCTGCGCGAGGGTTTCGCGTATCCGCTGCCGATCCAGGTGATCTCGGAACTGATGGGCGTGCCGGAGGCGCTGAACGCCGGACTGCGCACCTGTGTGGACGGCATCTTCGACACCTCGCTCACTCCCGAGCAGTCGCAGGCCAACTACATGGAGATGTACCGGATCCTCGGTGAACTCGTCGCCTACCGGCGCGAGCACCCCGGCGACGACATGACCAGCCTGCTCATCTCGCACCGCGACGAGGAGGACGGCGCCCAGCTCACCGAGCAGGAGCTGATCGACACGCTGCTGCTCGTCATCAGCGCGGGCCACGAGACCACGGTGAACCTGCTCGACCAGGCCATCTTCGCGCTGCTGACCCGGCCGGAGCAGCGCGCCGACGTGGTCGAGGAGCGGGCCGCGTGGAGCGATCTGATCGAGGAGGCGCTGCGGTTCGAGGCTCCGGTCGCGCACTTGCCGCTGCGTTTCGCGGTCGACGACATCGAACTCGACGGTGCGCGCATCGCCAAGGGCGAGCCGATCCTGGCGTCCTACGTGGCGGCCAACCGGGATCCGAAGCTGCACGGCGACACCGCCGACGAATTCGACGTGCACCGCGCCACCAAGGAGCACCTCGCCTTCGGTTACGGCGCGCACCACTGCCTGGGCGCTCCGCTGGCCCGCATGGAGGCCGCCGTCTCGCTGCCCGCGATCTTCGCGCGGTTCCCGAAGATGGAACTGGCCGCCGAGCCGGGGGAGCTGGGCTCGGTGCCCAGCTTCATCTCCAACGGCCACCGCCGCCTGCCGGTTCACCTGAACCCGTAACCGGGTGGGGGAGGGCCGCTTCGGCGACCCTCCCCGCGTTCAGAGCTGGGTGATGAGGCCCGCGATCAGCGTGAGCGCGGGCAGCGTCCCCTGGATCAGGGCGGCTTTGACGAAACGCCGGTCGTTCGCCACCAAGACGCCCGCCGCGGCGATCATCGAACCGCAACCGATCAGCAGCAGCGCCCAGCCCGCCTGCGGGAGCGTGGGCAGCAGCAGCGCGCCGATCAACGTGCCGATCGCGAGGAACAGGTTGTACCAGCCCTGGTTGAAGGCCCAGGGCTGGACGGCCCCCAGATCCTCGCGCTCGACGTAGAACGTCCCCGCGTACACCTTCGGCTCGGCGAATCGCAGCGATTCGAGCACGAAGATGTAGCCGTGCAGCAGCGCCGCGAGCACGGCGAGTATCTGGACGGTGAGCAACTGCCCCTCCTCGGTGGGCGCCGATGCGGCGACGCGATGTACCGGATGTAGTCGAGCCTTGTGCTTCCAGCACCGTAGCGCCGGTACGGCGAACGTCCCACCGACGCGCCGTCGCGCCACGCGCGCGGTTCACGACTCGCCAGGTTCGTTCCAGTTGTAGGTGAGTTCGGCGGCCCGCGACCAGCGGCGGTACTCCCGATCTCGGCGCTCGTCCGGCATGGTCGGCAGCCACCGGCTCGCGGTGCGGCGGTTGCTGCGCAGACCCGTCATATCGGGCCACAGCCCGACGGCGAGACCCGCCGCGTATGCCGCGCCGAGGGACACCGTCTCGGAGAACAGCGGCCGCTCCACCGGCACGCCCAGCGCGTCCGAGATCTGTTGCATGAGCAGGTTGTTCGAGGTCATGCCGCCGTCGACGCGCAGTTCGGTGAGGGCGTAGCCGGTGTCGGCGTTCATCGCGTCGACCACCTCCCTGGTCTGCCACGCGGTGGCCTCGAGCACCGCGCGGGCCAGATGCCCCTTGGTGATGTAGGAGGTGAGCCCCGCGATCACGCCGCGGGCCTCGGATCGCCAGCGCGGCGCGAACAGGCCGGAGAACGCGGGCACCACGTAGCAGCCGCCGTTGTCCTCGACAGTGCTTGCGAGCGTTTCGATCTCGGGCGCGGCGTCGATGAGCCCGAGCCGGTCGCGCAGCCACTGCACCAGCGTCCCGGTGGCGGCCATCGAACCTTCCAGCGCGTAGCTGGCGGGTTCGCCGTCGATCCGGAACGCCACCGTGGTGAGCAGCCCGTGCGTGGAGCGCACCGGCGTGGTCCCGGTGTTGCTGAGCAGGAAACTGCCGGTGCCGTAGGTGCATTTGGCCTCGCCCGCGGCGAAGCAGGTCTGACCGAACAGCGCCGCCTGCTGGTCGCCGAGCGCGGCCGCGATCGGGATGCCTGCCGCCGTGTGGCCGTATACCTCGGCGTTGGACCGTATTTCGGGCAGCATCGCCCGCGGGATGCCGAAGAAGTCGAGTAGCCGGTCGTCCCAGTCCAGGGTGGCGAGGTTCATCAACATGGTGCGCCCGGCGTTGGTGACATCGGTGACGTGCACACCGCCGCGCGGGCCGCCGGTGAGGTTCCAGATCAGCCAGCTGTCCATCGTGCCGAACAGCACCGAACCCTTTTCGGCGCGTTCGCGCAGCCGCTCGTCGCGGTCGAGCAGCCACCGAATGCGCGGGGCCGCGAAGTAACTCAGCAGCGGCAATCCGCAGCGCCGGACCACCTCCTCGGCCTCTGGCCTGCGCGCGAGCCGGGCGACGAGTTCCTCGGTGCGGGTGTCCTGCCAGACGATCGCGTTGCCGACAGGCGCGCCGGTCTCCCTGTCCCACAGCACCGTCGTCTCGCGCTGGTTGGCGATGCCGATCGCCACCACCTGGTCGGCGGCGACGCCCGCCTTGGCGATCACCCGATCGACCAGCGTCGCGACATTGCGGCGGATCTCCGCGGCGTCGTGCTCGACCCGGCCCGCCGCCGGATACAGCTGCCGGTGCTCGCGCTGGGCGATCGAAACCAGTTGTCCCGCAGCGTCGTACAGGATGGAGCGGCTCGACGTCGTGCCCTGGTCGATGGCCATCACGTAGCGGTTGCGGCCCCGTTCGGCGCTCATGCCTTCGCCTCGCTGGCGCTCGGCTCCGGCATGCGCGAGGCGCGCTGGCACACGATTCGCTCACTCATGGGCGCACCCGTGGACGGTCGGCGCCCAGGTCACGGGAGATGGCGCCCGCGGTCGCGCGCACCAGCTCGACGAGTTTGGGACGGACGCCGGGATCGGTCACCCGGTCTACGGCGCCGACAACGCCGAGCGCGCCGACCACCCGTCCGCCCGCGTCGCGCAGCGGCGCCGCCACCGACGCTCGCTCGAAGGCGAACTCGGCGACGTCCTCGGCGTGGCCCTGCGCGCGCACCCGCGCGATCTCGGCGTGCACGGCGCGCGGGGCGGTCACCGTGCGCCGGGTGTAGGCGGGCAGCGGCGCGCTCGCGACGCGTTCGGTCAAACCCGGTGTGTAGGCGAGCAATACCTTGCCGAGCGCGGTCGCGTGCAGGGGGAGTTCGATGCCGACGCGCAGAGTCTGCTCGGTGCCGTCGGGCCGGAACACGTGGTGCACGATCGACACGCCCTCGCCGCGCAGCGCGCCGATCCGCACCGACTCGCCGGACCGCGCGGCCAGGGTGTCGGCCCAGTTCATCGCGTAGGAGCGCAGCACGTTGGTGTCGAGCCGGGCGTCGGCGAGCCCGAGGGCCGCGGCGCCGATCAGGTACTTGCCGGTGGCGTCGTCCTGCTCGATGTAGCCGACTCGCTGCAAGGTGCGCAGCAGACCGTGCGCCGTCGCCTTGGGCAGGCCGAGCGCGCCGGCGAGCTCGCCGACGCCGACGCCGAAGGGCGCCTCGGCGACCACCCGCAGGATCGCGGCGGCCCGTTCGATCGACTGAATCGGTCCCGGCACGGACTCGACTGTACTGCGGAAACCTAGAACGTTCGACATTGTCGAACACGGACCGTTGTCGCGGACTCCGCCGCTGCCTACCTTCGGCATGGCGTACCGGCCGCCGCGCGCGCCGGACAACGGAGCAACGGAGAGACGCATGCTTGACCTCATCGGTGCGGTCGACCAGGGGACCACGAGCACCCGCTTCATGGTCTTCGACCACGCGGGCGCGGTCGTCGCCCAGCACCAGCTCGAACACGAGCAGATCCTGCCGCGGCCCGGCTGGGTCGAGCACAATCCGGTCGAGATCTGGGAACGCACGTCGGCCGTCATCCAGACGGCGCTCAACTCGCACGGCCTGCGCGCCGCCGACCTGGCCGCGATCGGCGTGACCAATCAGCGCGAGACCACCGTGGTCTGGGACCGCCGCACCGGACGGCCGTACCACAACGCGATCGTCTGGCAGGACACGCGCACCGACCGGATCGCCGCCGAGCTGGAATCCCGTGCGGGCGAACTGATCCGCCACCGCACCGGGCTGCCGCCAGCCACCTACTTCGCTGGCGGCAAGATCCGCTGGCTGCTGGAGAACGTCGACGGCCTGCGCGCGGCGGCCGAACGCGGCGAGGCCCTGTTCGGCACCATCGACACCTGGCTGCTGTGGAACCTCACCGGCGGTACCCGCGGCGGTGTGCACGTCACCGACGTGACCAACGCCAGCCGCACCATGCTGATGAACCTGGAAACGTTGGACTGGGACGACGAACTGCTCGCGCTGTTCGACATTCCGCGCGCCATGCTGCCGTCCATCCGTCCGTCGTCGGATCCCGCGGGCTACGGCCGGACCACCGCGCACGGCCCGCTGGCGGGCGAGATCCCGGTGGCCGCGGCGGTCGGCGATCAGCAGGCGGCCATGATCGGGCAGGTGTGCCTGTCCGCGGGCGAGGCCAAGAACACTTACGGCACCGGCAATTTCCTGCTGCTCAACACCGGCGGCACACCGGTTCGGTCGAAGAACGGGCTGCTCACCACCGTCTGCTACCAATTCGCCGGACAGGACCCGGTCTACGCGCTGGAGGGCTCGATCGCCGTCACCGGCTCGGCGGTGCAGTGGCTGCGCGACCAACTCGGCATCATCCAGGGCGCCTCGCAGAGCGAGACGCTGGCCGGCGAGGTCGCCGACAACGGCGGGGTGTATTTCGTCCCGGCGTTCTCCGGCCTGTTCGCGCCGCACTGGCGCTCCGACGCGCGCGGCGCGATCGTCGGGCTGACCAGGTACGCGACCAACGCCCACATCGCCCGCGCCACCCTCGAGGCGATCTGCTACCAGACCCGCGACGTCGCCGACGCGATGTTCAAGGACTCCGGTGTGGCGCTGGAGGTGCTGAAGGTGGACGGGGGAGTCACCGCCAACAACCTCTGCATGCAGATCCAGGCCGACGTGCTCGGGGTGCCGGTGAGCCGTCCGGTGGTGGCGGAGACCACCGCGCTCGGCGCCGCCTACGCCGCGGGGCTGGCGGTCGGGTTCTGGGGCGGCACAGACGAATTGCGCGAGAACTGGCGTGAATCCAGGCGCTGGCGACCGGAATGGGCCGAGCCGCAGCGGGCCGCCGGATACGAGGGCTGGCGCAAGGCCATCGGCCGCACCCTCGACTGGGCGCCCGCGCACTGAGCCGCCCGCCCACACAGACCACATGCGCACGCGCGCACCACGATTCGAACAGAAGGAGACCGACATGGTCGACCGTTCTCTCACCGCCCCCGTCGCACTGGGTCCGGCCGAGCGCACCCGCGCCCTGGACGCCATGGCGAGCACCGAACTGGACGTGCTGGTCATCGGCGCTGGCGTGGTCGGCGCGGGCGCCGCGCTCGACGCGGTGACCCGTGGGCTCAGCGTCGGGCTCGTCGAGGCCCGCGACTACGCCTCCGGCACCTCGAGCCGGTCGTCGAAGCTGGTCCACGGCGGCCTGCGCTACCTCAAGCAGCTCAACTTCGCCCTGGTCTTCGAGGCGCTGCGGGAGCGTTCGCTGATCCTGGAAACCCTCGCGCCGCACCTGGCCAAGCCCGTCGAGTTCGTCTACCCGCTGGAGCGTCCCGGTCTGGACCGGGCCTGGGTCGGCGCGGGCGTCGGCGTGTACGACGTGCTCGGCGCGGGACGCGGTGTGCCGCAGCATCATCGGCACCTGGGCAGGCGGGCGACGCTGAAGCGTTTCCCCGGCGCCAAGCGCGGGACCGTGCGCGGCGGTGTGAGCTTCTACGAGGGCCAGCTCGACGACGCGCGCCACACCATGATGCTGGCGCGCACGGCCGCGAGCCACGGCGCGCTTGTCGCCTCCAGCGCCAGGGTCGTCGACTTCCTGCGCGAGGACGGCCGGATCGTCGGCGCGCTGGTGCACGACCTGGAGAGCGGTCGGCACATCCCGGTGCGGGCCAAGCGCACCGTCAACGCGGCCGGGCCGTGGACCGACGAGATCCAGGAAATGCTCGGCGGCGCGGGTGATTTCCGTATTCGCACCTCCAAGGGCGTGCACATCGTCGTCCCGCGCGATCGCATCGACTCCGAGACCGGCCTGATCACCGAGACCGAGAAGAGCCTGCTGTTCGTGATCCCGTGCCCGTGGAGCGAGGACCACTGGGTCATCGGCACCACCGACACCGACTGGGACCACGATCTGGCCCACCCCGCCGCCACCCGCGCCGATATCGATTACATTCTCGCCCAGGTGAATCGGCTGCTCGAGCAGCCCATCGGCCACGACGACATCGTGGGCGTCTACGCCGGGCTGCGGCCGCTGCTCGCGGGCGCCTCCGAGCAGACCAGCGCGCTCTCGCGCGAGCACACCGTGGCGACGCCGGTGCCGGGCCTGGTGATCGTCGCGGGCGGCAAGTACACCACCTACCGGGTGATGGCCAAGGACGCCATCGATGCGGCCGTCGCGGATCTGCCGGGGCGGGTCGCCCGGTCGTGCACCGAGCGGGTGCCGCTGGTCGGCGCGCACGGGTACCGCGAGCTCTCGCTGTCCCGTGCCCGCCTCGCCGACGAGTTCGGCGTCGATCTGGCCACGGTCGAGCACCTGCTCGGCCGCTATGGCAGCGCCGTCGGCGAACTGCGCGAGATCATCCTCGCGCAGCCGGAACTCGGTGCGCCGCTGGGCAATTCCCGCTACCTACGGGCCGAGTTCGTCTACGCGGTGACCCACGAGGGCGCGCTGCACCTCGACGACATCCTCACCCGCCGCACCCGGGTTTCGGTGGAGACCGGTGATCGCGGCGTGCTGGTCGCGGCCGAGGTGGCGCGCCTGGTCGCCCCGTACCTCGGCTGGGACGAGGAGCGGATCGAGCGCGAGATCGAGACCTACCGGGTGCGCGTCGAGGCCGAACTGCGCGCCAACGAGCAGCCCGACGACCGGTCGGCCGACGTGGTCCGGCTCAGCGCGCCCGACTCGCGCGGGATCGCGGGCGCGCCGGAAAGCGACCGCGTGTCGGTGTAGCCGACACGGAACGGCTCGTCGCGGCTGAGCGTTCGACGACGCCGAGCGCTCGACGACTAGTGCGCCGGTGTCTGCGGCCGCAGGTGCTCGAAGATGAGGATCGTCTCCGTCGAGGACACCGCGGGATTCGCGCTCAGGTGCTTCAGCACGAAAGTGCGCAGCTCGTCGGTGTCCGCGGTGGCGACGTGGACGAGGTAGTCGTCGGCGCCCGCGATGAAGTACACGTTGAGCACCTCGACGAGCGTAGCGAGCCGCCTGCCGAACTCGGCGAGGTGCTTGCGCGAATTACCGTGCAGCCGCACGGCGATCATCGCCTGCAAGCCCCGGCCGAGCGCGGACGGGTCGATGTCGGCGTGGAAGCCGCGGATCACGCCGCGCTCCACCAGGGCCCGCACTCGCCCGAGGCAGGTCGACGGCGCGATACCGGCCGCGGCGGCCAGCGCGTTGTTGGTCATGCGGCCGTCGCGCGCCAGCTCGTCGAGCAGAACGCGGTCGATGTCGTCCAGGGGGACCGGCGTGCGACTACGGCGCGGCGGGGCCTGAGGTGGTGGTGCTGGTGAATCTTTCCTGGTCACCGGCTCACCGTAGCGAATCCAATTCGATTCGGAAGTGTTCATCCGAACAATCCTCGAGGCCTCGCCGCGCCGCCCCTCATTCGCGCACCGAGCCGACCGCGTTGTGCGCGCCGGGAGCGGTCTGCTGGAGCTTGGAGTGGGTGCGCGAGTACCCGATGTAGATCACCAGGCCCACCACCAACCAGGTCCCGAAGCGCGCCCAGGTCTCCCACGGCAGCGACAGGATCAGCCACACCGAGAACACGATGCCGACGATCGGCACCACCGGCATGAACGGCAGCCGGAAGGTGCGCGGCACCTCGGGCCGGGTGTAGCGGAACACCAGCACCGCCACGCAGACCACCACGAATGCGCTCAGGATGCCGATGTTGGTCAGCTCGGCGACCAGGTTGATCGGCAGCAGGCCCGCGAGGAGGGCCGACCCGATGCCGACGATCCACGTCACGCGGGTCGGCACCTTGCGCTCCGGATGGGTCTTGGCGAACCACTCGGGCAGCAGGCCGTCTCGGCTCATCGAGTACCAGACCCGGGTCACGCCGAGCATGAAGGTGAGCACCACGGTGATGATGCCGACGATGGCGCCGACCGCGATGATGTTGGCGATGCCCGGCATGCCAACGGCCTCGAAGGCGCTGGAGAAGCCGCTCTCCGGGTCGATCTCGGTGTACTTCTGCATGCCGGTGAGCACCAGGGTCGCCAGCACGTACAGCACCATCGCGATGGCCAGCGAGTACAGGATCGCCTTGGGCAGGTGCTTCTTGCCGTCGACCGACTCCTCGGCCGCCGTGCTCATCGCGTCGTAGCCGAACACGGCGAAGAACACCGTGGCCGCGCCCGTCATCACCGCGCCGGTGCCGTACGGGAAGTACGGGGTGTAGTTCGAGCTGTCGATCTGGAAGACGCCGAGCACGATGATCAGCAGGACAAGGGCGACCTTGATGCCGACGGCCACCGTCTCGAACCGGCCGACGCTGCGGATGCCGCGCGAGAGCACCCACGCCGTGCCGAGGCAGAACACCATCGCGAACACGTCCACCACGTGGCCCTCGCCGGTGCCGGAGGCGCCGAGCATCCAGTCGGGCAGCGTGAGGCCCACCTGATCGAGCAGGAACCCGAAGTACCCGGAGACGCCGATCGCGACGACCGCCGCGACGGCGATGTACTCCAGCAGCAGATCCCACCCGATGAACCAGCCGACGAACTCACCCAGCGAGACGTAGCCGTAGGTGTAGGCCGATCCCGCCTTCGGCACCATGCCGGCGAACTCCGCGTAACACAGCGCGGCCGCCGCGCTGGCCAGGCCCGCGACCAGGAAGGACAGCAGCACGGCCGGACCGGTGGTCTTGTTCGCGACGCTGCCCGCCAGGGTGAAGATGCCCGCGCCGATGATGCCGCCGACGCCGATCGCGGTGAGCTGCCATACGCCGAGGTGTTTGGCCAACCGTTCGTCGGTGGGCGTCTCGTCCTCGACTTCGACGAGGGGTTTGCGGCGCAACATCTGGTGGCGCAACTCCGCGAGGGACATGCGGGTTCCTTTCTCCGCTGCGTTTCGGCGCGCCCGGGTCGCGGGACACGCGCGGTAACGCAGATCACACTGGTGGCAGTCAGCTAATCGGACCACGAACACGGTGTGATCGGTGAGTTGGATAAATAATGTTCCGCCCGGGTTGTCCGACTGGACAACCCGGGCGGTCGGTTCGATGGTCAGCGCCGGTTGGCGGGCGCCAAGGCGCGCAGGAAGAACACCAGGTTGGCGGGCCGTTCGGCGAGCCTGCGCATGAAGTAGCCGTACCACTGGTCGCCGTAGGGCAGATAGACCCGCACACGATGGCGGTCCGCGGCGAGGCGGCGCTGCTCGGCGTCGCGGATGCCGTAGAGCATCTGGAACTCGAACTCGTCCGCCTTCCGGTCGACCTCGTCGGCGTAGCGCTGGGCCGCCTTGATCATCGCCGGGTCGTGGGTGGCGACCATCGGATAGCCCGCGCCGTCCATCAGGATCCGCAGGCACCGCAGGTAGGCGGCGTCCACCTCGGCGGTCGACTGGTAGGCCACCGACTCCGGCTCCCGGTACGCGCCCTTGCACAGCCGGATGCGCGACCCCGGGCCCGCGAAGTCGCGGCAGTCGGCCTCGGTGCGCCGCAGGTAGGCCTGGAGCACGGTGCCGGTGCCGGGGAAGTCCACCCGCAGATCCCGCACGATCGACAGCGTCGAGTCGGTGGTGGTGTGGTCCTCGGCGTCGACCGTGACCGCGACCCCCGCGTCGTGCGCGGCGGCGCAGATCTCGCGGGCGTTGTCGAGCGCGATCCGGTGCCCGTCGCGCGGCAGGGATTGGCCGAGCGCCGAGAGTTTCAGCGAAACCTCCAGCGCACCTACGGTTCCCGGCTCGGTGGCGTCGGGCAGTTCGGCGAGCGCCGTGAGCAGTGCGCGGTAGTGCGCCACGGTGTCGCGTGCCCGGGCGAGGTCGGTGGTGTCTTCGCCGAGGTAGTCGATGGTGACGAATCGGCCGGTACTCCGCAGCGCTCCGGTGGCGGCGATGGCCTGCGGCTCGGTCGAGCCCGCGACGAAGCGGTCGACCAGCGAGCGGGTGGCGCGCATCCGCGTGACGCCGCGCTCCAGCCTGGGGGAGCGGGCCGCCGCGAGCAGGGCGGGCCGCAGCAGTCCGGCGGGCATCACCGCAGCTCCGTCTCGGCATCGGACGTGGGAGCAGCCGCGGCCTGGTGCGGGTAGCGGTGGTCGGTGGGCGGCACGAAGGTCTCCTTGATGGTGCGCGGCGAGACCCAGCGCAGCAGGTTCTGCGGCGAGCCCGCCTTGTCGTTGGTGCCCGACAGGCGAGACCCCCCGAACGGCTGCTGGCCGACCACGGCGCCGGTCGGTTTGTCGTTGACGTAGAAGTTGCCCGCGGCGAAGCGCAGCCGGTCGGTGGCCGCCGCCACGGCGGCGCGGTCGTCGGCGACGATCGAGCCGGTGAGCCCGTAGGCCGCGCCACGGTCGACGAGTTCCATCGCCGCGGCGAAGGATCCGGGCGCCGCGTCGTCGTAGACGTGCACCGCCAGGATCGGTCCGAAGTACTCGGTGCGGAACGCCTCGTCGGTGGGATCGTCGCCGAGCAGCACGGTCGGGTCGACGAAATAGCCGACGCTGTCGTCGGTGCGGCCGCCCGCCGCGATGGTCAGACCCGGCGTCGCCTTCGCCCGGGCGATGGCCTCGGCATTCTTGTCGAAGGCGCGGCGATCGATGAGCGCGCCGCCGAAGTTGCCGAAATCGGTGACGTCGCCGTAGGTCAGCGCGTTCGCCTTGTCGACCAGGTCGGCGCCCATCCTCGCCCACACCGATTTCGGGATGAACGCGCGCGAGGCGGCCGAGCACTTCTGGCCCTGGTAGTCGAACGCCCCGCGCAGCAGCGCCGTGGTGAGCACGTCCGGGTCGGCGGAGGCGTGCGCGAGCACGAAGTCCTTGCCGCCGGTCTCACCCACCAGACGCGGATAGCCTTGATAGCGATCGAGATTCGTCGCCACGGTGCGCCACAGGTGGCGGAAGGTCGCGGTGGATCCGGTGAAATGCACACCGGCCAGGCGCGGGTCGGCCAGCGCCACGTCCGAGACCTCCGGACCCGCCCCGTGCACCAGGTTGATCACGCCGGGCGGCAGCCCCGCCGCCTCCAGCAGCTTCATCGTCCAGTACGCGGCCACCGCCTGGGTCGGCGCGGGCTTCCACAGCACGGTGTTGCCCATCAGCGCGGGCGCGGTCGGCAGATTGCCCGCGATGGCGGTGAAGTTGAAGGGGGTGATCGCGTAGACGAAGCCCTCCAACGGCCGGTACTCCAGCCGATTCCACACGCCCGGCGTGGAGATCGGCTGCTCCGCCAGGATCTGGCGCGCGAAGTGCACGTTGAACCGCCAGAAGTCGACCAGTTCGCACGGCGCGTCGATCTCGGCCTGGTACGCGGTCTTGGATTGACCGAGCATCGTCGCCGCGGCGAGGGTTTCCCGCCACGGCCCGGCGAGCAGATCGGCGGCGCGCAAGAACACCGCGGCCCGGTCCTCGAACGAGAGCGCACGCCAGCCCGGTGCGGCCGCGGTGGCTGCCTCGATGGCGTCCTGGACGTCGCGGGCCTCGGCGAAGGTGAGGGTGCCGAGCACCGCGGCGTGCCGGTGCGGCTGCACCACCTCGACGACCGGTCCGGCCGTGCGGCGATGCTTACCACCGATGACGTGGTGTACCTCGGTCGGCGTCGCGGCGAGCTCGGTCAGTTCGGCACGCAGCCGCCCCCGTTCGGGTGTGCCGGGGGCGAAGCTGCCGACGGGTTCGTTGACGGGCGTGGGTGTGGTCGCGATGGCGTCCATGGATCCTCCTGCCTGGTCGGAGCTGGTCAGCGCAGTCAACTCCGCGAAAGCCCCGCGCCGGATCGGCCGATGGGACAAAGATGGGGTGGAGTTGTTGTCCGGTCGGCCGAAGCCGATCGGGCGGGAAGGTGTGAGCGTGGTCACCGAGGAACCGAACCGTCCGGCGGGTGTGCCGCTGCGCGAACTGCTCGACGCGCTCGACAGCACCGTCACCGATCCGGTCGAAGCGCCCGACGGTGACGCGGTCCCAATCCGCTCGGTGGCGCTATTGGACGGCGACGACCTAGGCGAGTCGCCTTCGGTTCCGGCGGATATGTCGTTGCTGGTCGGCGTGCCGGAGTCCGCGGTGCTGGCCTGGCTGGACGAGCTGGCCGCCCGACCGCCCGAGCGGCGTCCGCGGGCGGTGCTGCTCAAGTCGACCGCGGAATCCGCCGCGGTGCGCGCGGCCGCTCGGCGCTCGCGGGTCGCCGTGGTCGTCGTCGACCGCAGGGCCCGCTGGGACACGGTGCTCGCGCTGGTGCGCCGCGTCCTCGACCGGGCGGGCCGCGGCGGACCGGCCGAGGACCCGCTGACCACCGATACCGACCTGTTCGGGCTGGCCCAGATCGTCGCGCAGAACGCGGGCGGCATGGTCTCGATCGAGGACGCGCATTCGCACGTGCTGGCCTATTCCGCCTCCGACGAATCGGCCGACGAACTGCGCATCCTGTCCATCCTCGGCCGCGAGGGACCGCGCGACTACCTGCGGGTGCTCCAGGACTGGGGCGTGTTCGACCGGCTGCGCCGCGGCGACGAGGTGATCGACCTGCCCGCCCGCACGGAGCTGAACATCAAGCGCCGCTTGGTCGTCGGCATTCACGCCACGGCCGCCGACGGCCGGTCGCGCACGCTCGGCTCGATCTGGTTGCAGCAGGGGGACCGGCCGTTCAAGCCGGATGCCGCGGAGGTGCTGCGCGGCGCGGCCGCCGTCGCCGCCCGCATCATCGCGCGGGCCTTGGACGCGCCGTCGACCGAAACCTTGTTGTTGCATAGGCTTTTCGGTGCGCACGGTGAGGGCGTCGACATTCCGTCCGTGGCGGGCGCACTGCGCATTCCCGTGCGTGGACCGGCGGCCGTCGTCGGATTCGCCTTGAACGCGCCCGCGGGCGCGGAGCATTCGGAGATCGGCAGTGTGATCCGCTTGCACGCGAGCTCGTTTCGGGCCGACTCGATCGCGACCGTGCTCGGCGACCGCGTCTACGTGCTGCTGCCCGGGTATCGGTCCGCGCCGTCGGTCACCGCGTGGACCCGGCAGCTGGTCGACCAGCTGGAGACCGGGCGCGGCGCGATCCTGCGCGCGGCCATCGCCATTCCGGTCGCCGACCTCACCCAGGTGGCCGCCGCGCGCGCCGAGGTCGACCGGGTGCTGGACAGCACCGCGGCCACCTTCCCGCACGGCCGGGTGACCACCCTCGCCGAATCCCGCACCGCCGTGCTGCTCGGAGAGATCCTCGATTTGCTCGCCACCCGAGCCGAATTGCACGACCCGCGGCTGCGGGCGCTGTTCGACTACGACCGCGACCACGGCGCACATCTCGGCGAGAGCGTCGAAGGCTACCTACGCGAGCACGGCGACGTGCGGCGCGCGGCCTCGACCCTGCGGGTGCACCCGAACACGCTGCGATACCGGCTGCGCCGCGCCGAGGCCATCACCGGTGTCGCCCTCGCCGACCCCGCGAACCGCCTCCTACTGGAACTCCAACTCGCCCTCCACCGCCGCACCAGCCCGGCATGACGTCGACCGGGGTGTCCCGGTGGCACCCGCGTGTGTCAGCGCGGCGTGCGTGGATGCAGTCCCGCCGCTGTCGCCGCGTCGGCGAGTACCTGTTCGAGCATCGCGGGGGTCAATCGTCCGGTGAAGGTGTTCTGCTGGCTGACGTGGTAGCAGCCGAACAACTTCAGTTCCGCGCGACCCGCCACAGCGGGCGCCAGCGTGACCCGCACGCCGTGCCCGAACTTCGGGCGCGGGCGCGGCACCACCCAGCCCGCCTCGGCGAGCGCGGGCAGCGCGGCCTGCCAGCCGAACGCGCCTAGCACCACGACCGACCGGACCGTCGGGGCCAGCAATCCGAGTTCGATGTCCAGCCAGCCGCGGCACCGATCGCGTTCGTCGGGAGCCGGTTTGTTGTCCGGCGGCGCGCAGTGCACGGGCGCGGTGACCCGGGCGCCGAGCAGTTCGAGGCCGTCACCGCGACGCACCGAGGTCGGCTGGTTCGCGAGGCCGACGGCGTGCATGGCGGCGTAGAGCACGTCACCGCTGCGGTCGCCGGTGAACATGCGCCCGGTGCGGTTGCCGCCGTGCGCGGCGGGGGCGAGCCCGATGATCAGCAGCCTGGCGTCGGGCGGCCCGAAGCCGGGAACCGGTCGGCCCCAATAGGTTTCGTCGCGAAACGCGGCGCGCTTCTCGCGCGCGACCAGTTCCCGCCACGCCACGAGACGCGGGCAGGCGAAGCAATCGGCGACGGAGGCGTCGAGTTCGGCGAGGGTGCGGCACATGGGTACCACTCGATCACGACCGTCGCCCGGCCGCGGCGGAACAGGGCCGGTGCCGGTGGACATGCCTTGCAGGATAGGCCAGCGCCCGTACCGGTAGCGGCTGGTTAGCCAGTATCGAGTCGATCACGAACCGATTGGTTGCCACCCCGGGCGACACGGCGGTACGTTGCGATGGAGCGGGAGGCGATCTCCCGTGGTCGCACGGCGTCGGCCATGCGATATGCACGAGCGTGAACCGTGAGCAGTTCCGGCGCCGTCTCGTCCGGCGCCGTCCGTGATCCCGTTGGCGCACCGGGTGCGCAGGACGCAGTGAGGTGAACATGACCGAGGGTTGGCCGAGTTCGATCCGTTCCTTCGACGACATCTCTGAGCGGTTCTCCAGTTCCGAGCGCCTGCTGCACTCGGTCACCGAGGCGGAACCGGGGCGCGGCATCATCGCGCTGTCCCGGTTGCCGCTGGATGGCCAGTTCGGCTCGGGCGACACGGTGCGCGTCGACGCCGACGACAACGGGCTGATCCTCGGCGCGCTCGTGCACCGGGGCGAGCAAACCGTCGAAGCTGGAGTCTGAGCGGTGCCGCCGATCCTGCGGTACGATCGCGACGCCTGTCCGGAAATGCTCGGGGAGGCGGTGGAAACCGCTGGGGGAGTGGGGTATTGGGTGAACGCGAGCGGGTGGTGGCGCACGTGAATTCCCGCGAGGACCTGCTGCGCCGGATCAGGGACGCGCTGGTCGAGCTACCCGACGACGAACGGGTCGTGCCGGTGCCGAACGCGGTCGCCCGCCAGGGAACCGGCGTCGAGCCCGGCGATCTCGCGGCGCTGGTCGACTTGTTCGCCGAACGCATGGAACATCACGGTGCGCGGCTGCGCCGGATCACCGGGGCGGACATCCCGGATCAGGTGCGCGCCGCGCTGCGCGAGCACGGTGCGCGCTCGGTCATCGCACCCGACGGACTGCCCGCCGAATGGCTGGCCGGATGGGCGGCCGAGGTTGGCCACCGCATCGTCCCCGATAGCCCGCTGGCGACGACCGGCGAGATGGAGCAGGTCGACGCGGTGGTCACCACCTGCGCGGCCGCGGCCGCCGATTCCGGCATCCTCGTGCTCGACGGCGGCGAGGGACAGAGTCGCCGCCCCGCCACGCTCGCGCCCGACTGCCACGTCTGCGTGGTGCGAGCCGAACAGCTCCTCGCCTCGCTGCCGGAGGTGATGGACCGGCTCGATCCGCGTCGGCAAACCATCCTGGTCGGCGGCCCGTCGGCCACCGCCGACGCGGCGACGCCCGGTGTGCACGGCCCGCGCCGGTTGGTCGTGCTCGTCGTGCAGTGAACAGGGACGCATCGGAAGGACACGATCGTGGGTGAATTCCGGACCAAGCGGATCTACGACGACCCCAGCGACGACGACGGCCGCCGGGTGCTCGTCGACCGGCTGTGGCCGCGCGGCATCAGCAAGGAGCGCGCCCGAATCGACCTGTGGGACAAGGAGATCACGCCCTCGAACGACCTGCGCACCTGGTTCCACCACGACTCCGCCGCCGACTTCACCGAGTTCGCCAGGCGCTACGAGGCCGAGCTGTCCGGCGACGCGCAGCGGCGGGGTCTTCGCGAACTGCGCGAGCTCGCGGCCGAGCATCCCGTGACCCTGGTGACCGCGGCGAAGGATCCCGAGCACAGCCACGTCGCGGTGCTGCTCGACCACCTGCGCGGTGACTGAGGACGATCGCTCGGTCAGCCCAGCTCCGCGGTGCCGATGACCTCGTCGCCTCGCACGTGCGGTCGCGCGCCGAGTCCGGTGTCGATGAGCTGCCGTGCCGCGATGTTGTCCGGCGTGGTCACGGCGGTGATGCGGCGGGCTCCGGATCGTGTGGCGAGCGCGCGCAACTCGGTGGCGACGCGGCCGCCGATGCCGCGCCCACGGTGCGAGCGGCCGATCCACACGCCCGCCTCCACCTCGTCGCCGTGCGGTTCGAGCCGGGCCGCGCCGACGACCCGCCCCTCGACCGTGATGACGAAGGTGCGTTCGTTCGGGCAGGTGGGATGCAGCGCGCGGTCGCGGTGAAACGCCAGGAACGCCTCCTTGCGCACCGCGGTCCAGCCCGGCGGTCCGGCCACCGGCGCCATGACCTCGAGCGGGTCGGCGTCGGTCACCGCCGCGTCGAGCAGCAGCGGAAGGCTCTGCTCGCTCAGTTCGATCAGCTCGACGACCGGTTCGGCGCGTTGGCGCAAGAGGGCGTCGGCGCGCTCCAGATGGATCGGCGACCAGAACGCGGCCCAGTCGGCGTCTTGGCCGAGCACGCGGCGGATGGCCAGCACCCGATCGACGAGAACGACCAGATCGGCGAGAGCCCGTTCGCTCTCGTCGCGATTCACGAAACCCATGTGGATGGCGGAGTCGCGCACCGTGACGATCCGCGTGAGCAGCGCCTCGGGCAAGTGGATGTCCGGGGGCGTGACCCGGTTCAGCACCTGGGCCGCCTCGAGCCCGCCGAGCGTCCACAGGTCGGGCAGCGGTCGGTCCGGATTCTCCGGCCGCCCGGCCAGCGTCAGCGTCGTCTCGAGACCCGCCATGTGCCCGCGGACCAGGTGGATGTCTATTCCGGCGAGTACGGCTTTGAGCAGCGACTCGGCACACGCGCCGATCGAGACGGCCTGGTCGATCAGCGCGAGCGGTTCGCGAGATCCGGTGCAGGCCAACGCGCGGCGCGCGTGCGCCCGCGCGAGTTCCTCGAGCGCGACGGGCAGCTGATCGTAATCGATCGCGCCGAATGCGGTGGGCCACTGGCGAAGTGCTGCCATGCGATCGGCTCCCGAAGGTCGTCGGTGCGAATGTCGGGTTGTTAGATTGCCACACACCGACCGCCGCGGACCGTGCTTTGTCCGCGCGAGATTCGGCGCGGGCCCCGGCGAACTCGGCGGCCCGGTCAGGCGGAGCCGTCTTGCGCGGTGATGCCGAGCAGCACCGACTGCACCTCGCGCAGCCGGTCCACGTCGTTGCGGATGCCCGCCGCGGTGTCGGTGTAGAGGAACGCCTCGCCGATCCGAACCAGCGTGTAGGCCAACAGTTCTCGCTCCAGTGGCGGTTGGTAGCCGTCCTCTTCCTCTACACGGGCGATGAGTTCGGCGACGGCGGCGACCGCGCGCGGCTGGACCGGTCCGTCGCTGGCGGTGAGGATGCGTAAGCCCGAGATCGGTTCGTTCTCGAAGTAGAGCCGGAATGGCTCGTTCACCGCCTCCCAGCGTGCGACGCGGTCGAGCACCTCGAGGATGCGTTCGGCGCCGCGCGACCGTCGCTTGGCGTCGGCGCGGGCGATCATCTGCTCGTACTCCTGGACGAGCATCGCGCCGAGCAGGCCGTCCCGCGAGCCGAACCAGCGGTAGATCGACGCGCGGCTGAGTCCTAGCTCTGCGGCGATGGCCTGCACGTCGACGCGTTCACCGGCCAGGAAGGCGCGGCGGGTGAGTTCGATGACCTGTTCGCGGGTGGCCGAAGCCGGACGTCCGGGAGAGCGAGTGGCGGCGGGCCGCGAGGGAGTGGTCACCGGGTGAATCGTACAGCCGATGGACCGGATGGCCGCGCCTATTGGAGACGTAGGGGCTTAGTTGTATTTTATGGGGTGTCCCTCGAAACGGACCATCCTCGACAGTCAGGAGAACCATGAGCGCCCCGACTTCCCGCACGGCCATCGTCACCGGTTCCGCCCGCGGCATCGGCGCCGCCACCGCCCGCAGGCTCGCCGCCGACGGCTTCGCGGTCGCTGTCCTCGACCTGGACGAGGCCGCGTGCAAGCCCGTCGTCGAGGAGATCGAGGCGGCGGGCGGCAGGGCGCTCGCGGTGGGCGTCGACGTCTCCGACGAGCAGTCCGCGGGCGCCGCCGTGCAGCGGGTCGCCGACGAGCTGGGCGCGCCGACGGTGCTGGTGAACAACGCGGGCATCACCCGCGACAACCTGCTGTTCAAGATGAGCGTCGCCGACTGGGACTCGGTGATGAACGTGCACCTGCGCGGCTCGTTCCTGATGAGCCGCGCCACCCAGAAGTACATGACCGAGGCCAAGTGGGGCCGCGTCGTCAACCTGTCGAGCACCTCCGCGCTGGGCAACCGCGGCCAGGCCAACTACTCGGCGGCGAAGGCGGGCCTGCAGGGCTTCACCAAGACGCTGGCCATCGAACTCGGCAAGTTCGGCGTCACGGTCAACGCCATCGCCCCCGGCTTCATCGAGACAGACATGACCGCCGCCACCGCCGAGCGGATCGGCGTGAGCTTCGAGCAGTTCGTCGAGGCGGCCGCCAAGCAGATCCCGGTCGGGCGCACCGGCAAGCCGGAAGACATCGCCAACACGGTCTCCTTCCTGGTCGGCGAGGGCGCCGGATTCGTCTCCGGTCAGGTCATCTACGTGGCCGGCGGACCGACCGCCTGAGTGAAGGGAATTGCTATGCGGGTCTTTCACGGCGTCGCCGAATCGCTGTCGGTGCTGGTGGAGTGAGACGCCCGCGCCGCCGGGCGCTCACCGTCGGAATTCCTCGACGGGGGTGAACTCGGCGGCGCGGTCGCCGACTTCGTTGCGGTACCACGCTTCTCGGCGGTCGCGCTGAAACCGGTCGGCGAGGTCGTCCAGTCCGGGAACGGTGCGGCGCAGCGTCTCGAGACCGAAGATCACCGGCGTGCGCAGGATCGGGTAGAGGATCCACGGAAAGCGCCGTGGCATGACGTGCGCGGCGTAGGTGGCGGGCGGCAGCCAGAAGCCGGTGTAGCCGATCTGCGCGCGGTAGTTGAGCTCGTCGCGGATTCGCTTGCGCCACGGCGTTTCCGGCTTCGGCCGGAAGGCCGGAAGGTAGGACTCGACGAGTTCGGCTCCGTCGGCGCCCGCCGTGTGCGCCCGCTTGACGAAGGCGGCGAACATCAGCTGCGCGCCGGTGCGCAGATCGGTCGGATACCAATCCGGCTGCACGCCGAGCAAGTGCCCGACGTAGCGCCAGAAATGCATGGTGGCTTCGATTTCCGCCCGCGTGGTCTGGAAACCCGCGCTCCACAGCGCGAGTCCGGGGACCACGCTGCCCGCCATCAGGGTGAGCGTGGCGTCGCCGACGCTGATCGGCACACCCCACGCCGCGCGCTGCCACTCCGGCCTGCTCAGCAGCTTGCGCCGGATGAACACGTGCATGATTCGCACCCGCATGGCGGTCTGCCGTCCGCGCGCGCCGGGCGACAAGCCGCCGGGTTCGGACACATCGATCCAGAAGCGCACGGTCTCCAGCTGGCGTTTGTGCGCACGCTGTCCCGCGTAGCCGCCGGTGTAGGACAGGGGTTTGGCGATCGAGCTCTCCGAGTACATCTCGAGCGTGCTGGTCGTGGCGAAGCTGAACACCGAAGTGCCCCACCGGCGGAACACCCGCGCGCCCCGTTCGACCAGCTCGCGGTCCAGCCATGGCGGGGGCGTCTCGAACTCCTCGAACAGCCGCACCAGCGATGCGGGCGCGTCCGGCACCGCGCCGACGCCGTGCGTCAGCGCTCGGTCGAGCATGGCCCGTCCCGCTTTCGGGCCGGGTTCGCCGAGATAGACCTCGTCGACGAACGCCTCGGCCACCGGGTCGGCCTCGAAGTAGGCCGCCGCGAAGGAACGGACCAGATCGTCCGACGGTTGCGGATCGAATCGCAAAGCGCGCTTCATGATTCGCCGAATCCGCTGGATCGACGGATCCTCGACGCGCTGCCAGTAGCGGAATTCGGTCGGGGCGGCGGGTTCGGCCTCGTCCACGGTATCGATAGCCATGTCGAAACACTAAAGTGAGTTGATGCTCACCTTCTACTCGCTTTTGCGGCCGGTCGATCGATGACCGGGAACACCGCGCCGAACCGGCGGAAAGCACCCAAGCAGCCGCGCGCGAGGGAGTCGCGGGAACGCATCCTGACCGCCGCCGCTCAGCTTTTCGCCGAGCGCGGCATCGTGGACACCTCCACCAATCGCATCGCCGCGCACGCGGGCATGAGCATCGGGTCTCTGTACCGGTACTTCGCGGACAAGGACGAGATCGTCGGGGTGCTGCGCGATCGGCTGCTCACCGAACTCGAGGATCGCTTCGCCGAGACGGTGCGGGCGGGAATGACGCTGTCCACGCGCGAATCGGTCGCGGCCAGCCTGCACGCGATCGTCGACGTGGTGTCGGCGCGGGACGGTCTGGTACGCGCGCTGTCGGCGGCCGCCGCCGTGCCCGGATTCGGGCTGCTCGGGCTGGAGCGCAGGTTGCTCGTCCTCACCCGGGCCTATCTGCTGCACCGGCTCGGGCCGTGTCCGGAGGACGAGCTCGACGCGAAGGCGCTGGTCATGGTGACCACCGGCCTCGCCGCCGCCTTGCGCATCACCCTCGGGCCCGCCGCGACCGCCGATCGCGAACTGGTGATCACCGAAACGGCGACCATGATCGGCGGATGGCTCGAGCCGTCGGGTCGGTAGCGATACCATCGGAGGGGTCGGCGTCCCGGAAGGGGTAAAGAATGCACGTTGACCGGAATGCTCGACGGCGGCGGGTCCGCGCCACCGTGGTGGCGAGCGCCTGCGCGGGCGCCGCCGCGATCGCACTGGCCGCCGCGCCCGGCGCGCAGGCCACCGCCACGCGGATCGCAGTCCTACCCGACCTGGGTTTCGGCCTCGCGACCAATTTCGGAACCGGCTGCGGCTACACGATCCAGGCCTTCGTGACCGACGCCGTCTCGCCGGTGTCCTTCTACGACAACGGGATTCCGCTCGCCACGGTGGCGCCGACCGGCGGGGTCGCGTTGCTGAAGTGGGTGCCGGCGACGCCGGGCGTGCACACGATCAGCGTGGCGCAGGTTCCCGACCATGCCATCACCGCGGCCACCGCGGTGCCCGTCGGCACCGGCATGCACATCGGGCACGGGTGCGCGGTGTTCGGCGGCTGATCCGAGTACCACGCGGCCAGGGCCGCGCCACCGTCCGGGAGGCGGTTCGCGTCACGGAGGATCGATATGACGACCCAGCGCAGACCACTCGAGGCCGGTTCGGAATTCGGGCCGTACCGGCTGGTCCGGCTGATCGGCCGCGGCGGCATGGGCGAGGTGTTCGAGGCCTACGACATCGGCAAGGACCGTGTCGTCGCCATCAAGGTGCTGCCGGAGCGGCTGGCCGAGGACCCCGTCTACCGCGAGCGGTTCCGGCGCGAGTCGCACGCCGCGGCCCGGCTCAAGGAACCGCACGTCATCCCGATCCACGACTACGGGGAGATCGACGGGCACCTCTACATCGATATGCGCCTCGTCGAGGGCGAGAATCTGCGCGCGCTGCTGCGGGCCAGCGCGCCGCTGGACCCGCACGACGCCGTCGAACTGATCAGACAGGTGGCGGCCGCCCTGGACGCCGCGCACGCCGACGACCTGGTGCACCGCGACATCAAGCCGGACAACATCCTCACCACGCCCGACGGGTTCGCCTATCTCGTCGATTTCGGCATCGCGCATTCCAGCACCGCCGAGGGGCTGACGGGCGCCGGTTCGGCGATCGGGTCCTTCCACTACATGTCGCCGGAGCGGTTCACCTCGCGTGTGGTCACACCGGCCGCGGACATCTACGCGCTCGGCTGTGTGCTCTACGAATGTCTCACCGGCACTCGGCCGTTCCCTGCCGACACCGATGGCGAGGTCATGCGGGCGCACCTGGTGGAATCGCCGCCGCGGCCCAGTCGGTTGCGCCCCGCGATTCCGCGCGCCATGGACGCGGTGATCGCTCGGGCGCTGGCGAAGGAGCCCGCCGCGCGCTATGGCAGCGCGGGGGAGTTCGCAGCCGCGGCGCGGGCAGCGTTGCTTGGTTCGAAGGGTGCTGCGCCGCCGAGCGAAGCGGCGGACACCGTCACCAGCGCGGAAGTTTCTGTGCCAGAAGGTGCTACGGCGACGAGTACGGGGAGGATCGAGAAATCGCCTGCTGCGTTCGCACCTCCGACCGGCGAAGCGTCGATGGAAGTTCTCGCTGATACGGCGGCGACTCCGCGTCCATTCGCGACCGATCTGGGGGACGCGGTGGAAGGCTCCGCGCGGAGTTCCGGGGTGCGCGGGGCGGGTGGCGTGGGGGCAACGGACGAGACCGGCGACTCGGCGGCGGGTCCGCCGAAACGGCCGTCACCTGCGGAGGATGGTGGCGCGGGGGCGTCCGGGCCGCCGGAGCGGACGCTGCGGCGGGTGGCGGATCGGATGGCGGTTCCGGCTCTTGTCGCCGCCGTAATTCTCGCGGCGGCAACGGTTTTGGCCGCCTGGGTGGTGTCGGGGCGGCCCGCCGAGGGCACCGCGGTCGCCGATGACGCCGCCTTGCGACCGGCGGACGTCGAGCTGGTGGCGAGCGCCGGATTGATCGGCTACAAGCGCGCGAATTGCGCGCACCGCGAACCGGACGTCGGCACCGAGGCGGTCGTCTACTGCGACGCCAACGATCGCACCGGCACGCCCACCGCCCGGCTGTTCCGGTTCAGCAGCCTCGAGTGGTTGCGGGACTACTACCAGAACTACGTGGTCGAGGCTTACGACGCCACCAACTGCCCCGGCGATCCGCCGGGCGTCGACGGCCCCCTGGTGGTGGACGGCAAGCCCGCCGGGCGCGACGCGTGCCTGACCAGTCGGGTCGAGGATCCCGCGACGCCCAAGCCGGTGCTGGCCGTGGCCGACGAGGATCAGCTCGCGCTGGGGATCTACGTGTGGGACGGCCCCGAGGCCCAGGCCGAGCGCGATTACGTCGCCTCCCACCACCTCTTCCACTTCTTGCCGAAGGACAAGGCCGTCGACCCGGACTTCTTCACCCCCGCCGACCGTCGCGTCCTCGACCACCTGACCGGCGATTTCGGGCCCTCGACGTGCAAACACGTCGACACGCCCGGTGGCACGGTGGAGGCGGTCGTCGGCTGCGGCAGTCCTCGCGGTGTGCCCTCGCCGACGTTCCTCGGCTTCCCCGACCACCGCTCGATGAGCCTGGGATATCAAGCGGCACTGGGGCAGACGCGCGGTCACGCGTGCGGTGGCAGCAGCGGCGGCGCGGACGACGTGTGGCGCAAGGCTTCCGGACCCGTCGGCCGCCTCTTCTGCTACACCGACGAGAACGCGGTGCTCGGCACCCGAGAGTGCTTGATGGCGATGCACGACGAATTCCGGCTCGTCGTCGACGTGTGCGCGCTGAGCAAGGACGACCCCGACCGAGGCCCGAGGTCGGAAGCCGAGTTGCTCGAGTGGTTCGAGCGCAATTTCGGTTAGCGCCGCCGATCTGGTGCCGGGCCACCAGCGCCCCGCGACCGCGACGTCCGGCGCCGCTGCTCGACGGTGCCGGACGCCGCTGTGGTCTTCTGTTCCGAATCAGCCAGCTGCCGTTGGTACCAGCGCGGCGAGCGCTACCGCCGAGTCCGGGTGCCGGGTCACGAGTGCCGCGACCTCGGTGTGCGGAGCTGCCGCCGGACGCTGCCACTCGCCGCCGTGGCCGAGCAGCGTGGCCAGCGCGTCGCAGCTCGCCGGATGGGCGAACAGCAGGTCGCCGACCGGTCCGCCCGCCACTGCGGCGACTGGCGCGGCGGTCGGCTGCGGTGTGCCCGTCCACGGCGGAGTCCAGCGGTCCACCGCCGCGAGACCGGACGGGAACGTGCGACCGGCCTCCCTGGTGAGCGCCGGAATCAGTTCACCGGCCTGGCCGCGCAGGGTGGTGATCAGCTTCGGCAGCCAGGGCAGCAGCACGCTGTCCGGCAGGCGGCCGAACGCCTTCGAGAGCAGCTCCACCACAAAGGGTTTCAAGGACGGCACCGGATCCATGGCTTGCACGAAACCGCTCAGGTAGTGCGGGAAGGCGGGGACCACGAGCGGGTTGGCCAGCATGTCGTCGCAGCGGGTGCGCAGTTCCGGCAGCGTCAGCAGACCGAGCTGCATGCGCGTCGCCCACAGCAGCGCGACCTTGGCGGGCGCCTCCGGATGCGACTGCAACACCGCGAGTTCGAGCTGGGTGTGGTCGCAGCCGAGCGAAAGCGCCAGGTTCTCCATGCCGAACAGGAAGCCGAGCATGGCCGCGATCGGCCGCACTCCGGTGTTCTCGTCGGTGAACGCGGTCGGCAGCAGCGTGCAGTAGTGCGCGTAGCCCGCGGTGACGAACCGGCCGCACCACTCCGGCAGACCGTCGGTGGTCGACCGGAAGTAATTGAGCAGCAGCCGGATTCGGCGCAGCACCTCGGGCGCGTCGTCGACCGAGCGTTCGGCGGCGAGCAGTTCGACGGCGCGGTGACCCAGCTCGTCGGCCAGGCGCGGCGAGTTCAGGAACACCAAGGCGTCTTCCACCGCCGCCAGCGCCACCGCGGCGGTGGCGTCCGCGGCGGACACCGCCATGCGCAGCCGCTGCTCGAGCACCTGCTCGATGGTCACGCCCTCGTAGCCGAGCTCGACAAGGGCGCGCTGGTGCTTGCCGAGCGCCAGATCCCAGCTCTCCTGAATGGAGCTCTCGCCGAGCGCCCGCGACCCCATGATCGGCCGCACCGCGTCCGAAGGCAGCAGCCTGCGCAGGATCCACAGCAGATCCGAGCACGGCCGCAGGTGCGGGTCGGCGCGCAGGTCCAGCAGCGAACGCTGCACGGTGCGCTTGCTGGTGTCGATCCCCAGCGGCGCGAGCCGGTCGAGCACGTCGCGGGCGAGCGGCGGCAGCGCCGCGTAGCCCACCTGACCGATACGGTCACCGCCGAGCAGGATCTCGCAGAGTCTGCGCACGTCCCGGCGACCCGGCACGTGGTCCTTCTCGATGCAGGTGATCGCCGCGTCCTGGAAGTCGTACGGCGTCGGGCGGGCGCGATTGCGCATGCCCGCCAACAGGATCGAGGTCTCGAACACCGCGATCGCGTCGGCGGTGCTGGCCAGATAGCCGTTGCGCCGAGCCAACCGGACGATGTCGACCGACCAGTCGAGCAGCTCGGCCTCGTCGAGCGAGTCCAGCCGCGGCGGCGTGGACAGGAACCCCGTCAGCTGGTCGGTCACGGCGGCGGCCGTCACCACCGGCGGGGTGCGCTTGCTCGTCTTCTTGCTCGTGGATTTCTGGCCCGCGAGCTGGAACGGCTTCACACCGCCGCGCCGCAGTCCCTTCGACCAGGTCGCCGCCGCGATCGACACCGACCCCGAGGCCAGCCCGAACTGCTCCTCGATGGCCGAGTGGCTGGACGGGATCAGCCCGTACTGCCAAGTGGTGTTCGACCGCGGCGTGATCTCGTAGGGCGCCGCGTCGGCGGGCAGCCCGAACTGCTCGACGTGACTTGCCGCGTGGAACGCCCCGCACACGTACAGGCAGTCGGCCGGGTCGACGCCGGTCGCGTCCAGGTGTTCGCGCATCCGCGTCCACATGTAGCGCTCACGGTTCTCGTCCTCCTCGACGCCGGTGCGGCGCAGGCGACGGAACAGGCTGCCGATCAGCACCATGACTTGGCGGTAGGTGTCGTAATCGGCGCCGGCCAGCGGTTGCTCGACGTACTGATCCCACCACTCCGACCAGTGCCGCACCTTCCCGTGGTGCAGCAGGTGCTCCTCGAGTTCGGCGAAACCCGGTCGCAGATCACCTATTTCGATGCCGACCGCCTCTCCGTGCAGTGCCCCGCCCTCGGCGGGCTCCGGCGTTTCGTCGGCGGGTGCCTCGCCCTTCGGTGCGTCGCGGTCGGGCGCCCACTGGAAGACGTGGTCGGAGGAACGGTCGACGAGCACGAGCTCGACGCCGGGGGTGTCGAGCGCGTAGGCGATGGCCTGGTACTCCGCCGACGCCTCGGTGATCGGCGCGACCACCGACAGCGGCGCCCACGCGGCCGGGAATCCGTCGAGTTCACCGGCCCACGCCTGCACCGCCACCGGCAGCCTGCAGTTGCGCAGCTCGTCCAGGATCGGGCGCAGGTCCTCGCACAGCTCCAGGTAGACGACCTTGGGCCGCTTCTCGTGCAGCCGCCGCACCATCGCCAGCCCCGAGGCGGGCGAATGGTGGCAGACCGGGAAGATCTCGAGCTCGACCGCGAGCGCGCGGTCGACGTCGTCGACGATGCCCGCGAGGATCTCCGCGACCGCGCCCGGCTCGGTCGCGAATCGCTCCGCGGCCGTGGCCAATTGTTCGCGCAGCGCGCCGAACGCTCCGGTCACGAGAGCCTCGCGATCGCCGCCCGGCCGCCCTCGAGGAACTGCGACCAGTCGCCGCCCGCGTCCTTGCTGCGCGGTTCCACCACGCCGTGCCAGAACTTGTTGAGGATCGCCAGGTCCTCCGGCGCCCGCCGGGCCAGCGAGCCGACCAGCGACCCGGCGAGGGTCTCCGCGCGCAGTGTGCGGTCGCCGAAGAACTGGCTGTGCAGGATCGCGTCTTCCAGCACGCCGATCTGTTCGGCGGTCGACAGCGCCGACTCCAGCTTCTCGTCGTCGCTGGTCGCGGCGGCGGCCGCGGAGCGAAGATCGGCGAAGCTGTCGAGCAGGATGTCGAGCAGCGTGGGCGGCAGCTCCAGCTCGATCTCGTGCCTGCGCAGCAGCTCGGCGGTGCGGAAACGCACGATCTCGGCCTCGCTGCGCTTGTTGGTCACCACCGGGATGCGCACGAAGTTGAAGCGCCGCTTCAGCGCCGAGGAGAGGTCGTTCACACCGCGGTCGCGGCTGTTGGCGGTGGCGATGATGGAGAAGCCCGGCTTGGCGAACACGACGTTGTCGTCGTCGAGTTCGGGGATGGAGACGTACTTCTCGGACAGGATCGAGATGAGCGCGTCCTGCACGTCGCTGGTGGAGCGGGTCAGCTCCTCGAAGCGGCCGATCACGCCCTGCTCCATCGCGGTCATGATCGGGGACGGGATCATCGACTCCCTGGACTGGCCCTTGGCGATGACCATGGAGATGTTCCACGAGTACTTGATGTGGTCCTCGGTGGTGCCCGCGGTGCCCTGCACGACGAGCGTGGAGTTGCGGCTGATGGCGGCGGAGAGCAGCTCGGCCAGCCAGCTCTTACCGGTACCGGGATCACCGATCAGCAGCAGCCCGCGGTCGGAGGCCAGGGTGACGATGCTGCGCTCGACGAAACTGCGGTCGCCGAACCACTTCTGGTCGATCTGGCGGTCCAGGCCGTCGGCGCGCTCGGAGCCGAGGATGAACAGCCGCACCATCTTCGGGCTCAGGCGCCAAGCGAAAGGCTTGGGGCCGTCGTCGATCGACTCGAGCCAGTCCAGCTCCTCGGCGTACTTGATTTCGGCGGGGGCGCGCAGCGCGGTGTCGGTCATTTTTGCGAGGTCTCCTAGTCGAGAAAGTTCTTGAGTTCGAACACGAGTTTTTGGATGCGGCCCGAGATCACCGGTGTGCCCATGGCCTTGAAGCGTTCCCGGAACCAGGGATTCACGCTCTGCTGGCCGGAGCTGTTCACCGAGCCGACGGGGATGAGCTTCACGCCGTTGCGGTGCACGGCCTGCATGCTCTCGTACAGCGGCTGGGAGCGGTCGAACTCGTAGAAGTCCGAAATCCACACCAGCACGGTGTTGGTCGGGTCGACGATCTTCGGCTGGGCCATCGCCATGGCGACGGGGCCGTCGTTGCCGCCGCCGAGGTTGGTGCGCAGCAGCACCTCGAACGGGTCGTGCACCCACGGCGTCAGGTCGATGGCGCGGGTGTCGTAGGCGATGAGGTGCACGTCGACCTTGGGCAATCCGGCGAAGATCGAGGCCAGGATGGTGCAGTTCACCATCGAGTCGACCATCGAACCGGACTGGTCGACCACCACGATCATCCGGGCGGGCACGGTGCGCTTGGCGGTTTGCCGATAGAACAGCCGATCCACGTAGAGGCGCTCGTCCTCCGGATTCCAGTTGGTGAGGTTCTTCCAGATCGTGCGATCGACATCCAGATTGCGCAGGATGCGTTTCGGCGGCACCGAGCGATCGACGGTGCCCGCGGTGGTCTGCTGCACCTGGGTGCGCAGCACCTCCGCGACCTGGTCGACGTAGCGGCGGATGAGCGACTTGGCGTTGGCCAGCGCGACGCCCGACAGGTTCGTCTTGTCGCGCAGCAGCTGTTCGATCAGCGACATGCTCGGCGTCAGTTGCGCTGAAAGCGCGGGATCGGCGAGCACCTCGCGCAGCCGCATCCGCGAGACCAGGTCGGCCTCGAGGTCGCCGAGCACGGCGCGCACATCTGCGCCGCAGTCCTCGCCGAGCATGCGCCGCAACCAGCCCGCATCGCGCTGCCAGCCCGCCAGCTGGGTCGCGCTGACCGTGCCGCCGCCGGTCGCGAAGACGTTCAGCAACAGCTTGGATATCAGAGCGGCCGAACGCACTTCGCCGGAGCCGATGGTCGGATCGGCCTCGGTCTCCTCGGGCCGCACCAGAGTCTCGTCCGCGTCCTGCTCGGCCGATTCCAGTGCGCCGTCCGCCGATTCGGCCGCCCGCACGTGGGCGCCGAGCCCGTCGAAGTCGGCCCCCAGATCGGGGAACCGCTGCACCACGTTGTCGATCGAGACACCGGGGTCGAGCAGCACCGCGGGCAGGCCGAGGTCGTCGACGATCGCCACGCTCGACGTCTCCAGCGCGGGCTGCGCCTCGCTGTCGAAAATGCCCGCGAGCAGGCGCCAGTAGAGGATCTGCCGTCGAGTCTCGTTGCTGTCGGTCATTTTCTCAGCAGCCGTCCCGCTCGTTCCCTGAGCACCGCGACCGCGTCGCCCGACTTCGCTTGTGACTTGGCCGCTTTCGGGTCCGTCACGCCGCAGGCCCAGTCGCCGCCGTGCACGTCGACCTCCACGCCTTTGGTCTTCTTGCGCACAGCGAGCGGCCGCAGCGACCAGCGCCCGGCGTCCCAGCGCAGCAGGCCGAGGCAGGTCGATGAGCCGTTCACCGCGGCGGGCGTCAGCGGGCCGCAGGTCGGCAGCCGGTCGAGTTCGAGGGCGAGCCGGTGCCCGTCCAGCTCGAGTGCGCCGTCCTCGACCTTGTAGCCCTCCACCAGGACCGGCTCGGACAGGTGCACCGGATCGCGATCCAGCGGGGGAGTGGCCGGGGCCAGCGCGCTCGCCAGACCGATGCGTGCCGTGGCGAACGGATCGGCGCTCGCGCCGAGGCGGGCCGACTCGTCGTGCCAGATCAGGTCGCCGCTCGCGGTCATCGGCATGCCGTCGATGTCGAGACCGAGCCGCTCGGCCATCGCTTTCAGCAGCTGCGGATGCTCGGGGAACAGCTGCCAGATCGCGGGCCCGACGATCGTGTCGACCTTGGCCGCGGCGATGCTGACCCGCACCCGCCGCGTCTGCCCGCCCGCCGTCTCCAGCAGCGCGTACAGCTGAGCCTGCACCGCGGTGCCGTGCTCGTGCACGTCGACGCCCAGCGGAAGCAGCCGCCCGGAGACCGCGGCCGTCTCGGCGAAACCGCTTGTGCGCCAGGACAACAGCAGCGCGCGCGCCCACAGGTCCGCCCAGCGCCGGGCGGGCAGCCGGTCCAGCGTCGCCACCGGAGAGCCGGCGCGCAGCTCGGCCGTCAGGCCGTCGAGCAGGACGGCGAGCCTGCGTAAGGCCGGTTCGGCGAGCAACGCTTCGACCGTCTGATCGGCGGCCGAGACGAGGTCGTGGTCGACGCCGCGCCAACCGGTGATGGCGACCTCCTGCAACCAGGAACGAGTGCCCGCCGCCAGGTTGTGCGGCGTGTGCGGCGCCTCGGGCTGCTCCCACGCGGCGCGTTCGCGCCCCAGCGCGGTGTCCACCCGGTCCAGCACCGCGTCGTGTACGGCGCCGAGCAACGCGGCGCGTCCGCCCGCCAGCGCGGACAGCTCCTCGGGACCGATCGAGCCCGCGCCGAGTTTCGCGACCGCCTCGGCGATCGACGGTCCGAGCGGGGATCCGCCGAGCGCGGCGGCGAGGCTCGCCAGCGCGGCCGTGTGTTCGTCGGTGAGCCGCGCGAATCCGTGCACCAGCGCGGTGTCGAATCCGGTCACCACATCGAGCGTTTCCGGCACACCCGCCGGCGGCTCGAGCAGTTCGGCCAAATGCACGCCGAGCATCAGCGGCTCACCCCCGTCGCGGGAAACCACTGCAACTCGGGAATCGGCGCCGTGGCGCCGGGCAGCTCCAGATACGCGAGATGGCGCAGGAAGCGGCTGAATACGACGGCGGCGGGCGCGGGTTCGTGCGCGCAGTTCAGCGCGGCGCGCAGGCTCGCGCCCTCGGCGATCTCCAAGCCCAGGTAGCGGGCCACCTGCCCGGCGCCGTACTGCACCACAGCCTCGTCCAGCAGCGCGTCGATGTGCTTGCACGGAAAGGGTCCGCGCAGTCCGCCGCACGGCCGATTGTTGTTGGTGCTACAGCTGAGTCCGTGCGTCTTCGCCGACACCGACGAGACGTACACCCGCGCGATATCCGATCCGCTCGACACCACGCCCTGCAACCGCCCGTCCGCCATCTCGACGAAGGGCACCTTGGCCAGTTTGCGCGGCGCCACGACGGGCAGCGTCTGCACCACCGCCGCCCGCTCCCACTCGCGGTCACCCGAGTCCATCGCGTTCCCTCCCGTTTCTCTCCATGACCGAAAACCTACGCGAACCCACCGACAAGTTCGGGGCCCGCTTGTCGATCTTGTGAACAGCGACAACCTCTGTCCCGCAACCGGTTTCGGTATCGATGAAGTTGTCGGTAGGGGCTGCTAATCTGCCGCTGGGCGACGCTGCGCCCGGGTCCGCGGGAACCCGTGAGGAGCGCCCCGGCGGCGCGTCGGGGCGGCTGCTCGCGGCGCGGCCGTGGTATCGAGGACGGATGACACCGACGCGCTCTTCCTACGATGTCGTGATCGTCGGCGGCGGCCACAACGGCTTGGTCGCCGCCGCGTACCTGGCGCGAGCAGGCCGCTCGGTGCTGTTGCTCGAGCGGCAGTCGCACACGGGCGGCGCGGCGGTGTCGGAACGCCCGTTCCCCGGTGTCGACGCTCGGGTATCCCGGTATTCGTATTTGGTCAGCCTGCTGCCCGCGAGCATCGTGCGCGATCTGGGCCTGCGGTTCCAGACCCGCCGCAGGCGGATCTCCTCCTATACGCCGGTGGGCGACGGGGGGCTGCTCGTCGACACCGGATCCGAGGCGCGCACCAGGGCGAGCTTCGAACGTCTCACCGGCTCCGACCGCGATTTCGAGGCGTGGCAGCGGTTCTACACGAGCACTGGACGGATGGCGCGGCGGGTGTTTCCCACCCTGACCGAACCGCTGCCGACCCGGACCGAACTGCGGCGCGTCGTCGCGGACGACGCGCTGTGGGACGCGGTCTTCGAACGGCCGCTCGGCGAGACGATCGAGGCGACCTTCACCGACGACACCGTGCGCGGCGTGGTGTTCACCGACGCGCTGATCGGCACCTTCGCCCACGCGCACGACCCCTCGCTGCGGCAGAACCGCTGCTTCCTCTACCACGTGATCGGCGGTGGCACCGGCGACTGGGATGTGCCGGTGGGCGGCATGGGCGCGCTCACCGACGCGCTGGCGGACGCGGCGCGCGCCGCGGGCGCCGAACTGGTCACGAACTGCGCGGTGACCGGCGTCGACAGCGACGGCGTCGCCGCGGAGGTGCGCTACGAGGGCGGTGCGGTCGGCGCGCGGCACGTCCTGGTGAACGCCGCGCCGCACGAGCTGGCGCGCCTGCTCGGCGCACCGGAAGAGCCGAAACCCGAAGGCTCCCAAATGAAAGTGAACATGGTGCTGCGGCGACTGCCGCGCCTACGGGACACCGCGGTCGATCCCACCGAGGCCTTCGCCGGTACCTTCCACATCGCCGAATCGTATGCGGGACTGGAGAAGTCCTACCGTGAAGCGGAGGCCGGGCGGATGCCATCGGCGCCGCCATCGGAGATCTACTGCCATACCCTGACCGACCCGTCGATCCTGTCCGCCGACATCGCGGCCCGCGGCATGCACACGCTCACGCTCTTCGGATTGCACACTCCCGCACGGCTTTTCCATGACAATCCGGATGCTGCCCGTGCCGCCGCGGCGAAAAGCGTGCTCGCGCAACTGGACCGGGTGCTGGCCGAGCCCATCGCCGAGTGCCTGGCGCAGGACGCCGACGGCGCGCCCTGCCTGGAGGTGAAGTCCCCGCTCGATCTGGAGCGCGAGGTCGGGCTGCCCGGCGGCCATATCTTCCACCGCGATCTGGCTTTTCCCTATCGGGAGGACGAGAGCGCGACGGATCCGGCCGGACGCTGGGGCGTCGCGACCGGGGTGCACAACGTGTTTCTGTGCGGCTCGGGCGCGGTGCGCGGCGGCGGCGTCAGCGGCATCCCCGGGCACAATGCCGCGCGGGCCGTCCTCGAGTCGTGACACGCCCGGGCGCGTCCGCCGGATATTTTCCAGCGACCCTCGCCCAGCTGCCCGCGATCACCGGTCCCGGCCGCACATCAGCGAACCATCGGATACCGCAACACCATCGGCTGTACAGTCACCGCGACGCAGCCGTTTTTTGCTCAGGAGCCACCATGGCAGACAAGCGCCCCATCCGTACCGACGTCCCGCATTCGGCGCGAATCTGGAACTACTGGCTGGGTGGCCGCGACTACTACGAGGCGGATCGGCTAGCCGGCGAAGCCGGTGTCGCGGGGTATCCCGAGATCAGGACGCTGGCGATGCAATCGAGGCAGTTCCTGATCCGGGTGGTGCGGTATCTGGCGGCGGAAGCAGGCGTCCGTCAGTTCCTCGACATCGGCACCGGGCTGCCCATCATGCAGAACACGCACGAAGTGGCACAGTCCGCTGCCCCCGACTCCAGGATCGTCTACGTGGACAACGATCCGCTCGTCCTCGCGCACGCCAGGGCGCTGCTGGTCAACACCACCGACGAGGGCGTGACCACTTATCTCGAGGCCGATTTCAACGACCCCGAGGCGATCCTGGCCGACGCGCGTCACGTGCTGAACTTCAGCAAGCCGATCGCGATCATGTACATCGGCGTGCTCGGGCACGCGCGCAGCTACGACCAGGTGCGGCGCGTGGTGAACACCATGATGGACGGTGTGCCCTCGGGCAGCTACCTCGCGCTCTGCGACGGAGCCACCGACGACAAGGCGTACGTGCGGATGTGCGAGAACTACGCCAAAACCGGTGGGGTGCCGTACTTCCCGCGCAGCTCCGCCGAGATCACCGGCATTTTCGACGGTCTGGAGCTCGTCGATCCCGGCGTGGTGCCGATCAACCACTGGCGCACCGACGCCGCCGCCGAGGGCGTGCGCGGCGCCTCGGCGTGGGGCGGCGTCGGCCGCAAGCCGTGACGCTCGGCATCCACACCGAATCTCCACCGGCTCGACCGGGAATCGGCGCAACTCGTTCGTAAGGTTGCCTGCATGGTGATCGAACAGCTCGGAACGAACGAATTCGTCCGGTGGGTGGGGGAATTCGAGGCCAAGGCGCGCGCGAGAGCGGCGGCGGGCGACCCGGACTGGAGTCGCGGCGCCCGCCTACATCCCGCGATCGTGCGCAGTGTGCAGCGATTCCAGGTCGGCGAGAGCGGGGACGGGGCGGACCTGGTCGCGAAAGCCGAACGCGCCGGTGATCCGGTGTACACCGCGGCGGTCCGGTTGTTCGTCGAGGAGGAACGCAACCACGCCCGGCTGCTCGCCCACCTGCTGCGTGCTGCGGGCCGACCGACCATCGCGCACCACTGGACCGACGCCGTGTTCGTGCGGCTGCGCCGAGCGCTGGGTCTGCGTTTGGAACTGATGGTGCTGATGGTCGCCGAAGTCGTCGCGGTGCAGTACTACCGGGCGCTGCGCGACGGATCCGACGATCCGCTCACCACCCGCGTCGCCACGCTGATCCTGGACGACGAACGTCGGCACGTGCCCTTCCACACCCAGCGGCTGCGCGCGGCATTCGCGGACGCGCGTCTGCCGACTCGCCTCGCGGTGCGCGCCTTCTGGTGGACCGTGCTGGTCGGAGCGACCCTCGTCGTCGTCCACGACCACGGTCCCGCACTGCGCGAACTGGGTTGCCCCCGAGGTGAATTCGTCCGCGAGACGCTGGCTCTCTTCGCTACGATCGTGCCGACGGCCGTGCACGGCCGACGATGACGCGGGCTATTCGGTGCGGCCGCCGATTCGGCGGGTCAGGGTGTCGGCGGTGGCGCGGACGCGGGCGGCCAGCGCGGTCCAGTCGGCGTCGCAGGGGCGCCGGGCGCACCGGTGGCGAAGGGTCACGCTGACGGCGGCGATGGGGTGGTGATCGTGATCGAAGACGGGGTAGGCGACGGAGGCGAAGCCGGGGGTGACGTGGCCGTCCTCGCAGGCCCAGCCGCGACGGCGTTCCTCGGCGAGGACACGGCGCAACGCGGCGAGACCGGCCGGACCGCGGTCGGTGCGGGTCACGAAGGACGCGGCGGTGGGGAAGAGGGCGCGCACGTGCGCGGCGGGCAGGTGCGCGAGGATGGCGCGACCCGAGGCGGTCAGGTGCGCGGGCAGCCGGACCCCGACGTCGGTGACCAGGGTTTCCGGCCGTGCCGGGCGCTCCTTGACGAGGTACAACAGCTCGTTGCCGTGTAGCACGCCCAGATGCGCGTTGTGCCCGACCTGCTCGACGAGTTCGCGCAGCAGCGGACCGGCGAGGCGCTCCAGCGGATCGTGCCGGAGATAGGCGGCGCCGAGCTCGAACGCGGCGATGCCGAGTCCGTAACGGCGCTCGGCGGGCAGGTGCGTGACGAAGCGGGCCTGGGCGAGCTCGGCGAGCAGGTGATAGGTGGACGAGCGGGGCAACCCGAGCTCGCGCGCGATGGCGGCCGCCGACACCGGACCGGGTCTGCCCGCGAGTAGCCGAAGCACCGCGAGCCCGCGGCGCAGTGCGGGAATGTCGCTGCTCGCGCCCACGGTGCCTCCTCGGCTTGTCTGGGATATCAGACCGAATCCGGCGTGGCCTCATTCTCCACCGGCCGTCGCGGTTGTGGAATGGAAACCATGCCGGATATCGCGCAGCTGCCGACCGTGGTGATCGACGGGCCGCTGACCAGGGCGCAGGTCGTCGCGGTCGCGCGCGACGGCGCTCGGGTGAGCCTGAGCGCGGCCGCCGAACGGCGGCTGATCGCCGCCCGTCAGCACGTCGACGCCTTGGCCGAGGCGTCGACCCCGACCTACGGCGTGTCCACCGGATTCGGTGCGCTGGCGATCCGCCCCATCCCCCCGTCGCGCCGCGCCGCGTTGCAGCGATCGCTGATCCGCTCCCACGCGGCGGGCGCGGGCGACGCGGTCGAACGGGAGGTGGTGCGCGCGCAGATGGTGCTGCGGCTGCGCACCCTGGCCTCCGGCCACACCGGAGCCCATCCGGAGACCGCGCACACGCTGGCCGCCCTGCTCAATGCGGGCATCACGCCCGTGGTGCACGAGTTCGGCTCGCTCGGCTGCTCCGGCGATCTCGCGCCACTGGCCGCCGTCGCGCTCACGCTGATGGGCGAAGGCACCGTGACCGATGCCGAGGGAAACCTGGTGGACGCGGAAAAAGCGTTGCACGACAACGGAATAACGCCCGTCATCCTGGCGGAGAAGGAAGGACTCGCCCTCACCAACGGCACCGACGGCATGCTCGGCATGCTGGTGCTCGCGCTGGCCGACCTGCACCGACTGCTCGACGTCGCCGATATCACCGCCGCGATGAGCGTGGAGGCGCTGCTCGGCACCGATCGCGTCTTCGCGGGCGACCTGCAAGCGCTGCGCCCCCATCCGGGTCAGGCGTACGCGGCGGCGCGCATGCGGGCCGCGCTCGCCGGTTCCGAGATCGTGGCCAGTCACCGGGAATGCCATCGGGTGCAGGACGCCTATTCGCTGCGCTGCGCGCCGCAGGTGCACGGCGCGGCCCGTGACACCGTCGCGCACGCGGAGACGGTGGCCGACCGAGAACTCGCCGCCACCATCGACAATCCGGTCGTGCTGGCCGACGGCCGCCTGGAATCCAACGGCAATTTCCACGGCGCGCCCTTGGCCTACGTGCTCGACTTCCTGGCCATTCCGGTCGCCGACGTCGCGAGCATGGCCGAACGCCGCACCGATCGCATGCTGGATGTCGCTCGCTCCCATGGACTTCCGGCGTTCCTCGCCGCAGACCCCGGCGTCGACTCCGGGCACATGATCGCCCAGTACACCCAGGCGGCCGTGGTCGCCGAACTGAAGCGGATCGCCGTGCCCGCCTCGGTGGATTCCATCCCGAGCAGCGCCATGCAGGAGGACCACGTGTCGATGGGCTGGTCGGCCGGACGCAAGTTGCGCGTCGCGGTGAACGGGCTGACCACCGTCCTCGCGGTCGAGTACCTCACCGCGGCCCGCGCCCTCGATCTGCGCGCCCCGCTGCGCCCGGCGCCCGCCACCGCCGCCGCCGTCGCGCTGTTGCGCACCAGAGTCGAGGGGCCGGGCCCGGACCGGCATCTGGCTCCCGAGATCGCGGCCGCCGCGGACTTGATCCGCGAGGGTGCGCTGCTGCGGGCGGTCGCACCGCAGGTGGCCGCGGACCCGGCGCCCGGCGAACGGAGGCAGTGATGACGACAGAGCACCAGACCGTGCGGGCGGCGCGCGGCACCCGCCTGACGGCCCGCACCTGGCAGACCGAGGCCGCGCTGCGCATGCTGCACAACAACCTCGACCCCGAGGTCGCCGAACGCCCGCAAGACCTGGTCGTCTACGGCGGCACCGGGAAGGCGGCCAGGGACTGGGCCAGTTTCGACGCCATCACCCGCACCCTGACCACCCTCGCGCCCGACGAGACGCTGCTGGTCCAGTCGGGCAAGCCGGTCGGGGTAGTGCGCACGCACGAATGGGCGCCCCGGGTGCTGATCGCCAACTCGAACCTGGTGGGGGACTGGGCGACCTGGCCGGAATTCCGCAGGCTCGAGGCGCTGGGGCTGACCATGTACGGGCAGATGACGGCCGGTTCCTGGATCTACATCGGTACCCAGGGCATCTTGCAGGGCACCTACGAAACCTTCGCCGCCATCGCTGACAAGCGGTTCGGCGGCACGCTCGCGGGCACGCTGACGCTCAGCGCCGGCCTCGGCGGAATGGGCGGCGCGCAACCGCTGGCCGTCACCATGAACGGCGGTGCGGCATTGATCGTCGAATGCGATCCAGCGCGGGCGCGGCGGCGGCTGAAGGACCGCTACCTGGACGAGATCGCGGACGATGTCGACGACGCGATCCGCCGGGTGACGGCGGCCCGCTCGCAGCGAAAGGCGTTGTCCGTCGGGCTGATCGGCAACGCGGCGGAGGTGCTGCCGCGCCTGGCCGCGGCGGACCTGCCCGCCGACATCGTCACCGACCAGACCTCGGCGCACGATCCGTTGTCCTACCTGCCCCGCGGAGTCGAGCTGGCCGACTGGCCCGGTTACGCGGCCCGCAAGCCGGACGAATTCACCGAGCGCGCAAGGGAATCCATGGTCGAACACGTCGACGCCATGGTGCGCTTCCTGGACCGGGGCGCGGAGGTCTTCGACTACGGCAACTCGCTGCGCGGCGAGGCGCGGCTCGGGGGCTGCGCCAGAGCCTTCGACTACCCGGGTTTCGTGCCCGCCTACATTCGGCCGCTGTTCTGCGCGGGCAAGGGGCCGTTCCGCTGGGCCGCGCTGTCCGGCGATCCCGCCGACATCGCCGCCACCGATCGCGCGATCCTGGATCTGTTCCCGCACAACGAATCCCTGCGCCGGTGGATCGCCCTGGCCGGTGAACGCGTCGCGTTCCAAGGGCTGCCCGCGCGGATCTGCTGGCTCGGCTATGGCGAGCGGCACCGTGCGGGTCTGCGGTTCAACGAGATGGTGGCCGCCGGTGAGTTGAGCGCACCGATCGTGATCGGGCGCGACCATCTCGACGCGGGCAGCGTCGCCTCGCCCTATCGCGAAACCGAGGCGATGTCGGACGGTTCCGACGCCATCGCGGACTGGCCGCTGCTGAACGCGTTGGTGAACACCGCCTCCGGCGCCAGCTGGGTGTCCATCCACCACGGCGGCGGCGTCGGCATCGGCCGGTCGATCCACGCCGGGCAGGTGTGCGTGGCGGACGGCACCGAGCTGGCCGCACAGAAGCTCGAGCGGGTGCTCACCAACGATCCGGCGATGGGTGTGCTGCGGCACGTGGACGCGGGGTACGAGCGTGCGCGGTCCATAGCGGACGCCGAGGGGTTGCGAATTCCGTTGCCGGGCAACGACTGAATTCAGCGAGCGGGGAAGCGCAGGATGCGATCGTCGCCTCCGCGCGCGTCGCCGCGGCCGTCGGTGTTCGAGGTGGTCATCCACAGCGCTCCGTCCGCGGCGACCTCGACGGTGCGCAGTCGGCCGTAGCGCTCCTCGAACATCGCGCGCGGCTCGCCGACCGAGCCGTTCACCAGCGGCACGGTCCACAGCCTTTCGCCGCGCAGCGCCGCGGCGTACAGGGTCTCGCCCGCGATCGCGATACCGGACGGGGACGCCTCCGCCGTGGTCCAGGTGACCACAGGGTCGACGTAGCCGCGTCCCGCGCCGCCACCACCCTCGACCGCGGGCCAGCCGTAATTGCGGTTCGGTTCGATGAGATTGACCTCGTCCAAACGATTCTGGCCGAACTCGGCGGCGAACAACCGTCCCGCGCGATCCCAGGCGAGGCCCTGCACGTTGCGGTGACCGAGGCTGTAGACCGGTGAGCCCGGGTTCGGATTGCCCGGCGCCGGTTCGCCTTCGGGCGTCAGACGCAGAATCTTGCCGTTCGGCGAGGCGGGATCCTGCGACAGCGCGCTGCGCGCCGCGTCGCCGGTGCCGACGTACAGCATGCCGTCTGGGCCGAACGCGATCCGCCCACCATTGTGGTTGCCCGCCTTCGCGATTCCCTCGAAGACGACCTCCGGTGCACCGTCGAGCCGGAAGCGCACGATCCGGTTGTCCGTGTCCGCGGTGAAATAGGCGTAGACGTAACGGTCCTCGGAGTACCGCGGCGACACTGCGAGGCCGAGCAGACCGCCTTCTCCGCGCGCGACAACGCCGGGCACCTCGTACACCTCTTCCGGCGCCCGGCCGGGAACCACCCGCATGATCTTCGCGGTGTCGCGCTCGGCGACCAGCGCGGCGCCGTCGGGCAGAAATGCCAGCCCCCACGGGACGTCGATCCCTTGCGCCACTTCCTCGGGAGCGGCGAGATCGGGCACCCCCGACGGACTGCTCGCGACGGTGGTCGTGACGACCGGCGAAGACCCCCGGTCCGTTTCGGAACGCTCCCCTCCACACCCGCTCACCGCCGCCAAGACGAGCAGCGCGGCGCAGACCGCCGTCCGCCGATTCGTTCGCACAGGTCCCATCACTCGTTGCTCCCTGTCCGCCCGGTGGGCATGGTCGTCGACCATCACCCACCGAATCGAGTCCATTCTCCGCTGATGCGCGTCGCCCCCGAGCCAGGACCGCTCGGAGAACGCCGCCCTCATCCTGCCCCGACCTCGCGGCGACGCCCGTTACGCCACGCGGGATCGAAGAGCCGTACTCTGTAGTCTCGCGCAGAGGCTAGAGCCGAGCCTGCCGCTTTTCCAGCGCGCCGTAGATCAACCGTCGCGCCCCTTCGCCGGTCACCGACAGTGCGGCCAGCTCCGCGAACATCCGGGCGTAGATCGCGATCTCGCGCGGCTGCGTGATCGTCAACTCCGCGGTAATCGCCTCCGCCAGCACCATTCGCTCGTCGAACATGACGAAATTCGTCACCTGCATGGGCAATTCGGCGTTCGCCGGGATGATGCCGAGCAGCACGCGAGGCAGGCCGATGACCGCCGAAAGCCGGTCCAACTGGCCGACCATCACCGAATCACCGCCGACCGTGGTCGACAACGCCTGCTCGGCGACGAGGATGTGGAACCGGCGGTCTCCCTTGTACAGAAGCTGCTGTCGCTCCAGGCGCTTGGATACGCCTTCGTCGAGATCGTCCGGGACACGGAAGAAGTCGATGTATTTGCTCAATACGGCCTCGGCGTACTCCGCGGTCTGCAAGATGCCGGGGACGATGTGCGGCTGGAAGATGCGCATCATTCGAGACGCCTCCGCCATCCTCACCGCCGCGTGCTGTCGCCGCTTGGTTCCGGTGCTGAGAATCTTGCGCCACTCGAGATAGGCGACGTCGATGTCGTGCAGGGTGGCCAGCAGATCCGGGAGTTGATCAGCGGCGTCGCAGAACTGGCAGTAGGCACGGATGTCGTCGTCGGACGGGCTGATCCGGCCGAACTCGATCTTGGAAACCTTGGACTCGTGCCACCCGGACAGGGTCGCGAGCCGCCGGTTGGTGAGCCCCGCTGTACGGCGAAGCTCCCGAAGCCGCGCTCCGAGAGCTTCCCGCGCGTCGTGCACGCTGTTCGTCACCGGTCGGCATACTCCTGGTACGGGATCGCTTGCGCCCACAGTCGCCTACGCACGCCTTGGCAGTACTCGACGATCCGCGGATCGGTGGTCACGCCGAGACCGGCCGGCGCTCCTGCCGCGTCCGTCAGGTTGTAGACGACGCGTTCGCCATCCATCAGCCACCAATCATCCGGGGGCACTTCTCCGGCGACGTGGCGGGGGAGGTACCGAATGTCTTCCCCCGCATCGACATTGTGCACGGTCACCGACAACAGCCAACGCTGATACTCCGAGTGCGGGACGGTGACGACACGGACCCGGCTCACCGAGACGCCGCGGCCGGTGGTTTCCCGCATGAGGTCCTGCCACGGAGTACGCGGATCCACCGGCGGCTCGCCGTCGAGAAACCGGCGCAACCTCTCGGACTCGTCCGGCACGGCGTACGTGTCCCGGACCTCCAGATGGAACGCGTCCCGCTCGACCTCGCGGAACAGTTTCTGCCACAGCTCCGGTTCATCTGTGGGCCGCAGTCGCACCGTAGAACGTCCTTCCCAGCTTGGGCACCTCGATGGCCGTCTCGTCCTCGGCCAGGTCGAGTTGGGCCAGCGTCTCGGTCTCGGTGATCGGCCTGCCGGAGAGGAGGAACGTGCCCCGCCCAGTGTCGGTCATGGTCGCACCGATGAACGTGTCCGGCTGCGCGAAACCGGGCAACAGATGCGGGATTTCGACGGTGCCGTCCTGGTTCGTCTGCCATCCCTGCACGAGATATGACTCCCGGTCCGTCGCGAACAAGGACGGACAACCCCCGCTGTCCGATCCGCCTTTGCCGAGGAACTGTAGGCGCATTGTGTCGACCCCCTGCTCAGTTCTGTGCACGAGTCTTCTCATGCGTGGTTCACGATCCACCCGGTGAAGCGCGCTGTCCAGCGAAAACCGAATTTTTGCAAACTCGAGCACACTCCTGGTCTCGCTGCCTGCGAGGTGTCTAACGTCCTGTGGAAGCAGGGTGCCGGGCGATCCGACCCGCACGGATGCGATCCAACTGGAAACGCCCAAGTGGTCGAGGAGGACTCATGCGCAGCTACCTGGTCAAGGTGCACTGCTGCGGCACCCGCTGGATCGTGCATGTTCCTGCTCTGGACCGCTGGACCCTGGTCACCGAGAAGTCGTCCATCAAGCGGATTGCCCGCCAGATGATTTCGACTCTGGCCGGGGTGGAACCCGGCTCGTTCGAGCTGGATCTCCTCGAGGGACGTGCGCTGTCGACGGTCGACGAGTTCGCCGCCGATCCCGGTGCGCTCCGCCGTTGGGACTCTGCGCCGACCACGGCCCCGTCGCGGTAGCCGACGGATTCGCCGCACTGCTCGGTAACCACCGCGAAGTGTGTGGACCTTGTACGAGACCGGCTTTCAATCTGGTCAAAGGGCGTTGAGGGCAGCGAGGACTTCGAAGGCGGTGTCGGCGGTGCGCCAGAGGAGGTCCATCTCGGTGCGGACGGTGGGGGCGAGGGCGGGGTCTTGGAGGGCGAGGCCGTTGCCGAAGATGACGACGTTGGCGCCGGCGTCGGCGAGGCGAAGAAGGGGGACGGTCGCCACGCCCGCGCCGAGCACGGCGTCGAGACCTTCGCCGAGGAAGTAGAAGCGCCAGAGTGGGCCGAGGTCGCCGCCGTAGGTCGCTTTGGTGGCGTCGACGAGGAGGAAGCCGTTCGTCGCGATCGCGTCGACGATGCGGAAGTAGTCGGGGCCGTTGGCGGTGGTGCCGCGCACCGCGGCGACGGAGAGTGAGAGGTCGACGGTGAGGTGGGCGTTGTAGCCCGCCATCGCCACCCGGGCCGCGGACAGGTGGCACTGCTTGGTCAGCGCGAAGTAGTGCGCCCACTGCGGTTCCGCTGCGGCGCCGGTGAATTCGGCGTGTACGGCGCGCAGGAAGCGGGACAGCAGGTCGAGGCTGATGTTGTGCGCCCACTCGCGATCGTCGAAGGCGGCGGGGTCGCGTTGCAGCGGCATCACCGCGGACTGCTCGACGATGTCGAGTCCCAGCGCGAGCAGTCCGCGCCGGTCCCCGTGCTCGACGAGGATCTCGGCGATGCGGTGATGGTTGTCGACCGCCGCTTCCAGCCGTTGCATGGACGTACCGGTAAACGCGGTCGTTTCGGAGAGTTCGATGATGGTGTCGATCGCGTCGGCGGACAACGGTGTGCCGCAGGCGGTGTCGAGCGGGTTCGCGTGCGCGGCCGACGGCGTTGGCAGGCCCGCCACCAATGCGGCGACGAGCGCCAGCGCGAACACCAAGGCGCGCAAGGGAACGATCCGGTCGACGACACGCGTGCTCGGCGAATTCATTCGTCCTCCGTCAAAGCTGGAGCAGCCCAAAGCCTAACCGAAACAGCCCACCGAAGCGGATTGCGTCAGCCCTTGTGCAGCGTGCCCGCGATGGTGCCGCCGAACACGCCGGGCGTGCTGTAGGACAGCGAACCGTCCGATTGCAGCCGCACCGTCGAGGTGGAGCCGTCGTCGACGCAGTCGGTGGGACTGTCGGCGCTGAGCCGCGCGACGAAGGTGAGCTGAGTTTCGGTGGCGGCGGTGAGTCGTTCGATCCGCCCGCAGCGCTGCCGGGACACCTTGCCGGTGTTCGACGAGGTGGCGACCTCCGCGCCGACTTCGCCTTCCTTGATGGTCAATTCGATGTCGAAGGTGATGAGGCCGTCCGCGGCGCTGCCGCGCCAGGCGCCGACGAAGGCCGTGGGCACATTCGATACGGAGGCCCCCGCCTCGGTGGTTCCGCTTGCGACCGTGGTCGTGCCGCCACCGCCGGTGTCGGAGTTCCCGCGCAGCTGACCACCGATGACGAACGCGCCGATCGCGACCACCACGCAAACCACCAACAGTCCGGCCAGCAGTGGACCGCGGCGGCTAACCCGCGCGCCTCCCGAATTGGCGCCCGTGTGCTGCCGGTGCGGAATCGAACTCTGTGCCGGAGCGGGCCCCGGTCGTGAGGCGGCGTGCTGCCAACCTTGGTGCGACCGAGATTCCGCGTGATCCCCGTGCACTCGATGCGGTGACGAATCCATGCGCTGCCACTGCGGCGCAGGCGTCGCCGGGTGCTGCCACTGCGCAGGAGCGGCGTCGCTCGGTCCGGAATACTGCCAAGGCTGTCGACTCCCAGGGGCTTGCGGATACGAGCCGGCCGACGACGCATCCCCGCGCACGACCGAATCCCCTTGCCGCCAGCCGCCGAAACCTTGCCCGCCTTCCGACGACAGTGCGGTCTGCGACCACTCACCCAACTGCACCGGCCCGGAATCCAGATCGAGCAACCGCACCGCGCGCACGCTCACCTCTTCCAGCACCGGAGGAGGCAACCACCCGGCCCGCTCCGGCACACCGAGCGCGGCCAATTCGTCCAGCAGCTGCCGGGGCGTCGGCCGGGCGGCGGGATCCTTTGTGAGGCAAGCCGCGACGAGCGGCCGGACCCGCTCCGGCACGGCGTCGAGCCGCGGGTCCTCGTACACGATGCGCCACAGCATGTGCACCGTCTCGCCCGTGCCGAACGGCCCGTGTCCGGCGGCCGCGAAGGCCAGCACGCCGCCGAGCGCGAAGACATCGCTCGCCGGACCGACCGGTTCGCCGGTCACCTGCTCCGGGCACATGAAACCCGGTGAGCCGATGACCTTTCCGGTGGTGGTGAGCGCGGTGTCCTCGACGGCGCGCGCGATACCGAAATCGATCACCTTCGGCCCGTCCACCGCGAGCAGCACGTTGGAAGGCTTCAGATCGCGATGGACCACCCCGGCCTCGTGCACCGCGATCAGCGCTTCGGCCAGGCCGCGGGCCAGCACCAGCAGAGTGGGCTCGGTGAAAGTGCCGAACCGTTCCACCGCCTCCGACAGCGCGAACCCCGCGACGTATCCCGTTGCCAGCCAGGGCGGGTCGGCGTCCACGTCGGCGTCGAGCACCGGTGCGGTGAACTGTCCGCCGACCCGCCGTGCCGCCGCGACCTCGCGCCGGAACCGGGTGCGGAATTCGTCGCCGCCCACCAGATCCGGTCGGATCACCTTCACCGCGACGGTGCGCCCGCCCGCGTTGCGCCCGAGATAGACCCGGCCCATTCCACCTGCGCCGAGCACGCCGAGGAGCCGGTAGTCGCCGATCCGTCGCGGATCGTCCATGCCGAGCGGTTGCATCGCGAAGTCGGTTCCCTTCGAATGGTCGAACATCGAAAGGCTACCGACCGTCACCCGGCAACCCGAACGGCGCGGCAACCCCATTTCGACGGGCAGCCGCGCCGCGCGGGTATCAGAGCTGGGACTTGACCTTGTCCGCGATGAGTTCCAGGTGCGCCAGGTCGTCGAGATCCAGGATCTGTAGATAGATTCGGCCCGCGCCGATCTCGGCGTAGCGGCCGATCTTGTCGACCACCTCGTCGGGCGAGCCCGCCAGACCGTTGGTCTTCAGCTCGTCCACCTCGCGGCCGATGGCCGCGGCGCGGCGGGCCACCTCGGCATCGCTCGCGCCGACGCAGACAACCAGCGCGTTGGAATACACCAGCTCGTCGGCGCGCCGCCCGTAGGTCTCCGCCGCGGCGCGGACCCGCTCGAACTGGCGGGCGCTGTCCTCCAGCGAGGCGAACGGCATGTTGAACTCGCTCGCGTACTGGGCGGCCAGCCGCGGCGTGCGGGTGGCGCCGTGGCCGCCGATGAGCACCGGCACCGGATCCTGCACCGGCTTGGGCAGCGCGGGGGAGTCGGTGAGCTGGTAGTGCTTGCCCTCGAAGCTGAAAGTGTCACCGGGCTTGGTCGCCCAGAGACCGGTGACGATCGCGAGCTGTTCTTCGAAGCGCGCGAACTTGTCCGACGGGAACGGGATGCCGTAGGCGGCGTGTTCCTCGGCGAACCAGCCGCTGCCGAGCCCGAGCTCGACTCGGCCGCCGGACATCTGATCCACCTGCGCGACCTGGATCGCCAGCGGGCCGGGCAGCCGGAAGGTGGCCGCGGTGACCAGCGTGCCGAGGCGGATCCGGCGGGTCTCCCTGGCCAGACCGGCGAGGGTGATCCAGGCGTCGGTGGGACCGGGCAGACCGTCGGAGTCGCCCATCGCCAGATAGTGGTCGGAGCGGAAGAACGCGTCGAACTCCAAGTCCTCCGCAGCTTTCGCGACGTTCAGCAGGGTGTCGTAGTCCGCGCCCTGCTGCGGCTCGGTGAAGATGCGCAGTTTCATGACATCCATCGTGCCCGAGGCATGTGCGCGCCTCGGACCGCGGACCCCCGGGAGTGGTCGATGCCACTAGGGTCGGCTGCGAGCCGCCGCGTCGTCGAGGAGGACATCCGTGACCGAAGCCCGAGCCCCGCGCGTCGTCGTCATGGGCGTCGCCGGATCCGGCAAGTCGACCGTCGGTGACCGGCTCGCGCACGCGTTGCGCGTCGAGTTCGCCGAGGGCGACGACTTCCACCCGCCCGCCAACGTCGCCAAGATGCGGGCGGGCGAACCGCTCACCGACGTCGACCGCGCCCCCTGGCTGGACCGCATCGCCGCCTGGCTGGCCGAACAGTCGGGCCGCGGCGGCGTAGTCAGCTGCTCGGCGCTGAAGCGCGATTATCGGGATCGGATGCGGGCGGCCGCGCCCGACGTTCTGTTCCTGCACCTGACGGCGACCCGCGAGGAGCTGGCCCGCCGGATGTCCACGCGCCGCGACCATTTCATGCCGCCGAGCCTGCTCGACTCCCAGCTCGCCGCCCTGGAACCGCTCGCCGCCGACGAGCGCGGCATCGTCGTCGACGCGACCCGCGCGCCCGCGGACCTGGTCCGGGAGACGATCGCGGTCCTGGACAGCGGTCGGCCCGCCTAGCGCACGGCGGGCGGCGCGCATTCCCCCGACACCACCGGCAGACAGATCCCCGTCGCGTCCGACAGCATCAGCCCACCGCCCACGACCAGCGCGGCGACCGCGACCATTCCGAAGAACAGCACCCACAGCAGCCCGGGAAGGTGGGTGAGCCGGGCCAGCTGATCGGCATCGGAGTCGACGTTCCCCGGCTGTCGCCAGCGGTGCACTCGCCCGCGCTGCATCTCGATGACCGGACGAAGACCGGCGAGCAGCAGGAACCACGCGGCGAGATAGGCGAACGCGGCCTGCACCGTGTCGGTGCCGAACCAGGACACAGCGAACACCGTCGCGCCCACCGCGAAGACCGTGAAAAGCCCGTAGATGTTGCGGACCTTGATCAGCACGGCGGCGAGCAGCGCGATGGAGGTCCACAGCATCAGCGTGATGCGATCCGCGCCGAGCAGCGCGGCGAAACCCAATCCGAGCAGCGGCGGCGCGGGGTAGCCCGCCATGGCGGTGAGAATCATGCCGGGGCCGTAGGGTTTTCCGCTGGAGACGGTCAGCCCCGAGGTGTCGGAGTGCAGCGTGATGCTGTTGAGCCTGCGGCCGGTGAGCAGCGCGCTCAACGCGTGCCCGCCCTCGTGCGCGATGGTGACGACGTTGCGGGTGAGCCGCCACAGCGGTCCGTAGCCGACGAGCACCAGCGCCGCCACCCCCGTGACGACGACCAATTGCCAAGGTGGTGGGGTCTGCGTGGTGGTGAGTCGATCCGCGATGGAGGCGCCGCGGTCGACCAGTTCGGCGGTGTTCACCGCCGCACCCTATCGGTCGCGCGCCGCGACCGCATCGGGGACGAATGCCCCTCGGCGGTGTTCAGAGGAGTCGCGCGGTCCCGGACTCGGCCGATCGGCGGGCCGCCGCGAGCACCCGAAGCGCCGCGACGGCGTCGCGCGGGTCGACGGGGACCGGCGCGCCGTCCAGGATCGCGGCGGCCATCTCGGCGTAGAAGGCCGGGTAGTCGCCCGCCAGCGTCGGGTGCGGTGCGAGATCCGGTTCGGCGCCGAGCAATCCCCACCGCTCGGATTCGACCGTGCCCCAATCGTCCTCGCGCGGGTCGCGACCCGCGCGCAACGCGTCTTCCTGCGGGTCGAGACCGTAGGTGACGTATCCGGCGTCCGCGCCGAGCACCCGGAAGCGCGGACCGAGCTGGGGCGCAACCGCGCTCATCCACAGGTGCGAGCGAACACCGTTCTCGTGGGTCAGCGCGAGGAAGACGTCGTCGTCGGTCTGGATGCCGGGGCGGCGACGATCCAGCTCGCCGTACACCGAGCGGACCGGGCCGAACAGCGTCAGCGCCTGATCGACCAGGTGACTGCCGAGATCGAAGAGAATTCCCGCGCCATCGGCGGCGGTGCCGATCTCACGCCAGCCGCCCTTCGGCACCGGACGCCACCGCTCGAACCGAGACTCGAAGCGCCGCACCGCGCCGAGCCCGCCGCTCTCGACCAGCTCGCGGACCGTCCGGAAATCGCCGTCCCAGCGCCGATTCTGGAAGACCGACAGCGCGACACCCGCCCGTTCGGCGTGCGCCACCACCGCCTCGGCCTCGTCGACGGTGACGGCGAACGGCTTGTCCACCACCACCGGAATCCCCGCGTCCAACGCCCGCGCGGCCAGCGGCGCATGGGTGCGGTTGGGCGTCGCGACGACCACCAGGTCGATGCCGCGGATGTCCTCGAACAGCGCGTCGACATCGGGGAGGACCCGCACCCCGTCGTGCGCGCGGCGGGCCTGCTCGGCGCGTTCCGCCGACCCGGTGACCACCGCCGCCACCCGCATCCGGGGTTCCGCGGCGATCAGCGGCGCATGGAACACCGCACCGGCCAAGCCGTATCCGACGACTGCCACCTCCAGGCTGCTCATCCTCCCGACGCTACCGCCACAAACAGCAGCCAACCCGCGCCTACCGGGGACCACGCGGTGAAGCTCTTGACAAGTTATACATACATGCTTACATGTATCCCATGAAGCGATCGGTGGTCGAAGCACGGGAGACGCGGGCGAGCATTCTGGCGGCGGGCTTGGCGTCGTTCGCCGAGCTCGGTTGGGAGCGAACGACATTCGTCGGCGTCGGAGCGCGGGCGGGGGTGACCCGCGGCGCTGTTCATCACCACTTTCCCGACAAGGTGTCGTTGCTGACGGCGGCGCTGGACGAAGGCTGGGCCGATGCCGCCGCGCCGTTGTTGGGAGCGCTCGCCGCCGCCGACATCCCGGGAGCGGAGCGGCTGGTCGGATTCGTGTCCGGTTATGTGCTCGCGTTGACCGGTGACGACCGGTTCCGGCGGTTGGCGATCGTGTCCACGATCGTGGCGCCCCAGGCGGTCGCGCTCGAAGCGGGGCTGGCGGCCAAGCGGCGCGGGATGTCGGCGTGGGAGGACGGGATCCGGGAGGCGTTGACCGACACGGCCTTTCGCCCCGGCGTCACCGCCGATGTCGCGGTGATCGCGCTCGTGACCCTGATCCACGGATTGACGATGACCGCGGCGACCCAACCCGAGTCGCTACCCGCCGATGCCGCGGGCGCGCACGGGCTGGCCACCGCCTGCGTCCACGGTCTGGTGGCCTGAACCGACCGGACCCCATACCCATCCGGCCGCATCCGCGCGCCGGATTCGAGCGACCCGCCGGAAGCGGGTCGCGTTGCAGGAAGGCAACTTCAGTGTCTGCTCGTCCGAGCGATAATTCTTCGACCGCGGCGGTGATCGTCGCGTGCCTTGCTTTGTTCACCGATATGTTCATCTACGGCCTGGCGATCCCGGTATTGCCGCTGTTGTCGGCGACCGTGGACGCCGGCCCGGCGGCGACCGGGTTGCTGTTCGCCAGCTACGCCGCCGCGATGCTGTTGGCCACACCGGTGGCCGGAGCGCTCGTCGACCGGCACGGTCCGCGTATGCCGCTGTTGATCGGCTTGTTCGGGCTGGCCGCTGCCACAGTGCTTTTCGCGTTCGGCGCGCCGTTCTGGTTGCTGCTCGTCGGCCGCACGCTGCAAGGGTTGGCCGCGGGCATGGCATGGGTGGCGAGCCTGTCGCTGATCGCCGCCACGGTGCCGTTGGCCAAACGCGGACCGGTGATGGGCGCGGCGATGAGCATGATCAGCGTCGGCATCCTCGCCGGGCCCCCGGTCGGCGGGCTGCTGGTCGAGCACTTCGGCACCGTTGTTCCGTTCTTGCTCGCCGCTGGACTCGCGGTCGTCGACGGTATCGCGCGCGTGGTGTTCGTCCGGGTCGATCATGTCGGGACCGACGATCCCACCGGGCCGCTGGCGGTGCTGCGGGTACCCGGCACGATTCCGGTCGTCGTGGTGGTGCTGATCAGCGCCGCGATGATCGCTGCGGTCGAGCCGGTGCTCCCGCTGCACCTGACCCGATCCTTCGACACCGGCCCGGTGGGCATCGGTCTGTTGTTCGGGCTGACCGTCCTCGTCGGCGCCACCCTCAACCCGATCGTCGGTGCGCTGATCGGCAAGATCGACGCCCGCTTGCTCGTCACCACCGGCATCCTCGTCGCCACCGCGGGCTTGGCGCTGCTGGCCCTCGGCGCCCAGCGATGGCAGGTGATCGTCGCGATGATCCTGCTCGGAGCGGCGACGGCGTTGCTCTCGGCGCCGGGCACGACCCTGATCGGGTTCCAAGGACAGCAGACCCAGCCACCCGCCCTTGGCGGCGCCTACACCTTGTTCAATCTCGCCTACGGTGCCGGGCTCATGGCTGGTCCCGCGATCGCGGGCGCACTGACCGGCGCATTCGACCTCCGGGTCGCGCTGCTCGTCGTCGGAGCCGCGATCGTCGTCGCGGGGCTCGCCGTCGTGACCGAACTCCCGACCGCCCTTGGTCTTTCGATCCACGGAGAACAAGATCCGCGAGATCGGACCGGCGCCACACCTCGGGGCTGACCCGGCCGGCTAGCTACCCGGCGCGCTCGCGACCTTTCGCGATGCTCTCGAAGCCGTGCCACTGGGCTGACGGCCATCCGGGCACAAAGTCCTTCGCGGTGGGGCATCCCGGCTCTGGTCACCCACAGCCGCGCAAGACCATCCTCTAAGCACTATGGCTGCTGCGCGCCCTCCCGATCACCCCGCTACCCGACCGGCGGCACACGAGTGCGACTCGCACCACTGCGCCGGGGACCCCCTGGTTATCCCGCTCACAAAATTGGTATCCAGGATGCGAATTATCGTAGGTTCGGGGCATGCAACTCACCCGGTTCACCGACCTCGGACTGCGAGTCGTCATGCGACTCGCGGTGGTCGGCGATGGTGATCGTCCCGGTAGTCGCGAGATCGCCGACGAGCTGGCGGTGTCCTACGCCCACGTGGCGAAAGTGATCACCCGGCTCGGCGAACTCGGGGTCGTGGACGCGCGCCGCGGGCGCAGCGGCGGTCTGGCCATCACCGAGCTCGGGCGCACCGCTTCGGTCGGCTGGCTGGTGCGTCGTCTCGAAGGCGAGGGTGAAGTCGTCGAATGCGAGGGTGCCCATCCGTGTCCGCTGCGGGCGGGCTGCCTGCTGCGCTCGGCGTTGCGCCGTGCCCAGGAAGCCTTCTTCGAGTCCCTCGACGCCCTCACCATCGAAGACCTCACCCGAACTCCCACGCGCACAGTACTTCTCGCTCTACCTCGGGTGGGCGAGACGAGCTCCGAGATTTCCGCGACGAATGGAGAATGACATGCTCTCGGCGACCACGACGGAGACCATCCGCGCCACCCTGCCCGCGGTGGGCGCCGCTATCGAGGACATCACGACGCTGTTCTACCGCAAGATGTTCGCCGCCCATCCCGAACTCGAACGCGACCTGTTCAATCGCGGCAACCAGAAGCAGGGCGGGCAGCAGAAGGCGCTCGCCGGCGCCATCGCGGCCTTCGCCGCGCTGCAACTGGAACCCGATCAGGCTCGTGTCGACCTGATCTTGTCGCGGATCGCGAACAAGCACGCCTCCTTGGGAATTCAGCCCGCGCAGTACCAGATCGTGCACAAGTATCTGTTCGAGGCCATCGTGGCGGTTCTCGGTGACGCTGTCACCGCCGAGGTCGCCGCGGCGTGGGACGAGGTGTACTGGCTGATGGCCGAGACGCTGATCGCGATGGAAGCCGGGCTGTACCGGGCCGCGGGTGTCGCCGACGGTGACGTGTGGCGGCAGGTGCGTGTGCGCGAGCGTCGCCACGAGTCGGCCGACGCGGTCTCTTTCGTGCTCACCTCCCTCGATGGCGCGCCGCTGCCGTCCTTTTCGCCGGGGCAGTACTTGTCGGTGGGCGTTCACCTTGCGGACGGTGCGCGTCAGATCCGTCAGTACAGCCTGTCCTCGGCGCCGTCGAGCGGGGACTGGCGCATCACCGTCAAGCGGGTCGACGCGCACACTCTGCCGGACGGCTCGGTCGCCCCGGCCGGTGAAGTGTCGAACTTCTTGTACCGCAACGTCTTCGAAGGCGACGTGCTCGACGTCACCACCCCGTTCGGTGATCTCGTCCTGCAAGACGACGACGCGCCGCTGCTGCTGATCTCGGCGGGTATCGGATGCACCCCGATGATGGGCATGCTCAGCCACCTCGCCGACACCGCCGACCCGCGCTCGATCTCGGTGATCCACGCCGATCGCGCGCCCGCCAGCCACGCCCACCGCGCCGAGCTGGCCGAGCTCGTCGACCGGCTGCCGTTGGCGATCATGCACCGGTGGTACGAGGACCTCGGCGCCCGCCGCCCCGAAGACGGACTCCGGGAAGGCCGCGCCGACCTCGGCGAGATCACCATCGCCGAGAACACCCACGTATACCTCTGCGGGCCACTGCCTTTCATGCTCGGCATGCGCGAGGCGCTACTGGGCAAGGGCGTCGCCGCCGGGAACATCCACTACGAAGTCTTCGGGCCGGACAGCTGGGCGGCCGCCCCGGCGTAGGCGGTGGTGGGTATCGCGCCATCGCGGTGGTGCGGGGGTGCCAGAATGCTGGGTATGCGAGGTCCATCGGCCGACGACGGCTCCGACGACAGGTCTCCCGTCATCGGAGCCCTGGCCCAATCACGGCTGCGGGAGCTGCTGGGTGAGGTCCAGGAGCGCATCGCGGAGATCGTGGGTGTGCGTGACCAGATGGACCGGCTCATCGAGGCGATGCTGGTGGTCACCGCGGGCTTGGACCTGGACAACACGCTGCGCACGATCGTGCACGCCGCGATCGAGTTGGTCGATGCCCGCTACGGTGCGCTCGGTGTCCGCGAGACCGACAAGAACTCCCACCAGCTGGTGGAGTTCGTCTACGAAGGCATCGATGACCGCACGCGCGTGCTGATCGGTGATCTGCCGCGCGGGCACGGGGTGCTGGGGTTGTTGTTCGAACAGCCCAAACCGATCCGGTTGGCGGACATGTCCGCCCATCCGTCCTCGGTGGGCTTCCCCGCTCATCACCCGCCGATGAAGACCTTCCTCGGCGTCCCGGTCCAGGTCCGTGACGAGATCTTCGGCAACCTGTATCTCACCGAGAAGGCCGGTGGCCTGGAGTTCACCGAGGACGACGAGGTCGTCGTGCAAGCGTTGGCGGCCGCGGCGGGCATCGCCATCGCCAACGCCCGCCTCTACGAGGCATCGCGGATCCGCCAGCAATGGTTGGAAGCGACGCAGGATGTGGCGACGGTCGTGCTGGCCGGCGGAGACCCCGACGAAGTCCTCGAACTGATCACCGCACGCGCGTTGACGGTGACCGCGTCGGCGTGTGCCTATCTCGCCTTGCCCGAGGACCCGGACATGCCCTCGGAGGACGTCGGCGAACTGGTGGTCGTGTCGGCGGCCGGGCTCGACGCCCAGCAACTCGTCGGACAGCGGATTCCGGTGCACGGGTCCCGCACGGGCGCGGCGTTCCGTGACCAGCAGTACGTGCCCGCCGCGGAACCCGGCGGTGTCGCGGAGCTCGATTCGCCAGGAAAGTACGGTGCCGCGCTGACCTTGCCGCTGCGGGCGGGGCAGTCGGTCATCGGCGTGCTGACCATCCTGCGTTCGGCCGAGGTGCCCGCACTCGACGCGGCGGGGCATTCGATGATGAGCGGCTTCGCCGACCAGGCGGCGCTGGCGTTGGAGCTGGCCAACACCCAGCGCCGCATGCGCGAACTCGACGTGGTCTCCGAACGCGACCGCATCGCCCGCGACCTGCACGACCACGTCATCCAGCGGCTCTTCGCCGTCGGGCTCTCCCTGCAAGGCACCGTGGCCCGCGCCCGCACGCCAGAGATCAAAGCCCGCCTCACCGACACCATCAACGATGTCCAAACCATCGTCCAGGACATTCGCCACTCGATCTTCGACCTGCACTCCAGCACCGCCGCCGAGGCGCCGGTCCTGCGCAAACGCCTGCACGCCGTGGTCGCGGAAATGACCGCCGACACCGACCTGCGCACCTCCATCCGCATGGCCGGACCGGTATCGGTACTGACCCCCGCCATGTTCGACGACCTGGAAGCGGTGCTGCGCGAGGGGTTGAGCAATGTGGTGCGCCACGCCCGAGCCACGGCAGTGTCGGTCAAGATCGCCATCGGCGACGACGTCGTCCTGGAAGTCACCGACAACGGCATCGGCCTGCCCGACGAACTCTCCCGCCGGAGCGGCCTGGCGAACATGGCCGCCCGGACCCGCGAAGGCGGCAGCTTCAGCGCCGACAAAGCCTCTGGCGGCGGCACCGTCATCCGGTGGTCGGTACCGCTGCCCGTGGTATCGGTGAACGGCGCCGGTAACCCGCGACCCACGACACCGGACGACACGACAGAACGCTGATTCCGGACGGAACTGCTGCCTTCGCGGCGGCGCCTTCCGGATCGATTCGGGTCGGCGGGGCCTCGAAACGGGCAGAATTGTGTTCCTACGCGAGGCCCGCACCGGGAGGACGGCGATGCACTTCGACCTGATGCCGCTGACTTTGCGCAAGACCGTGTCTCTGTCGGCGCCGCGACCGATGCGGATGTCGCTATGACCGAGGCCGCTATCTCGATCACAGCCTTGACGAAATCGTTCGGTGCGGCCAAAGCTCTCGACGGCTTGGACCTGACCGTGCGCACCGGTGAAATTCACGGGTTTCTCGGGCCGAACGGTTCGGGCAAGACGACGACGATCCGGATCCTGTTGGGGCTGTTGCGCGCGGACTCGGGGAGGGTGCGCATGCTCGGTGGCGATCCGTGGACCGACGCGGTCGCGCTGCACGCTCGCCTGGCTTATGTGCCCGGTGAGGTCGTCTTGTGGCCGGGGATCACCGGTGGCGAGGTCATCGATCTGATGGGGCGCCTGCGCGGCGGCATCGACCCGCGGCGTCGTGCCGAACTGCTGGACAGGTTCGATCTCGATCCCCGGCAGAAGGCGCGTGCCTATTCCAAAGGCAACCGGCAGAAGGTCGCGCTCGTCGCGGCGCTGGCTTCCGATGCGGAATTGCTGCTGCTCGACGAACCGACCGTCGGCCTGGACCCGCTGAAAGAGGCCGAGTTCCAGCGTTGTATCGCCGAGACGAAGAACGAGGGCCGGACCGTGCTGCTGTCCAGCCACATTCTCGCGGAGGTGGAGGCGTTGTGTGATCGGGTGAGCATCATCCGCCGCGGGCGCACGGTGGAATCCGGCACGCTGTCCGAACTCCGGCATTTGACCCGCACCATCATCACTGTCGAGACCATCAGGGCGGCAACGGATCTGGAGGCGGTACCGGGTGTGCACGATCTCGTTCGCAACGGCACCCGGACCAAGCTCGCCGTCGACGCCGCGCACCTCGAGACGGTGATGCGGATACTCGCCGAGCTGGGCGTGCGCAGTCTCACCAGCACACCCCCCACCGTGGAAGACATCTTCTTGCGTCACTACGGCCCCGCCCCGGTGCAGCCTGGAAAGGACGAGCCGTGACCGCCTCCGCGACACCGCAGAGGAACATCTCCGGTGTGGGGACGTTGGTGCGGTTCGCACTCTGGCGCGAGCGACTGTCGCTGCCGTGCTGGCTGCTCGGCGTTGGCGCGCTCCTCGCCTTTCAGTCCCTGGCCAGCCAGCGCTTCTACGACACGCCACAGAAGCTCGCTCAGCTGCGCGAGACGATGAGCGGCAGCGCGGCCACCATCGCCATGGCCGGGCCGACCCGGCTGCTGGACACGATCGGCGGGGAAATCGTGTTCGAGATCTTCGCTTACCTGGCGGTCGTGGTCGCGTTGCTGAACATGTTCCTCATCGGAAGGCACACTCGCTCCGAGGAGGAAACCGGGCGGGCGGAATTGCTGCGTTCGGCGCCGGTGGGACGCTGGGCGCCGCCGGTCGCCGCGCTCGGTGTGGCCGGGCTGGCCGATATCGCCGTGGCGCTGGTGGTCTTCGCCGCCGCGGCGGGGACCGGGCTCCCGGTTGCTGGGTCGCTGCTGCTCGGGGTCGTCACCGCGGGGATCGGTGTCACCTTCGCCGCTGTCACCGCCGTCGCCGCGCAGGTATTCGAGAACCCGCGCAGTGTTTACGGGGCGGTCGGGCTCGCTCTGGCGGCCGCGTACGTGGCGCGTGCCGTGGGCGATGTCGGCAATGGTGTGGCCTCCTGGACTTCGCCCATTGGATGGGGCCAGCGCAGTTACCCGTACGCGGGCGACCGGTGGTGGACGGTACTGCTGTTCGCCGCCGCGACCGCGATACTCACCGCTGTCGCGTTCCTGCTGCTCGACCGGCGTGATTTCGGCGCGGGCCTACTGCCCTACGGCACGGGGCGTGCGAGTGCCTCCTGGGCGCTGCGGTCACCGCTCGGTTTGGCGTGGCGGCTGCAACGCGGGTCACTGGCGGGATGGACGGTAGGTGTTTTCGCGCTGGGCACGGCCTACGGTTCGTTCGCCGAGAGTATCGAGGACTATCTCACCGACAACCCCGAAATCGCCGCGTATCTTCCTGGCGGCGCGACCGAAGCGGTGGATTCCTATCTGTCCCTTGCGGTTTCGATCACCGCGCTGCTCGCCGCCGCGTTCGGCATCACCAGTGTGCTGCGTGCCCGCGGGGAGGAGACCGCGGGCCGCGCGGAGCCGATCCTGGCCGCACCGGTGAGCCGAGCGCACTGGCTGACCAGCCACCTCACCGTCGCGACGGTCGGCGGTGGATTCGTGCTGGCCTGCGGTGGCTTCGGCGTCGGGCTGTCCTACGGTCTGACGATCGCCGACGCCGTCCAGCCGCTACGGATGACCGGGGCGGCGCTGGTCTACCTGCCCGCGGTCTGGACGATCGTCGCGATCGCGACGATCGGCTGCGGCTGGTTGCCGAAGGCGGCTGTCCCGCTGGCGTGGACGGTCTTCGCCTACTGTGCGGTGGCCCTCCTGTTCACGGCGGCCTTCGACCTACCCGCCTGGTTCGACAAGGCATCGCCGTTCACACACATTCCGAAGGCGCCACTCGAAACGGTCACCGCCGCACCGATACTGGCGATCACCTCGGTGGCCGCGGCGGGACTGGTCGCCGGATTCGCCGGGTTCCGTCGCCGCGACACCGGATACTGACGCTAGCGCGGGGGCGGGTACTGGTGCGGTCCCTGGCCGCCGGGGATTCCGGGTGTGGGCGGCGTTCGCGACGTCGCGGCGGCGATCACCGTCGCGAGGGTGGCGGCGAAGGCGGCGAGCGCGCACGGGATGGACAACCAGACGGTGTCCTCGAAGAGGAATTCGAATTGTGCGGCGTTGAGAGTCGCTTCCACCGTGCCGGACAGGAGCATGCCCGCGGCCACCGCCGCGAGCGCGCGCAGCACGGGATAGCGCGCGCCCATCCCGGCGAGCGCGCAGATACCGGTGAGGATCGCGAGCAGGATCATCAGCACGAGCATGATGTCGGACCAGAAGAAACGTGAACTCGAGGAGAACGCGTTGGTTACGCGGAAGACGATGGCGAGCAACGCGGTGACCAGCAGCAGACCGCCCGCGACCCGCTCCATCGCGCCGCCGCTCGCCGGTCGGCCCGGTGGACCGTAACCGGGTACGTGCGGCACCGGAGCGGGTGCGCCGGGCGGCGGTGCGCCGTAGGGATACGGCTGACCGACGTAGGGATGCGGTTGACTCTGCTGCGGATTCACGTGTGCCTGATTCGGATTCGACTGGCCCTGCGGCCCGTACCCACCCGGCTGACCCGGCGGCATCGGATTCCCCATCGGTAGTACTCCTCCCCGGCCGTCCGGCCGCACTCTCGAACCGCTACGACCAAGGACCCTAGTGACTCCGGCCCCGCGCCGGGAATCACGATTGCCTCGAATCGTCCAGGCTCGTCGCGTCTCTACCGTTCACTTCACTCTGCTCCGCTGTTGGCGAGCGAGTTGTACCGACGCCGACTGCCCGTCGACGCCGGTACGAATCCTCGGACCCGGAGTGTGCTACTTGGGGGCGGCGGGGGCGGGGAAGGGCGAGTTGACGGTCGTGAGGTATTGGATGACTGCTGCCGTCGCGACCGGGGCGCCGACGAAGATCGCTCCGCCGAGGACTCCGAGGGGGGCGAGCGCGGCCGCGCCGATGAGGCAGCCCGCGAGTGGTCCCGCGCCGAACAGCAGGGCCAGCGGCCCGGTCGCGACCCCAGCGGTGACGCCGCCGAGGAGACAGCCGATCGCACCGGCGCCGACGGCACCGACGATCGCACCGGCGGTTGCTCCCATGGTGATGGTGGATGTCATCCGGGCCCAGGCCGCGACTTCCCTGTCGTAGGGCGTTTTCCAGGGGGCCTGATCCTCGAAGGGCACGGCGGCGGGCTTGTAATGCGCGCGAGCGGGATCCAGCGCGGGTGTGAGTGTGGCTGTGCGGCCGTCGATTCGGGCGTCGATGGGGAAGGCGATGTCGTCGAGGTTGAATTCCAGCGGAATACCGGCGAGCAGATCGCCTTTGTCGGACCGGATCTGGAATCGGCCGTCCTCGATGACGAGGCTGCCGCTGTCGATGGCGATGACCGCGGCGTTCCCCTCCCGGTAGGCGGTGTAGTGCACACCGGGTCCGAGATCCGTGGACATGTCGCCGGCGGGTGCTGCGACCGCTGGCGCGGACGTCAGTATCGTGCCTGCGATAAGAGCGGCGGGCAGAATCTTCTTGACGCGCATTGCTTTTATTGTTCTTTCTGCGGTTTCGGGCAGGGTTGAGCGTCGGCCCGCGTGGGATGCGGGCCGAAAGGAAGTTCTGGGTGTACCCCCTCGGTGCCGGTAGAGGATCCAGCTACCGAGGGGATGTGTATGGCGAGCGATTACGCGGCGACTTGGACGACCGCCGGAATTTTCCAGCTTCCGTCGAGCAGTGACGGCGAATTCTCTGTCGGCCAGAACATCCGCAACATGAGGTTGAACCGATCCTTGGGCGCCGGGAGCCAGTTCGATTCCTTGTCCGCACCCGGGGAGTCGGCCTGGATGTACAGGTCGACCGAACCGTCCGGATTCACCTTCAGCGGGTCGCGCGCGCTCGAGGTGTATCGGTTGAGCGGATTGGCGACGAAGAAGTAGTTGGCGTCGTACATCGTCAGCGACCAGAAGCCCTTGGCAGGCGGCAGTTGTCCCTTGTCGAAGTGCATGACGTATTTGTTGGCGCCGCTGTACGTCTGCGTCGGGCTCGGCCCCTCCGACACGGGATAGATGGCGTCTTGTGGCAGATTGGCACCCAGTCCGATGGCGGTGATGTAGGCGCGGTGGACGTAGTTCGTGCCGTACTGGCCGGTTTCGGTGGTGAACAGCCAGCCGTTCTGGAACGAGATGTCACCGGCGGCCACGCCGTCCTTCGTCCAGGCCATGATTCTGGCCTGCGCGGATTGCGGTGCGTCGGCGATGGCTTTGGTCACCGCCGGATCGAGTGTGGTGGCGTCGAAGTCCCGGCCGGGCACGATGCCCAGTTCGCCCAGTGTGGCGAGCATCGCGGCGTCGTCGGAGGACGGCGGGTTGGTCGCGAGCAGGTCGGCGAACAGTTCGAAGAAGGACGCCCCGTCCAGCGCGTTGACTTGATCGCGGACGGCGGTCTTCATGTCGACCGCCGGGTCGACCGTGCCGAGCGGCGGGGTGTACGGCTGCCCGTAGGACGACAGCGGCACCGCGGTGATCCGGTCCTGCAACGCATGCACGGCCGCGTAGTCCTCGGGGGTGCCGGTGGAGTAGATACGACCGAGTAGCCACACCATGTCGGTCGGCGACTTGTACTCGGTGACACCGGCGGGCAGGGTGCCTTTCCAGTTCGGCCCCGTGATCGCGAAGGTTTGGGCCCTGGTGCCTGTGGCGCGGCTGCCCGGAGAGGCGAACACGTTGGTCCAGCCGTCGAGCATCGGCAACAGGTAGTAACGGTCACCCATATCGGGCACGCTGACGATCCACGGTTCCTTGGCTACATCGAACCATGCCGTGGTGTACAGGGTGTCGGCGTTGGGGGCGGTGACACCCCGGAATTGCGCGTCCGGATATTCGCGTTTGCGGACGAATTGCCCCTGCGGCGCGTGGCTGCCGTCGGGAGACGCGACGTTGGTGAACCCCCGTCGGGTGTACTCCATCGTCACCAGCGGGTACGCGTAGATGTAGGCATCGACGGCCGCCGCCGCGAGCTCGGCAGCGGAGCGCTCGCCCGTCTCGGTGCTGTCACTCTTGCCGCACGCGGAAAGCATGCCGACGAGCAGAGCGAGGACGGCGACTACACTCGCCAGGTTTCTGCCCATCACGCCGTTCACCTTCCTCGTGCCGTGCGGCCCACGTTTTCGAGGGACTCGGCGAACCGGATCGAGGCGTACGACGCGCTCACCGGCTGGTGCGAGGGTTGGCACTGTCTTCGTCGACATTGTCGGAGTACCTCTCGATCGAGAATGGGTCGGGACGAGGTGATGGGGTTGGCTGGTCGCCGCAGCCGTCCTGACGTCGCTGCTAGGTGAGCCGAGCGCGAGTGGCGATTTCGACGGCGTCGGAGATGTCGGGGACGGCAAGAAATCCGGGATCGCTGTAGGCGGGGTCGGGGTAGCTGTAGTAACCCCGGCCGGTCTGTATGCCGAGCAGGCCCCGGTCGAGGAAGTTCTGCGCGAGATAGTCGGCGTTGGCGATCATTTGCCGATCCCCGTGTACGCCGCCCCAATAGCGCATCACGTCGTGCGCGGTCTTCATGCCGACAACGTCGAGCATCGCCATCGGGCCGCGCGAAGCTCCCGGATTCGCGATCAGGAACGATCGGTCGACGTCTTCCGGGGTGGCGACGCCGTTGGTGACCAACGTTTGTGCGGCGTGCAGCAGTGGCACGAACCAGGTGTTGAGGACGTAGCCGTTCTGTTCCTTGCCGACCGGTATCGGCAGCATCCCGATCTCGATCGCGTATTCGGTGATCGCGACCAGTGTGCTGTCGGCCGTGCCGGGATGCGCCATGACCTCGGCGACATTGAGCGCCCAGATCAGATTGGCGAAGTGCAGCGCGCAGTACTTGTCGGGACGGCCGGTGGCCTCGGCGAAATCGCGTGGCAGCAGGGTCGAGGAGTTCGTAGCGATGAGCGTGTGCTGATCCAGCAAACCCGCCATATCGCGATACACCTGGGTCTTGACTTCGGGGATCTCGGGGACGGCTTCGATCACCAGATCCTTGGCGGACACCGCCGAGGCGAGGCTGGTCGTGTAGGTCAGCCGCGCGCGAGTGTCGGCGATGTCGCTCTCCGACGCGCCGACCTCGGCGAGGTAGATCGCCGCGTACTGCTCATGAGCGACCCGGCATCGGTCCAGCGCCTCCTGGGAAATGTCGTAGACGACAACGGTTTTCCCTTTGAAGGCCGAGTGCCAGGCTATCTGCCCGCCGAGTACTCCGGCGCCGAGCACCGCGACTTCGTCGAGAACGGACATAGGTATTCCCTTCGGTTGATTGGTTGTGATTTCACTGCGGTGGAGCGGCGCTACCGGGCCTGGTCGGCGGGATCGGGTGCGGTCAGCGATTGGTAGTGCGGGCGAGGAAGTCCAGCACCAGTGCGGCGAACTCGTCCGGGCACTCGATCTGCGGCATGTGGCCGATTCCCTCGAACAGGAAGGTCTCGGCGTGCGGGATCAATCGGCGGGCCGCTGTCAGGTGATGCGCGGGAAGGATCCGATCGCGATCTCCCCAGACGATCATGGTGGGGCGGGGATGCGCGGCCACCTCCGCCATCAGCTCGGCTCGCCACTCGGCTCTGACTCCCCGACCGGTCGCGAGCGCATGCGCTGTCTCGTGCATGACGGTGCCACGGTCGGGTTGGCGGGCTATGGCGAGGGCGTGGTCGATTCGCTCCCTGGTCGCCAACGACGGATCGGCGAAGATGGCGCGTTCGGTCAAGACGGCGGCGGCGCGGGTGGTGCGGCGAGTGGCGATCCTGCCGATGCGCGGCAGGGCCAGAAGTTTGAGCAGGGCGGTGACCTCCGAGCCGAAGGCCGCGCTGTCGACGAGAACCAGGCTCGCCACGCGTTCGGGGCGAGACGCGAGCAGCCGCAACGCGACCGCACCACCGAGCGAATTCCCGATGACGTGCACCGGCCGCCGTTCACCCAAGGTGTCGAGCAGGTCGGCCACCCCGCGTGCGAGCACCGGTAGCGTCATGGGCTCGTGTGGACGGTCGGAGAATCCGAAGCCGGGGAGATCGACCGCGATCACCCGGTGGGCACCGCCCAACCGCTGGAATTGGGGCGCCCAATCCTCCAGACTGCGCCCGATGCCGTGCAGCAAGAGAACGGGCGGGTTGTCGGGATCGCCGTCGACGCGGACGCGGGTGCGCAGGCCGTCGACGGTGAGATAGGCGGGCGTGCTCATGCGATCGCTGCTGCCTCGGTGGCCGGGCCGTCCGCCGCGGCGCGTGCCGTGGTGAAACGCAATGCCGGATGCTCCACCGGAGCGTTGCGCAACCGGGCGCGATCGGCGGCGTAGCTGGGCGCGAGCGTCCACGGTCCGTCCGAGCCGTGCTGTGGGAACAGCCGCACCGAGCGTCGCATGTAGCCGGCGGCCATGTCGAACAGCGGTCGCCGCGGCGTGGCCGGGTCCCCGAGCGGGGTGACGGCGGTGTAGCCGTGGCGATCCATGTGGGCGAGCATCCGGCACAGATGGTCACAGACCAGGTCGACCTTCAGCGTCCACGACGCGTTGGTGTACCCGATGGCGAAGGCGAAGTTCGGGACGCCTGCGAGCATCATGCCCTTGTAGACGAGGCTGTCGTGGATGTCGATCTGTCGTCCGTCGACATGGAGCTCGATCCCGCCGAATGCCAGCAATCGCAGGCCGGTGGCCGTGACGACGACGTCGGCCTCGAGTTCGGTGCCCGACTCGAGCAAAATTCCCCGCGGGGTGAACCGCGCGATGCGATCGGTGACGACCGACGCCTCGCCCCGCGAGATCGCCGTGAACAGGTCGGAGTCGGGGACCATGCACATCCGCTGATCCCACGGGTCGTAGGTCGGGCTGAAGTGCGTGTCGACCGCGTACCCGGCGGGCAGGGCGCGGGCGTTGAGACCGCGGATCAGGCGCCGGACCAGGGCCGGATAGCGGCGGCTGCCGTGGTAGATCAGCGACTGGCGGGCGGTGTTCATCCGGCGCGTGATCCGGTAGGCGACGGTGTCCGGAAGCAGGCGTCGCAAAGCGTTGGCGATCGGGTCGCGGCGCGGGACCGGCACGACATAGGACGGGGAGCGCTGCAGCATCGTGACGTGGGCGGCGCGGTCCGCCATCGCCGGGACGAGCGTCACGGCTGTCGCGCCGCTACCGATGACGACGACCTTCTTGCCGGAATAGTCGAGATTCCGCGGCCACTGTTGAGGATGAACGATCAGACCGCCGAAGTCCTCGGTGCCCTCGAATCGCGGTGTGTACCCGCCGGAATGGTCGTAGTAACCGGCGGCGCTGAACAAGACGTCGCAGGTGACGTCGAACTGCTCGCCGTCGCTGGTGCGCCGCAGGGTGACCGTCCACCGGGCGTCCTCGGACGCGAAGTCCGCGCGTAACACCTTGTGCCCCAGGTGGATCCGGCGAGCGAGATCGTTCTCGGCGACCGCCTCGTGCAGGTAGTCGAGGATCTCGTCCGCGTCGGCGATCGCGTTGTCGCTGGTCCACGGCTTGAACTCGTATCCGAAGGTGTGCAGATCGGAGTCCGACCGGATGCCCGGGTAGCGGAACAGGTCCCAGGTCCCACCGATCGCGTCGCGACCGTCGACGATCGCGAACGTCCGCCCCGGTTGCTCGGTCGCCAGATAGCGGCCCATGCCGATGCCGGAGATTCCGGCGCCGACGACCAACACGTCGACGTGGTCGAACTCTGCTGTGACGGGAAAGCGAAGCATCGGTGAACTCCGTGATTGTTTCGGTAGGTGATCCGTCAAACAGAATCCTGTGACTGGGCTCACTGTCGCAAGGGCGATCAGCACCAGATTCATCGATATGTGGTGCTATCCGCACCATCGACCACGTCGTACGATGGCCGCATGTCCTGGCCAGAACCGTCCGAACGCGTGCGTGAGTTGATCAGCCGATGCGCTCAGGCCGCCCTGAACGCCGCACCGGAGTGGATCACCGACATGGACAACGCGACGCTGTCGGCGGTGAACATGCGAGCGTTCGCCGACGACCCCGAGCTACGTGCCACGGTGAGTCGGCTGAACCGCGCCAACCTCCTGCACTGGGTGACGGCGAACATCCGCGATCCGGGGATGCCGGTGTCGCCCAACCTCGATCCCGAACCCCTGCGTATCGCCCGGGACCTGGTGCGCCGCGGACTCAACGAGTCGACGCTGGACGCCTATCGGATGGGCCAGAACACCGCATGGCGGAAGTGGATGGCCCTCGCTTTCGAAGCGACGTCCGACCACGAGGAGTTGTGCGAACTGCTCGACGTTTCCGCCCGGTCGGTGTTCGGGTTCCTCGACACGACGATCGCCGCCGTGTGGGCACAGATGCGGCTCGAGCGCGAGGAGCTGACCCGCGGCAACCACGCCGAGCGACGCGAGACCGTCGCGCTGATCCTCGACGGCGCCCCCATCACGCGTCAGCGCGCCGAGGCCCGCCTCGGCTACCACCTCGATCAGCACCACACCGCGGCCGTCGTCTGGAACCCCGACCCCACCGCCGATCCGGGTGACCTGGAACGCGCCGCCGAAGCCCTCGCCCGCACGGCCGGAGCCTCGCGTCCGCTGACCGTGATCGCCAGCGCCGCGACCCTGTGGGTCTGGATTCCCGGCCCCCACGCCCCCGACCCGAGCCGATTACAGGCGGCGATGGAGACGATCCCGGCGGTCCGCGTCGCCATCGGTCCCCTCGGACAAGGGCTCGACGGTTTCCGGCGCAGCCACCTGGACGCGCTGACCACCCAGCGCATGGTGGCGCGCCTGCATTCAGCGCAACGCGTGGTCAGTTTCGAGGCAGTTCAAATGGTTTCCCTGCTCACCCAGGACGCCGACCACGCCGACGAATTCGTCCGGAACACCCTGGGAGACCTCGCCTTCGCCGATCCGGATCTGCGCGCGAGCGTGCTGGTCTTCATCCAGGAACGATGCAACGCCGCACGCGCCGCGGCACGCCTGTACACGCACCGCAACACGCTGTTGCGTCGACTCGCCCGTGCCCAAGAGCTCCTCCCGCGACCACTGGACGACAACGTCGTGTCCGTCGCGGTGGCGCTCGAGGTGCTGAACTGGCGCGGGGCAGGCGTCTGACCCGACGCCCGGCTGGCTCGAGGGCCTTCGGTCACCAGGCTGAGGTCCACCTTCGGCCCGATCCGGCGGATAGCTTCGTACGCTGAGAGCATGGCTGGTGGAGGTGGATGGACATGATCAAGGTGTTCTTGGTGGACGATCACCACATCGTGCGGCGCGGGGTGGCCGATTTGATCGGCGCCGAGTCCGATATGGACGTTGTGGGGGAGGCGGGCAGTATCTCCCAGGCATTGGCGCGGATTCCGGCGTTGCAGCCGGATGTCGCGGTGCTGGATGTGCGGTTGCCCGACGGTAATGGCATCGAGTTGTGTCGTGAGTTGCTCGATCAGCGGCCGGAGTTGCGGTGTTTGATGTTGACCTCGTTCACCGACGAGCAGGCCATGCTGGACGCGATTTTGGCCGGTGCCAGTGGCTATGTGGTCAAGGACATCGGAACGACGGACCTGGTGGATGCCATCCGGGATGTCGGCGCGGGCAAATCGCTGCTGGACAATCGGGCCGCGGCCGCGTTGATGGCGAAGTTGCGTGAGGAGGCCGAGGCCAAGTCGGGTCCGCTGGCGGGGCTGACCGATCAGGAGCATGTTCTGCTGGGGTTGCTCGGCGAGGGGTTGACCAACCGGCAGATCGCGCAACGAATGTTCTTGGCGGAGAAGACGGTGAAGAACTATGTGTCGCGGCTGCTGACGAAGCTGGGTGTGGAGCGGCGTACCCAGGCCGCGGTGCTGGCGTCGAAGCTGAACCCGCCCGCCAACCGGGACTGAACGCGCAACTATCAGGCCGCTGCGAGCCGACTGCGAAGCCAGTCGACCATCATCGGGGACGCTCGCGGATACCAGCCAGCTACGGGCTTCCGATCCGCTCGATGTGAAACGACCATGCGCGCCCCGCACCGGCATACGGGCTGGTCGGCACCGGGGACCGCATGCCCGCTCCGGAACAACGCCGTCCGCGACCGGTGAGTACCCGATTCGGGGGTATGCCCTATCGAGGTCCTGGGCACCGCGACCTGCGGACTGCCTGTCTACATCTCGAGGCAAAGAAGGGAGACCTGCGATGACGACCGCGCAGATGATCATGCACTCCGAAGTGGCCTGTCTCAACGTGCGCGACACCATGCAGACCGCGGCTCAGCGGATGCACCAACTGGATGTGGGCGCGCTGCCGATCTGCGACGGGGAAGGTCGTCCAGTCGGCATAGTCACGGATCGTGACATCGTCGTGAAGTGCATAGCCCTCGGCCAGACCCCGCGGACCACGACGGCCGGTGAGCTGGCTCAGGGCGCGGAAGCACTGCACACCATCGACGCGGGTGCGGATATCGGCGACGCGCTCGCGCTCATGGAGCGCTACCAGATCCGGCGGCTGCCGGTGACCGAGCGCGGCCGCCTCGTCGGCATCATCACCGAAGCCGACCTGGCGCGCCGCATGCCCGACCAAACGGTCGGCGAGTTCGTCGAAGCGGTGTGCGCGCAGCATCTTCCGGCCGCGACTTCCGACACCACCGACCAACGCGACGCACCGTAGCGACTGGCGTCAACGGTCATCGGCGTGCGTCTCGAGCCGGGCGCCCCGGCTCCGCGGAGACGATCCCGGAAGTGTCGCGCTGCCCGGCGCATCACACATCCAGGCGAGGGCGCGCAGGCTCTGTGCGCGGCCTACACCAACCCGCGGCCGTTCGGGGAGCGCGCGCGGGGTGATTTGGTGGACTGGTAGTACGGGACACATAGTGGGCCAGTTATTGGCGACTGGCTCTGTTTTTCCAGGCCAGTGATCGTCACGCTGAGCCAATGCTTCTTCGGCGGTTGGTCGCGCTCTACAGCGGATTGTGGATGTACGGGTTCTCCATGGCGGTGATGGTGCGCGCCGGGCTCGGGCTCGACCCGTGGGACGTCTTCCATCAGGGCGTCGCCGAGCACGTCCCGCTCAGCTTCGGCGCGGTGACCGCGGTGACCGGCGCGGTGGTTCTGCTCGCCTGGATTCCGTTGCGGCAGCGCCCCGGGCTCGGCACGGTCAGCAACATCGTGGTGATCGGGTTGTCGGTGGACGTCGGGCTGTGGCTGTTGCCCACGTGGGAGTCACTGCCGGTGCGGATCGCCGCCATGCTCGCGGCCGTCGTGCTCAACGCCGCCGCCACCGTCGCCTACATCGGCGCGGGCATGGGCCCCGGCCCGCGCGATGGCCTGATGACTGGCCTGGTTCGCCGCACCGGCTGGTCCGTCCGGGCGATCCGCACCACCATCGAGGTGACGGTGCTCGTCACCGGCTGGCTCCTCGGCGGCAGCGTCGGCCTCGGCACCCTCGTCTACGCCTTCGGCATCGGCCCGCTGATCCAACTGATGATCCCCGCCGTCGACCGCCACCTCCCCGGCTTCCGCACCGTCCATCGCCCCGCGCAGAGCCCGATAGGCGAACCCGCCGCAGTGGATCGCTGAGGGTTCGCCGGTCGAACCGATTCGGCGGAGTCAACCTCGGCCGACGAGTTCAACCCCTGGACGGCCTGTGCAGGTGGCGTCGACTTCCTCTGCGCGAGAAGCGCTTTCGGCGTGTGGTCACGCGAGGACAGGGTGGCGGCGTGACGGATGCGGTAGTTGTCGATCGGTTCGGCAATGGGCTCGAGACAGCGTTCGCGGACGGGCGGCCGATCGCCTTCGTGTGCGGCGACATCTACCGCGGGGGCTGCGACAAGATCGCCGAACCGCCGGGATGGCTGCACGCCGACGAATGGATCGACTGGGACGGACGCCATCGGGGCCCGCACCTGGAAGCCGAACGAGACAGGGCCTAGGTCCGGATCCGAGGGTTACGTGTCCTTGTGGACAGGCACGCCCCCGCCCAGACTGGCTGTATGGAACAGGACCGGGGCGACGTGGTGGTGGCGATCGCGGAGGGCGTGCTGCTGCTCGACGTCGCCGGACCCGTGCAGGTCCTGCACTGGGCGGGGCATCGGGTCCGATTCGCCTCGCCGGACGGCGCGCCGGTGCGCGCCGATGTCGGCGTGCCGCTCGGAGTCGAGGGCTCGATCGACGAACTCGCCTCGCACGCCGACACCCTGCTCGTGCCGGGCTACGCGGTCGACGGTCCACTGCCACCGGCCCTGGTGCGATCGGTCGGCGCCGCCGCGCCGAGCGCGCGCCGCGTGGCGTCGGTCTGCACCGGCGCCCTCGTGCTCGCCGAGGCGGGTCTGCTGGACGGACGGCGGGCGACCACGCACTGGCTGGCGTGTGCCGAACTGGCGCAACGATTTCCGCGCGTCGCCGTGCAACCGGACGCGATCTACGTGCGCGACGGCCGGATCGTCACCTCCGCAGGTGTGAGCGCGGGCATCGACATGGCGCTGGCGCTGGTCGAGGAGGATCACGGGGCCGAGGCGGCGCGCTCGATCGCCAAGCACCTCGTGATCTTCCTGCGCCGCCCGGGCGGCCAGTCGCAGTTCAGCCTGCACACCGGCATCGCGACGCCGCGGGCGGCCGGACTGCGCGCGGCGGTGGATTCCGTCGTCGCCGACCCCGCGGCCGACCACAGCCTGGCGGCGCTCGCGGCGCGCGCCGCGGTGAGCGAACGTCACCTGACCAGGCTGTTCCGCAAGGAAATCGGCATGACCCCGGCCCAGTACGTGGAGCGGGCCCGGATCGAGTCGGCCCAGCGCCTGCTGGAGGCGGGCGACGACGGCGTGGCGACCGTCGCACGCCGCAGCGGTCTCGGCTCCGAGGAGACCATGCGACGCACCTTCCTCAAACGGCTCGGCGTCACGCCGACCGACTACCGCAACAGATTCCGCGCCGCAGCGCGCTGAATCCCCATCCGTGCGCCGTATTTCGCGGCGCGACGGCGTATTTCATCGAACCAGGGGAGACCCATGTCCATGTCACGTCGCACCGCCCTCGGCGCCGCTTCGGCGGCCGTCGCGTTCGCGTGGTCCGCCGATCACGCGCTGGCACAGGCGGATCCGCTCGCGCTGCCGTCCACGCCGCTGGCACGCAAGGCGAGCGAGTTGATCGACCGCGAGCTGGCGCCGCACCTGCGCAATCACAGCGTGCGCGGATTTCTGTTCTCCCGCGCCGTCGCGGCCCAGCACGGTCTCGCGCCCGGAACCGGCTACGACGAGGAGCTGATGTATCTGATCTGCGCGCTGCACGACATCGGCCTCGGTGAGATCGCCAACGGCGACCAGCGTTTCGAGGTCGACGGCGCGGACTACGCCGCCCGCTTCCTGGAGGACAACGGCGTCACCGACGACCGGGTCGACGACGTGTGGGATGCGATCGCCGCGCACACCTCGGGCCTCAGCGATTCGCCCGTCTACCGACGCCGACGCCGACCGGAGATCTGGATCGCGGTGGAGGGCATCGGCCTGGACATCGGCGCAAGTCCGGCCGATTTTCCACCCGGCTACGCCGACCTGGTGCACGCGCGCTACCCCAGGCTCGGCGGCAGCCGGGCACTCGCCGACTCCGTCGAAACACAGGCGCTGGCGAATCCGCGCAAGGCGCCGCCCGGCTCGCTGCCGGGCGAAATCCTCCGGCAGCGGCATCCGGAGCTGCCCTACCTGACTTGGGACGCGATCCTTGCCATGAGCGGTTGGGGAGACTAGGCGCGCGCCGACCCGACCGTCTCCTTGGCGGCCAGATCGGCTTTCCACTCGCGGAAACCCTCTTCGGTCCGGCCCCTGCGCCAGTAGCCCGAGATCGACGCGGCCCACTCCGCGGGCACCTGCCGTTCCCTGCGGATGTAGCGGCGCAGGTCGTGCATCACCGCCTGCGCCTCACCGTGAATGAACACCTGGACCTGGCCGTCCCGCCACGGCGTAGCCCGCACGGTTTCGGCGAGCAGTTCGCCCGTCGGCCGCGCGCCGCGGTGCAGCCAGGTGAGCTCGACGCCCCCGGGCTTGTCCAGCTCGAGCTCGTCGTCCGGTCCCGACACCTCGACGAAGGCATGGCCGACGGCATCGTCGGCCATCGCCTCCAGCGCGACCGCGATCGCGGGCAGCGCCGCTTCGTCACCGGCGAGCAGGTGCCAGTCCGCGTCGGCGCGCGGCGAGTACGCCCCGCCGGGACCGTAGGCGTCGATGGTCTCGCCGGGCTGCACCGAGGCCGCCCAGGGGCCCGCGATGCCCTCGGAACCGTGAAAGACGAAGTCCGCGGCGAGCACTCCGGCCTCGACGTCCACCGAACGGACGGTGTAGGTGCGCAGCACCTCGACGCCGTCGCGCGGGAAGATGAACTTGACGTAGGAGTCGGTGCACTCGCTGGGCTGGAACGCGGCGAAGCCCGGTCCACCGAAGTGGACGCGGACCAGATGCGGGGTCAGCCATTCGGTACGCAGCACGGTGAGGGTAGTGCGGGGGCGTGCCAAGGTAACCTCCCGGAGAGTAGGTATTTAGGTATGCCTTACCAACCGTACATGTCCTTCCGGAGTGCCGGAGTGCTGTTCGGCTCACAGTGAGGGTTACCGCAGACGCGCCGCCGATTCGTCGCCAGGATGAGGGCATGACCCAGATCGCGCCGACACCGACCGATGCCCTGCGCCAGCGCTACCGCGACGCGGCCCCGGTCGAACCCGCCCAGTGGAATCCGGTCCTGCGGGTGCTGCACGAACATCGGTCGGTGCGCCGCTACCTGCCCGATCCGGTGTCGGACGACACGCTGCGGCTGCTGATCTCCGCCGCGCAGTCCGCGCCGACCTCGTCCAACCTCCAGGTGTGGAGCGTGATCGCGGTCCGCGACGAAGCGCGCAAGGCCCGCCTTGCCGCGCTGGCGGGCGGGCAGGCGCACATCGAGCAGGCGCCGGTGCTGCTGGTGTGGACCGCCGACTTCGCGAGGCTGCGCCAGCTCGCCGACGACCGCGACGCCCCGCTGGACGGCGCGGACTACCTCGAATCCAGCTACGTCGGTTTCATCGATGCCGCACTCGCCGCGCAGAACGCGGTCGTCGCGGCGGAATCGCTCGGGCTCGGCACCGTCTACATCGGTGCGCTGCGCAACAAACCCGAACTGGTCGCCGCCGAATTGCGCCTGCCACCACAGGTTTTCGCCGTTTTCGGCTTGGTGGTCGGCCATCCGGACCCGGTCGAGCAGGCCGCGGTGAAGCCGCGCTTGCCGCAGGCCGCGGTGCTGCACCACGAAACCTACGAGCTGGCGGACCAGCGCGAGCACGTCGCGCGGTACGAGGAACGGATCGCCGAGTTCTACGCCGAGCAGGGGCTCACGCACTCCTGGACCGAGCGCGTGCTGGACCGTCTGGCCTCGGCCCGGAGCTTGAACGGCCGCGACCGGCTGCGCGAGGCGCTGGCCGGTCACGGCTTCCCGTTGCACTGAAAGCCGTCAAACAGCAGCGGCTTTGGCGATCAGCTCGAAGGAGCGGGCGCGGTCCTCGATGTCGTAGACGAGGGTGTTGAGCATCAGCTCGTCGGCTTCGGTGCGCCGCAGCAGATCGTCGAGTTGACCGCGCACCGTCTCCGGCGAGCCCATCACCTGACCGGCGCGACGCTGTTCGATGAAGTGACTTTCCCGCTCGGAGGGACGGAAAGCCGCAGCCTCCTCCGGCGTGGGCAACGCCCGCGGCCGCCCGGACATCAGGGACAGGAAGGCCAGATCGCGCGGACGCGCCATGGCGTCGGCTTGTTCGTCGGTGTCGGCGCAGATCGCCGAGAAGGCCACGATGGCGTACGGCTGCTCGAGATGCTCGGAGGGCCGGAAGCTGTTGCGATACAGCGCGAGCGCGGCCTCAGTGTTGTTCGGGCTGATGTGGTGGGCGAAGGCGAAACGCACGCCGAGCACCGCCGCCACCTGCGCGCTGTACCCGCTGGAACCGAGCAACCAGATCTCCGGTTCCGCGCCGCGGCCCGGCGTCGCGGTGATGCCGCCGGGACCCGCGCCGCGGAAGTACCGCAGCAGATCGGCCAGCTCGCTGGGAAACGATTCCGCCGACAGTCCCTCGCTGGTGCGCCGCAGCGCCAGCGCGGTGGCCTGGTCGGTGCCGGGCGCGCGGCCGATGCCGAGATCGATCCGGCCCGGGTGCAGGGCGTCGAGGGTGCCGAACTGCTCGGCCACCACGAGCGGCGCGTGGTTGGGCAGCATGACCCCGCCCGAACCCACCCGGATCGCCGTTGTCGCCGCCGCCAAGTGCGCGATGACCACGCTCGGCGACGAGCTGGCGATGCCCGGCATGTTGTGGTGCTCGGCCACCCAGAACCGTCGATAGCCCAAGGCCTCGGTCCGCCGCGCCAGTTCCGTGGTGGCGGCCAGCGCCTCGCCGGGGCTCGCGCCGGTCTGCACGGGCGCGAGGTCCAGGACGGACAGCGGGACGTCGATCATGCGGCTCCTCCGAAGTAGACGGCCAACTGCAGAACGCCCCGCGTCACCGACATATTTCCGGCGCGTCAGCCCGTGGCGGCGAGGGCGCGGAAGACCGCGATCGTCTCCGCTTCGTCCTGGGTGGTGCCGTGGTCGCTGAGCTTGACGATGACCGTGCGGCTCGGCGGGTCGACGTAGATGTACTGGCCGTAGACGCCGATGGCCATGAGATCGGGTTCGGCGCCCGTCGGGTGCCACCACTGCGCGCCGTAGCCCCAGTCGATGACGGGCAACGGCGCGGGCGTGGAGATCCGCTCGATCCACGCCGGCGGGATCACCTGGGTCGCGCCGACCCGGCCGCCGTCGAGCACCAGCTGACCGATCTTGGCGAAGTCGCGGGCGGTGGCGTTGAGGCAGCAGAACGCCTTCTCCTGTCCGCCCGCCCTGTCGAGATTCCACAGCGCGTCGTCCTCGGCGCCGATCGGAGCCCAGATCTGTTGGGCGAGAAGCTCACCGAGCGGCTTGCCTTCGACCTTGGCCAGCGCCATGCCGAGCAGCTGGGTGTCCACACTGCGGTAATCGCCGCGGCTACCCGGTGCGAACCGCAGGGCGCGGTGGTCGCTGACGAAATCGGCCAGGTCCTCGGTGAGATACATGCGTGCCGTGCCGGTCAGCGGCCAGTACGGGTTGTAGTTCTCGGAGACGTCGACGCCGGAGGCCATGTCCAGCAGCTGACGGATGGTGATGGTGTCGTACTCGGTGCCGTTGGCGAGCTCGGGCAGGATGTCGACGAGCCGGTCCTCCTCGCGCAGCTCGCCCGCTTCGACGGCGCGGCCGACCAGCAGGGACACAACGGATTTCGCCACCGACCAGGAAGACTGCTTGGTCGTCGGCCCGACGCCGGAGCGGTACCACTCGGTGGACAGCTTGCCGTCACGCACCACCAGGAACGAGTTGGTGCCGGTGGCCGCGAGGAATTCCGCGACCGGAACGCGAGAACCCTTCCACGGCACCGTGTCCGGCAGCGGCGCCGGTGCGGCGGGGAAGGGGCGCGGGGTCGGTGCGGCCGGGACGGTCCGGCTCTCGAACAGGCCGCCCTGCGTGGATGGGGGATCGCTCAGCAGGTGCGCGAGCGTGGTCGGCCCCGGAATGCGCAGCAGCGGCGTGGCGGCGAAGACGGCGCCGATCGCCACGGCCACGAGCACACCGAGGGCCAGGACGATCCGCGGCGCGTAACGGCGCAGCCGGGAGGGGGTGGGCTGGTCAGTCATGAGAATCGTTCCGCTCGTTGGTGTTCGACAGGGTGCGCGCGTCGACCGCGGTCCAGAAAGCCTCGATCATGGTGTCCAGCACCGCGTCCGGCCCGACGTCGGCCAGCCGCGCGGAGTATTCGGCGATGCCCGGATACTCCTCGGCGTCGAGGGCGAAATACTCACGCGTCCAAGCCCTTTCATCGGCATCGCGGACCTTCTGCGGCAACACCGCGTAACCCGCGCTGACACCGGCGTAGGACAAGACGCTGACGGCGAGCATGCGCTGGTAGCGGACCACGTCGTCGGGGGAGAGGCCGAGCTCGGCCAACGCCGTGAGCATCATGTCGACCACCGCGAACTCGCCGGGCCCCCTCGTCGTGCGCGAGGCGATCGCCGAGCCGACGTACGGGTGCCCCACGAAGACCGCCACGACCGCCCTGGCCAGCGCCTCCAGCCGAGCCTTGGGATCGAGCCCGGCGGGCACCTGTTCGTAGGCGAGGGTCAGCAGCCGGTCGCCGACGGCGCGCAGCAGCGCGTCCTTGTCCGCGAAGTGCCGCCACACGGCGGAGCGGTCGACGCCGAGTTCCTCGCCGAGCGCGCGGCCGGTGAGCCCGTCGGGACGCCCGCGCGCCGCGATCCGCACCGCCGCCGCCACGATGCGATCCCTGGTCAGCCGGGTCGGTCGAGCGCTGTTGTCCGGCATGGTCACCCTCTCGTCACCGCTGTTGTCATCATTGATGACATCGATGGTGACAGAGGTCGGGCAAGCGGGCAACAGCGACTTCGGGCGGACCGTGCCCGTCGGCGGCTCGGCGGCCGCCGGTACCGTGACGTGCTGATCTTTCGGATGAGGGAAGGACCGCAATTCATGACAGGCTCCGACCGTCGGCTACCAGCGGACGCGGCGGTCTCCGACTCGGCGGCACCGGGCGAGGAGGGCTACTCGCGCGGCCTGAACCCGCGCACGATCCAGATGATCGCGATCGGCGGCGCCATCGGCACCGGCCTGTTCTACGGCGCGGGCGGCGCCATCGAACAGGCAGGCCCGGCGCTGATCCTGGCCTATCTGGCCGCGGGCTTGGCGATCTTCGTGATCATGCGCGCGCTCGGCGAGCTGCTCACCTACCGCCCGGTCTCCGGCAGCTTCGCCGAATACGCGCACGAGTTCCTCGGCCGCTTCGCCGGTTTCGTGACCGGCTGGACCTACTGGGCGGTGTGGGTCGCGACCTGCATGGCCGAGATCACCGTCGCGGGCAAGTACGTGCAGTACTGGTTCGACATCGATCCGTGGATCACCGCGCTGGTGGTGCTGGCGGTGATGTTCGCGGCCAACATGATCTCGGTGCGGCTGTTCGGCGAGGGCGAGTTCTGGTTCTCCGCCATCAAGGTCACCGCGATCCTGGCCATGATCGGCATCGGCATCGGCGTGCTGGTCTTCGGCATCGGCCGCGCGACCGACCCGACGGTGACCAACCTGTGGGCCGACGGCGGCGTGTTCCCGAACGGCTTCGGCCAGTCCCTGCTCGTGCTGCAGATCGTGCTGTTCGCCTACGTCGGCGTCGAGCTGGTCGGCGTGACCGCGGGCGAGGCGCGCGACCCGCGCACCACACTGCGCAAGGCGATCAACACCCTGCCCTTCCGCATCGGCCTGTTCTACGTCGGCGCGCTGCTGGTCATCATGTCGGTGGCGAGCTGGCGGTCCTTCCACGCGGGCAAGAGCCCGTTCGTGGAGGTGTTCGAGCAGATCGGCATCCCGGCCGCCGCGGGCATCATCAACTTCGTGCTGCTCACCGCGGCGCTCTCGTCGTGCAACTCCGGGATCTACTCCACCGGCCGCATGCTGCGCAGCCTGTCGCTGCGCCAGGAAGCGCCCGCCCGGTTCGGCGAGCTGAGCGGACGCTCGGTGCCCTACGTCGGCATCACCGCCTCGGCCGCGGCGATGGTCATCGGCGTGGTGGTCAACGTGATCTCGCCGGACAAGGCATTCGCCTACATCACCTCGGTCTCGACCATCGGCATCATCTTCGTCTGGGGCATGATCCTGGTCTGCCATCTGCTCTACCGCGCGAAGGTCGCCCGCGGCCTGCTGCCCGCCAGCGACTACCGGCTGCCCGGAGCGCCGGTGACCTCGATCGTGGCGCTCGCCTTCCTCGGTCTCGTCGTGGTGCTGCTGTTCTGGACCGAGAGCGGCCGCACCGCGATCGTCGTCGGCGCGGTGTGGGCGGTGCTGGTGTGCGGCGGCTACTTGCTGATGGAGAAGCTCGGCGGCGGCGCCCGCGAGAAGGAAGAGGTCTCGGTCGGCCAGTAGGCACTTTCCGTCCTGAATCGGAACGATCGCTCCGCGCCCGCACCGCGCGGGGCGATCCGCATTTCGGCACCTGTTCGCTACCGTTGATCGAAGGTTCGCAAGTCCGATTCCGTCCGACGCACGGAGGTAGCGATGGCGCAGAAGACGCTGGCCGAACTGATAGACGGTGATCTGCCCCCGGCCATCGCGGCGCTGCCGCCGGACCGTCAGGCGGAGCTGGCCGAGACCGTCGAGCGCGCGGAGCACAAGGAGTTCTACGACCTTCAGGCGGCGGCGAACTCCCTGCTCGATCTGGTGCCGCGGATGCTGCGCGGCGCGGTGAAGAAGGCGGTGCGGATGTGACCGCCGCGGCCACCGACCCGCAGCTGATCAAGCTGGCCAGGACGTTGCGAGTCCCGGTAGACGATCTCGGATATCTGGCCGAGGTGCCCGACACGGATCTGCGCCTTTTCCGTATGCAGGTCGCCGACATGCTCTTCGACCACCAGTCTGTCGGGCTGCGCCGAATCGCGGGCGCCGCCAAGATCATTCCGACGCCCATCCTCGCGAAGCTGGTCGGCCACCACCACAACGCGCTGCTCGCCGCCAAGATGTCGGCGGTGCTCGACCCCGGACACGCGGTGGAGGTGGCCAAACGCCTGCCCGCCGACTTCCTCGCCGACATCGCCGCCCAGCTCGACGCCCGGCGCGCGGCGACCATCATCGCCGGGCTGCCCTCGGCCACGGTCGCGGACGTCGCCGAGGTACTTGCCGAGCGCGCCGACTGGATCACCCTGGGCGACCTGATGGCCTCTGTCTCCGACGACGCGGCGCGCGTCACCGCGGCGGCGCTGGACGGCCTCGCGCTGACCCGCACGGCGTTCCTGGTCGACGAAGTCGCGCAGCTCGAACGCTTCGTCGGCCTGGTGCCGGAGCCGAAACTCGCGGACATGCTGCGCGCCACCGCCGACCACGACCTGTGGGCCGAGTTCCACACCACCTTGACCGCGCTCTCCCCGGACGCCGTCGAGTCCGTGCGCGCGGCGGCGGCCGGTTTGCCCGGGGCGCAGCGTGATCGCGCTCTGGCCGAGATCGAAGGCCGCCGCGCCGCGGAGTGACCGCCGAAGTTCAGATCGTGCCGTCGGCGCGGCGGCTCGGCATCATGGCCGAGGCCACCAGCATGACCGCCGCCATCACCGCCACGGTCACGAAGACCAGATGCACCGCCGGGGCGAGGACGTCCGGCGCGGGGTGGTCGGTCTCGCCGACCCGGGAGTTGACGATCGCGCCGAACACCGCGACGCCCACGGCGCTGCCGATCGAGCGGGCGAACATGTTGGCCGAGGTCACCACCCCGCGCTCATGCCATTCCGCGCTGGTCTGCGCGGCGATCAGGGTCGGCGTCGCGACCAGGCCCATGCCGGTGCCGATCACGAAACAGGACGCGGCGATCTGCCACAGCGTGGAGTGCTCGTCGATGAGCAGAGTGGACGCGGCTCCCAACGTCGCGAGCCCGCTGCCGATCAGCGCGCTGCCGCGAAAGCCGATGCGCAGGTACACCTTTCCCGCCTGGGAGGCCGCCAGCGGCCAGCCGAGGGTGAGCGCGCCGACGGTGAGTCCCGCGACCAGCGCGCCGGTACCGAGCACGCCCTGGGTGAAGGTCGGCACATAGGAGGTCAGGCCGATCAGCACCGCGCCGATCAGCACCGACACCAGGCTGCTCGCCACCACTACCCGGCGGGTGAAGACCCACAGCGGCAGAATCGGATTCGTCGCGCGTCGCTCCACGAGCGCGAAGAGGACGAGCACCAGCCCGCCGCCCGCGAAGATGCCGATGCTCGCGGGGGAGGACCACGCCCACGCCTGCCCGCCCTCGAGCAGGCCGAGGATGAGCGCGCCCGCGCCCAGCGTCAGCAGTCCCGCGCCGAGATAGTCGATGTCCTGGCTGCGCCGCACCGAGTCCTCGCGGAAGCTGCGCACCAGCATCCAGGCGGCGATCGCGGAGAGCGGCAGGTTGATCAGGAAGATCCAGCGCCAGCTGACGAAGTCGGCGAAGACGCCGCCCAGCAGCGGACCCGCCACCGAGGACATCGCCCACACGCTGGCCAGATAGCCCTGGACCCGCGCCCGCTCGGTGAGCGTGTACAGGTCGCCCGCGATCACCATGGTCATCGGCTGGATGGCGCCCGCGCCGATGCCCTGCACCGCGCGGAAGACGATCAGTGCGACCATGCTGCTCGCCAACCCGCACAGCAGCGAACCCAGCGCGAACACCGCGATGCCGAACATGATCACCGGCTTGCGTCCGACCGTGTCGGCGAGCTTGCCGTAGATCGGCACCGTCACCGCCTGCGCGAGCAGATAGATCGAGAACAGCCAAGGGAACTGGGCGAACCCGCCGAGGCTGTCGGTGATGGACAGCACCGCGGTGGCGATGATGGTCGAATCGAGGGCGACGAGTCCGGTCGCCAGCATCAGCGAGCCGAGGATCGCTCCGCGTTCGGACCGGAGCCCGATGGACGACTGCGCTGTCTCGGTCGCCACCGGCGGCCCCTTTCGTTCGTTCGACTAACCATCTTCATCGAACGTATCGTCACCTCGGCTATTCCCGCATGGAATTTTCTCGCGCCTTGGGGCGCCTCATCTTCACTAGGCTGGCGGGGCGCTCGGCTTCCGCCGCGGCGCGGGCCACGGAACGAAGGGGCGGAAATGTCACTGCTGGAACAATTCGGCGCGACGCGGCCGGGCGACGCGAGTGCTCTCGTCTATGGAACCCCGCAGGAGACTCCCGATGGGTCGGTCATCGTCACGGTCGCCAGGGCCGGTGGGCTTCTCCGGTCGGCCGCGCGACCGGTCGGCGTGTACGTCGTGAAGGACGGCCAGGCCACCTGGACGCCCGCCGTCGACGCCACTCGGATCGCGCTGTTCGGCCAGGCGATCGGCCTGGTGTCGGCGACGCTCGCCCTGCTCGCCATCGTGCGGCGCCCGCCGTGGCCGGACCTGTCCCGCTGAGACCGCGACCTGCTTCGGCAAAGACCCAGGTCGCCTGTCGTGGAAAGCGTTCCAGCTGTGTGGCATCCGACCCGCCGCGCCGCTGATTGCAAGACAGACCGACGATCTCGGGGCGAGTCGTGCGACTATTGGACGAAGGTCGCGAACCGGGCGGGCGCACATCATCGGTGATGGGCACACCCGCACGGCACGGCCAGGCGGTGCCGCCGGTGTTTCGTGGTGATCCGGCGCAGGTGTCGGACCCGGCCAGTAAGCTCGGCTCAACCGTGATGCGACAGCGAGAGTTTGGTTTTCCGTGAAGGGGGAACGATGGACACGCTGAAGCTCGACCCGGCGGCAATGGCCGCCTACACCGCGATAGCGGAGACCGTGGCGCAGCAGTTGGCGCAGGCCTCGGCCGCCGCGTCCGGTGCGGTGAACCCGCAGAAGCTCGACGCCGATCTCGGCATGGTCGGCGCGGAGTTCGTGGCGCGGTTCACCGCCGCGGTGTCCGAGCACACCCAGGCATTGTCCACCGCGGGCCAGCTGGTGGCCGCCTACGGTCAGGTGCTGCGCGGTTACGATGCCGCCATGCGGACCGGTGACGCGGAGACCGCGGCCGCTCTGGCGAAGACCGGGGAGGAGCTGGCATGAGGCGGCTCAGCGGTCTACGCCGACGGCGACCCACCGAGCAGACCAGCACCGACACGCTGCCGGTCGTCAGCAACGATCCGACCTCGGACCCGCCGATCGTCGCGGCGCTCGTGCAGCCGATGCTCTCGTTGCGCGCCACCCTCGGCACCGGCGTTACCCTGCCCGACCGCGCCATCACCGGCGCGCTGTCCGCGGCGTCCACGCACGCCGCCGATTCCGAAGGCCCGCACCGAGACGGTCTGTACGCGCTGGAGTCCACCTGGACCTCGCGCGGCGCGGACGCCGCCGTACCCGCGCTGCGCACCACCCAGACCGAGATCGGCGAGATCACCGATCGCGGCCCCGCCTACCTGTCGGTGCTCGGCGACGCCCAGGCCACCAGTGCACGCGCCGCGCGCCGGGTGGATCAGATCATCGCCGACTTCCGCCGGGACGCGCGGGTGATCCTCGGCAACGCGACCGCCGCGCCCGACACCGACGCGGTCATCGAGCGCGCGGCCCAGGCGCTGCGCGACGCGATCGCCACGGTCGGCACCGCGCGCACCGAGATGAACGACCACACCCGCCGTTTGGACGAGATGGGCCCGCTCACCGTCACACAGCCCGGCGGCATCGGTGGCACGAGTCAGCCGTCCATCGGCGGCACCGCCACGACCACGGTCCCCGGCACCACGGTGCAGGGCCAGCCGCTGGACCCGCAGCAGGCCGCCCAGCTGCACCTCCAGCAGCAGCTCATCTCGGCGGGCGTGCAGCTCGGGACCGCGGCCATCTCGGCGGGCGTCGACATCGGCACGCACCTCATCGACAAGATCGTCGAGGTCGGCACGCACGCCATGGACACCGTCGCCGCCTCGGCGGACAAGGCGATCGACAAGGCGATCCCGGAGCTGATCAACCCGGGCAGCACCACGAACGGCAACGGCGGCGGCACGTCCGGCACCCCGTCGAAGGTGATCGACTTCGGCGGCGGCTCGACGCCCTCGAATCCGGCGCAGAACTCGACCGGACCGAGCGCGAAGCCGGATGCGCCGAAGCCGGAGGCCAGGCCCGCCCCGCCCGCCTCGATCATCCCGCCCACGCCCGCGCCGCAGGACGCGCCGCCGCCCAAGCCGGCGCCGGAACCGACCGGGCCGCCCGGCACGCACGGCGGCGTCGCGATGCCGCCGCCGATCGGCGGCGATCAGGACCGCAGGCCGCGCGACGGCCAGCTCGGAGTCACGGTGCCCGCGGCCGCGATGATCCCCGAATCGGTCACCGTCCCAGCCGCCGTGATCGGCGACTTCGGCGATGACGCGCCCTGACCAGGGCCCGTCGAACAAGGAGCAGGGACAGCCGAATCCGTTCGACACGGGTCTGCCGATGTTGCGCTTGCCCGCGCCTCCCACAGGCAAGCGTCGACGGCGGCGGCCCGCGGGACGTCGACCCGGGTCGTCGTACAGCGCGCCGCTGCGCGCACCGGAGCCGCCGCGGATACCCGAGCCGCACGTATCCGAGCCACCGAGCGTTTCCGAACCGCCGCACGTATCCGGACTGCCGCTGGTTTCCGGATCGCCGCGCACACCGGAACAGGCCTACCCGCTGGAGCCGCCCGCCGCGCCGCCGGTACGGAAGCCGCAGCGCCGGATGGGCGAGTGGGCCGAATGGCTCGACCCGCCGACCCGCGCCGAGGAATTCCCCGAGCAGCCGACGGTCGAGATCCGGGTACCGGTAGACGACGAGCCGGAACCGGATCGCCGGACCGACGACAGCAACACGTTCGTGCCCGCGATCATCGACCGCACCGGCGGCAACCCCGGTCCCGCGCTGCGCCGTCCGCGCCCGCGTCCGCAGGAACAGCAACCCGAACGGGGCAACAGGATCATCGCTGTGCTGATCGTCCTCGGTCTGCTCGTCGGGATCGGCTCGATCGTCTGGGCGGTGTTGCCCAGCTCGGGAACGCGCACCGTGACGGCGCCGACCAGCTCCGTCCCCGCGGCCGACGACGCACCGGCGCCCGCGTCACCTACCCCGACGGGACCCGACTCCCCCACGGCGGTAGCGACTCCCGGGTGCGAACAGCGCCGCACCGGTGATGTCGTCTCGGGCACCGGCATCGGCGGCACCACCGACGGACCCTCGGCGATCCTCGCCTTCGAACGCGCCTACTACGTGCAACGTTCGGGTCCGGCGGCGCGCGCCGTCGTCGCCGCGGACGCGACGGTTCCGCCCGCCGAGCAGATCCAGCGCGGCATCGACCAGGTGCCGGTCGGGACCCGTTACTGCGTCCAGATCACCCGCACCGCCGTCGGCGCGGGAGATGGGCAGTCGCACTGGGAAGTCCGGCTCACCCAGCAGTATCCGGGTCAGCAGCCGAAGACCTTCACCCAGATCATCACCACCAAGACCGTCACCGGCCGCACCCTGATCACCGGCATCTCGATGGCCTGATTCGCCTCACCCCCAGGTGAGCGGGTCGAGGTGGAGATAGAAGCGCTGCCGGTCGGCGTCGAGGTCGATGCCGTAGCGCTCGGCGAAGCGCCGATCGGCGTCCAGGGCGCTTCGCTCGTCCGGCCACACTTCCCGTGAATTGGCAAGCAGCAGTGCTATGTCGACGTACGGATCGGCCACGCCGAGACGGCCGAGGTCGAGGAATCCCGTGACCGACAAGGTGTTCGGGTCGAGGACGATGTTCGGCAGACACAGATCCCCGTGGCACACCACGTATTCCGCGGCCTCCTGCGCGATCCGCACGTCCAGCTGAGCACGTAGCCGCGCCAAGAGGACCCGCGTCGGTATGGTCAGCTGTTCCTCGGGCAGGAATTCCGGATTCACCGCGTCGCGGGCAACCACGTCCTCGGCCTTGGCGAACATCTTCGTGACGTCGCGTTCGAACGGACAAGTGTCCGTGGGTATTTCGTGCAGCGTGCGCACGGTCTCGGTGATCGATGGCCAGGCGGCGGACAGCTCCTCGGCGGACACGCGGGCGGCGGGCACGCCGTGCACGGCCGTCGTCACCAGGCAGGCGGCCTCGCCGGTGCGTCGCCACAAGACCGGATGCGGCCCGGGAAGGCACTGGCCGCTGAACCACTCGACCCGGTCGCACTCCTCGCGCAGTTCGGTCACCAACTCCTCCGCGACGCATTTCGCGTACCGCGAGCCGTCGGCGGCGCGGAACACGGCGGCCCCGGACTCCCCACCCTCGACCGGCTCCCACTCGGTGTCGGCCGGGAGAACGGAGCGGAATCGAGTCAGCGCGTCGGACACTGTATCGACGTTAGCAGCGCGCTCGAGACGCGGAACCGAGCGCGAGGGCCGACACCGGATCGCCCTCGGCGAGCAGCCTGCCGTTCTCCAATAGCAGGCAATGGCCGCCGCGTAGCGCCTCGTCGCGCTGGTGGGTGGCGTGGACGACGGTGACGCCGCGGTTGGCGACGTCTTCGAGCAGATCCGTGATCCGTCGCCGCGCTTCGGTATCCAGCCCGGAGGTGGGCTCGTCGAGGAGCAGTAGGTCGGCCTCCTGGGCCAGCGCCTTCGCCAGCAGCGCCCGCTGTCGCTGCCCGCCGGAGAGTGTGTCGATGCGTCGGTCGGCCAGGTCGGCGATGTCCATGCGCGCCAGGCATTCCGCGACGACCGCGCGATCCGTTCGCCGCAGTCGCCGCCACGGTCCGCGGTGCGCCCACCGTCCCATGGCGACCGTCTCCCGCACCGTGATCGGCAGCGTCGCGGGCACCGCGCTGTGCTGCACGACGAACGCGGTCCGCCGGATGCCCGGTCGCTCGATGGTCCCCGCCAGCGGTTTCAGCACCCCGGCGAGCGCCGCGAGCAGCGTCGACTTGCCGGAGCCGTTGTGCCCCAGCACCACAGTGATCCGGCCCGCCGGGATGGTCGCGGTGACATCCGCCAGTGCGGCCCGGCCGCGGTAGCCCGCCGACAATCCGGCCAGTCGCAGGTCCGCTCGGTTCACACTGTGTCTCCCGTCACTCATTTTGAAATGATAACCGTTTTCATTCTATGGTGTCGCCTCATGGAGTGGTTGATCGCCCCGTTCGAGGTGTCGTTCGTGCAGCGGGCTCTCTGGGGCGGCTTGCTCGTCTCGTGCCTGTGCGCCATCGCCGGCACCTGGGTCGTGGTGCGCGGCATGGCTTTTCTGGCCGACGCGATGGCGCACGGTATGTTGCCCGGCATCGCGATCGCGGCACTGCTCGGCGGAAACCTGTTGGTGGGCGCGGCGTTCAGCGCGGGCGCGATGGCGCTCGGGGTGTCCGCGCTGACCAGGAACGCACGGCTCTCGGCCGACATCGGCATCGGACTGCTGTTCGTCGGCATGTTGTCGATCGGTGTCGTGATCGTCTCGCGGGCACAGTCTTTCGCCGTCGACCTGACCGGCTTCCTGTTCGGCGACGTGCTGGCGATCCGCGACCGGGATCTGGTCTACCTGGTCGTCGCACTGCTGGGTGCGGCCGCTGTCGCGGTGCTCGGCCACCGGGCGTTCGTGGCGCTGGCCTTCGATCCGCGCACCGCGCATACGCTCGGGCTGCGGCCGAAGGTCGCGCAGGTGGCCCTGGTCGGTCTCATCACGCTCGCCATCGTGGCCTCGTTCCACATAGTCGGCACGTTGCTGGTCTTCGGCTTGCTCATCGCACCGCCCGCCGCGGCGATGTTCTGGGCGCACCGGCTTCCGGTGATCATGGCCGTGGCCGCGCTGCTCGGTGCGCTGGCGACGGTGACCGGACTGCTGATCTCCTGGCACCTCGGTACGGCGGCGGGGGCAACCATCGCCGCCGTCGCGGTGGCGCTGTTCTTCGTGTCCGCGTCGTTCTCCGCGTTGCGGAGTCGAATCCGATTCTCGGGCAGAAAGTTCGGGCCTTTGGCGCTGGTAGCCGTGCTGCCGTTGGTCGGTTGTGGCGCCGATCGGGTTGCCGACGACGCCGAATCGGCGCCGCACGGCTACGTCGAGGGCGCGGAGGAGGCCGCGGAACCGCAGCCGCGACTCGTTCTGGCGGACAGGGAGTCCGGCGCGGTGCGAGTGCTGGACCTGCTCTCGGAGCGGGTCACCGATCTCGCGCCCGCCGCGGGCGTCACCCGCGTAGCGGCCGACGGTCGCTACGCGTATCTGGCCACGCCGGAGGGGATTCGAATCGTCGACACCGGTGCCTGGCTGGTGGATCACGGTGACCACGTGCATTACTACAAGGCGCCCATCCGAGACGTCGGCGTGTACTCCGCCGGGCCGGTGATCGCCGCGGCCGCGGACCCGTCGGTGGCCGCGCTCGTGCTCGACAGCGGCGACACCGCGCTGCTGGACCGCGCCGCGCTGGACGCGGGCTCGGTACCCGACCGCGGCGCGCACGCGGGCGGCCTGGCCGTGCCGTCGGGGGAACACACGGTGGTGACCCGCCGGACCGATGGCCGGGTGGAGGTTCGCGGACGTGACGGTGCGGTGGTCGCCGCGGTCGCGGAGCCGTGCCCGGAACCGCGCGGCACGGCGCAGACCCGGATCGGCGTCGTCTTCGGTTGTGCCGACGGCGCTTTGGTGGTGAACGTCCGGGAGGGAAGCGCCACCGCGACCAAGATCGCGTACCCGCGTCCGGTTCCCCAGACCGAGCGCGCTGTCGAATTCCGGCACCGCCCCGGCAGCGCCACCCTGGCGGCCAGGGCGGGAGAGCGCGGGACGTGGCTGCTCGACGCCCGCCGCAAGACATGGACTTTCGTCGAGACCGGGCCGGTGCTCGCGACGAACACGGCGGGGGAGGGCGCGCCGCTGCTCACGTTGTCCGCCGACGGCGTGCTGCACGCCTACGACCCCGCGACGGGTACCGAACGCACCCGCAAGCAGCTCGTCGCGCCCGGCTCCGCCGCGGACATCGTGGTCGATTCGAGCCGCGCCTACGTCAACGATCCCGGCGGACGAAAAGTATGGGAGATCGACTACTCGGACTTGCGGATAGCTCGCACCTTCGCGCTCGACATCGCCCCCGCGCTGATGGCGGAGGCGGGCGAATGAGGGCGTCGGCTCACCTTGGGATGCTCCTTGCCGCGGTGCTCGTGCTCGCCGGATGCGTGTCCTCGGGTGCCGAGCGCCGCGAGATCATGGTGACCACGAACATCCTCGGCGATCTGACCGAGGCGATCGTCGGCGACGCCGCCGAGGTGGCGGTGCTCATGCGGCCCGACGCCGACCCGCACTACTTCGCGATCTCGGCGCAGCAGGCCGCGCGGCTGGAGCGGGCCGGGCTCATCGTGCACAACGGTCTCGGGCTGGAGGAAGGCGTGCAGCGCCACGTCGACGCCGCCGCGCACGCCGGTGTCGCGACGGTGGCGGTCGGCGACCAGATCGATCCGTTGCGCTATCGCCCCGAGGTCGGCGCCGACCGCCCCGACCCGCACTTCTGGACCGATCCGCTGCGCGTCCGCCGCGCCGTCGAGATCATCCGCGACGAGGTGATCGCGCACGTCGCGGGCGTGGACGCCGCGGCGATCCGCGCGCGGGCCGAGCGCTACCTCGGCGAACTCGATCGGCTCGACCGGTGGATGACCGAGCGGTTCGCCGCCATCCCGGCCGAACGGCGCAAGCTGGTCACGAACCATCACGTATTCGGTTATCTCGCAGAGCGTTACGGCTTCCAGGTGATCGGCGCCGTGATTCCGGGCGGCACCACGCTCGCCTCCCCGAGCCCGTCGGATCTGGCCGGACTCGCCGAAGCCGTGCGCGGCGCGGGAGTCGGCGCGATCTTCGCCGACTCCGCCCAGCCCGACCGACTCGCCCGCGTACTCGCCGAACAGGCCGGGGTGCACGTCCGAGTCGTCCCGCTGTACTCCGAATCGCTCACCGGGCCGGGCGGCGGCGCGGAGACCTACCTGGAGATGATGCGCGCCAACACCGAGGCGATCACCCGCGGACTGGCCCCATGAACGCAGAGTTGGAACGAAAAAGGGAGCACCACATGCACTTTCGGCCACGGAACGGCACCGCGCTCGCGCTGTCCGGTCTGCTCACCGCGGCGCTCGCGCTGGCCGGATGCGGCTCGGACCAGGACGAGCCCGCGGGCAAGCGGATCGCCGAGCCCATCGCGGTCACCTACGACGGCGGCATCCACGTGCTCGACGGCGCGACACTCGAATTGCGCGGCAGCACAGCGCTCGACGGCTTCAACCGCCTCAACCCGGCGGGCGACGACCGGCATCTGATGGTGTCGCACAAAGACGGGTTCCGCGTCTACGACGCCGTCGCGGCCGAGTTCACCGAGATCGAATTTTCCGGCGCCGAACCGGGTCACGTGGTCCAGCACGCCGGGCGGACGGTGCTGTTCGCCGACGGTACCGGCGAAGTCACCTCCTTCGACCCGGCGCGCTTGGCCGACGGAAAGCCCGCCACCGAGGTCTACAAGTCGGCCGCGCCGCACCACGGCGTCGCCATCGAGCTGGCCGACGGGTCGCTGGTCGTCACGCTCGGCACCGAGGAGAAGCGCACCGGTATCGCGGTGCTCGACGCCCAGCGCAAGGAGATCGCCCGCAACGAGGACTGCCCCGGCGTGCACGGCGAGGCAACCGCCGCGGGCGACACCGTGGTCGTCGGCTGCCAGACCGGCGCGCTGGTCTACCGCGGCGGCGTCATCACCAAGGTGGCGAGCCCGACACCCTACGGCCGCATCGGCAACCAGGCGGGCAGCCCGGAATCGACCATCGTGCTCGGCGACTACAAGAAGGACAAGGACGCGGAACTCGAACGGCCGCAGCAGGTCTCGCTGATCGACACGGCCGCCGGCACCCTGCGCCTGGTCGAGATCGGCACCAGCTACACATTCCGTTCGCTCGGCCGCGGCCCGCAGGGCGAGGCGTTGGTGCTCGGCACCGACGGCCGCATCCACGTCATCGATCCGGTCGCGGGCACGGTCACCCGCACCATCCCGGTCATCGACTCCTGGCAGGAGCCGTTGAAGTGGCAGCAGGCCCGCCCGGCCCTGTTCGTCCGCGGCGGCGTCGCCTACGTCTCCGATCCCGCCACCAAGAAGGTGCACCGCGTCGACCTCGCCACGGGCGCGGTCACCGCGTCGGCCACCCTGCCGGACAGCCCGAATGAGTTGAGCGGCGTGCTGGCGCACTGAGCCGTACTCGCGGCAGCGTCGTGGGCGCGAGTGCGCGGTAAGGCCCGGATTCCGGCCGTCATGAGGGGAGGCCGGATCCGGGCAACGCAGGGTCATCCGCAGCAGGCGGCGCCCGACGCGACGGCATCCCGCTTGGCGGACGTGCCGCAGCACGCGCCCTCGGCGACCGCCTCCTCGGTGGTGCCGCAGCACGGTTCCTCGCTCGCGGATCGCGGTGCGGCGCCGAAGGTTTCGCTGTCCGCGAGCACCGTGTAGACCTCCCACCGTTCGGTGTCCGGCGCGGTCACCCAGACCTTGTCCTGGGTGGCGAAACAACACGTCGTCGCCATCTCCTCCTCGGTGAACACGCCCGCGTCCGAGAGTCGCGCGATCTCGGCGTGCACTCGCTCCGAGGATTCCACCTCGACGCCGAGGTGGTTGACGCTGCCGCCGTGGCCGGGGTTCTCCAGGAGCACCAATTTCAGCGGGGGCTCGGCGATAGCGAAGTTCGCGTAACCGGGCTTGCGCTTGGCGGGCTCGGTGGCGAACAGGGTCGAGTAGAACGTCACCGCCCGATCGAGATCGTCGACGTTGAGGGCGAGTTGGATGCGAGACATGACGGACACCTCCACTTGTGAGACATATATCGAAGAACTTCCGACCTGAAGTCTCGTCCCCTTTTCGACATATGTCAACAAGGTGCGTAGGATTGGTCGCATGCCGAAGGCTCTGCCCGTGATCGATATGTCCGCTCCCGTCTGCTGCGCACCTGTCGCCGCGGGGCCGATCGACGACGCTGCCGCGCTGGAGGTGGCTCTGCGGCTCAAGGCGATCGCGGACCCGGTGCGGGTCAAACTGATGTCGCTGCTGCTGACCACCACGGCGGGCGAGCGGAACACCGGCGACCTCGCCGCCGTCGTCGGCCTCGCCGAATCCACCGTCAGCCACCACCTCGGCCAGCTGAAGAAGGCGGGCCTCATCGAATCCGAACGCCGCGGCATGAACATCTACCACCGCGCGCGGCGAGAGGCGCTGTCGGCGCTGTGCGTCGTACTGGACCCGAACTGCTGCACGTAGTCGCGGTCGGCGACCGTCTTCGACGCGTTCATGCGTTCAGCGCGGGCGTCCTACTCTGCGTGCGGCGGTCGTGGTGGAGAACGGCGAGCCAGCCGGTTGTCATCGCGCCGACCACCGAGCAAGCCGCACGGTCGTGTCCGCATCGGCTGCGGGCGAAACAACGGGCGGCGATACTTGTCGGCATGACTGACAACGGCGATATTCGCGTCGAGATCGTGCCGCCGCCTGGATACGCGGGGGATCTCGGTCCCTCCGATCTGGTGGACAAGTTCGGTGATCGGGTGGGAGAACTGGGGGAGGCGTTGGCGGGTATCGCGTCTCGACTGCGCGAGAGCCTCGCGAGTCAGCTCGACGAGCCGTCCGAGGGCGGATGGCAGTTGTCCGAAGCGAGCCTGCAGTTCTCGCTGAACTTGGAATCCGAGGTCGGTGTCATCATCTCGAGGGCGAAGGCGGGCAGCACCTTTCAGGCGAGTCTGACCTGGTCACGGCGCGACAACGCCGTCGGGTAACCGGTCTGCCGGGTGCTGCTCGCGCTGCAGCATGACCGAAGTGCTCGGCTCATAACCCGTTTTCCACATGTCGACCAGGATCAGCAGTAGTGCGGTGAGTCGCGCGGGCGTGAGTGCGCCCGCGTGCTTGCTCACCAGGTATTGAACGAGTTCGTTGCGCATCCCGTTGCTGTGCTGGAACGACATGGATTCGGCGTGGCGTCGGTAGAGCTGGCCGACGATGGGTAGGACATCGGACGCGTAGCCGGAAAGATCCATGCGCAGTTGTAGCTCCCAGTCTTCGAACGCCGGCAGGTTCTCGTCGTAGCCGCCGACCTCATCGAGTGCCCGCTTGCGATAGAGCACCATGGATTTGAGGTGCGTGTGCAGGACGAGGTTGAGCTCGGGAACCATGCCCGCCGGGACGTAGACGAGGTCGAGGAGTCCCGAGTAGCGGACATAGCCACCCACGTAGCCGAGTGTGTCATCGCTCCGCATGGCGGCGACGGCGGCGGACAGGAAGCCGGGACGTATCCGGTCGTCGGCGTCCAAGACGAGCACGAGATCACCTCGGCTGCTGCGGATTCCGGTGTTCCTAGCGGCCGAGAGGCCTCGATTCGGCTGCCGGATCTTCGTCACGCCGGACATGTCGTCCAGCACCGCGGCGGTCTCCGGGTCGGTCGATCCGTCGTCGACTACGACGATTTCCACATCCGCATAACCGGATTCGCGTACCGACGCCACCGCCGCGGGCAGAAATCGGCCATAGTTGTACAGCGGAATGACCACGGAGACCAGCCCGGTCGGCGTCGGCAATCGTGCTGGCGGCGACGCCGAGTGATAAGCGGCGGTGAGACTTTCCGCGATCTGAGCGCAGGCGTGATCGGTGCGGACGGCCGCGCGTGCGGCAGATCCGAGTCGTGCGGCGGCCTCCGCGTCCAGCATCGCGTCGATGATCGCCGCGGCGAGCGCGTCGGCATCGCGGACGGCGACGATACGTCCGGTTCGGTCGTCGTCGACGAAACCCACGCCGACACTGTCGTCGGGAACGATGAGAGGGCAGCCGACGCTCATGGCCCACAACGCATCTGCCGGTGTACTCGCGGAACCCGCGGCCAGCACGCAGAGCATCGCTGATTGTTCCCGAACGGCGTCCGGGTGCATCGGCCCGGCGAAGGTCACGGCCCGGCGCAACTCCGCCGACAGGCGGGCATGGGTGTGCCGCCAATAGGACCTACCGACCGGATCGGTAGGGGTATCGCTGCCACGTAACACCAAGCGCGCGTCGGGTATTCGCGCCACAACGAGCTCCATTGCCCGCATCATCGTATCGATACCCGCTCCAGGGCAGAGTGTTCCGAGCCAGAGAATCGTGCCCGAGGCCCGCCAAGCGATACGGCGGTTCCCCGGATCGAGATCCGGCAGGGCAGGCGGGTACGCCCGGACCCGGCCACCGTGGTCGGTGTCGAGCCGGGTCGCGTTGCCGCCGCAGGTCAACACGAGATCCGCGTGCCGCCGCGTGTACCGCTCGGCGAACGTGGTCAGTTCCCTGTGGAATGTCGCTGGTCGCTGAACCTGGGGACCGTCGCTCGCGCTCGCCCAGGGGTGTCGCGACACCACGATGCGGCTGGTGTGGAACTGTCCGAGGAGCCGATGGGCGCGCAGCACCGTCAGCCCCTCACCACCGGCGTCGAGAAAGTCGATCACATCGAGCGGCGAACCCTCGTGGAGCAGCCGTAGCGTGTCGTACACCCGATCCGCGTAGGACTGCTCGTCGGTGAAATACCAATGCCCTTCTCGCTCCGGCAGCGTCGGTTGCCAGTGCAGCCCAACGATATTCCGCAGCATTCGCGTCCACGGCGCCGCGAGCCGTTCGCTGATCAGGTGTACCTCGTGGCCGTGCCGCGCCATGGCGGCGGCCACGGCGAAGACGTGGGCGTCCGGACCCGTCATCGTGCCGATGGCGAGGTCACGGCATACGTATGCGATACGCATTATCCCCCCTTCGCGACCGCGTCGTCCAGGATCGGACGCAGCCAGACCGGGAAGTACCCGGGACCGGCTCGGTCGATCAACAACTCCGCGATGCGTCGTACTTCCGTCCAATCGGATGCCGATTCGTCGTCCGATCGCAGCGTGGCGAGCCACCGTCGCGTCCGCAGCAGCCAGGGTTGGTCGTCGAGTTCCTCGAACATCGCCGCGGCCGAGGTGAATCCGGACAACGCTTCGTCCGCGTTCCCGGCGCGGAGCCGGGTCAGCGCCGTGCCGTACCGCAGTCTCGCCTTCATGCGGTCCTCGCCGGTCGCGTCGTACATCTCGTTCGCACGCGCGTATTCCGCCAGTGCGGCGGGAAAGTCGCCGAGCGCACGCAACGCGCTGCCCCGCGTGCGCCACACCTGCGCGCGGCCGAGATCGTCGTCGCTGTCGTCGAAGATGCGTTCGCATGCGGGCAGGGCCGCGAGCACCTCCGGCCACCGCCGCTGATGCCCGAGCAAGCGCGCCTTGAACAGGTCGACGATCCCGGTCCACCTGGCGTCGCCGGCCTTCACGCACAGCGGCCTCGCCTCGTCCAGGTCGGCTGCGGCCTCGGTGAGGCGGCCCAGCTGCAGATGCAGCACCGATCGGGTGTGCAGTCCGCGTCCGCAGGCGGAATTGTCGTCATGAGCACGGAAAATCGGCAGGCACAGTCGAAGATTGGCGTCGGCGGCGGCCAGCCAGCCCTGGTCCCGGAGGACGACGGCGTAGTTCTGTCGAGTGGAGGCGAGCACCAGTTCGTCGTCTCCGCCGGTGAAGAGGTCTATGCACTGCTCGAGCAGCGGCTTGGCCACGGCCAGCCTGCCTCGGTCTCGTTCGACCACGGCGAGGCTGAGTGTGGCGCGTGCCTGACGATCGGACATCCCCAGTTCGGTGTAACGGTCGATGACGTCGTGTAGCCCCGCGACCGCTTCCGCGTAGGCGCCTTTGCCCATGTAGTAGCCGGTGTAGGAGTAGAGGACCCCGGTCTCGGCCACGGTATCGGCGGCCGCGCGGCTGGCGCGGAGAGCCAGATCCTTCATTTCCAGCGATTCCTCGCCGTGGCGCTGCGCGACGAACAGACCGTTCAGCACGTCGACGAGACCCCAGACGTAGGGCCACAGTTCATCGTCGTAAGCCTGGCGTGCGGCGGCGACCAACCCGGGACGCTCATCGGCGAACCACTCCGCGGCACTGATGCTCCGGGTCGACGAGAGTATCTCGGCGGGCGGACGCCACACGATCGGCACGGACTCGGCGAGAAAGAGATCCTTGCCCGGCCCGAGTGACGCCATCGCCTCGAGCAGTAGCGTCAGGTATCCGCTGAACAGCCGGCTTCTGCCCTGCGACCGTTCGTGATCGGAAAGGCGCTCGGCCGCTTTCTCGCTCGCGTACACCCGTAACAGGTCGTGGCAGCGGAATCGGTGACCACCGGTGAGATCCAATCGGGCGAAGGCGACCAGTTGCGCGTCGACGAGTTCGTCGAGCAGTTCCTCCGCGTCGAACAACGGAATGTCCAGCAAACCGGCGAGCGTCCAGGCGGGAAAGTCGGGAGCGCGAATCGCGCCGAGCGCCGCGAACGCGGTCGCGAGTTCGGTATCGAGCGCTGTGTAGCTGCTGTCGAAGCTCGCGCGCACCGCGAGATCGTCGACAGCCAGTACCGACAATCGGCGGCGCTCGTCGGCCAGCCGGCCGGCGAGGTGCGCGATGGTCCAATGCGGACGGGATCGCAGCTGAGCCGCGGCGATTCGGATCGCCAGCGGCAGATTGCCGCACAGACGCGCGACCTCCTCGATGCCCGCGCGATCGGTGGCCCGACGATCGGCGCCGAGCATCGCCGCGAGCAGATCGGTTGCGTCCTCGGGAGACAGCGTGCCCAGCGGCACTGTGATCGCATCGTCTATGGCTCCCATCGGCCGCCGCGATGTGACGAGGACGCGGCAGCTCGATGTGTGCGGAAGCAGCGCTCGCACCTGCGCCGCGGAACTCGCGTTGTCGAGGACGATCAGGGCTCGCTTGCCGGACAGCAGGTTTCGGTATTGCTCGGTGCGCGCTTCCACGGTGCCCGCCACCGCGTCGGCGGGCAAGCCGAGCGCGACGAGTAGTCGTTCGAGCGCATCGGCGACGGCGATCGGTCGTTGATCCGCACCGCGCAAGTCGATGTGCAGGCGGGCGTCCGGAACCGCGTCGGCGACGAGATGGGCGATGTGGATGGCGAGCGCGGACTTGCCGACCCCGGGTTGGCCATGGATGGCGACGATCGGCGCGGCGCCCGGCGCGGTCAGCGCGGCGACCAGTTCTTCGGTCTCCGCGCTGCGTCCGGTGAATTCGCGCCGGTCCGGCGGTAGAGCCGTCTGACGGCCCGCGGCCGACGCGCCGATGACCAGGCCGGGTACGGCGACTCCCGTGGCGTCCAGTACCGGTGCCGCGCCGACGGAGTCGAGCAACGCCCGGATCGCCGCGAGTGGACAGGCGAACACGATGCCGCCGACACCGCGCTCGGGCGCGTCCGGATTCGGCGGGTTGTACCTGATCAGTCCGATCACGCCGGGGGCACTGCCCGCGAATACCGGCGATCCGGAGAAGCCGCCGAGGGCGAGGCCGCCGACCGCCTGTTCGGCGTAGAGCTGAATCGCCGGTACGCCACGCAATTGCCCGTCCACCGCGGTGATCGTCCCGGACACAGTGACGCGGCCCAGATCGGACAGGCTGGCCGGAAAACCCGTCGCACGCCAGAATCGTGCGGTCACCTGGGTCGCCAACGGGAGCGGATCGATGAGATCCGGCCTGGCCTCGTCGAGCCGGAGGACGGCGCAGTCGGCGGCTGGATCACCCGCGGCGAATCGTGCGGTGAGGGCGGTATCGCCGATATTCCACACGGTCTGCGGGAAATGTATTTCGCCGGTCCGGCGATCGCCGACGCAGTGAAAGGCCGTCACCAATGTCGAGTGGTCGACGGCGAACGCCGTGCCGAGAAACCGCTCCCGCGGTCCCGCGCTCAGCAGTCGTCCCACCGACTCGCTCATGCCGCCCCCGCCAGTGCGCGAAAATGTCGAACCGGGTCGAACCGGGCGAGCCCCAGTTCTCGCACCGATGCGGCCTTCAGGGTGGCGGCCTCCTCGATCGCATTCGCGAGAACCGCCGCCGCTGTCGCGTCGCACGCGCCGGGATCCACGGCGGCGATACGGCCGGAGGAGTCACACAACGCGGCTTCGGCGCACGTCCCGCCGCGCCAGGCGAGTGCGGCGACCGGCGTACCCGCACGTAATGATTCACCGAATACCGCCGCGCCGGCCTCGACATAGTCGCGGGCGCAGGTATAGACGAACACCCGGCCCTCGCGGAACGCTGCCGTTTTCGCGGCGCCGCCGAGTTCACCGACGAATTCGACGTGCTCGGCGGCGAACAGTTCCCGGTGTTGCCGGACGTAGGATTCGTCGAATACGGGCCCGGCGATGCGTATTCGCCTGCCGAGCAGGCGTGCGGCCAGAATCGCAAGGTGCGGTGCTTTCACGGGCTCGATGCGGCCCACCCAGACCAGATCGGAGCCGTCGACGGCCGACGGCTCGTCTGCCTCCAGATCGAGGTGCACCGCCAATTCCGCCCGTGGACGCTGTCCCGCGTAGCGCACCATCATTTCCGGCGAATAGCAGTACAACCGTGATCGGCGACCGTCGAACGTGCCGTCGGGCTGCGGTTTGTCGGCGCCGTGCTGAAATGCCACCACGGCACAATCCAGTGTTTCCCACGTGTGCCGCCACGTGGGCATGGCCGGGTATTCGTGCCATGCCACGAGCAGGTCGTATCCCGTGGCGCGCAATTCGGCTCGGCCTGGGCCGCCGAGCATTTCGAGTCGGGTCGGCCGAACGGTCCAGTCGTCCGCGAGTTCGCCGCGCCACTGCGGGCCGATCAGATGCACCGTGGCCCCCGCGCGGCGCGCCCCGACCGCCGCCGCCCACAGCCAGCGTTCGATGCCCGCATAGCCGGTCGGCGGAAATGCGTACTTGCTCGGAAAATCGCAGACGCCGACCAGCATGCGACCAAGATTAGTTCACGGGCGGGTCCGGGCAAGCCGGATCGGCGTGAAACCTGTAGCGCGAGAAACGATCTGCGCGGGACCGTGGGCCGGTAGTTCGTCGGGTCGCCTCGGCTCAAGGCAGCCAGGTGATCCGGCCGCCTTGGAAGTCTTGGGCTTTGCCACCTTCGTAGTCGTACTCCTCGCCGGTGGGGTAGCCGTAGCGGCCGTTCTCCGCGCCCGCGCGGACCCAGTCGTCGCGGATGGCGCCCCAGACGGCGTGCGCGCCGGTGCGCGGGGACCAGTAGACGGCGCCGCCGGTGAAGAGGTTGTAGCGGCCGTTGCCCGCGGAGGTGGCTTCGTCGGTGATGGGGAAGCCGAGGGCGCCGCTTTCCCAGCCGAGCGCGCCCCACTTGTCGCGGATGGCGCCGCCGACCTGATGGGAGTCGGTGCCGAGCGACCAGTAGATGGATCCGCCTTGGAAGTGGTTGAAGCGGCCGGGCCCGCCGGGCGTGGCGAGTTCCCCGGTGACGGGGTAGCCGAGCACGCCGTTCTCCGAGCCGAGCGCGCCCCACTTCTTCCGGATCGAGCCGCCGACCCCGTGCGCGCCGACCTCGGGATGCCAGTAGATGGCGACATCGCGCTCGAAGGTCTGGTAGCGGCCGCCGCGACCGGCGTCGAGTTCGGGGGAGACCGGGTCGCCGAAGACGGCGGGCCCGCCCGCTTGGTCGTATTCGACCTCGATGGCGCCCCCGACATCGAAGGCGCCGATCGGGCGCGCGGTGGCGGCGCCGATGCCGGCGGTGAGCGCGACCGCCAGCGCGGCGGTGACGAGCGCGACGCGACGGGAAGCGGACGGGCGGGTGATGCGACGTTGCCGAGCCAAGTGAACTCCCTGACAGGTGGGTACCGGATGGCGGACCGGGAGCGCGACGCGCCCGGCGCTGACGTGCGAAGACAGCCTACTGGGCGGCGCGGGACCAGATCCGTCCCCGGCCTGCGCACGGCCGGAGAAGTGACGGCACACGCGGCACCGGACCGCCGGTGCCGGTGTGGTCATCGACACGAGGTCCATCGGCGATCCGCGCTCGGTCGTTAGCGGACTGCGCGATCTCGTCCGCTTCGTCCTGTTCCGGTCGACAACGCCTCGGCGGTCACGGCTCGCACGGGCACCTCGTCCGATTCTCGTATTCGACACTTCGACACTTCGACGGTCGTGGTACACGTCGGAGCTTGGCCGAGTCCCGGTGGGAATCCGCGCCGAGGCTTACGTGGTGGTGACGGTCAGGATGTCCTCGATCGGCAAACGCGGCGTCGGCGGCATGGGATCGGGCTCCGGCGCGGAGCCGACCCGGACGACGACCTGGGGTCGCAGGTGGTGGGGTAGCAGTCCGGCGATCACGCGGCGCGCCGCGGGCAGCTCGGTGATGTGGGTGAGCGGGCAGGTCGAGAGTCCGGCGCCGGTGCATTCCAGAAGCACCGCCGACAGCGCCTCGCCGGTCCGCAACCAGTGCGCGGGCGAGTCCTCGGCCGAGCTCAGCGTCAGCAGCCGGGCCCGATCCTCGGGCGTCGCGCGGCGGGTGGTCCCCGGCGCGGTGGGGAAGTCGCGGCGCACGGGCACGCGTCCGGCCTCGGCCGCGGTGGCGAGCGCGGTCGGCGGAATTCCTTCGGGAAGGTCGAAATGACCGGTCCACCAGCGCAATTCGCTCTGATACGGTTTGTCGTAGCGGCGCAGCGCCTCGGCCTGATCAGAGGCGGCGGCGAGCCGCTCGCGCACCGAGCCGGGCAGATCGTCGAGGGTGACCTCGCACGTTCGCGCCACTTCGGTGACGCCGGGCAGCAGCGCGTCCCAGCCCTCGGGTTCGTCCATCGGGAGCCGGTCGGAGTACCTGCGACCGATGACCTTGGCCTGCGTGCGAATGCGTTCGGGCGGGTCGGGCCAAGGCCGGAAGGCCAGCGCGGCCAGATAACGCGGCCGCGCTGGATCGGGCAGGCGCACGACGTCGGTGTGCCAGCCGTTCGCGGCGAAGGCGGTCCTGGTGTGGTGCAGCATGGCGCCGCAGCTGATCACCTGCTGGCGACCGTCCGGGTCGGCCATCGGCAGCGACCGATCGGGATCGCTGTGCAGGTGCAGCCGCTTGCCGTCGAAGATCAGGCGCCAAGGCTGGGAGTTGTGCAGGGAGGGAGCGCGGCGAGCGATCTGCAGCGCGGCGGCGACGGCCGATGCGTCGGGAACTGCAGATCCGGCACGAGCGTTTTCTGCGGTCATGCCTATCGAGTATGGCACGAGGTGACCGGCGGTTTGCGGAGCCGTTGCGGTAGGCGGTGAACAGCGACTGAGCCGCAGGTAGGCGCGCCTTTTCCGGGAATCGCCGATATGGCGCCGTCCGCTGTGTTGTGCTCGACTGGTGAGCCAAGTGCACTTGGGGCACATCTTTCACGTCGCCGGGCGCCCCACCGTCCAGAACGCGGCGGACGCGCTGGTCTCCGTGCCGGACGGCGCGTTGGTCGTCGGTGACGACGGTCGGATCGCCTACTGCGGCGGCCGCGACGAGATTCCCGCCGAATTTCGCGGTGCGGACGAATTCGACCACCGCCCAGGCTTCTTGCTTCCCGGTTTCGTCGACGCGCACATCCACTTCCCGCAAACCTTCGCCGGTGACGCCTACGGTGGCGGCCAGCTGCTCGAATGGCTGACGCTGTGCATGTATCCCGCGGAATCTCGGCTCGCCGATCCGATGTACGCACAGCGGGCGGCCGTCGAATTCTGTGCCAGGCGCATCGCCGTGGGCACCACCGCCGCGATGGTGTTCGGGTCGGCCTTCCCGCACGCGCAGGACGCGCTGTTCAGCGAGACGCGCCGCCGGGGGCTGCGCATGGTCGGTGGTCGCGGTATTCAGACCACGGGGGAGGAGGAGTCGGTCGCACCGCTGTTGACCTCCGAGGACGAGGCGATCCAGTTGACCAAGGCGGAGATCGACACCTGGCACGCCGCCGACACCGGCGACGTCGACACCGCTTTGCTGCACGTGGCGATCGTGCCCCGCTTCTCGCTGTCGGTGACCCGCGAGACGCTGCACAACCTCGGTGAGCTCTACGACTCGGTGCGCGGTCGCGGCGTCTATTTCCACAGCCACCTGAACGAGAACAACCGTCCCGGCACCGGCGAGGTGGACAGCACCAAGCAGGCGTACCAAGTGGATTCGTACCTCGACACCTACGACGGCAAGTTCCTGCCCGGCTCGCAGGTCGGCGGCAAGAGCCTGCTCGGCAGGCGCAGCATCCTCGCGCACTGCGTGCACTGTCAGGACGCGGAACTGCGGCGGCTGAAGCAGACCGGCAGTTCGATCGCGCACTGTCCGGTGTCCCAGCAGTTCCTCGGCTCGGGGACGATGCCATGGAAGCGGACGATCGCCTCCGGCGTCACGGTGGCGGCGGGCACCGACTACGGCGGCGGCGACGAATGGTCGATTCCGCGGGTGCTCGCGGCGGCGTTCAAGGTGCACATCTCCGAATCGGGCGCGGACGGTGTGTCGATGCATCCGGCCGAGATGTTGTTCACCGGAACGCTGGCCGGTGCGCGGGCCCTCGACATGGAGAACCGCTTCGGGAACTTCGATCTCGGCAAGGAAGCCGACTTCGTCGTGGTCGACCCGGCGCGCAAACAGGCGCTGGAAAGCGCACTGGCGCAAGGGATCCGGTCCGACGACCCGGTCCTGGCGCGCGATCAGACGCTGTTCGCGTTGCTGATGGGAATGGGCGAGGCGGCGGTCGCGCAGGTCTACGTCCAGGGTCGCCGCATCGACGACCGTTAGCGGACCGCCGATGAACGCCACCGCCGTCACGGTCTTCCACCGCCCACCGGACGCCGAGTCCTTCGAAGCCTGGCTGGATTGGATGGGCGAAACCGCCTTCGCCGCAGAGGGATTCGTGGAGTGCTGTCGTGCGGTGAGCGACGATCCCGCGCTGGAACCCGGATTCAGCGTCACCTTCCGCTCCGAGGCGCTGGTGAACGAATTCCTGGACTCGGCGGCGAGATCCCGGGTGCTCGCCGAGGGCGAGGCGCTCGGGATCCAGCGGAAGAGCTCGGATCTGGTCATCGTCGAGGGTGAGTTGCCGCCGCCGGGTGTCGGGGTGTTCCACCACAGCGTGGCCGACGGTAAGGCCGCCGATTTCGTTGCGGCGGAAGCGGAATTGGTCACTTTGAGCGCCACGTTCCCCGGATTCGAGGGCGTCGCGCTGTTCTGTCGCGGCGACACCGGCCGGTGGTTCTCGGTGCTCCGATTCCGCACCGCGCAGCATTTGTCGGACTGGATGCGCTCGGAGCAGCGGGCCGCGGCCCTGCCCGCACTGCGCGCCGAACTGACCGAGGATTTCTCGGTCGTCGCGCACACCACGCCGTTCGGATCCACGCTGCGCACCGTCGACGGGCGGACGCGGGTGACGCCCACCTGGAAGATCGCGATGCTGGTGCTTCTTGTGCTCTATCCGACGGTGATGACGCTGTCCCGTTTCCTCGGCCCGGTGCTCGACGAGAACGGAGCGCCGCCCTGGCTGGCGATGTGGTTGAGCCAGATCGTGAGCGTCGCGCTGATGAGCTACATCCTCTCGCCCGCGGTCGCGGCCTGTTTCCGGCGCTGGCTCGATCCGGTCGACGGCGCGGGATGGCGGATCAGCGCGCTCGGCGCCGCCATAGTCGTCGTCCTCTACGCACTGACGTTGCTGCTGTTCGCCACGGTGAAATGGCTGCACTACTGGGACTACAACCGTTGAGCGTGCCCGCGTGTCACTGGGACATTGCGGTGCCGCCGATCGAGACGTAGACCAGCATCACCATGAACAGGAACCAGCCCGCGCCCTGCCAGATCGGCCAGACCCGGCCCTGCCGCCAGCGCAGATAGGTGATCACGAACGCGCCGATCCCACCGGCCAGCAGGATGACGGCGGGGACGAGCAGGACCGCGATGCCCGAGGCGGCATCGCACAGCAGGGGACCGGACAGGCACTCGTCCCGCCCGGCGGCCCAGACCGCGGCAACCAGAGCGACGAGTGCGGTCGTACCGAGAATCGCGAGGTCGTAGCGGACGGCCTGGCGTAACCCCTCCGGATCGGACCAGCGCTTCTCGACATCGTTCACCATCCGGCTCACCTCCGCTCGCGGTCACGGGAGTCGGCGACACCCGTGACCGGAGTTGCCGGACCGGCCGGTCTCAAACGCGAGCGGTCAGCGCGTGGCCGACAGATCCGGCGGGTCGGTGTGGTGATGACGCATTTCGAACCAGTAGGTGGCGAACACCGTGCCGTAGGCGGCAACGACGACGGACGCGGTCACAACGAGCATCAGCAACAGCAGTGGAAGCAGAAAAGCCATGTGCCCTCCCCGGAATTGGTGTGAGGTCGGCGTCGAAACAGGGACGGCGCCGCGTCGCGCCCGTGCCCTTTCTTCCATCCCCCTGCACCCTTCGAATCCTAGAACTGCGGGGCTCGTGTGGCACGGGTGAACAGCTGTGAGTCGGGTCATGCCGATTTCGGTGTGTCTGCCACATCACATGATCTTGCTGAGGTTGAATTGAACAGGTCGACGAGTTTTTCGAAGTAACGCGCCCTCGTGAAGACGAATCCCCAGCATCACCTCAGCATCCGCGAAGGAGCATGACAGTGAGCACGATCCTCTGCGCGCTACACGACACAGTCCTCGCGCAGGTGAGTAATCCGACCCCGGAAGCGCCGCCGCTGGCGGACAAGCTCATGCAGATGGGTCGGTACTTCACCTGGCTGGTCCAGCTGTCCGGGATCACCGCCATCACCTACGGCGGTGGCCGTTTCGCCTGGGAGAAGTGGAACGGCGGCGGTTTGCAGTCGCCGAAGATGATCGCCAGCGCGATGGCGGGAGGTGCTGTCGCCACGAGCGCGGGGACGATCATGAACGCGGTGATCTAGCCGCCGGAAGGGTCGCGCACCGCGGACGGAACCGACTCCGCCCGCGGTGTGCGACCCTTTTCACATCGCTTATTAGTTGTACGCAACTCAGTTGCTCGCTACTGTTCATGGGGCACGGCAGGTTCTCCCAGAAAGGCACCCCATGAACACCCTCTACACCGCACAGGCCACCGCGACCGGCACCGGACGCGGCGGACAGGTCCGCTCCTCCGACCAGGCGCTCGACCTCGAACTGAGCGTGCCGAAGGAGCTCGGCGGCGCGGGTGGCGCGGGCACCAACCCCGAGCAGCTGTTCGCCGCGGGATACGCCGCGTGCTTCCACAGCGCGCTGCAGCTGGTCGCACGCCGCGAGAAGGTGAAGATCGCGGACTCCTCGGTGACCGGCGCGGTGGGCATCGGCCCGAACGGCGACGGTTTCGGCCTGGCCGTCACCCTCACCATCGACCTGCCCGGCCTCGAGTCCGGTGTGGCGCGCTCGCTGGTCGACGCGGCGCACCAGGTCTGCCCGTACTCCAATGCCACCCGAGGCAACATCGACGTCGACCTGGTCGTCGCCTGAATCCGCAAGTCCGCGTAGTAGATTCGAAGCGCCTGAGCCCCGCTCGCGCCCGCACCGGTTTGTCCGGTGCGCGCGGCGGGTAGGTGAGAAGCGTCCCTTACCGGCGAAGGAGGCGCTCATGACATCGGACAGCACGGTGGCGACCGAGGTGGCGGCGGATACCGCGGTCGGACGGCTGCGCAGCGTGGTGTTGGACTGCCCGGAGCCGCGCGAGCTCGCGAAGTTCTACGCCGCGCTGCTCGGCGGGGTGGTCATCGACGAGGAGGACGAGGACGACACCTGGGTGGTCGTCGTCGACCCCGACGGCAGGCGCCTGGCCTTCCAGACCGCACCGCGCTACAAGCCGCCGCGCTTCCCGGATCCGGAAGCGTCCCAGCAGATCCACCTCGACATCCTGGTCGACGACATCGACGTCGCCGAGACCAAGGCGCTGGCGCTCGGCGCGCGTCCGGTGCAGGCCAGCGACGACGACCGGTTCCGCGTCTACGCCGACCCGGTCGGGCACCCTTTCTGCCTGGTCTGGTCGCACGGCCGATGAGGCCGCGTCGGATACAACTCGCGCGGCGTGGGTAGGCGGGCGGTATGACCCAGACACGCCCCCTCGCCCTTGTCACCGGAGCTTCCAGCGGAATCGGCCTGGAACTCGCGAAGCAGTTCGTGGAACACGGCTACGACGTGGTGGTGGCCGCGGAGGACGCGGCCATCGAGACCGCCGCCGATCAGGTGCGCCGTCCCGGCGTGGAAGTCCGCGCGGTGCAAGTGGATCTGCGCACGCCCGAAGGCGTGGAGCGGCTCTACTCGGCGGCGACCATGGACGAGCGGCCGCTCGACGCCGTCGCGTTGAACGCGGGCGTCGGCCGCGGCGGCGACTTCGTGGCGACCGACCTCGACGACGAACTCGACACCATCGCCCTCAACGTGCGCTCGACGGTCCACCTGGCCAAGCTCGTGCTCGGCGACATGGTGCGGCGCGACACCGGCAAACTGCTGTTCACGTCCTCGATCGCGGCGACGATGCCCGGCGCGAAGCAGGCGGTGTACAACGCGTCGAAGTCGTTCGTGCAGTCCTTCGCCGAGGCGCTGCGCGAAGAGACGCGCGGCACCGGCATCACGGTCACCGCGCTGATGCCGGGTCCGACCGACACCGACTTCTTCCGCAGGGCCAAGATGCTGGAGACCGTGGTCGGCAAGGGACCCAAGGACGACCCCGCCGACGTGGCGCGCCAAGGCGTCGAGGCGTTGCTGCGCGGCGACCAGAAGGTGGCGGCCGCCTCGCTGGGCACCAAGGTGCTGACGACGATCAATCACGTCCTCCCCGATTCGGTGAAGGCCGCGGCCAACCGCGTCGCCTCGGCGGCTCCGCTGCCGCACCGGCACTGAGCCGTCCATGGCCGTCGCGTTGAACCGCGTCGTCCGCACGCCCCTGCTGTACTTCTTCATCCTCGGCGACGTGCTCGGCGCGGGGGTGTACGTGTTGATCGGCGAGATCGCGGGGGCGTCGGGCGGCGCGCTCTGGCTGCCGCTGCTCACCGCGCTCGTGCTGGCCTGCCTCACCGCGGGCTCCTACGCCGAGCTGGCCACCAAATATCCGAGGGCGGGCGGCTCGGCGCACTACGTGACTCGGGCGCTCGGTCCGGCGGCGGGCACCTGCGTCGGATTCTGCATGCTCGCCGCGGGCGTCGTCTCTGTTGGCGCGTTGGCCAGGGGGTTCGCGTCCGACTACCTCGCCGCGCTGGTGACTTTGCCGACCCTCGCCGTTGTGGTGGTCTTTCTGTCCGCCCTCGCCGCGCTGAATCTGCGCGGCATCAAGGAGTCGCTCGGCGCGAACGTGGTCGCCACCGCGATCGAACTCGGTGGCCTCCTGCTCGTCATCGGCCTCGGTGCCTGGGTGCTGCTGCGCGGCGACGGCGACCCGAGCAGGCTCACCCAGGTGGAGACGGCCGAGCGGGGAGCGGTCGGCGCGGTGCTCGCGGGCGCGGTGCTGGCGTACTACTCGTTCGTCGGCTTCGAGACCTCGGTGAATCTGGCCGAGGAGGTGCGCGATCCGCGCCGCACCTATCCGCGGGCGCTGTTCGGCGCGCTGCTCACCGCGGGCGCGGTGTACGTGCTGCTCGGTGCGGTCGCGGGAGCCGTCGTGCCCACCGAGGTTCTCGCTGAATCCAGCGGACCGCTGCTGGAGGTGGTCCGGGTGGCGGGCGGCGTGCCGGAGCGCCTGTTCGCGGTGATCGCGCTCGTCGCCGTGGCGAACGGCGCCCTGCTGACCGGCATCATGGCCTCGCGGCTGGCTTACGGCATGGGGCGCGACGGTCTGCTGCCCGCCGCGCTGGCCAGGGTGTTGCCCGGCCGCCGCACGCCGTGGGTAGCGATCCTCACCACCACCGCCGTGTCGCTGGCGCTCGCGCTGACCGGTGAGGTGGGATCGCTCGCCGAGACGCTGGTGCTGTTGCTGCTCGTCGTCTTCACCGCGGTCAATGCCGCCGTGCTGATCCTGCGCCGGGAGCCGGTCGACGCCGAGCACTTCCAGGTGCCGGTGGTGGTGCCTTGGTTGGGCCTCGCGTCGTGTCTGTTCCTGTTCACCCGCATCGGCGCGGAGGTGTGGTTGCGCGGGGCGATCCTGCTCGGGCTCGGGTTGCTGCTCGGCGTCGTCAACGCGTTCCGTTCGCGTTCGACGAGTGGGCCGGAATCCGCGGACGAGCCGACGCGGGTATGAGCTACAGGGCATGCCGCGTCCCACCCGTGTCCGCGCTGCCGACCGGCCATCCAGTAGCTTGGCACGCAGGGTGGCCGCGGTTCGAAGGAGCCGACGAGGCCGCCGCGGAACCAGTTTTCGCACACCCCACCGGACCTGACGAACGAAGAGAGCTGATCGATGCCGACCTCTGAAGCGCGTGCACACATCGGTGTTACCGGCCTGGCTGTCATGGGCAGCAACATCGCCCGCAACTTCGCCAGGCACGGTTACACGGTCGCGCTGCACAACCGTTCTGTCGCCAAGACCGACGCGCTGCTCGCCGAGCACGGCGGCGACGGCGATTTCGTGCGCACCGAGACCATCGAGGAGTTCGTCGCCGCGCTGGAGAAGCCGCGCCGGGTGCTGATCATGGTCAAGGCGGGCGACGCGACCGACGCCGTCATCGAGGAACTCGCTTCCGCGATGGAGCCGGGCGACATCATCATCGACGGCGGCAACGCGCTCTACACCGACACCATCCGCCGCGAAGCCGCCATGCGCGAGCGCGGGCTGAACTTCGTCGGTGCGGGCATCTCCGGCGGCGAGGAGGGCGCGCTCAACGGTCCGGCGATCATGCCGGGCGGCCCGAAGGAGTCCTACGAATCGCTCGGCCCGCTGCTGGAGTCGATCGCCGCACAGGTCGACGGCACCCCGTGCTGCACCCACATCGGACCCGACGGTTCCGGGCACTTCGTCAAGATGGTGCACAACGGCATCGAGTACGCCGACATGCAGCTCATCGGCGAGGCCTACCACCTGTTCCGCGACGCGCTCGGCTTCGACGCCAAGCAGATCGCGGACGTGTTCACCCAGTGGAACTCCGGTGATCTGGAGAGCTACCTCGTCGAGATCACCGCCGAGGTGCTCGCGCAGGTGGATGCCAAGACCGGTCGCCCGCTGGTCGATGTCATCGTGGACGCCGCCGAGCAGAAGGGCACCGGCCGCTGGACGGTCAAGTCCGCGCTCGATCTCGGTGTGCCGGTGACCGGAATCGCCGAGGCGGTTTTCGCCAGGGCGCTGTCGGGCTCGCGAGCGCAGCGCAAGGCCGCGGTCGGTCTCGCTTCCGGCACGCTGGCCGAAAAGCCCACGGACGTCGAGCAGTTCACCGAGGACATCCGTCAGGCGCTCTACGCTTCGAAGGTCGTCGCCTACGCGCAGGGCTTCGATCAGATCGCCGCGGGCAGCGCCGAATACAACTGGGGCCTCCGTCCCGGCGATCTGGCGACGATCTGGCGCGGCGGCTGCATCATCCGGGCCCGGTTCCTGAACCGGATCAAGGAGGCCTACGACCAGGATCCCGACCTGCCGAGCCTCATCCTCGCCCCGTACTTCCGCGAGGCGATCGAAACCGCCATCGACAGCTGGCGGCGCGTGGTTTCCACCGCGACCCTGCTCGGCATCCCGGTCCCGGCCTTCGCGTCCTCGCTGTCGTACTACGACGCGCTGCGCGCCGAGCGCCTGCCCGCCGCGCTCACCCAGGGGCAGCGCGACTTCTTCGGCGCGCACACCTACGAGCGCATCGACGCCGAGGGCAAGTTCCACACGCTGTGGAGCGGTGACCGCAGCGAGGTGTCCGCGGGCTGACCCGGGAGCGCGGTCTCCCGGCCGTGTTTCGCGCCACATCGCATCACAAAGTTTTCGGCTCGCTCGTCCAAGTCGGTGAAAGCCACCGGGCGAGAAGGAGGACGAGATGCGGGTACTACTGGCGGGCGCGACGGGCGCGATCGGGCGGCCGCTCATCCGGGCACTGGCCGACGGCGGTCACGAGGTGCTCGCCGTCGCTCGAAACCCGAAGAGCGACGGGACGATTCGCGAACTCGGCGCCGAGCCGATCATCGCGGACGTGATGGATCGAGCGGGGCTGCTGCGCGCGTTGCGCGGCCGCTCCGCCGACGCGGTGCTGCACGAGGCGACGGCGCTGAAGAGCGCAGGCCGCAACCTGACCGACGACGATCCCACGAACGCCCTGCGCCGCACCGGGACCGCGAATCTGCTCGCGGCCGCTGACCAGCTCGGGGCTGGCCGGTTCCTCACCCAATCGCTGATCACCGGGTACGGGTACGTCGACCACGGCACCCGGCGGGTCACCGAGGACGACCCGTTCGGGATCGAGGACGGCGGATACGCCGATCCGGTGATCGCGGGCTGCCGCGCCACCGAGGAGCAGGTGTTCGCCGCGGACCTGGACGGTATCTCGTTGCGCTACGGGCTCTTCTACGGTCCCGCCGCCTTCAGCGACCTGTTCGCCGGACTGCTGCGCAAACGCGTTCCGCTGGTTCCGCTGGGCGGCGGCGGGGTGATCAGCTGGATCCACGTCGCCGACGCGGCGGCCGCGACCGTCGCCGCGCTGGAGCGCGGAAAGGCGGGCCACGCCTACAACATCGTCGACGACGAACCGATCACCTGGCGGCGATTCCTCGACACCGTCGCGGCCGCGCACGGCACCCCGCGCGCCATCGCCATGCCGACCTGGCTCCTCCGCTTGGCCGTGCCTTACCTGGGTTGCCTGATGTCGGACACCACGCTGCGCGTCGACAACACCAAGGCGAAGCGGGAGCTGGGATGGGCACCGGTGTATCGCTCGGTGGCGGAGGGTCTCGCGCGGGTGTGACAGCGAAACGAGTGTTGTCCTAGCACACTCGCGATGAGAGTATGTCTCCCTACATCTCTCATCGCCTCGCGGGCGGGTGAGCGCGCCGAAAGGACCGAGGATGCCGCAGTACCGACCCGCCTGCTGCGGCGACCCCCGCTTTCTCGGCGCGCCGTTTCTCCTCTCGGAGCGCATCGCGGGCGAGACCGTTCCGCGTCGGGTGCTCCGCTCGATCCGCACCGGGGGTCTCGCCGAGCGCGTCGCGGGCCAGCTCGGCGAGGCGATGGCTCGCCTGCACGCCATCGACCCGGTCCACGCGCCGAGCGCCCTTCCCGGCGAGCCGGATGCCGACCCCGCCCGAGCGCTGCTGCACGAGATCCACGAAGGCGTCGACGCGCTGCTGGCGGATCGCTTCGGCGACGATGCCCGCGAGTTCGGCGGTCTCGTCGACCGCGCCGCTTACGTCACCGCCTACGAGCGTGCGGGCGGCGCTTTCGACCTCGACCGGTTCCGCTGGTGGAAGATGGCGTCGACGGTCGCGTGGGGCGTCCTGCTCGCCAGACAAGCGGCCGCGTATCTCAGCGGCGAGACCCGCGACATCGTGATGGCCGCCAGCGGCAGGCGAGTGTCGGAAATCGAATGGGACCTGCTGATGCAGATCCGACCGGCGGCTGCTTAGGAGCATCGATGGATTTCGAACTGCCCGAGGAACTTCGGAGCTACCTGCGCGAACTCGACGAGTTCATCGAGGATCAGATCGTTCCGCTCGAACAGGCCGACGACAACATGCGCTTCTTCGACCACCGCCGCGAGGACGCGCGCACCGATTGGCACCGGGGCGGGCTGCCCAGCGCGGAGTGGGAGGCGCTGCTGGCCGAGGCACGCCGCCGCGCGGACGCGGCCGGTCACTTCCGCTATCCGTTTCCCGCCCGATACGGCGGCCGGGACGGCACCGATCTCGGCATGGCCGTCATCCGTGAGCATTTGGCGCGCCGCGGACTCGGCTTGCATTGCGATCTACAGAACGAGCACGCGATCGTCGGCAACAACGTCGGTTTGCTGCTGATGCTCGAATACGGATCGCCCGCGCAGCAGGCCGAGTGGGTCGACGAATTGGCGGCGGGCACGAAGATGTTCGCCTTCGGCATCACCGAACCCGAGCACGGGTCCGACGCGACGCACATGGAGACCGTCGCGGTGCGCCGCGGTGACACGTGGGTGATCAATGGCGAGAAGACATGGAACACCGGAATTCACACCGCGGCAGCCGATTTGATTTTCGCTCGGACGTCGGGCGAACCCGGCGACAGCGCGGGCATCACGGCTTTCCTCGTTCCCGCCACGACGCCCGGATTCCGGATCGAGGAGTATCTCTGGACGTTCAACATGCCGACCGATCACGCGCGCGTGACCCTGACCGATGTCGAGGTGCCCGACAGCGCGGTGTTCGGTGAGGTCGGCCGCGGGCTCGCCGTCGTGCAGCATTTCTTCAACGAGAACCGGATTCGGCAGGCCGCGTCGAGTTTGGGTGCGGCCCAGTACTGCATCGACGAGTCGGTCGAGTACGCCAAGCGGCGCAAGCCTTTCGGGGTGCCGTTGGCTCGCAATCAGGCGATCCAGTTCCCGCTCGTCGAATTACACACGCAATGCGAGATGCTGCGCGCGCTGATCTACAAGACCGCGTGGTCGATGGACCGCTACGGCACGTTCGCGGTCTCCGAGCAGGTGTCGATGTGCAATTACTGGGCGAACAGACTGTGCTGCGAGGCCGCCGACCGAGCCATGCAGATCCACGGCGGCATGGGCTATTCCCGGCACACACCCTTTGAGCACATCTACCGTCACCACCGCCGCTACCGGATCACCGAAGGCGCGGAGGAGATCCAGATGCGCAGGGTGGCCGGTTACCTGTTCGGCTTCATGGACCGGGCTCGGCCCAAGGGCGTCGGACGCGACTGATCGGGGTCGTCCGCGGCGCGCGCACCCTGCTCGCACTCCTCGGTGTTCTCGGCGGCGGTCCGGATCCGCGCGACCGCGCTCGCTGTCAATTTACTGCCGCACATGTGCGCCCCCTTCGTTCTTCCGGGATGGATCGATGATGACCGGAAGATCGTGCTCGCACACCGCCTTGCCACTGCCCATGACACGGATGGTGTGAATCGGCCGGTCCGCGAACGGAGATCGAGAGCGTCGAGGACCCGCCCGGTGCGGCCGGGATGCGTACAGTGCGAATATGCCCGAAGAAGCGCATCCCGGCGCGGTCGAGGCCGCCGCCGCGGGCACCGAAGACGTGCTCTCGCTCGCGGCCCAACTGTGCTTTGCCCTCTACTCGACCTCGCGCTCGATGACCGCGGCCTACCGGCCCTACCTGGACGCCATGCAGGTGACCTACCCGCAGTACCTGACGCTGCTCGCGCTCTGGGAGACCCCCGGCATCACCATGAAACAGCTCGCCGACCGGCTCCGACTCGACTACGGAACCGTCTCCCCGCTCGTGCAACGGCTACAGAACCGCGGCCTGGTCGAGAGCGTCCGCAGTTCCCGCGACCGCCGGGCGGTGCACCTCCGCGCCACCCCGGCGGGTCTCGCCCTGGAACAACAGGCCAGGCAGATGATCGGCGCGGTCATGGAAGAGGTCGGCTACCCCCTCGAAACGGTGACCGCCCTGCGCGACCAGGTCACCGCCCTCGGCACCCGCCTCGACACCGTCGTCGCCGAACGCGACAAGCGGTAGGCGGGATCGCCGCGCCGGTGCCGGGGCAGCGGAGATCGCCACCGGCATCGGCGCCGCGCGCCGCGTTCGAATGGTTACCGCCGCGCGGAAACGGTCGCCGCTCCAGCACGAATCCGACGGTGCAGACGAATGCCTACGGGGCGGGGCGGCGGAATGGGCGTGGCCCGAGCCGACGCTGGCCGCACGTCATGGTCCACGCCGCGCGCGGACCAGAACGGGCGGTGGACGCCGTGCCGGGCTGGTTCGGCATCACCGCGCGCAAGCGGTGGGAGGGGGTTGCCGAGCGGTGGGTACAGAGGGCGATCACGCGTCGACCGCCCGGCGGGCGTAGGCGCGGACGTCGGCGTCGGTGTCGTCGATCGCGCGTTCGAGGGCGTCGCGGGCGGATTCGGTCGTGCGCCAGGTGCTCAGGGAGAGGACCGCGGCCTTGCGGACGTCCAAGTGCGGGTCGAGCAAGGCCTCGGCGAGCAGGGGAACCGCGAGGTCGGGTGCGGCGCCCGCCAGGCCGCGGGCCGTGCCGACCCGGACCTGCCAGGCCGAATCACGCAGCGCGCCGGAGAGATTGGCGGCGTCCTCGGAGTCCGCGCCGAGTGCGGCGAAGGCGGTGAGTGCCGCCGCGCGGACCAGCGGATCGCGGTCGGTGGACAGTGCGCGGATGACGTCCACGCCGCCGTCGCCGATGGCGGCCAGGCCGTTGGCGACCGCGATGCGCACTTCGCGGTTCGGGTCGTCGGCCAAGGCGGCGACCCCGGTGCGATCGTCGAGGGAGACCAGCGCGCGCACCGCCTCGATGCGCACCCGATGGTCGGCGTCACCAGACGCCGCGCCGAACTGCGCCGCGTTGCCCGCGCGCAGAGCGCGCAGCAGGTCGACGACGGTGGCGCGCACCAGCGGGTCGGCGGACTTCAGGTGTTCGGGCAGTCCGGCCGCGTCGGGCAACATCTCCACCAGTTCCCGCAGAGCTTCGGCGGCTACCCGCCGCACCGACGCGGCCGTGTCGCCGAGCGCGTCTGCGAGGGCGGCCGCGAACCCGTCCGGTGTGTGCTCGGTCAGCACCGAGATCGCCGCGGCCCGCACACCGGCGTCGTCATCGGCGAGGTAACTCGAAAGATCCTGAAGTGCAGGCGAATCCAAGGCGAGCAGGGTGACCAGCTTGGGCGAAGGGGGAGTTGCGGGAGACGAGGTGACGACCACCGTGTCCTCGCGCTGGGGCGGCCTTCCGGATCGCAGTTCGGGCTGTTCGACGCCGACGATGGTGGGATCGGTCGACGGCACGTCGTCCAGTCCTGGTACGGGAACCAGATACGGCGCGACGGGCCGCTTGAGAAACTCCATCTCCCCGTTCGCGTCCTTGCGCAGATTCAGGTGGTAGCGCCAGGCGTTGTCGTCGCGCTCGGGTAGGTCGGCGCGCTCGTGGTAGAGGCCCCACCGGGATTCGGTGCGGGTCAGCGAACTGCGTGCCGCCATTTCCGCGCAATCCCGGATGAACGAGACCTCCACCGCGCGCATCAGCTCGTGCGGGGTGCGCGCCCCGATGTCCTCGACCTCCGCGCGCATCCGCTCGAACGTCTCCACCGCGATGGACAACTTGGTGGCCGTTTTCGGCGGTGCCACATAGTCGTTCACGAACCGGCGCAGCTTGTATTCGACCTGGGGCTGCGGCGGACCGTCCGGCTGACGCAGCGGCCGGTAGACGAGCTCGTGCGCGGCGGCCAGCTGGTCCTCGGGAAGCTCCTGCGGCGCATCGAGTTCCGCGAGCGTCGAAGCGGCGTGCGCGCCCGCGAGGTCGCCGTAGACGAACGCGCCGATCATGTAGTTGTGCGGCACGCAGGCCAGGTCGCCCGCCGCGTACAGGCCGGGCACGGTGGTGCGAGCGTGCTCGTCCACCCACACGCCGGAGGCGGAATGCCCACTGCACAAGCCGATCTCGGAGATGTGCATCTCGATGTCGTGGGTGCGGTAGTCGTGGCCGCGGTTGGCGTGGAAGGTGCCGCGAGTGGGGCGTTCGGTGGTGTGCAGGATGCCCTCGAGCGTGGACAGCGTCTCGTCGGGCAGGTGCGAGACCTTCAAATAGATCGGCCCGCGCGCGGATTCGATCTCACGCTTGACCTCCGCCATCATCTGACCCGACCAGTAGTCGGAGTCCACGAACCGCTCACCCTCGGCGTTGACCTGATAGCCGCCGAACGGATTCGCGACGTAGGCGCAGGCGGGTCCGTTGTAATCCTTGATGAGCGGGTTGATCTGGAAGCACTCGATACCGGAGAGCTCCGCGCCCGCGTGGTAGGCCATGGCGTAACCGTCGCCCGCGTTGGTCGGGTTCTCGTAGGTGCCGTACAGGTAGCCGCTGGCGGGCAGCCCGAGGCGGCCGCACGGCCCGGTCGCCAGGATCACCGCTTTGGCGCCGACCGCGACGAATTCCCCGGTGCGCGTGTTCAGCGCCGCGGCGCCGACCGCGCGTCCATCGGCGGTCAGCACCCGAACGGGCATGAGCCGGTTCTCGATCCGGATCTTCTCGCGCATCTTGCGTTGGCGCAGCACGCGATACAGCGCCTTCTTGACGTCCTTGCCCTCCGGCATCGGCAGCACGTACGACCCGGAGCGGTGCACCCGGCGCACCGCGTACTCGCCGTACTCGTCCTTCTCGAACTTCACGCCGTAGCGCTCCAGCCGCTGCACCATCGCGAAGCCGCGGGTCGCGGTCTGGTAGACGGTGCGCTGGTCGACGATTCCGTCGTTGGCCCTGGTGATCTCGGCGACGTAGTCCTCCGGCGTCGCCTTGCCGGGGATCACCGCGTTGTTCACCCCGTCCATGCCCATGGCCAGCGCGCCGGAATGGCGCACGTGCGCCTTCTCCAGCAGTAGCACGTTCGCGCCGTGTTCGGCGGCGGTGAGCGCGGCCATGGTTCCCGCGGTGCCGCCACCGATCACCAGCACATCGCAGTCGAGCCGGATTCGTTCGGACAGCTCGGGAATGGGCGTACCTCCGCCTCCGCTCCGGCCGGGCGCGTTGTTCATAGTTTCTCCAGGATCTCGTCCCGCACGGCCTGCCGGTCCACCGACCGGCGCGGAGCGGGGACCTCGACGACGGCGCGCAACGCGGCGGAACGCTCGTCGTGCCTGCCGAGCACGGCGATGCGGTCGCCGAGCAGCAGGGCCTCGTCGAGGTCGTGGGTGACGAAGACGATGGTGGTGGGATGGGCCCGCCAAGTGTCGATCAGCAGCCGCTGCATGGTGGCCCTGGTCTGGGTGTCCAGCGCGCCGAACGGCTCGTCCATCAGCACGGCGCGCGGCGCCCCGGCGAGGCTGCGCGCCAATTGAACTCGCTGCCGCATGCCACCGGAGAGGTCGCGCGGCAGGTAGTCGGCGTAGCCGGTCAGCCCGACCTCGGTGACCCAGCGCTGCGCGAGCGCCTTGCGTTCGGCGCGTGGCGTGCCGCGCAGGTGCAGCGCGAGTTCGATGTTCTGGCGTGCGGTGCGCCACGGCAGCAGCGCGTCGTCCTGGAACACCAGGGCGCGATCGGCCGACGGCCCGGTGACCGTGGACCCGTCCGCGCGCACCGTCCCCGCGTCGGGACTGCGCAGCCCGGCGATGGCGCGCAGCAGCGTCGACTTGCCGCAGCCGGATTTGCCGACCACGACGAGGATTTCGCCCGCGGCGATGTCCAGGTCGAGCCGGTCGACGACGATGCGGGAGCCGTAGGCGATCCGCACGCCGTCGAGGGTGAGCCGCATGCCCACGGTGGCGGGAGCGGCGGGAGCCGTTGTCGTGGTGGTCATTCCGCAACCTCCCTGGGAAGCCAGCGGGTGATCCGGCGACCGGCCAACTCCACGAGGCTGGAGGTGGCGAAGCCGAGCACACCGATGGTGATCATGCCGACGAACACCGCCGGATAGTCGACGATGGTGTAGGCCTGCCAGGTGCGGTAGCCGACGCCGAGCCGCCCGGAGATCATCTCCGCGGAGATGAGGCAGATCCAGGCGACGCCCATGCCGACCGACAGGCCGCTGAACACCCCCGGCAGGATGCCGGGAAACACCACGCGCACCAACACATCTCGCCGCGAGGCGCCGAGTGTGCGCACGGCGTCCTCCCAGATCGTCGGCAGTGCCCGCACCGCGTGCCTGGTGCTCACCAGGACGGGGAACAGCGACGCGGTGAAGGTGATGAAGACGATGCCGGACTCGTCGCTGGGAAACAGCAGGATCGCCACCGGCACCAGCGCGATCGCCGGGATCGGGCGGATCAGCTCGGTGAGCGTGCCGAAGACGTCGGCCAGCAGCCGGGAACGCCCGAGCCCGATGCCCGCGAGCACGCCCACCACCGCGGCCAGCCCGAAACCGGTGACGATGCGGATCAGCGACTGGGCGATATCCAAGTAGTACTGGTCCTTGCCGAGGTGCTCGCCGAACTCCGCCACGATCTCGGTCACCGTCGGCAGCGAGTCGAACCGCAACCCGGCCCGCACGTCGTTGACGGTGAGCAGCTGCCACAACCCGACCGCCGCGAGCACCGAGGCGACGCGGAGGGCCCGCGAACCCCACTCGGAAGCGCCGCGCCCCTTCGCGGTCTCCTCCTCGGTGACCGCGGCGACGGCCACGGCGGTCATCCGCGGACTTCCGTGACGGCCTGGTCGTAGGAGACCGGCGTGGCGGTGGGATGGGTCTGCCGGTAGCGCTGCGCGGCGGCCTGCGTGGTGAAGGGCAGGTACTTCGCGCCGTCGCGCAACCACACCGCCTTGTCGGCGAACCAGCGGGTGCCCAGCTCGGCGTCGGGCACGTAGACCGCGCGGATCACCTTGCCCTGGGCCTTGGCGGCCTGCACGGCGCGCAGCAGGCAGGTGGGGTCGGCCGCGGGCTGCGGCTGGTCGGCGCCGTCCACCCACAGTTCACCGGCCAGCGCCGGGTCGGCGACCGCGGTGCCGCAGACGGGGTCGGTGCCGGTGATGGCGCTCGGGTTGGCGGTCGAGGCCAGCGCCCGGTCGTAGTCGGGCTGACCCGTCTCGGCGAAGGTCTTGCGCAGCGGCGCCGCGTCGACGAAACCGTCCACGTTCAGTTCGGCGAAGTCGCCGATCGACTTCAGGTACGGCACATCGCCTTTCAACGCGGTGATCAGGTTCGGCTTGAGGGTGGTGTCGAAATGCGTTCCGCCGGGGCCGTTGTAGAGATAGACGACTTCCTGTGGCAGACCGGAGCCCTCCGCGACGATCCTGGCGGCCTCGAAGGGGCGCTCGTTGAGGAACTTGGTGGCATCGAGCTGCGCGGCGAGGAAGGCCTGCAATACCTCCGGATGCTCGGCGCTGTACGAGCGGCGCGCGACGACGCCGTGGAAGGTGGGCACGTTCAGTTCGGCGCCGTCGTAGAGCAGCTTGGCCTTGTTCTGGAAGACGAGCAGTCCGGGCCAGGCGACGAATTGCGACAGCGCGCCGACCTGATGCGACTCCAGCGCGGTCGCACCGACCTGCGGCTGCTGGTTGAGCACCTCGACGCCCTTGGCCGGATCGATGCCCGCCCGCGACAGCGCCTGCACGAGCGTGCCGTGGCCCGCCGAGCCGACGCTCGCCGAGATCTTCTGGCCCGCAAGGTCGGTGATCACGCGAGCTGGCGAATCATTGGGCACCACAACCATGTTCAGCGCGCCCTTGGGGTTGTAACCAGTGACCGACACCAGCGCGGTTTCGGCGCGTTCGTTGGCCTGGGTGCGAGATCCGTTGATCAGCAACGGATAATCGCCCATGGACCCGATGTCGATCTTCTCGGCCACCATCTGCGCGGTGATCGGCGCGCCGGTGTCGTAGTCCTGCCACTCCACCTGATACTTCGCGCCGCCGTTGTCGGTGATCTGGCGCAGCCGCTGTTCGAGATAACCCTGGGCGCGCAGCAGCGTGCCCGCGGTGACGGTGTTGATGGTCTTGGACTGATAGCCGACGACCACCTTGACGGTGCCCGCGGGGGCGTCGTTCGAGTTCTCCAGTGAGCAGCCCGCGGCGGCGAGTGCGGCGGCGAGCAGGACGGGGACGAGACGTGCTTTCATGTGACTTTCCAGATCAGCGGAGCAGATAGGGCATGTTGACGGTGACCGCGCCGGTCGGGCAGCGAGCCGCGCAGGGGCCGCAGTACCAGCACTCGTCCACGTGCATGTAGGCCTTGCCGTTGTCGGGGTTGATCGCCAGCGAGTCGAGCGGGCAGATCTCCACGCACAGGGTGCAGCCCTCGATGCACAGCGATTCGTCGATGGTGACGGGGATGTCGGCGCGCTGGTTCGCGAGTGCCATCTATCGGACCTTCCATTGGGGTGTGCCGCGGGACAGACTGCCGCGCATGGTGATTCGGTCGCCGCGCATGCGGATGTACTCCAGGTCGACCGGCCTGCCGTCGTCGAGGCGGGTCAGCCGCTCGAGCATCAGCAGCGGGGCGCCGTCGGGCGTGTCGAGCGTGGACGCGGTGTGCGGGTCGGCGGCGATCGCCTCCAGCGCCAGATCGGCGTGGCCGAGCGAGCGGCCGCTGATCTTCTCCAGCAACACGAAGATGTCGGTGTTCTCGAGATCGTTGGCGAGCACTTCGGCGCCGATGTCGGGGACCAGGTAGGTCAGGTCCAAGCTCAGCGGCCGGTCCGCGAGGTAGCGCAGCCGCTCCAGATAGACGACCCGCTCGCCGGGGTCGAGACCGAGCCTGCGGGCGACCGCGGGCGGCGCGGTGATGTGTTGGGCGGTGCGCACCTCGTTGCGCACCGTGCCGTGGCCCTTGAGGGTCTCCTGAAGTCCCAGCAGTTCATCGAGGCCGTGGTCGTACTTGCGGGCCCCCACTCGGGTGCCGACCTTCGGGGCGCGGTAGATCAGGCCCTCGTCCTTGAGCAGGGCCAGTGCCTCGCGCACGGTGTTGCGTGACGCGGAATGCTCTGTGGCGAGCTGCTGTTCGGTGGGCAGCACCTCGTCGAACGCGCCCGCGTGGATCTGGTGGCGCAGCACGTCGGCGACGCGGCGCGCCTGATCGGCGCGCAGCTGCCGCACCGGGGCCGGTTCCGCACCCATCCGTTCCGCCTCTCTCTCGCTGACCTGCACGGACAGCGACGATAGACGCGAAAAGGGGCCTCGAGATCGAGCTCGCGCACCGCGCGAATCAAGGGATGTTTCTTCGCCAGCGGTGACGGGCGCCGACCAGGGAAAACAGGGCGGCTACGGGCTATTGCGCCACCCTGTTTCCCGGGGTCGGGTTTCGATCACGCGGATTCGAATGATCGATCGAGCGCGCTCAGAACCAGTCGTCGCGCATTTCCAGCGTGGTGCGGTCCAGCGCGTCGAGCAGGTCCAGCTGCGGACCGGTCTTGGGCAGCTCGTAGCGGAAGAAGTAGCGGGCCGCCGCGCGCTTGCCTTCGTAGAAGTCGCCCTCGTGGTCAGCCGCGGCCACCATCTGCTCCAGCCAGATCCAGGCGACCACGATGTGGCCGAACGCCTCCAGGTAGATGGTCGAGTTCGCCATCGCCGCGGCCGGGTCGCCTACGGCGAACATGCCCGCGGTGACGAGCAGCAGGCGCTGCCAGGACGAGTCGAGTTCCACCGCGAATTCCTCGGCGTCGCCGCCCTTTTCGGTGGCCGCCTCGATGGTCGCCGCGATGCGTTCGCCGAGCAGGCGCAGCGAGGCGCCCTCGTACTGGATCACCTTGCGGCCCAGCAGGTCCAAGCCCTGGATGCCGTGGGTGCCCTCGTGGATCGGGTTGAGGCGATTGTCGCGGTAGTGCTGTTCGACGTCGTACTCGCGGGTGTAGCCGTAGCCGCCGTGCACCTGGATGGCGAGGCTGTTGGCCTCGAGACACCACTGCGAGGGCCAGCTCTTCGCCACGCCGGTCAGGATTTCCAGCAGCAGTGTGTGCTCGCGGGCGGTCTGCGCGTCGGCGGCGGTGCGTTGCAGGTCGACCAGCCGGTTGCAGTAGAGCAGCAGCGCCAGCGCGCCCTCGACATAGGCTTTCTGCGCCAACAGCATTCGCCGCACGTCGGCGTGCTCGACGATCGGGATCTGCGGCGCGGCGGGATCCTTGGCGGTCACCGCGCGGCCCTGCTGCCGCTGCCTGGCGTATTCCACGGACTTGAGGTAGCCGGTGTAGCCGAGCGCGGTCGCGCCGAGGCCGACGCCGAGCCGCGCCTCGTTCATCATGTGGAACATGTAGGACAGCCCACGGTGCGGTTCCCCCACCAGGTAGCCCACCGCGCCCGCCGCGCCGCCGGGGGTGTGCCCGCCCTCGCCGAAGTTGAGCACCGTATTGGTGGTGCCGCGGTAGCCCATCTTGTGGTTGAGCCCGGCCAGCACGACATCGTTGCGCTCGCCCAGCGTGCCGTCCTCGCGCACCAGGAACTTGGGCACGACGAACAGCGAGATGCCCTTGGTGCCCGCCGGACCGCCCGGGATCTTGGCCAGCACCAGGTGCACGATGTTCTCGGTGAGCTCGTGATCGCCGCCGGAGATCCACATCTTCGACCCGAACAGCCGGTAGCTGCCGTCGTCCTGCGGCTCGGCGCGGGTCACGATGTCGGCCAGCGACGATCCGGCCTGTGGCTCGGACAGACACATGGTTCCGGTGAACCTGCCCTCCACCATGGGCCGCACGAAGCGCTCGATCTGTTCCGCGGAACCGTGCGCGGCGAGCAGGTTGGCGTTGCCGACGGTCAGGAACAGGTAACCGGTGGTGCCGACGTTGGCGGCCTGGAACCAGCTGAACCCGGCGGCCTCCACCGCGGCGGGCAGTTGCAGGCCGCCGATCTGCTCGTCCATGCCCGCGCCGACGAGGTTGGCCTTGGTGAACGCCTCGACGGCCGTCTTCACCTCGGGGATGATCGTCACCCGCTCGCCGTCGAACGTCGGCTCGTTGCTGTCGTTGCGCTTGTTGTGCGGCGCGAAGTACCGGGTGGCGATATCCTCACAGAGATCGAGGAAGCCGTCGAAGGTCTCCCTGGAATGCTCCTCGAAACGGGGGAGCGCGGTCAGTTCCTCGACCCGCAGCCATTCGTAGAGCAGGAAGTCGAGATCTCTCCGGGAGATCAGATTCGAGCGCACGGCCATCCTCTCGCGACGTCACTGCCGGGGCGCGGAACGGCCCCGGGGCATTTGATACGTTACTATCAATTTGTCGCGAATGGACAGGGCTATCCGGATCCGGCCGCGGCCACCGCGTCCAGGAGCGGGGTTCGCCACGCCGCGCGGCAGATCAGCAGATCCGGGAGATAGGGGCGGGGCCGGTTGTACTCGAGCGGGCTGCCGTCGACGCGCGAGGCGTGCAGCCCCGCGGCCAGCGCGACGCCGACGGGCGCGGCGGAATCCCATTCGTACTGGCCGCCCGCGTGCAGGTAGGCGTCGGCTTCCCCGCGCACCACCGCCATGGCCTTGGCCCCCGCCGAACCCATCGGGACCAGCGTCGCCCCGACGGCGTCGGCCACCTCGCGCGCCCACGCGGGTGGTCGCGAGTCGCTCACCAATAGCCGTGGCTCGTCCCGTGCGGGGTCGTTCGAACCCGGATGGTCGCTGACGTGCACCTTGCCCAGCGCGGGCTGCGCGACCGCCGCGGCGGTGATGCCGCGATCGCGCTCCCACAGCGCGACGTGCACGGCCCAGTCCGAGCGGCCGGGCATGGCGTATTCGCGGGTGCCGTCGAGCGGATCGATGATCCACACCCGGTCGGCGGTGAGCCTGCGCGGGTCGTCCGCGGATTCCTCGGAGAGGACCGCGTCCCCGGGCCGAGCCGCGGCCAGTTCGGTGAGCAGGAAGTCGTTGGACAGCGCGTCGCCGCGCGCCCCGAGATCGGGCAAGCCTTCCTCGCGCAGGGCACTCAGCAGGCTTCCGGCGCGGTCGGCGAGATCGGCGGCGAGACGGGCATCGGTGATCATGGCCGGTCCAGATTGTCCAGCAGGGCGAGAACGGTCGCGGCCATGGCGGCCGGATCGCCGTCGGCGGGACGCAGCGCCACGTCCGGCGCGGTAGGCGCCTCGTACGGGTCGTCGATGCCGGTGAAGCCGCGAATCTCACCAGCCCTCGCCTTGGCGTACATCCCCTTCGGATCGCGCGCCTCGCAGATCTCCAGCGGCGTGTCGACGAACACCTCGACGAATGGGATCCCCGCCGACTCGTGCGCGGCGCGTACCCGGTCGCGGTCGGCGCGATACGGACTGATCAGCGAAACCACCGCCACCACACCGGCTTCGGCGAACAGCCGGGCCACCTCACCGACGCGGCGGATGTTCTCGACCCGATCCTCGGCGGAGAAACCCAGATCGGCGTTGAGGCCGTGGCGCAGGTTGTCGCCGTCCAGCAGGAAGGCGGGGCGCCCCGACGCCACCAGCCGCCGCTCCAATTCGACGGCGACCGTGGACTTTCCGGATCCAGACAGTCCCGTCAGCCAGACAGTCGCCCCGCGGGTCGCGCGCTCGTCGCGCTCCACCGCGGTCGAGTGCCAGACCACCCGGGAAGCGGGCAGCGTCGCGCCGGTGATCATCCCCGCCGCGACCGTGTTGTTCGTCGCCTCGTCCACCAGGATGAAGCTGCCGGTGGACCGGTTGCGGCGGTAGGGGTCGAACAGCAGCGGCTGGCGGGTGCGCAGCTGAATGCGTCCGATCTCGTTGAGCGACAACGATTCCGCGTGCTCGTCGCGGTGCAGGGTATTGACGTCGAGCCGGTAGTCCAGGCTGCGGACCTCGGCGGTCGCCGCGCGGGTGGTGTGGCGGACCGAGTACGTCGCGCCGGGGGTCAGTGCGGAGTCCTCGGCGAACCAGCACACCATCGCGTCGATGTCGCGGCCGACCTGTGGTCGATTGGCCGGGCGGCAGATCAGATCGCCGCGCGAGATGTCTATTTCGTCGGCGAGTTGCATGGTGACCGCCTGCGGCGGAAAGGCTTGGGCCACCGCGACGCCGCCGGGACCCCAGATCGCCTCGACCTTGGTGGTGAAACCCGATGGCAGCACGGCCACTTCGTCGCCCGGCTTGAACACACCGCCCGCCACGGTGCCCGCGTACCCCCGGAAATCCTGGGCGTGGCTGCGGGTCACGTACTGCACGGGGAAGCGCGCGTCGATGAGATTGCGGTCGGAGGCGATGTGCAGATCCTCCAGATGGTGCAGCAGGGGAGTGCCCTCGTACCACGGCATGCTCGCGCCGCGGTGCACGATGTTGTCGCCCTGGAGCGCCGAGACCGGGAAGAAGGACAGATCGGCGACCTCGAGCTTGGTGGCGAAACCGGCGAATTCCTCGCGGATCTCGGTGAAACGCTCCTGGGACCAGTCGACCAGATCCATCTTGTTCACACACAGCACCAGGTGCGGGATCCCGAGCAGGCTGGCGAGGAAGGCGTGGCGGCGGGTCTGCTCGACGACGCCCTTGCGCGCGTCGACCAGGATGAGCGCCACATCGGCGGTGGACGCGCCGGTCACCATGTTGCGGGTGTACTGAATGTGGCCCGGGGTGTCGGCGATGATGAACTTGCGCCGCGGCGTGGCGAAGTAGCGGTGCGCCACGTCGATGGTGATGCCCTGTTCGCGCTCCGCGCGCAGACCATCGGTGAGCAGCGCGAGGTCGGGGTACTCGTCGCCGCGCTCGCGGCTGGTGCGCTCCACGGCGGCGAGCTGATCGGTGAAGATCGTCTTGGAGTCGTAGAGCAGACGGCCGATCAGGGTCGACTTGCCGTCGTCGACGCTGCCCGCGGTGGCGAGACGCAGCAGGGTGGTGGCCATCAGAAGTACCCTTCTCGTTTGCGATCTTCCATGCCCGCCTCGGAGATGCGGTCGTCGGCGCGGGTGGCGCCGCGTTCGGTGACCCGCGCGGCGGCGACCTCGGTGACCACCTCTTCGGGGGTCGCGGCGGTGGATTCCACGCATCCGGTGCACGTCGCGTCGCCGACGGTGCGGAAGCGCACGGTCGCCTCGTAGGGCTGTTCGCCGTCGAGCAGGCTCAGGAACCTGGTGTGCGCCAACAGCATTCCGTCGCGCTGCACGACAGGGCGGCGGTGCGCGTAGTACAGCGGAGGGAGTTCGATCCGCTCGGCCGCGATGTAGCTCCAGATGTCGAGCTCGGTCCAGTTGGAGAGCGGGAACACCCGGATGTGCTCACCGGGCCGGTGCCTGCCGTTGTACAGGTTCCACAGCTCGGGACGCTGGGCCCGCGGCTCCCACTGGCCGTATTCGTCGCGGAAGCTGAAGACCCGCTCCTTGGCGCGGGCCTTCTCCTCGTCGCGGCGGGCGCCGCCGAAGACCGCGTCGAAGCGGCCCTCGCGAATGCTGCGCAGCAGGGTGCCGGTCTGTAGGCGGTTGCGCGAGGCGCGCGGACCGGTGTCCTCCACGACCCGGCCCGCGTCGATGTCGTCCTGCACCCGGCCCACGATCAGCCGCAGACCGAGGCGCTCGACAGTGCGATCGCGGAACTCGATGACCTCGTCGAAATTGTGTCCGGTGTCGATGTGCAACACCGGGAACGGCAGCGGCGCGGGCCAGAAGGCCTTGGCCGCCAGATGCAGCATCACCACCGAATCCTTGCCGCCGGAGAAGAGCAGCACCGGGCGTTCGAAGGTGGCTGCCACTTCACGGAATATGTGCGCCGACTCGGCCTCGAGCGCGTCCAGATGAGGCAGCTCGTAGGTGATCGCCGTCGACTTCGCGTACTGGCTCACGTCCCAAAACTAGAACACGTTTCGGTGTGCGGTCAACGGTTCGATCGCACCGCGGTTGCGACTTCGACGGGTTTGCGGCCGCCCGACGCATTCGTCACCGCGTCCGCCGCGGCCACCAAAGCGGCTCCGCGCCGGGCGATCTCGGCCCCCGTGATGGACGCGCCGACGTACATCGTGAGCACCATGTTCTGCCTGCCGTCGCCGCCGTAGGTCGGCGCGGCGAGCAGGCTCACCGGGTGCTCCTTGCGCGGGCGCAGATCGGCGCCGAGGTACACCCGCTCGCCCAAGCTGGTGACCAGCTCGCCGACCAGTTCGCGCAGCTCGTCGGGCAGATCGCGGGCGGCGACGCCGGCCAGCAGCGAGTACAGCCGCCGCCCCGCCGCGGTGAGGCTCTCGACCAGGTAGCCGCGCTCGCGGCACTCGGCGACCACCTGGCGCAACCGCGCCTCGTCCTGCTGGAGTGGGACGGTCGGCGGGGTGGCGAGCCACGCGTCGAACGCGGCGTCGGTGTCCCACAGCACGTACATCAGGCCGACGGGCGGCGCGAAGTGGTACGACGCGCCCATCTTCACCATCCCGGGGCCCGTGCTCTCCAGTACCGAGATCCGGTCTCCGACCACCGCCGACGCGGTGCAGGTCGTGCGGTACCTGGCGCTGAGTTCGGCCAGCTCGCCACGGGCGATGGCCGACATCGCGAAGCTGTCCTGGGCGGCCCGACCGGCCGCGATCAGGGCGGGTCCGAGGCCGTAGACGTGCGTGTGCGGGTCACGCACCAGATACCCGCCCGCGGTCAGCTCGGTGAGAATGCCCAGGCAGGTGGGCTTGGCCATGTCCAGTTCGCGGGCCAGCTCGGAGAGCCCGAAGCGCTTGCCGCGCTGCTCGACGAGGAAATCCAGCAGCTGGACCACCCGTTCGGTGGGGGCGGATCGGCGCGCGACCATGGACAACTCCTAGAACACGTTCTAATCTTGCTCGTATCGAAATGTACCAGAGCGGTACATATTTGGACCACCCGGGAGAGCCTCTTGCTGACCCAGCCGTTCGCGGACGCGATCGCCGCCGCCGAGCAGATCATCACCGAAGCGCCACATATCCGAACCGAACAGGATCTCGTCGAGGGCTACGACTACCTGGCGGGCAGCATTCGCGCGGCCTTGCAGATGGCGTGGGCCTACGAGCGGGACTTTCCGTTCTTCGTCCAGTCGACCGGCCCGTACACCAAGATGGGCCTGGACAATCCCGACACCCTGTACTTCCACTCCTACCTGCGCCCGGACGCGGAATACCTGGTCACCGGTACCCGCGGCACCACAAGGGACCTGAGCTTCCAGGTGCTCAACGGCAACTACTCGCCGGTGGACGTGCCCGACAGTGAGACCGCCTTCGACGACCGGGCCTTGGACGTCGCCCCCGACGGCACCTATGAGCTGCGGCTCGGACCGGGTGAGGCGCGCCCCGGTTATGTCCATCTCGCGCCCGACTCGGCGATGCTGGTGGTGCGCGAGGTGTTCAGCGACTGGTCCACCGAGAAGCCGGGCACCCTGCGCATCCAGCGGGTCGACACGATCGGTGATGCGCCGCCGCCGCTGACCAAGGATCTGCTGACCAAGCGCTACGGGATCGCGGGCAAGATGCTGCTGTCGCGGCTGAAGACGTTCCTTGCCTTCCCGGAGTGGTTCTACCTCAACCTGCCGGTGAACACGATGACCGAACCGAGGTCCACGCCCGGCGGGCTGACCACCCAGTTCTCCTCGGCGGGGCACTACGAACTCGCCGACGACCAGGTCATGATCATCACGGTGCCCAAGTCGGACGCGCCCTACCAGGGATTCCAGCTGGGCAGCATGTGGTACCTGTCGCTGGACTACATCAACCACCAGACCAGCCTCACCGCCGACCAGGCGCGCGTCGATCCGGACGGGATGATCCGGCTGGTGGTCAGCGAGCGCGACCCCGGGCTGGCCAACTGGATCGAGCGCACCGGGCACGCCAGGGGCTATCTCCAGTTCCGTTGGCAGCGGCTCTCCAGGGATCTGAAACCCGAGGACGGTCCGGCGGTGGAGATCGTGGAGTTCGACGAATTGTCCACGCGGTTGCCGTATTACGAGCGGGCGCGCGTGACACCGGAGGAGTGGAAGGCAAGGATCGCGGCCCGTCAGGTCGCCGTCGCGGAGAGGATGCTCGGCTGATGTTGTTGCAGGACAAGGTGGTTGTGGTCTCGGGTGTGGGGCCGGGGCTCGGCAGAGCCATCGCGGTGCAGGCGGCCAAGGCGGGCGCGGACGTGGTGCTCGCCTCGCGCACCGAATCGCGGCTGACGGAGGTCGCCAAGGAGATCGCCGAGATCGGCAGGCGCGCGGTGGTGGTGCCCACCGACATCAACGACGAAGCTGCGGTGACCAACCTCGTCGAGACCGCGGCCAGCGCCTTCGGCCGGGTCGACACGCTGGTGAACAACGCCTTCGCGATTCCGCCGCTGGCGGATCTGGCCGAGGTGGATCTCGATCAGGTCCGCGCGGGTTTCGAGACGAACGTGCTGGCCGCGCTGCGCCTGACCCGGTTGTTCATTCCCGCGCTCACCGAGACGAAAGGCTCGGTGGTGATGATCAATTCGGCGGTGCTGCGCCACTCGCGGCGCACCTTCGGCCCGTACAAGATGGCCAAGTCCAGCCTGCTCGCGCTCGCCCAGAGCCTAGCGACCGAGCTGGGACCCAAGGGCATTCGGGTGAATTCGGTCGCCCCCGGCTACATCTGGGCCGACAACCTGAAGTGGTACTTCAACTACCTGGCCCAGCAGCGCGGCATCACGCCGGAGGCGGTCTACGCCGAGACCGCCTCGACCATCGATCTGCGCAAGCTGCCCGAGCCGGACGAGATCGCCGACGCCGTCGTGTTCTTCGCCTCGCCGCTGGCGCGCGCGATCACCGGCGCGTGTCTGGACGTCAACGGCGGCGAGTACCACCACTGATGAGGAGCGAGCAGAGCATGATCGGCAGGGACGATGTCGGCAGCGTCGAGGATCTGCACGCGTCGGCGACCAAGGTGGTCGGGCTCGACGACTTCGGTGACGACGGCTATCGCGAAGGGCTGCAAGTACTTCTGGAGTCCTATGCCAAGGATGCGGAGCTGACGCCGTTCGGCAACAAGGTCAACCGCGCCTTTCTGCGCGGCGCGCTGATCGCCAGGCTGCTCAGCGAGAACGCCTGGCAACGCCACCCCGAACACGCGAAGGTGGCGATCGAACGGCCCATCTTCGTGACGGGTCTGCCGCGCTCGGGCACCACGGCCGTGCACCGGCTGCTCAACGCCGACCCCGCGCACCAGGGCTTGGAGATGTGGCTCACCGAGATGCCGCAGCCACGACCGCCGCGCGAGACCTGGGCCGACAATCCGGTGTATCAGCGGATCGAGGCGGCGTTCGAGAAGCACCACGTGGAACATCCGGAATTCATGGGCGTGCACCACATCTCGGCCGATCAGGTGGAGGAGTGCTGGCAGCTGCTGCGGCAGTCGGCGATGTCGGTGTCCTACGAATGTCTGGCCTATCTGCCGGGGTATTCGGAATGGCTGGCGGGCCGCGACTGGACCGACGCCTACCGCAGACACCGCCGCAACCTGCAACTGATCGGCCTGCCGGACGCGAATCGTCGCTGGGTGCTGAAGAACCCGAGTCACCTGTTCGCGTTGGACGCCATCTTCGAGGTGTACCCGGACGCGCTGATCATCCAGATGCACCGCGACCCGCGCACCATCATCGCGTCGGTGTGCAGCCTCAACGAGCAGGCCTCGGCGGGATGGTCGGAGAAGTTCCGCGGTCCCGTGGTCGGCCGGACGCAGCTGGATCTGTGGGCGCGCGGCGCGCAGCGGTTCCTGCGAGACCGCGAGCGGCACAACGCCGCTCAGTTCATCGACGTGTACTACGACGATTTCGTGGCCGACCCGATCGGCACGGTGGGCTCGGTCTACCGCCACTTCGACATTCCGCTGAGCCCGGAGGCCGAGGCGGCGATGGCGGCGTTGCACACCGAGAGCACGTCCGGGGCGGCGCGTCCCTCGCACCGGTACTCGCTGGACGATTTCGGCCTCACGGCGGATCAGGTCGACGAACGTTTCGGTGAGTACCGGGCGGTGCACTTCCCAGGTCGCTGACGGGGTTTCGCCGGTCGGCGGTACGGTCGACCGGCGAATCCGACACGCACCGCAATGTTGCACCGCATGCAATTACGGCAGAGAAGTACGGCAGATCTGCGAATCAAGCTGTGGCGCAGTGCTTTTCACCTTCGGGCTCCGGATTCCATTCTGGATAAGATATCCGGCGCACACTTGCACCAAGTGCAATCCATGCGTGATGTCGTCGTCGGTGGCCGCGTGTACCACGACCGTACCGCCTCGATGGCCCACCTGCCACCGTTGAAACGCGTGTCCGCATCTCGAGTCTTGCGCGTACTGCGTTCCGACACGTAGCCGGCAGAACCAAGATGCACAGCCAGTCCGTCGGTATTCGTCCGACGGTGGAACTGGAACCCACCGACCACCCGTTGGCCCTGGAACAGCGAGCCGGCATCACACTCGCCCGCGTGCGAGCCATCGCTGAACAGCTACTTCACCCTCGACAGTAACGACCACCGTGGAACCCGAGCTCGACGCTTGCCGCAGCCGACGTGGCGGCGCCGTTGTCCTGGCGAATCGGCTTCCCGTCGTCTCGAGACCTTCCGCCGGGCCGTCGCGCGTCATAACGTTGAGTTATGGCAGCAACGCCGCGACTGCCGTCCGGCCGAACGGAGAGCCGAATGAGCGCGGACCGCGAGCCCGCGGTCGCGGTGATCGGTGCGGGTATGTCGGGCATCTGTATGGCGATCACTCTGCTGCGCGCGGGTTTTCGCGATGTCACGATCTTCGAGAAGTCCGATCGCTTCGGCGGTACCTGGCGCGAGAACACCTATCCCGGGTTGACCTGCGATGTGCCGTCGCGGTTCTACCAGTTCCGCTTCGCGAAGAACCCCGACTGGTCGCGATTCTTCGCGCCGGGAGCCGAGATCGAGGAGTACTTCACGCGGGTGGCGCGCGAGTACGGGCTGCTGGGCAGGACCCGGTTCGGCACGGAGGTGTGTGGCGCGGAGTTCGACAACGGGCGATGGACGGTGACGACCGCTGACGGAGCATGCGAGCGCTATGACTTCGTGTTGTGCGCTACCGGCATCCTCCACCATCCGCGCACACCGAATCTGCCCGGCTTGGACGACTTCGCGGGCGCGGCCTTCCATTCCGCGCGCTGGGACCATACCGTCGAGCTGGCGGGTAAGCGCGTCGGCGTGCTCGGCACCGGCTCCACGGGCGTGCAGATCGTCACCGATCTGGCCGGAAAAGCGCAGCGGCTGATCATGTTCCAGCGCACGGCGCAGTGGGTCGCGCCGCTGCCGAACCGCCGCTACTCCCGGTTCACCCGGGCCGCGCACCGGCGCTTCCCGATGCTCGACGAGCTCGGCTACGCGGTGACCCACCGGATCTTCGAGTTCCTGATGGGCGCGCTCATCGAGCCGGGACCGAAGCGCGAGATGGTCGGCCGACTGTGCAGGGCCAATCTGCGCTCGGTGCGCGATCCCGCCCTGCGCGCCGCGCTGACACCGGAGTACGAGCCGATGTGCAAGCGGCTGGTGATCTCCGGCGGCTTCTACCGCGCGGTGCAGCGGCCCGACGTGGAGGTGGTGACCAGCGCCGTCGATCACATCGTGCCGCGCGGCGTCGTCACGGCCGACGGCCGCGTGCACGACCTGGACGTGCTGGTGCTCGCGACCGGCTTCGACGCGCACGCCTTCATGCGCCCGATGGGCCTCGTCGGCGCGGACGGCCGGACGCTGGACCAGGCCTGGGCGGACGGCCCCCGGGCCTTCGAAACCGTCGCGCTGCCGGGCTTTCCGAACATGTTCCTGCTGATCGGACCGCACAGCCCGGTGGGGAACTATCCGCTCACCCTCATCGCCGAGACCCAAGCCGAGCACATCCTCGGCTGGATTCGTCGCTGGCAGGCGGGAGAATTCGACACCGTCGAACCGACCGAGGCCGCCACCGAGCGCTACTACGCGCGACTGCGCGCCGCGCTGCCCAAGACGGTGTGGGCCACCGGCTGCCAGAGCTGGTACCTCGGCAAGGACGGCAATCCGGAACTGTGGCCGTGGACACCCGCCCGCCACCGCGCGCTCATGCAGCGACCGCCGGACCCGGCCAATTACCGCTTCGTGGGCGCGCGAAGCTGAGCGGTGACTACTGCTGGCCCGGCTTCAGGACGATGAACAGGCCATTGGCCTCCGCGCACAGCCGGTCGCCGTCGTGCAGGGCGGCGCGCACGTAGACCTTGCGCCCCTCCTGGCGCTCGGCCCACGCGTGCAGCCGTAGTTCGGTGTTCAACGGGGTGATCGAGCGGTAGTCGACGGTGAGCGAGGCGGTGCGGGTGACGGCGCCCGCGTGCACCGCGGCCGCCATACCGAGCAGGTCGTCGAAGCCGATCGCGATCTGGCCGCCGTGCGCTGCCCGGTTGCCGCCCAGGTGGTAGGTGCGGAACGTGATACGAGCCTCGACGCCGTCGCGGTCCGCCCGGTCCACCACGAACGGCGGCAGCGTGATGTTACCGCGGCCGGGCAGGTCGACCCGGGTCCAGGTGGGCGCGGACCACTCGTCGACGACAGCGGCGTCGAGCTTGTCGTTGAGCTCCTTGAGGATGGCGATGGTCTCCAGCGCCAGCTCGTCGGTCGGCGAGGACAACCGCGCTCGGTCCATCAGGCCGCGCACCTGCTCGATGAAGGCGCCGTAGTGCGGCCCGCCGCGGGAGATGTCGACGTCCTGGTTCGCGGCGTCGATCAGCTCGGTCATCGGCCGGAATCCGCCCTCGTGGTGCTCCTCGGTCGGTAGCTGGTGCTGTTCGGTCGGCAGCTGCTCGCTCGGCAGCGCGTCGCCGGCCCGCTGTTCGTTCATGAGAACAAGTTATCGGTTGCCCGTCGGATGCTCCCGCGGCGGGGGCGGCACCGCGGGCGGTCCGGTTCCGGCGGCCCCCGGCCGTGACCGGAATCCGCTGCCCCTACGCTGGGTAGTCGATCACCCATCAGGTCTACCGATACACCACGCGAGTTCGGCGCGGCCGGTCCGTGACCGCCCTGCGGTCGTGCCCTCGCGAACGGCGAAAGGCGTTGCACCGATGCGTATTACGGCAGTCGTGTTCGATATGGACGGCGTGCTGATCGATTCCGAGCCGGTCTGGGAGCGGGTGCGGCGCGAGTACGTCGCCGAGAAGGGCGGTCGCTGGCTACCGGACACGCAGAAGCGACTGATGGGCATGAGCACGGGGGAGTGGTCGGAGTACCTCAGCGGCGAACTCGGGGTCGGCGAGCCGCCCGAACGCGTGGCCGACGACGTCATCGAGCGAATGGCCGCGCAGTACGACCGGAGTGTGCCGTTGTTGCCCGGCGCGGTCTCCGCGGTGCAGCGGATGAGCGAGAACTGGCCGCTCGGGGTGGCCAGCTCCTCGCCGAGAACGCTGATCGACACCGTGCTCGGGCGTACGGGGCTGATCGAGTTCTTCGACGTGACGTTCTCCACCGAGGAGGTCGACCGTGGCAAACCCGCGCCGGACGTGTACGTGGCGGTCGCGGGATTCCTGCGCAAGAAGTCGACCGACTGTGCGGCCGTGGAGGATTCGAGCAACGGGTTGCGCGCCGCGCACGCCGCGGGAATGCGGGTGATCGCCGCGCCGCGACCGGAGTATCCCCTCGACCCCGACGCGCGGGCGCTGGCCGATCAGGTCATCGACGGGCTCGACGAACTCACCCCGGCGCTGGTCGCGGGGAACTGAGCGAACCGCCGGTCAGCGGCGGTACGACTCGAGCAGAGTGCGGGCGGCCGCGGCCAGGTCGTCGTCCAGCCAGTCCGGCAGCGTGGGCGCGTGCGCGTGCCTGCGCAGCGCGGCATACGGCAGGTCGACGACCGCGCGGCTGACCGCGTCGATCTCCCGGTGCCCGTCCGCGCCGAGCAACTCGAGGGTGACGCGGCGCAGCTGCTCGAACAACCGGGCATTCATGGCCTCGAGCTGGGCGTGGAACTCGTCGTCCGGTCCGCCGTCGAGCAGGTCGCGCGGGCGCAGCTCGAGCAGCAGCCGGGCGTCCTCGGGCAGTTCACGACCGAAGCGAATGGCGGCACCGGCCATGGCCACACCCGCCTCGACGGCGTCGGCGTGGTTCGCGGCCGCCAAGGTCCGCTGCTGGAAGCGGTCCAGCGACCGAAACCAGACCGCGGTGAGCACGCCATTGCGGTTGCCGAAGCGGTGGTACAGCGTGCCGACCGGCGCGCCGCTGGCCTTGGCGATGGCCGCCACGCTCGCCGCGCGGGGGCCGTCGGCGAGCACGAGAGCGCGTGCTGCGTCGAGGATCACATCGGTGTCGTGCTTGCGGGGTGGCGCCATCTACTAGTACGTTCCTTCTATATGGAGCGATTGTCCTATATCGACCAGCATGCCAGAGAAGTCGACGCGAATCGCGATCGGACCTGGAAAGCGCTGCTGAAAGTCGTCTGCACGGACCCGCACGACCCCGCCACGGTGCCCTCCGGATTCGTGCTGGACGCCGCCGAGGAACCGGCCCGGTTCGCGATGAGCGGGCAGCACTGGTTCTCCCGCTACGAGCTGATCTTCGAACTCGAGGACGAGGGGCAGAGCCGAACCAAGGTGCGAGCCACGAGCAGGGCGGATTTTCCCGGTCTGCACGGCAAGATCTATCGCGCGCTGGTGATCGGCAGCGGTGGCCACGCCTTCGTGGTGCGGCGAATGCTCGGCCGAATCGCGGCCACGGCATGATCCGCGGAACCCGCTGGGGCGCAACCGAAGCCGAAGTCGACGACTCCCTACCCTGCGACGAGCTGGAACCCACCGGGCTGCAAGCGGATCGGGCCATCAGCATCGCCGCGCCGCCGACGGTGGTGTACCGCTGGCTGTGTCAATTGCGGGTCGCCCCATATAGTTACGACCTGCTGGACAACTGGGGGCGCCGCAGTCCGCGCGAACGCGACCCGCACCTCACCGAACTCGAGATCGGCCAGGAGTTCATGTCGGTCTTCCGGCTCGACTCGTTCGTCCTCGGCCGCCACATCACGCTCGTCTCCGGGCGGATCGCCGTCACCTACGCCGTGCGCCCGGAGGGCGCGGGCACTCGGCTCGTGGTCCGTGCGCGTTTCGGTACACCGCCGATCGTCGACCGGCTGCTCGCCTTCGGTGATGTCTTCATGACCCGCAAGCAACTGCTCACTTTGCGCGAGCTGGCCGAGGCCGAAGCCCGGCGGGCGGTCACCGGGCCCGAGTGAACGCAACGCGGCGGCGAAAAGTGTTCAGCGCCGCCGCTCCGCGGCTGGCTCGCGCCAAGGCGTGGAACTGCCAGCTGTCATGGAGCACGCGACCCGCCTGGTCGTCACGACGATGACGGGCCTGGCGCAGGGGCGGGCACGTTCGGCGCGGTGAGCGGTCAGGGCGTGAACGTGCGCAACGGATCGACCTCGGCCCGCGCGGTCCAGCGCCCGCGGTCGTAGGCGACCTCGACGGGGTGGTCGAACGTCGTGGACACAGTGTCGGTGGTCAGGATCTCCCGGGCGGGGCCCGCGGCGACGGTGCGCCCCTCGGCGATGAGCAGGGCGTGGGTCGTGCTGGTCGGCAGCTCCTCGAGGTGGTGGGTGACCAGTACCGAGGCGACCTCGGGGTGAGTGCGGTCGAGGTTGTCGATCGTCTCCAGCAGTTGCTCGCGCGCGGCCACGTCGAGACCGGTGGTCGGCTCGTCGAACAGCAGCAGCCGGGGTTCGGCGATGAGCGCGCGGGCGATGAGCGTGCGCCCGCGCTCGCCTTGCGACAGGGTCGGCCAAGTATTGTCGCCCTTACCTTTCAGCCCGACGGACTCGATCATGGCGTCGGCCCTGCGCACCTGTTCGGCGGTGGGCGTCCAGCGCATCGGGATGTCGATGGTCGCGGTGAGGCCGGTGAGCACGACCTCGCGGATGGTGAGCGGGTAGCGCAGCGGATGTCGCGGGTTCACGTGCCCGATCGCGTGGCGCAGCGCGGCCAGTTCGACCCGCCCCATCCGTTCGCCGAAGATGCGCACCGTGCCCGAGGTCGGGAAGGTGACGGCGCCGCAGAAGCCGAGCAGGGTGCTCTTGCCCGCGCCGTTGGGGCCGAGCAGCGCCCAGTGTTCGCCCGCGCGCACGGTGAGCGAGATGCCGTCGATGATCTGCTTGCCCTCGCGGCGGAACGTCACGTCGGTCAGCTGGAGCACGGTCACGAATGTTTCCTCCCTCGGAACGATCACGAGAACGCCGCTTTCAGGGCGGTGAGATGGGCGCGGCTGAATTCGGCTGCGGCCGTGGGGTTTCGGTGCGCGATGGCGTCGACCAACCGGATGTGCGCCTCATGGTCCTCGGGTTCGGAGGGCACGGGGCGGATCCTGAGCATGTCGATCATGGCCTGGCGCAGGCGCGGCAGGAAGGTGTCGAAGAGCTGGGTCAGCACGTCGTTGTGCGCGGCGACGATGACCGAGCGGTGGAACGCCATGTCCGCGTCGACGTGCTCGTCGACCGGTTCGCCTCGGGACTCCCGTGCCGCCAGGGCGCGGCGGATCGCGCGGAGGTCGGCGGGGGTGCGCCGGGCGGCGGCTAGCGCGGCGCCCTCGGCTTCGATGGCGATCCTGGCCTCGATCACCGACGCGATGGCGGCGCGGCGCAGCACCGCGTCCCACTCCTCGGTCACATCCAACGCGGTGACGAACACTCCCGCGCCTTGGCGACTGTCCAGCACGCCCTTGCCCGCCAGTTCTCGGATGGCCTCGCGCAGCGTGGAGCGGCCGACGCCGAGCTGCGCGGCCAGGGTCGTCTCGCCGGGAAGCCGGTGCCCGAGCGGCCATTCGCCCGCGCGGACGCGGGCGAGCAACAACTCGGCCGCCTGCGCGGCGAGCGGGTGGCGGCGGACCTGCGAGACCATCCGAACCTCTCTGCTTGTCTGAGGAGTTGTGTAGAGTCTAGCCATCATGACGCGCATGCTTCTGCTTAGCCGCCACGGCGGGGCCTGATTCGACCGGCCGCCCGCCGTGGGGCTTCGTCGTGGCCGGTCACTTTTTCTATGCGCAGGCCGTATCGGCCGGAAAGCAGACCATGACAACGCGCGTTTTCCCCACCATCCACACCCCAGCGGGCCCCGTCGCCGACGATGCGCCGCACTGGAACAGGCAGCGGCGCTCGACGATGCCGTCGCACCGCTACCGGCCAGTCCACGAACGCGTGGAAGTGCCTCTGACACAACGTGATTGGCCGAACGCGCGAATCACTACGGCCCCCCTCTGGGTTCCGGTGGATTTGCGCGACGGCAACCAGGCGCTCGCCGAGCCGATGGACCCCGAACGTAAGCGGCGCTTCTTCGAGTTGCTCGTCGCCATGGGCTACAAGGAGATCGAGGTCGGCTATCCCTCGGCCTCCCAGACCGATTTCGATTTCGTCCGGCTGCTGGCCGAGACCGATCTCGCGCCCGAGGACGTGACCATCGTCGTGTTCACCCCGGCCCGCCGCGACCTCATCGAGCGCACGGTGGAGTCGGTGCGCGGCTTGCGCAACGAGGTCGTCGTGCACATGTACACGGCCACCGCGCCGACCTGGCGGGAGGTGGTGCTCGGCAAGGACCGCGACGCGCTGCGCGAGCTGATCCTGGCGGGCGGACGCGACGTGCTCGAGTTCGCCGGTGATCTGCCGTCGGTGCGGTTCGAGTTCTCGCCGGAGGTGTTCAACCTGACCGAACCCGATTTCGTGCTCGATCTGTGCGACCGGATGACGACCCTGTGGGACGCCACCCCGCAACGACCCGTGGTGCTGAACCTGCCCGCGACCGTGGAGGTGGCCACCCCGAACGTGTACGCCGACCAGATCGAATACATGCACCGCAACCTGGCCCGCCGCGACAGCGTGATCCTCTCGGTGCACCCGCACAACGACCGCGGCACCGGCGTCGCCTGCGCGGAGTTGGCGGTGCTGGCGGGCGCGCAGCGGGTGGAGGGCTGCGTCTTCGGCAACGGTGAGCGCACCGGCAATGTCGACCTGGCCACGCTGGCGCTGAACCTGCACGCGCAGGGCATCGATCCGATGATCGATTTCTCCGACGTGGACGAGATCGCCCGCACGGTCGAGTACTGCACCCGCATGCCCGTCCACGAACGACACCCCTACGTCGGCGCCTTGGTGCACACCGCCTTCTCCGGCACCCACCAGGACGCGATCAAGAAGGGCATGGCCGAACACCGCGCCCGCGCCGCGGCGACCGGACGACCGGAGCGCGAGATCGACTGGCGGGTACCGTATCTGCCGATCGACCCGGCCGATCTCGGCCGTTCCTACGACGCCGTCGTCCGGGTCAACTCGCAATCCGGCAAGGGCGGCATCGCGTACCTGCTGCACACCGAGTACGGCCTGGACCTGCCGCGGCGGTTGCAGATCGAGTTCGCCCGCCGCGTCCAGGCGCACGCCGACGACACCGGCCTGGAGATCACCGCGGCCGAACTGCACGAGCTGTTCACCGCCGCGTACCTGGACGACCCGCGACCCGCGCCGGTGGTGCTGAAGGAATGGCGCGCCGGCGCCGCGAGCACGGACATCACGCTCACCGTCGACGGCGCGACGTCGACCACCCAGCACCGTGACGTCGGGCCGGTCGAAGCGCTCACCGAGGCGCTCGCCGCGGCGGGGCTGCCGGTGCGGGTGCTCGGCCTGACTCAGCATTCGATCGGCGCGGGCAGCGACAGCAGTGCGATCACCTATCTGGAATACCGGGTGGGCGAGCGGTCCGGTTGGAGCTGCGGCCGCGCCGACTCGGTGCTCGAGGCCTCGCTCGCGGCGGTGGTCCGTGCCGCGAACCGGGCGGCATCGTCCGCCGAATAGCGGCAAAACGCCCGCCGTGTCGGCCGTACGTGCGAAGGTATTCGGCGTGGTGCGGCACGTGACAGGAAACCTCCCCGCGGAGGTGACGAGCTTCGTCGGACGCGGTGATGAACTCGCCGCGGCGAAGCGACTGCTGGCCACCACGCGGCTGCTCACCCTGACCGGGCCGGGCGGTGTCGGCAAGACCCGGCTGTCACGGCGGGTGGGGGAGTCGGTGCGGCGGGCGTTCCCCGACGGCGTGTGGCTGGTCGAGGTGGCTCACGTCCACGAGGGGGATCTGGTGGCGTTGAGCGTCGCGCAGGCACTCGGCCTGCGCGACGACACCAGCGCGCCGCTCGCGGGGCTCACCGAGTTCCTCGCCGACAAGAACCTGCTGCTCATCCTGGACAACTGCGAACACCTGATCGACGCTTGCGCGGCGCTGGTGAACAGGTTGATCCCGGCCACCACCGGGGTACGGATCCTGGCGACCAGCAGGGAGCCGCTCGGCGTGGACGGCGAGCAGGTCATGCCGGTCTCGCCGCTGCCCGTCCCGGCGGCCGACGAACTGACCGGGGAGATCGCCGCGGGCGAGAGCGAAGCGCTGCGCCTGCTCATCGATCGCGCTGCGGCGGCCAATCCCGAATTCCGGGTCAGCGCGGCCAATCTCGGTGTCCTCGCGGCGATCTGCCGCCGCCTCGAGGGTATCCCGCTGGCGTTGGAGCTGGCGGCGCTGCGGCTGCGGATGTTCACACCGGACCAAGTGCTGGCCCGCCTCGACGACGCCATGCGGCTGCTCACCACGGGCTTGCGCACCGCGCCGCGCCGCCAGCAGACCCTCGAAGCCGCGATCAGCTGGAGCTACGACCTGTGCACGCCCGACGAGCAGCGGCTGTGGGAGCAGCTCGCGGTGTTCGCGGGCGGCTTCGACCTGGACGCGGCCGAAGCGGTGTGCGTCGTCGATCCGCCCGACGCGCTGGTCGACGCGCTGACCGGACTCGTCGAGAAGTCGGTGCTCGGGCACCGGCACGACAGCGACGGCAGCGGCCGCTACACCATGCTCGAGCCGCTGCGGCAGTTCGCGCTGGCCAAGCTGGCCGCCGCCGGAGACGAACGGGCCGTGCGCATCCGCCACCGCGACCACTACCACCGCATCGCCCGCCGGGGCCGCACCGCCTATTGGGGCGGCGAGGACGTCGCCTGGTTCCGCGACGTCACCAGGGAGCACGCGAATATGCGTGCGGCCCTTCAGTTCTCGCTGTCCGATCCGGACGGCGCGCACCGTGCGCTGGAGATCGCGACCGAGCTTCGTCCGTTCTGGGAGCACTACCGGTTCCTGCTGGAGGGCTACCGCTGGCTGGTGGAGGCGATCGGAAAGGACAAGGCGCACACGGTCGATCGGGCCCGAGCACTGGCGGCTGCGTCGGTGATCGCGGCCATGCTGTCGGACAACGCCGAGGCCACGCGTTACGCACGCGAATGCGTCGAACTGGCCGCCGAACTCGACGCCGCCGAGGTCCTGGTCGAGGCGACGTTGCTCTCGGCGCTGCTGACCTTCACCGAGAACGATCCGCATCGCGCGCTGGAGATCGCGCTGACCGCGGCCGAGCGCGCCAGCGAGGTCGGCCACCACGGCACCGAGATGGAGAGCTTCGCCTTCGCCTATGTGTGCGCGCTGGTGCTCGAGGACGAGCGCGCCGACGTCATCGCCGAACGTTTCCTGGCCAAGACCGCCGAACACGGTTCGCATCTGCTCGGCGGGCTCGCGTACTGGGCTGTGGGCACGAATCATTGGCGGCGCGGCGAGCCGGAGAGCGCCGCGGGCGACCTGCGGCGCGCCGTCGAGCAATTCCGGCTGTTCGACCGATGTGTCTGGACCGCTTCGGGATTCGACGGCCTGGCCTGGGTGTCGGCCACCGAGGGGGACCGGGTGCGGGCGGCGCGCCTGATGGGCGCGGCGGCCACAGTGCGACGCGGCAGCACCCAAAGACTCGCGCACGCGATGACCGAGGTGGTCGGCGACAAGGTGCGCGACCAGGTGCATCGGGCCATGGGGGACAAGGAGTTTCGCGCCGCGTTCGACAGCGGAGCCGCGCTCGGCACCGACGAGGCGGTGCGCTACGCGCTGGGTACGGCGCCGCTCGTCGTCGAACGGGCGCCGAAACCCGCTGCGGCCGACGTGCTCACGCGCCGGGAGAAGGATGTGGCCAAGCTGGTCGCCGCGGGATACAGCAACAAGCGCATCGCGGCCGAACTGGTGATCTCGGTCCGCACGGCGGAAAGCCACGTCGACCACATCATGACCAAACTCGGATTCGAGTCACGGACTCGGATCGCGGGCTGGGTCGCCGAGCATCTGCCCTGAATCACCACTCGCCGAGGCATTGTGCGGCGCGGCGATCCGAGCTGTGCCGAGGCGATGTGCCTGGAGCGATGTGTGCGAGCCCGAGCCGCGCTGTCAGTCGCCGATGCGGTCATCGATTTGTTCGCGCAGCAGATCGGCGCGGCCGTTGTGGCGGGCGTACTCCTCGATCATGTGCACATACACCCAGCGCAGGCTGAAAGTGGTGTCGGGAACCGGGCGAGCGAAGGTGTGCGTCAAGGGCAGATCGGCGACGGCGGCGTCGGCGGCGCGCACCTCGCGGTGATATGTGGCGAAGGCGTCCGCGGGGTCGGCGTCGGCGATGTCGTCGAAATCGCCGTCGGGGTTGTCCTCGGAACAGTAGAGATAGTCCAGCGGCACGCCCGCCGCGGCGATGCGGAACCACCCGCGCTCGACCTCGCTCAGGTGCCGGACCAATCCGAGCAACGACAGGCGCGACGGGGCGAGTGGGCGCGAGCGCAGCTGTTCGGCGTCCAGTCCGGCGCATTTCCAGAGCAGGGTCTGCCGGTGCCGGTCGAGCCAGCTCTGCAGCAGGGGGCGCTCGTCGGCGACGAACAGGGTCGGCGTCCGCTCGATCTCGGGGGCGGTCCACGTCATGGGCCGAGGCTATCGCCCCGCGAGAGAGAACGCCTTTCGATTTTCGGTGCGGGCGGCTCGTGTGGGCACGCCCGCACCGTCCGGACTACAGACCGTGCTGGAGGAAATCGGTGACGGCGCGTTCGAAGGCCGCCTTGCGTTCGATCTGCACCCAGTGTCCGCAGCGCCCGAACAGCCGCAGATCGACGTTCGGCAGCTGCCGTGAGGGCAACAGCGCGCCCTCGACAGGGGTCACTCGATCGTCGCGACCCCACAGCATCAGCACCTCGTTGCGCAGACCGCGCAGCCGCGCCCAGAGCGGAACCCGTTCCGCCAGTGCGGGATCGGCGAACGTCGCGTACGCGTCACGGAGGGCGGCGATGGCCGCGGGTTCGGCCGCGGCGGCCAGGCGCGCGTCCACGAGCTCGTCGGTGAGGATCCGCTCGTCGAAGACCATGGTGCGCAACCAGGACAGCACCCGCTCGCGCGTCGGGTCGGCGGTGAAGTCGAGCAGCCGCCGAATGCCTTCGGAGGGTTCGGGACCCAGCACGTTGACGCCGACCCCGCCCGGCGCCATCAGTACCAGCCGGTCGACCCGTGTCGGGTGCTCGAGGGCGAAGAGGGTGGCCACCGCACCGCCCATCGAGTTGCCCAGCACATGCGCGCTCGGCAGCTCCAAGCTGTCCAGCAGGCCGAGCACCGCGTCGGCCGCGATGCGAAGATAGTTGCGGTCGTACGTTTCCGGGCGCGCGCTGGCGCCGAAGCCCGGCTGGTCGAGGACCAGGCAGCGGAAGCGCTCGGACAGCGTCGCGAGATTGCCGCCGAAGTTGGCCCAGCCCGACACGCCTGGGCCGGAGCCGTGCAGCAGCACCAGCGGCGGACCCGAACCCGCCTCGTGGTAGCGGAGTTTCAGTCCGTCGACATCCACCCAGCGGGTGGTGTCCGCCGCGGTGAGCGTCACCGTCACACCATCCGATCTTCGACCGTCAGGCCGAACTCGCCGCGGCCGAACATGGCCAGCGCGCGCTCCACGTCGTTGATGACGTGCACGCTGCCCGCGTGCGCGTCGCGCCAATGCCGTTCGATGGCGTTCGGCTTGCGGATCGAATGCCCGCCGGAGTTGTCGAAGAGCAGCTCGATCGCCTGGATCGCCCGCTCGGTGCCGCGCACCTGGTCGCGGCGGGTGCGCAGGCGCACCTCGTCCGGAATCGGTTCGCCCGCTTCGGCATAGCGCAGCTGCTCGCCGATGTTGCGCTCCATCTGCAGGATCGCGGCGTCGATCTCGGAGGCGGCGCGCGCGACCCGGACGTGGGCGAAGGCATCCTCGGCCACCTTCTGGCCGCCGTAGGACAGCCGCACCCGTTCGCGCATCCGCTCGATGTGGGCCTCGTACGCCCCCTGCGCGGCGCCGATGATCGGCGCGGTGATGGTGTTGGAGAAGACACCCGCGAATGGAATCTTGTACAGCGCGGCGGGATTCGCCTCTTGGCCGGGTCCGCGCAGCTGCGACTGCTCGGTGGCGCTGTAGGCGCGGTGGTGCGGCACGAACGCCTTCTCGATGACGATGTCGTTGCTTCCGGTGCCGGACAGGCCGACCACGTGCCAGACGTCGTCGATGACGTAGTCCGCGCGCGGCACCAGGATCGTCAGGTAGTCGCTCGGCTTGCCGTTCTCGTCGGGGGCGAGCGCGCCGAGGAACGCCCACTGCGCGTGGTCGCAGCCGGAGGAGAAGCTCCACCGCCCGCTCACCTCGTAGCCGCCCTCGACCGGGGTGAGCAGGCCCGTCGGCGCGTACGACGAGGAGATCAGCGTGTCGGGATCGGCGCCCCACACCTCCTCCTGCGCCGCCAGCGGGAACAGCGCCAGCTGCCACGGGTGCACGCCGAGCACCGAGGACACCCAGCCGGTCGACGGGCACGCCGAGGCGATCGTGCGGATCACCTCGTAGAAGGCCACGGGGGAGGACTCGTCACCACCGAACCGGGCGGGCTGCAGCATCCGGAACACGCCTGCCTCGGTCAGCTCCCGGACGCTCTGCACCGGAACCCGCCGCTGCGCGTCGGTGTCCGTGGCTCGTTCGCGGATCGCCGGAAGCAGGTCCCGGACCCGATCGAGCACCTTGTTGGTCATGACGGGTGTCCTCCTGTGTTTCGTCGGGCAGGGAACCGCCTGCGCGGCCCCGCCATGGTGGTGACGGTAGGGCCGTCCGCCCCTCGTCCGGTGGGGTCAGTCCCGGTGATCGGAACCGTGTGAGCTGGAGTTCCCCGCACTCAGCGGGCGGCGGCGCGGCCCGCGAGACGGCCGAAGAACATGCCGTCGCCGAGGGAGGTGCCGCTGATGTAGCCCTCACCGTGCAGGCCGGAGCTGGCGCGTCCGGCGGCGAACAGGCCGGGGATCGGCGTGCCGCCGAGATCGAGCACCTCCCCGTCCACGGTGGTGTGCAGGCCGCCGAGGGTGAACACCGACGCGCCGGTGCCGCGCCGGTCGCCGGTCTCCGCGGGCGGGCGCACACCGGCGCGCACGTCGATGGCGGCCAGCGGCGGGGTCAGCGGACGCAGCCAGCGCGGCGCCTTGTGGAAGTCGGGATCCGTTCCGCGCGCGGCGAATGCGTTGTATCGCGCGATGGTCGCGGCGAGCGCGCCGGGCGGCGTGCCGAGCAGCTGTTCGAGTTCCTCGGCGGTCTCGGCGACGTGGGTGGGACGCACGCCCCAGCGCTGCGGTTCGGGCACCGCCTCGTAGGCCTGTTCGTCCAGCACCACCCAGACGTCCATGTCCTGCCGGAACAGCGCGGCCTGACCGATACGGCCGGGATAGGTGTCCTCGTTGACGAAACGCGCGCCGCGGCCGTTGACGACCATGCCGCGAGCCGCGAAACCGGGAATCAACGCGATGCCGACCTGGCCCGCGGACATGTGGCGCACCGCCGCGCCCACTGCCTGCGCCATCCGGATGCCGCCGCCGTCGTCGGTGCCCGCGCTGACCTTCGTGTGGTGCAGCAGCCGCGGGGCGTGCGCGGCCAGCATCCGGTCGTCGTCGACGAAGCCGCCCGTGGTGAGCACGACGCCGCGCCGCGCGCGCACGGTGAACTCGCGGCCGTAGCGGCGCGCCACGACGCCGGTGATCGTGCCGTCCTCGGCGCGGATCAGATTAGTCGCGTAGCTATCGAATCGCGCTTGCGCACCGGCATTTTCGGCTGCCGCGGTGAGCACCTCCATCAGCAGTCGGCCGCCGAAATCGTTGGCGGCGGGCCGGTGCCCGCGCGGGGCGGGCGTCGCGAGTTCGGTGAAAGGCCAGCTGTTCTCGCCGAGCCACATGAGTCCGTCGTCGGTCGGCGGCACCCAGGCGGGCGCGTCCCACAGGCTCGGCTTGAACGGCACGCCGCGCGCGACGAGCCAATGGAAGTGCGCGACGCTGTCGGCGCAGTAGCGTTCGATCTTCGCCTCGTCCGCGCCGGGGCCGAGCGCGGCGCGCAGGAACGCCGCCATCTGCTCGGGGGTGTCGGTGAAGCCGCAGGCCTGCTGGATGGGTGTGCCGCCGCCGAGGTAGATCTCGCCGCCCGACATCGCCGACGCGCCGCCGGGCCCGCCCGAGCGTTCCAGCACCAGCACCCGCGCGCCGGCCTCGGCCGCCTCGAAAGCCGCTGCGGCTCCGGCACATCCGTAGCCGACGACGAGGACGTCCGTGTCGATGTCGTAGGCGCCGACCTCCGCCGCCGCCCGCGGTGCGACCGACCGGGCCGCCGCGCCCAGAGTTTCCCTCATACCTGCGACGTTCGCCCCTCGCCCGGCGCCCGGACACCGGTCATCTCGGTGGCCGATAGGCCCCTCCCGCTCAGTGGGACTGAACCGGATGGGGCGGTCACGCACTGGCAAAGGTGTGTGAACGGCGTCACGTTTGTGGGTGGCGCAGTGAGGAGAGGATATCGATGCGGGTCCTGATCACCGGAATCACCGAACCGAGCGGTCGGGCGGTGGCGCGCATGCTGTTGGCCGCCGGGCACGACGTGGCCGGTCTGGATCGCCGGTGGCACCGCTTCGTCGACCCCCGCGTGCGGTTCACCGCGGGTGATCCGGCCGACGTCGCGGCCTGCGCCCGCGCCGTCGCGGGGTGCGACACCGTCGTCCACCTGGCCGGTCCCGCCGTCGGCGCGGTGGCCGCGGCGGCGCGGGACGCCGGTGCGCGCGTGGTGGTTCCGGTCGTCGCGGGGGCGCGCTCGGCCGGTGTGCCGGAATCCGACGTCGCCGAGCGGCTTCGGGTATCGGGAGCCGACCACCTGCTGATCCGCACCGCGCTGGTCGCCGGTCGCCGCATCGGTCACGAGACGCGGCGCGCGCTCGAACCGATCCTCGGCGCCAAGTCCGGTGGCGGCTTCCAGCTGCTGCACAGCGACGATCTGGACCGCTTCTTGGTGCTCGCGGCGACCTCGACGCGGCTCGGCGTCGTCGAACTCGCCGCGCCGGGCCTGGTGAGCACCGACGAAGTGCGCGCGATGATGCGCGCCGCCAAGGTGCGCTACTCCGCCTGGGTGCCGGGCTGGTCCGCGCGCAGGCCGCTACTGAATTCCACGGCGGCGCAGGAGGACTGGGGCTTCCGCTGCGGCTGGAGCGCTGCTGAGACGGCGGCCGATCTGGTGCGCGGACTGGTCGGGCGCAAGCCGTCGGGCGGTTCCTTCCGGACACGCAGTGGCGCGATTCCGTTGCCCTCGCACGTGATTCCCTCGCGTGCCGCCACCTCGGACCGGCACCGCTTGGTCGACGTCGCGCCCGAGGGCCTCGAGGGCGAGTTCGACGACCGCGTCGACCCGCGCTATCCGGTGCACACCGCGACCAACACCTCCGAGGCGCTGCCCGGCCCGATGACGCCACTCACCATCGACCTGCACGCGGGCGCCATCCGGCTCGCCAACGAGGCGATGGGCACCATGATCGCGCTCGACGGAATCGCTCTGGAGCACTGGACGAGCCGGGTGACCACCGTGCTCGGCCACCACATCTACATCAACGCCTCGATCGGCGTGCTCGCCGCCGAGAACATGCCGGGCTGGGACGAGGAGAGCATCCGTCGTGACGCCTATGGCAACATCCCCGACGAGATCCCGCTCCAGCCGCACGGGAAGCCGCCGATGCCAACGGGTCTGGCGAGCACCGCGGCCACCGCGCGGGCCACGTCCCGGGTCATCGCCACCGCACGCCGCTTCGCCGCTACCGCCGAACTGATCAACGCCGCCTCGCACACCGAGGCGCTGACCGCCGAACAGATCGCCGAACTCACCGACGAGCAACTGCACGTGCGCGCGCTGCTCTGGCGCGACCGGCTGCACCAGGCCTGGCAGGCGGCCTCCATCGGCGTCATGATGACCGGCGCGGCCACCGCCGTGCACGCCCGTGGCAAGAACGCGGGCGAAGTCCCGATCGACCTGAACCGGCTGGAGTCGGCCAAGCCCATGCTCGCGGTGGAACGGCTCGCCGCCCTCTGCCGGGCCGACTCGGCGCTGCTCGAGGTCGCGGGCACAGGTGACGTCGCAGCGGCGCGTGCCGCCTCGCCCGGGTTCGCCGCGGCGCTGGACGAGGAACTGGCGCGCATCGGCCACCGCGGCCCCGGCGAATGCGAGTTGATCAACCCGACCTTCGGCGACCGTCCCTCGTTGCTGGTCACCGCTGCCGCGCGGGCCGCCCAAATGCCCGCGCCCACACGCGAACCCATGGACGCCGCGCCGAGCCGCACCGCCCGGATGGCGGCAGGCGCCACGGTCGCCAGGGAACGGGCCCGCGACGCCGTCGTCCGCATCACACACTGCCTGCGTATGGCGGTGCGGGAACGCGCCGACCGGCTCATCGCCTCCGGCAAGCTGCGCGAGGTCGACGACGTCTGCTACCTGAGCCTGGACGAAATCTTCTGTCTCCCTGCGGATGCGGCCGAACGGGTCGAGCGCCGCCGCGCCGAGCGCAAACGCCTGCGCGACATCCGGATGCCCGATGTCGTTGCCGGACAGTGGGAACCGGTCGCCGACGCGGGCGCGCTCGCCGCCGACGAGAGCCTCACCGGTATCGGTGTGTGCCCCGGCGTGGTGGAAGGCACCGTGAAGCTGGTGCTTTCGCTCGACGACGACATCGAACCCGGGGACATCCTGGTCGCCTCGGTGACCGATACCGGACACACCGCGATGTTCGCCTACGCCGCCGCGGTGGTCACCGACATCGGCGGTTCCGCCTCGCACGCGGCCATCGTGGCGCGCGAATTCGGCATCCCCTGCGTGGTGGACACCAAGACCGCGACCACCAGCCTGTCCGACGGGCAGCGCGTGCGCGTCGACGGCGCGGCTGGCACGGTGACGCTGCTCGCCGACTGATCACGAATAACTCTGTCCCGGAGGCGATTCGGGCGGAAACGACGGTACCGCCGCGTCCGGGTTAGCGGAGCGGGGGCGGTGCCGTGCTCACTTGGGCCCACCGTGCAGAACCGGGTCCATGAACGAAAGGAACACTTTCCGTGACCATTTCACGCGCGATGCGCGGTGTCGTAGCGGCCTCGGCCGCGGTCCTGCTCGGAGTCCTGCCGGTCACCGTCGCCCCTGCCCTGGCGGGCCCGGCTGTCCCCGTCCTCGAATCGCCGGGCAAGGCCGACCGCCCGATGGGCTTGGCGCACGCGCCCAACGCCCGCGACATCGGCGGCTACCCGGCCAAGCGCGGCAACCGCGTCGCCAACGGCGTCGTCTACCGCACCGACGCGCTCGCCAAGCTCGACGCGGGTGAACAGCAGAAGCTGGTGGAGTTCGGCATCACCCAGGTGATCGACTTCCGCAGCCCCACCGAGGCGTCCCGCGATCCCGACAAGCTCCCGTCCGGCATTCGCCGCACCGAGCTGCCGGTCTACGACCCGGCCAACGACTTCTTCCTCATGGTGTCCGGGCTGATCCAAGCCGGTCCGGCCAAGCAGCAGGAGGTGCTCGGCGACGGCAAGGCCGCCGAGATCATGCGCACCTACTACCGCTGGTTCGTCACCGACCCGACCGCGCGCGGCCAGTTCGCCACCGCGTTCCGCGAGATCGCGGGCGCCCAAGGCGCGGTGCTCTACCACTGCACCGCGGGCAAGGACCGCACCGGCTGGATGACCGCCATCCTGATGAGCGCGCTCGATGTGCCGAAGGGCCAGATCTACAACGACTTCCTGGAGTCCAACGACAACCTCGCCGCGGGCAACAAGCATCTGCTGGACGCCCTCGTCCAGCAGGGGCTCGTCCAGGATCGGGCGCTTTGGGAGCCGATCGTCGGCGTCGACCGCAGCTTCCTCGACGCCGCCTTCGACCAGGTCCAGCAGTCCTACGGTTCCTTCGATCGCTTCCTGAGCGAGGGACTCGGCATCGACAACGCGACCCTCGAAGCGGTGCGGTCCAAGCTGCTCACCAGGCACTGAGAAAGTCGCTGATCGGCTTCGAGATCGAGGAGCGCCGCCGCCCGGCATCGGCTGGGCGGCGGCGCCGTCGTTCATTCCCCCTCGTCGAGCAGGTGCCGCGGCGCGGCCTGCCGCCACGAGTCGAGCACGATGGCTTCCAGCTCCTCCCGATCGTCGAGCGCCGCGAGCCGCACCCGAATCCACGGATTGTTCGCCTCGTGCGCCGCGATCCAGAACTTCTCCGGCTCCGCCACCACCAGCTCGTCCCGATCGACCGCGGGGCAGCGCACCGCCATCGACGTCTCGTTCTCCGGCAACGTCAGGAACAACTTCCCCGCCACCCGGAAAATCGGCATCCCCCAAGCGAACTGCTCGCTCGTCTCCGCCAATGACAAGGCATAGGTACGGACATCGTCCCCGGTGGCACTCATGCCCGGAATCCTTCCAGGTGTCACCGACATCCGGCGGGCCACCGGGGCTGCACGCGCTGTCGCGAATTCTCCGCCGGTTCTCGGTCGGCTTTGTTAGCGTCTAATCGCTGACGATTGCCGGTTGTGTGCTAGACGGAGTGTCGTGTGACGTGCCAGTGCTGTCGACGAATCGTTGGAGGCGTTCGTGTCGGATGGATTCGGTGTGGTCAACCGTCGTTCACTCCTCGGAATCGGTGTGACGCTCGCGGCGGGCGTCGCGTTGAGCGCATGCGATTCCGACGAGCAGAGCAGTGGAACTACCGCGACGACCGGCACGTCGCCATCGGATGATCCGACGGCGGTGGCGGCCGACGCCTACGTGTTCGGTTACCCGCTCGTGTTGATGGACGCGACACGTGCCGCGGCGGGCCCACCGAACATTTTCATCCACGCTGATCAGTTGCCGACACCCGACGACCGGTTGGTGGTCCGGGTGAATCTCGACACGCTCTATTCGCAGGCGTGGCTGGATCTGCGGCCCGAGCCGCTGGTGCTACAGGTCCCCGAGATGGAGCCGGATCGTTACTGGCTGATGCAGATACTCGACGCCTGGACCAACACGGTGCACAATCCGAGCAGCGTGCGGCCCGACGTGCAATCGGGGCAACAGACTCCGCCGTTCACCTACCTGCTGACCGGGCCGGAGTGGTCCGGTGAGGTTCCCTCCGGCATGACGCGGTTGACGATGCCCACCAATACCGTCTGGGTGATCGGCCGCGTGCAAGTCGACGGCGACGCCGACATCGCCGCGGTGCGGGCGATTCAGGAGAAGATGAAACTCGCGCCGTTGAGCGTCTGGCAGGCCGACCCCGGCCTCGCCACCCCGAGCATTGTCGCCGACGAGAGCCGGCTGTCGGCCAACCCGTCCCGCGAGGTCGCCGACATGGACGGGCCGAGTTTCTTCGCCGTGCTCTCCGCGCTGATGACGGCCAATCCGCCCACCCCGGACGACGAACCCGCCGTGCGTCGTTTCGCGACCCTCGGCATCACCCCGGGCGGCACACCGACCGCCGACGCGGGCGTTCTTGACGCGGGCGTACAGGCAGGCAAGAAGCAGATCGCCGATTTTCGGGACCCGGGGAGCCACAACGCCAACGGCTGGAAGTACTCCACCGACCTCGGCGACTACGGAACGAACTATCCGCTGCGCGCCAGCACCTCGTACTTCGCCCTCGGCGCGAATCTCCCCGAGGACGCGCTGTATCCGACCTTCACCGGCACGGCCGACACGGACGGTGCCGCCCAGCGATTCCGGCTGCATTTCTCCGCCGACCAACTCCCACCGGTCGACGCATTCTGGTCCATCACCGCCTACGGCGCCGACAGCTTCCTGATCCCGAACCCGGCGAACATCTACTTCGTCGGCCATCAGATCCCGATCACGAAGAACGCCGACGGATCGGCCGACATCGCCGTGCAGAACGCCGACCCCGGGCCCGCGGTGCCCGCCGGCAACTGGCTGCCGATCCCCGCCGCCGGAAAGTTCTCACTGACCATGCGCCTCTACGCCCCGAAAACCGAAGCGGTCGAGGGGAAATGGGAACCGCCCGCGCTCGAGAAGGTCTCCTGAGCGCGTGTCGTCATTTCGACGCGCTGTACAGAGTCAGGGTGTGGTCGATGCAGCGGGTGACGAAGGCGCTGTCGAGGGGTTGGTCGCTGACCAGGAGACGGAAATACAGTGGGGCGGAGAGGGTTTCGAGGACCTCACGGGGGTCCACCTCGTCAGATAGTTCGCCACGGTCGACGGCCCTGCCGATGACGTGAGAGGTCCGTTCGAAGCGCTCGTTCCAGAAGCGGTGGCGCGCGGCGGCCACGCCCTGGTCGGCGGACAGAGCGATGGTGGTGCCGAGCAGTCGCGCGATGCCGGGGCGGGTTATCAGGTCTGAGATCTGCTCGGCGAGCTGTTGGAGATCTCCGCGCAGAGTTCCGGTGTCGGGTGCGGGATTGCCCACGGCCGCCATCTCGGTGACCGCCTCGGCGATCAGGGCGGTGCGGGTTCCCCAGCGTCGATAGATCGTTGTCTCGGCGACACCGGCTCGGGCGGCGACGTCGCCGATGGTCAAACCCTCGATGCCGTGTTCGACGACCTGATCCAGGGTCGCGGTGAGTACGGCTTCCCGCACTCGAGCGGAGCGTCCCCCGGTCCGCTTGCGCGGAACCGGTGGCGTCACGGGTTGCTCGTTCTCGGGATCGTGTCCGCGCTGGTTCATGGCCCTGTCCACTCGACTAAAAGCTATTTCGATTTGCGTTTAGTCGATACTAGCTCCCATACTTAAAGCCAGAATCGGTAGCGTTAATGCAGGGCTGGAGAGGCAGGACCACCATGGTCGAGTCCATCGAAATTCGTGCGATCGTGGGCGAGGAAGCGGTCTCGCGCGAACAGGTGCGGGCCTGGGAATCACGCCGGGCCGACGCGGTGCTGAAGAAGTTCGCCGCACGCGTGGGACATCGCGGTATCGCCGAACTCATGCCCGACCGCGCCCTCGATGAGTTGCGCGGCGCTCCTCTCGACGTGCGGCGATCCGCGTTGACGACGCTGAAGACGCGGCTGGGTCATGCCGGTGTCTACGCGATGGTCGGGCGCGAGCTGGCTCTTTCCGAGCGGATGACTCGGATCGGTGTCGCCGCGAGCCGGGGGCGGACCAAACACGCCATCACTCGTCTGGAAGTACCGGGCTTCTCCGTCGAGCGGTTCGCCGCGTGGTTCGACAATCTGACCGCTGCCAACGCCGAAACCGACATGATCGATGCCTGCCCCGACCACTACCTGTTGCGCGGCCTGCGCGACGGACGTCAGGAAGTCGTCGAAACAACCGGCGGATCACCGGCGGTGTCGCGGTTCCTCATCGACTACGCGAAGACCGAGAGCCTCACCATCCCGATCGATCCCGGCTACCCCATCCAGATCGCGGGCCAAGCCCTGCTCGACGACGGTGTTGTCATCGGCGGTGTGCGCCATCAGTTCCGTGATCGCGACGGCACACTCGAGGCCCTGCTGACCGTGCAATTCCCGGCCAGCGTGCCCGCCAGGCTCATTCGCCAACACCAGTGGCATCTGGCGGTGGAGTTCAGCAACTGGATGATCGCGGCGGCGCCGGTCGCGGCCACGTCGTGAGGGCTAAGCGGACAACGCGGTAGCCGAATCTCCGTCCTTCGAGTCGACCGGCTCAGTGATGCGACACCGGTCGGGGCATACCGCCGGACGGCGATGTGGGAGCCGGTCCGGGGTGGTTGCGAAGTAGCGGGATCGGCCGTCGCAGATCGACCACGTTCGCCACCTTGAATACGCGTTCCCGCTTCATGATCGGCCCGACTTCCGGCGCGCCGAGCGACACGGTCACGGTGCAGTCACCGGGGCCCAAAGCCAAGAGCATGCCATTGCGAACGATGGCCACGAGTGGCTGAACAAGCACTGCCACATCGAGTTCCAGCGAGAATTCGCCGACCGGGTTCTCACCGACGACGACCTCGAGGCGCGGGCAGCAGGTCCGGGTGACTTCGTGTGCGGACAACTCGACCCGCTCGACTCCGCCCGCGCGGGTTCGCAGCGCGGCGTCGCGCAGCCGTTCGTAGCGGCGCCACCCCGCGACCGCGATCCCGCCGAGGTCGATGTCGAGCAGCTCGTCGACCGTCCTGACCACCTCACCCAGCGCCGTGGACCGCAGGCCCGCCGCGACCACCGGCGTTCGCCGCAGCGCCAGCTCCTCGACACCGCTCGTACGCAGGCGCGTGGCCAGCTCGTCTTCGACGACCTCACGGGCTACGCCGCCGAACAGCGCCAGCCGAGCCGTGATCGTTGCCGGACTCGTCATCGCGGAACCTCCCTTACCTGTAGCCGCGGCTCGCCTACGGTCAGCCGAACTCGTACCGCTGGTGCGTCGGCGGGCCCGGCGACCTCGCGAACGTGGATAGACGGCCTCATATCCCCGACCACCTGCACACGAACCTGCGGCGGAAGCGCATCGCGGGTGTGCTCGGGCGATGAACGGCCAGGACGTCCGCGCCGCCGATGCGTGACGAGCGCCGCCCCACCGAGTGCCAAGAGGAACGCGCCGAGGCCCAGCGCGTCGGCGAGGCGACTGTCCTGCTTCTCTGTGCCGTCCGGCAGAGTGGTCGGCGAACTCGTAGCGCTTGTCGAATCGACCAATGATTCAGTGATGGTCGTGACGCTCGGACCCGCCGTCGTGGGCGGTGTCGTGACGATCTGCGCGGGGAGAATCTCGATCGCCGTTCTCCGTTCCACACGGTCGTACGAGCTCGCGGCGCAGCCGACCCGAATCGTCTGACCGCCGAGTGCGGCCCCCTCGGAGACGGCGACGCGAATACCGAACGAACGGTCGCCGACCTGCGTGTCCACCGATTCGGACCAGCTCGGGGAGACGCGCACCGCTGCACAAGGCCAGCCGGAACCCTGCACGAAGATCTGGGTGCCGCGCTCGGCGGTCGCGGGCGCCGTCAGAGTCGGATCGTAGACAGGATCGGAAGTCGTCGGCGGGATCGTCGACGTGGGCGGAGGTACGACCGAGGTAGAACTCGTCGGCGGGACAGGGGAGGTTTCGACAGGGGAGGTTTCACAGCATCCGGACTGTTCCGTCGGCGATACGGGCGCGTCGGTAGTGGGCGTCGCCGCAGCCGTCGGCGCCAGACCGACCCCGATCGCCCCCGCCGCCGTCACGGCGACGAGGAACGCTCGCGCCCCGCTTGTCATCACCACCTCCGCAACCCGGATCGTCCATGCTCGATCCGTGCTCGAGGTCAAGCCTTCGCCGCTCGCGACACGCCGACGCGAGTAATCGACTACTTGTTTCGAACAGCTGCCAGACCCGTCCAGCAATCGCAGTGCAACCGAGTGCCGGGGGCTGCCGATCCGCTGCAGCTGTGTGAGTCGCTTCCTGTTGTCGAACTGACCGGCCCGCTCTCAGGGCGCGTGGACGCAGTTCTCGCCGCACTCCAGTGACGCCGACGATTCGCGGCAGGCACGAACGTCATTGCCGGGATTCCGCATCGGTGCTGTCCTCATCCGGCACAACGAAGGGCGCGAGTCCCGCTTCGACGGAATCGACCTGAAGGTCCGCGAAGACCACGGTGAGGTTGTGTCCGTTCGTCTCGATCCGCACCTCGTAGAAGGGCAAGCCGAGTCGAGCCGACCATGCTGCGGCTTCCACGGAATCGCGCACCAGCTCGGCACCCGGGTAGAGGCATTGCCATCGGACGCCCCAGACGTAACCATCGAGGTCACGACCGGTTTCATGGTCGAGCAGGCGCTCGTCGAGTGAGCACGCCCAAACATCCGGCGGCACAGCGGAATCGACCGTCGCACGAACGCAGTACTTGAACCGGTACCGCAGATACTCGGGCCGTATGCCGGTCCGAGGGTCGGCGGTGGCGTAGAAGAAGACGTCGTAGTCACGCATGTAGTCGGTAAATCCGTGGAAGACGATGGCCTGATCGAACATGTCATCCAGGGCATCGGTGATCTGCGTAGCGTCCATGATGTCATCATCCGGTGCCCTCGAGCGGCGCTGACGTCGGCCAGCGTCGGAACTCGCCGGGTAGACCCGCCGCGGGCTATCGAGTGCGCGCGTTCACTGTGTCGCCGTGGTGGTTGTGACCGTCGGCGTGGCAGACGATGTGGGCGCCTCGGACGTGGTCGTGGGCGGCTGCGTCGTGGTCGCCGTTGGGCTCGGGGTGGGGCGAATCGGGTCGGGGCACTTGCCTTCTCGCACGCCGATGCTGTTGATCTCGTCGTTCGATCGGGGATCGCCCGCGTAGTCGATCCGGTTCGTGCACTCCACGTAGTCGCCCGTGCCGCAGTTCTCGGTGCTGCAGTTGTCTGTGCCGGGTGCGCCGCAGTAGATGGCGCCGCAGTTGTCGGTGCCGCCGATGTTGCCGCAGTTCTCGGTACTGCAGTTGTCTGTGCCGGGCGCGCCACAGTAGATCGCGCCACAGTTGTCCGTGCCCGGTGCGTTCGGCTGCGGTGAGTTGGCGTTGGGCTGCATCTGCCCCGGGCTGCCGGACCCCGTCTGCGGTCCGTCTTGGCCCTGCACTCCGCCCGGATTGCCCGGCGCCGCAGTCGAACTCGTCGGCGTCTCCGTCTTCGTCGCGCTCACCGCGGACTTGGTCACCGTGCTCGACGCCGACGCACCGGAGTCCGATTCCTTCGACGTACACGACGCCAGCACCAGCACCAGCGCCACCGCGGTCAGCAGCACACCCATCGCCGCCCGCAACCGCCTACCCACCCACGTCATCCGCACTCTTCTCCTCGCTCTGCCACTGCAGCGTACCCGGGCAGGGTACTTCCTCGAATTCGCAAGGAGACCGTAGTTTTCGGGGCAACGTGCAATCGCCACGGCCAGGTATAAGCTCTCGGGCGGCGTTGCGGCCGACGCGGCCGATGTGGGTTCGGCGCGGAAAATCGGTGGCTGGGCAATGGAACGGTTACTCGTTCCGGTGACGTGGCCCGCCGATCACGGGCCGCCCCATTTGGAGTGGTTATCCTTCAGATGGAGCCGGTGCTCGGCAGAGCCCGATCCCGCATCGAAGGATCGCCCGAGGTGCGAGTCGTTGGTGCTTTCGTGTGGGGAGTGCAGTTGATCGACCGCGTCATCTCTCGGAATCGGCTGGCGGCCATGATCGCCGTCCTGCTCCTGGCCTCGAGTCTGGCAACGCTGGGTAGTCCACGCGCGTACGCGGCCGATGTCAGCGAACGCAGCTACACCAACGCGGCGGGCACCCGCAGCTACTACCTGCACGTGCCGCCGGGTGACACGGCAGGCAAACCCCTGATGATCTACCTGCACGGCTGCACCGACCCCGAAGCGCAATTGGCCGACAACGGCTTCTCGCTGACCAGGATCGCCGACGAGCTCGGTTTCGTCCTCGCGTACCCGATCCAGACCAGGGAGGCCAACGAACGCTGGTGCTGGAATTGGTTCGATCCCGCCAACCAGGAGCGCGACACCGGTGAGCCCTCGATCGTCGCCGGCATCACCGAAACCCTGATCCAGGAGTTCGGGATCGACCGCGCCCGCGTCTACGTCGGCGGCTACTCCGCGGGCGGCGGTATGAGCACCGTCATGGCGGCCGCGTATCCGGATCTGTACGCCGCCATCGCCCCGATGGCGGGTGGACCGCACGGCATGAGCCTGCAGCCGCCCGGAGCGGATCTCACCGGCGCCACCATCGTCGCGTCGATGGGCCCGCGGGCCCGCCCGGTCCCGGCCTTCTTCCTGCAAGACCTCGCGGATCAGACCAGCCTCTACCCGATCGGCCGTGCCAACATCCTGCAGTGGCTCGGCGCCGACCGGCTGGCGGGCAACCTCACCCTCGCCGACACGCCGACCGCGGTCACCACCACCGCGGATCCGGTCCCCGCGACCATCGAGCACTACATCGAAAGCGACTGTGAGCTAGCACAATTCGTCACACCCCTCGGACCGGACCATATCGGCGGCGGTCTGCTCATGCAGTCACCGTCGGGACTCACCTTGCAGCGCCGGATGATGAACTTCCTTATGGCACACCGACTCACCGGTCCCCAGAAGGCCTGCTGAGGGCAACGGCCCGATGCGTCCAGCGTTTCGGAAAGTCCAGGGAGTCAGTGCTTCGGAGATGGAGCGGCCTGGGCACCGATTCGATCAGGGTCCGTATCCGAATCGCTTGGATCGCAGCGGAATTCGATCGATGACCGCTATCACGCTGCCGTACTGATCGGTTCGGCCCACGACGAGCTCGTCGAAGCGGAAGTCGAACGCTCGGAAGTCCCGGAGCGGCGGAAAAGTCAACTCGGGGACGCGGGCGTAGGCGGCCAACGTGATATGCGGTCGGTATAGATCACCGAACAACTTGTACCCGGCTGTCCGTTCATAGCGGTTCTCCAGCTCCGAGGCCCCGGATTCTTCCGGATCCCCGCTCGGCGTCCAGAGGCCGTTCGCGACCTCTGCGACTCGACGTTGCAGTGATTCCAGAATCGTCGACTTGTTGTACCCGATTTCCAGGTATCCGTTCGCGGACAATGTGAGGCCGAAGGCGGAAGCGTGCACAGGGCCCTCGATCGACAATCTGTTCAGGTGATCGAGATAGGAGTCGATATTCGTCGTTGCGAACTGGGACATGAATATTGTCAGATGCGGATGGCGGGATGTACCATCGACGTGAAAAAGTTGCCCAGCTGCGTTCAGTGATTGGGCAAGATCGAGGATCTTGTCCGCTGTATGCGCATCGGGCATAGCGCATACATTGATCGCCTGAGTTGTGTCACGCATTGTGGGTAAAAACTTTACCATCGCCGCGCGGTCGGTGTCCAGCGGAGGTGTGTATTGGAGATCCTGGGGGTTATCCTCGGATTCATTGGTCTTCAGCCCGTACTCGCCCTTCTCTACGAGCGGGTGATTCGCGGTTTCGGTGTGCGAAGGCTCATCGATTTCGACTCCAGTCAAAAGTGCCGCGTCGATATCGTCTGCACGACCGGCGCGAGCGCGCCGTCGAGGTGGGGTACTTCGGCCGCGCACAGAACGCTGGCCCCCGAAGGGGAGGTTCGCGGCTTGGCCGCTGTGGGCACGGCCTTGGGAAAATGGTATCCGCGCAAGGACTTTCGAGTAGAAATGTCCGCGCGGCTGGCCAGTCAATGTGATCACGATCTGGTCGTGCTCGGCGGGCCGGATGCCAACGAGTGTGCACGCAATGTCTTGACTTGGCCGAGCCTCGCGTCGCTGGTTTCGATCGATGCTTCGAACAGCACGGTACGAATCGGTGGTTTCTCCGAAGTGAATTATCGACACGAGTTCGTCGACGGGCGCCCGACTCGTGATCTCTGTGTCGTCATATGCTCGCGCAATGCCTGGTCGGCGAATTCGAAGAAACGGCTCTTTTGTTTCGCTGGCCTCACCACGTACGGTACGGGAGCTGCGCCGCAGTTGTTCTTGGACAGGATCGGTGAGAAGGGTTTCGACCGTCGACAGAAGAAGGCGATCCGCAAGAGCGTCGTGACGCTGATGGTGTTCTCCGCGCATTTCAACAACGGCTACCTGCAGGGTGGTCGGTTGATCCATTTCGAGTCGCACTGATCCGGTGGCAATGTATTACTCGGCTCGCCGACCGGACCACAACGCGACCGGCCACTGAACACTCCGACGAATACGGGCGTCGTTGTTGTGGCCGGCTCGGTACGTCAGACGATCGACTGCGCAGAGCGCAGCGCGTTCGCGGTGATCGTCAGACTGGGGTTCACTCCCGCCGACATGGGCAGAGAGCTGCTGTCGGTCACCCAAAGGTTCGCCAGACCGCGGAATTTGCAGTGCTCATCGAGCGGCGATGTCTTCGGGTCGATTCCCATACGCAGCGTGCCGACGGCATGCGAGAACGTACGCACCCGGTGTGTATAGGAGAAAGTCGCGCCCGTCTTCTCGAGCACTGCGCGGGCCCGCCTGGTAAGCGTGCCGAGGGCGAGCTCGTCGCGCGGCGAGTAGCTCGTATCGATGACGAGCTGAGGCAACCCGTAGATGTCCCGCGTGGCCCAGTCGACGCGGACGCCGTTCTCCCGGCGCGGTTGATCCTCGGCGATACACAGCAGACCGGTCAACTGTTCGGTCATAGCGCCGAGCACGCGCTTCGTCCCCACCGGAAGATACGCCCGAACGAGTGGTCGCGGCGGGGTCATGATCTGTTGGACGCTGCCGAGTTTGGCCAACGGCCGTGCGGCGTTCGGATCGCCGAAGTACCAGTCGTGCAATGCGAGTTGCTTGTGGAAGCGGCGCTCCGGGTCGGGACGTCGTGGAAACACTCCATAGACCATGGCGTTCGCGTGGCGCATCAGATAGCGGCCGACGGCGGCACGCGCCGGTGACAACTTGTCGAGTTCCGATGCCAGCACGAGATGAGGCGAGCCCAGAGCGCCTGCGGCGAGTACGAATCGGTCGGCCTCGACGGCGACTCGTTCGGGCTTGTCGCGGTGCACCACCAGGGCGTGTCGCACCCGGTCACGGTCCGCGACCAAGCGGACAGCGACACTTCTGGTCCACAACGTCAGCCCACGCTGCAGCAGCGGCGCGATGATCCTCGTCGCGACGTCGTTCTTCGCAGAGATCGCGCACGCGTAGGTGTCGCAGGTCCGGCAGGCTATGCAGCCGGCCTGTGTTGTCGTCGCTGTGTAGTTGATCGCGAGCGGCAGACGGAACGGTGAAAGGCCCATCGAGCCGGACGCGTCCGCCAATTGCCTCGAAATGGGCGCCAGTCGACCGGGGGAATGGGGGAACGGTCGTGACCGTCGCGGCGCGGTCAGGTCTCCGCGGTCGTCGCCGCTGACGCCGAACAGTTCCTCGGCCTCCCCGTAGAACGGCTCGATGCAGTCGTAGTCGAATGGCCATGCGGCAGCGGAGGTCGACACGATCTCGGGATCGCCGGTGAAGTCCTTCTCACGAAACCGTATCGCGACGCAGCCGTAGTACACCGACGGCCCTCCAACGCATGCGTAGCTGCCGATTCTCGTACCGTGCCCGCCACGTTCGCAGCGATACGGGATGTCCATCGCGTAGCTCGGTGTCATCTCGAGCGTTGCCTCGTGTCGCCAGGAGGCCGGGCCTCGGTCGACCCAGTCGCCTCGCTCGATCATCAGTACCCGTGCACCAGCGTTGATCAGCCGATACGCGACCATTGCTCCGCCGAATCCGCTACCGACGACGACCACATCGAACTTCGCGCGTGCAGAGGATTCGACCATGTTCAGCTGTCCGTCTCGATGAAAAGAATGGTGCGAGAAGCGTTTTGCGGGCCTGGCTACCGTTGGTGGGGCCAGATGGCCGGATCGCAGCGGCAGGCGTAGAAGGGCCACCCGAGGGTCTTGACCGAGCCCGAGTAGGCGAAAGCCCAGAAGCGGCATCCGCTGTTGTTGCCGCAGATTCGCAGCATGTCCCGTTCGAAGCGGTCGTTGCATGTGAAGAAGTCGGCGGAATGGTAGTGATAGCACGCGTCGTGCTGGTTGCAGGCAGAACGAAAGCTCGGTCCACCGAAAGGCCTGTCCCCCAAGGGGGAACTGCATCCATTCGGCTGCCAGGCGACCGGTGCCGCGGGGGTCGGGTGCGGCTGAGCAGCTGCCTCCGGGCTCGCGGCCAGCACCATCCCCACGGCGAGAACCAATCCGGCCAGCAGCGCGGTGATTCGACCGAGAAGGTACTTTCCGTCTACACCGCTACTTACGGTGCAGCTACCCCGCCGTCGTAACGCGTCGATCGTTGTTCGCACTGCTCTGCTCCCCTTCGGGTCTTGGCCGCCGCTGATCGGTTGGCGACAATGGATGCGCTTGGCAACTGCCAATTTTGAGTAGTGCGGACGGCGAACAGGAGGGGTTGCGCTATGCCAGTCGAACCGCAACGCGCAACATCGTCACGGCGCGAAACAGGTGGCAGCACGCCCCGAAAGCCGCTATCGGGAGATGCCGGTCCTGCGACGCCGACGCCACGCCAGGCATTCGGTCTCGAACTCAAACGGTGGCGTGAGCGGCGGGGGATTTCCCAGGAGAAGCTCGGCGAACTCATCCATCGCGACAAGTCGGTTGTCAGCCGCATCGAGGCGGGCAAGCGACCGGTTTCCCCGGAGTTCGCCGCGGCGTGCGAGAAAGTGCTCCGCACCGGCGGCGCCTTGCTCGAAGCGATTCCGCAGCCACCGGTCAGCGCCGCACGGACGGTGTCACTCGCGGAACTCGGCTTACCACCGGCCCCTCTGCTCGTCGGTCGCGACACCGAGGTATCCGCGATGATCGCGGCGCTGTCGCCGAGAGAACGTCGGGAAAGGACGGCGCGAGTCGGCGTCGTCCGAGGTATGGCGGGCGTCGGCAAAACTGCTGTTGCTCTTCGCGCGGCCCACGAACTGTCTTCGACGTTCCCAGACGGTTGCGTCTACCGGGATCTCGGCGGCGATACGGTCGGCCTGAGACCGACGCGCGGCGAAGACCTCTTGGAGTGGCTCCTTCGCCACCTGCAGGTCGACTGCAAGACGATGCCCGCGACCATGGCCGAACGCGCGGCGCTCTACCAGGGGCGGATGCGAGGGAAACGAATTCTGTTGGTGCTGGACAATGTCAGAAGCACCGATCAGGTCGAACAAGCCATCCCGTCCGCACCCGAGTGCGCGGTGATCATCACCACTCGCCACCGGCTCGCGGCTCTGGATGCGGCTCTGCACATCGACCTCCCTCCGCTGCAACGCCACGACGCACAGAATCTGTTGCGGGAATTGGTGCCGCCGGAGAATCCGGCGGGTGAGCCGCGCGATGATCGTGATGTCGAGCAGGTCGTCGAGCGATGCGGCGATCTGCCGCTCGCGATTCACGTTGCGGCAGGGATGTATCGGCGTAAGCCGCATCTCGGTCTGAGCGGCGTGCGTGAACACCTCACAGCGCGACCCGGTGGTCTTCGCGCGCTGACGGACGGGGAGCGGAGCGTGGATGTGGTTCTGCGCGCCGCGCTCGGAGAGCTGGGCGAGCCGGAACGCCGCACGTTCCGGCTCCTGTCGTTGCATCCCGGGCAAAGGTTCACACCGGCGGCGGTGGCGGCCCTCGGCGATACCTCGGTAGTCGAGGCCGAGCGCCAACTCGACAAGCTGTGGGACGTGCACCTTCTGACACCTGGCGGCGGGGAGCGCTACGGTATGCACGATTTGCTTCGTGATTTGGGCACCCACGAGTTGGCGGCCGCGGTGTCGTCGGACGAGCGTGATGCTGCGTCGAGGCGACTCACCGAGCTCTATATCGGTCTCGCCGATGCCGCGGACAGCGTCGTCGCGCCGCACCGCAATCGGATGCCGTTGCCCGACCACTTGCACCGCTTCGAGCGGGTGAGCCCGATGGCCGACGCGACGTCGGCGCTCGAATGGTTCGAAGAAGAGGAGACCGCGTTGGTCTCGTTGGTCCGCTCGGCATTCGAACGCTGCGACGACGAGTACTGTTGGCACTTGGCGCATATCCTGCGCGGATACTTCTTCCTCACTTGCCGCTTCGAACCGTGGATCTCGACCCACGAGTACGCACTCGAATGCGCGCGCCGCTCCGGAAACATCTGGTGGGAGGCAACCACCCGGAACAACCTCGGACTGGCCTACGCGATGCGCGGGGACCTGGAACCGGCGTCCCACCAGTACGAGCTGGCGCTCGAGCTCTTCACCGAACTCGACGACGAGGTGAGCGCCAGCCACACCCTGGGGCATCAGGCGTGGATCCACCACCTGGAAGGGGACTACGTCGCCTCGGTCGACAAGGGCAGGACTGCGCTGGCGGTATACCGCCGGACGTCACTGCGCCGAAACGCGGCGATCATGCTGCGTGAGATCGCCGGATCTCTGGCGTCCCTGCGCCGCATGCCGGAGGCGTCCAGCCATCTCGAATCGGCGATCGCCGAATTTCGTTCTCTCGGGCTGGATCTCGATCTGGCAATGGCCCTCAATACCCTCGCGGAGGTGCATCTTCGGTCCGACGATGTCGACGCGGCGGAAGCTCGGTTCCATGAGGCCGCAGGCGTCGCCCGGATGTGTGGCAGCTGCGCCGAGGAGGCCCGTGCCTTCCGCGGACTCGGCGATACGGCGATCGTTCAGGGACGGCGGGGCGAGGCTTACGCACACTGGTCGTCTGCGCTGACGCTGCTGGACGACCTCGACCTTCCCGGTGCCGTGGAAGTCCGAGCTCACCTGGATGAGATGTCCGTGCACTACCCGGAAACGAGTTGACTCCAGGGGGTGCGTGAAAGTGCAGGCCTTGTGTTGTGTCCGACGAATTGGACAGGGGCGCGGCGCGACTTGGCCCTGGGCACCGCTCAACCGTAGAGGGCGTCCCTGGCGCGGGCATAAGTGTCGCGGATGGCCTGCCCCGTGGCCGCGCCCGCCGCGGAGACGTGGATTTCCACGGCCCTGCGGCTCGGCCACCGCGGAGGAGCGGGCGTGCCCGCGAGGGCCCAGGCGGCTTGGCGGGCCGCGCCGAGGGCGACGTATTCCTCGGGTTCGGGGATCGTGATGGGACGGCCGAGGATCTGCGCGGCGATCGCGCGGACGAGGGAGGAGCGGGCGGCGCCGCCGATGAGGAGGATGCGGCGCGGTGCGATGCCGGTGGCGACGAGGCGGTCGAGGGCGTCGGCCAGGTTGCAGAGCATGCCCTCGTAGGTGGCGCGGGCCAGGTGCCAGGGATGCATGGTGCGTGGACGCAGACCGTGCAGACTGCCCGCCGCGTGCGGCAGGTTCGGGGTGCGTTCGCCCGTGAGGTAGGGGAGCAGGACGAGTCCATCGGCCCCCGGGGGAGCCTGGGCCGCAAGGGCTTCCAGTCCGGCCAGGTCGACACCGAGAAGTCGCGCGGAGGCGGTGAGCACGCGCGCCGCGTTGAGCGTGCAGACCAGCGGGAGGAACGAACCGGTCGCGTCGGCGAACCCCGCGATGGCTCCGGAGGGGTCGGCGCTGGGAGCGCTGCCGCGCGCGTAGACGGTGCCGCTGGTGCCGAGGGACATCACGACGTCGCCCGGTTCGAGTCCCAATCCCAGTGCGGCACCTGCATTGTCGCCGGTGCCCGCCGCGACCAGTGTGCCCGCGGCGGTGCGGCCCGCGGATTCGGCGGGCCCGAGCACCCTCGGCAGCAGCGGTGTGCGCTCACGAAAAGCGAGAGATACCAGATCTTCTCGGTAGCTCTCCGCCGCGGGCGACCAGTAGCCGGTGCCCGAGGCGTCGCCGCGGTCGGTGACGGGTTCGGCGTCGCGGCCACGCAGCCGCCAGGTCAGATAGTCGTGCGGCAGCAGGATTCGCCGGGCCCGGTCGGCCAGATCGGGTTCGTGATCGGCGAACCAGCGCAACTTCGTGACGGTGAACGCGGCGACCGGCACGCTGCCCACGGCATCGGCCCACGCGCTCGGACCGCCGAACTCGCGAACGAGGTCCTCGGCCGCCGCTGCCGAGCGAATATCGTTCCACAGCAGCGCGTCTCGGAGCGGCACGCCGTCGGCGTCCAGCGCCACCATGCCGTGCTGTTGCCCGGCCACCGCGATCGCGTCGACCCGATCGAGCAGCCCGTCGCCCGCGGCGCGCAGCGCGTCCCACCAGGCCTCGGCGGGCACCGCGGTGCCGTCGGGATGCGGTGCGGTACCTCGCTCGAGCACCGCACCGGTCGCCGCGTCGCAGACGACGATCTTGCACGACTGGGTGGAGCTGTCCACCCCGGCCACCCGCGTCATCCGGACCGGTCCGGCCGGATCTGGATCTTGCGACCCACGCCCTCGCGGAAAGCCGTGAGCGCGTCGGCGAATTCGTCGAGCGCGAAGCCGTGGGTGATCATGGTGTCGGCGTCGATCACGCCCTTGGCCATCAACTCCACCGCTCGTCCGAAACTGTGCAGCACCGCCATCGAACCGACGATGGTGATCTCGTCGTTGTAGACGCGGAACGGGGAGAAGGCGGCGGTCGCCGCGCCGGGCGCGACGCCGAACTGCTGATACACCCCGCCGCGCCGGACCCTGGTCAAGCCGTCCTCGATCGCGGGGATCGCGCCGGTGCAGTCGATGACGACCTCCCATCCCTGCGGACGGTCGAAGCTCTCGGCCTCGGTCCCGACCGCGTCCGCGCCGAGTTTCTCGGCCACGGTGAGCCGCGCGGTGTTCAGATCGACGACCGACACCGACGCCGCGCCCGCCACCCGCGCCAACTGGAGCATCAACAGCCCCATCGTGCCCGCGCCGTAGAGCAGATAGTGGGCGCCGAGCGCACGCGGCAGCACGTCGAAGGCGTGCACCGCGCAGGACAGCGGCTCCACCAGCGCGCCGTGGCTCAGCGAGACCGAGTCCGGCAGTCGGTGGCAGTTGGCGGCGGGCACCGCGACGTACTCGGCCATCGCCCCGTCCACCGTGTCGCCGATCGCGCCCCAGCGCTCGCACAGATTGCCGCGGCCGATCGCGCAGTAGTGGCAAGCCCCGCAGAACAGCGAGGGATCCACCGCGACCCGATCGCCCGTCGCGACGCCCACCACCTCGTTGCCGACGGCGACCACCTCGCCCGCGAACTCGTGCCCCGGCACGATCGGATACGGCGTCGGCGGGAACTCGCCGTCCACGATGTGCGCGTCGGTGCCGCAGATACCCACCGCGGCGACACGCACCACCACCGCGCCGGGACCGGGGACCGGATCCGGAACGGTCTGCACGGAACAACGACCTGGCGTCTCGATGACCACCGCGCGCATCCCTCTACCTTGCACCCGGAGGGTCGTGCGGCGTCGCATTTCGCGTATTCGCGCTCGCGATCGGGCAGACTGACCCGGTGCGTGAGGACCCGAGTCGACCAGCCGACGATCCCGACCCGACCCAGGTTCGGACCGAGTTCGGCGCGGCGGTTCCCCAGCATCCGTTCCTGGAACTCGCCAGGGGCACAGGAGACTGGATCCGGGCCCGCCGCCTACCCGACGGAATATACGAACTCCAACACCGCGGCGGTGAAGATCCGCGCAGCTTCGAGCTCTACACCTCCGATCACTGTCTGGTCCGCGACCTGCTGTGCGCCTGGCTCGACGACGCTCCGGGATGGTCCGAGGCCGCGGTCTGGTCTCCGGTCGATCCGGCGATCGAGGAACTCGAACGGGTGCGCAGCGAATTATCCGAGCTGCTCGGCGGTTTGACGATGCTCGACGACCTCGGGGCGGGACTGGATCTGGCGCTGGCGCGCGCCGACGAGCTGATGGGCGATCTGGACGCCGCCGCGCTGGATCAGTCCTGATACCACCATGCGGTGGTGGCGATCTCGGCGCGTTCCAGCGGCAGGTAGGTCCCCGGATCCGACCAGCCGAGCGCCTGCACGGTGACGCGCAGCTCGCTGTGGAAGCAGATCGGGTCGCGCACGTGCCACCGGTACATGCCGAACCGCTGGTCGGCCTCGTAGCATCGGTCGGGCGGAAGCACCTGGGGCAGGCCGAGATACGGCGTCGAGTAGGTGCGGTAGCGGCCGTCGATGTCGAAGTTCCACGCGCCGCCGAAGTAGTCCTCGGTGCCGGTGCCGCAGATGCTCGGGTGGTCGGTGTCGCCGTCGAGGTAGAACTTCAGCTCGCCCTCGCCCCACCACCCCGGGTCGCCGGGCCGGATGGCGAGATAGGTGCCCACGTAACGCCCGCGCCCGGTGACGCCGTCGAGGATGGTGTGCACTGCGGGGTTCCCCAGCGGTGCGCTGCTGCGCCACGTGGTGTGCAGGTAACCGGCCTCGTCGGGCACGTCCTCTTCGGTGTAGGTGATCTGGTAGTAGACGGGCACCGCCCGGTCGGAGCCGTTGTGCAACGTGATCCGCGCGCCTCGGCGAAAAGGCATGGGCCAGTAGCTGTTCAGGCCGCCCGCCGGGGCAACCACGATCATCTCCGAGTTCACCAGTGCGAGCTCGTCCCACGCGTTGCAGAAGAAGTCGCCGAGCGGCAGCCGGACGGCGGGTCGCGCCGCGTCGTCCCAGTGCATACGCAGGGTCAGCTCGCGCAGTGCGGTGCGGTCGGTCGTCAGCCAGAAGTGGCGAATCACTCCCGGGCCGGGCACGTCGGCCAGGATCGCGGTGTCGCCGGGCTCGAGCAGGATCGACGGCGAGACCTTCCATCCGACGCCCAGATCACGGGCGGCGTGTGCGCCGGTGCCATCGGTCGCGCGGGCCCCCATGCCGGGCGCGCCGGTGGGATTCTCCGCGCTGATCGACCGGGTACGCGCGGCATCGAGCCGCCACAATTCCGATGGCGACCCGGCCGCGGTCACAGCCCGGGCCAGCCGTACTGGACGGGTCCGCGCGCCGGTCCGGCCATGCGGGCGGATCCGCCCACGGACGCCGCCATGGGCTCGGCCTGCTGCGGGACGGCGCCTTGCGCGGCCATCTCGCGGCGGACCTGATCCATGTCCAGCCAGCGCACCTGCTGCACGACCTCCTCGAGATCGGCGGCGGGCAGGAACCCGGCCTCGGAGTACACCAGCAGGCCCTCGCGGAAGGCCATCAGCGTCGGATACCGGTCGACCTGCGCCATCGCGGTCAGCGCCACTTCGGCCTCGGTGTCGACCTTGCCGTGCACGATGTCGGGATGCTGATCGGACGACGCCTCGTACACGGGCGCGAAGTGGCGGCACGGGCCGCACCAGCCCGCCCACCAGTCGATCAGCACGATGTGGTTGCCGTTGACGACTTGGTGAAAGTTCTGCTCTGTCAAGGTCACTGTGGGCAATTCGGGTCCTCCCTGCCGGTTCTGCCTCATGCATCCTGGCACGACGTCCGAGGATCAGGAAGGAGGGTGCGCCCGGCGTTGCTCGGCCGCCAGGAAATGCGCGATCTCGGCCGTCGCGGTGTAGAGCTCGCGATAGCGCCGGTAGTACGGCTCGTAGCCGGCGGTGCGCGCCGGATCAGGGACGACGGTGTCGGCCACCGGGTTCCACGCCGAGGTGTCGAGACCGGCCGCGGTGGCAGCCAGCATGGCGTCGCCCAGGCACGCGCCGACGGTGTCGGCGGGCAGCTGCTGGGGCAGTCCGGTGACCTCGGAGACGATCCGCGTCCACAGTCCGCCCTTGGTGCCGCCGCCGACGGCGACCAGCCGCCGCGCCTGCCCGCCCGCCTCGGTCATCGCCTCCAGGTTGTGCCGGACGCCGTAGGCGATCGACTCCAGCGCCGCGCGGTACAACTCGGCGCGGCCGTGGCGCAACGTCAGCCCCGCCACGACGCCGCGCGCGTCGGGATCGAACAGCGGGGTGCGCTCGCCCGCGAAATAGGGGAGCGCCAGCAGCCCGCGGCTGCCCGCGGGCACCGCTGCGGCCTCGGTCACCAGCTCGGTGTAGTCGCCGCCGACCAGATCGCGCAGCCATTCGGTGACCGCGCCGGAGGTGGCCATGCCCGCCGCGAGAGTGTATGTGCCCGGCCATGTTCCACAGGTTCCCCAGAGGCCCGGATGCGGGACCGGCTCGGTCAGCACCTGCACCAGGAACATGGTGGTGCCGTACATGATCATGGCGTCGCCGGGCGCGCGCACGCCGACGCTCTCGGCTTCGGCCCAGGCGTCGATGGTTCCGGTGGTGACCGGAAGACCCGCGGGCAGGCCCGTCGCCGCGGCGGCCGCCGTGCTCACCCGGCCGACGATCTCGGTGGGCCAGGCCAGTTCGGGCAGCGCCAATCCGGGCGCGACCGCCTCGGCCCAGTCCGCCGCCCACTCCCGCTTGCGTAGATCGTAGAGCGGCACGCACTGGCTGGCGGATTGGTGATCGAGCACGTATCGGCCCGTGAGGCGGTGCACGAGAAAGGAACTCGCCATCAGCAGCAGCTCGGTCCGGTCGGCCACTTGCGGTTCGTGCCGCCTCAGCCAGCGGAGTTTGGGTCCGACCGCCTGACTCGTCAGCGGCGAACCGGCTCGCTCCAGCACGGCGTCCGCGCCGAATTCCGCGGTCAGTTCGGCTATTTCGGCCGTTGCGCGGGTGTCGACGCCGTAGAGGACGGCAGGCCGCAACGGATTTCCGGCGCCGTCGGCGGGCAGCATGCACGGCCCGATGCCGGACACCGCGAGACCGTCGATGCCGGTCACGCCCGCCGCCACCAGTTCGGTGGTGATCGCGATGAAATCCGACCACCACACCGTCTCCGCGTCGTGCTCCACCCACCCCGGACGCGGCGTCGAGACGGCATGGGCGCGCTCGGCTCTCGCGACCACCGTGCCGTCCGCGCGCACCAGCACGCCCTTGGAGGCCGAGGTGCCGATATCGATGCCGAGGAACACGCTCACCACCCTTCCTGGTGACCGGGCGCGGTCATCGCGGGTCGCGGGTGAACTCGTCGAGCGTGACGCCGAGCAACTCACAGGTCGCACGCACCGCCGCACGGTGGTCGCCCGGCACACCGTGAATGTGGTTGGCGCCGAAGTGGGACAGGAAATCCTCGGCGCGCGCGTCGAGCCGGGCGAACGCGTGCGGCCACTCCCTGGTGGACTGTTTCATCAGCGATTCGTTGGTCTGCTCGTCGTAGGTCTCGAACTCGCCGAGCATCAGCTGCATTCGGTAGTCGCCGTCCTTGCGGGTCAGCCGGGCCAGAGTCATCGTGCCCGGCGCGGCGAGGTGGTGCACCGACGCGCCGCCCGCCGGGAAGAAGAACACCTCCGGATAGAGGTGCACCCGGGCGAGGTTCTCCGCCGGATCGGCGCTGCGGGCGGCGAACCAGGTCGCGTGCTGACCGGAATTGCACAGGTCCCAGATGTCGCGATCGGCGTGATAGTGCCGGACGTCGGCGAACAGCACGGGGGTCCGCGCGAGGTGCTTGAGCAGTTGCATGGTGAGCGCGCCGTCCATGTCGGCCTCGGTGGCGCAGACGTGGGTCTCCTTGGGGCCGTTCCAGTCGTAGGGGTCGTTGAGGAACGCCTCGGTGACGTCCATCGTCGCGAAGTACTGGGTGAGCTCCGGCTGGCCCTTGATCCCGGAGAAATCCAGCCGCCACTGCGCGATCAGCTCACGCACGGCCAGGTACGAGCGGATCTGTCGCTCCAGCAGTTCCGGGGTGAGTTTCGCGCCGTCGTAGTGCACGGTGGCGTGGCGTTCCAGCCACTCCCGCGCGGCCTTGGCCTCACCGGCGTCGGCGCGCTCGGCCCGGCGCACGATCTCCCATTGGTCGATCTCCTCGACGTCGATGCCGAACAGCCGCTGCCACTGATCGGTGTTGGCGACGGCGGTGTTCATGCCCATCGGTCGCCCGCCGAAGCGCCCGAAAGTGCTGCCGCGCAACGCCGAGACCGCCGCGGCCGCCGTGGCGCGCACCCCGATCGCCTCGATCAGCGCGGCATCCTCCGGGTCGCCCCACAATCGGGTGTGCGCGCGACCGATCTGATCGAGCGCACCGCCCGCCGCGAGCATTCCGACCATCCCCGGCTGCACCGGGTCGATGTTCGAGAGCAACAGCAGTGGACCGGGTGTCGCGCCCGCGGCGAGCATGCTGAAGTGCGGGAAAGCCCAGACGGCGTAGTGCAGCACGGTGAGGTCGACGCCCGCCGCGGCCACCTCACGCGCCACCGATCCGGCCAGCGCGTTGTCGCTGATGATGTCCGCGCCGCGCACCACCTCGTGGCCCGCCTCGGTCAGTGCGGCGACGAGACGGTCCTCGGTGGTGCGAATGAAGTCCGCGATGCCGGTGTGCACATAGTCGCGGCCGTCGGAAATGCTGATCACGCCGATACGGGCCATGCCGTTACCTCCCCGCGGGTGGGTGGGCGGATAGTCGACTCGCTCAACAGATACCAGGCGACCCAGCCGGATCGGCGCCTTTTCGGCGTAACGGAGCCGGGATCGTCACAAAGGCACCGGGCTCAGCGCGGCACGGCGATGCCCGCGGGCGGCGGCGGGAAGGTGAGCGGCGCCAGGTGTACACCGCCCTGTCCCCAGCCCGCGCTGCTGACCCACCAGCGGTTCGCGTGCCGGACGACCTCGGCGGCGTGCGCGGCCACGTGCCCGATCTTGTCGCCGATACGGAAGCGAAAAGGGTTGTCGCTGCGGAAGATATCCGTGCCGACGTAGCCGGGCCGCGGGCCGATGAACAGGTACCAGCGGTCGTCGTGGCGCACCACGAACGGCGACTCGGTGTTGCCCGCCTCGGTGCCGATCGTCGGATCGGCGTAGGCGATGTGCCGCTCGCCCCAGCGCCACAGGTCGGTGCTGAGCCGGTAGGCGACCACGTGGTGACCGCCCTCCGGCGCGCTCGTCGCGCAGTAGTACATGGCCCACTTCTCGCCGATGCGCAGCACCATCGGGTCGCGGGCGTCGTAGCCGTCGCGGAACAGCGGCCCGCCGGGTGCGCGCTCCCAGTGGACCAGGTCGGTGGAGGTGGCGAGGTTGATCGCCGCCCGGGTGCGGTCCGGTCCACCCGCCGCGTAGAACATGAAGTACGTTGCGCCGGAACGGATCACGTACGGCGCCCAGAGATGGGTCTCGCCGTGGTACCCGGGATCGACCGTCAGCGCGGGCTCCTGTTTCGTCCACGGGCCGAGCAGATCGGGCGCGGTGGCATGCGCGAACTCGATCTCGTGGAACGGATCGGCGGGCTCGGGGTGGGTGATGCCGAACAGGTGCCATCCGCCATCGCGATCCCGCACGATCGTGTGGTCGTTGATGTACCACGGGTGCGCCGCACCCGCGCTCGGGTCGTAGATGTTCGTGAACCGGCCCGCCCGGACCACTTCCCGCGTCGCCATACGACCATGATCCCGCAGACAGGCCGGTTGCCGCGGTCGCCTCACTGCCTGATCTTGTCCAAGGGATAGTGGGCCAGGGAGAACACGGCGATCGAGTAGACCGCCATGCCGAGCAGCACCGAGAGTGGGATCTGTCCGTCAGGATCGAAGGCGACCCAGAGTGCGTAGCCTGCCGGCGGCACGCATAGGACCGCCGCAGTGGTTTCGCACCAGGCAACGAGCCTGTTGGCTTTCCTGCGGCGCACCGTATCCACGAGAGTGGCATCGGGAATGCCCTCGCCGTATCCCTCGGTTGGGCTGGTGGCGACTCCCCGGAATCCCTTCGAGGCAGCGTAGGCGCAGGCGATCGCCACCGAACCGAAGATCAAGCTGATGATGAAGGCTTGCATGATATTCCCGCCCCTCGAAGCTCGAACACTTCGATTGTTCCCCACACCGTAGAACTGAAGCGGCGAAGTATCTCGTCAACGGGTGAGCATCGTTTCGGACTACGAGCAAGGAACACATGCAGTGGTGTGCGAGCGCTGTCTCCCGCCATCGGTCGCTGGGCTAGGCGATTGGTTCCCATCCAGACCAAGGACGGGGGCCAAATCGTCCGCGGAGGCAATCGACGCGGTGCTGTGCCTGGCGTGCATGATCAGGATGCATACCGGCGACCTGTACGGCCATGCACGTCATCCGCATCTCACGAATGTCACGGAGTAGCGCGAATCCCGACCAGTTGGTGACATCGTGTCCGTACGCGTCGCGGAAAGCGGCGTACCGCTCGCCGGTGATCCAGCCGAATGAACTGTGCTTGATCGCAGTGGAGGTGAGGTCCCATTCCGGCGGGCCGACGGAAGCGCGTTCCAGGTCGACGAACAGCGTCACCCCGTCGACCGTTGTGACTACATTGCCCTCCCATGCGTCGCCGTGAATTGGTCCCCAGGGCAACCCTTCCGGAAGATTCTCCCACCCCGAACGGAGTTCGTTCAGGTGGTCGCGCATCCAATGTCGATCTCGGTCGGGCAGCGTGTGCGCAGCGTCGATTCGCTCGGACAGTCGCACGAACGGCGCGACCTCGGTGAGGAACGGAGGAGGTGGCAATGCATGCAGCTGTCGCAGCGCAACGGCGATCTCCTGCTCAGTCCCTCCCTTGTGCGCGGGTAGCTCCTTCCAGAACGTCACGGGCCGGTCGCCAACCATAACGAGATCGCTTTTCGTATGCGCAGGTCGGACCGCTGGTACTCCAGAGGATTCGAGCCATGCTGCCACCTTCAGCTCACGTTGTGCGGCGGCCTGCTGGCCGGGCTTGGCTACTCTGGCGACGATCTGTTCGGTGGGCAGCCGGTAAGTAGCGTTCTCGGCAACTTTGATGGGCGCTAAGCCGGTCGTCGCGACCCCGGCCAACGCACATGCCGCCCGGACTGTGTCATCGGGCGTTCGGGTCATACCGCTCACTGCTCAGTGACCGCGGGGATCTGGACACCAACATGACGTGCGAACGTTCGCAGCTCCTGGATATCCTGCGCTGCCCGTTTACTTTTGACCGCGCTAGCTCGCTGTATCGCTGCGGCGCCTATGGATACCGCCTCGTCCCTGTCACCGGTCGCCATCACCAGTGAAGCCAGCTTGATCGTCGATATTGTTCGCGATCGGACTGCCTCATCGCCGTGACCCGCCACTGCAGCCGCGAGCCGCGACCGGGCTTCACTGGCGAAGCTGCCGCGAACTGCCAGGTCGAACAGAGCGTGGCCGGTATCGCCGGCGTGTTGTGCCGAGTCGTAGTACGCCATCCAGCTGGGGTCGTTCCGCGGCTCACGGTTGGCGAAGTTCTCGTCGGCGTGGCCGACCGCGGTGAGGGTGTCCTGAATGCGCCCGAGTTTGGCGTGACCGCGTGCTTGCGCGGTGAACAGCATCGCTCGCTCGGTTGGCGTCAGCCGGTCCGAGTGCTGGAACGCGCGGTCGATATGGCCCAAGCCTTGTTCGATGTTGCCGGTCCAGATCATGTGGCGGCCCATCGAGCTGAGTACTTTGGCTCGCAGGTTCCAGGCGTCGGCCTCTTCGGCACAGGCGAGCGCGACCTCGAACATCGTGGTGGCATCGGCATGTTCGCAGGCATCGAACGCCATGAACGCGGCGGTATGTGTGAGCGCTCCGACAGCCAGGAGCAGATCGGGCCGGTACTTCGGGGCGCACTCCGCATTGAGGTAGGAAATCGCGGTGCGGACTTGGGCCGCGACGACATCGCGCACGAGGCCGCTGCCGTAAGTGGCATCCCAACCTGCGAAGAGATCGGCCGCTGCGCTCAGCTGGCGGATCTCGACGAGCCCGACCCTGGTCGGAGTCTCGGATACCCGAATGTGGTCGAGCATCCGCAGAAGGCCGGCGGGTGAGATGGCGGCCGTGGCGGTGACAGCTGCGGCGGCCCGAAGGAAGCTGTGTCGGTCCACCTCGTCGAGGCTAGACCGGCCCGGGAGTTTGAACCACAACAGCTCGGGTGGGATCTTCAACGCGGTCGCGAACCCGATCAATTGGCGGAGTCGTTCCGGGGCAGGACCTTTCTCGAGCTTCGACAGCGCGCTCTGGGAGATGTTGAGCCAGCTGGAGACGCTCTCCTGCGGCAACGGTGTGCCGTGATAGGGATGAGTGCGATAGGCGTAGACGACTCGACCCATATGCCACGATTCCAGAGCGTCGAGCATATGGGTCGACTGCCAAAACTCCGGCGGGAGATCAGGAGCTTCCACGACCGAGCGACTCGTCTCGCAGGATCGGCACAGCGCTCCGGTGTTGTACCCGCTCAGCGGGCTCCCGCATCGCGAACAGTTCCGTGAACTCATGGTCGAACGCGCCATTATCTGCCACTCCAACTGGTGAGGTAGAGGCCCGAGACAGGTTTTTTCGACGCTACCATTCTGCCGCGAGAGCACTATTCCACAGCGGAATAGCTGTATTCACTTCCGCAGTACCAGTTTTGACCGCCTGGCGCGATCGTCGAGATGTCCAACAAGACATCTCACGAAGGAGTCGCCATGGCGCTCGCGCTCGTGGTACCAATCCTAGGCCCACCGGCAGTCGGGAAAACGACACTCACGCTCGCTCTCGGCAACCGCGCCCGGAGACACACGTTCAGATTGCGCGACCAGGTCCCGGCTGATGTCCTCGCCGCAACCGCTGGAACAGCCGCACATCTCGGGTGGATCGGCACGGACATCGTCGATCAGGCGCTGCATTCCTACCTGGATTTCGTAGTTCAGCGCGATGTCGATGTCGTTCTGATGGACAACTTTCCGGGCTCCGCTGGACAGGTATCGCTGCTGTTGGAAGCCGTTGCACACTCCGCGCCGATGGCCAGGGTCGAGCCTCTCGAGCTGCACGCGGACAGCAAGGTTCTGCGCAATCGCGCACGTCAACGCCGCGTGTGCCAACGCTGCGAGAAGGATCCAGTTGCCGACCCCCGCATACCGGCCAAACCATCACTGTTCGATGACTGGCTCTGCGGCAAATGCGGTGCGCTTCTTCATTTCCGTCGTGGCGATGCACCGAGGCTGCTCGAGGCCCGGACCAAACGATTCGACAGTTCCATCGACAAGATCCGAGCAGCGTTCACAGCCAACGGTGTCGACATCGCCCTCCTCGACGCCACTCTCCCTGCGGACCATGCCGTCGGACTGGTCGAACCAATGCTGAACTCCAGGAGCCCGATCTCATGACCTCCATTCCTTTGTCGACCCCGGCCGTCCGCGCCGACCGCTACGGCCACGCCCGGATGCCCCGAAACTTCACCGCTCCCGAACCCGAACGTGTCGACAAGATCGCCTACGGCAGATTCAGGAATGTCTACCTCTACATCACCGAAGCCTGCCAACTTCGATGCGAACACTGCTACATGGGTGAGCGGCTGGACCGGGCCCTGAAAATGCAACCGCAGCAGATCATCGACACGCTCACGGTGTGGCGAAAGATGGGCGGTGACAAGCTGACCATCCTCGGCGGCGAGCCGACGCTGCACCCGTTCTACGTCGACTCCATCCGCGCGGCAAGCAAGATCGGCTACGGCCACATCATCACCACCACCAACGCCCAGCAGCCCGCACGCAAGAAATTCCGGAAACTCGAGCCGTCGGACTTCGCCTACGTGCAGGTCAGCCTCGACGGTGGCAGCGCAGACACCCACGACACCGTGCGCGGCAAAGGCACTTTCGACATCGCGATGGAAACCAGCGCCGAGCTGTGCGACCGTGGCTTCGACACGCGCATCATCTGCACAGTCAACAAAGCCAACGAGCTGGACGTGCTGAACCTGCTCGACATCGCGGACGACATCGGCGCCTCACTCGTGAAATACCACGTGTTCAGCACAATTGGAATGGGCCACGGGAATCCGGAAATGGCGATGACGCCGCCGGAATGGGTCGCCTTTTGCGACCGCCTCGGCCAAGCCGCGCCCGAGTACAGGACGAGGGTCTGGTTCCAGCCGACCTACGCCCGTCGCGACCAAATGGAACGGTATGCAGGCGAGGGCTATCAGGGCTGCATCGGCCGGACGCTGGACCGAATCAGCATCTTCCCCGACGGAAGGGCTTACGTCTGCTCGTACCTGTTCGACACCGACATGTACTTCGCGCGGATGCAGGGAGATCAGGTAGTGCTCAACCGGGAGACTGCGAACAACGAGTTCGACCTGTTCACTCTGCCGCTGGTCGGCGGCTCGTGCGGCGGCTGCAAGGAAACCGCGTGCCTGGGCGGCTGCCCGGCAGAGGAGATCGTCATGGGCGCATCCTCCTGCGCCACCTACCCCGACATCGTGCCCGTATGCCGGTTGTGGAAGTCCAACGCAAAGCCTGAAACCGCTTAGGAGTCAGACGAAGTGAACACCATCGAACAGATCATCAAGCCGCTGCGGGACCTCGACTGGAACAACACCGAAGCCGTCCACACCGCAACACGGCCCATACTCGACGAACTCGCCACCGACCGCCAGCTGCTCCGGACATCGGCTCTCGCCCCACTCGACGACCAGAAGTTGCTGTCACTGTGCGAGCACTACGACATCCTCGACAAGATCGTGCTGTCCAGCGATCCAAGCGGAATCCGGTTGCGCCTGCACGTCTTCCAGCCCGGCTACTACGACCGCCCGCACAACCACCGCTGGACCTACTCGAGCCGCATCCTCCGCGGCCGGTACCTGCACCGGCTCTATGGAGACGCCGAACTCGACTCCTCGCTCCATCCCGGAACACTGCACGCGGTGCAGGTTCGCGAGGAGGTCGTCGGCTCGTCCTACACGCTGAGTCACAAAGCCATCCACGCCGTTGTCGCCGATCCCGGAACGGTGTCGTTGGTGGTGCGCGGGCCTGCGGTGGCTGACCGATTCCTCGTGATGGACGCGGCCACCGGCGCGGCCTGGTGGCAGTACGGCGCCGCTCTGGAATCGGAAGATGATTCGCGAAACAAGCGGATGTCGCGCGAACGGATGCGAGAGGTGATCGACCAGCTCATCGATTGGATGGTCCTCTAGCTCAGGACCGGACACGGGTGCCGCGGTCGGCACCCGCCCGCCTACCAGCCGTACACCGAAAACGGTTCGCCGACGGCGATCGAACTCAGCGCCGCCCGGCAATACTCGATCATCCGATCAGGCAGCTCGGCAGCCGCGAACCATCCCAGCGCATCGCACTTGTCCGGTTCCTGGTTGACCGGAGTGCCGGCCCAGGTGCTGACCATGAAGAAGAACGCTGCCCGGCCGCCGGAGCTGGAGTTGTGCATCACATGCGCGAATCGCACGTCTTCGGTAGCGATCACCACCCCGATCTCCTCACCGGCCTCACGGACGAGCGCGTCGACGATCGATTCGCCGGACTCTAGGTGACCTGACGGTAAGTGCCAGGCCCCGTCCTCGTATCCCGTGTTGGCCCGGCGCCCGAACAGGTACCGCCCCTGCTCGTCGACCAGCACCAGGTGTACGTCCCCGATGAGCTTGTGCCGCTGGGTCACTGTCGCGCTCACAGCCTCCTCCTCTCTTTCCGGTGCACGCCGACTGGCGCGCGCCGACCGTACGCCACAGCCCGCACTGTCCCTATTCCAATATCGAATAGTCCAGGAGCACGCATGACCACACCCGCTGTCCTCTACCGACAGGACGGCCATCTCAGAGTTCAGCCGCATCCGCCCGGCTGGCTACTGGACATCATCGCGTTCAGCGCCGCGGCGAAAGCTGGCCGCGCTGACGCCCAACTGCCGGAGTCGAAACGCCGCGGCTACAGATCGCGTGTGCAGGTTGTGCCGGGGTCGGGTGGTCGTCACAGGGAGGCGCGGTGATGTTCGAGCGTTGCCATTCCGCTCACGAGGTGGCGTACGTCTATCGCGAGCTGGGGTTCGCGGTGTCGTGCATCTACGGGCGGGTGTCGTTGATCGCGACGCCCGCCCTGGCCGCAGTGACGATGCCCGCCGGGCTGGGCGCCCAGGTGCGTGCCGCCCTACAGGAGGCGGACCGGTGGGCGGCGATACCGATCCTGAGATATCCACGGCCTGAACGCGAATGGGTGTTCCTGGTCGGTCCCGCGTGGGGCGGCAAGCTCGGTGCACACACGCTGACCCAGCTCGATGAAGACGGGATTCGAATCTTGGAATCCGGGCAGCGGGTGTGGCTTCCGATAGCCGATCACCCGACTGGGTGGTACTGGGTTTCGCGGCCGGAGAACGCCCAGTCGCTGCCGCCGCGGACTTCGGTGATTGCCGTGGCCCGCCAGTTCATCGCCCGCCCCGAACCCGCCATAGCGTGGTGGTGACCGATGCGCGGCCTATCGGATCCAGCCGCAACCGCCAGGGAGCTAACCGGCACCGAGCGGGCCGTTGCGGTGTTGTTTCCCTCAGGCGAAACGCTGTTGTCGGCGATCCGTGGTCATAACGTCGGCGTTCACCCGCTGGCGAAGTCAGCCCACCAGTTCGGTCTGCTGTATCAGCGCCGTCTCGCGGGCCTGACAAATGAATCGAACTGCAGCAGAGATGAATTCATCCTTGCAGTGGATATGTGGGTCGCCGACCACCTGCCGGTGCCGCATCCCAGCTCAACCCTGCACACCGAAACGCTCGGCGCGGTCATCAACCGACTCGCCGAAGCCCAGGTGCGCGCCTACCACCTGCTGATGACCGTCGATCCAGCCGATCCGAGCGTGCACGCGGCCTGGTATCGACTCGCGGAGCTGGTCGACGGCTACACCGACCTGACCAAGGAGGTGACCCGACGCGCACGCCGCCTGCCCGCCCCTGCGAGGCGCCGCTGATGTCCCGCACGCTCCAGCATGGGCTCGGCCTACTGGGAATCGCTGCGCCAGAACGCATGTACTAACCAAGGGTGGACAACAATCGTGTCGTTCACCGAAAGCGGTCGCGAGCGCGCGGCTTTCGAAGTGGTGCTCGTCCGGTGCTGGTCAGTCCTCGACCAGCACCCGACGCAGGTCGGTCAGTTCGCGGTCGGTGAGGCCGTGGGCGCGCAACCAGCCCGCCGCGCCGCCGTGGTCGGCGTGCAGCCGGGTCAGGAACTGGCTCATCACGGTCGGTTCCACCGCGAGGATTCCGGTGCGCACCGGAGGTAGGCCGTGGTACGACGGGAGGGCGTCGAGGCGGGCACGCACCCGTGCCATCCGTTCGCCGGAGAGGGCGTAGTCCGCGGCGATGAACTCCGCGGGCACGCCGACGGCGTCCAGCAGCACCGCGGCGAGCACACCGGTGCGGTCCTTGCCCGCGGCGCAGTGGAAGACCACCGAATGTTGTTCGGTGTCGGTGATCAGCCGGATAGCGGACAAGACGGATTCCACACTGCCGTCCAGTAATTCGCGATAAAGCGCGACCAGGTCGTAGTGCTTGGCGTCGGGCACGAGGTCGGCGGGGGTGGCCGTGGTGGCGGCCGCCTTGCGCACGGGCAGGTTCACCAGCCGGACGGCCGCGGCCCCGAGCAGGCCGTAGCCCTCCCGCTCGACCTCGTCGGGATTGCGCAGGTCGATCAGCGTGCGCAGGCCCACCTGCCCGGTCAGCAGGATCAGATCGTCCTCGGTCAGATGCTGCGGAGTGCTTGCCCGGTACACCGTGCCGAACCGGGTGACGCCGCCGCCCGACACGGGCAGCCCGCCGAGGTCGCGGACATTGTCGATCTCGGCGAAGTCGACCCATCGCCGCGGGGAGCTGTCGGTGTGCATGGCGGTCAGTGGGCCCGGCCCGCCGCGGCCTCGTCGGCGCGGCTCAGCCCACACAGAGCGATGAGGTCTTCGTGCAACTCGAACCACACGGTGTGGTAGCTGTCCATGATCGGACGCGCCACCCAGGTGTGGTCGCCGCCGTCGATGCGCTCGACCGCCCGGTACAAGCGGCCCGCATACCGGGACAACCGGGGCGCGATCTCGCCGATCCGGCGCACCAGTGGCACGACTTGGCCGTGCACGGTGCGCAGCCGATCCAGCACCGCGGCGTCGTAGGCGGCGTCGGCGTGGTCGTTGACGGTCGCGGCGTCCTTCATCTGCCAGGCGGTGATGATCTCCTTGAGTTCGGCGTTGAACGCGCAGAATTCGTCGTAGGCGGTGGCGATCACGCTGGGATCCACCGTCTGTCGTTCCGCGGCGAGCAGGCGGGTGAGTTCGGCGCGTCCCTCCGGCGTGAGACGCACGCCGACCGGAGTGCTCGCGCACAGACCACGAGCGACGAGATCCGCACAGCGCTCTCCGGTTTCGGTGGCGTCACCCGCCAGGCTGTCCGCGACGGCGTCGGGGGCGACCCGGCCCTTGATGCCGATCAGGCGAAGGAGGTCGAGGTCGGGGGTGGTGTGCTGCTGCGTCCGGCTGCCGCGCGGGGTGGTGTGCGGCAGAGCCTCGTCGGACGCAGGCGAAGTCCCTGCTGTCATGTGTCCATTTTCGGCCGAACCGGTTGCCGGGAAGGCGTTTTCGCCGTCCCGTGTGGCGAGCAGTCCGACCAGTTCGTCCGGATGAACCGCGGCCAAGCGCGCGAGCTGCGCGACGTCCTCGAGCACAGTGTCCTCCACCGCTTTTCCGGTGACCTCGCCAGGCCACACCGCGCCCGCACCGCCATCCACGGTGACCACTCGTCCGGCCAGCGCCGCCACCACGCCCGGCCCGCAGCCGACCACGCACGGCCTGCCCAGTTCCCGGCTGACCAGCGCGGCATGCGAAGTGGCTCCGCCGAGTTCGGTGACGATGGCCCGCGCCGCGATCATGCCGTGCAGGTCGTCGGGACTGGTGGTCGGTCGCGCCAGGACGACGTCTTCGCCTGCGGCGGCGCGGGTTTCGGCCTCGTCGGGATCGGTGACGACGATGCCGGAGGCCAGTCCGGGGCAGGCCGACTCACCGCGGGCCAGCGGCGGCTGATCGGTCTCGATGCCCGAGGCGGGTCGCAGCACGGTGCGCACCTGCTCGGCGTCGACGCGCGACAGCGCCGTCGCCGGATCGATGAGTCCCTCGCCCGCCATGGCGACAGCGGCGCGCACCGCCGCGCGAGCCGACCGCTTCGCGGGCCGCGACTGCAACAGCCACAGCCTGCCGGACTCCACGGTGAATTCGATGTCCTGGATATCGCGGCCGTCCCGTTCCAGCAGGTTCGCGGCGGCGAGCAGCTGCCCGTGCACGTCGGGCATGGTGACCGCGAGGTCGTCCAGCGGCCGCGGGGTGGTGCGGCCGGAGACGACGTCCTCGCCTTGGCCGCCGACCAGCCATTCGCCGAACACGGCGCGCTCACCGGTGTTCGGATTGCGGGTGAACAGCACGCCGGTGCCGGAGAGCGCGTCCAGGTTGCCGAACACCATGGCCTGCACCGTGACCGCGGTCCCGAGATCGTCGGAGACACCGCGGCTGCGGCGATAAGTTCTGGCGCGCGCGGAATCCCAGGATCGAAAGACCGCGGCGACGGCGCCGCGCAGCTGTTCCCACGGATCGCGCGGGACCGTGCCCAGCGGATCGTCGAGCACGATCTCGCGGTACTGCGAGCGGAACCGGCCGTGGGTGTCGGCGGCGTACCCGGGATTGCGCGTCTCGGCGGCGAGCGCGCGCTCGACGTCGTCGTTGATGCCGAGGTTGAGAACCGTGTCCATCATGCCGGGCATGCTCACCGCAGCGCCGGAGCGCACCGACACCAGCAGCGGACGTTCGGTGTCGCCGAAACGTCGGCCGGTGCCGCGCTCCAGCGCCGCGACGCCCGCTCGCACCTGGAGCCAGATCTCCTCGCTGAGAGAGCCGCGCGCGCGGAAGTCGGCCCAGCCCTCGGTCGTGACGGCGAACGCGGGCGGCACCGGCAGGCCGAGCGCCCGCATGTGGTCGACGCTCCACGCCTTGCCTCCGATGCGGTCGCGGCTCAGGCCGCAGGTGCCGTCGAGTTCGGCAACGGACGGTGCGGTGCTCTCCGGGGCGGCGCGTTCGGGTCGCTCCACGGGCTCCACTCCGATCGTCATGTCACTCCTTCTGGGTTCACGTTCTCGACTCACCACCGCGGTCGGCGGGGACGCGGGCCGATGACCGGCGTGCCAGCGGAACGGCACACCGGCGTGCCCGGCGAACGGCACGGGATCGGCGCGACTTTCAGCCTGCCCGCGGGTGTCGGTACGTGCGTACCCGTCGTCCCGGTCAGCAGGACGACATCGGACCTGCCGGGCGCGGCCAGCAGGTCCGATGTCCGTCCCTGCCCGCGCATGGCCGGAGCGAATGCGGAGGTACGCCTATGTCGCGTCGGTCAGGCTGCGGCGCAGGTAGTCCGCGGTGATGGACCGTCGATCCGCCAAGAGCTCCGTCGGCGTCCCGGCGAAGACGATCTCACCGCCGTGCTTGCCGCCGTCCGGCCCGAGGTCGACGATCCAATCGGCCCGCTTGACCACCTCCAGGTCGTGCTCGATGACGATCACCGTGTTGCCCCCGTCCACCAGGCGGTCCAGCAGCGTCACGAGGGTGTCCACGTCGGCCATGTGCAGCCCGGTGGTCGGCTCGTCCAGCACGTACACCCCGCCGCGGCGGTGCAGGTGATCGGCCAGCTTGATGCGCTGCCGTTCGCCGCCGGAGAGCGAGCTCAGCGCGCGGCCGAGGGGGAGGTAGCCGAGGCCGACGTCCGCCAGCGCCCGCAGCGGCGTCAGGATGCGCGCGTCGTCGTGCTCGTGCCAGAACTCCAGCGCCTCGGACGCCGTCATGTCCAGCGCATCGGCGATCGACGCCCCGCGCACCTGGTAGCCGAGCACCTCGGGCCGGTAACGGCGGCCGTGGCAGGTCTGGCACACCGTGGTCACCGGATCCATATAGGCGAGGTCGGTGAAAATGATTCCGGCCCCGCCACATTCGGAGCACGCGCCCTCGGAGTTGAAGCTGAACAGCCCGGGCTTGACGCCGTGCGCTTTGGCGAACAGCTGCCGCAGTTGATCCATGATGCCGAGATATGTCGCGGGACTCGACCGCCGCGAGCCGCCGATGGGCGACTGGTCGACCGCCACCGCGTCCGGATGCGCCGCGAGGAACGCGCCCGACACCAGCGTGCTCTTGCCCGACCCGGCCACCCCGGTCACGGCGGTGAGCACGCCGACCGGAAACCGCGCGGTCACATTCTTCAGGTTGTACCGGTCGGCTCCCGTCACCGCGAGCCAGCCTGCGGGCGTGCGCGGACGCTTGTTGACCGGTCGCGTCTCGCGCAGCCGTTCCCCGGTGAGCGTCCCGGAGGCGCGCAGCTTCTCGACGCTGCCCTGGAAAACCACCGTGCCACCGTCGGCGCCCGCGCCGGGACCCATGTCCACCACGTGATCGGCGACCGCGATGACGTCGGGGGAGTGCTCCACCACCAGCACCGAATTTCCCTTGTCCCGCAACTGGATCAGCAGTTCGTTCAGCCGGTGCACGTCGCGCGGATGCATGCCGACGCTCGGTTCGTCGAAGATGTAGGTCATGCCGGTGAGGCTGGACCCGAGGTGGCGGACGACCTTGAGCCGCTGTGCCTCGCCGCCGGAGAGCGTGGACGTCTCGCGATCGAGGGACAGGTACCCGAGGCCGACGTCCTCGACGCGGCGCAGCCGGGCGATCGCGGCGCCCGCGATGGGCGCGGCCACCGGATCGTCGATCGCGGCGAGCGTCTCGATGAGATCCGACACCTCCATCCGGCCGTAGTCGGCGATGCCGAGTCCGCCGATCCGGCTCGCCAGCGCGGCCGCGTTCAGTCGCGCACCATCGCAGGACGGGCAGATCTGTTCGCTGACCACCGCCATCGCCGCCGCCCGGTTCTTCTCCGAGAGCGCGCTCAGGTCCCGCTTGATGTAGAGCCGGTCGAAGCGCTCCAGCAGGCCCTCGTAGGCGTTGTGGCCCATGGAGCCGGTCTTGTTGAGACGCGGCACCCGGAAACCGTTGCCGTGCAGGAACAATCGCCACTCCTCCGCGGTGAAGTCGCGCAGCGGCTTGTCCGGATCGAAGAGGCCGGATTCGGCGTAGATCTGCCACTGAAAGGTGCCGACCGCGAAGGGGGAGAAGCGAATCGCTCCCTCGTTCAACGACTTTCCAGTGTCGAGCAGCTTGTCCAGATCCGCGCGCACCACGTGGCCGAGTCCGCCGCACTCCGGGCACATGCCGAGCGGGTCGTTGAACGAATACCGGGTCGCCTCACCCGCGCTCGGCGCACCGTGCCGGGAGAACAGCACGCGGATGATCGACTGGATATCGGTCATGGTGCCGACGGTGGAGCGGGAATTGCCGCCGATCGGTTTCTGGTCGACTACCACCGCGGGCGCCAGGTTGTCGATGACGTCCGCGTCAGGGCGCTCGTACTTGGGCAGCCGGTTGCGGATGAACCAGGTGAAGGTCTCGTTGAGCTGGCGTTGCGACTCCACCGCGACGGTGCCGAACACCACCGACGACTTGCCCGAACCGGATACCCCGGTGAAGACGACGATCTTGCCCTTGGGAATTCGGAGGGTCACGTCGCGCAGATTGTGCACCCGTGCTCCGACGATCTCGATGGTCTCTGCGTTCACCAGCGCCACGGTAGGCACGAATGAGGTCTGGATCGGTCCTCATTGCGCGGCATACTGGGCGCTGTGACCGATACCGCCGCCCGGCTTCTCCAACTCCTGGCGCTGTTGCAGACGCGGCGGGAGTGGAGTGGGCCCGAGCTGGCACAGCGGCTCGGCGTCACCGTGCGCACGGTGCGCCGCGATATCGAGCGGCTGCGCGAGCTGGACTATCCCGTGCGCTCGGGGCTCGGCGCGGTCGGCGGTTACCGGCTGGAATCGGGGGCCGCGCTGCCGCCGCTGCTGCTCGATGACGAGGAGGCGGTCGCGATCACGCTCGGCTTGCGCCACGCCGCGCTCGGCGGTGTGGCGGGCAGCGAGGAATCGGCCGCGCGGGCGCTGGTGAAACTTCAGCAGGTGCTGCCGGATCGGTTGCGCAGGCGCGTGGACGCGGTGCAGACCAGCACCGTCGATCTGGCCGGACCGCCCGCGGGTCCGCGGGTGGATCCCGAGACCTTGGTGGCGCTGGCCGCCTGCGCCCGCGACCACGAGCGAATTCGCTTCTCCTACATCGCCAAAGACGACACCGAGTCGCGCAGGCTGGTCGAGCCGCACAGCCTGGTCTCGGCCGGGCGCCGCTGGTATCTCGTCGCCTGGGACGTCGACCGCGCCGACTGGCGCACGTTCCGCGTGGACCGCATCGCGTCCACGCTGCCCATCGGGGTGCGTTTCGCGCCGCGCGAGTTGCCCGACGCCGACCCCGCCGCCTTCGTCACCCGCTCGCTCGCTCTGGCCCGCCCCGTCCAGCACGTCGAACTGCTGGTCCACGCCTCCGCCGCGGAACTCGCCGACCGCTTCCGCGTGCGCACCGCCGAAGTCGAACCTCTCGACGACCACACCTGCCTGCTCCGCACCACCGCCGACTCCCTCGAATGGACCGCCCTGCGCATCGCCCACCTCGACCTCCCCTTCGAAGTTCGCCATCCCCCGGAAATGGCCACCCACCTCCGCGCTCTCGCCACCAAACTCCTTCACGCGGCTGGTGATTCGAGTTGAGGCCCAGTAGGCCCGAGACGGCAGCGACCCCGATCTGTCCGCTTGCGGTCCGCCGAACCGGCTCTTCCCGCCAGGGACGCGCCTGATATGAAGGTGCGGGTGGGACGTAAGAAGTTGCTGGAGCCGACCCTGGCGGAGTTGCCGCACGGGCCGCACGGCCTTGCTCGTGAGCTGGTGACCGGGTCGCAGCGGCAGCGGCTCTTGTACGGGGTGACGGTCGTCGTCGCGGATCGCGGCTATCTCACCGCGACGATAGCGGATATCGCCGCGGCGGCGAAGGTTTCGCGCCGAACGTTCTACCAGCACTTCCCGGACAAGGAAGCGTGCTTCCTCGCCGCGGCCGAGACGGGTCGGGATCTGATGATCGAGCATCTCGAGCGCGTGATGCGGGAGGTGTTCGCCGAACCGGTGGAGCCGCTCGAGGCGCTGCGGCTCGGAATTCGCGAATATCTCACCCTGTTGCGTGACGAACCGTCGTTCGCCCGCTCGTTCTACCTGGAGACCGCCCCGGCCGGGACGCGGGCGATCGAGTCGTTCGAACGGTGCCAACACTGGTTCGCCGGGTTCATCCGATCGTGGCGTGCGGGGGCAGGCCCCGTTGATCCATCGGTGCCGGACGATGCGTATCTGGCGGTGACCGATGCGACCAACGAGGCCGTCCGCAGGACCCTGCGCGCGGGCGGTGACTTGCTCGAGCTCGAGGACATCGTGCTGTACATCCACCGCACGCTGCTCGGGCTGGCGACCCCTAGCTGCTAAGGAACGACTCTGTCGCCCGGCCCGGTGAGGTCGCAGGAAGTATCGTCGCTGGTGTTGCCGCCCTCGGAAACGATCCGCGCGAACACCTTCGCGCAGTTGTCCCGAACGGTGCCGGAGGTGTTGCCCCTGATGGTCGAGTTCCGCAACACTACGGTTCCCACTGGAACATTGATCACATCCGTCAACAGGCGCGGGAGGGTGTCGAGGTAGGCGGGCGCCACGTTGATGCCGCCGCCCGCGTCCGATGCACTGTTTCCGGTGACGGTCGAACGATCGAAGGTCACCACGCCCCGTCCACGGACGTCGACGCCGCCGCCGCGTCCGGCGAATCCACCTGGGCGGTACCAGACTTCGGGATTGACCACGCGGTTGTCGGAGATCGTCGAGTCGGTGAAGGTGCAGGTATTGTCGCAGCGCACGCCACCCGCCTCGCCGGAGGTGTTGCCGGTGATGACCGTGTTTCTCGTCTGCAGGTCCGACCCCGGCACGTTGAAGATCCCGCCGCCGTACCCGGCGCTGTTACCCCGGACCACGACATCGTCGAGTACGAGGTTCGACGAATTGGAGATTCCGCCGCCGCCGGTGTCGTAGTACGGGATCTCGTGCTGCGCGGTAACTCCGCCGGTCACGGTCAGCCCCGTCAACGTCACGGGCGCGGAGATACTGAGTACCCGGTCGATTCCGTTGGCGTCCAGCACTGTTCGATCACCGCCCGCGCCACGCAGCGTTGTCGGCGCGGTGAGGTTCAGGTCTCCCGTGGTCGGATCCGGGTTGCGGCCCTGCACCTTCCGTGGGTCGGGAGGGATCGTCAAGATGTAGCGCCCCTCGGGCACCACCACTGTGCTCCCTGGCCGGGCATTGGCCGTCTGAATTGCCGCTCGCAGTGTGCAGGCGCCAGCGGCAGTCCGGCATAGCCCGCTTTGTGGATCGGCCGCCACGCCGTCTTCCGTGGTGTCGACCGTGATCACCGTTGGCGAACCGGGTGCGTTGTCGGCGTGGGCCGCCCCGGGAAATCCGCCCGCCGATCCGACGATCAAGGCTGTGATGGCGACGGCGCTCGCCGCCGCCGGAAATGTGCTCGTCCTCATGCAGTTTCTGATCCAATTCACGAACATCGAGTAAGGTACGCCCGCGTATGAGTGGGGTACGCGAGCGTCTACCACTATGTCGCAGAGCGGTGCGTCTCGGGAGAGTTTCCGGAAATCCGTCGCGCAGTTACCGATTCACCTCAGTCGACCCGGCGCTGATCCAAGATCGACCCTCCCTCGAGACACAGCGGAACAGCTTCACGAGTGTCGATCTTGTGCCATGAAATCGAAGGGGTCGCCGCGCGGCTGGGCGACCCAGTTCTCAGTTCCGCCGGAACCACTCGAGACTCTGCCCGTGCGGCCCCGAATAGGCCACCGGCACACCGCCTTCGGTGAGCACGAACCGATCACGCGTCTCGGAGCACGGTTTTGGCAGAAGGCCACGGCCGACGGGAACGACGCGGCAGCCCTCGTTGGCGATCCAAGTGCACCGCAGCCCGCGGATGGTTTCGACGAACCGAGCGCGCTCGTCGGCGTCGAGGTAGGCGAGGACGGCGCTGCCGAACACGACGACCTGCGCGTTGTCCGGAGCGGCACGCACCAGCTCTTCGATGGTGTCGTTGAGATCGCCGCGGACGAACTCGGGCGGGTCCGCGCGGGTGATCGCCGCGGCACGATGCAGGCGGTCGAGCCGCTCTTGCTGTTCCGGCCAGATCAGGCACTCGAGCCAGCGCATGTGCTCGGCGTCGCCGACGTCCAGTGGGTTCAGGTCGACGCCCACCCGGCCGATCACCGCGGGAAGACGCTCGGGCATCGGCGGATCGCCGATGGTCTTGCACGACAACCGAACCGGCGATGGCCCCGACCACGGGTTCAGCCAGGGACGGTCGTCGTACCGGTAGCTGTACTTGTCCGGATACAGGCACAATCCCGCCGACGCGCCGATCTCGATGAGATGGACCGGTTCCGGATCGGCGATCCGGGTGAACAACGGGAGCAGCACCGCCGCACGTGCCGGTTCGTTCGTCTGGGTGCTGTGCGTCATGGCGACGTCGTGGACGAGCGGCCAGTTGTCGATCAGGAAGTCCTTGAACTCCTCGAACGGCCCCTGTCGTGCGCCGACGTACCGCGCGGAGGCCAGAACGAGATTGGGCTGACGCTTGGCGGTGGGTAGTCGCTCGACGAGCGCGAGCACTTCCATATCGTCGGCGATCCGCCGCGTCCAGTCCGCATAACACGGCGAGTGGCCGTGTGCCTCGAATCGTGCGAACCGCAGATAGCGTTGCGCGGTATTCACTTTCACCCCCGGCCGTACTAGACCCTGTACGGCCGACGCTACCAGGCGAGTGTTCAGAGGGCCGGGTGGAAGTCGATGTCGCGGTGGGTGCCGGGTGGGCGGTGTTCGGCGAGGGGGTAGAGCCAGCGGACGGAGGCGCGCAGGGGTTCGAGGTCGGGGAGTTCGATGGGGTGGCCGTCGTTGTCGAAGATCATGCCGAGCAAGTGGTATCGGCCGTCGGGGAGGCCGAGACCGGCGGCCTGCTCGGCGGTCAGGTCGACGCGGGTGACGCTGTGCCGTGTCACCCGCAACGCTTCGACGGTGGCCGGACGCACGGTGGTGTCGAGCGCGGTGACGACGGCGCGGAACCGACACCCGCGCAGCCGCCACAATTCCCACTCCCCGGCGCGCAGCCTGGCGGTGCGCGCGGGCAGCCGATGGGGCACCTCGACTACGTAGAGTTCCCCGATCCGGACATCCTGAGCACGCACAGTTCCAGCTTGCCACCGGTTGCCGGGCCCGTAACGCCTTGTTTGCTCAGTTGACCTCGTTCTTCATCTGGGCCGTGATGATCCGCTGGTAACCCGAGCCGAAAAGCCGGGGCAGTAGATCGATGACGCGGGCGTCGGCGCCGACGAGGATCTTGGCCTTGTCCTTCTGGATGCCGCGCAGGATGATCTTCGCCGCGGCCTCGGGCGTGGTCTTGGCCAGCCGATCGAAGTTGGCGGCTAGGGCGTCGCGGTCGCGATCGCCGCCCGCGCGGGCCTTCCAGGCGATCTCGGTCTTCACCATGCCCGGGTGCACGCTGCTCACACCGACCGGATGACCGGCGATCTTCATCTCCTGGCGCAGCGCGTCCGTGAAGCCGCGAATACCGAATTTCGTTGCATTGTAGGCACCTTGGCTCGGGCACGCGGCCAGGCCGAACATGCTGGAGACATTGGCGATGTGCCCGTCACCGGAGGCGATCACCTGCGGAAGAAACGCCTTGGTTCCGTACATGACGCCCCAGAAATTGATGTTCACGATCCACTCGAAGTCCTCCCAGCTGAGTTCCTCGACGGTGGCCGTCAGCGAGACGCCCGCATTGTTGACCAGTAGATTGGCCGGACCGAAGTCGGCGCGCACCTCCTCGGCGTGCGCGTAGAAGGCGTCGCGGTCGGTGACGTCGAGTTTGTAGGCGTGCGCCTTCGCACCCACCTGCTCGCACAGCGCGGCGGTCTCGCTGACATTGGCCAGGTCGCGCCCGGACAGCGCGAGACGCGCGCCGTCGCGCGCCAATTCGAGCGCCAGCGCCCGCCCGATCCCCGCCCCGGCGCCGGTGATGACGGCGACCTTGTCCTGGAAGTTCTTCACAGCAGTTGTCCTCGTGTCATTTGGTCGTGTAGCCGCCGTCGGCGACGAATTCCGCGCCGGTGCAGTAGGCCGACTCGTCGGAAATCAGGAACAGCACCACGTTGGCCAGCTCCTCGGGGCTGGCGGCGCGGGGCAGCGGCTGGTCGTGCACCATCGAGTGGGAACGGTCCGAGGTGGCGGTCATCTCGGTCGCGACGACGCCGGGATGCACCGAGTTGACGCGGATTCCGTCCGCGCCGAACTCCTGCGCCGCGGCCTTGCTCATGCCGCGCACCGCCCACTTGGACGCGACGTAGCCGAGGATGTTGGGGAGGCCGATGATGCCGCCGATGGAGGAGATGTTCACGATGGAACCACCACCCGCCTGGCGCATCGAGGACACAACGGCTTTCATGCCGAGGTACACGCCCACTTGGTTGACGTCGATCACCTTGCGGTAGTCCGCTTCGGCGAGCTTCTCGATCGGGTCGACGTGCACGATGCCCGCGTTGTTGACCAGCCCGGAGACCGGCCCGAAGGCTCGCTCCGCTTCGGAAACCACGGATTGCCAAGCATTTTCGTCGGTCACGTCGTGCGGAAGGAACAGCGCCCGCTCGCCGATTTCGGCGGCGACGGCCTTGCCCTCCTCGGTGAGCACGTCGGTGATCACCACCGCCGCGCCCTGACTCGCTAGCTTGCGCGCGAATGCCGCGCCCATGCCCCGCGCACCGCCGGTCACGATGACCGTCTTACCACTGACCCTGTCCATGTCCTGTCCTTTCACGCTCGGTCGAGATCGGCGAGGTGGTTGGCGGCGATGTAGCCGAACACCATGGCAGGGCCGATGGTCGCGCCCGCCCCCGCGTAGCTGTTGCCCATCACGGCGGCCGAGTTGTTGCCCGCCGCGTACAGTCCCGCGATCGGTGCGCCGTCGGCGCGCAGCACCCGGGAGTGCTCGTCGGTGAGCAGACCGCCCTTGGTGCCGAGATCGCCGGGCACCATCTCCACCGCGTAGAACGGCGGCTTCTCGATCGGCGCGAGGCACGGGTTCGGCTTCACCGTCGGATCGCCGTAGTAGCGGTCGTAGGCGGATTCGCCGCGCTGGAAGTCCTCGTCGCGCCCGGCGACCGCGAAGCCGTTGAACCGCTGGACCGTCGAGGTCAGCGCGTCGGCCGGAACGCCGATCTTGTCCGCGAGTTCTTCGAGTGTGTCGGCCTTCTTGATGATGCCCGCGTCGAAGTATTTCTGCGGGATGGCCTGCTTCGGGAAGGTGCCGAGGAACAGGTACCGATCGCGGAAGCGCTGGTCCATGATGAAATGCGCTGGCACGTGGCCGATCCCGGTCTCGTGGCGCTCGTACATGGTGTGCACGACGTCGACGTAGCTGGCCGATTCGTTGGTGAACCGCTGACCCGCGTCGTTGACCATGATGGCGCCGGGCTGCGAGCGTTCGGCCAGGCAGAAGAACGGCGGTCCGTCGGGGTTGCGCACCGACGGACCCCACCACGCGTCGTCCATGAGATCGAGTGCGGCGCCGACGCTTTCGCCCGCGCGGATGCCGTCGCCGACGTTCTCGGTGGCGCCGACGGTCCAGTCGGTGCTCACCGGCGCGGCGAAGTACTGCTCGCGCATCTCCAGGTTGTGCTCGAAGCCGCCCGCGGCCAGCACGACGCCGCGCCGCGCCCGCAGCACGATCGGCGCGCCGCCGCGCTCGGCCCGCACGCCGACCACGGCGCCGTCCTCGGTGATCAGTTCGGTGAGCGGCGTGTTCAGCCACACCGGAACGCCCGCGTCACGCAGCGCCAGCCACAGCCGGGCGACGAGCGCCTTGCCGAGGCTGAGCGGCAGGCGCCCGCGCAGCTTGTTCACGACCGCCTTGGCGCCGACCTTCATGGCCGTGCGCTTGCCCTTCCAGGTGCGCGCGATCATGTTGAGATCGTGGAAGTCGCTGACGGTGAAGGCGATTCCCTTCGGGCCGGACATCGTCGGCTGGTTGATCAGCGCCAGGTCGTCGCCGAGCAGGCGGCCGTCGACGATGGCGGGCTCGATGCTGCGCCCCTGGGCCAGACCGCCGGGCAGTTCCGGGTGGTAATCGGAATACCCACGGTCGTAGACGAATTCGAGGTGCGGGGTGCGCGAGCTCAGGTAGGTCATCATGCGCGGGCCGTTGTCCAGGAACGCGTCCTGCTTGGCCTGCGGAACCCGATCGCCCACCACGGATTTCAAGTAGACGCGGGCCAGATCGGGGCTGTCCGGCACACCCTCGCGCACCAGCACCGGATTGTTCGGGATCCACACGCCGCCGCCGGAGCGCGCGGTGGAACCGCCGAAGGTGCGGCTCTTCTCGATCAGCACCACCGAGAGGCCGCGATAGGCGGCGGTCAGCGCGGCGGTCATGCCCGCCGCGCCGGAACCGACGACCACCACGTCGTAGACGGCCTCCGTGGACTTCTGTTCAGACATCGTCTGCCTTTCCGATTCAGTAGCCCGCGCCGGTGAGCATGCCGCCGTCGACGACCACCTCGGTGCCGGTGCAGTAGCCCGCGGCGTCGGAGGCCAGGAAGACCACCGCCTCGGTGACCTCCTCGGGACGGCCCCAGCGCGGGATCGGCAGCCCGGCGAAGAACTTGTCTCCGTCCACGCCGGAGGACGCGTTGGCGGTCATCGGCGTGGCGATGCCGCCGGGGTGTACCGAGTTCACCCGGATGCCCGCCTTGCCCAGCTCGCGCGAGGCCGACTTGGTGACGCCGCGCAGCGCGAATTTGCTTGCGCTGTAGGCGGAAAGACCCGCCGCGCCGATGAATCCCTCGACCGAGGAGATGTTGACGATGGACCCGCCGCCTGCCTCGGTGAGCGCGGGTGCCGCGGTCTTGATGCCCAGCCAGGTCCCGGTCACGTTGACGTTCATGATGGTGCTGAAATCGGCGAGGCTCATGTCCGCGATGCTCTGGAAGCGCAGGATGCCCGCGTTGTTCACCAGCACGTCGAGCTTGCCGAACCTCTCGCGCGCGGTGTCCACCGCCGCGGTCCAGTCCGCCTCGCTGGTCACGTCGTGGTGCACGTAGTGGGCCGCCGCGCCGAGTTCGGCCGCGAGGTCCGCGCCCTGCTCGTCGAGCACATCGCCGAACACCACCCGCGCGCCTTCGGCGACGAAGCGGCGCACGTGTTCGGCGCCCATCCCGCGCGCGCCACCGGTGATCAGCGCGACCTTGCCTTCGAGTCGACCCACTGCGGTCCTTCCTTTCTGCTGCCTCGCTTCGAAGCTAGGTCTCCGGTGTCGGCGCCGGGGTGCGCAGTCTCAGCCAGCGAGACATGCACCTGACCTCCACGGCAGCATCGGAAATATTCCTACTAGGCATATTGAGAAGTGGAGGCAATGCATGAAGTTCTCGATGATCTTCGAGGCGCAGATGACCGATCCGTCGGCCGAGCACGAACGGCAGGTGCTGCGCGACTGCGTGGAGCAGGCCGTGCTGGCCGAGGAGATGGGCTTCGACACCGTCTGGGCCGTCGAGCATCACGGGTTGAAGTGGTACGCGCACATGAGCGCCCCGGAGATCTTCCTGACCTGGGTGGCCGCGCGCACGGAGCGTATCCGGATCGGTCACGGCGTGGTCTGTATGCCGTTCAACTTCAACCATCCGGTGCGCGCCGCCGAACGCGCCGCCATGCTCGACGTGCTCTCCAACGGCCGGGTGAACCTGGGCGCGGGCCGCGGCGCCACCCCGCAGGAAACCTCCATGTGCGGGGTCGATCCCGACCGCACCTACCAGGAGGTCGAGGAGTCGCTGCGCATCATCGGCAAGGCCTGGCAGGACCCCGAGGGCGAGTTCGAATGGCACGGCGAGCTGCTCGACATCGACCCGCACCCGATGCTGCCGCGTCCGATCCAGCTGCCGCACCCGCCGCTGTTCATGGCGTGCACCAAGAAGGACACCCTGAAGCTGGCCGCCGATTACGGCATCGGCGCGCTGGTCCTCGGCTTCGCGGGCGTGGAGGAGATCGCCGAGCTGCGCCGCACCTACGACCAGGCCATCGCCGAACGCACCGGCGAGAAGTTCGTCTCCACCGTCGTCAACGATCACTTCGCGGCGCTGTGCCCGACGATCGTGCTGGAGGATCGCGAGAAGGCGCAGCAGATCGGCGCGCGCGGCCAGCGGTTCTTCGCGCAGTCGATCAAGCACTGGTACGGCGCGGGACCGGTGCCGGACGAGGCCGTCGACCCCAACGCCGACGAGCTGGCCGCCATCAAGCAGGCCGCCGACGACCACGTCGCCTACCTGCACGAGGCCAAGATCCCGGTGAAGGCGGGCGCGACCTCGGTGTTCAACGCCGAGCACGCCTACGGCTCGCCGGAGGACGCCATCGCCTACGTCGAACGGCTGAAGGCGGCGGGCGCCGACGAGATCCTGTGCCTGATCCAGATGGGCACCGTGCCGCAGGAGGCCTGCCTGGAGACCATCCGGCACTGGGGCGAGACGGTGATCCCGCACTTCCGGAAGAACGAGGAGTGACGATGACGACTTTGAACGGGAAGGTCGCGATCATCACCGGCGCCGCCCGCGGCCAAGGCGAGGCCGAAGCGCGGCTGTTCGTCGAACTCGGTGCGCGCGTGGTGATCACCGACGTGCTGGCCGACGAAGGCAAAGCGGTGGCCGAATCGCTCGGCGACGCCGCGCGTTTCGTGGCGCACGACGTGAGCAGTGAGTCCGAGTGGGCGACGGCGGTGCAGACCGCCGAACGCGAATTCGGCCGACTCGACGTGCTGGTGAACAACGCCGCGATCTACACGACCAAGGCGCTCACCGACACCAGTGCCGAAGAGCTGGAACGGATTCTGCGGGTCAACCTGGTCGGCTCCTTCCTCGGCATCAAGGCCGTGGCGGGTCCGCTGGCTGCCGCGGGCGGCGGGTCCATCGTGAACATCTCCTCGCAGGCGGGTCTCCAGGGTCTGATGGGACACGCCGCCTACGGTGCGTCGAAATGGGGACTGCGCGGGCTGACGAAGACCGCGGCGCTCGAGCTCGGTCCCGCGGGCATCCGGGTGAACTCGGTGCACCCCGGCCCGATCCACACGCCGATGATCGGCCACCTCGGATTGGCCACGGGCCCAGGCAGTTTCCCGGCGCTGCCGCTCGGTCGGGTGGGGTTGCCCGGCGAGGTGGCCGACCTGGTCGCCTTCCTGGCCTCGGATGCCTCGGCCTTCGTCACCGGCGCGGAACTCGCCATCGATGGCGGCTTGTCGGCCGGGCAGTTCATTCCACCCGGCGCGCAACTGCCGGGCATGGAGTAAGGAGCCGATCGTGCCGTTGAAACCCGAAGCCCGCGCCATCGTGGAGCTGGCCTCGGCCGCCTTCCCGAAGCTCGGCACCGAGGTACTCGACGCCGCCGAGGCTCGTCGCCTGCTGGCGGCGCGGCCCGCGGCGGCCGTCGAGCCGATCCCGGTCGGACGGGTCCAGGAGCGGACGGTGCCAGGGCCGGACGGGGCGCCGGAGGTGCGGGTGCGGATCTACTGGCCCGTCGACGCCGGACTCGACCTGCCCGTGGTGGTGTTCTGCCACGGCGGCGGATTCACCATTTGCAGCCTGGACAGCCACGACCGGTTCTGCCGGACGATGACCAACGGCGTCGGCGCGATCGTGGTCTCGGTCGACTACCGCCAGGCGCCCGAGCATCGGTTCCCCGCGGCCGCCGAGGACGCCTACGCGGTGCTGCGCTGGGTCGCGGACCATGCCGCCGAGTTCGGCGGCGATCCCACCCGAATCGCGGTGGCGGGCGACAGTTCCGGCGGCAATCTGGCCGCCGTGACGACGCTGATGGCCAGGGACCGCGGCGGGCCCGCGCTGGCGCATCAGCTGCTGATCTATCCGATGCTGGACCCGTCTCGCGACACCGCCTCCTACCGAGACAACGCCGAGGGCTACTTCACCACGGCCGCGCACTTGCGGTGGTATTGGGAGCAGTACCTCGGCCCCGACGGCGACGGCGACCACCCCTACGCCGCGCCGCCGCGCGCCGCCGACCTGTCCGGACTGCCGCCCGCTCACGTCCTCACCGCGGAGTTCGATCCGCTGCGCGACGAGGGGGAGGCGTACGCCGCCCGGTTGCGTGCGGCGCGCGTCCCCACCGAAATGGTCCGCTACGACGGGATGTTCCACGGCTTCGCGAGCATGGCCGATCACCTTCCGGATGCCGAAAAAGCCGCCGCTGCCGCGTTCTCGGCCGTCCGACGTGCCTTCGGGAGCGAGAAATGAGCATCGAGCGGATCGGCACGATCCTGCCCACCGACGATCTGCCCGCCACCGTCGCGCTGCTGAGCGCGCTGTTCGGCGGGCCGCCCACCTTCGTCGACGGCGACCGGTGGGCACAGTTCGACGTCGGTCCGGCCCGCGTCATGGTGGCCGGGAAGGATCGCGAAGGGGACGCGGCGGCGCTCTCGGTCAAGGTCGCCGACCTCGACGCCGTCGTCGCCGCCCTGCGCGGGGCGGGTGTCGCGGTGGCGGATCCGGCAATCGGTCCGCACGAACGGCGCGCCGCGATCGAAGCGGCGACGGGCACGCCGTGGTCGGTCGTGCTGTACGAACCTCATGATTCCGCAAAGATTTCGGGTTGAGCACGCCGCGAGCGCACCACCTTCGCGAATCCGGGCGAATCGGGCGCACGGCGTTGGTACTTTCGCACGATGTCCGACACGCGGGACCCTCAGCTCGACGAGGAGCTGCCTGATGCAGAGCAGCGGCCTGCGATCGACACGCTCGAAGTGGACGATGCCGAGCGACCCGCTCGCGAACTGAGCGGGTGGCCCGAGCGGGTGGTCGCGGTCGCGGCGTTCGCGATCGCGATCCTCGCGGTGTGGCAGGTGTTTCGGCCGCTGTCGCAGGGCAGTCAGTACTACCTGGTGGTGTTCCTCGCGGGAACGCTGCCGCTGATCTTCCTGGCGTACCGCTCGGGACTTCGGCTGCTCGACCGAGCCTCGGGGCCTGGCGTGCTGGACTGGGCGCTGGCGGCGTTGGCGTTGGTGGTCTGCCTCTACCCGGTGCTGCCGTTCGGAATCGGTTCGGGCGGTGGGGGTTACAACGAATTCCTGGACCGGCAGGGGCTGCTCGACCCGGTGGACGTCGCCATGGGCACCGTGCTGCTCGTGCTGGTGCTCGAGGCCTGCCGCCGGACCACCGGGTGGGTGCTGCCCGTGGTATGTCTGGCGTTTCTCGCCTACGGCTACTACGGCGGGCTGCTCCCGCAGCAGTGGACCATCGCGCACGCGGGTCTGGACTTCGGTCAGATCGTGGACGCGCTGTACAACTCGGGCAGCGGCTTCTACGGCACCCCGCTCGACGTCGCGGCGACCTACATCGTGCTGTTCACGCTGTACGGCGCGGTGCTCGAATTCTCCGGCGCCGCACAGTTCTTCGTCGATCTGTCGGTGGCGGCGTTCCGCCGGTCCCGAGGCGCGGCCGGGCGCACCGCGGTGGCTTCGGGTTTCCTGCTCGGCACGGTGTCCGGCTCCGGCACCGCGACCGCGGTCAGCGTCGGCGCGGTGACCTGGCCGATCCTCAAGCGTGCGGGATATCCGCCGGAGCAGGCGGGCGGCATGCTGGCCGCGGCCGGCGTCGGCGCGATCCTCTCGCCGCCGACGCTCGGCGCCGCGGCGTTCATCGTCGCCGAGTACCTCGAGGTCTCCTATGTGACGGTGCTCGGCTGGGCGTTGATCCCGACGGTGCTCTACTACCTGGGCATCTTGCTCGCCGTGGAGATCGACGCGCGCAGGCTCGGGACCAGGCCGGTGGAGATCGGCGGCACGTCGGCCTGGCGGCTGCTTGCCCGCTTCGGCTACCACTTCCTGTCGCTGATCGCGATCGTCGTGCTGCTGCTCCTCGATGTCAGCGCGACCCGTGCCGTCGTCTACGCGACTCTTCTGGCCTTCGCCCTCGCCTTCCTCGACGCGCGTACCCGCGGCCGGGCTCGTTCGCCACGGCAGGTGTTCCACGCGCTCAGCAGCGGCGTCCGATCCGCGCTGCCGGTGGTCGCGGTGTGCACCGCGGCGGGCGTGATCACCGCGATGACCACCAAGACCGGACTCGGCGCGCAACTGGCCGCGCTGCTCGTCCGCTGGGCCTCGGCACTCTCGGACAATCAAACCGTCGTGCTCGCCTGCACCGTGGCCTTCGCCGCGGTCGCCCTGGCACTGCTCGGTCTCGCGGTGCCGGTCACCGCCTCGTTCATCATCGGCTGGGCGATCATCGGGCCCGCCCTGCTCGCTTTGGACGTGCCCGCGCCCGCCGCGGCCATGTTCGTCTTCTACTACTCGGTGCTCTCCGAGGTCACCCCGCCGACGGCGCTGGCCGCTGTCGGCGCGTCGGCGGTGACCGGTGGTCGCACGGTGCCGACCATGTGGCAGGCGCTGAAGTACGCGCTGCCCGCGTTCCTGGTGCCGATCGTGTTCGTGCTCACCGAGCCCGGCGAACACCTGCTCGGCACCGGGCCCGTGCTGGGTGTGCTGTGGACCAGCGTGGTGGCCTGTGTGGGTGTCGCCGCATTGGCCTCGGCCACCGGCGGCTGGCTGCTAGGCATCGGACCGGCGCCGGTGGCCGCGCGGGTGCTGGCCGGGGCGGGCGGATTGGTGCTGCTGTACCTGGAACCCGTCGCGTTGATCGTCGGGCTCGCCGCGCTCGCGGCCGCCGCCGGGTACACGTTGCTCTCCCGAAGGAGGACGAAGTGAGAAGAGTCGCAACGATTGTCGCCGTCACCGCCGTGACGGCCGGTCTGCTCGCGGGCTGCGGTGGTCGCCAGGACGCACCGCGCACCGACGCGGGCGGCGCGGTCACCTGCGAGGTGAAACAGGATTCGCGCGTCGGCATCGCGACGGGCAACGCCACCGGCGTCTACTTCGCGCTGGGCAACGCCTACGCCGAGCAGGTCGCCCAGGCCACCGACGGCACGGTGAAGGCCACCGCCGCCGAGACCGGCGCGTCGGTGCAGAACATCCAGCAGCTGGTGGCGGGCACCTACCAGGTGGCCTTCTCACTCGCCGACACCGCCGCCGACGCGGTGCTCGGCACCGGCGGCTTCGACGGCAAAAAGCAACCGGTGCAGGCGCTTTCGCGGCTCTACCCGAACTACACCCAGGTGATCGTGCGCAACGGCGCGAACATCTCCTCGGTCGCGGACCTGCGCGGCAAGCGCGTCTCCACCGGATCGCCGAAGTCGGGCACGGAGGTCATCGCCCAGCGGGTGCTGGCCGCCGCCGGAATCGACCCCGAGCGCGACATCTCCGCCCAGCGGCTGGATCTGACCAAGACCGTCGACGGCATGAAGGACGGCTCCATCGACGCCATGTTCTTCTCCGGCGGCCTGCCCACCCCTGGCATCACCGACCTGTTCACCTCGGCGGGGGACAAGGTCCGCTTCCTCGACATCGCCGATCTGGCACCGCGTTTGCGTGAGGTGAACCCGGTGTACGAGGCGGGCAAGATTCCGGCCGCGACCTACGGGCTGCCCGCGGACGCGGCGACCATCGTCGTTCCGAATGTCCTTCTGGTGCGCGATGATCTCGATGCCGATCTGGCCTGTGTGCTCACGAAGACGCTGTTCGATCGCAAACAGCAACTGGAACAGGCGAATTCGGCCGCCAAGGGGATCACCCGCGACACCGCGCGTGAGACCGCGCCGGTACCGCTGCACCGGGGTGCCGAGCACGCCCTGGCCAACTGATCGATCGCCGCTGAAGGTCGCTCGCGGGCCTGATCGTTCAGCGCCGCAGCAGGCACCCGCTTGTGTCGGCGGCGGAGGTTGCCTGACCGCACCGTCCAACGCTTCCGGACACGGACGGGTGCCGGCTGCGATGATGTGCGCATGCGCGTCCTCATGCCGGTTCCCGACCACGACTTCGACGTCACCGAGGTCGCCGTGCCTTGGCGGATCCTGACCGACGCCGGACACGAGGTCGTCTTCGCCACCGAGCGAGCGGGTACGGTGCCCGCGGCGGATCCGCGGCTGCTGACCGGAGTCGTCTTCGGTCGACTGGGTGCCGAAGCCGAGCCTCGGGCCTTCTATCAACAGCTCACCGGCACACCGGAATTCAGCGCCACCGCCTCCTGGTCCGAGGTCGACGTGGACGACTTCGACGGACTGCTGCTACCCGGCGGACACGCCTCCGGCATGCGGCAGTACCTGGGCTCGGAGACGCTGCAGCGACAGGTCGCGAGGTTCTGGACCTTGGACCGGCCGGTGGGCGCCATCTGCCACGGTGTCCTCGTCCTCGCCCGGTCCGAGGATCCCGCTACCGGCCGTAGCGTGCTCGCCCAGCGTCGCACGACCTGCCTGCCCAAGTACATGGAGCGAATCGCGTATTTCAGCACCGCATGGCGACTCGGCCGCTACTACCGCACGTACCCGGCCTACGTCGAGGACGAGGTCCGCGCGGCTCTCGACAACCCGGACACCCAATTCCAGCGCGGCCCACTGGAACTCACCAGACGCGGCACCGCCACCGACGACACCCGCGCCTTCGTCGTCGAAGATCGCAACTATCTCTCCGCACGCTGGCCGGGAGACGCCTATCTGTTCGGACGCCGGTATCTCGCACTGCTGGAAGGCGCCGAGCGCTGAGAGTCCCGCCACTGCCGAGCCGAAAGTCGGCGCCTCAGCTCACAGTGTCGCCGGCGGAAGCATTCTCGCGACGGAACCCGGGCATGAATCGGTTGGTCCGCGCCTGGTAGTCGCGGTAGCCCGGCCTCTTCTGCGCGCTGTAGTACTCCGCGGGGACAGCGCCGGTGTAGAACACCAGACACCAGTACATGATCAACGACAGCGCGAACAGTCCGATGCCCGCGCCGATCGCCGCGACGGGCGTGAATTCGTCGAATGCTCGGCCAAGCACCGGCAAGCACAAGACGATGATCGCGTTCCACTGCATCCACTGGAAGAAGTAGTTGGGGTGGCGGCTGTAGTTCCACAGCCCGACATCGCAATGTCCCCGCGTATTCGTTTTCGACATCGACCGGACGAAACGGAGTTTCTGGAAGTCGGCGACCGACTCCAGCACCCACGACACCGCCCACAAGATGATGCCCGCCACTGCGACCGCGCTCATTCCGGCGCCGTCGATCGCGATCACCAGCGCCGCCGGTACGGCCATGACGGTGACGTTCGAGACGGCCTGGACCAGGATCTCGGCCACGAGGTCGCGCCGCTCGCTGCCCAGGGTCGCCTTCGCCCAGCGCTTTCGCTGGAACCGATAGCGCGGCAGCTCATGGTCGAGTTCGCCGTGGCGCCACAGGGCGAGTGCCGCGATACCCATGCGTCCGCCCATCACCAGGAAGACGACGGCCACGGCTATGGCGAGCGGGGATCTGTCGCTCATCGCGAGCGTCAGGACGCCGAGGGCGAACAGCCCCCAGGGCCATGCGATGTCGACATAGGACATCCGGAGCGTGCGCCACCCCGGGATGCAGGCAGCGCCCACGAAGATGGCGAGCTGGACGCCGAGGTTCAGCAGCAGGAAGTCCCGCAGTGCTGGCTCGGTGAGCATGACGCAAAGGACGACCAGGGAAGCGAGGGACGGGAGGGCGCGGTTCGCTAGTCCTCGCGCATTGCTCGATGGGGACGGCATGCGCACACGCTAAGATATAAGTTAGTAACTTGCAAGTGGTCGGTACTAACCTTCGGAAGGTGACCAGAGCCAAGACGACGCCACGGCGGAGCCAAGCCGAACGACGAGCGGAGACCCAGGATCGGCTGCTGAAGGCGACAGTCTCGATGCTCGTCGAGCAGGGGTTCGTCGCGTTGAGCGCTTCGGCGGTGGCCGCTCGGGCCGGCGTCAGCCAGGGCGCGATGCAGCACTACTACCCGACGAAGACCGCGTTGGTGAAGGCCGCTCTCGAGCGCATCGTCGAACGCTATGTGGCCGATGTGCGGGCCGAGGTCGGCCCGTTGCCGCCGGGCGCCGGGAGGTTCGACGCACTGCTCGACTTGCTGTGGAAGGTCCACAACCTGCCGATCAGCCGTGCACTGCTCGAGCTGTACGCCGTCGCCCGCAACGATGTGGAACTCGCCGACGTCGCGGCCATGCTGGCGAACCTCGCGACCACCGCCGTCGGCGATCTGGCTGGTGAGCTCGTTCCCGAGGTCGCGGCGCGAGACGGCTTCCGCGAATGGTTGCTCGCCACCCTCGCCACGTTGCGCGGCACCGCGCTCCTGGCGGTGCCGGGGGCCGAACAGGCGCACCTGGTTTGGCCCACGCTCCGTGACCGGCTGACGGCGTCACTCCCGTCACCGTCGTAGTCGGATTCCGGTGCCGGTCGGCCCGGCGACTACTCGCAGGCCTATTCACTGCGTGGCGATGGCAGCTGTCAGCGCTCGTGCGGCGGCCAGGGTCGCGGCGATGTAGTCGTCGCGCTCCGGTTTGGTCGTGCTGGTCCGAAGTGGGCCGAGCTGTACTTCGAAGGAGGCCGATCCGTTCGCGTCGAAGACCGGGGCGGCGAGGTAGCTCAGCGGTAGGTCGGCGACGGAGTCCAGCTCACTCCTGGTGAACGGCCGTGCGGTGAGCGCGGCGAGCTGGCGCAGTGCCCGCGCGCGCAGATTCGGTTGCAGCAGTTCGCTTCCCGCCGCGGTGAGCAGATCGGCGAGCAGGTCGACCAGCCCTGCGTCGTCGGCGCGTGGTCGAAACAGTGCGACGCCGCGCTCGCGCACCAGGGTGAGCAAGGCGCTCGCGGTGCGGCGGTCCGGTTCGGCGGTGGTGGCGAGCCAGGTGTTCTGTTCGGCGGCCGAACGCCACGGCATGACGGCTGCCCCGGCGGGGAATTGCAGCGGAATGCGGTGGCCGACAGGGATTCCGGGCACCGTGCGGTCTGGGCCGTGCCGCACGTCGAGGACGGTGAGGTGGTCTGGTTCGATGCGGCTCAGCGTTGCGCCGCAGCCGGTCTTCGCGGTCAAGTCGGTGAGCAGTTCGCCGACCCCGCGCGGCAGCCGGGCCGCGGTGAGCGCGACGAGCGCGGGTCCGACGCGGTAGCCGCGCTCCGGGACGCGCACCGCCCAGCCCGCGGCGTCGAGTTCGGCGAGCACGGCGGTCGCCGTTGCCCTTGCGATGCCGAGGCGTTCCGCAATTGTCGCGACGGGCAGCGGCTCGGTCGCGGTCGCCAGCAACGAAACGATCTCGACCACGCGGCGGGTCGGCGGGGACGGCGAACGGCGCGCGTCGCCGGGTTCGGTGGACTGCATCGGTCATTCCCTTGTGCCGGTGTGGTCGTCGACTTACGATGACGAATATAAGTCATTGAGTGTCGAATATTCGACACGAGATCGGAGAGCGGATGATTCTCGATCGATTTCGCATCGACGGGCAGGTCGCCGTCGTCACCGGCGCGGGACGGGGGCTCGGCAGGGCGATCGCCGTCGCGTTCGCGGAGGCGGGCGCGGACGTGCTTGTCGCGGCGCGAACCAAGAGTCAGTTGGACGAGGTCGCCGAACAGATCGCGGCCGTCGGCAGGCAGGCCCACGTGGTGTCCGCCGACCTGAGCGACGCCGACGCCGCCGCGGGCCTGGCCGCCACGGCGGTGGACCGGTTCGGTCGCCTCGACATCGTTGTCAACAATGTCGGCGGCGCGCTGCCGTGCCCGCTGCTCGACACCACGCCCGAGGCGATGGCCGAGGCGTTCGTGTTCAATGTCGGCAACGCGCACGCCCTGGTGCGCGCCGCAGTGCCGCGCATTCTCGAAACAGCCGGTGGCGGTTCGATTCTCAACATCACTTCGACCATGGGTCGGTTGCCCGGCCGGGCCTTCGCCGCCTACGGCACCGCGAAGGCCGCTCTAGCGCACTACACCCGGCTCGCCGCGCTGGACCTGAACCCCCGTATCAGGGTCAACGCCATCGCGCCGGGCTCGATCCTGACCTCCGCGCTGGAGGTGGTCGCGGCGAACGACGCGATGCGCAGCCAACTCGAGACCAAGACGCCGCTGCACCGCATCGGCGAGCCGGAGGACATCGCCGCCGCCGCGCTCTATCTGGTGTCCCCGGCGGGCAAGTACCTCACCGGCAAGGTGCTCGAACCCGACGGCGGCCTGATCAGTCCCAACCTCGACCTCCCGATCCCGGATCTGTGACATGACTTATCGCGTAGTGCAATGGTGCACCGGCAATGTCGGCCGCCACGCCTTGGCGGGCGTCATCGCCAACCCCGACCTCGAACTGACCGGCGTGTGGGTCTCCGGCCCCGACAAGGCCGGGACGGACGCGGGCGTCCTCGCCGGGCTGGACCGTTCCGTCGGCGTCGCCGCCACCAACGACGTCGCGGCGATCCTGGACGCTCGGCCCGACTGCGTCGTCTATTGCTCGATGACCGACAATCGGCTGCCGGAGGCGATCGAGGACCTGCGGGTGCTGCTCGCAGCGGGCATCAATGTTGTCGCGTGCGCGCCGGTGTTCTTCCAATACCCGTACGGCGTGCTGCCCGACGAGCTGCTGAAGCCGGTGCAAGAGGCTGCGGCGCAGGGCAATTCGTCGCTGTGGGTGAACGGCATCGACCCCGGATTCGCCAACGACCTACTGCCGCTGGCACTCGCGGGAACCTGCCTGCGCATCGACCAGCTGCGCTGCATGGAGATCGTCGACTACGCCAGCTACGACAACCGCGCGGTCATGGTCGACATCATGGGCTTCGGCAAACCACTGGACGAGACGCCGATGTTGTTGCAGCCCGGGGTTCTCTCCTTGGCGTGGGGCAGCGTGGTGCGCCAGCTCGCCGCGGGTGTCGGAGTGAAGCTCGACGCCGTCACCGAGAGCTACGAGCGCGTCCCCGCGCCCGAATCCTTCGACATCGCCACCGGCCACATCGCCGAAGGCACCGCCGCCGCACTACGTTTCGAGGTGCGCGGCATGGTCGGCGACCGAGTCGTCACGGTACTGGAGCACGTCACCCGCCTCCGCCCCGACCTCTGCCCCGACTGGCCCCAGCCCGCCCACCCAGAAGGTTCCTACCGCGTAGAACTCACCGGCGACCCCAGCTACACAATGGATCTGGTGACCTCCAGCCCGCGCGGCGACCACAACTACGCGACACTGCTCGCGACCGCCATGCGGATCGTGAACGCGGTGCCCGCGGTGGTCTCGGCCCCTCCGGGAATTCTCACCGCACTGGACTTGCCGTTGATCACCGCACCGGCTACGAGGACCTGATCGAGGTTCCTGCGCCCCAACGTCTCTCGGTCTGGTGTCAGCCGTCGAGGGCGCGAACGAGTTCGTCGGATTCGGAGTCTGCTCACCAAGCAAAGCCATCCACACGCTGTGTTCCGGATCGCTGGTTTCTGAGCAGGGCTCGAAGCCAGGGGCGCCTACCGTTACCGTTGCACGATGGGCAGGATGCCGCAGGGCGGGGAGGCGATGTCGAAAGAAGTTGGCGGGAAGCAATTCCGGCCGCCGGAAGACGCGCAGAAGCTGAGCAAGCAGTCGATCGCCGAGGCGAAGGCGGCGTTCGCCGAGCTCGATAGACGTGCGGGGCGTCGTCTGGCTCGCTACCACGAGGAGGATTTGGTTCCGCCAGGCGCGGGCACGCTGGCGGTAATGCCACGCCGGGTGTACGGCGACCGGTCTGTCGATCAGTGGCCGGGCAGTGCGGACGAACAGGCAGCGCTGCAGGTTCGCGCCGAAACCGAGCGCTACCGCCAGCACCGGATTCGAATCGCGTTGCAGTGGGCGAACATACCAGCGGCGACACGCGCCGGATACAGCGAGGCAGGCGTATGGGAACTCGCTAAGCGGAACGCGTCTTTCGCCGCGGATGTCGATGACCTCGCCAGCCAGCTCAACGCGGCCGGGCTTCCGGCACGGCCCGGCGCGGTCTGGGACCGGCGCACGGTGAGTGAGGTCATCGGGCTGCTGTGGCCGCAGGAGCGGGCCGGCGCGTGGCCGCGCGGGGAACTGGGCACGTATCCGGGCTATTCGGGCCCGTTGCGCGACAAGCCGGGATTCACAACCCAGTTCTCGGTGACCGCACCACAGCGCGGTAAGTTCCGGTGCTTGCGATGCGGCGCGCAGTGGCCTGCCGGGTGGCCGGATACCGGTGACGGTTTCAGGGACATGCGGTGTCCAGATTGCCTGACTCCCGGCGGGGGCAGCGGCAGCCGCGACACCGAGCACAGCATTATCGACTTGCATTGGATGATGGACCGATTCGCACCGCACCCGGTGATTCCGTGTTCCACCTGCGGCGCTGCGCGCGAGCTGGTGCCACGCGGCTACAGCGGCCCGGAACGGGTGCTGTACTGGACTTGCAAGCACGGGGACGCTCTCAGCCGCGACGAGCATTTCATGACGTCACTCGAACGCGCGGAGTGGGAATCGATGGCCGCCCACTATGCGTACTGGCTGGCCGTCGACATGCTCCGGCTGGCGTACTACAGCGGTGAGGTCACAGACCTCCCCATCGGTGCCACCTACGTTGCCCGAGACGGCAGCGGTGAACGGTGGGTCTACCGGCCGGGCGGGTGGGAACGGTGCGACAGCGACACTACTACCGCTGCGTCGAATCCATTTCCCTATCGACCGTAGTCGAATGGTGGTTGGGGAGTTGACGCAGTGCGGGCGAGATGGTCGGCGATGGCGCTCATGCCCGTTCGGGTGGTAGGAGCTGGCGATGGTGGCGATGAGACCGACGTCTGGTGCGTCAGAGTCGAGGGGGCTGTTGAAGCCGTAGGTCCAGGGGGTCGCGGCGCAGGCATGGTGGTCGTCGGCGTTCGGAGCCGCCACGGTCGTCGCGCCGGTCTCGAGGGCGGCGGCGCGGGACGCGGCGACCAGGCCTTCGTAGGCGCGTCGCGCGGCTTTCGCATCCGATTGGGAGAGAGGCACTTTCGTGCAGACGGTGCCGTCACGATCCACAACTGGCAGGTATTCGACGAGCAGGACGGTCGCGTTCGGCGCTTTCGACTGGACGGCGCGCACGACATCGGCGATCGATCCTTGTACCCGTTCGAAATCGGCTGCGGTGGGCTCGGCGGAATCGCCGAGGACGCTCGCGCAAAGCTCCGAGGCGAGGAAGGAGACGGCGGGGAGCGCGCCGACGAGACCGGGACCGCAACTGCGCGCGATCATGCCGCCGATCAGGCCGAGGTCGTTGCCGCCGACGGTTATCGTGACCAGTTCGGTGTCCGGTGTGACCGCGCCGATCTGCGGCGGCATCACCGGCCCGACGGGCAGGCGCTGTGGCTCGTCCAGGATGTTGGCGGTTGTGGCGCCGGAGCAAGTGACGTCGAGTCCCTCCCTGGACACCATGTCCGGCCCCGGGCAAATCGGCGGCGGAATCGTCTGCTCGGATCCGGCGCGTCTGGAGTTCGTCTCTCAGCGATCCAGGGTCGCGCTCAAATGACCAGCGCCTCGAGCGCACGATCCACGTCACTCTCGTCGTTGTAGAGGTGAAACGCGAACCGCAACGCCCCCGCCCTGGCCGACACGACGACATCCGCCCTCTCCAACCGCGGCGCGAGATCGGCGGCGCCGGGAACCACGACGATCGCCGAACGACCCGGCCCCGGTTCCCGGCCGAGCTCGGCGAGGCCCGCACGGAAACGGTCGGCCAGATCCAGGTTGTGCGCGTTGATCTTCTCGACGGTCAGCTCCTCGATCAGGCTCAGACCGGCGGACGCGGCGACGACGCCCAGCCAGTCGGGTGTCGCGTCGAAGCGGCGTGTCGTGGCGGCCAGCGCGCGTGGATCGTAGAGCTCGGCCCATCGGTCCTCGGCCGCGTACCAGCTCGGTCCGATCGGACGCACGTCGGCGGCGGCCTCGGGTGTGGCGGCGAAGAACGCTGTGCTGCGCGCGCCGATCAGCCATTTGAAGGTCGCGCAGACCCAGTAGTCGGCGTCGGCGAAATTCAGCGGTAGCCAACCGGCGGCCTGGGTGGCGTCGACCAGCAGCCGGGCGCCGTTGGCCGCGGTGGCGACGCGGAGTTCGGTTAGATCGGTGATCCGGCCGTCGGCGGACTGCACGACGCTGACCGCCACGAGCGCGGTCTCTGGTCGCACCTGCGCGGCCAGCTCCGCCAGCGGAACCACCCGCACCGCCAGATCGCGGCGATGCACGAAAGCCATGGACACCGAGGCGAATTCGCCCGTCGCGAGCAACACCTCCGCGCCGGGTGGCAGCGCCGCGGCCACCGGACCGACGAGCCCCGCGACGCCGCTGCCGAGCGCGATGTGGTCCGGCTGCGCGCCCGTCAGCAGCCTGGCGAACTTCGCGCGCAGCTCGGGCACCAGCGCGTCATCGGTCATCGGGCCGCCCCTTCCCGCGGCCCAGCGGGCGTTGGCCTCGGCTGTCGCGGTCAGCGCCCGCCGGGAAGGCAGTCCGTACGAGGCGGTGTTGAGATAGGTGGTCTCGGAACGGAATTCATTGGGCGCTAACGAGGACATGTTGTGCAGCATGCGACGGCGATTCCATTCCGTCCAGCGCCAGCAGCCCGAAAGTGGACCGTTCTGTGCGAGGGAGCCTCAATGCCTGTCAGCGAGTAGTGCCCGCCGCGCCTCGTTGCACAGTCGGCCCGGGAGGCGTTCGGGCGCGAGGATCGCCCTGTGCCGCGCCCTGGCCTCGGCCGGACCGAGGCGGGCGAGCGGCGTCTCGCGGATCAGGTCGTGGGCGAAGGCGTAGCGGTCCTCGTCGTTGATCATGAGCCGAGCCCGCACGGCGGTCGCCAACAGGTCGGTGGAATCGGCGCGGCCGGTGGTGGCGGCGAGGGCCGGAGCGGTGAACTCGCGACCGAGCAGCGCCGCGGTGGTCAGCGCGTCGACCGCCGCCCACCGTTTCCCGCAGCAGCGACCGCCGGATGGTCCCGGCCGATCAGCGGGATTGCGGGCACCCGTCGCCTCCTCGATGGTCTCCGACGAGACTATCCGCAGGGACCGATCGGGCGAGGCGGACTCAGCTCGGGAAGGCGCCCGCGCCGGGGGCCGCGCCGGTGGCGATGGGCGATCCGCTGGGCCGCAGTGCGGCCGCGTCGAACGGGATCACCGAGCTCGGCCGGTTGCTCGCCCGCACGAGGGGCTGAAGCAGCGAGGCCGGATCGAACCCGGCGATAGGGGAGACGACCGGTGCGGACTGCGGCCCGAGGCTGCCCACGTAGAGCTTGGTGCCGTCGGCGGTGAAGCCGACCGAGACCGGCGCGTCCACCGGGACGGTGCCCGTCACGCGATCGGCCGCCACGTCGACGACCTGGACCGCGTTCGCGCCCGGCGTGGCCACCAGCAGCCGATCGCCGTCCGGACTGAACGCACCCGAGACCGGGGCGCTGCCCGCCGGGAGCGCGATGGCGCCGAGCCGCTGCCAGGACGCCGTGTCGATCACCGAGACGTTGTCGCCGAGCGCGTTCATCGCGTACAGCTTGCGGCCGTCGGGGGATACCGCGGCGAACGCGGGCACCGAGCCGTCGATCTGAATGCGTTCGCCGAGCTGGAATCCGCTCTCGGGGTCGAACGCCGCCGCGGTCGAGTCGGCGAACACCGCGTAGAGGCGTTCACCGTCCGGCGCGATGGCGGCGGCGAGCGCGAGCGACGGCAGCGGCATCGACCGGACCAGGGTGTTGGATGTCGTGCTCAGCACGTCGATGGACGGGCGGGCGGTGACGACGTAGACGAGGTCCCGGACCGGATCGGTGATAGGTCGCGTCATGCCGTCGGTGCCGCTGATCGGGATGCGGGCGGTAACGCTGTCGGTGGCGCGGTCGATGACAGCTATGTCGTCGGCGCCGATGAACGGTGGGTTGAACGCCTGAACGTAGAGGTGCTGTCCGTCCCGCGAGGCCGTCACCGCGGAGGCCTGCGGTCCGACTCCTTCGACTCGGCCCACGATCCGGTCGGTCGAGGTGTCGACCACGACCACCGTGCCCTCGCCCGCCACCGGGATGTAGGCCAGCGGCCCGGTATCGGCGGCCCCGGCGGTCGGCGCGAGCAGCGACAGAGCGGCTGCGGCGAGCGCCAACGCGCGCGACGATCGCCGCCGGAACCGGTTTGCCATCGTGGGACCTTTCTGGTGGGTATCCGAACGGACTATTCCGCGTAATCGCCGCCGCCGCAAGCGGTTGCCGCGCTACCGGGGCGTATTGGTCCGGATTTCGCGTGTTCCGGTGTTGTTCGGAGGCGCCTCAGGCCTTGTCGGCCCACATGTTGCTGAGCAGTCGGTGACTCGGTGTGTCGGCGAGCGACTGGCTCGACTCGTAGATCCGTCGGTAGCCGGTCTCGGTGATGCGCCACCGCCCGTCGGTGTCGCGGCGGTAGCGATCGGAGTAATACCCCGCGCCGCGGATCAATACACCGTATTCGGTGGCGATGACGGTGTCCTCGAAGGCCCACGAGCCGGTCGCGGTGTCGCCGTCGACGGTGATCTCGGGGTGGTTGGCGATGTGCACGGTGAGGATCGCTGGTCCGACGTTCTGGCGCATGAAGTCGGTGATCGCTTCGCGGCCGTCCAGGACGAGCGGCTCGCCGAGCGCGTGCGTGCCGTACCGCCCGACCGCGTCGACGGCGAGGGTGTCGGCGAACTCCGCCCAGAGCTTGAGATCCAAGGTCCGGAAGTACCGGTACTTCAGCTGGCGCACGGCTTCGACGGCGGCGAGATCCATCCGCTCAGCCTGGCACGACACGACCGGCTGGACAAGAACGTGTTCTCATTCGTGGCCGGGGTGATTCCCGCTCCCCGAATGGGTAACCGACATGCGGGTGCGGAACCGATCCGCGCCCACTGCCGTGCACATCCCCGTCACGAGGAGGAGCCGTGACCGAGACGCCCGTGCCCGCCGATCGCCCCGCCGAACCGTCGGTCGACCAGCGGCATGCGCTGCAGACCGCCGCGGCCCGCCTGGAGAAGGAGTTCGAAGGCGTCGCGCCCGACGCCGCCATCGAGCAGTTCCTCCAAGCCGCCTACGACCACATCGCCGACGACGCCACCTTCGACAACTTCCTGCCCCTGCTCGCCGAGCGCTACACCCGGGAATGGCTGCAGGCGTTGGCCGAAGCCAAATCCTCTGCGTAGGTCACGCTCGTAGCCGAGCGGCCAACCCCGCGACGCCGGGACCAGTCAGCCGGTCCAAGGCCGCTTCGCGTCCGGTCGCGAGCAGCAGCAGCGCGGAGACCGGTCCGGCGACTTCCGGTCCCGCGCCCGCGTGCCAGCCGGTGTCGGTCGCGGTGAGGCGGTAGCCGGACAGCTTCCGTCGCGCATGGAACGGCCAACCCATCGTCCACACCCGGTCCAGCGAGAAGCGCGCGGCGGCTACGGGCATCTCCCGGTGCAGGTCGAGCGGGACGGCGATGTCTTGGCCGTGCACCAACAGGTCCATGAGGCGGTCGGCGGGAGTCGTGCCGACCGGGGTGAAGCGGGAATCGATGGCGCCGCGGAGTTCGGCGAGCAAGTCCTGCGGGCTCGACCTGTCGGCGAGCCGGACGGCGGTGTCGTGTGTCAGGCGGTTGATGTCGCCGCGGGCACGGACCAAGTTCACCAGAAGCGCGCCGAGGGTCGCGCTGCTGGACAGCACCACGTGCGCCACGACGTCCGCGACCCGCCATCCCGCACACAGCGATGGTCGCTGCCACGCGGATTCTGGTAGCGCCGTGAGCATTTCGGCCAGTTCGGTGCGCTCGCGGGCGACGGCGCGCCAGATGTCCTCCGTCATCGTTCTCTCCTTCCGTACGGGTCCGGGATTCGGCCCGGGCGTACGGTAGGAACTCCAGTCGGGTGGAGGTTCAAGGGACTGTGAGCGGAGACACACGGCGGCGTGAGATCGGTATCGGCGAATTGGCCGAAGCGACGGGGCTTTCCGTGCGCACGGTCCGGTTCTACAGCGACGAGGGGCTGGTGGAGGCGCGACGCAGCGCGGGTGGTCATCGGCTGTTCGAGGCGGGCGCGGCGATCGAGCGGGTGACGACGATCCGCAGGCTGCGTGCGCTCGGGCTGGGGCTCGAGGCCATCGGCGATGTCTTGAACGGTCGCCGGTCGTTGGACGATGCGGTGGCCGAGGAGCGGGACGTCGTGGAGCGTTCGTTTCGCGAACTATCCTGGCGGCGTGCGTCTTTGCGTGCGGTCGAGGCGGCGGCTCCCGGTGAGCGGGAGGCGACGCTCGCGATGCTGGCGGGCGCCGCGGACGGCGGGACCGCCCACGACGCGCTGGTGCGTTTCTGGCGTGGAATTCTCGCTCCGATGGCGGTGGAGCAGTTCGACGGGCTCGTGTCGATGGATATCCCGCCGCCGCCCGTCGATCCGGGGGTGGAGCAGGTACTCGCCTATGCCGAGATGACCACGCTGGTCGCGGACCCCGCGCTGTATAGGGCTGTGCGGCAACAGATCTGGCGTACAGGTCCCGTGCGCGACCGGCGCGGGCTGCTGGACGGCGTCGGGGAAGCGTGTGGTGCGGTGATCGCGGTGCTGACCGCCGGAGATCGTCCGCGCCCGGGCGCCGAACTCGACCGATTCGTCGCCGCCCACGCCGAGGCGCGCGATGTGTGCGACACCCCGGCTTTTCGGCGGCAGTTGCTCGTCGGCGCCACGGACGCGGATCAGCGCATCGACCGGTACTGGGCGCTGACCGAAACGGTGACCGGCACACCCATAAGCACTGGGCGCGCGCATGGTTGGCTGTTCGAGGCGCTCCGTCAGTCGGTGTCCACCGACGGGTGGGCGCGCCCGACCGATGGTTCGTGACAGACGGACGGAAGCGGATCCGCGCCGCTGATTCCATTCGGCACCATCATTGGGTGATCGCGCCAACAACGCCCGCACCAGCGGCTCGAACTCACCCTCGACGCGAGCGGATGGCGCGGGGTACGAGCGGGGGCGGGGTCGACCGGTGACCGTGGCCAGGGCTTCGGCGAGTTCGATGCCGGAGTCGTGTGGGTGACGGTGGCTCCGAGACTCGAGGAGCCCGGTCATCGGCAGCGCCGAGATCGGCCGACGGGCCTCGGAGGAGAACCCGAGCAGCGTCTGGGCCACCGCGGCGCACACTCGCGCGGGGACGGTCAGCGCCGCCGTCCTGCCCGTCTATCGGGGTACTGCTAACTCGTGGTCAATCTTCGCCACCGGTGCGGCCGGAAGGGGCTCGATGTCGTTTGTCGAACGACGGTCGACGACCCTTCGCCTATGCGCGCCAAAGACTTCGGGTCCACTTGCCTGGCGACTCCGGCTACTGGTCCGTTGTCCATCAACGCATTCGGGGCTACATCCGGTGTTGTCCGCGGGGCGCGCGCACGCTGATGAGCGGCGGTAGGTGACTTCGAGCCCTTCGTCGGCCTCCCCCATGCCGCCTCTCCTGAGCGCACTGTTCGAACAGGGTCCATTCGGATAGGAATTGTAGATCCGAGTCGAAAACTGTTGTGTGCCAGATCGAATGGTTCCCACCGCCCAACCGCGCCCTGTGATGGATGATTCAAGATTTGACTACACGGCGAACTGGCGAGACCCGAAACCGCCTCTGTCCGAGACGATTTGAGCAAATCGGCAGCGACTCTGCGCTGCGGTCGACTGGTCCGGAGCCGGCGATCCATCGAAAGACGCGCTCACGGTACGACTCTCGCGCAGTCTTTCGAACGCGAATCTTGAACCTCAGCAAACATCATTCGCTGAGCAATCAGCTACCAGTCGGTAACTTTGGTTAATTTTGTGCATGCCCATAGCAATTGACGCCAAACCAGGGTCGTCGTATGTTGCTCGTCACAACTTTGGCGTGATGTTGGTTGGCGGCACATATGGCGGATGATGGGTATGGCCTACGGGCCCTACTGACGCGGGCACTACGTCGGATTCAGGAGTTGGAGGCGGAGCAGCACGCGCACGAACCGATCGCCGTCGTGGGGATCGGCTGCCGGTTCCCCGGTGGAGCGCAGAGTCCGGATAGCTACTGGGACCTGGTGATATCCGGGCGCGCCGCCATCGTCGACGTGCCCCCGGATCGGTGGCCGATCACCGATACGGCGCAGCCGAGCGGGCTGCGCAGGGCCGGTTTGCTCGACGCGTCGATCGACGCGATCGACGCCGAATTCTTCGGAATCGCGCCGCGGGAGGCCGCCGCGATGGATCCGCAACAACGTCTTGTGCTCGAAGTCGCCTGGGAGGCAATGGAAGACGCTGCGATTTCGCCCGGCAGCCTAGCGGCGGCCAGAACCGGCGTCTTCTTGGGCGTCAGCTGGCAGGAGTACCAGCGGACCATCACGCCGGACTGGGTGCGGTCGGTCGACGCGCACACACTCACCGGAACGATGTCGAGCATCGTTGCGGGACGGGTGGCTTATTTGCTCGGCTTGCGCGGTCCCGCCGTTGCTCTCGACACCGCCTGTTCGTCGTCCCTGGTCGCCGTGCACCAAGCGTGTCGCAGCCTGCGTTCGGGGGAGTGCGACGTCGCATTGGCCGGTGGCGTGAATTTGCTGCAGTCCGAACTGACTTCGGCGGCGCTGTCCCGGATGGGCGCGCTGTCAGCCGATGGCCGGTGCCGGCCGTTCGACGCACGGGCGAACGGGTATGTGCGCGGCGAGGGCGCGGGCGTGATTGTGCTCAAGCCGCTTTCGCGGGCGATCGCGGACGGCGATGAAATACGTGCACTCATCCGAGGCTCGAGCGTGAACCACGATGGCCGTTCGATGGGACTGACCGCGCCGAATCCCGTGGCACAGCGGGAGTTGCTGCGTGAGGCCCTCGCCGACGCGGGTTGCGACGCGGCGCGGATCGGCTATGTCGAGACCCACGGAACAGGAACCCCACTCGGAGATCCGATCGAAATCGAAGCGCTGTCCGAGGTTCTGGGTGCGCCGCGCTCCGACAACTCGATGTGCCTGCTCGGCTCGGTGAAGTCGCAGATCGGACATCTGGAAGCGGCCGCGGGGATCGCGGGACTGATCAAGACCGTACTGCTGTTGCAGCGGGGCCGGATCCCGCGCCAGCACGAATTCGACACGATGAACCCGCGAATCGCGCTCGACGGTACGGCATTGGCGGTGCCGACCCGCGATGTCGAGTGGCCGGAGGCGGACCGGCCGCGGCTGGCCGGTGTGAGTTCGTTCGGGTTCGCCGGGACGAACGCGCACGTGGTACTCGAGGCGGCGGCCGCGGTCGACGAAATCGGCACCACCGCTGAAACGCCTGCGGTGCTTGCTTTTTCGGCCCGGACCGCCACGGCCCTCGAGGCACTCACCGCGCGGTACGGTTCGCTGCTGGCCCGCACGGAGCTGCCGCTCACCGACATCGGCGCCACCGCGACGCTCGGGCGAGCGCACTTCGCGCACCGGCGTGCGATCGTCGCATCGACCTCGGCCGAGGCGGTGCGTGGACTCGCGGCGCCGCAAGGGCGCACCGGTTTGCCCGAAGATCGGCGAAATCCCCGGGTCGCCATGCTGTTCACCGGTCAGGGCTCGCAGTACGCGGGCATGGGCGCGCCGCTGTACCACCGTCACCCGGACTTCCGGGCGGCCGTGGATCGCTGTGACGACATCCTCGGTGTGCTGCCCGGTGGCCTGCGGCTGCGGTCGCTGCTGTTCGAAGTGAGCGACGAGGTGCTGACGCGCACCGAGTACGCCCAGCCGGCGCTGTTCGCGTTCGAGTGGTCGTGCGTCGAACTGTGGGCCGCGTGGGGGATTCGCCCGGATGTGGTGCTCGGGCACAGTCTCGGCGAGCTGGTGGCGGCGACGGTGGCTGGAGCTCTCGACCTCGAAGAAGGGTTGCGGCTGGCGGCCGAGCGTGGGCGGCTGATGCAAGCGGTACCGCGGCGGGGCGCGATGGCCGCGGTGTTCGCCGCGGAGGGCGAGTTCACAGATCTGCTCGGTGAACTCGCGTCGAGCCTGTCGGTGGCGGCTGTCAACGGGCGGCGGCAGTTCGTCGTCTCGGGCACGGAGGCCGCCGTACAGCGAGTCCGAGACGTGGCTGCCGAGCGTGTCATCCGTACCGTCTCCTTGCCCGGCACGACAGCGTTCCATTCGCCAGTGCTCGACCCGATTCTCGACGACTTCGAAGCGAAGGTGGCCGAGCTGGTGACAGGGGCGTCCCGGGTCACCTCGATACCACTGGTGTCCAATGTGACCGGAAAATCGATCGAGGCCGCAGCTATGGATGCGGGGTACTGGCGCGAACATGCGCGCGCAACGGTGCGTTTCGCGGAGGGAATACAGGCGGTAGCCGACTTCGGCGTGGACGCGTACCTCGAAGTGGGGCCGCATCCGGTGCTGCTGGACTTCGGGCGACAGGTGGATCCCGAGGCGATGTGGCTGCCGAGCCAGCGGCGCTCCTCGTCCGACGACACGATGATCCTGACGAGCCTCGGCGAGATCTACTGTGCCGGAGCGGATATCAACTGGGCAGCGGTGGTACCGGAGGGGGCGCGGCGACGGAACGGACTGCCGACCTACCCGTTCGAACGGGAGCGGCTGGCGTTGCCGCTGAGTGCCGATGCGTCGACGGACACCGGGTACCTCGCCGAACATCGGTTCCAGGATCGGCCGGTAGTGCCCGCGGCATATCTGGCGTGGGCGGCACTGCGGGCTGCGGGAGCAGACCATGAGCTGGTCGATTTCCTTGTCGCACAGCCGGTTCCGCTGGAGCAGCTCGCGGCGCCGGTGGTCGACGCCACGGGCGATCGGATCGATATCAGGTTCTCCGTCGAAACCGGGAAAGCGGCGGCTGTTTCCGCGTCGGCGGTGCGCGCCGAGCCGCCGCGGCCGGAGAGCATGGACGACCTCGCCGCGGCCGAACGCGGCGACGCGGCGGAATGGGACGTCGACGAGTTCTATCGGAACTGCGCCGAGGCGGGCCTGACGTTCGGCCCCCGTTTTCGCTGGATCAGACAGCTGCGCGCCGGTGGTCATTTCATGCTGGCCGAGCTGTCTCGCCCCGTCGAGCTGGCCGGCGAACCTGAGGCGCTGCTGCCGTGTCTGCTCGACGCCGCCGTGCAAACCGGCCTCGCGTTGGTGACCCGGCAGGGGGATTCCGGCCAATTGCCGGTCGGTATCGGCAGATTGCGCGTCTACCGCACGGACGAGGTCGAGACGGCGTTGGCGCTCGCCACCCGCACCGGACGAACGAATCGGGTCCGGGTCTTCGATACCGACGGCGACCTCATCTGCGATATCGAAGATGTGTGGTTCGCGAAGACCGGATTCGGTCGAACGGCGCACGATCGGGCCGTCATGCCCACCCTGATCCATCTCCCGAGCTGGGAGCGAACGATGGTCGAACCCGGTGTGGCCGCACCGGATTCGTGGCTGATCATCGGGACCGGTGAGCAGGCCGATCGGCTGGCCGAGGCGCTTCGCGCGGCGGGTCACCCGGCCGTGGCGATCGAGCGGACGGCCGACCGGGCCGCCATCGCGGGGATGCTCGCCGATGGCGGTCGGGCGGTTGTCCATCTCGGTGACGCCGAAGCGGACGACAGCGCGATCACCGCGCGTATCGAAACCGAGCTCGCCCTTGAAGTCGTACAAGCCCTGGCCCGAAACGCGCACCACGGACCGCTGTACCTGGTCACCACCGCTGGCGTCGCGGTAGCGTCGGATGAGCGAGTGCGTCCGGCCGCGGCCGCGCTGTGCGGACTCGGGGCGGTGGTGCGTACCGAACTTCCGGAGTTGCGCTGCCGTTCGATCGATCTGCCGGATCGCGCTCGATCCGATGACCGCCGGCTCGTCGCGGAACTCCTCGCCGCTGCCGCCGATCCCGCGATCGCGCTGCGGGGACGGGATCGCTATTCGCCACGCGTGGTGGCGCCCGCCGACGTAACAGGACTGGACGGCCTTGGCGCCGCGGAGCGCGACAACGGGCTTTATGTGCCGCGTCTCCCGGAGTTCCGCGGCGCTACGGAACTTCACAGGACCGCAGCATATTTGATCACCGGCGGGCTCGGTGCGTTGGGTCTGCTCGCGGGCCGCGTACTCGCCGAGGCAGGTGCCGGAACAGTGGTGCTGGCGGGCAGGCATAGTCCGAATGCGCAGGCCGCGGCGGTGATCGCGGATATCGCGGCGCTCGGCGCGCGGGTCGAAACGGTGCTGGTCGATGTCGCTGATCGAGAGGCGCTGTCTGCCTTGATTTCCCGATTCGGTGGCGAGCTTCCTCGGCTTGCCGGGGTCGTGCACTGTGCCGGGGCGCTGGACGACGCGCTGTTGATCGAGCAGTCGCCCGAGCGGGTGCGCCGGGTATTCGTGGGCAAGGCGCTGGGTGCCTGGAATCTGCACGAGCTCACCGCTGCCCATTCGCTCGACCTTTTCGTGCTGTTCTCCTCGGTCAGCGCCACCGTTGGCATCGCCGGACAAGGGAACTACGCGGCCGCCAACGCCTATCTCGACGCACTCGCCCGAGTCCGGATCGCCAGTGGCCTGCCGGCCCTGAGCATTCAATGGGGGCCGTGGGCAGGCACCGGCATGGCACGCGGCCTGAACGCGGCGGCCCGCCGCGCCTGGGAGCGCCACGGCGTGGCACAGCTCGATGTCGAGGACGGAGCGCGAACCCTGAAGTCGCTGTTGGCCGTTGACGGCGTCGTAGCGGTCTACCCGTCCTCCACCTCGAGCCCGCCGCCCGACGCGACCCAGCCGGCCGCGGCCACCCGACCGATGGCGGCCACGCAAGCCGCGCACCCCCCGATGCCGGACTTCCTGACGGTGGTTCGCGCCCATGCCACCACCGCGCTGGGCCGCAAGACACCGGTCGCCGACCGCACGCCACTGCGCGAGTTCGGCCTGGATTCGATGATGGCAGTGGAACTTCGGAACACCTTGTCCTCCGAACTCGGGGTCCGGCTGCCCGCCACACTGCTCTTCGACCACCCGACTGTTGCCGCCGTCGCGGACGAAATCGCCCGGCTCGCCGCCGAACAGCCCCTGTCACGCGCAACCGCCGTGGCAGTGCACGACCTCGACCGCACCGCGACGTTCGCCGCAGCCGAGGAAGCCGAGTCCGCGACAGCGACGGATGAACTCGAGGATCGCACCACGACCGCGACCCTCGGAGCCGATCGGCGCACCGCCTGTGCGCAGCCGGAACAGGGCGGGCGGCCCGAGGTTGCGGGCCCGCGGGAGCAGGATGTCGCCGGATCGAGTGAGTACGACGACGCGATCGCGATTATCGGGATGGGATGCCGGTATCCGGGCGGGGTCCGGGCGCCCGGGGACCTATGGCGGCTGATGTCGGAGAAAGTCGACGCCGTGACCGAGGTTCCCGCGGATCGGTGGGATGTCGAGACGTACTTCGATGCGGATCCGGATGCCGAGGGGAAGACATATACCCGGTGGGGCGGGTTCGTCGATGGTATCGAAGAGTTCGATGCCGGGTTTTTCGATATTTCGGTCGGCGAGGCGCGGATGCTCGATCCGCAGCAGCGGTTGTTGCTCGAAACATCCTGGGAAGCATTGGAGCACGCGGGGTATCCAGCCGACCGGCTGGCGGGCAGTCGTACCGGAGTGTTCGTCGGTTTGATGTCGACCGACTACGCGGAGCGGATGGCGCGGGCCGACGTGGCGCCGAATGCTTGGTTCGGCACGGGGAATCTGGCGAGTGTCGCTTCGGGGCGGCTGTCGTATTTCTTCGGCGCCAACGGTCCGAGTCTGACCATCGATACCGCGTGTTCCTCGTCGCTGGTGACCGTGCATCTGGCGGTGCAGAGCCTCCGGCGCGGGGAAAGCGATCTGGCGCTGGCGTGCGGTGCGACCGTGGTGCTGACACCCTCGCTCGACATCTACTTCGCGCGGGCGCGCGGGCTGGCCGCGGACGGGCGGTGTAAGAGTTTCGATGCCCGCGCCGACGGTGTGGTGTGGAGCGACGGTGCGGGAACGCTTGTGCTCAAACGATTGTCGGACGCGCGCCGCGATGGCGATCGGGTACTTGCCCTGGTGCGGGGCTCGGCGGTCAATTCCGATGGCCGCAGCCAGGGCTTGAGCGCGCCGAATGGGCCCGCGCAGGAAAGGGTTATCCGGGCGGCGCTGGCGGACGCGACGCTGACGGCGGCGGATATCGACTATGTCGAGACGCACGGCACGGGAACGGCGCTCGGCGATCCGATCGAAGTGAACGCGCTCGCCTCGGCGCTGACCGGCGAACGGCTCGGCAGCGCACCGCTATTGATCGGCTCGGTGAAATCGAATATCGGGCACACCCAGGCCGCGGCCGGAATCGCCAACATCATCAAGGTGGTCGAGTCCATGCGACACGACCGGATTCCACCGTCCCTGCATTTCCGGTCCGGGAATCCGCACATCGATTGGGACGACATCAATGTGCGGGTCGTCGCCGAAGAACGGGCGTGGCCGCGCTCGTCACGGCCACGCCGGGCGGGGGTGAGCGCGTTCGGTATCAGCGGGACGAATGCGCACGTGGTACTCGAAGAACCCCCTGCTGTTTCGCACGCCGACACTCCCGACGATGCGGGCGAGCACCTGCTGGCCCTGTCCGCGAAGAGTGCGGACGCATTGCGTGGCCTGGCCACTCGATACCTGGATTTCCTGACCGCACACCCCGACACCGGACTTCGTGACCTCTGCGCCTCGGCGAATACCGGCCGCACGCATTTCGCCGCCCGAGTGGCGATCGTCGTCGACACCGCCGCACAACTGCGCGCGGCCCTCGAGTCGGTGGCGACCGGGAGCAGCGCCGCAGGCACGGTCGCGGACCTGGCCACCGGCTCCGGCGAGTCGGCGGCGACAGCGCGTCGGTACGTCGAAGGAGCCGATATCGATTGGCACACACTGTATTCCGAACGACCATGGCGGCGAATCGAACTGCCGACGTATCCGTTCCAGCGGAAGCGGCATTGGCTCGACCTCGGGGCCTCGCGGCCGGTCGATGACCTCGCGCCCGACGATCGGTCATTCCCGCGGTCGGTCCATGACCGCGCCCCTTCGCGCCAGGTCGACAATCCGACGCGCCCAGGGTCGGTCGATGACGTTGCGCCTGCACCGCCGGTCGGCGGGTTGTCGACCAGGGTGTTGGTGGTCGAGCCGGGGATGTTCAGTGGCCATCGGTTGCACGGTGTGCCAACGGTTCCCGCCGCTTGGGTGGGCGCGCGACTCGCCGGGATCGCGGCTGAACTGCCCGGCGCCGATCGGTGGGAGGTCACCCGGCTGAGGCTGACCTCGCCGCTCGCGGTCCGGTCCGCCGGTGCGGTCGAGGTGCGGATGGAGCCTGCGGCGAGCGGATACGAAGTGCGGTTCCTCAGTGACTCCGGCGGCGGTGAACCAACCACCTTCGCTCGGGCGGCGTTGCGGGCGATCGGCGGCGATGCGGGGTCTGTTCCGTATCGCGGCGGCGACTACGTCGACAGCGCGGAGGCTCTCGCGGTCTGGCCTTCCTACTACGACCGGGTGGCGGAGCTGGGTCTGTGGTTGGGCGAGGACTACCGGTGTGCCGCCGCGTTCCGGCGGATCAGCGCCACCGAATCCGAGACCTCGCTGCGGTCGTTCGCTACGAGCGAGTCGGGTTCGCTCGATCCGGTTCTGCTCGACGCCTGTTTGCACAGCATCGTGTTGACCGCCGATCCGGACGGGCTGTTTCTGCCTGCTTCGATTGATCGAATCACGCTGTCCAGCAGTGCGGTTGCCGTCGGCGACCGTCTCCGCTGCCACGTTCGGGTGACCGATCGCAGCGAGCGAGTGATCGCCGGTGACGCGATGCTGATCGACAGTGCCGGACGCACGATCGCGACGATCGGCGGCGCGTGCCTCATCGCGGCCGCGGGTACCGACACCCCACGGGTGGGGCGAACCTCGGGCGTGCGCGTGGAGTCCGCTGGTCCCGAGCAGGCGGCAGCCCAGGTCGATCGGCTGCTCCATCATCTCGAGTGGACACCGATCGGTGAACAGTTCTCCACAGGCCAGGACTCGGCAGGTCGATGGCTGGTGTTCAGCGACGGACCGGCGGGGGATGCCGTCGCCGCCGGGCTGTCGGCGCGGAATATCCGGACACGCGTGGTTCGCCCGGAAGATGTTCTCGGCCGAGGGCTGTCGGTCGATCCCGCCGAGGCGAACCTCGAGGAATTCCTCGCCGGAGCACCGCTGGGTGGCATCGCCTACGCGTGGACCACCGGTTCCGCGGCGGTCCGGGTCGGCACGGTGCTGCGACTCGCTCGCTCGCTGGACGGTGTCGGTCGCGTGCCGTCCACGCTGTGTTTGTTCACTGTGGGTGCCCAACGCGTCTCGAACTCCGACCGCCCCGACCCCGAGCAGGCATTGATGTGGGGGCTGGGGCGCGCCCTCGCCACGGAGCATCCCGAATTCGGTTGTCGGTTGGTCGATCTGGAGGCGGACCGTGCCGTCGACGTGGCGCTGGTCATCGATGGCTTGGTCAGCGGGATCGAAGACCGTGAACTCGCCGTCCGGGATGGCCGGTGGCTCGCCGCCCACCTGGTGGACGGAGTGGTGGATTCGGATGTGGCGGCCAACTACCGCCTGAGGGCCCACCGATCCGGTGATCTCGGCCGACTGCACTGGGATTCGACCGCCCGTCCCGCGCCGGAGGCGGGCGAAGTGGAAATCGCGGTCGAAGCCACCGGTCTGAACGCCCGTGACCTATGGCTGGCGCTGGGCACTCACCCGGACGCCCCCGCGCCGCTCGGCATGGAATGCTCGGGCTATGTCACCGCGCTGGGCGACGGCGTCACCGAATTCCGCGTCGGTGATCGGGTGGTGGCATTGGCGAGTGGCAGTTTCGCGCGCTACGTCACGGTGGACCACCGGCTGGTGGCTCCGCTGCCCGAGGCGATGACGTTCACCGAAGGCGCGAGCATCCCGGCCGCGTTCGTGACCGCGTGGTACGGACTGTTCGAGGTGGCGGGTCTGCGCGCGGGCGAACACGTGCTGGTGCACGCTCCCGCGGACGGAATCGGCATGGCGGCGGTGCGGTTGGCCGCGTGGGCGGGGGCGCACGTGCTCGGCACCCGCGCCCTCGGTCGATGGGCGGCGGGCGTCGGACTCGATATCCCGCAGGTCGACACCTGGCGCGTGCACGGCCTCGCCGACCAACTCCACGCGCTCACCGGCGGCCGGGGAGCCGATATCGTCCTCAACGCGATCGCCGGTGAGTTCACCACGCGTGCCGCGGAAATCGTCGGCCCGCGCGGCCGATTCATCGACATCGATGATCCAGGTCAGTCTCGGCGAGAGCACGGGGGACCGGCCGGGCACGGCATCGATTACCGAGTGGTCGACCCGGCTTCGGCCGGTCCGGAACGTCTGGGCACGATCTTGCGCACGGTGCTGGAACTGCTCGGCAACGGTACGTTGGCCGCCTGGCAACCGGCGGTGCACGAGGCGGACGACGCGGAGACCGCGTTCAGTGCCATGTGGCAGCGTCATCACGCGAGCCCGATTGTGCTGCGAGGCAGGACCACCCATCAGGCTACCGACGGCGCCCGAACTGTCGTGGGCACCGGCACCTACCTGGTCACGGGGGGATTCGGCGGACTCGGCGCGGCAGCGGCACGGTGGCTCGCCGCACACGGGGCGCGCACGCTGCTGCTGGTCGGCAGGCGCGGACCGGACGACGCGGGTGAACGGCTCATGGCTTCGCTGCGTGCCGACGGCGTTCGCGTGGTGTCCCGTCGAGTCGACGTCGCGCACCGGGAAGCGGTGGCCGAGCTGCTGGCCGAGATCGATGAATCGGGGTTGCCACCGCTGCGTGGCGTTGTCCATTGCGCGGGCGTGCTCGACGACGGTGTCGCCACCGAATTGTCCTGGCCTCGTTTCCAGGCCGTCCTCGGACCGAAATACCTTGCGGCCCGACACCTGGACGAGTTGACACGCGGCATGGAACTGGACCTGTTCATCACCTATTCGTCGGTCGCGGGTTGGCTCGGCACTCCGGGGCAAGCGAACTATGCCGCCGCCAACGCGGCACTGGACGCATTGGCGTGGCGGCGGCGCGCCGACGGGCTGCCCGCGCTGAGCATCGCGTGGGGACCCTTTGCCGATGTCGGGATGGCCGCGGGGCGACCCGAGCTCACGCGGCGACTCGATCGACGGGGGCTGCCGCCGCTGCGTGCGACGGACGCCACCGCGGCGTTGGACCGATTGCTGACGGTCGACAGTCCTTGTCCCGGCGTCTTCGATTTCGCGGCCGATCGTTGGTACCGCGCTTATCCGGGCCGCGGTACAGCCATGGAAGCGAAACGGGAGTCGATGCGAGACACGCAACCTACCGATGCTGATACCACTTCGCGGCAGACGGCGGGGCGGAGTCCTTCGGGAAGCACTGATACGCAGAGCGATACGGCTCCCTGGATAGCGGTCGTGCAGCGAGTCGCGATGCGCGTACTCGATCGGACCACCGAAATCGATCCCGATATGCCGTTGCACGACATCGGTGTCGACTCGCTCACCGGGATGGAGTTGCGCGCCGCGTTGGCAGCTGAGATCGGCGCACCTCTACCCGTCGGACTCGTCTTCGACTATCCGACCGTGCGTGATATCGCGAAGTTGTTGCAGCACAAAGATACTGACTACCGGGTCGATCACTCCAACGGTGCGGGTCAGGCGGACCATTCGGACCGTGCGGATCATCTCGACCGCCCGAAGAGCGAATACCGGCTCAACGACTCCAACGGTGCGGGTCAGCTCGATCATTCGGACCGCGCAGGTCACCCCGAACGCCCGAAGAGCGGTTACCGGGTCGCGAGCGCCGTCCGTCGCGACCGAGACGCCCCTGACGCCGCGCCCATCGGCGAGGAGGACGACGACCCGATCGTTATCGTCGGCATGGCCTGCCGGTTCCCGGGCGGCGTCCGTACCCCGGAGGAGTTCTGGGACATGCTGTGGGCGGGCCGGGACGCGATCACCGAGGTGCCGCCGCAGCGGTGGGACGTCGACGCCTTCTACGATCCGGACCCCGCCGCCCTCGGCACGATGTACACGCGGTGGGGTGGATTCGTCGACGGCGCCGACGAATTCGATCCCGCCTTCTTCGGCATCGGCGCGGCCGAGGCCAGGGCCATGGATCCACAGCAGCGGCTGCTCCTAGAAACGAGCTGGGAGGCGCTGGAGCGGTCCGGACGGGCGCCGGGAAGTTTGGCGGGCAGCCGGACCGGTGTGTTCGTCGGCTTGTGCTTCAGTGAGTACGCCGGAACACCGACACAGGCAACGGATCCGGTCTCGATCGGCGCCTACTCGGTGATCGGTTCGGCGCCGAGCGTCGCAGCCGGGCGGGTGGCCTACGCGCTCGGGTTGCAGGGTCCGGCGGTCACCCTCGACACGGCGTGCTCCTCGTCGCTGGTCGCCGTGCAGTCGGCGTGGGACGGCCTGCGGGCGGGGCGCTGCGATCTGGCACTGGTTGGCGGCGTCAATCTGCAGCTGGCCCCGGAGACCACGATCGGGTTCTGCCGTCTCGCGTCGTTGTCGCCCGACGGCCGTTCGCGGGCATTCGACGCCGATGCCAATGGCTATGTCCGCGCGGACGGTTGCGGTGTCCTGGTGCTGACGCGGCTGTCCGCGGCCCGCAGGCGCGGCGACCAGGTGCTCGCGGTTGTTCACGGCATCGGGGTGAATCATGACGGCCGGTCCAATGGGCTCACCGCGCCCAACGGACCGGCCCAGCAGCGGGTCATCCGCGATGCCTTGGCACAGGCCGGAATTCGACCCGATGAGGTCGACTACGTGGAAGCTCACGGCACCGGCACACCATTGGGTGATCCGATCGAGGCGACGGCGCTTGCCGAGGTCTACGGCGAGAACCGCGCCGCGCCATTGCTGATCGGTTCGGTCAAGACCAACATCGGGCACACCGAAGCGGCGGCCGGTGTCGCAGGTGTGATCAAGGCCGTGCTGATGATGCAGCACGCGAAGATCCCGCCGAGCCTGCATTTCCACACGCCGAATCCGCTGATCGACTGGTCGGCGCTGCCGCTGGAGGTTGTGCGGGAGCCCCGTGCGTGGCCGGAGACCGGTCATGGCCGCACGGTCGGTATCAGCTCGTTCGGAATGAGCGGTACCAATGCACACCTCATTCTGCGGCAGCCAGCACCGGAATCGGCTCGTACCCCGTCTGATTCGGCGCCGCAGGTACTGGTGCTGTCGGCACGTGACGACGTCGCACTGGTCGAGTCGGCGAAGCGCTGGGCGGACCGGTTGGGTGGGAGCGGTGGCGAGCTAGCCGATTTCGCTTACACCGCCGCGAGCGGGCGCACCCACTTCGAGGAGCGCCTGGCGGTGGTCGCCGAAACGGCGGACGCCGCCGCCGCTCGATTGCGCGCTGCGGCAGCGGATATGCGGTCCGCGGTGCGCGGCCGGGTCGAGCGGACCTCGGCCGCACCGAAGGTCGCACTGCTGTTCACCGGGCAGGGATCGCAATATCCGGGTATGGCCCGGGGGTTGTTCGAGTCCGAACCGGTGTTCCGGCGGGCGCTGCGGCACTGCGATGATGTCCTGGGGCCGATCGCGGACGGTATCGGACTTCTCGATGCCTTGTACGCCGACCGTGGGTCCGCGGAGGTCCTCAGCCGGACTGTGTTCACCCAGCCGGTGCTGTTCGCGGTGGAGTGGGCGCTGTGGGAGATGTGGCGCGACTGGGGGATTACGCCCGCCGCGGTGCTCGGCCACAGTGTCGGCGAATATGTGGCCGCGTGCGCGGCAGGGGCGATGCAGGTAGACGATGCGCTGCGGTTGATCGCCGTCCGCGGCAGACTGATGCAGAGCCTGCCGGATGGCGGCGCGATGCTGGCGGTCGAGGCCGATCCGGCGACGATCGCCCGGCTGCTCGAACGCTACGAGCCCGCGGTGGCGATCGCCGGATTCAACAGCCCGGCTCAGATCGTCGTCGCCGGACCGCGCCGCGCACTCGAGCTGCTGCGCGATGATGTGGCAGCAGCGGGAATTCGCGCGAGCGCCCTCGATGTGTCGCATGCGTTCCATTCACCGCTGATGGACCCGATTCTCGACGATCTGGCCGACGCCGCCCGGCGCATCGTGTGGCGGGACCCCGCGATCCCGCTGATCTCGAATGTCACCGGCGCGCCTTTGTGCGCCGGAGAGCTCACCGCAGAGTACTGGGCGACACATGCTCGGCAGCCGGTTCGCTTCGCCGAGGGAATGCGGGCCCTCGAGGAACTCGGTATCGGCGTATTCCTCGAAATAGGGCCGCAGCCGACACTTTCCACGCTGGGCGGTCGTGCGATCGAGAGCACCGCGAGGTTTGTCGCAGCACTGCGTCGCGGCCGCGACGACCGGGAGATGACGGCGAATGCGCTGGCGCAGCTCTATGTCGGCGGGGTGACCATCGATTGGGAACGCGTGCACCGGCCGCACGCACGGCGACGGATACTCGCTCCGACCTACCCTTTCCAGCGGCAGCGCTACTGGGCCGATCAGCCGCAGAGGGCGCGGGCGCTCGGCTCGGACGAACACGACGCGACCACACACCGCCCCGGAGATGCCGGTCTTCGATCGACCGCTACCGCGCAGGCAGCAGGAGTGAACACGCCCCTTCCCTACGTCCCGCGTCGTCTCGATTTGCCGGGGGATTCCACGCATTTCGCCCTGACCCTCGCCCCAGCCGCACCGCACTATCTGGCCGATCACGTGGTCGATCGCGATGTGGTGGTTCCCGCCGCTTGGTTCGTCGCCACCATCGTGGCGACGGCGCGGGAGGTGACCGGCGCCGAGGTCGTCGCGATCGAGGATCTCGTGATCGCCAGCGGTCTGACGATCACGAAGGACCATCCCGTTCAGGTGCGGTTCGCGCCCGATCCCGATGGTCTCGCCGTGGAGGTCGCGAGCCGAACGGCGGACGGCTGGCGCACCCACGCCCGTGCGCAGGTCAGCGCCGCCGCCATCCGAACCGCCGCCGAAGTCACCCTCGCCGATCTGCTGAATCGTTGCGCCGCACGGCAATCCGCCGACGACTTCTATCGGATGCTCGCCGCGGCCGGTCTGCACTACGGTCCCGCGTTCCGGCGCGTCGTCGAGGTCCGGACCGGTGATCGAGAAGCCGTGGTCAGGCTGTCGGATCCCGATACCGATCCCGGCGCCGACATGGTGCATCCTGCCGTGCTCGATGCGGCCTTCCAGGCGACCTATGCCGCGATGGCGCCGCAGACGGGGGAGCGGCACACCTGGGTGCCCCTTGCCATCGATCGGGTGAGCGTTGGAGCCGTGGGTGGGCGAGTCCGATTCGCTCAGGTGCGCGTCCTCGAGCAGACGCCACAGCTGTGTGTCGCCGAGGTTCGACTGCTCGACGAGGAGGGTGCTCCGGTGCTGATCGCGGACGGTCTGCGAGTGATGCGGATGGCCACCGAAAGTACGCGCGGCGACGCGGCGCTCCGGGACGTCTACCGGATGGCCTGGCAGGACGCCGGGCCGGTCGCATCCGGCGCCGCGGTGGGCCGCTGGCTCGTCGTCGGCGCCGCGGACGGACCGGGCGACGCTATCGCGGCTCGCCTGCGGGCCTCGGGCGCGCAATGCGCGGTGGCGCGGCCCGGCAGCGGGTTCGGGTTCCGCGCGGACGACGAGTTCGACGTGGACCTCGGGGTACCGGCGGCGGTGCGGGCCTTGCTCGGTGCGGCAGGGGACGGGCGGACGCCGCTGCGCGGCATCGTCTACACGACACCGGTGGTCGAGACCGATGCCGCGACGCCGGATCGGGCTCAGCAGGCGGTCGTCGGCGCACTGCACCTCGTGCAGGCCGCGGCCCGCACCGGCGAAGCCGCGGTGTGGTTCCTCACCCGCAACGGGCAGCGAGTGGACACGTCCGATCGGGTCGCGCCGGACCAAGCCGCAGTCTGGGGCTTTGCCCGGAGCGCGCAACTAGAGCAGCATGAAATCGGCTGCCGGATCATCGATCTCGACGAACAATCGGCAGCAGACGCGGACGCCGTCGTCGCCGAAATACTCGCGACCGCACCGCACCGGCAACTCGCGCTGCGTGGCGGAAGGCGGCTGCTGCCGCGGCTTGTTCCGGCACAGCGACACCGACCGGGACGGGACGATTTCCTCGACGCGGCCACCGCGCAGACGGTGCTGATCACCGGGGGACTGGGCGGAATCGGCCGGGCCTTGGCCCGCTGGCTGGTCGACCGCGGCACGCGCAGCCTGGTCCTGGCCGGTCGGGGCGCACCGGACGCCACGGCGATCCAGCTGATCACCGAGCTCAGGGCACGTGGCGCGCGTGTCGAAGTCCGCGCCCTCGACGTGGCCGACCGTGCCGCGGTCGCGGCCACACTGGACTGGATCGACCGTGAACTCCCACCGCTGGCCGGCGTGGTTCACCTGGCGGGTGTGCTCGATGACGGGGTGATCGCCGAGCAGACCGCGACGCGACTGGGCCGGGTGTTCGCGCCGAAACTGCACGGCGCCTGGCATCTGCACGAGCTGACCGCACCGCGCCCACTGCGGTTCTTCCTGCTGTTCTCCTCGGCGTCGGCGGTGGTCGGCCTGCCCGGCCAATCGAGTTACAGTGCGGCCAACGCGTTCCTGGACGGGTTGGCCGAGCTGCGCCGCGCCGCAGGCCTACCCGCGCTGTCGATCGCCTGGGGCCCTTGGGCCGGAACCGGCATGGTCGACCGGCTCGGCGATGGCGATGTGCGACGCCTGTCCCGCCGTGGCTACCAGCTGCTTTCCGATCGACGTGCGCTCGAAATCCTTTCGCACACCATAGATTCGGCCAGCGGTGCGCTCACGGCGCTGCCGCTCGACCTGTCCACCCTGCACCGGTCCGGCGTCGAGCCCCCCGACGTGCTGGCGGGTCTCGCCGGTGGCGACACACTGCCGCCCGGCCCGTCTTCCGTCGCGGTGCAGCGCCCGCCCACCCAGGATCGAACCGATGTCGATACCGAGATGGCGGCACTGGTCCGGCGCTGTGTCGGCCTTGCCCCCGATGCCGACCTCGATCGTCCACTGCACGAACTCGGCCTGGATTCCGTCGCGGCCATCGAGATCCGGGACGAGCTGTCCCGCTCCGTCGGGCATCGCCTGCCCGCCACACTGGCTTTCGAATACCCGACCCCGCGCGCGGTCATCGATTTGCTCGTGCAATTGGGCCCCGCGGGCCGACAGCCGGATTCGCGGCACCGCGACTCGTCCACGGCGAGTTCGCAGGCAGGGCAGGCCCGGGATGCGATTTCGCGACCACCACAGCGCGACGTTCCCGCGGAGACTTTCGGCCCCGGCGCGCCCGCATCGAACGGTGTCCGGCATGGGGAAGATCGGGCGGCGGGTCTCGCACACGACGAGAACGGTGCGTATGCGGCCGCGAGGAGTGACGTGGATTCGGAAACGGTTCGGGTAGGCGGTCTCTCGTTCTCCGCGCCGTCCCGGCGGGAGCACCCGAGCGATGGCGTCGGGGACATCGCCATCGTGGGTGTGAGCGGCCGGTATCCGGGGGCGGACGGGTTGGACGAGTACTGGCGGGTGCTGCTCGAGGGACGCGACTGCATTACCGAGATTCCGCGGCAGCGGTGGGATCATTCGCGGTACTTCGTCCCCGACCGGCACAACCCGCATACCTCCTACACCAAGTGGGGCGGGTTCCTCGACGATGTCGATTGTTTCGATCCGCTCTTCTTCGCGATCTCGCCGCGCGAGGCGGAGGTGATGGATCCGCAGGAGCGGCTGTTCCTGCAAACTGCCTGGGCCGCTTTGGAAGACGCGGGGCATTCGAGGGCGGATCTGGCGCGGGGCGGGTTGCGTCCCGAGGAGGCCGGGGTGTTCGTCGGCATCATGTGGGGCACGTACCAGATGTTCGGCGCGGAGGAATCGCGGCTGGGACGCGGGACCTTGCCCGCGTCGACCTTCTGGAGCGTCGCCAACCGGGTGTCACACGCGCTCGATTTCCAGGGGCCGAGCATGGCGGTGGACACCGCCTGTTCGTCGTCGCTGACCGCGCTGCACCTGGCCTGCCAGAGTCTTCGGACCGGGGAGTGCCGGTTGGCCGTGGTCGGCGGGGTGAACCTGTCGCTGCACCCGTACAAGTTCGTGGCGTTGAGCCAGGGGCAGTTCGCCTCGACCGACGGGCGCTGCCGTTCCTTCGGGGCGGGCGGCGACGGGTATGTGGCCGGTGAGGGTGTCGGCGCGGTGGTGCTGCGGCCGCTGGCCGACGCCGAGGCCGACGGCGACACCATCCACGCGGTCATCAAGGGCACCGCGGTGAACCATGGCGGCCGGGTGAACGGCTTCACGGTGCCCAATCCGACGGTGCAGGCGGCGGTGATCCGTTCGGCATTGCGCAACGGCGGCGTCGATCCGGAGTCCGTGTCCTACATCGAGGCGCACGGCACCGGGACCGCCCTCGGCGACCCGATCGAAATCGCGGGTCTGACAAAGGTATTCGGTGGCACCGGGCGGACCGAGCTGCCCATCGGTTCGGTGAAGTCCAACGTCGGGCATCTGGAAGCCGCGGCAGGCGTGGCGGCATTGACCAAGGTGCTGCTCCAGCTGCGCCACGAGACCATCGTGCCTTCACTGCACGCGACCCCACCCAACCCGAACATCGACTTCGCTAGCACTTCGTTCCGGATTCCCGATCGACCGCTGCCGTGGCCGTCCGGTGGTCCCGGGCAGCCGCGACGAGCGACGATCAGCTCATTCGGCGCCGGGGGATCCAATGCGAATGTCGTGCTCGAGGAGTATGTGGATCAGCGGCCCGCCACCCGGTGGTACGGCGATCAAGTCGTGCCCGTGTCGGCCAGGGACACCGAGCGCCTCACCGAATACGTTGCCGCACTGGACCGTTTCCTCTCCACCCGGCAACCGAACCTGGCCGACCTGGCGTACACCATGCAGGTCGGCAGGCTGACGGGCACCGCACGGACCGCGTTCACAGCCCGCGATCTCGACGAGCTCCGCGCGGCGGTCCGCGCCTGGGTCGAGGACGCGCCCGGCGCACGCGGTACGGCGCGTGCGGCCGCGGACGACCGCGTCGCGGGCTGGCTCGACGGCCGCGAGATCGATTGGGAGACCGTGCGCGAGAACGGACCCCATCGCCGCATCCCCCTGCCGACCTACCCGTTCGCCCGCGAACGCTACTGGATCCCCGACGTAGCGGCCGCAGACGAGGGCTCGGCCGCGGTCCTGGAAACGGGCACCCCTCGCGAGCAGCAGCGCGCACTGGCGCCCGTGTGGCAGCCCGCGGAACCCGACCGCGGTGATGTACGCGACCGTCGGCCATTGGTCCTGTACGACGCCGAGACACCCGCATCCCTGGTCGAGACGCTCATGGCGACGTTCGGCGATCCGCAGCGTCTGATCCGGGTCACCGATGCCCCACATGGCGATGGCCTCGCCCGCGCCGACTTCGCCGCGGGCGCCCAGCTCGGCCGTGCACTGGTGGCGCGATACCCGGACACCGACAGCGTGATCGATCTCTGCGACCTCGTCCCGCTGCCTTCGGGACACCGGCCGACGACGGATCTCGGCCGAATGGGCCTGTACCAGGCAGTGATCGACGCCCGAGCGGGCGCCCTGATCCTGCTGCACATGGCAGCGGGGCACCCGGGCATCGACGGTCCGGAGTGCACGCCGCTCGCCGGATTGGTCGCGGCCCTCGCCGACGAGATCGGTGACGTGCACACCCGAACTGTGCATCTGGTGGACCACCGTGCCACTGTCTGCGCGGATCCGAAGTCGCTGATCGAGATCCTGGGTGCGGAATGCGCGTCGGTCGGTGATGGTGCTCCGCGCGTGCGGTACCTGGCGGGGCGGCGCGAGACCATCGGGCTCGAATCGGTGACGCCGCGCCCCGGACTCGTCGTGGATCCCGCACGCACCTATGTCGTGACCGGCGGAACCCGCGGCTTGGGCGCGGAGTTCGCGGCCATGCTCGTAGAACGCGGCGCCCGGCGGCTGGTCGTCCTCGGACGGGAGCCGCTGCCGCCCGAATCCGAATGGTCTCGGCTGGCCGGCACCGACGGCCCGCAGGCGGAAAAAGTGCGGCGGCTGGCCGCGCTGCGTGACCGAGGCGTCGCGATACGCACCTATTTCGGCAGCCTCACCGACGAGGCGGCACTGGCCCGATTCTTCGCGGAGGTCCGGCGCGAGCTGGGCCCGATCGGCGGGGTATTGCATTGCGCGGGAAGCGTTTCCGCGGAGAGTCCCGCGTTCGTCCGCAAGACCGCGCCTGCGGTCGCGGACGTACTGGCGCCGAAGATCTCCGGAACGGAGGTGCTGGCGGAGGCGCTCGCCGTGGATCGGCCGGACTTCTTCGTGCTGTTCTCCTCGGTCTCGGCCGTCCTGCCCGGCCTCGCGGTCGGGTTGTCGGACTATGCCATGGCCAACGCACACCTGGACCGGTTCGCCGAGGCCCAGCACGCCAAGGGAAGGACATGGTTCCGTTCGATCCAGTGGCCGTCCTTCCGCGGCACCGGGTTCGGTGAGGTGACGACGTCGGCGTACCGGTCGACCGGGCTGCCGACGATGACGGCCGCGGCGGGTTTCGATCTCCTCGACGGCATCCTCGGCGTGGCCGATACACCGGTCGTGTTGCCCTATCACGGTGCACCACTGCAACTCTCGCTCCGCCCGTCGAAGCCCGCCGTGCCGTCGACATCGGCCGCGGCCCCGCCTGCCGTCGACGCCGCTCCACGCGGCGGGCGGGGCCGGGCATATCAAGACTTGCTGGAAATCTTCTCCGACGAGCTGAAGCTGGCTCCCGCCCGCTTCGAGGGGCACAAGCGCTTCGAGGAGTACGGCGCGGACTCCGTGCTCATCGCCTCCGCGGTACGCCGCATCGAAAAGGTGACCGGACAGCCCTTCGACCCCGCACTGGTGCTGGAGTACCCGACACTGGACGCACTGGCCGACTTGCTGACCGAACAGCATCCGGAACTGTTCGCCGCGACATCGCATTCGAATCCGACCGCACCCCAGGCTGCTCGAGGTCCAGCGCGCACAGTCGGCCATGCCGCGACCAATGGCGACGGCGCGCACCGCACCGGCGGGCTTCCGGCATCGGACCAGGGGCGCGGTGGATCGGTGGCACCGATCGCCGTCGTCGGCATCGGCTGCCGCTTGCCGGGCGGGGACGACCCGAACGCGTTCTGGCGCATGCTCGCCACCGGCGAATCCGGCATCCGCGAGGTCGATCCGGCGCGCTGGGATCCGGCGAGGTACTACCGCCCGACCGGTGGTCAGGGACTGACCAATAGCAAGTGGGGCGGCTTCGTCGACGGCGTCGATCTGTTCGACCCCGAGTTCTTCGGGATCAGTGACGAGCTCGCCTGGCAAATGGATCCCCTGCAGCGGTTGCTATTGGAAGCGTCCGTCCTGGCGACCGCGGATGCCGGATATCGCCGCGACGAACTCGCGGGCCGCCGGATCGGGGTGTACGCGGGCAGCCGCACGGCCAACTACTTCAACCGCATCCCGGTCGCCGACCGGCACACTATCGTCGGCATCGGGCAGAACTTCATCGCCGCCCGCATCTCCGACTACTTCGATTGGCACGCGGGCAATCTCATACTGGACAGCGCCTGCTCGTCGTCGCTGGTATCGGTGCACCTGGCCTGTCAGGCGCTGCGCGCGGGCGAACTCGACGCGGCACTGGCGGGTGGTGTCGAGGTGCTGTTGGACGAGACGCCGTTCTTGACGCTGGCCGCGGCAGGCGTGCTGTCCCCGAACGGTCGTTGCGCCACCTTCTCCGAGCACGCCGACGGTTTCGTGCCGGGCGAGGGCGCGGCACTGCTGCTGCTCAAGCGACTCGACGACGCGGTCCGCGACGGGGACCGGATCTACGCGGTGCTGCGCGGCTCGGCGATCGGCAACGACGGGCACACGATGGGCATCACCACCCCCAATATGCACGCGCAGATCGAGGTCATCACCGCCGCCCTCGACGCGGCGGGCATGTCGCCCGACGCACTGAGCTACGTCGAAGCACATGGCACCGGCACCATGATCGGTGATCCGATCGAACTGAAGGCCTTGGCGACCGTGCTCGGCGACCGTTCCCGCGGTCCGGAGCCGTGCGCGGTCGGCAGTGTGAAAACCAATATCGGCCACCTGCTTTCGGCCGCCGGGATCGCCGGTGCGGTGAAAACGATTCTCGCGGTGCACCATGGCGCGCTGCCGCCTTCGCTGCATTGCGAGAACCTCAACCCGCGTTTCGCGTTCACCGGGTCACCGCTGTACATCAACCGCGAGCTGCGCCCGTGGCGCAGCGCCGACGGCAGGCCCCGTGCCGCGGGCGTCAGCTCGTTCGGGTTCGGCGGCACCAACGCACACCTGATCGTCGAAGAGGCCCCTGCGGCGCACCGTCCGGTGCGTAACCCGTTGTCGCCTCCCGTCTTCCGCAAGAGGAGCTTCATGCTGCCGAAAACGGTTCCGAGCAGATCGACCGATCCCGGGTCCCGGATCGTGCTTCCTTCGGCGCCCACCACGCCCGCGCCGACCACGTCCTTTCTGCGTGTGGAGCCGCTGGTATGAGTGGGATCGAGCTGAACAGTTTTGCCACCACCGTCCTCGCGGACGATCCCGTGGTGCGCGACCATCGGGTGCACGGCGTGCGGATCCTGCCCGGCGTGGTGTATCTCGACATGATTATGCGTGCCGCGATGGCGGCCGGCCACGCACCGGCGGACCTGGTGATCCGGGAGGCGTTCTTCCATCGGCCGGTCGCGTTGGACACCGGCGGCGCGGTCCGCGTCGCGTTCCGGGTGGAGGCGAGCAGCGGTCGCGTTCGCATCGATGTGCAGCGGCTCGACTCGGGCGTGCCGACCGGTCCGATCGAGTTGGTCGCCGAATGCGTTGTCGCGCAGCCTGATTCATTCTCCGATCCGGAACCCGCGGAGCCGGGTGCGCTCCGGGCCGCGCTGGTCGCGGCCCGTGGCCTGGACGAGATGTATCGGCAGAGCGGTAGTCGTGGCATCGAGCATCGCGATTTCATGTGCGCCGCAGGCGTTTTCGGTCGCCATGAGGAGGTGGTGACCGCGGAGTTGACGCTCGGTGCGGAAGGGGCGGCGTCCCTGCCCGGATTCCTGCTGCATCCGACGTTCTTGGACGCGTCGACGATCGTGCCCTTCGTCGATCCGCGTCGACTGGGCATCGATGACGACAGCGCGTTCATTCCGATCCACTTCAGCGAGGTAAGGGCGTGGCGCCCGACGCCGGAGCGGGTGTTCGTGCGTGCCGCGGTCCGCGGCCACGCGCAGGATCTGTTGCGGGCGGATGTGCAGCTGTACGACGAGGCCGGCCGCGCGATCGCGGAATACCGGCTGACCTCCAAACGCGTTCGAGGCAGCGCGGATATCCATCGGTTGCTGACCGAGTCCGACGCGGCACAGCCGACGGCGACGATGTCACCGGTCGCGGCTTCGACCGGTCCGATCGGACCGGCACCGGCCCACACCGAATCCGCGCCGAGCCATCGGGCGGATACGCGGGATCCGCTCGCGGTGATCACCGCGGACCTGGCGGCGCTCGTCGCCGCCGAGATGGCCGTCGACTCCACCGGCATCGCGACCGACGTGGGTTTCTATGAACTCGGACTCGATTCGAGCCGACTACTGCGGTTGACCTCGGAGTTGGAGGCGCGGGTCGGTGAACCGCTCTACCCGACTCTGCTGTTCGAGTACCAGACCATCGATGCGCTCGCGGGGCATCTGGCCGACACCGTCGGCTCGCGATACCGTGCGGCCACCACGGAGCCGGTGGCAGTGCAACCGACCGAACCGCATCGCGACAGCCTGATCACCTTCGGATTCGACTGGCAGCCTGCGGATTCGCCACATCCGCGGCGGGAACCCGGCAGCCTGCTCGTCTTCGACACCGCGGACCAGCCGTATCGGCACCGGGGACGGGCAACGGTCATCCGGGTCCGGCCCGGTGATGAATTCGTCTCCGGTACCTCCGAATTCGTTGTCGATCCCGCCGACCCACAGCACCTGCGGTCACTGCTCACCGAGCTGTCCACCCGACGCCTCTCCTTCGACGCGGCGGTGTACCTGTGGAGCGAACGCCTCGCCGGAGCCGAGATCGACCCGCACCGGATCACGGAGCAGGTGTACCTCCCGCTGCGCGAGCTGGTGCGGGCCATGGCGGATGCGCCGGACGCACCTGCGCACCGTGTATTGGCCCTTTCGGCAGCGTCCACCCCGGGAACGCTCAGCAGCGCACTGATCGGTGGATTCGCGCGCACCGTCCGGCTCGAGCTGCCCCGGCCGATTGTCCGGGCCGTACTGTGTGATACGGCAGCCGATTTCGACGCCGTGATCGCTACCGAGCTCGCCATAGATCACGACCCGGCGACCGAGATCCGCTACCGCGCGGGCCGCCGCGAGGTCCGGACGCCACGCGAAATCTCCGTCGCCGCGACGGGAACGACCGCCCCACAGCTCGAACAACGCCTGGTGGCGATGGTGACCGGCGGCTTCGGTGGCATCGGCAAACAGCTCGCCCGCAGGCTCGCCCGCGAGTACCGAGCCAGGCTGGTATTGGTATCGCGCGGTCCGCTCGACGAGTCGGGGGCAAGGCTGCTCGCCGAGATCACCGGCCTCGGCGGCGAAGCCGTTCACGTACGGGCCGACATCTCCGACGCCGCCGACGTCGAGCGCGCCGTTGCGATCGCACGCGCTACCTTCGGACGTATCGACGCGGTGTACCACGGCGCCGGAGAGTTGCGCGACGGTTTGGTCGCCAGCACCCCCGGTGCCGCGGCGAGATCCGTTCTCGCGCCGAAACTCTGCGGTGCCGAGTGGCTGATCAGGGCTGTCCCGGAGGCTCGCCTGCTGATGCTGTTCTCGTCGGTCTCCGCAGTCCTGGGCAATCCGGGCCAAGCGGATTACGCGGCGGCGAACCGGTATCTCGATGCCTTCGCCGAACTGCACGATCGCACCGCGGGATCACCCCGGGTGATCAGCATCAATTGGCCGCTGTGGGCCGAGGGCGGTATGCGCCCGCCCACCGAGCAGATCGAGGCGCTGCGCCGGGCCGGAATCGGCTTGCTGCCCACCGACATCGGACTCGATCTGCTGATGTCGTCCGCGTCGGCCGATCGCGCCCAAGTGGCCTGTGTCTGGGGCGACGCGGACACCGTGCGTGCACGACTGCGTACGGATCAGACAACCCCCGCGGCGAGACCGACCGAGATATCCTCGGGGGATTCCGGCACACCCGCCGAGCCCATACCGCAGCGTAGCCGAGCAGAGGACGAAACCACCCTCGCCATCGTCGGTTTCAGCGGCCGCTACCCGGATGCCGACACCCTCGACGAGTTCTGGCGCAACCTGCGCGACGGACACGACGCGGTCGGACCCGTTCCGGCGCAACGGTGGTGGCTCACCGCCGCCGAGCACTCGGCGGGCGACCCGCCGATGACGGGTGGATTCCTGCGGGATGTGGCCGGTTTCGATCCGCAGTTCTTTCGAATTCCGCCCGCACACGCCCCGCTCATGGATCCGCAGGAGCGGCTGTTCCTCCAGCAGGCGTACGCGGCGCTCGAACACGCGGGCTACCACCACGAGGATCCTGCCGTCCGGGATCGGCGGGTCGGCGTGTTCGTCGGCGCGACCTGGAGCGACTACCGGCTGCTCGGCGTGGAGGCCACGCGTCACGGCGATCCGGTCGCAGTGGCATCGATTCCGTCGTCTATTGCCAACCGGACGTCGTACTCTCTCGGCCTGCGCGGGCCGAGCCTCACCGTGGACACGGCGTGTTCGGCGTCCCTCACCGCGCTGCATCTGGCCCGGCGCAGTCTGCTGGATGGCGAGTGCGACGCGGCGATCGTCGGCGGTGTGAATCTGCTGCTGCACCAGGACAAGTTTCTGCTGCTGAGCAGTTTGGGAATGGTGTCGGACACCGGCAGGTGCAGGCCGTTCGGCGCGGGGGCCGACGGTTACGTGCCCGGCGAAGGGGTTGGCGCGGTCTATCTCAAACCGCTGCGCACCGCCCTCGCCGACGGCGACACCATCCACGGCTTGGTGCTGGGCAGCGCGGTGAATCACGGGGGGCAGACCGCCGGGTACAGCGTGCCTCATCCCGGGGCGCAGGCCGAGGTGATCACCGAGGCGCTACGCGCGGCCCGAGTCGAACCCGGGACGATCGGCTACCTCGAGGCGCACGGCACCGGCACCGCCCTCGGCGATCCGATCGAAATCGCTGGCTTGGCAACGGTATTCGGGGACGCAGGCGGCGATGGGCGGCAGCGTGCGCTCGGCTCGACCAAATCGAATATCGGACATCTGGAGGCGGCCGCGGGTATCGCGGGCCTCACCAGGGTGCTGCTGCAATTCCGGCACGGCCGCATCGCGCCGACCTTGCATGCGGCACAGCTCAATCCCGCGGTCGCGTTCGACACGGTGCCGTTCCATCTGCCGCAGCAGCTCGAAGACTGGCCGCGCGCCACCGTCGACGGCATCGCGGCGCCGCGTCGTGCGGGGATCAGCGCATTCGGCGCGGGCGGTGCGAATGCGCATGTGGTGCTCGCGGAGTTCATCGACCAGCGGGCGCGGCCCGCGGCGACGGACGAACCGGAGGTCTTCGTTCTTTCGGCGCGGTCGGCCGGTCAGCTCCGGCGCTATGCCGAGACGATGGCGCGGCATTTCCGCGCGCTGGATCCCGCCGATTTCGCCGATGCGGTGCGCACGCTGCAGGTCGGCAGGCCCGCGCTCGGGTATCGGCTCGCGGTCGTCGCCACCAGTGCCCATGCGGTGGCAACCGCGCTCGGGCAATACCTCGGCGACCAGGCGAGTCCCGTGGTGACCGGAGCGCCGGGCGCTTCCACGCGGTCGGCGGAACTCGGGTCGGCGACGTCCCCCGAACAGGTGGCACGACAGTGGGTCGCGGGAGCCGCGATCGACTGGACCGAACCAGCCCGACGGATACCGCTGCCCGGCTACCCATTCGAGCAACGGGATTACTGGATCATCGCGCCACCGAAGTCGGGATTCGACGCGGCGGTGGCACGATTCGAGTCCACCCCGCGCCAGGGCGGGATCGTCGAGCCCGGACAAACGGAGCTGGGGCGCTACGCGGCGATGCGACTGTTCGGCGTACTGACCGACCTCGGGCTTACGGCGGGGGAGTGGTCGGTCGAATCGGTGCGCGGTCGAATCGGTGCGCTGCCACGCTTCCGGCGACTGCTCACCAGCTGCCTCGACATCCTGCTCCGGCACGGATTGGTGCGGGGCGAGGGCGAGGCCATCGTGGTTACCGGGCCACCACCGGGAACGACGTGGATGCGCGCGGACCTGCTCGCCCGATTCCCCCAGACCGAACCGTATGTGACGCTGGTCGACGCCTGCCTGGCCGCCTACCCACGGGTGCTGCGCGGCGAGCTGGCGGCGACCGAGGTGCTGTTCCCGCGCGGCGAACTCGATTTGGTCGGTGCGATCTACCGGGGAAACGCGGCCTATGACTTCACCAACGGCCTGCTCGCCGATCTGGTGGCGGCCCTCGCGCAGGAGCGGACCGGCAATGCCGCGCCGCTGCGGGTGGTGGAGGTCGGCGCGGGCACCGGCGGCTCGACGCACGCCGTGGTATCCGCACTCGTCGCCTCCGGTGCGGCGTTCGAATACCACTACACCGATGTGTCGCAGAGCTTCGTCGCGCACGGCAGGCGCACCTTCGCCGACCGAGCCGGAATGCGTTTCGGGGTGCTGGATATCGAGGCCGATCCGGTGACGCAGGGGTTCCCGGTCGAGAGCGCCGACCTCGTGGTGTGCGCCAACGTCTTACACGCGGTGCGGGCGATCGGACCCGCACTGCGTCATGTCCGCCGTCTGCTCGCGCCGTCGGGTGTGCTGGCGTTCATCGAGGCGACCACCGATCTCGAGGTGCTCGCGCTGACCTTCGGACTGCTCGACGGCTGGCACGGGTATCGGGATCCCGAACTGCGAATCGCGCACTCGCCGTTGCTTTCCGAGGACCAGTGGCGCGTCGCACTGGCCAACGCGGGCTACACCGGCGTGCGGGCTTGGGGTCCCGGACTGTCCGCCGACACGGAGCCGAGCTTCCGCCTGCTGGCGGGAGTGAGCGACTCCGTGCCCGCGCTCGTGGCCGACCTGCCGCAGCAGGATGCGGTTGGCATCGCGACCCCGTCCGCATCGCCCGATCACGTGGACGCGGTGGATATTTCGCGCCTCGAGGCCGAGGTCACCGGCATGGTCGCGGAGGGGCTGGGGGTATCGGGCGCCGAAGTGCACCCGGAGCTGCCGCTGTCCGAATACGGCTTCGACTCGATTCTCGCGGTCAAGATCATCGACCGGGTCAATGCCCGCTACGGGTCGTCACTGCGGCCGACGGTGGTCTACGATCACCCGTCGGTGCGGCAACTGAGCCGCCGGATCGCCGACGAGGGCGCGATCGCCGCCGCGGCACCCACGGACGCGCCATCAGCAGCCACCTCGGCGCCCGGCACCGCCACACCGGCCGACACGGCAGCATCCGTCCGCCTCGCGATCGCATCGTCGATCCCTTCTGAAAGGACGGCGTCGCAGTCGATGGATATCGCTGTCATCGGAATGTCGGGCCGGTTCCCCGGCGCCGCGAATCTCGAAGAATTCTGGCGAAACCTCGCCGAAGGACGGGACGCGGTGACCGAGGTGCCGCCGTCGCGGTGGCCGGTCGCCGACCATTTCCGGCCGGGACCGGTGACGCCCGGCAGGACCTACTCGAAATGGGGCGGATTCCTCGACGATATCGACCGCTTCGATCCGACGTTCTTCGATATGGTGCCCGCCGAGGCCGACTATATGGACCCGCAGCAGCGGTTGTTCCTCGAACACAGCTGGCTGGCGCTGGAAGACGCGGCGGTCGATCCGAGATCATTGCGGCGCAGCCGGTGTGGTGTATTCGCGGGCTCGCCCGGATCCGACTACGCGACGCTGCTGCGCAACCGCGCCGGGTTCGGCTCGCACCATATGTTCACCGGGAACAGCCCGGCCATTCTGCCCGCCAGAGTGGCCTACCACCTCGATCTCACCGGACCGTGTCTCGGGCTGGATACCGCCTGCTCGTCGGCGTTGGTCGCGGTGCACCAGGCCTGCCGCAGCCTCGCCACCGGTGAATCCGAGCTCGCGCTGGCGGGTGGGGTTGCCGTCTTCGTGACGCCCGAGTACCACCTGCTGGCCTCGTCGATGGGGATGCTGTCGCCACACGGCCGCTGCGCGAGCTTCGACGCGGCCGCGGACGGGTTCGTGATCGCCGAAGGCGTCGGCGTGGTGGTATTGAAGCCGCTGGCCGCGGCCGAACGAGACGGCGACCCGATCCGGGGGGTGATCCGCGGCATCGGGGTGAACCACGACGGTCGCACCAACGGCATCACCGCGCCGAGCACACGCTCCCAAGCCGAGCTGGAACTCGACGTCTATCGGACCAACGGCATCGATCCGTCGAGTATCGGTTACATCGAAACACATGGCACCGGAACACGATTGGGCGACCCGATCGAGGTGGCGGCGCTCACGTCGGCCTTCCGCCACTACACCGACACGGTGGGCACCATCCCGATCGGCTCGGTGAAGTCGAATATCGGTCACGCCTCGCACGCGGCCGGGATGGCGAGCCTGTTCAAGGTGCTGTTGGCCATGCGCGCCGGGCAGATTCCACCCTCATTGCACATCGAGTCGGTGAATCCGCTACTGGATCTCGCGAATTCGCCGTTCTTCGTCAATAGCGACCTGCGTGCGTGGCCTGACGCGCCGCGGCGCGCCGCCGTGAGCTCCTTCGGATTCAGCGGCACCAATGCCCATCTCGTCGTAGACGACTACTCGTTGGTTCGGGCACCGCATCGGTACACCGGAAGCCATGGACCGCAAGTGGTGGTGCTCTCGGCTCGCACGGCGGGCAGCCTCAGCCGCGCGGCGCGGGCATTGCGCAGGCATGTGGCCGCGCATCCGGAGGTCATGCTCCCGGATATCGCGCGTACCCTCGCCTTCGGCCGAGCCCACTTCGAGCACCGCCTCGCGATCGTCGCGGATTCTGTCGACGGCCTCGCCGCTCGGCTGGCCGACTTCGTCGAAGGCGACACTCCGGCAGGTGTTTTCACCGGGCTGATCCACGACACCGCCGTGCCGGAACATTCCGCGACGGTGCTCGCTGATCCGATCGAGACGGCGCGGCGATGGATCGCGGGAGAGCGAGTCGAATTCACCGGCTGGTCAGCGGGATTCGCACAGCGGGTACACCTACCGGGATACCAGTTCGAGCGAGAACGGTGCTGGGTGCCCGAGGGCGCCGCACCCGAGATCACCGCCGCGGCGACGACAGTCGCCGAACCGGTACTTCGACCCACACCTGCGCCGCGGTCGGCGCCCGTCGCCGAAGCGGGCAGTTCACGGTCCGCCGACGAGACTCCCCTCGGGCAGATCGCGGAGGAGTATCTGAAGGGCCTGCTCGCCGCGTACTGCCGACTGGATGCGGACCGGATTCGCACACGTATTCCGTTGCAGGACTACGGGATCGATTCGGTACTGATCAGCAGGATGAACGATCGACTGGAGACGGACTTCGGCGCACTGCCGAGCACCCTGTTCTTCGAGTACCAAACCGTCCGGGATCTCGCGGGCTACCTCGCCGAGGAGCACCCGGAACGGCTGGTGGCACTGCACACCGAGGCCAGCCGGCCGTCCACGCCCGATGCTCCGGCCTCCGCCACCGCACCGGCGGACCCCACCCCCACGGTCGCCGTCGACAGCCCGGCCGCTCGCCCCGTACCCGACCGGGACGACGACATCGCCGTCATCGGTATGGCGGGCCGGTTCCCGATGGCGCAGGATATCGAAGAATTCTGGGCCAACCTGGTTTCCGGCCGCGACTGCATCATCGAGGTGCCGCCGGACCGCTGGGACCACCGCGCCTTCCACTCCGACGACCCCGACGAGCCCGGCGCCACCTATGCGCGCTGGGGCGGCTTCATCGATGACGTCGACAAGTTCGACGCCCGGTTCTTCGGTATCACCCCGAAGGATGCCGAGGAGATGGACCCGCAGCAGCGGCTGTTCCTCGAAACATCCTGGGCTGCTCTGGAAGACGCGGGCTACACGCCGGACCGGGTGCGGGCGGGCGCGCGGGCGCGCGGACTGGTCGACGCCGGTGTCTTCGCCGGTGTCGGGTACGCCGAGTACCAAGCCTTTGTCGGTGTGCCGATCTCCGGCTATTTCGCCATCCCCAACCGGGTTTCGTATCACCTCGGTTTCAGCGGCCCGAGCCTGGCGGTGGACACGGCCTGCTCGGCCTCGCTGACCGCCCTGCATCTCGCGTGCGAGAGTCTGCGCCGCGGTGAATCCGCCTATGCCCTCGCGGGCGGCGTGAATGTGTCGATTCACCCCGGGAAGTACTTGTTGCTCGGCTACGGACGATGGGCCTCCACCGATGGCCGCTGCCGCTCGTTCGGCGCAGGCGGTGACGGCTACGTGCCGGGCGAGGGCGTGGTCACCCTGGTGCTCAAGCCTTTACGACATGCCCGCGCCGATGGAGACCGGGTCTACGGCGTGATCCGGGGCAGCGCCGTCAACCACGGCGGCCGCACCAACGGGTTCACGGTGCCGAATCCGACGGCACAGGCCGATCTCATCGGCCGTGCCCTGACAACGGCCGGGGTGGATGCCCGCGACATCGGCTACGTCGAGGCACACGGCACCGGTACCGCACTGGGGGATCCGATCGAGATAGCGGCGCTGACCAGGGCCTACCGCCGGTCTACGGCGGAGCGGGGCTACTGCGGCATCGGCTCGGCGAAATCGAGTGTCGGGCACCTGGAGGCGGCCGCGGGCGCGGCGGGCGTGGTGAAAGCGCTGCTGCAACTGCGGCACGACACGATGGCGCCGAACCTGCACAGCGACCCGTCGAACCCGGCGATCGACTTCGGCGCGACCCCGTTCCGGATCATCGGCACACCCACCGCGTGGCCGCGGCCCGACGACGGCACACCGCGAATCACCGCTGTCAGCTCGTTCGGCGCGGGCGGGTCCAATGCCCATGTGATTCTCACCGACGGCGGCCAGCTCCCACCGTCGGAGGCGGATGACCAGCCGCGGCTCGTGGTGTTGTCGGCGCGCGACGCCGATCGCCTGACCGAGGCGGTCGGCCGATTGGCTCGGCAGCTGCGGGAGAACCCGCTGCCGCTCGCGGATGTGGCCTGGACACTGGCCGTCGGCCGGGTGTCGTTCGAGCATCGGCTTGCCGTGGTGGCCACCTCGACCGCGGAACTGGTCGAGCTGCTGGAGAGTGCGGCCGATCCCGCCGCGCGCGTGCCCGCGGCGGGGCTGCTGGTGTTCCGAGGCGTGGCCCGCACCCATCGCGAGCTCGACGAGCTACCCGGTGAATCCGAGGCGGACCGGACCGAGGTGCGCGGCCTGCTGCGCTCCGGCAACCTGCCGCGCGCGGCCGAATTGTGGGCCGGCGGGTGGACCGTGGAGTGGGAACGGGTTTACGAGCGCCCCTTCGGTCGCATTGTCAGCCTGCCCACCTACGCCTTCGCGCGGCGCAGGCATTGGATCGTGCCCGAGGACTACCGACGCCGCACCGAGCCCACCGCTCGCGACTTCTCGCAGGTCGATCGAAACGACACCGGGACCTCGCAACTCGTCGCCAAGACGGTTGTCGCGCAGAGCCCGGAGCTGACCGGTTCCGGTCCGCGTAATGGCCACCGGCCGAATGGTGCGACCACGCAGAGTATCTCGGAGGCGGGCGAGGCGAACACCACCGAAACCGGGGACGGCGACGGCGCCATGGTGGCCGCCTTCCCGATCGCGGCCGAGCCGGAACCCGCCGCGCCCGCGGAATCCGACGATGAGCTGCGCGCCTTACTGCGGGAGCAGATCCGCGATATCTTCGCCGATCTCACCAAGACGGATCCGGCGGAGCTCGAGCTGGACGCGGATTTCGTCGACTTCGGCTTCGACTCCGTGGCCACGGTGCGGATGCTGAACCGGCTCATGAAGCTGCACGAGGTCAAGATTCCGGCGGAGTCGATCGAGCTGTACCCGACTATCAGCTCGCTCGCCGACTACCTCGTCGCCGAAGGGATCATCGCGGCCGCGACCCCGTCGATCGGCGCGCCGCAGGGCACGGCCGACGCGCGCGCGGTCGATGTGCAGGACGACATCCCCGTCGTCACCATGGAGGCACCGATCGCGGTGGAATCGGTCTTCATCACCGGCGTCACCGGTGTGCTCGGCGGCAAGGTGCTGCACGATCTGCTGGCGCACACCGACGTTCGGGTGACCTGCCTGGTGCGTGGCACCTCCTTGGCCGGGGCCGAGAAACGGATCAAGCACTTCCTTGCCACCTACGACCCGGAGGGCGCCCTCGACGCCGCCTTCGCGGCCAGGGTCACGCCATTGCTCGGTGACGTATCGAAGGACCGGTTCGGCCTGGACGAGACGACCTGGCACAGAATCGCGCAAGAGGTCGATCTGACCATTCACGCCGCGGGCCGGACCACGCTCGTCACCTTCTACGACGCACTGGCCCCGATCAACGTCGAAGGCACCAGGCGCGCTATCGATTTCGCGCTCCAGTCCCGGGGCAGGTATCTCGTGTACGTCTCCAGCTTCAGTGCACTGGGTGACCGGCTCAACTTCAACAACCCGCCGTTCACCGAGCGCGACCTCGAATTGGGCCAGGGCTACGACCATCTGCCGTATCAGCAGACGAAGTACGAGTCCGAGAAACTCATCAGGGCCGCGAGCGAGCGTGGCCTGCTGTGGGACATCGTGCGTCCGGGAAACATCATGGGGGACAGCGTCACCGGGCGGTACCCATTCTCGGAGGTGAGCGTCAAGGGCGCCTACTACGACATCCTCAAGACGATGATCGAGAGCGGCGAGACCATGCTGACGCCGGTGTACTGGGACATCTCCCCGGTCGACTATGTCAGCGCGGCGATCGTGCACATCGCGTTGCGCAGACCGACCTATCGGGAGACCTACCACCTGACCAACCCGGATATCCGGCGCTACTACGACGTCGTGCGCAACGTCCAACAGGCGGGGTACCACGTAGATCTCGTGCCGCTCGAGGAATTTCATCGCCGGGTCACCGAACGGGAGATCTATCGCCGGGGAACCGACGAGGTCTACGACAGCCAGACCCTGGAGATGTTCAAGTACGGCATCGAGCTCTTCGGCTACATCCACTACGAGGAGAGCTCCTACGCCGATTGCGCGTATACCCGGCGGGTGCTCGGCGCGGCGGGCATCGACTGTCCGCCGATCGAGCAACTGGTTCAGGTGTATTTGGCCCACTGTGCGGAGGTCGGCTACATCCCGGCGCCGAAGGCGGCCGAATCGACCGTCGAGGCGGCGCGATGAGAGACATATGTTCGGCGTTCGTCTCGCCAACGAGTCCGCGGAGGTAGTGCGATGAATGCCGAATGCACCCTCGTCTTTCCTGGTCAAGGCGCGCAGCGGGTCGGGATGGGCGCCGACTTCTGCGCCGAATTCCCAATCGCGCGTGCGGCTTTCGATGAAGCCGCCGAGGCGCTGGGGGAGGACCTGCTGCGGATCTGCGTCGAACGGGATCAGCGGCTGCATCGCACGGAGTACACCCAGCCGTGCGTGCTCACCATGGAGATCGCGGTGCACCGGGTACTGACGGCCGAATGCGGCGTGCGCCCGGTCGCATTCGGTGGGCACAGCCTCGGCGAGTACAGCGCGTTGGTCGCGGCCGGTGTCGTCGGGCTCGCCGACGGGGTCCGGTTGGTGCGGGCCCGCGGTGCGCTCATGCAGCGGGCGGTGCCGGAGGGTCGTGGTTCGATGGCCGCGCTGATCCTGCCCGACATCGCCTCGCACGGAGTGGCCGAACTCGTCGCGGGCGTCGGCGCCGAGGTCGCCAACGACAATTCACCGGAGCAACTCGTCATCAGCGGCGCCACCGAGGCCGTCGCGGCCGCCAGAGTGCTACTCGCCGAGCGTCTTCCGGAGCTGCGGTTCGTTCCGCTGCGGGTGAGTGCGCCCTTCCACTCCCGGTTGATGCGGTCGATCGAATCGGAGTTCGCCGGGTACGTGGCCGACTGTGCGCCGCGGCTGCGCGCGGACCGTGCGGCCGCGGTGACCTCGAACTTCACCGGCGAGTTCCACCGGCCCGAGACACTCACCGACAATCTCGTCCGCCAGATCAGCGCGCCGGTCCGGTGGCAGGACAATATGCGGGCGCTCGGTCGCACCGGAACGGCGATCGTCGAGATCGGCCCTTCGGCGCCCCTGTCGAAGTTCTTCGAGTCGGTCGGGGTCGAGGTTTCGCGACTGGTGACAGTCGGTGATCTCGCACTGTTCCGGTCCGAGCCACCGCATCTGGCTGCTCGCATGGAGCCGACCCCGGCACGAACGCCCGACGCTCCGCCCGCGCCGCCGGTGGCGAGCATGCCGACCACGCCGGGCGTGCGGCCCGCACCACCTGAACGGCCCGTCCTGCCAGCCACATTCACCGGAGGCGACACCGTGGATCGGTTGGTGCTGCACCAGCGGCAGGCCGCGCCCCCGCTGTTGCGCCTGTTCTGCTGGCCGTTCGCGGGCGGCAAGGCCGCGGCTTACACGCAGTGGCGTACCCGGTTGCCCGATTGGGTGGAGTTGTGCGCCGTCGAATTGCCCGCCAGACACCGGCATCTCGGGCAGACACCGATGCGCGGGTTCGGGGAATTGGTGGATGCCGCGGTGGCGCAGGTGGTTCCGCTCACCGACTTGCCGTTCGCCTTCTTCGGCCACAGCCTCGGAGCGTTGACCGCCTTCGAGGTCGCGCGTCGACTCCCCGCCGGGGTCGCTCCGGAGGTGTTGTTCCTCGCCGCGTCGGTGGCGCCGCACCTTCCGCGGCCGGGACGTCTGTCGAGCTTGTCGGATGATCAATTCCTCTCCGCGGTAGGGCATTACGGCGGGATCCCGCCCGAGGTCATGGATACCCCGGAGGTGATGGCACTGTTCCTGCCCGCATTGCGGAGCGACTTCGAGATCTTCGACGACTACCGGTTCGTTCCGCACCCACCGCCCGCCTGTCCGGTCCACCTCTACGGCGGACGCGACGATCGGCAGGTGGCGGCCACGCAACTCGAGGCGTGGCGCGATGTGCTGCCCGGGATTCGCTCCACCGAGCTGCTGCCCGGCGGCCACTTCTTCCTCGTCGACCAGCGCGACGCGCTGGTCGACTCCATCGCGGACAAGCTGCGCGCCGTCCGTCCCAACGCGGTACCCGCCTGATGAAGGGATCATTCCATGAAGGTCGAAGTCCTCACTCCGTCCTGCAATCTCGACACGGTCCGCGACGGCCGCGGTGGCATCTTCACCTGGGTGCCACCGGAACCACTGCTGGAGTTCAACCTGATCTACATGCATCCGGGCAAGGTGCGCGGCCTGCACTATCACCCGCACTTCGTCGAGTACCTGCTGTTCGTCGAGGGCAATGGTGTGCTGGTCACCAAGGACGACCACGAGGATCCGAACTGCCCCGAGGAATTCATCCACGTGTCCAAAGGGATCTGCACGCGCACGCCGATCGGCGTGATGCACACGGTGTACTCGATCACGCCGCTGACGTTCATCGCGATGTTGACCAAGCCGTGGGACGAGTGCGATCCGCCGATCGTCCAGGTGGCGCCGCTGCCACACACTCTGGAGGGCAAGGGGTGATGTCCCGGCTGAGGGTGGCCGTCGTCGGCGCCGCCGGCTATGTGGGCGCGGTGCTGGTCGAGGCATTCGGCAGGCATCGCGACTACGAGGTGGTACCCGTGGTCCGCGCGAATCACGAGCGGCTGCGCACCGCGGGCGGCTACGACGTGCTGGTCAATGCCGCGTGCCCGTCGAAACGCTTTTGGGCAGAACATAATCCGGCAGCCGACCGGGACCGGACCGTCACCGGGACCGAGCGGCTGCGCGATGAGTGGACGTGGGACAGGTTCGTCCAGATCAGCAGCATCTCGGCCCGGACCCAGCTCGACACCGTGTACGGCCGCAATCGCGCCGCCGCCGAGCAGTTGTGTACCGGCGCAGACACTTTCATCGTCCGGCTCGGCCCGATGTACGGCGGCGACTACCGCAAGGGTGTGCTGGCGGATATGGCGGCCGATCGTCCGGTCTTCGCCAGCGGGCGATCCCGGCAGAGCTTCGCCCCCGTGGAGTGGTGTGCCGAATGGATCGCCGGCCACGCGAACGGCACCGGTCTGCGCGAGGTGGGCGCGCGAACCGCCGTGACGCTGGCCGAGGTGCGGGACGCGGTGGGGTCGCGGTCGGAGTTCGCCAAGGACTACGTCGACGACCAATTCCCGGCCACCGCCACCGAGTCCGATTGGCCGGACGCGGCGGCGGTGATCGACTGGCTTTCGAGGAGGCGGATCAATGGCTGGCAGGCGAACTGATGTGATGCTTGCTCGGCCGGAGGTACTTCTCCGCACACAGCACGAGCAGGAATCGGACACTGGTCGCCACGTCGCGGGTGCGCATCTTCGACGCACCCGCCGTGCGGTTGAGCACGTGAATCGGTATCTGCTGGATACGGAAACCGTTGGCGTTCATGATGTAGAGGCTTTCGAAGAAGAACGAGTATCCGGTGGACCGCACGCGGTCGAAAGCGCTGACCGGAACGGTGCCGAGCCGGTAGTATCGGAAAGCGCCCGTGGCATCGTAGGGCATCCGCAACAGTGTCACTGTGAGGAAATGCCCGACCCGGGTGAGGATCTTACGGAAGGGAGTCCAGTCGGCCAGGCTGTCCTCTTTGAGATACCGCGATCCGATCACGATGTCGAAACCGGCCGCGGCGGCGCGCAGGGCCGGCAGATACGACGGCGGATGCGCGAAATCCGAATCCATCGTGATGATGTCGTCGTAACCCTCGGAATAGGCCCATCGAATGCCGGCTTGGTGTGCGGAGCCGACGCCCTGACGACCCGGCCTGTGCAGCACGTGAATGCGCGGGGCGTTCTCCTCGGCCAGCTCTTCCAGCAGCTCACCGGTGCCGTCGGGGGAGTTGTCGTCGACGAAGAGCACATCGAAATCGGTGCCCTGGTCAAGTATTCGAGCGAGCAACGGCCCGACGTTGCGACGCTCGTTGTACGTCGGAATTATTATCAGAGTTCTCACGGAGGCCGTACTCATGCGACCAAATTTTAGTACGTTCGGCGACCGAAATATAGGTATTGCCCGTGATTTCGAGAACCGCTAGTCTCTGGTTGGAGGTTTGATGAGGAAAGCTTTGATAACCGGCATCACCGGCCAGGACGGGTCATATCTGACCGAATTCCTGTTGCAGCAAGGGTATGAGGTTCACGGAATAGTCAGGCGTGCCTCGAATTTCAATACCGATCGTATCGACCACCTTTATTCCGAAAGGCATTCGCAACGTCGGTTGTTTCTCCACTACGGCGACCTCATGGATTCCAGCAGTCTCAACCGGATTCTGGAGGGGGTCCGGCCGAGCGAGATCTACAACCTCGGTGCGCAGTCGCATGTGCACATCTCTTTCCAGATACCGGAATTCACCGCAGAGACCAATGCGATCGGCACCCTGCGTATCCTGGACGCGATCCGCAAGACCGGCATCGCGACCAAGTTCTATCAGGCGTCGTCGTCGGAGTTGTACGGCGGCTTGCACGATGTCGCACTCAGCGAGGACACGCCGTTCCATCCGCGCTCGCCGTATGCGGTCGCGAAGCTCTACGCGTACTGGATCACCGTGAACCATCGTGAGGCCTACGGGATGTACACGGTCAACGGGACCTTGTTCAACCATGAATCCCCGAGGCGCGGAGAGGTGTTCGTTACCAGGAAGGTGACTCGCGGTGCGGTGCGGATCGCCCAGGGGAAACAGGATCGGCTCTTCGTCGGCAACCTGGACGCCCGACGGGACTGGGGTTATGCCAAGGAGTACGTCGAGGCGATGTGGCTGATGCTCCAGCAGCCGGAGCCCGACGACTACGTCATCGCGACCGGGGAAACGCACAGTGTCCGGGAGCTGTGCGAAGTGGCGTTCTCGGCGACCGGTGTCGAATTGATCTGGGAGGGAACAGGGCTCGACGAGAAGGGGATCGACCGGCGCACCTCGCGGGTGCTCGTCGAAGTGGATCCCACCTACTTCCGGCCCGCCGAGGTACACCACTTGACCGGCGATCCACGCAAGGCCAAGGAGAAGCTCGGGTGGGAGCCGAAGACGAGTTTCGCGGAGTTGGTGCAGTTGATGGTCGCCCACGATTGGGAGAACGCGTGACGGAAGAGATTGAACACGGCATGAGAGGTCAGGCCCGGAGGAGGCAGCGTGCGTAACCACGCAGGGCCCCGATCATGCCGAATCGAACGCTGCCGGGTGTGTGAGAACACCCGGCTGGAAACGGTAGTCGATCTCGGCACGATGGCCTTGACCGGGGTGTTTCCGGCCACGGACCCGGTCGGGGTGCCGCGGTATCCGTTGGAGCTGGTGCGCTGTGTGCGCACCGGAGCCGAGGAATGCGGACTCGTGCAGTTGCGGCACACCGCGAACTTCGACGAAATGTATTCCGCCGGTTATGGATACCGCTCGGGCTTGAATCGCTCGATGATCGATCATCTCGGTCGTCGGGTGTCGCGGATCCGGGAGCGGGTCGACCTCGGACCCGACGATGTGGTGATCGACATCGGCAGCAACGATGCGACGCTGCTGAAGTGGTACCCGGCCGACGCCGCGACCGTGGTGGGCATCGATCCGCTGGGGGAGAAGTTCCGGGAGTTCTACCCCCCGCATGTGCGGTTGTCGACCGGCTACTTCTCCCGCGAGCTGGCCGCTTCGCTCTTGAACGGCAGGCGCGCCAAGGTGATCACCTCGATCGCCATGTTCTACGACGTGCCGAGCCCGCTGGAGTTCATGCGCGACGTGCACGCCACCCTGACCGATGACGGCATCTGGGTGCTGGAGCAGAGCTATCTGCCCGCCATGCTGGCCACCACGTCCTACGACACCATCTGCCACGAGCACCTCGAGTACTACACCCTCGACCAGATCGAGTGGATGGCGCGCCGGTGCGGCTTCGTGGTGTTGGAGGTGGAACGCAACACCATCAACGGCGGCAGTTTCGCGCTGACGCTGGGCAAGCAGGGCGCCCCGACCGTCGCCGACGCGGGCGAGTTGGCGCGGATGCGCACCGAGGAGGCAGGTCTCGGCCTGCACACACCGGAGATCTACGCCGACTTCGCGAAGCGGGTCGACCAGCATCGGGAACGGGTCAGGGAGTTCTTCGACCGGTCCAAGCACGCCGGGCTACGCACGCTCGGCTACGGCGCATCCACCAAGGGCAATGTGCTGTTGCAGCACTGCGGGATCGGGCCGTCGGACCTGCCGTGCATCGCGGAGGTCAACGACGACAAGTTCGACAAGTTCACCCCGGGCACCGGCATCCCGATCGTGTCCGAGGCGCGGGCGCGCGAGCAGGCGCCGGACCAGTACTTCGTGCTGCCCTGGCATTTCCGCTCGATGATGGTCGAGCGGGAACGCGAGTTCCGCTCCGCCGGTGGGCATCTCGTATTCCCACTGCCGGAGCTCGAGGTGGTGTGAGATGACCGTCGTCGTCACGGGCGCGTCGGGGCAGGACGGCACACTGCTGACAAACCTGCTCGGCGCGCGTGGCCACGAGGTGTTGCCGCTCAGCCGCGCGGGGCCGGTCGACATCACCGACGCGCAATCGGTCGCGCGGCTGATCGCGGACGAGCGACCGCGGCAGGTGTACTTGCTCGCGGCTGTCCAGCATTCCTCGGAGGATCCGCCGGTGGATCCGCGTGAGCTGGCCCGCGACTCACACCGGGTGAACACGCTTTCGGTGCAGCACTTCGCGGAGGCGATCGAACGCTATGAGACCGGCACCCGGCTCTTCTACGCGGCCTCCTCACATGTCTTCGGACCCGGCGACGGCACGGTCCGGGACGAGGACAGCGGGTTGCGGCCGCATTCGATCTACGGGGTGAGCAAGGCCGCGGGGCTATTGGCCTGCCAGGTCTATCGAGCGCGCGGTGTGTTCGTGTCGACCGGGATCATGTTCAACCACGAATCACCCTTGCGGGCCGAGAAATTCGTCACCCGCAAGATCGTGCGAGCGGTCGCCCGGATTCAGCGGGGTGCGGCGGACGAGCTGGTACTCGGCCGGCTCGACGCGGGCGCGGACTGGGGATACGCGCCGGACTACGTCGAGGCGATGATCCGTATCCTCGCGCTCGACGAACCGGACGACTTCGTGGTCGCGACCGGTGAGTATCACACGGTCGCGGAATTCTGCGCGGCCGCGTTCGGCATGGCCGGACTGGATTGGCGAGAACACGTCCGCGAACGCCCTTCCGTGCTGACCCGCCACCGGCAGCCGCTGGTCGGCGACGCGGGGCGGTTGCGCGAGCGGACGGGATGGCGGCCTTCGGTGGATTTCCGCGGCATGGTTCGAGCCATGCTCGTGGCCGAAGGGGTGCGCCTGATCGACGAAGCGAGGCCGGTGGCCACCGGCGGAACGGATGGATGACATGAAGCTGAACGACGAAAATCTCCTTGCCGCGCAATTGATCTCCATCGCGGACGGGGTCTACGAGGAGACGGCGGCGCGACTCGGCGAGATCGGCACCGAAACCGTGATCGACGCGGTGCTGAAGGAAATCGCGTGGCGGGCCCGCGACGGCGTGCCGCCGAGTCAGCCGGTCACGGCGGTGTTCGAGTTGACCAACGAGGGCAAGCAACTGGATTATCTGGTCACCTTCGGCGCCGAGGACCCCGCCATCACCCCCGGCACCCAGGAGGATCCGTGGCTGGTGGTGCGGCAGGACCTGGTCGAGTTGCTGCGCGCGGTGTACGGGCCGCCGGACGCCGAGATCGGCACCCGCGCGATCGCGTTGAAGGACGAGCCGGGGCCGGGCAGTTTCGCACCGGACGACCCCTGGCGGATGGCCCGCGATGCCGCCGCGCGTGCCGCCGATGGCATCGTGACCGCCTGCGCCACACACCATTACGACCTCGGCGCGCTGTCGCTGCGATTCGGTTCGGACAAGTGGGGCGGCCACTGGTACACCCAGCACTACGAGCGGCATTTCGCGCCGCTGCGCAACAGTCGCGTGCGGGTGCTGGAGCTCGGCATCGGCGGCTACCAAGCGCCGAACGTGGGCGGCGCCTCGTTGCGCATGTGGAAGCAGTACTTCCGCCGCGGCATGGTGTACGGGCTGGACTACTTCGACAAGTCCGGCATCGCCGAACCGCGGTTGCAGCCCCTGCAAGGCGACCAGGGTGATCCGGCGTTCCTCGCGGAACTCGGTGGTTCGCTCGGTCCGTTCGACATCATCATCGACGACGGCAGCCATATCAGCGGCGATGTGATCGCCTCATTCGAGGCACTGTTCGCCCACGTGCGCCCCGGCGGGTTGTACGTGGTGGAGGACACTCAGACTTCGTACTGGACCGGCTGGGGCGGCAGCAGCACCGAACTCGACACTCCGGCGACCACGGTCGGCTACCTCAAAACACTTGTCGACGCGCTGCATCACCAGGAATTCGAGAAGGACGCGGGGCGGCAGAACCGCCCGCACGACGAGTGGATCGGCGCGGTGCACTTTTACCACAACATCGTCGTCGTCGAAAAGCGCCGCAACAGTGAGCAATCCGCTCCATCATGGGTGCCCCGGCATACCAATCCGATGGAGTGGATGAAGCCGAAGGAGTGAAGGGCATGAAATTCCTCGTCGTCCCGGTACCGTCGTCCGGGCACCTGCTGGCGATGGTGCCGTTCTGCTGGGCGTTGCGGCTGGCCGGTCACGACGTGCTGGTCGCCTCGCGCGGCGACGTCACGGCCACCGCGCGGCGTTCCGGGTTGAACGCCGTCGAGTTGCCCGCGCTGAACGTGCCGATGGACGAACTGCGTACCAAGGTGAACCCCAGCATGTTCCCGCTACCGCTGTTCGCCGACCGGGACCAGGCATCGGGTGAAGGTCTGTGGCATATCGCCGCGCAGAACTGGCACAACCACGCGACCGCGTACCTCGACGTGTTCGCCGACGTCGCCAGGGACTGGGGCGCCGACGTCGTCCTCACCGACCCGCTGGCGACCGTCGGGAGGGCGCTCGGTGCCGCACTGGATCTGCCTGTGCTGGTGCACCGTTGGGGTATCGATCCGACGGGCGGGCCGTTCACCGAACGCACCGCGGCATTGGTCGCGGAGTCCGGTGGTGCGCTGGCCGATCCCGTTGCCGTCCTCGACATCTGCCCGGCGAGGGTGCAGGCGCCGGACGCTCCACCCGGCACGCCGATCCGGTTCATTCCGTTCAACGGAACCGGCTCGCTGCCGCACTGGCATCGAAACGACGAGGGGCGCAGGCGGATCGCGGTGTGTCTCGGCGGTAGCACACTGAGCCTGACCGGGCCGCGCCCACTGCGGGCGATCGTCGAGTCGCTGTCCGAGGTCGCGGACGCCGAGATCGTGGTCGCGCTCTCCGCCACCGATCGAGCGCTGGTCGGTGAGTTGCCCGAGCGCGTCCGGGTCGTCGAAGAGGTGCCATTGCAATTGTTCCTGCCCGGGTGCGATCTCCTTGTGCACCATGGTGGTTCGACGACGGGCCTCACGGCCGGTTGGTATGGGCTGCCGCAACTGGTGCTGCCGCAGATGTTCGACCAATTCGATTACGCCCGCGGCATCGTGCGCGCAGGCGCGGGCTCGGCGGCCGAAGACCCGGCCGCGCAAGCCGATACGAACGGCCTGGCCGAGTCCATCGCGACGCTGCTGCGTGAACCCGGGTTCCGCGCCGCGGCCGAACAGGTGGGGGCCGATATCCGTGACGCGCCGACGCCGAACGAGGTGGTGGCGCAGGTCGTTCCGCAGCTCGCCGATCGCGTCGGCGCGCGGACCAGATAAGACCACCGCGACTCCTCGGGCAGGACCTCGCTGATGTTGGAAAGCCGCAGGTTGTAGATGATATCCAGGACATGGACCAGGTTTCGTGGCGCACTCGACTACTACGCCGCGATGTACGCGGTGTTCGTCGTGGGCATTCTCGTCCCCGTCGTGATGATCACGCTGTCGCTCACCGGATTACCGGGCGCGGCCACCGCACTGCTCGGAATCGTCTGCGCGGCAGTGCTGTTCGTTCTGTTCGTGCCGTCGGTGCCCGTCGAATGGCGGGACGTGATGCGCGGCAAGCCGATCGTCGTGCGGGTGCTGTGGAGCGTGGCCATCCTCGCAGTTGTGCTCGTGCTCGCTCGGCTGACGCAGTTCATTCTCGACGCGGACAATGTGGACAGTTCGCTGTCGGCCGAGGACGACTTCCTGGTGAAGAAGTCCCATCTGACCGGCTATATCAGCGGCGCTCTTGTCGCCGAGGACGACCCGGCCAACCTGTACAACCGGCATCGGTACGAGTCCCCGCAGGCGGATTCGGTGCTGCCGAGCGTGCTCCCGCAGGATCGCGACGCTTATCTGTACCCGCCGCCGTTCTTGCTGCTACCACGGCTGCTGCTGGTGTTCAGCCACGATTTCGGCACGCTGCGGGCACTGTATTACTCGTTGTACGTCGCCATGGTGCTGATCGGCATGCTGGGAATCGCCCGCTGGGTGGGCGGTAAGCAGGGCGGCGTGCTCGCCGCGTTGACGCCGGTCGTGTGGCTCAGCCTGCCGACCCTGGCGACCTTGCAGATCGGCAATATCCACGTGCTGATCCTGTATGTCGGCGGTGCGGGCGCCATGGTGCTGTTCCACCTGCGGCGCAACGTATTCGGCGGCGCGGCGCTGGCTTTCGCGATCATCGCCAAGGTGTCACCGGCGATCCTTCTGGTGTATCTGCTCGTACAACGACGCTGGCGACCCGCGGTGTGGACCGCGGCGTTCGGCGGAATCTATTCGCTCGCGACACTACTCATCTTCGGACGTGAGCCGTGGCGGCACTTCCTGTCCGACGGCACCTGGCAAAAGTTGGCCAGCGGGGAGTTCCACGAGTTCGTCCTCGTGGAACGGGCTAATCAGCTGGTCAACTACTCGCCCTACGGGCTGCCGTACAAGGCGAACATCATGGGCTGGGATATCGGCGATCCTACCGGACCCGCCCGGCTTGTCACCAACATCTACACGCTGCTGCTGGTGATCCTGGTCGCGGTCACCGCGGTGCGGATCCACCGGCGGCTGCGGGCCGGAGCGGAGGGTGCGAGGTTCCGGGCCGAGAACCTCGCCATCTGGCTGGCGGTGCTCACGCTGGCCTCGTTCCGGGCGCCGTTCGGGCCGTGGGTGTACATCGCGGTCGGCGCGGTGTGGATGTTCGCGGTATACGCCGGTTTGATGCGGGGGAGTAAACGCGATATCGCGCTGCTCACCGTGGCCTGGCTCGTTGTCGCGGTCTACAACGAGAACGTGTACTTCACGCTGCTCGCGCAGACGATCATCTACGTCGCCTGCTTCGCGGTGGCCTGGCGGGCGAGCGGCGGCACCGAGGCCGAGGAAGCCCCCGGCGTCGACGCGGCGAAGCCCGAACCGGTCGGTGCGGCATGAAAACCTATTGTGTGATCGGCGCCGGTGCGGCCGGACTGGCGACGGCTCGGGTGTTCGCCGCGCGCGGAATCGCGTTCGAGGTGCTGGAGGCGACGGACGGGATCGGCGGGATCTGGGACGCGCGCCGCTCGGATTCGCCGGTCACCCGCAATACCCATGTGATCGCTTCCAAAGGGGTGCAGGCATTTCCGGGCTTCCCGATGCCGGAGGACTATCCGGACTATCCCGGACATGAGCTGGTCCTGCGCTATCTGCAGAACTACGCCGACGCCAATGAACTCGCACCGCATATCCGATTGAACACCGAGGTGCGGCGGGTCGAGCCCGCCGCGGACGGACCGGACGCCGGATGGGAGGTGACCCTCGGCGACGGCACCCGGAAGTCGTACGCGGGCGTGGTCATCGCCACCGGGCACGACCGGACCCCGCGTCGTATCGACTTCCCGGGCAACAGCACAGTGCCCGTGCTGCATTCGAGCGAATACCGGCATCCGGAGCAGATCATCGGCAAGCGCGTCCTGGTGGTGGGCGCGGGACAGTCGGCGGCCGACATCCTGTCCGACTGCGCGGTGAACGCGGCGCTGACCCTGCACAGCAGTCGGCGTGGTTTCTACTGCATGCCGAAGTATCTGCTCGGGCGGCCCACGGACAGCATGCTGCAGGGACGCATGTGGCGGCCCATGCGCAAGCGGGCCTTCCAAACGCTGTTCTCCTACCTGCGTCGCCGATCACGGTCGTTCGGGCTGCCGGTGCCCGATTTCGACAACGGCATCGTCATTCCGATGCTGGGCGATCAGCTGCACCACTACTACACGCACGGCGACATCACGCCGAAACCCGATATCGCCTCGATCGAGGACGACCGAGTGACCTTTGCCGACGGCAGCGAGGAAAAGGTCGACATGGTCATCCTGGCAACGGGTTTCGTGCCCAACTATCCGGTGGTCGACCGCGCCCACCTCAACTGGGACGAGGGGTCGCTGCGGCCGGGGCTGTACCTCAACATCTTTCCGCCTGGCGCGCCCGGCCTGTTCGTTGTCGGGATGGTGCGACCGATCGGTTCCCATTGGGATGTCTACGCGCACCAGGCCGAACTCGTCGCCGACTATGTGCGGGCGAAAGCGGCCGGGGCGCACCGGATCGAGCGATTCGTCCGCGCTACCCACGGTGCGCAACCCGATCTGTATGCCGGACTGCGTCTTTACCACGCGGAGCAGTACCCGCTCGTGGTGGAGAAACAGGATTACGTGAACCAGCTGCGCAAGCACGCGAAGCTGTTGAAGTGAAAGGGCCTTCCATGAAAGCACCCGGTCCAGGACTGGTCGAAACCGGCCGCATGCTGCCGAAACTGGCGAAGAACCCACTGGCGACGGTGGGCAGTCTGCTCGACGGCTACGGCGACGTGGTCCGGGTGAAGGCCGGGCCGATGCTGGTCTACCTGGTCGCGGACCCGGCGATGACCGAATACGTGCTCAAGGACAACTACACCAACTATCGCAAGAGCCCGATCTACGACGAGTTCAGTATCCTGCTCGGCGAGGGCCAGCTGACCACCAACAACCTGGACTATTGGCGCAAGCAACGCAAGCTGATCAGCCCGGCGTTCTCCCATACGCACGTCAAGGGATTCGCCGACGATATCACCGACAGCGCGGCGGCCATGCTGGATCGCTGGGATGCCGCGGCGGGCGAATACCGCGACATCTACGACGACTACGTCAAGCTGCTGCTCGCGGTCACCGGACGCATTCTATTCAGCATCGACTTGTCCACGGACACAACACAAGTCACCGATGCGATGCGGGCCGCCTTCGCGTTCATCATGAAGCGGGTCAACGCCCCGGTGAAGCTGCCGCAATCGTTCCCGACGCCGGAAGCGCGGCGGGTCGCCCACAAGGTAGGCGAACTCGACGACGTCGTGCGGCACCTCATCGCGGAACGCAGGAGCGGCGGCGACACCTCGGACGTGCTCACCGCGCTGGTCCGCGCCCGCGACGAGGGCGGGCTGGGCATGCGGGAGGAAGACCTGCTCAACGAGATCAAGACGCTGCTCGTGGCGGGGCACGAGTCACCGGCCAATGCGCTGTCATGGGCGTGCTATCTGCTGGCCGCGCACCCGGAGATCCAGGAACGCCTCGCGGGCGAGGTCCGCGACGTGCTCGGCGACCGTGCCCCGACCTTCGCCGACCTCGGACAGCTCGGCTACTGCCGGATGGTCATCGAGGAGACGATGCGGCTGTACCCGCCCGCGTGGATCGTCGAACGCACGCCGATCGCCGACGACGAGATCGGCGGGTATCACGTACCGGCGGGCGCCCGGGTCACGTTGTGCATGTACTACATTCACCGCGACAAGCGGTTGTGGGACGACCCGGCGGAGTTCCGGCCCGAGCGCTTCGCCGACAAGGAAGTGGCCGAACGTCACAAGTTCGCGTTCTTTCCGTTCTCCGGCGGCCCGCGCATCTGCCTCGGCAAGGACATGTCCATGACCGAGATGGTGCTGATCCTGGCCATGACCGTGCAACGCTTCCGGCTCGAGCTGGACAGCGCGCACCCGGTGGTGCCGCTGGCGTCGGTGAACCTGCGCCCGGAGTTCGGCATTCGGATCCGACCCGTGCGCAGGGCTACCCAGCCGGCACTGGCCTGACGGCGGTCGCGGTCAGCCGAGCAGCTCGCGGCCGAGCGTCAGCAGTTCGGCCGTGGAGAGAACCTCCTCGTCCGCCGAGATGTGCGGCGGGCGGGCGCGGAGCGCAGGCTCGGTACTGTCCGGGAGTTCGCGCGCCCCGGTTGCCGGTGGCGCCGCGGGATGGTTCGTCGCCTCGAGACGGGCGGACAGTTCGGCGGTGAGCAGTTCGACGGTGGGGTGGCCCCAGATGATCGCCGCGGGGACGGTGATGCCGAGGCGGGCGCTGAGACGGGAGCTGAGTTCGACGGCGTGTACCGAACCGACACCCAGCTGATCGAAGTTCCGGGTGTGGTGGATGCCGTCGGACTCGACACCGATGACCTCGGCCAGTTCCCCCGCCACCGTATCCCCCAGCGCGACGACGCCGACCGGATGACTCCACACGTGCGTCGAATCGCCCGCTACCGCAGTGTTTTCGGAGCGATCGTCGCGCACCGGCTCGGTCTCCGCGGGGATGGCCCAATGGCGTTGCCGCTGAAACGGATACGTTGGCAGCGACACCACCCGGCCGGGTGGGTTGACCGCGGACCAATCCGGGTCGACACCGCGTTCGAACAGCGCGCCGACCGCTTGCAGCAGTCCGCGGCGCGGCACCGTACCCGGTCGCAGGGCTGCGGCAACCATCAAGGCCGAAGCTTGGGATGGGTCCTCCATCTCGGTCGGCGCGGTGTCGCGAAGCGTCTCGTGCAGGAAGCTCCTCACCTCTGCCACCGTGCTCGCTACCAGCGAAAGACGATGCGCGAAAGGAGTTCTCGTGCGGCAGAGCGTGTGCGCGAGATCGTCGAGCGAGATGCCGGGGTGGCTGGAGAGGTGGTCGTGGAGGCGGCGAACCTGCTCGCGCAGTGCGGGTTCGGTGCGTGCGGACAATACGATCAAACGCTCTGCGGAGCGTAGCTCCGTATCGGTCGGGGTCGCGCCAGTATTCGGCTCCGGGCCATCCGCGATCTCGGGCGGGGCTTCTTCTACGATCGCGTGCGCGTTGGAGCCGCCGAAGCCGAAGGCGCTCACCCCGGCGCGGGCCGGTACGTCCCGTTCGGGCCACGGCAGCAGGGTGTTCGCGACCTGCACGCCCGCTCCGGCGAGGTCGAGATCCGTTGCGGCATGGTCGAAATGCAGGCTGCGCGGGATCTGGCGATGCCGCAGCGCGAGTGCGACCTTGAGCAGTCCGGCCATCCCGGCGGCCGCCTCGGTGTGCCCGATATTCGTCTTGACGGAACCGACGGTCAGTGGGGTGCCACCGCTCCTGGCCGCACCGTAGACGGTACCCAAAGCGGTCAACTCGGCGCGGTCGCCAACGGCGGTGCCGGTGCCGTGGGCTTCGACATAGTCGACGGTCGACGGGTCCACGCCCGCACGGGCACAGGCGCGCCGCAGCAATTGTTCCTGCCCGGCGGCGCTGCTGGCGGGCATGCTGTACTTACCCACCCCACCACCGGCTGCGCCGGCGGCCATCCCCTTGTGGTGGTGGCCGTTGTTGTTGGTGGCGCTGCCGAGCACGGTGCAGTAGATGCGGTCGCCGTCGCGCAATGCCGCGGTCAGCGGTTTCAGTACGACCACCGCGCCGCCTTCGCCGCGCACATAACCGTCGGCCGTGGCGTCGAAGGCGCGAGAGCGGCCGCCCGGGGAGAGCACACCGAGCTTGGACAGGCCGATCGCGGTGTCGGGGATGAGATTCAGCTGGACACCGCCTGCTATCGCGACCGCGCTTTCGCCCGCGCGCAGCGCCTGGCAGGCCAGGTGAACCGCGACCAGCGAACCCGCACAGGAGGCGTTGACCGTCATGCTCGGCCCGTCGAAACCGAGGAAATACGACACCCGGTTCGCGATGACGCCCTCCACGTCGCCGGTGCTGGTGAAGGGTGTCGTGGCGGCGGGGCCGCGACTCAACTTCACCGCCCGATAGTCGTTGAACTTGTTGGCGAAATACACGCCGGTGTCGGGAACGGCGTCGGGTCGAATACCCGCGTCCTCGAATGCCTCCCATGACAATTCCAACGCGAGCCGCTGCTGCGGGTCCATATCGGCGGCCTCGCGCGGGGTGATCCCGAAGAACTCGGCATCGAACAACTCGACATCGGGCAGGTAGGCGCCCGCGATCGAGACGGTTTTGCCCGGGGCGCCGCGCTCGGTGTCGTGGTAATTCCCTGCCGGCCACCGGCCTGCCGGTGGCGCGTCCGCCACTGCGTCTACCTCGTCGATCAGCAAGCGCCACAGGGCTTCCGGTGAATCAGCGCCGCCGGCGAATCGGCAGCTCATGCCTACCACGGCGATCGATTGCGCGCTCGGTGCGCCCGTCGCCTGCTCGAGGTCGGCGCGCCGCCGCGGCTTCTTCCGTTTCACGTTACCTACTCACCCGCCCGGATTCCGCCCGATCGGGTGTCCCGCGGACATGTCCCTTCCGGTGAATCCGCCGATCTTGTTGTGGGGTAAAGGGATATGGACGAAACTCTACCTGTGCTGTTTTCCAAACGCCCCGTTTTCGCTCGGGTGGCCGCCGCACTGGGAGGCGAGGCACGACGTCGTGAACTGATTCGCTTCGCTTCCGTGGGTGCCGCCGCGTTCACGCTCGACACCGCCGTCTTTCTGACCCTCAAAAGCACTGTGCTCGAGGCACAGCCGATCATCGCGAAGGTGCTGGCGGTGCTCGCGGCGATCACGCTGTCCTATATCCTGAACAAGCAATGGTCCTTCGCCGCGCGCGGCGGGCGGCGCGGCCACCACGAGGCAGCGCTGTTCTATCTGGTCAGCTTCCTCGCCATCGCTGTCAACACCGCGCCACTGTGGGTGTCGCGCTACATGCTCCACCTTGAGGTGCCCGAGGTCTCCCGGTTCACCCAGAACGTCGCCGATTTCGTGGCCGCGCAGCTGATCGGTACCGCGCTCGGCATGGTGTTCCGGTTCTGGGCCTTCGTACGGGTGGTGTTCCCGGATCAGGTGGAACGCGCACCCGAGTAGTCAGGCGTCGACGAAGATATCGAGTTCGAGCGGGCCGCCGCCCGGGACAACGCGGTAACGGTCCAGTTCGGTGACGCCGTGCGCGGTGAGCACCTCGTCGTCGAGGAACAAATTGCCCGTCATCTCGGCCGCCCCCGAACAGAGCACGAGATGCGCTGCGTCGGCGCAGATTTCGGGGGTACGAGACTTCGCGATCGCCGCCTCGCCGCCGAGCAGATTACGCACGGCCGCGGTGGCGACGGTGGTCCGCGGCCACAGCGAGTTGACGGCGATGCCATCGTCACGCAATTCCTCGGCGAGCCCCAGTGTCGTCAGGCTCATCCCGTACTTGGAGACCAGGTAGGCCAACGACGAGCCCGTCCATGCCGGGTTGAGGTTGAGCGGCGGGGAGAGCGTGAGGATGTGCGGGTTGCGCCCTGCGGCCGCCGACGCCCGCAGGTGCGGAATGGCGAGTTTGGACAGCAGGTACGCGGCGCGGGCGTTCACGCCTTGCATCTGGTCGTACATCTTCATCGTCATGGCGTCGGTGGGCGTCAGGTCGATCGCCGAGGCGTTGTTCACCACGATGTCGATGCCGCCGAACCGGTCGACCGTCTGCCGCACAACCGCCGCCATGGTGTCGTCGTCGCGGACATCGCCGACGAACGGGAGAACCCGGGCGCCTGCGGCTTCGATTTCGGCTGCGGCGGTGTGAATGGTGCCGGGCAGTTTCGGGTGCGGCTGATCGGTTCTGGCGAGCAGCGTGATGTTCGCGCCGTCGGCGGCGGCGCGCAGTGCGATGGCCCGGCCGATGCCGCGGCTGCCGCCCGTCACGATCATGGTCTTGCCCGCCAGCGACGGGGATTCCGGTTTCGTCATGGTCGTCGTGCTCCCGCTCCTGTGCTCGTCCCCGCGTCGACCGGAGGCGACCTCTGTGTACGAGGGGTCGCTTCCGGTCGACGCTCGTGGTTACTTGACGCTGATGACCTTGTCCGAGGGCTCCTTCGCGTACAGCGACGCGATTGCCTCCGCGTACTTGGTCGCGATCGGGGCGCGCCTGAGCGACATCTTCGGGGTCAGTTCGTCGCCGCCCGGCTCCCATACCGCGCCGAGGATGGTGAAGCGCTTGATCTGCTCCACTCGCGACAGCTTGCTGTTGCCCGCCTGCACCGCGGCGCGCACTTCTTCCACGATCTCCGGGCGGGCGGCGAGTGTGGCGAGGTCGGCGTCGGTGGCGCCGAGTTCCTTGGCGCGCAGGGCGGCGACGTCGGGGTCGAGCACGATCAGCGCGGCGATATAGGGCTTGGCATCGCCTATCGCGACGGCCTGGCCGATCAGTGAGGAGGCGGCCTTCATCGCGTTCTCGATATTGCTCGGGGCGATGTTCTTGCCCCCCTCGTTGATGATCAGTTCCTTCTTGCGGTCGACGATGCGCAGGTAGCCGTCGGCGTCGATGGTGCCGATGTCACCGCTGTGCAGCCAGCCGTCCGCATCGATCGCTTCGGCCGTCTTCTCCGGCATATTGCGATAGCCGCGGGTGATGATGGGGCCGCGCACCAGGACTTCGCCGTCGGTGTCCAGGCGCAGTTCCAAACCGTCGACGGTGCGGCCGACCGAGCCGGGGCGCGGCTTGGCCAATTCGGTGTAGGTGCCGACGCCGGTGGTCTCGGACATGCCCCACACTTCGGTCATCTTGAAGCCGAGGCCGAGGAAGTACTCGAGGGTCTCCGGAGGCACCGGTGCGGCGCCGGAGGCCGCGACCTCCAGCGCGTCCAGGCCGAGTGCGTGCCGCAGCTTCGACAACACCAGCGTCTCGGCCACCTTGTGCTGGACGGCCAGTAGCGCGCCGGGGCCCTTCCCCGCGAGATCGGCTCGGGCAGCGGCGATTCCGGTGTCGATGGCCCAGTTGGCGAGCGCCTTCTTGGCCGCGCTCGGCTCGGTGGCGAGCTTGTTCTCGATGCCCGTCTTGATCTTCTGCCACACCCGTGGCACGCCGAAGAACGTGGTCGGGCGGGCGTCGGGCAGTGCGGCGGCCACCTCGCGCGGGTCGGTGACGGTGGTGATCTGGATGCCGGTGGTCAGGTTGAGGCCATGGGCGGAGATGCGGTCGGCAACGTGCGCGGCGGGTAGGTAGGACACCGTACGGTCGGCGAATCCGACCGGCAGCGGACCCTTGACCAGCGCGATGATCTGGGCGAGCACATTGCGGTGGGTGATCTCCACGCCCTTGGAGGGACCGGTGGTGCCCGACGTGTAGATAAGGGTGGCCAGGTCGTCGGCGGTGACCGCGCGCCAGGCCGCGTCGAAATCGAAGTCGTCGAGCGGGTTCGCCTCGACCTCCTCGAGCGTGATGGCGCCGGTGGCCGGGCCGTCGACGACGACGGTGTGCGCGAGGTCCACGCCTGCGCCGGTCACCGCACCGAGGAACATCTGTTCTGTCACAACGACCTTGTTGGCCGCGTTGGTGAACACGTGCGCGATCTGGTCGGATGAACTGGTGTTGTAGACCGAGAACGGGGTTGCGCCCAGATGCAGTGCGGCGGTGTCGACCAGATTGAACTCGGGACGGTTGGTGAGCATGATGCCGACGGTGTCACCGTGTCCGACGCCGAGCCGGGCCAGGCCCGCGGCGATCGACTTCACGCGTTCGCCGTACTCGCGCCAGGTGATCTGCTGGGTGCCGCCGACAGTCCGCAACGCGACCTGCTCGGGCCGCAACGTCAGGGTCTCCTGAAACGCCTCGGGCACGGTGTAGACCGTTTTGCCCGATTCGTGCGTGTATCCGAATTCTGTTGTCGTCATATCCCTGTTCCCGATATCTCTGGCATGAACCGAACGTCGCGGCGTTCGTACACGTCCGGTCCGAGACTCGATGCCGACAGAATGCGGTGGTGCCTCTGCCTGCTTCTCACGAGTCTGCGCGCCAAGAGTGGCGCGGCTCACTCATGGTAGCCAGATCCACGGTTGGTGAGGTGTCTTACATGTGAACCCATTTCGGCTCGCTGGGCAGCTCGGGCTTCACGCATCCGCACCAACGCCGACCACCGCGACCTGTAGACCAGTGCCGTCGTGATCGCAGCCGCCGCCCGGCCATCGCGAGCGACCGACCAGCCATCGCGAGAACCACTGCGACACAGTGTCGTCCGGGACAGCGGCGCGGCGCGTGGCGCCGCTGTCGCCGACGGGTTGCGCTTACAGCGGATGTGGGAATTGCCGCAACGGCGAGCCTCGAGACCTGAAAGACTCGGCAGCACCCGGGGATTCGGGGTAGCGACGGCGGGGGCGACCACAGGCTCGGACATGTGGATGGTGGCTCGGTTCTCCGGGGGAGATACGCAATATCTGAAGGGAACTACATGTCCACAGCAAGCGTCATACGCCCGCTGGCGCCGAGCGAACAGATGTTCGCCTTCGGTGAGGTCTTCGTCGGCTACTCGACTCGGGTGTCCGGCCGATTGGACCTGAGCGCGTTGTCGACGGCATTCGACGCCGTCGTTCGCGCCTATCCCATTCTGGGCGCTCGTCTCGAAGCCACCGGGACCGGCGGGCATGTCCTGGTGGCTTCGCCGGGGGCTGCGCCGGAAATCTCGGTGGTCGACGGTGATCCGGAGCAGCTGCTCGCGGGCGCGAAGTTCGATCAGAGCGTAGCGGTCGGTGCGCTGTGTGTGGTCCGCGACGGCGACACCGCGAGCGTCACGCTGGTGATCCATCACAGTGTGGCAGATGCGTACCACTCCCTCGCCATCCTCGGCGATCTGTGGTCGTTCTATCGTGCTGCCGCAGAGGGCCGTCCACTGGTGGCGGAGGTCCATCCCTATCCGGATCCGGTGGAGGTGCTGCTGGCCGCCCGTGGCATCGAGAAGTTCCCGAATCCGGCTGCGGCCGCACCGGCTCCGCAGTCCGCGGCAATCCCCGCCGCGCTCGCACCGGACGACATCGCCCCGGGATATCCGATGCCCCAGACGACGCGATGCCGTCTGAGTGAGGAGGCGACGGCGCGGCTGGTCGATCTCGGGCACCGCGAACAGGTGACGATGCACGGGCTGGTGTCCGCGGCGATCCTGCTGATGGAGGCAGAGGTTCGGGCACTGCCGCTGACCGAGCTCATGTACTTGTACTCCGTCGATCTACGCGCCAGGGTCAGCCCGCCGATCGGCTTGACCGACGGCACCGACGTGCTGGGATTCGCGAACTATGTCCCGAGTGCGGAAGCGGGGACCACCCTGATCGGCCTGGCCCGCGGTGTCTGCGATACCTTGCGGGGCGCCGTGGCCTCGGGGTTCGTGCAGCAGACGCCCCTGCAGATCCCCGATGTGGCGGCGGCGGGTCCACCCAGGATTCCGGGGATGGTGGTGGCGACGAACTGGGGCAGGGTGCCGCAACTGCCCTCGCAGAAGGATCTGCGTATCGACGACTTCCGCTCGATCTTCATCGCGAAGCCGGACCGAACCGGGCGCAGGCCCGCGGCCAACACCTGCGTCATCAGCACCTACGACGGCCGGTTGAGCATCGAAATCCACCATCAGCCGCAGACCGCCGCACAGGAGCAGCGTCGCATCGAACTGCTCACGGCGACACTGCATTCCGCGGTCGAAATCCGCTCCCCGCAGTGACTCTGCGCGAGTAACGCGGCCCGGGTTCGACGTCGAAGGTCGCGAACCCGGGCCGATTGCCGGATGGTGGCCGAACTCGAGCCCGCATGCCTCCCCGATCCGGGTTTCTGGTCGGCATCGGAAATGTTCGGCAGCGGCACTCGGGCTGTGGGTCGTGTGCAAATCGTAGAAGGCAGGGGGGTGCCCAAGAAATGCCCAGGTCGGCGGTGGTAGAGGCTTTATCGGTCAGGAATCGAGAAGCGCCGGTCATCGGGCCGGAACTAGCGTTATCGCCATGAACAGCACCATTGATCAGACCACCATCGACGCCGTCATCCTCGAGGTTACCGACCCGGCGGCTGCCGCCAACTTCTACGACGCCGCGTTCGGTCTCGGCGACAAAGTTCGATTCCGCGCCTCGGAGACGCTGACGACCGGCTTCCGTGGCTTCATCCTGTCGCTCGTGGTGTCCCAGCCGAGTACCGTCGACAGCCTCATCGGGACCGCCCTCGAGTCAGGAGCGACGACGCTGAAGCCGGCCAAGAAGAGCTTCTGGGGGTATGGCGGCGTCGTTCAGGCACCCGACGGGGCGATTTGGAAGATCGCGACGTCGGCGAAGAAGGACACCGGGCCTGCCACCCGGGAGATCGACGATTTCGTCGTGCTCTTCGGGGTGGACAACGTCAAGGCGACCAAGCAGTTCTACGTCGACCGCGGCTTGGTTGTCGGGAAGAGCTTCGGCAGCAAGTACGTAGAGTTCGACACCCCGCCGTCGTCGGTCAAACTGGCGCTCTACGGGCGCCGTGCCGCCGCCAAGGATGCGGGCGTCTCCCCGGAGGGCTCCGGGTCGCACCGCATCGTCATCGGCAGCGGTCTCGGGTCGTTCACCGACCCGGACGGGTTCGAGTGGGAAGCCACCCCGGCCTGAGCCGATTGGGTTGGGGCCGAGCGGCGTCTGCTGGCTTGAAGCGCAGGCTGCATCGGGGCCGCCACGTCTCGGCGATCAACGCTCAACAAAATGCATAGCCGGGATTCGCGGACCCGCAACAGCATCGCGCGATGACGAAAGAAGACCGCCGCCGAGTGCTTACGGTGGGTGAACAGCAGTACCTGTGGAAGATCTACGAAAATGGAGTCAGTGCGGTTCGTCGGCGAGTCCCGCGCTGGTAGTGGTCGCGAAGTCGATTCGACGGCGTGCGTTGGACAGCGTGGTCACCACGCAAGTGCCGACGGGGCCGGTGCGGTCGTAGAGGGTGGCGCTTCCGATGGAGATGCCGTCGGCGGCGATGGTGTTGTCGGCGCGAAGGCCGAGTTCGTAGCCGATCGGGAGGCGCGAGAGGGCCACGGTGACGTCGGCGTTGATGTAGCCGGCGCCTTCGGATCCCCAGTGGCACACGTGGTTCGTCGCGTCGCCGAGGATCGCGGCGCGCTGGAACGGGGTGATCGGCTCATCGGCCACCAGCGGCGGCAGGCTGTGCCAGGAGACCTTGCGCTCGGCGTTCTGATTCGCCGCGAAATCGGAAGTCCATTCGCGCTCACCGCTTTTGAACAGTGGCGGCGAGCCCTCCGGCAGCACGCAGCCCTGCGGAGGCATCGGCAGGTCTTCGGCCGAACTCCACACCCGCCCGGGAGGCTCGTCGCCGGTGATCAGGTACACCGCTGAGGCCCGAGCTCGTTCCTGGCCGTCTTGCACCATGGCGGCGTCGACGACCGCGATCCGCGAACCCCGGCGGACCACCCTGCTACGCATGTCGAACGCCGCATTGGCGACCGGCTGGTGCAGGTCCACGGTGAGTCGCGCTGGAACGAATCCGTCGGGGCAGTGGGTCTCGATCTCGCGGGCGAGTAGACCACAGACACCTGTTCCGCTCAGCTTGTCCGGTGCCCATGGACTGACCGCGAGCTTCTCGGCTACGAGTTGGTCATTCTGTCTGACGAAGAAACTCACCATCCGCGTTGATTCCCCTCTTGGACCGTTTGGTCGAACAGAAGTGGAACACGTTACAGGTTGAATGCCCACCGGAAGTGGAATGGTCACCACCAGCCTGTCCTGGCCGACATGCCGGGTAGACGTCTCGTTGAACCGAAACTTCGCTGGCGCCAGATCGTTTGGGGAGCGGATGCGCTATCGACCGCCGTAGCACCGGTGCTCATGGTGTGGGATCGGGCGCTCCTACGGCGTAGTCGGCGAGGTCGTCGGCCATTCGCTGCATCACACGGGGGAGGGCGAAGGGCATGATCCAGCCGATGCCGGGGCGCATGATGATCTGGCACGCATCTCTGCGATTCTGGCGGCTCCAGCGGGTGTCCGGCTGCATGTGAGCGCGCGTGAAACGGTCTAGACGGCCAGTGGGGGTGATCCCGCGGAGGGGTGGTCAGGTGGTTCGTAGGTTCGCCAGGCCTCGGCCAAGCGTCGTGCGGCCTCGCGCAGGTTGTCGGGGTCGGCGACGAAGCTGATGCGGAAGTGATCGATACTGCCGCCGGAGGCGTCGAGACCGGCGCCGGGCAGGATCGCGACACCATGTCGCAGGGCGCGCTGGGCGAACGAGGTGCCATCCCCGCGGGGCAGGCGGATCCACAGTGTCTGGCCGCCGGACACTGTAGGAACCTCCCATTCCGGTAGGCGCTCGGTCAGCTCGGTCACCAGGATGTCGTGGCTCTCCTTGCGCTGCTGTGTGATTCGTTCACGCAGCGCGTCCAGATCACGAAGCAGCCAGGCAGCGGCCAACTGAGCGGGGATGTTGCCGCCGAGATCGTGCACAGCGCGTAGCCGAGCCAACCGGGCGATGACCGGGGACGGTGCGCGCACCCAGCCGACACGCAGGCCGCCCCAGACGATCTTGCTGAGCGAACCGATGGATATCACGGACTCGTCGTGGGCAGCCAACGGCGGTGGTGGCGGATCAGTTCCCGGAAATCCGAGTTCCGTCAGCACCTCGTCATCGATCAGCGGCACCCCGGCTGTTCTCGCGGATTCGACGAGTGTCCGCCGCGCCAGCGCGGGAAGCACCGCGCCCGTGGGGTTCTGGTAGGTCGCCACGACGTAGGCGAGCGCCGCAGTGGTCACCGCGCCGAGGCCTACCGGACCTGTTCGCGGCACCGCCGCGACCGCCCGAAACGCCTCCAGCGCGCCGGGATAGGTCGGAGCCTCCACCAGAACCCGGTCGCCAGGCCGGAGCAGTGCGTGGGCGAGCAACGACAGCGCCTGCTGTCCGCCGCCGGTGACCAGTATCTGCTCCGGATCGGTCGGCACGCCACGTGCCAGATATCGATCGGCAATCATGGTGCGCAACAGTGGATGTCCGATCGGCCGATAACCGATGTCGCCGTCGACCGCGGCGAGTTCGGGCAGGATGCGCTGATACGCCTCAGCGACCTCGGGCGGCGGTGTCGCAGGTGCGGCGCAGGCGAGAGCGATGACATCGGCCTCCGGCTCGAGCAACTGCAGAAAGGCCGGAGAATGAGTGGTCTCCCGGGCCGGGAGCGCTGCGGGTCCCGCGACCTCGGTGCCGCTGCCCTGTCTGCGCACCACCCGACCCTCCATACTGAGCAGGTCGTAGGCCGCCACGACCGTGCTGCGCCCCACCGCAAGTGCTTTCGCAAGCCTGCGGTCCGGCGGCAATCGCATGCCCGACCGCAGCTCACCGTCATCGATCAACGTCCGCAATCGCCCGGCCAGCAGCAGATACAACGGCCCGCGGTCGGCGGACCACCGACCGAGCCGGTCGGCGAGTTCAATTGGCTCCATACGCAAACCATTCTGCCTCGATTGGCTCTAGGACCACGACCCTGCCGCCGTGAGGATGAACCCATGAACAAGATCTCCGTCACCGATGTCGTCGACGACCTGGTCGGACCATGGCAACCGCGGGACCTGGCCACGGTCAACGACGCCGTGGTGCGCATCGCCCGCTTCCACGGTGCGTTCCCCTGGCACCACCACGAGGAGGACGAGCTGTTCCTGTGCTGGAGCGGAACCTTCCGCATCGAATTGCAAGACGGCGAGTCGGTGACGCTCGGTCCCGGCGAAATCTTCGTCGTTCCCCGCGGAGTCGAGCATCGGCCGGTTGCCGAGGAACCGGCGCACGGCATCATGATCGAGCGGCCCGAAACAAAGCAATACGGCAACTGAATACTACGGGCGGCTGCGTACGGCCATGCGTGCGTCGGGCCCGGGCAGAGGTGAGGGCCCGACGCACGTTCCTCTCACAGATCCGGGCGGACCAGGATTTGGATGTGGGCGTCCGGGTTGCGGAGGGATTCGATGGCGGCGGGTACGCCGTCGAGGCCTACCTCGGCGGTGATGAGGGAGGCTGCGTCGATGGTGCCGTCGGCGATGCGGCCTCGCGCCAGACTTCGATCGGATCGGAAACCGCCGGGTCGACGACGCGGTGCGCACCGAGTCGTAAGGCCGTGTCGCGCCGCAGTTTCGACGGATCCGAGGCGACGATGGGTGCGACGCCGCGTTCGGCGAGCGCGGCCACCGCGCCCAAACCGACGGGGCCGCAACCGATCACGATGCCCGATCCGGACGGTCCGATCCCGGTGCGCGCCACGTTGCCGAAGCCGACGGCGAGCGGCTCGGTCAGCGCGGCGGCTTGCGGCGGCACGTGCTCGGGGATCGGTTCGAGGGCCATGGCCTGCAAGACCATTCGCTCGCCGTAACCGCCGGGGAACTCGTTGGAGAATCCGACACCGTGGATCCGTCCCGCGTGGTCGACCGCCCACGGCAGGGCGACCACGAGCTGTCCGGGCTCGTGCGGCGTGTTCGGCCCGGCCGAGACGACGCGGGCGGCGATCTCGTGGCCGAGCACCACATCCCGGGTCGGATCGAACTCGAAGGTCGGCACACCGCTGTCCCGTGAGGCCTGGAGGAAGTCGTCGGTGCAATCCAGTGCCTGCTTGTCGGATCCGCAGATCCCGCAAGCCACCGTCTCCACCAGCACCTGGCCGGGACCGGGCACCGGATCGGCCACCTCGTCGACGACCAGGCGGCGATCCCGCATCACCACCGCGCGCATCAGCGGCCCTCCTCGTCGGCGCCGAGCGCGGCGGCCAGCGTCTTCCCGTGTTTGTCGAAGGCGCTCTGGATGCCAGCCTGCAAACCGCCGATCATGCGCTCGCTGTTGGCGTCGGCCCACTCCAAAGACGCGATCCGGTTGCGGTTGGCGCCGGTGAAATGCGGAATCACGTGCTCGGCGAACAGTCGCGCCGAACGTTGAGTCGCCTCCCAGTCCGCCACGTTGAGCCCGAGCAGCAGGAAGGTCCCGAAGCCGCCGGACTGCTCGGTCAGCTTCTCGATGGTGGTGATCGCGTCGTCCGGAGTGCCGATGGTGGCGCGGCCGAAGGCCGGAAACCCCTCACCGACCCACTGCCGCACGGCATCTCGCGGCGACTGCCCCCACGGCGCGGTCCGGCCGCTGAGCTTTTCGATGTAGTCGACCAGGTGCCCGACGCCCCACTCGGCGTCCCGCATCGCCTGCTCCCGCGTCTCCGCGAGATGCATCGGGGCGACCAGCCGCCATCGCGATCGGTCCACGGTGTGCCCGTGCTCGAGCAGGGTCTTCTCGTAGACCTTCCAGTTCGGCACCAGCGCCTCGTAGCCGCTGGGATCCGAGGCGGCCAGCGAAAGCAGCCCGGCGCCGTGCCGACCGGCCAGCACCGCACCGGAAGGCGAAATGGTCGAGGCCACAGCCATTTCCATGCCGCCGGGCTGGTAGGGCAGCAGCTGCAGCCGTGCCTCGCCGAGCCGGAACCAGTCGGTCTCGGCGGTCACCGTCTCCCCGCGCAGCAGCCGCACGAGCACGGCCATGGACTCGTGCATCATGTCCCGCTGCCGCACCGGATCGATCCCGAGCATGGCCGCGTCGGTGGCCAGCTGGCCGGGGCCGACGCCCATCATGGTGCGGCCCATGGTGAGGTGATCGAGCAGGCAGAGCCGGTCGGCGAGCATCAGCGGCTGGTGATAGGGCAGCGAGTTCACGCCGGTGCCGAGCCGGATGCGGCTGGTGCGCTGCGCCGCGGCCGCGAGGAAAACCTCGGGAGCCGCGATGATCTCCAGCCCGGCCGAATGATGTTCGCCGACCCAGGCTTCCGCGTAACCGAGCCGGTCGGCCAGCTCCACCAACTCCAGATCGCGCTGTAGTTGCAGCGTGGGATTGCCGGTCAGCGGGTGGTACGGGGCGAGGAAGAAGCCGAACCGGGAGGGTCCGGACGATGCGGTGTCGCTCAATTCAGTTGTCCTGACTTCGGGTTCGCGCGAGTCAGCGCGACCAGTCGTGTCCCCAGTAGCTGTCCGCGGTGATCTCCTCCGCGGTGTAGGTGGATTCGTCCACCAGCAGCCCCTCGGTGCCGTATTCCAGATCCCAGCCGCCGGGCGTGCGGACATAGAAGGAGATCATCTTGTCGTTGGTGTGCCTGCCCAGCGTGGAGGACAGGTGGTAGCCGGCCTTGCCGACCCGGTCCAGCGCGCGGCCCACATCGTCGAGCGCGTCGACCTCGACCATGATGTGCACCAGTCCGGAGCCCTCCTTCCCGCCGGAAGGGATCAGCGCCAGACTGTGGTGGCGCTGGTTGACGCCGAGGAACCGCACCCGCATCGGTCCGTACTCCGGCGGGGTCGGCAGCCGGAACGCGCCGCGCGGCAGGAAGCCGAGCACGTCGGTGTAGAAGCGGAACGCGACGTCCAGATCCGGCACCGGCAGCACCACGTGCCCGAGGCCGAGACCCTCTGTGACGAAACGGTTTCCGTGCTGGGTGACCACCGGACTGTGGTCGAGCACCGGGCCGTGGAACACCTCGACGGGCGTGCCCGCCGGGTCGGTGAAGGCGATCGCCTCCTCGACGCGACGCGCGTCGGACTCCTCGACCGAGAGCGTGGTGACCTCGATCCCCGCCGCCCGTACCGCGTCTCGCGCGGCGGTCAGCGCGCGATGATCGCGGACCTCCCAGCCGACGGCGAGCACCTTGTCGGTATCGCCCGGCACCAGCACCAAGCGGGCGCCGCGCTCGTCCATCCGCAGGTAGATCGCGTCGGGGTCGGGACCGCTGCCCTCGGCGAAGCCCATCACGTCGAAGGCGAAGGTGCGCCAGGCGTGCGGATCGCTGACGGCGACCTTCACATAGCCGAGCGAGCTGATGACAGCCATGGGGTGGTTCTCCTCAGTCATAGGTGATCCGGACCGTGTCGGTGACCGGAATCGCCTGGCAGGCGAGCACATAGCCGTCGGCCAGGTCTTCTTTCTCCAATACGTCGTTGCGCAGCAGCTTCACCTCGCCGTCGGCCAGACGGCACACGCACGCGCTGCACGCGCCCTCGCGGCAGGAGTAGGGTGCCTCGATGCCGCGGGCGAGCAGCACATCCAGCAGCACCGTCTCGCGCGGCCAGCCGAGTTCGTGTGTCTCGCCGTCGATCTCGACGGTGACGGCGGCGGCATCCTCAGTGATGGTGTCTGCGGTGGACACCGGGGCGAACGGGTCGCCGGTGATCGAGACGAACCGCTCCGAGTGCACGCGATCGACGCCGAGTTCGGCCGCCGCCGACTCGACGGCGTCCATGAAAGGCTCCGGCCCGCACACGAAGACCGTGCGGTCCGCCCACGGCGCGAGCAGCGTCGCCAGCTGACCCGCCGAGGGCAATCCCTGCACCGATTCCAGCCAATGCACGACCGTCAGCCGGTCCGGGTGCGCCGCGGCCAGTTTCGCCAGTTCACCGGCGAAGATCACCGAGCGCTCGTCTCGGTTGGCGTAGATCAGCGTGCAACGTGCCCGTCCCCGCGCCAGCGCCGATTTCAGGATGGACAGCACGGGCGTGATGCCGCTGCCCGCCGCGAGCAGCAACAGATCGTCGTCGAGCGAGGCCGGTGTGAACACGCCCGCCGGGGGCAGGCTTTCGATATCCATGCCCTCGGCGGCGTTGTCGCACAACCAGTTCGAGCCGTAACCACCCGCCGTCCGCTTGACGGTGACCTTCAGCGGACCGTCCTCGTGGGGCGCGCTGGACAGCGAGTACGAGCGCGCCACCGAACCAGTGCGGTCGCTCGGGATCCGCAGCGTGAGGAACTGCCCCGGCCGGTACGCGGGCCGCGGGCCGGATTCGGGAACCAGTTCCAGCGACACCGCGTCGGCGGTCTCGGCGATCACGCGCGCCACGCGCAACCGGACGCTCACCGCCTCACCTCGCCAGCGCTCGACTCGGCCGTGGGCAGAGCTGCCGCGAGTAGGTTTCGCTCCCTCACAGCAGATCCTCCTCTCGAGTGCTGAGCCCCAGCGCGCCCGCGATGACGGCGTTGTCGATGCTGCGACGCAGCGCGGCGCAGCCGGGGACGGGTCCGTCACCGTTGCTGCCGAGTTCGGCGCACTGTCCGACGGCGGCGGCGGTCCACTGCACGCTCGTGTGCGCCGGACTGAATTTCACGACGGCGACGCGGTTTCCGCAGGCCTGGCAGATGACAGCGTCCATGGCGCTCCCGCTCACGCCCCGCTGCTCGCGCGCTGGGCGGCCAGGTTGTCGGCGACCTCGGCCTCCCACGCGGTGATCGCGCGGGTGGTGTCGACCTCGAATTCGAAACGGGCGGTCATCTTCTCGTCCACCTCGGCGACGTCCCGATAGAACTGCTCGTACCAGCGCCGCAGCTGGTAGACCGGCCCGTCCTCCTCGCACAGCAGCGGGTTGTCGATGCGGGTCTTGCGCTTCCAGATCGCCACGTCCTGCTCGAAGCCGCGGCCCAGGCTGCCCGCGAACCGCACCGCCATCGCGTCGGCTTCCTCGGGCGCGAGACCGGGCAGCTTCTTGACGATCGCGCCGTACTGGAGCACGAACTTGGTCGGGGTCACCGGGTAGTGGCAGTTGATCAGCACCGCCTCCACGGTCTGGCCGTTGGACTCGTTGACCAGGTTGTCGATCATGTAGGAGGGGCCGTAGTAGTGCGCCTCGGAGTGCAGCACGTTCTTGCCGCCCGCCTCCTTGGCCAGCTCGCCCTGCATGTCCTCGCGGCCGATGGAGGTCATGTACTGGCTGGCGATGTGGCCATCGAAGACGTTCTTGAAATAGGTCGGGAAGGCGAAGTGCACGTAGAAGAAGTGCGCCATGTCGACCACGTTGTCGATGACCTCGCGGCAGTTCGCGCCGTCGATGACGATCTGGTTCCAGGTCCAGTCGCTCCACTCGTCGCTGAACGCGCCCTCGATGCGCGGGATGGTGATGTCCTCCGGCGGCGGGTTGCCCTCCGGGTCGTGCCAGACGAACAGCTGCCGGTTCTGTTCGAGGGTGGTCCACGCCTTGGTGCGGGCCAGCGGCGGCACCCGGCGCGCGTAGGGGATCGCGGCGCAGCGGCCGTTGCCCTTCCAGCGCCAGTCGTGGAACGGGCAGGCGATGGTGTCGCCCTTGATGTTGCCGTCGCCGAGGTTGCCGCCCATGTGCCTGCAGTAGGCGTCGAGCACGTTGAGCGTGCCGTCGGTGCCCGCGAAGACCACCAGTTCGGTGCCGAACGCGGTGATGGTGTGCGGCTGTCCGTCGCGGAAGCTGTCGGCGAGGCCGAGGCAGTGCCACCCGCGCGCGTAGCGTGCGGGCGGGGCGCCGGTGTCGATCACGCGCACCTGATCGTCGGTGTTCGCCGTGCTCATGATGTCGGGTCCTCCAGAGGTATTTCGCTCAGGCCTATGTCGTTCCGGGCTATTTCGATGCTGTGACGGCGCTCGCGGCGCCGGTAGGCGTGGTCCCACTGATCGGGAGGACGCTCAGACCACCGCGAGCCGCTCGTAGCCGGACCGGTAGAACAGCAGCGGCGCGGCCTCGCGGTGTTCGCTCAGCTCGGTGACGTGCGCGACGACGATGGTGTGGTCGCCGCCGTCGACCTCCCGGTCGAGGGTGCAATCGATCCAGGCGATGGAGCCCTCCAGCAGCGGCGAGCCGTTGGGGGAGCGGCGCCAGCGCAGATCGGCGAACTTGTCCTGGCCGCTGCGACCCAACTGCCTGCACACGTCTTCTTGGTCGTGGGCCAGGATGTTGACGCAGAACCGGCCGACCTCGCGAATGCGCGGCCAGGTGGTGGACGTGCGGGCGGGGAAGAGGGCGACCGCGGGCGGATCCAGCGACAGCGCGGAGAACGACTGGCAGGCGAAGCCCAGCGGCTGATCGTCGGCGAGTGCCGTGATCGCGGTGATGCCGGTGCAGAACCGGCCCAGGACGGCCTTGAAGTCGAGATCGACGGCCATGGTGCTCCTAGTTTCGACTAGAAATATTCCGTTTCGTCATGACCGTAGGCGGCGGGGTGCCCGGAGTGTCAAGCACGGATTCCGGCTACCGAGAAGATCCGTACCGATCTCCGTAGTTTCCGGGATTCAGGGTCGACGATGGCGCGGCACTGTGATGGGAGACACAAACACTTGTGCCGAAACTGCACATGCCTAATAGAAATACTTCTAAGCTTGATTCGCTACACAATGGAGGTGAGCCATGACGGTCGAGATGTTGACCCATCCCGAGTCCGGCGAGTGGACAGGTTCGGGTCGTGCGACCGCCAAGCCGGCCCAGCCGCCGGTGTCGATGATCGAACGAATGACGCTGATCCTAGATGCGTTCGACGGCGCGACACCGACTTTGACGCTGCTCGGCCTCGCCGAACGCACCGGGCTACCCCGCTCCACGGTGCACCGCATCCTCGATCAGATGATCCGCCTGCGCTGGCTCGCGCACGCCCCCGGCGGCTACCGCCTCGGCATGCGCACGCTGGAACTCGGCGGACTCGCCGCCGACCACAACGAGATTCGCGATGTGGTGAGCCCGCTGCTGCACGATCTGTGTCAGCGCACCGGGATGGTCGGACACCTCGGCGTGCTCGACGGACGCGAGGTGCTCTATCTCGACAAGGCGGGTGGACGCCTGGCCGCGACCATCCCCACCCGTCTCGGCGGCCGCATGCCCGCGCACAGCACGGCGCTGGGCAAGGCGCTGCTCGCGACGCTGGAACCCAGCATCGTCGAGGCGTCGTTCCGTGACCGGATGCCCCAGCTGACCGCCCGAACCGTCTGCGACAGAGGCGAATTGCACCGGGAGCTGAACCGGATCCGGCACCGCCAGGGTGTGGCCGTGGACAACGAGGAGTCGGTCAGCGGAATCGCGTGTGTGGCTGTGCCGGTGCGCGGACGCGGGGCCGCGGTGGCAGCGCTGTCGCTGTCGGGGCAGGTCAGCGGGGAGCGGCCCGCGTTGGATACCGCGCGGCTGGCGCGGGTTCTCGTGGAGGTCGCGCACGAGGCGGGTCGCGCGCTGTTCCCGCGGCACGCGCGCTGGCGCTGAGTCGTTCGGCGTGAGGACAATCCGATTCCGGCGGCGCGCGGATATCGGGATTCGGGTCACATATCGCGAAACAGCGAGAGCCCCCATGCGGAGTTTCGTTCCTTCGGTTCCTCCTGGCTCACGCCGAGCAACGTGCCGAGCCCCTGGAAGGCACGTTCGCCGACCGTCTGGCGGAGCGCTTCCGTATCGCCGGTGAAGCTTCCCTCGCGGAAGTTCGAGAACGTGCCTCCGACCTCGTACTCCTCGTTCGGGCACTCCCAGCAGTGATTCCCGATGAGGCCGACCTTGGCTTTCGTCGTCCCGTACACCCCGGAGATCCCCGCTTCGTAGAAGCCGTAGACGACGCCCCGCATCGTCGCGTTCCCCTGAATCTCGAGATTGCCCTCGAGGTACAGATGCCTGCACTCGACCGAGCCGGTCACGATGAGGCTGCCGGTCTCGTCGGTGGCGACCGAGCCTGTCGCAGAGAGGTTTCCGATCACGAGGAGCGCGCCGTCGTAGATGCCGAGATCCCCGTCGATCCGCAAGTCGCCGCGGTGCACCAGGGTGTCGTCATCGAGGCATGAGCGAATATCCTCGTCGAGTATCTTCTCCAGATCCGCCTCCGTCGCCCGCTCCGCGCGCCCGGTCTCGCTCAACGATTCGATCGACTCGTCCGCCACTGCCACTCCTCTTACCCCAATGCGTTGAAGACACTATCGCTTCCATCGCCGGGCGGGGAAGTTCCTCACCGCGGCCGCCGGATGTCGTGCCCGGCAACAGATCCGACGCCGCGTGATACGACACCGCCTTGGAATCCTCTGGCCGCCAACGTGTCCCGAGTTTCGCCAGGCGACGATCTGAGTCACGGATGTATCCGGCCGGACTTCGAGACAGGGCCTAGTGCGGGATGGAATCGATGAGGGCGCGGGCGCCCTGGCGGAGCAGGTCGGCGCCGACGAAGAAGCCGAGGGCTTGCGGGTCCTCCGGCACGCCCCAGTGTTTCGCGTCGAGCCAGCGGCTGCCGTCGCTGTTGAAGACCTTGCCGTGCAAGGTGAGTCGGCCCGTGGGGTCGGTGGTGGCGTAACCGGCGATGGGCGAGTTGCAGTGGCCCTGGAGGGCGTGCAGCATGGCGCGTTCGGCGTCGGCGTGCCGGTGCGTTTCCGGATGGTCGAGTTCGCCGCCGACGTCGAGCAGCCAGGCGTCGTCGGCGCGGCATTCCAGCGTGATGACGCCCGCGCCGATCGGCGGGCACATGGTGTCGAGGTCGAGAATCTCGGTGATGCGGTGTTCCTGGCCGACCCGGTGCAGTCCAGCCACCGCCGCGATGAGCACGTCGACGTGCCCCTCTTCGAGTCGCGCCAGGCGGGTGTTCACGTTGCCGCGCAACGGTTTCACGGTGAGGTGCGGGAAGTGCAGATTCAGCTGCGCCTTTCGGCGCACCGAGCTGGTGCCGACCACGGTGCCCTCCGGCAACTCCGCGAGCTTCGCGCCGCTCGCGGTGATCACCGCGTCGTGCACGTCCTCGCGGGCCAGGAATCCGGCGAAGGCCAAGCCCTCCGGCACCGGGATGTCGCCGGGGATGTCCTTGAGGCAGTGCACGGCGAGGTCGGCCTGGTCGGTCTGCAGCGCGAGGTCGATCTCCTTGACGAAGGCGCCCTTGCCACCGAGTTTCGACAGATCCCCCATCCAGCGGTCGCCCGCGGTGGTGACCTTGACCAGCTCGCTGTCCACCCCCAGCCCGGCGAGCAGCGCCGCCACGTGCTCGGCCTGCGCGAGCGCCATGGGGCTGGATCGGGTGGCGATGCGAATGATGCGCGTCCGCGACATGGCGTGCACACTACTCCGGGGGTGTGCGCCCCGATAGCGAGGGCGGGGGCAGGTTGACCTGCGGGAGTATCGCGTCCTCGGGAACACCCAACCGGGCTGATCGCGAGCGGCGGGGGCCGGTGACCCAGCCCCCGCCCCGCGACTCAGTACGCGGTGCCGCCGGTCGCCGGTGTGCGGCCGTGCCGCATGACCAGCGCGATCAGCAGCGCGAGCGCCGAGGCGCCCGCCGCGATCCAGAACCCCAGCTCGTAGCCGCGGTCACCGAAGATATCGGGAATCGGGCTCGGCGGCGTCGGCTGACCGGCGACGGTGACCAGCGCCCGCATCGGACTGGCGTTGAGGAACGCGGTGACGATCGCCAACCCGATCGCCACGCCCATGGACTGCATGACCCCGAGCATGCCGAGGCTGATGCCCTGCTGTTCCTGCGGGACGGCCTCGACCATGAGGATCGGCATGGCCGCGTAATAGAAACCGAACCCGATGCCGAACGCGGCGCTGACCCACAGGAACACCACCCAGGTGTGCGGCAGCACGGCGTAGCAGACTCCCGCGCCGACGAACAGCGCGAGCGCGGCGATCAGCGGAATCCTGGCGCCGATCCTGCGGGCCAGCGCACCGGCCAGCGCGCCGCAGAGCATGGCGAGCACGGCTTGCAGCAGCGCGATGCGCACCGCGAATTCCATTAGCGTGTAACCGTTTCCGTAGCTGTACCCGGGATCGAGCAGCACCTGCACGGCCTCCGGCGGCATCGGGTGTCCGGTCTGCTGCTGGATCTGGGCCAGCGTCGCCTGCTGCACGCCCGCGGTGACGGTGGCCTGGTCGGGCGTCTGCGTCATGTAGCCGAGCGCGTAGGACTGCACGCCGATCAGGAACGACGCGAACAGCGCGCCCGCGAGCACCAAGGCCACCCGCGGGTGGAACAGCAGACGCATGTCCATGATCGGCCTGCTGACCCGGGTCTCGATCACCACGAACAGCACCAGCAGCGCGAGCCCTGCCGCCAGCCAGGCCAGCGTGGTCGGCCTGCCCCAGCCCCAGTCGTGGCCCTTGTCCAGGTAGATCAGGGTCAGACCGGCGCCCGCGGACAGCAGCACCGCGCCGACGATATCGATGCGCTCGGGCACCCGCAGCTTGGACTCCGGCACCACGAACCAGACCAGCGGCAGCATCAGCAGCGTGAACCCGGCGAGGGCCCAGAAGATGGCGCGCCAGCTGTAGTTGTCCACCAGGAAGCCGCCGAGCAGCGGACCCGCGATGGCCGAGAGCCCGAGGCCGGTGGCGGTGATGCCGAGGCCGAGCGGAACATACTTGCGCGGCAACAGGTCCCGGATCAGGCCGTAGGCGATCACCGCGGTCGCGATGGCGGTGGCCTGCAGGCCGCGCCCGATCAGGAACAGCGCCCAGTTCGAGGTGACCGCGTCGAGCAGGCAGCCGAGCATGAACAGCACGCCGCAGACGAGGAACATCCGCTTCTTACCCCAGACGTCGCTCATCTTGCCGATCAGTGGCGACGCGGCGGCGCCGATCAGGCCGAAAACGATGATGGCCCAGTTGATGTTCGCGCCGACACCGGGAAAGGTCGGCGCGATCTTCTGCAGGGCCGCGGCGACGATCGTGTACTGCATCGGGGCGACCTCGGTGAACAGCACGATGACCGCGAGCACGGCGAAGATGCGGCCGCGCGACGCGCCGTCGAGTCGTCCGGTGTCGTCTATGGATTCGGTTACGACGCCCGGACTTTCGGTAGTCGCGGGGTCGCGGGGAATGGTGGACATGGATCGCCCTCCGATGTTCAGGTGATACGTGTTGTGAAACCTGTCACATCGGCGGTGGATCGATGCCGCGCGAATCCCACTCAACGGGATTTCTCACCCGTTATATGCCTAAGCGATATAGTCCTAGCGTGACCGAAGCCAAGCCTGTCCCCGCCGACGCCGGGGTTCCCGACCTGCCGACGACGAGCTGGGCCGTGCTCGGAATGCTCTCGCACGCCGAGGAACTGTCCGGCTACGACCTGAAGAAGTGGGCCGACTGGAGCCTGCAGTTCTTCTACTGGAGCCCGTCGTTCAGCCAGATCTATGCCGAGCTCAAGCGGCTGGAGAAGCACGGTTACGCCACGTCGCGGACGGTGCTGCAGGACGACGGGGTGCGCGGCAAGCGGATGTACGCCATCACCGAGGCGGGTCGCGAAGCCGCCGCGCACTGGGTGAACCACGCGCCGGTGGAGGCGCCCGTCCTCAAGCACAGCGTGATGCTGCGCGCCTGGCTCGGCCATTTCGCCGAACCGGAGCGGCTGCGCGAGATTCTCACCGAACACATCGGCTACGCCGAGCGGATGCGCAAGCTCGCCGAGGTGGACGCCGAGGGCGCCGAGGAGAATCCGGACTGGGCCTACCCGGGTGCCGTGCTGCGCTGGTGTGTGCGCCACTACGAGGCCGAACGCGACTTCGCCAAGGAACTGCTCGCCGACGTCGACAAGCTCGCGGCCGGGCAGCGCCCGAAGCGTCCCGCCAAGGGCAAGGGGCGCCGCGCGTCCTGAGCGCCCACTGAGCGGGACTGCCGCTTCCTATATCGATTAGGAATATTTCTACTAGTCATATAGGAGGTGGTCATGGGTACCGAATTCGCAGGACAGCGGACGTTGGATCCGGTCGAGACGGCGATCGCCGCGATCGCCGCGGGCGGGATGGCGGTCGTCGTGGACGACGAGGACCGGGAGAACGAGGGCGATCTGATCCTCGCCGCCGAGCTGGCGACCACGGAGTCCATCGCGTTCCTGGTTCGCCACACCAGCGGCGTGCTGTGCGCCCCGATGGCGGGACCCGATCTGGACCGCCTGTCGCTGCCGCCGATGACCCCGGTCAACGAGGACCCGAAGGGCACCGCGTACACCGTGTCGGTCGACGCGGCGCACGGCGTCAGCACGGGAATCTCGGCCGCCGACCGCGCCCGCACGCTTCGCCTGCTCGCCGACGCGCGTACCAGGGCGAACGATCTGACCCGCCCCGGCCACGTCTTTCCGCTGCGCGCCCACCCGAGCGGCGTGCTCGGCAGGCCGGGGCACACCGAGGCGGCGGTGGATCTGGCCCGTCTCGCCGGACTGCGCCCCGCCGGGGTGATCGCCGAGATCGTGCGCGACGACGGCGCCATGGCCAGGCTGCCGGAACTGCGCGAGTTCGCCCGCGCGCACGGCCTGCCGATCATCTCGATCGCCGACCTCATCGAGTACCGCCGCAGAGCCGAGCGGACCGTGACGCGCGTGGTGCAGACCGGGATGCCGACGAAGTACGGCGAGTTCCGGCTCCTCGGCTACCGCGACGAGCTCACCGGAACCGAATCGCTCGCCATGGTCTTCGGCGAACCGGGACGGGACGCGGTGCTGGCGCGGCTGCACTCCGAATGTCTCACCGGCGACGCGCTCGGCTCGCTGCGCTGCGACTGCGGCGATCAGCTGGACGCCGCACTGCGCGCGGTCGCCGCGGAGGGCAGCGGCGTGGTGGTGTACCTGCGCGGGCAGGAGGGGCGCGGCATCGGACTGCTGAACAAGTTGCGCGCCTACGAGCTTCAGGACCGCGGCGCCGACACGGTCGAGGCCAACGTCGCGCTCGGGCTGCCGGTGGACGCGCGCCGCTACGCCGCGGGCGCGGAGGTGCTCGCCGATCTGGGCATCCGCTCGGTGCGCCTGTTGAGCAACAACCCGGCCAAAGCGGCCGGACTCGAGGAGCACGGCATCGCCGTGATTCGCAGGCTGCCGCTGCAATCCGCCCCGACCGAGCACAACATCCGATACCTGCGCGCCAAGCGTGATCGGATGGACCACCAGCTGTCCGAGATGGATGCCGAGCTGGAGCGGGCGAGCTCTTGACGAAGGCCGGATCGAATCTTTTTCGGTGACGGGCGTCCGTCCAGTCTCGAATGCCCGCTATTAGCTTGCGGATTGCCGGCGTGCGAGTCGAGCACGGCGAAGAATTTCCGTTCGGGCCCTGCGAGGCGAAATGTGCTGGTTTCCTAGTCGAGACAGGATCGACAGTCAGCGAGTGGGGAGAGCCGGAAGCCGGAGACGACGGTGCACCGAATACCGATACAGCAGGGTAGTTTTCGGATGGGCTGGGTGTGGGCGTCCGTCGGCGCGGTGATCGCGGTGGTCGGCGTCGCGGTGTGGGCGGTGCGGCCGGAGGCGGTCTCGTGCGAGTCGGCGCCGGGCGGTGGACAGGTCCTTCCGACGTGGTCACCGGTAACCGGTAACAGTTCCGGTGTGCCCGCGCGGCATTCGCCGCCGCTGCCGCCGATGCCCGGCGAGGCGCGGTACTACTCGTCCAGCTCGACCGTCGCCTGCTCTTACGAGGACCTACCTGTCGACGGGCTCTACGCGGGCCTGTCGTCCGCGGAGTTCGGCGGCGCCGACTTGTGCGGCGGGCATCTCGACGTGCGCGGTCCGCTCGGGGCGGTGCGTGTGCTCATCGCCGACCGTTGCCCGGGATGTGCTCCGGGGCAGCTGGATCTGAGTGCTGCCGCGTTCGACCGGATCGCCGACCGCGCAGACGGCGTCGCGCAGGTCAGCTATCGGCTGGTCCGGAATCCGGAGCCCGCACCCGAGCTCGGCTATGTGGTGAAGCCGGACTCCACGCCGGGCTGGCTCGCGATGCTGATCACCGGCACCGGAAACCCGATTCGTCAGGTCGCGCTGCGCGACGAGGAGGGCGCGCAGTGGCGGGAGCTGACGCGCGGGAAGGACAACTACTGGACCCTCGTGGGGGCCGGATCGGGGCCGTTCATCGCGCGGATCACCGACGCGTACGGACACGAGGCCGAGATCGTCGGCGTGTCAATGGATTCCGGCGCACAGCGGACCGGCGTGCGGTTGTACACCGCGGCCACGGTCGAGCCCACACCCGTCGTTCCGCCCGCGACGTCGTGGGTGCGGGGCCAACCGGCGGTCACCGACCCGTCGGCGCTGTGTGTTCCTTAGCGTGCATCCGCTGTGCGTTCCCTAGCGTGCATCCGTCGCGGGACCGAGTTGCTCCTGGCGCGGCTCCCAGAATGGCGGACCATCATGGTCGACGCAGACCGAGTGCCCTCGAGGGGATGTGAGGTCCCGCGCTGAAACCGAGCGACAACTCCTCCCGGAGCGGAAAATTCGCTCAGGCACTGCGAGCGCCCAGCGCGATGCGCAAGAACCCCTGGCCCAGGGCGAAGTTCGTGGGATAACCGTATCGACGCCGGGGTATCCCTCGGGTAGGGCGGATCGAGCCCGTGAACCTCCACGGACGCAGCGATTCTGGGGCCGTCGTGTGCCCGATGCGCCGGGCGGCCCAGTCGCACAACGATTGTGCGATGACTCGGTCTCGCTTGGATCGAGTTGCTTGACGCAACTCACTGCCGCTCTTACCTTCGCGGATATAGCCGAGTGATTGTCACTGACAACCGTCACTCGGGTTTCTCACAACGGCGTGAGTGGGTGATCGTCATGGCGAACCGGAAGGTAATTCTGTTCCGAAAGCGACCTCTGGCAAGGGCATTCGCGGTGCTACTGCTGGTGGTGGGGGTCGGGGCAACGACAAGTCTCGGCACGCAAGCGTCAGCGGACGCGTGCGCCGCGGTGGACGTGGTCGTCGCCCGAGGCACCGGGGAACCGGGGTGGTTGGGCAGTGTGGTGGGCGATCCACTGTACGGCACGCTGCTCCAGGCGCTTCCGGTCGACTCCACGGCGTACCGAGTGAACTACCCGGCGGACCTGCTCGTTCCGTCCTCGATCAGTGACGGCACGCGGGACATGACCGGTCACATCATGGCCCAGGCGGCGATGTGCCCGGATCAGCGGTTCATCCTGGTCGGATACTCGCAGGGCGCGGTCGTCACGCACGGTGTGCTCGGCACCGGCATCGTGACCGCGCTGCCCGGCATGTACACGCTGCCTTACGAATTGGAGTCGAGGATCGCCGCGGTCCTGCTGTTCGGTGATCCGGTCCGCCTGATCGGATGGAACGTGCCGGGGTTGTACGCCTGGCGCACCGCCAACTACTGCACCGGCGGTGACCCGGTGTGCGGCGGCGGTTTCGATCCGGGGGCGCACGGCAACTACGGATGGGCGATGTGGCTCGCCGCGAACTTCGCGGCCGTCCGCGTCTGAGCATCGGACCGGGAAATCCGGGAGGTGGGGTCGGCGGCGACGCCGGCCCCATCGCCGTGTGCGCGGACGGCGTGGACCGCAGAATGCTGCTGTCCACGAACGGAATTCGAGGGAATCGACGCGCTGGAAACGCCTTTCCTCGGCCGCCGTTTCCGAACGGGGCCGAACCTCTTCGAACCGGATCCGCCGCGCTGACCGGTCATTCGGTGACGAAGTCGGCCATCATCGCCATGTCCTCGTGCTCCAGATTGTGGCAGTGCAGCATGAACGGGCCGGGGTAGTCGGTGAAGCGGACGGCGACCTCGACCGCCTCCGTGGGGTGGATGTCGACGGTGTCCTTCCAACCCGCGTCGAAGCGGCCCGGAGCGCGGTTGTTGCGGCCGATCACCTGGAACGGATCGAGGTGGACATGCACCGGGTGGTGGAAATCGGTGAGGAAGCGCCAGATCTCGACCGTGCCGAGTTTCGGGCGAGCCAGCGGCTCGCCCGGTGCGTAGAGCTTGCCGTTGATCGCCCACCCGTGCTCGCGCAGTTGGAAGTGGAAGGTGCGCACCGCGACGGCCGTGCTCGGGTCCAGCGCGTCGATGCGGCTCAACCGTTCCGGGATGGCGGTGTCGTCGCGCCGCGGTGAGCCGGTGACGTCGAAGCGCATGACCTCGGTGGTGCGCCCGGACCCGAATTCGTTGCGAAGTCGCACCAGTGTTCCCGGCCGGTAGCGCGCGAAATCGACTACGAGATCGACTCTTTCACCAGGTGAGAGGTCGATCGCGTCGTCGGCGACGGGTCTTTCGAGCAGCCCGCCGTCGCTGCCGATCCGAACCAGTCCGCCACCGCCGGGCGGCGGCGGATCCAGCGACAGCCGATAGCGGCGGGCGTTGGATCCGTTCAGCAGCCGGAACCGGTAGCGCGACGGGTCGACCTCCAGGCGCGGCCACGGTGCGCCGTTGACGAGCAAGACGTCGCCGAGCACGCCGTTCATATATGCGTCGGTGACACCGGGGACGCGCAGCGCCGGATCCGCCTGCGGGTAGGCGAACGAGCCGTCCTCGGCGAAGGAACGGTCGGCGACCAGCAGCGGAATGTCGCGCTCCCCGGTGGGCAGCGGAAGTGCGGCTTCCTCGTCGTCGGTGATCAGGTGGAATCCGGCGAGTCCGCGCCAGACCGCGGGCCCGGTGAACCCGTGCCGGTGGTCGTGATACCAAAGGGTCGCCGCACGTTGGTTGTTCGGATAGTGGTAGTCGCGCTCGCCGTAGGAAACCTGCGTCGCCACGTGCTCGCCGTGGTGCGCGGTCGGCGCCGCGGCGTCGCCGCGCGGAAGGATGACGTCCATCGGGTAACCGTCGCTGTCGGCCGGTGTATGCCCGCCGTGCAGGTGCACCACCACCGGATGCGGCAGTTCGTTGCGGTGGCGCACCACCGACTTGCGACCCGCTCGCGCCCGAATCGTCGGACCGGGAAAGCTGCCGCCGTAGGTCCACGCCGGGGTGCGCAGGCCCGGAAGTATCGCCAAATCCGTTTCGCGCTGGATGATTTCGTAGTAATCCGCCTCCGAGTCGGTGCGCACCGGAGCGAGGATGGGAGGAACTGGCAGTGGGACTCGGAACGCCGGTGGCAGCGGCGCCGAGCTCGGCAGCAACCGGCCGGGTTGGCCCGGTGTGAGCAGCATGCCACCCCGAACACCGGCCGCGCCCAAGGTCGCCGCCACACCGAAACCCGCACCGGCCGCGAGCAACCCGCGCCTGCTCATCCGGCTCACGCGTGCCACCGCCACGCCCAGACCGTCATCAGCGCGGTGCCGATGGCCAGCCCCACGGCCAGCGGCACGTGCACCGCGAGGATCCGCTGTTCGCCGAGTGGGATCAGCGCACCGGCGAGAACGATTTGCACGAGGCTGGTCCGCACCGGCCAGGACGGTCCGGAACCGCGCCGCCACAACAGGATCGCGGCGACGGTCTGCACGACCATCGCCAGGGCGACGAGACCTCCATTGCGGCCGTGTGCGGCCAGTGCTTCGAAGTGCCCGGACAGGAACTCGCCCGCCAGAAAGGCTTGGCTCAGCACAAGCGCCGCTTGCGCCGCGGTGACGGCTCGGAACAGCGCTAGCGGCCAGAATGCCGGGGTCGCAAGGGATTCGGTCATGGTCAGCGGGCTTGCCGGACGCCGCGACGCCAGATTTCGGCGATCGCGGAGGTCGCCGCGATGTCGGCGGTCGGGTCGCCGGTGACGAGCAGGAGGTCGGCGCGCATGCCCGGCGCGATCCGGCCGCGGTCGGTGAGGCCGAAGTGGTCGGCGGGCAGGCTGGTCGCCGCAGCGAGCGCCCGCTCCGGCGACATGCCCGCCTCGGTGAGCAGCCGCAGTTCGGTATGCAGGTCGACGCCGTGCGCCGGGACGAACGGCGTGGCGTCGGTGCCGGCCAGCAGGGGAACGCCCGCGCGGTGCAGAGCGCGTGCGACGCGCGTTGCGCCGTCGAGGGTTCCGGCCCGGGCGCAGTCCGGCGTCTGCGCGGACCGATCGCTGATCGCGGCGAAATACACCAGCGTCGAGACGACGAAAACGCCTTGCGCCGCGACCCGGTCGACGAGCGCGGTGTCCGGTTCCGTCCACACGTGGGCCAACCCGTCCACGCCCGCGTCCAGCGCGATGCGTACCTCGGCGGCGGTGAGGGCGTGCGCGACGACCCGCAACCCGGCCGTGTGCGCCGCGGTCACCAGCGCGGCCGCGGTGTCCGCGCCCAGCACCGGCAGTTCGGCGCCGTGCACCGCGCCGTCGTCGACGACGATCTTCAGGTAGTCCACGCCCTCGGCGAGGCGGGGGCGAACGAAACCCTCGGCCTGGTCCGGCCGCTCGATGGTGTCGAACGGTTCGACATCGAGTGCGTCCACACCGGGCGCCGCCAGCAGTTGACTCGGGTGTCCGCCGGGTGCGGTCGCCAGGGTGCCCGCGCTGCGGAAGTCCGCGACGTCTTCACGTTCGGCGGCCAGTGCCCGCTGGGCGACGAGTTGGCTCGGCAGGCAGAACATGTCGAGCTCGGTCGTGACGCCGTGGCGCAGCGCCTGTGCAAGGTTGTCGCCGAACACGTGCGTGTGCGCGTCGATCAGTCCCGGCAGCAGAGTCTTTCCCGCGCCGTCGATCTCGACATCGGCCGGGCCGCCGTCGTAATCGGCGATGCGGTCGTCCACGATCAGGACGGTGGCGTCCCGGCTGGTCTTCTCCCCGTCGAACAGGCGGACGTCGTGAATTACGGTGCGCATGGCGGTCTCCTTCGTTCTCGGCGGCGGGCGCCGCATTCGGAGATCAGGAGTGGCCGGGGCCGCACGAGTGTGACGCGGGAGTGAGATGGATCACCCCGAGGGGCCGCCGCGTCACACCGCGAGGACGCCAAGCACTCTCATGCTCGAGACGAGCGGGCGAAACAGGGAGATGTGATGGAAGACCGGACCGTGGGCGCAGTGGACACCGATGCCGCGACCGAGGTGTTCATGCGACACCGTGAGCTGCTGTTCTCGGTCGTCTACACGATGCTCGGCAGCGTCGCCGACACCGAGGACGTCCTGCAGGAGACGTGGCTGTCGCTGGCGCCGCGCGCTACGGCGCTGTCGGCCGAGCAGATCGGCAATCCGCGCGCCTACCTGGTGCGGGTGGCCGTGAATCAGGCGCTGGCCCGGCGCAGCGCGATGATCCGTCGGCGGGAAACCTATGTCGGACAGTGGCTTCCGGAACCCGTCGTGCGCGACGCCGAGCCCGAGCCGGACGCCGTCGACCGCGTGGTGCGCACCGAGGCGTTCTCGATGGCGCTGCTGGTCGTCCTCGAATCGCTGACCCCGCTGGAGCGCGCGGTGTTCGTGCTGCACGAGGTGTTCGGCTACCCGCACACCGAGATCGCCGAGATCCTCGGCCGCAGCCCGGCGGCGGTGCGCCAGATCGCGCACCGCGCCCGCGGCCACGCGCAGGCCCGGCGTCCGCGCGGGCACGCCGACCCCAAGGCGTGCCGGGCGGTGACCGAACGGTTCGTCGCGGCGGCGATGGGCGGCGACCTGGAAGAACTGCTTGCCGTGCTCGCGCCCGACGTCACGCTGTGGACCGACGGCGGCGAGCGCGGACCGGCCACCAGCCTGCGCCCGGTGCGCGGCGCGGGCGCGGTAGCCCGGCTGTTCGTCGAGGTGGCGCGCGGGCTGCGGCCCGGCTACCGAGTCCGGTACCGGGCCGTCAGCACCGATCCGTGTGCGGTGCTCTTCGACGGCGAGGCCCCGCTGGCCGTCGTCGTGCTGGACGTGACCGCCGAGGACACCGTGCGCGGTATCTACTCGGTCACCAATCCGGACAAGCTCACGCACATCCGCTGAGCGGCGCTACCACTGCAGGCCGGGCACCACCCTGGCGACCCTGGCGGCCGGGTTCGGCAGCGCCATCAGCGGCATCAGCACCGGACCGAGCAGCGTCAGCGGGCTGCGGCCGTCCTCCGTCGTGCCGGGGGAGACCTGGGCCTGGGCCGAAACGCCCTTCGCCGCACTGGATTCGCCGAACAGACGGAAACCCTGGTGCATGATCGTGCGCTTCACCGAGGGCATCAGGAGGTCGACCGCCTGGGCGAAGGTGCCGACCGGGGTGTCGATCCGGTGCGGGCGGTCCTCCAGCGCGCGCACCACGATGGCCGCGGCGCGGTCGGGATCGGGCACCGGCAGCGAGCGGTAGAGGTCGGTCGGCGCGATCATCGGGGTGCGTACCAGCGGCATCCGCACCGAGGTGAAGGTGATGCCCGCGTCCCGGTTCTCGACGGCGGCGATCTCGCTGAAGTTGTCCAGGGCCGACTTGCTGGCCACGTAGGCCGCGAAGCGCGGAACCTTGGTCTGCACCGCGATGGAGGAGATGTTGACGATGTGGCCGAAGCGGCGCGCCCGCATCGACGGCAGCAGGCCGAGGATCAGCCGCACCGCGCCGAAGTAGTTGACCGCCATGGTGCGCTCGAAATCGTGCATCCGGTCGGTGGAGTTCACCACCGAACGGCGGATCGAGCGGCCCGCGTTGTTCACCAGGTAGTCGACGTGGCCGTGGTCGGCGAGAACCGCGCGCACCAGGCCGTCGACGGCCTCGGGATCGGTGATGTCGCACGAGTAGATGTGCGCCGTGCCGCCCTCCGCACGCACCGACTCGGCCGCGGCGGTCAGATCCGCCAAGCCGCGTGCCACCATGAGCACCGTCGCACCGCGCGCCGCGACGGCGTGCGCGGTGGCCAGGCCGATGCCGGAGGAGGCGCCGGTGATGAGCACGATCCGGCCGGAAAGCGGGTCGCCGCTGACGACGGGGCGGCCCCGGTTCGGATCCAGGTGCGCGCGCCAGTACTGCCACAGCCGTTCGGCGTAGCTCTCGAACGACGGCACCGACAGGCCGCTGCCGCGCAGCTGCGCCTGGGTCGACTCCGAGACGAACTGCGAGGCGAAGGACACGTGCGGCGCGACCTCCGGCGGAATTCCCAACTGCGACAACAGGAAATCGCGAATCGCGGGCACTCCGGGCAGGTGTGCGAGACTGTGTAGCGCCAGCCCGCTGCCCGGCACCGGACCGATGCCGGTCGGCGCGCCCGCCGCCGCGGCGAGTGCGCTGTAGACGGTGTCGAACGGTTGCGGCTCCGGGTTCACCAGGTGGAAGGTGCGGCCGTCCAGGCCGGGCTTGCGCACCAGTTCCACCATCGCGGCCGCGACGTAGTCGACCGGGACGATGTTGGTCGCGCCCAGGTCGGGCAGCGGCATCGGCAGCTCGGACGGCAGACCGGCCAGCTTGGCGATGGCGGAGAAGAAGTAGTAGGGACCGTCGATCTTGTCCATCTCGCCGGTGCGGGAATCGCCGACCACGATCGCCGGTCGATACACCCGCCAGCGCACCCCGTGCGACTCGCGAACCAGCTGCTCGGCCGCGAATTTCGTGCGGTGATACGGGGAGGTGAGGTTCTGGCCGAGGTCGAAATCCTCCTCGAAGAACTTGCCCTTGTGGTCGCCCGCGACGGCCACCGAGGACACGTGGTGCAGCACCGCGCCGAGCTCGCGCGCCAGCGCGATCACCGAGCGGGTGCCCGCCACGTTGGCGGCGTGGGTGACGGCCTCGTCGGCGGTCATGTCGTAGACCGCGCCCAGATGAACGACGTGATCGGCCTTGGGCGCCTGGTCGCGCAGGCCGAGACCCTCCGCGGTCAGATCGCCGACCAGGGCGAAGACGCGTTCGCCGCCGTGCCAGCCCTCGACCAATTTCGTGAACTTGGCTAACGATTCGGCGCGCACGAGCACGTGGACGATCGCATCGGGATCAGTGTCCAGCAGCCCTTGTACGACCCGTCGGCCGAGAAATCCGGTTCCGCCCGTCACGATGTAGGAAACCATCGCGTCCCTCCTGCTGTTCACTCGAAACTTGTTGTCGCGCACCATTGATCCAACATGCGGCGGTGAATGCGGGCATCAACGAATCGGCCCCCGGTGACAGCGGTCGGGCCGAAAGTAGGAACACCTTCGTCCTGACTTATAGGAAACCGTAATGGGTTCAGCGTCGGCGGGGCAAGCCGATGGGCGTGCGTCACGGTGTGTGACTGCTCACCATCACCCCAGGTCAAACGGTATGTGTTACAGGCTTTTCCAGTTACCCCGCGTGATTATCACGATTCGGCAACCTTTCGGCGTACTTGGTCAATTGTCCAGTACTTGGGCGACGGTATCGGCCATCCTGGCGCGGAAGGCGGCGGGGGCGAATGTGGCGGCGTGCGCGCGGATTTCGGTGGGGTCGTAGACGGCGGGGTCGAAGTCCGTCATGGCCGCGGCGAGCGCGGCGGTCACGGCGTCGTCGTTACCTGGCTCGACATAGTCGCCCGTGACTCCGGGGCGGACGGTGTCGAGCGCGCCGCCGAGCCCGACGGCGAGCACCGGCGCGCCACACGCCATCGCCTCGACCGGGACGATGCCGAAATCCTCGACCCCTGGCATGAGCAGCGCACGGCAGCGGCGGTACATGTCCTGGAGAACCGCGTCGGGGGCCGCGCCGAGAAACGTGGTCTCCGGTCCCGCGAGCGCGTCCAGTTGCCCGCGAAAACGTCCGTCGCCGACGACGACGAGGCGGCAGCCCGCCTGGCGCGCGGCACGAATCGCCAGATCCGGCCGCTTGTACGGGACGAGGCGGCCCGCGAAGAGGAAGAAGTCCTCCCGCTCGACCGCCGGATCTGGGGTGAAGCGGTGAATGTGAACCGGCGGGTTGATCACGGTCGCGGGCAGGCCCCACCAGTCGCGGACGCGGTCGGCGACGGCGTGCGAGTTCGCGACCACGTGCGTCAGGCGCGGTGCGGCCCGCGTTTCGCACCGGCGGGCCAGTGCGCCGAGCGCGGTGAGCGCGAGCCGCCCCGCACGCCCACCCGCCTCTTGGGCGCGGAAGGCGGGATCCCAAGCCCAGCGGGCCGGACTGTGCACGTAGGCGATGACCGGCGCCTCGGTCGCGAAGGCGGCCTGGGTGGCGAAGGCGTGATGACTGATGACGACCGCGTCGAAGCGTCCGCCGAGGGGGAGCCCGCGCAGCGCGCGCGGCGCCAGCGGAAGCAGCGGAGCGTGCGAACGACGCCCCGTGGCCGCGTGGGCGCGGCTGAGCCAGGTGTCGTGCACCCGGCGCAGCGGGGGACGGACACCCGCCGGATCGACGATCGGCGCGAAAACCTCGGAACCTGGCCAGGTTTCGTGCAATTCGGCGACCACCGCCTCGGAGCCGCCGTATTCGGTGAAGCGTTCGTGGACGATCGCGACGCGCGGTTCGGGCATGGTGGGTGGCACGCTCATTCGGTTTCGATCCGGCGCGGTTCGGCGTGTTTGCGCAGCGCTGGCGCGACCGGCCTGCCGTGCAGCAGCCCGTCGACGCCGCCCTGCTCGAGCGCCTTGCGGTAGACGACCGCCGCCTCGCGACAAGCCGAGATGGTCTGCGCCACATCGGCTTCGGTGTGCGCGGCCGAGGTGACGAAGGATTGACCTAGCACGCCGCGCTCGAGCAGTTCCTGCAGGAACAGCGTGCGAAACGCCTGCGAGGGCTCGCCGTCCGCGTCGCGCGTGGCGAAGATCAGGCACGAGGGTCTGCCGAGGACCGCGAGGCGGTCGGCGATGCCGAGTTCGGCGGCGACGGCGTTCACCCCGTCGGCGAGCAGTCGACCCGCGTGCTCCATCCGGGCGATGGGGTCGCCGGTCGTGTACTCGCGCGCGACCGCGCGAAAGGCCGCCAGCGCGGACAATTCCGGGCCGTGCGTGGTGGAGAGCAGGAACACCCGTTCCCGGTCGGTGCGCAGTCCGCCGAGTTCCATCAGTTCGCGCCTGCCCGCCAGCGCCGAGAGGGGAAATCCGTTGCCCATGGCCTTGCCCCAGCAGGACAGGTCGGGCCGCACGCCGTAGACCGCCTGCGCGCCGCCCGCCGACCAGCGGAAGCCGGTGATCATCTCATCGAAGACGAGCAGGGTGCCGTGCCGGTCGCAGAGGTCGCGCACCCCTTCGAGGAACCCCGGCTCGGGTTCGGCCAGCGCGGTGGCCGCCTCCATCACCACCGCGGCCACGGCCTCGGTCTCCAGCACCGCGGCGAGCGAGGCCAGATCGTTGTAGCGGAACCGCGTCGTCCCCGCGACCGTCGTGGCGGGAATGCCGCTGGCCATCGGCGTGGTGCCGATGAACCAGTCGTCCACCGAGAAGAACGGCTGGTCGCAGACCGCGATCACGGTGCGCCCGGTGGCGGCGCGGGCCAGCCGGACGGCCGCGGTGGTGGCGTCGGAGCCGTTCTTCGCGAACTTCACCATGTCGGCGCCCGGCACCAGCTCCAGGAAGTCTTGTGCGGCAAGCAGTTCCAGCTCGGTGGGGCGACTGAAGCTGACGCCGTCGGCGATCGCCGCGCCCACCGCCTCCAGCACCGGCCGGTAGCCGTGGCCGAGGGTGACCGACCGAAGGCCCATGCCGTACTCGATGTAGCTGTTGCCGTCGGCGTCCCAGACCCGGCACCCGCTGCCGCGCACCAGGATCGGCGCCATCGACTCCGGATATTGGTCGGCGCCGCGGGCATAGGTGTGCGCGCCGCCCGGCACCAGGTCGTGCAGGCGCGCCTGGAGTTCGTTGCTGCGCGCGAACCCGCGATGTCGTGGTGTCGGTTCCTCAGCCGTGCGGTGTTCCATACCGATCTCCTGGCTTCGCGGTACGGCCGCGCGCACGGTGAAAACTCTTGCGCGCGAGGCACTCTGCGCCAACTCTACGTCCGGCGCGGTGTCGTGTCGTTCCGAACCCGCGGCTTCCGTCGCGTTCACGCGGGATCCGTCGGAACGGTGACCGCCCACAAGTCGTGGTCGGCGCGGCGGCCGGTCGCGCCGACGAATCGGCTCATGCGCCCCTCCCGAACCATGCCGACCTCGGCGGCCACGGCGGCGGCGTCGCGGTCCCCCGGTTCGATCGCGGTGTCGATGCGGCACAGCCCCAGTGCGCCGAAGGCGTAGGCGACGAGCAGCCGGGTAGCCGTGGTGCGCACCCGGCCCTCCTCGGCGCCGAGCGCGGGATCGGTCCAGACGAACATGCGCGCGTTGCGGTCGAACATATCGAGGTCGAACAACCGGCACTCGCCCGCGTACGCGCCGTCCACCTCGATGGCCAGCACCAGTCCCGCCGACGAACGCAAGCCCGGTCTGGCCAGTAGCGATTCGCGCAACCACTGACTGTTCGAGTGCTTCGCCGCCCACTCCGATTCCAGCGCAGCCGGATCGGGATCGAGCGCGGCCCTGGCCCGCAGTCGGGCCGCACGCCACTGTCGCCCGTCCGTGAGCCGCCGTTTGCGCAACACCACCCGGGGGTCGTCCAGGTCGCCGAGCGGCGTGACCTGCGTGGCGTGCAGTGGATCGAGCAGGTGCAGCGCGCGGCCCGCGTAATACCTTGCCGCGGCGGCCATCACGGTACCGGCGGGCACGGGCGGGTCGGGCGGGCCCGGCGCGGGGACGGGTGCGAGCGTGGGATGGTCGGTGCGATGTCTGCGCACCCACGCGGCGGTGAAGCCCTCGGGCGGGGCCATGGCGGCGGTGACCGCCCACAGCTCGTGATCGCGCCGCGCGCCACCGGCGTCGAAGTAGCGGGTCATCATGGCTTCGCGCTGAAACCCCAGTCGCTCCGCACCGCTCGCGGTCGCCACGTTGGCGGGCGAGATGGGGGCGGTGATGCGTTGCAGCCCGACCGGCCCGAACCCGAAGTCGATCAGCATCGCCGCCGCCAGACCCCCGATGCCGTGCCTGGCCACCTCCGCGTCGACCCAGACGCCGAGTTCCGCGCTGCCCGCCTCGGTGTCGATGGAGATCAGCTCGACCTGACCCGCGAAGCGGCCGTCCACCTCGATCACCATGGCGACGCGCCGACCGGCCCGCGCCTCGCCGCGCACCGAGAGGCATTCGCGCACCCACATTTTCGCGGTGTGCCGCGCGCTCCAGTCCAGCGGCGAACTCGACCAGAACGGTTCGATGAGCCGACGGTCCCGCAACCGGATCCGCCGCCACTGCCCGTGATCGGCGATTCGGGGCGGTCGCAGCACCACGGTGGCCCCGTGCAGGACCACCGGACCGAGCCGGACGCGGGACAGCGAGGTCTGCTGGTCGGACACGGGTCACTCCTTGGGACGCCGACGGCCGAGGGATGTCGTCCGTAGCGCGCCGTCGGTGCTCACCGACAACCGCCAATAGCCGCCCGCGGCGTCCTTGAGCACGAGACCGGCGTCGGGATGGTCGGACAACCACGCGCCGCTGGAGAGCACCGCGGACCGGACGGTCCCGTCACCGGTCTGCGCCTGGAAGATGTCGGCGTCGCTGCGTCCCGCCCGGCCGACCAGGGTTCCGTCGAATCGTGGCGTGCGCAGACTGTTTCGGCTGATCACGGTCCAGCCGTCCGGGAAGAGGCCGGGCTCGAGATCGTCGGAGGCGCTGGAGATCAGGTTGACGGCGGTGCCCTCCGGACAGCCGGTGCGGTCCACCCGCACCTCGACCGGATGTTCGTCCAGATCCTTGTCGAACTGCACGTTGGCCAGGTAGGGCTGACGGCAGTAGGCCAGGTCCAGGCAGATCTCGCGCGCCGCCACCTTGCAGTTGACCATGCCGAACTGCGCGGGCCCGCCACGCTCGGTCCGCCCGATCGCCAGCGCGACGTCCGCGCCCTCGAACCACACGTTGGTCAGCCACCAGTCGTTGGCCGCGCCGTCGACATCGATGTGGCGGACCGTGGTGCGCGGATCGCTGTCGGAGACGAATTCCACGTTGCTGAGCGCCAATCCGGCGTTGTGGTCGTTGCCGGTGCCGAGCACGCCGACGTAGTTGCTGGTCAGCTTGGACGAGGTCACGTAGTTCTGGATGCACGACGTGACGATGCCGAAGCCGAAATTGTTGATGTCGCAGTTGACGAAGGACGTGCCGCCGGTGTTGTCCCTGAGCACGACGCCCCGCTGCTCCAGGAAGCGCGGATGGTTGCCGCTGAGATGGTTGCCGCGGATCACCACCGAATCGAACGAGCAGCGGAAGCACTCGGACAGGTCGACGGCGGTCGCGCGCGGCCCGGAGAGGTAGAAACCCAACCGCGCGAATCGGACTCGATTGCGCCTGCGCAGCGAGATCAGCGTGGTGTCGGTCTCGCACACGATCAGCGAGACGTCGCCGCCGTCGCCGAGCACGGTCGCGTAGTCCGCCATGGCCGGCCAGCTCGTCACCTTGTAGCGGCCCGCGGGCAGATAGAGGACCAGCGGTTCGTCCCGCACATCCGCGGCGGCGGCGATCGCCGCGGTGTCGTCGGCCACGCCGTCGCCGACCGCGCCGAAGTCGCGCACGTTGCGGGCCGCGGGCGCGTCGGTGACGTGCGGCGAACGGAAACCGATACCGGGCGGCTCCGGGTCGGCGCAGGCCGCCGCGAGCGGGACCGCGGCCGCGGCGCCCAGCGACGCGGCGAGCAGTCGACGTCGGCCTACGCCCTCGTCGGTCATCTCCGCAGCCTCCCCACTACCCGCTGCAAGCGGTTGCCCGGCCTGCTGTACGCTACCGCGCCGGTGAGTCGCTCGGAGCCGAATGTGGCCAGGGCCCCGCGCAATTGGGGCGCCGTTGTGGCGCCGAGCTCGACGACGCCCAGCGCGTGCTCGCACAGCGGCGCGACCGCGATGGCGTCCGCGGCCGCGGCGACCGGGGCGGTCTGCACCAGGACGTGCTCGAAATCGGCTTGGAGTCGGGCCATTACGTGCGCGAACCGGTCGGAGGCCAGCAGATCCGCGGTCTGCAGGTCGGTGTCGCCCAGCGGCAGCACGGTGATGCCGGTCTCCGGCCATCCCGTCAGCGACTCGGCGGCGGGCGCGCCACGCAGGACCGCGGCCAGCCCTCGCCCGTCGCCGGTGGCGAATCGTCGTGATCCACCGTGGCCGGAGGTGTCGGCATCGACCAGCAGCACCGAGCGACCGGTGTCGGCAAACGATTTCGCCAGCGCCAGCGCGACTTCCGGCTCGGACCGCGGTGAGAGGCTGGTCAGCAGGATGGTGTGCGCGGGCCCCTCGCGCAGCAGCCTCGTGCGCATCCGGCGGGTCTCGTCGGTCGCGCCGGGGCGGCCCTCGTCGATGATGCCGAGGATGGGCACCGGCAGCAGCGCCTCGAGATCGTTGGACGTGCGCAGCGTGCGGTCGGTGCGGTCGCGCAGGAACGCGGCGAGCGCGCCGAGCGCGAGCCCGGCCAGCAGACCGAGGGCCAGGATCCGCCCGGACTGCGGACCGGCGGGGGAGCGCGGCAGCTCGGCCCGGTCCACCACCGCGACACGGGCGGCGGGCGCGGCGTCGCGCTCGATCGTCTCCAATTCGTCTATGAGCCTGCGGAAGTGGGCGACGACGGTGTTGGTGAGGTCGCGCGCCCGCTGGGCGTTGCCGTCGCTGACCGAGATGACGATGAGAGTGGTCGCGGGCGGCGAGGAGGCGGTGATCTTGCCGCGCAGTTCGTCGACGGACATGGTGATGCTCAGATCGTCGATGACCCGCGTGGCCACCGTGGCGCTGGTGGCCAGATCCAGATAGGACCGCACCCGCTGCTGAGCCGCCAACCCGCCCTGGTAGGAGTCGTTGACCGAGGTGCCGGTCGCCATCGAGACGTACATGGTGCTGGAGGCCACGTAGGTGGTCGGCTGACCGCGCAGATAGACCGCCGACGCCGCCAGGCACACCAGCGCCACCCCGGCGATGACGAGCCAGCGCCTGCGCGCGATCCGCCAGTATTCGGTCAACCCCATTGCCAGGACCCTCTTTTCGCTACCGGTACGACGGGTGGAACGGACAGCGGTGATGCGGCGCCGACCCGAAAGCGCCGCCGGACCTCGACGACCGCCGCGTGGACGAGCCAGGCCAGCACCGCGGCCTGCAGGAACTTGCCGAGGTTCTCCATGCTGCCGAGGATTCCGCGTTCGAACAGCACCGAGGAGCCGGTCACCGCCAGGCCGAGCACCACGACGGGGAACATCCGCGAGTACAGCGATCGCGCCCACGCCAGCAGCAGCGCGAAGGTGAACAGCGCCCCGATCAGCACGCCGGTCTGGCCGCCGAGCACGTAGCCCTCGTTGAGGTTGCCCTCGGCCAGCGACACCGAGACCGTGCTCATGTCCACCGAGGCGCCGCGCACGTCCTGCGCCCACGCCGTGCCGGACTGGAACTTCTCGGTGCCGAGCAGCTGGGCGGGCACGAGACTGAAGGCCGCGTTGTGCAGCACTTCGCCCGGCGTCAGCCAATAGCCGGGACCGTGGAAGTAGGCGTCGGTGGCGGCCTCGAGCAGATCGAAGCGGCGCAGGATGCTCAGGAACGGGCGCATGGCGGGCGGATAGTCCGAATCGATCAGCGCCGCTTCGGCTTTGGCGAGATCGGTGGTCTTGAACGATTGCAGCCAGCCGAACCCGCCGATGCCGAGCACGCCGATCCCCGCGACACCGAACGCCTTGGCGCGTGTCCACCCGCCGATGGCGAAACGGATCGCGACGGCCATGGCCGCGCCCATGATCGGCGTCTTGGACTCCACCACCGCGGTCCACAGCAGCTCGCCGGCCAGCATCGCGCCGACGACGAGCGCGGCGATCTCCCGGCGCGCCGGGCGCGCGAACACGATGAGGCCGAGCGCCGCCACCGTGGCCAGGATCGAGACGAAGCTGAGGATCGGGTTGGCGCTGGTGACGTCGCCCGCGCTGCCGACGGATCCGGTCGCCACCGAGGCGGCGCGGCCCAGCAGGCCGAGGGCGTACATGGTGACCAGCGTCGGTATCAGATCCGGGTCGGCGGCCAGCTCGGGCGCGGCGGCGGGCGGGCGCCTGCGCGCCCACACCGCGTAGGCCGCCACCAGCGCCGCGTACACCCACAATCCGAACACGACGTGGTCGAGCGCCAGATCGATGCCGCGGTCGTAGCCGAGCTCGGCCAGCCGCGGGTCGGGCACGTTGTCGCCGTAGTGCGGTTCGGGCCGCACCGCGAGCAGGACCAGCGGCCGGGCGATGTAGGACAGCGACCAGAACGCGGCCTGGGCGATCACGAAAACCCGGACCACGCCGGGGATCCAGGCGGCGGCCACGACGAGGGTGAGCAGCGCGCCCGCGACGGCGGCGAGTTCACTCATGCCAGCCCCTCCAGCGCGGCGAGAATCTCGCGCGCGCGGTCGACGTAGCGGTGTCCGCCTTCGACGATCCTGCGGTGCCCCGCCTCGGCTACGGCCGCGGCCTTCTCGGGGTTGGCGGCGCACCAGTCGAGAATCTCGGGCAGTTCGGCGGGCTCGCCGAACAGGAAGCACTCGGCCGTATCGCGCAGCAGTTCGGCGTGCTCGTCGGTGCGCTCGCCGACGAAAAGCCCGCCCGCCGCGGGCACCTCGAACGTGCGACAGGTGTGGGTGTCGCGGTTGTCGGAGTTGAGCAGCACCAGGTTGGCGGTCACGGCGGCGATCACCGCCGAATAGTGCTGCCCGTACACCGGTCCCGCCACCACCGCGCCGGTGGTCCGCAGCTCGGGCACGCGCCGCCAGCCCGGACCGCGAATCAGCATACGGTCGCCGTACTTTCGGGCCAGCGCGACGAGGTCGGCGCGGCGGTCCGGACGGCAGACGCCGACGAACCCGGCCAGGAACTCGCGCCCGCCGCGGCGGGCCGCGCGATGGTGCCAGGCCGGGTCGTAGGCGCTGCGCACGAAGGCGACCGCGCGGGCGCCGCGCTCGCGCAGCTCGGGAACGTTGTGGCGCTTGGTGGTCACCACCAGATCCCAGTCCGCCTCGTGCGCGAGGTAGTCGGAGGTGATGTTGGCCGGATTGGCGACGTCGTCGGGGCTGTAGTGCACCCGCCGCGCGGCGGGCGTCGCGAGCAGCCTGCGCTGGTCCAAGTGCACCGACTTGAACGCGAACAGCAGATCGGGGCGGAAAGCCGCTGCCGCGCCGTCGATCTCGGCGTGCAGGCGCTCGGTCGTCCACGGCGCGCGCCGGCGCGTCGCCTTGGCGTACAGCCAGGGCGGGGACAGCCGCGCGGGCAGCGTCACGGGCGTCGAGTCGACGACGAGCACCTCGTGCCCGGCCTGACGGAAGCCGTCGGCGAGCGACCGGGCATTGCTGCCGATCCAATCGTCGCCGACATAGAGGATTCTCACGCGCCGCCCTCCTCGCGCATCAGCACCACCGCGGGCGCGCTCGCGACCGGTACGGTCCGCTCGCGCACGATCAGCCACCGCACGCGCGCGAGATACCAGGCGGCGACCGTGAATTCGATGACCACCGCGCCGTACACGAGCGTCCACACCGAGTGCGTGCGGAACGCGATCGCCAGCGCGGCGACGGCCACGCAGGTGCCGAGCACCGCGCCGATCAGCACGCCGGTGGTGTCCTGCCGCACCGGAAGCACCGCGGTGGTGACGAACGAGGTGACGGTGGTGGCGGGCAGCATCAGCACTTCCACCCGCAACAGCCCGATGGCGCCGGTGAACTCGTCGCCGAAGACGAGGTGGATGAGCACGGGCGCGGCCAGCCACACCGCCGCGGCCGCGACCGTCGCCAGGCAGACGGCCGCCGCGAGCGCCTGCAGGGCGTTCCGCCAGAAGCGGTGGTCGGCGCCGCGCCGCGCCATCCGCGGCAGCAGCGCGAAACCGATGGCGTCCAACATGGATTGGATGGCGCGCACCAGGCGATCGCCCGCGGAGTACAGGCCGAGCGCGGCCGCGTTGAGCACCGCCGCGTAGACCGCCGCCGCGCCCTGCCCGTACAACGTGATCAGCAGGCGCGAGGTCAGCACCGGCGCGCCGGTCCGCAGCACCGCGCGCACCAGCCGAGGCCGGGCGGGTCTGCCATAGGTGCGCAGCGAATCCCACCAGGTCAGCGCGACGGTCGGCACCGAGGACACGAGCAAGCAGAGCAACGCGACATGCGCGTGCGGCAGCCGGGGCAGCAGCACGACCAGCAGAATCAGATAGCCGATCCGGCCCACCGCCTGGTACGCCGTCGACGTGCCGAAGCGACCCTGGCCGATCAGCAGCCAGTCCTCCGACACCGACCAGAATCCGCCCGCGAACAGGCCGAGCAGAATCATGTCGACCTCGTCGGGCACGCCGATCGCGAGTCCGGCGGCCAGCGCGGCGCCGAGCACCGCGAAGCCCATGGCGCGGATGGTCAGGTAGTCGCCGCGCAGCTGGTTGATGTAGCCGTGCCGGTCGTCGCGGTGTTCGCCGGTGTCGTGCACGCGAGCGGCGAGAAACGAGGTGATGCCGAGGTCGACCAGCAGCGAGCCGATGAAATAGGAGGACATACCGATCGCCAGCAGCCCGAGCCCGTGTGCGCCGAGCACGCGCGCGATGAGCGGCACGGTCACCACCGTGATGACGTATTGGCCGTACTTGCCGAAACTGACGTAGCCGATGTCCCGCAGCACCGCCAACAGCCCGTGCGAGCGGTGCGCGCCGCCGCCGGACGAACCGCGCGCCCCGTCGCCCCTGCGGTGCGCGCCGCCTGGTGCGGCGCGGTCCGTGGAATGCGGGGCCTCAGACATGGGCGGCGCCCCGGTGCTGAACGATCCGGCCGAGGAAGGCGGCGACGGATCGGGCGGTCGCGGCGACGTCGAAAGCCTTCGCGCGCTCGCGTCCGGCCACGGCCAAGCGGGTGCGCAGTGCGGGAGCGCCGATGAGGGAGTCCAGCGCGGCGGTGAGCGCGGCCTCGTCGCCCCCGGGGACGAGCAGCCCGTCGACGCCGGTGGTCACGATCTCTTCCGGGCCGCCCGGCGCCGAGGCGATCACGGCACAGCCCGCGTGCATCCCTTCCACGACGACCTGACCGAACGGCTCCGGCAGCACCGAGCAGTGCACCAGGATGTCGGCGTCGCACAGATACGGTCGCGGGTCGTCGACGTGGCCGGTGCGGGTCACCGGAAGCGCGAGATCCGAAGCCAGCCGGTCCACTTCGGCGCCGAAGGATTCCTCGTCGAAGAACGTGCCGCCGATCAGCAGCACCCGGCGCGGCCGGACCTTCGTCGCGGCGACCGCGCGCAGCAGCACGTCTTGGCCCTTCCACGGTGCGACCCGCCCCAGCACAGCGATCACCGTTTCCTCGGGATCACGTTGCGCCGCGCGCAGCGGCGCGATCCCGAGTTCGACTCCGGGATAGGCGACTTCGGCCGGGCGGCCGCCGGTGCGCAGCGTCGCGAGCGTGGTCCGGCTGTTGGCCAGGAAGCCCTGTGCCGCGAACCGTCCGAGCAGCCCGACGACCAGCGCGGGCAAGCGTCCGAAGTAGTCGGCCGCGATCCGGTCGTGCACTTGCCACACCAACGGGATGCGAGCCCGCCGCGCCGCGACCGTGCCCATCACCAGCGCCTTGGTGCTCTCGGCGACCAGCACGTCGGCCCGCCTGGTCGCGGGGTGCCCGCCGAGTGCCCAGCCCAGGCGCAGCAGCGCGATCGCACCGGCCAGCAACCGCAGCGGACCGGAACCGATCGTCATGGCGCGGCTGTCGAAAGTGCCATGGAGTACATGTGTTTCGACACCGCGCGCCCGGGTCCGTTCGACCATCGGACCGTCCTCTGTGTAGATCATCGCGACCTCGGCGAGCCGCTCGGCGCGCAGCGCGCCCAGCAGTCGCGAGGTGGCCAGTTCGGCGCCGGAGGGCGCCGCGGTGTGCGCGAGGAACAGGGCGCGGATCGTCATGTGATATTCCGGTACATCGCCACGTGGCGCTGCGCTGTGACATCCCACGAGAAGGTCTCCGCGTGCGCGCGGCAGCGCTCGGGTGTGGGCAACGCGCCGTGCAGCGCCGCGGTGATTCTTGCGCCGAGCGCCTCTGCCTCGCCCGCCGGGACGATGAGCGAAGGATCGAGGCCGCGAACCGAATCCGGGAGGCCGCCGCAGTCGGTGACGATCGGCGCCCGGCCTGCCGCGAGGGACTCCAGCGCGATCAGGCCGAACCCCTCCAGCGCGGTGGTCGGCACCACCGTGAGCGCGGCCTGCTCGTACAGGTCGGCGAGCCGGTCGTCGGCGACGTGCCCGGCGAAGACGATGGAATCGCCGAGACCCGCGCCCGCGGCCATGGCGCGCAATTCCCTTTCGGCCGTGCCGGTTCCGACGATCACCAAACGCGCGTCGGGATGTTCGGCGACCACCCCCGGCCAGCAGCGCAGCAGCGTGTCGATGCCCATGCGGCGTTCCAGTCTGCGCACGCACAGGACGGTGCGCGTCTCCGTGCCGACCGGCAGCGGCGCGGCGCGGAAGCGGGACAGGTCGACGCCGGGCGGGATCACCGCGATCCGGTCCGCTGGAATCCGGTAGTCCGCGCCGAGCACGTCGCGAAAGTGGCTGGACAACACCACGAGTCGGTCCGCGCCCGCGTACCGCACTCGCTCGATCAGGTATTTCGCCTTGGCCGCCAGTTCGCTCTGCCCGGTCAGCCTGCTCTCCGCCGCCCACGGGCCGTGGAAGTGCACCACCAGCGGAAGGCTGCCGCGCCTGCCGATCGCGGCGGGTCCGTAGAGGCAGAAATGACGGTCCAGCACGGTGGTTCGGCGCAGCGCGGCGCGATCGAGGAAGGCGACGCGGGCCCGCTTCGCGGTGGAACCGCCGGCGGCGCCCCATGATCTGGCGCCGGGCGGCTCCTCCCTGCCCGGCGCGCCCCAAGCCACCGCGGACACCGACACCTCGGGCCGACGGTCGAGCGCGTGGAACAACTCGGTGAAATACCGGTTGAGCCCCCCGGGTTCCGCGGCGAACCATTCGGAACCCGTCATGTGCACACGCAACGAACCCGTGCCTGCCACCACCCCGGCCCCCTACTCCCTGCCACGGTCGTGCGAGCCCGTCCGGCCGAACTCGCTTCCCGCGCAACAGTGTAGGACACCGAGGCGCGCTCGGCGGGGCATCGGGAACGGTAGCCGACACGGGTGGCGTCGGGTAGATTGCACAGCGAGTTCGTGCCCGGCACGAGCCGACCCGCGGGGGACCGGCGGGAGGACTGACAACAGTGGGGATCGGTAGTTCCGTGGCCGAGCGAGTCGCCCTCGCCGAGCGCGATATTCGTGTGCTCGTGGAGAACGGCGAGTACTGGCTGCGCAATCGCGGTGACATCGCCATGATGATCACTACCGTCGAACGGCTGCGCGCGCGCTGGCCGCTGGCCCGCATCGGGGTCCTCACCCACCAACCCGCCGTCCTGCGCGCGCTCCTGCCGGAGACCGAACCCGTCTACGGTCCGGACTGGACCTGGGGTTCCGACGGCTGGACGGGAGCGGTAACCCGCACGGCGGCAACGAAACTGATCGGCCCCGCCGCGTTGCGCTGGCGCGCCGCCACCGACGGACCCAAGGACCGGATTCGCGGGTTGCGCACCGAGGACACGACCTCGGTTGCCGACCCAGCGGCCGCCGAGGTCCCCGCTGCGGAGGTTCCCGCGGCGCTCCGCGACGCGTCGCTGGTGCTCGCCCTCGGCGGTGGGTATCTGACCGATGTCGACAAGTACCAGGCGCATCGCACCCTGAACCTCCTGGAACAGGCACGCGCCCAAGGCATTCCGACAGCGTTGGTCGGCCAGGGGCTCGGCCCGCTGCGCGATCCGCGCTTGGTCGAGCGGGCCGCCGAGGTGCTGCCCGGGGTGGATTTCGTGGCGCTGCGGGAGAACCGGCGCGGACCGGAACTGCTGGCGCGGCTCGGCGTCGCGGCGGAACAGACGCTGGTCACCGGCGACGACGCGGTGGAATTCGCCTACCGGCTGCGCGACGCCCGCATCGGCGCCGACCTCGGCCTGTGCCTGCGGGTGGCGGAGTACGCGCCGGTCGGCGCGGCCGCGCGGGAGACGCTCGGCCGCGTGGTCCGGGAACGCGCCGCGGCGCTGGACGCGGGACTTCAGCCGCTGATCATCTCCGAATACGCCTCCGAGGACCGCCGCTCGACCCTGCCGCTGCTGGTGGGCGCGGCGCGGCGCAGGGCCCCGGTCGGGCGCGGCGGCACCCCGAGGGACGTGGCGAGGCAGGTGGCCCGCTGCCGCGTCCTGGTGACCAGCGCCTACCACCTCGCGGTTTTCGCGCTGTCCCAAGGCATTCCGGCGGTCGGGATCACGGCGTCGGAATACTACGACGACAAGTTCCACGGCTTGGCGGGGATGTTCGGCGCCGGACTGCGGGTGGTGCACCTGGACGACCCCGACCTGGAATCGGCGCTGCGGCAGGCGGTCGACGAGCTGTGGGAAGCCGCCCCTGGTCTGCGGGACCCGTTGCAGCAGAAGGCCGTCGAGCAGATCGACGCGAGCCGGGCGGGTCTGGAGCGCGTGTTTCGACTGGTGGAGAACGGCCCGGTCGCCCGGGTCGACGGTTAGGGGGCTGTCATGACATCGCTGTCGGTGTGCGTTCCGGCGTACAACTCGGGGCGGACGCTGGACGCCACGCTGCGTTCGATTCTCGCGCAGGACGAGGACTTCGAGCTGCTGGTGCTGGACAACGCCAGCACCGACGACACGGGGGAGGTGGCGCGCTCCTTCGACGACCGCAGGGTGCGGGTGCTGCGCAACGACACCGTCCTGCCCATCGGCGCGAACTGGGACAAGGCCATCACCGCCTCGGCCGGAACGCTGGTGAAGGTGGTCTGCGCCGACGACGTGCTGCGGCCCGGCGCGCTGACCGCGCAGCTCGCGGTGATGGCGGACGCCTCGATCGCCATCTCGTCGAGCCGGTTCGAGGTGATCGACGAGGCGGGCGCGGTCCTCGAATCCGGGCTCGGCCTGGCCGGCCTGCTCGGCAGGCAGACCCCGCGCGCGCTGGCGCGCACCATCGTGCGGCGCGGGCCCGCGGACTTCGGGCCGACGGCGGCCGCCATGTTCTACCGCGAGCACTACGACAAGGTCGGCGGCCTGCGCGGCGACCTGGTGTTTCCGATGGACGTGGATCTGTTCGCCAGGGTCAGCTCGTTCGGCGTCTTCTTCGGGATGACGGAAATTCTTGCCGCCTGGCGCAATTCGTCGTTCAACCTGTGCAGCCAGACCTCGACGGTGAGCAAGCTGACCGACATGTACCGGTTCCACCACCGCATCGCGCACGACTACCCGGACCTGGTGCACCGCGGCGACGTGCTGGCCGGGGACACCAGGCTGGCCAGGGCGGCACTGCACCGGTTGCGAGTGCGGGCGCTGGCGACCGTACGCAACCGCCCGGATCTGCTCGTCTGATCCGGGCGGCCCGCGGCGGGCTCAGAGGGTCCAGAGCTTTCCGTAGGTGATCACCGTGTCGCCGGTCGCGCCGACGATCATCACGAACGGGCGGATGTTGGTCGGCCCGAGCACTCCGGTGACGGTGCCGTGGAAGCCGGACATCCGGATGAAGCCCGAGGTGCCGGAGATTTCGCCGCTGGCGCATTCGACCGTCCGGATGCCCGGCCCGAAGCCGACCTCCACCTCCACGCCCAGCTGCGGAATCAGGCTGTCGATCTTGAGCAGCGCCCCGTCACCGCCGCCGAGATCGACGCCGAGGCCCGGCGTCGAATACTCGAACCGGATCTTGCCGTTCAGCGTGGCGGGAAACCCGACCTGGTAGCCGATGGTGATCCGGCCCTTCCAGTCCTCGGCCTGCGGGCCGGAGATCTTGAAGGCCGCCTCCCCATGGTGGAACCACTCCCTGGTCAGCGGATTGCCGTCCAGCGGAGGCACGAAATCGATGCGGGTGTCGGCCGCGATGGCCTCCACCGCGCGGTTCTCGCGGTCCACGATGGTATTGCTGCTGTCGACCACCGCCGCGGCGGAGCCGTTCCCGAAGACCAGCCCGGCCGCCACAACGGCGGCGAGCGCGAGGGCGCGCACGCCTCGATGGCCTAGCTGGTTGCTGTCACTCATCAGAATCCCCTCTGTCTGAAAACAAGTCGTACCGAAGAACGCGATCCGGCGCCGCCGAATCACGTTGCGGCGCGGTGCGCCATCGCTGCCTCTCGACCTCCTTCCCGCGGTCCGGCGGGCGTGTCGACGACCCAGCGCCCGTCGAGTTCCGGATAGGCCGCGCGCACCTCGGCAAGCAGATCGGGCAGGGTGAGCAGCACGAGATCCGGTCGCGCCGAGACGAGTTCACGCGGCGCGACGATCGGGATGTCGGTGCCCGGCATCCGTCGTCCGTGCTTGGCGGGGGAGGCGTCGGCGACCCCGGCGAGCAGACCCCGGTGCGCCCCGGCAAGGCTGAACAGGGCGACCGCGCGCGACGCGGCCCCGTAACCGAAGACCCGCAGGCCGCGCTGCGCCTGTTCGTCGAGCCAACTGCGCAGCGTGCGCGCGTGCAGGTCGGCGGCGCGCTGTAGCGCGGGCAGTCCGTGCGGAGCTATGTGCGGCGCTTCGCTGTCCAGCGCCAGTCCGACGGAATCGTCGCTCGGGGCGGCGCCGTGCACCGCGCGCACCAGGATGGTGCCGCCATAGAGGTCGAAAGGCCATGCGTGCGTGACGCTCATACCGACGTCGCCCAGCAGACCCTGGAGCGCGGCCAGCGAGTAGTAGGCGAAATGCCCGTGGCGCAACGCGTTCCACTGCCCGCCAGCCACTATGGCGGCCAGCGAGTGGTATTGGACGAGCAGCGCGCCGTGCGGTGTGGTCGCCGCGGCGCGCCGACGGAAGGCGGCCCGCTGGTCTGGCTCGTGCATGATCCCGAAGCAATCCAGCACCACGTCGGCAGGCCCCGCGGTCTCGGTGAAGCCGCGCGCGGCCAGCAGCGGCAGCCAGGTGCCGCCGTGCGGGCTGCCGAACTCGCGGACCGTGCGTCCGATCAGCAATCCCGTTCCCGCCACCTCGGCCACCGCCGCGGCCGCCTGCTCGCGCAGGGCACGCGGTTCCACGCCGCGCGGTTCCGCGGTGACGGTGTCGTCCTCGGCGAGCTGGGCCAGTCCGCACGCGGCGCAGTGGTCCATCCGCAGCGGGTGTCCGGCCTCACCGGGCTCGATCGGGGTGTCGATCAACGGAAAATAGTCGGCCGCAGGGACTTTCCCGAGATCCAGAATCGCGCGCAGGTCAGCGGCCCCGCAGCCGCGGCAGACGTTCCCCGGCTCGGAACTCATGCCGGATCCCCTTCCCTCATGGCACGATGACCCCGTGCGTATCGAGCAGACCGAGCTCGCCGACGTCCTGCTGCTCATACCGCGGCCGTACCACGACGCTCGGGGCTTTTTCACCCGGACCTTCGACGCCGAGCTGTTCGACGAGCGACTCGGCACGCCGGGCGCCGCGGCCGCGTTCGTCCAGGACTCCCAATCCCGTTCCGCGCGCGGCGTGATCCGCGGCATGCACGGCCGCTCCGGGAGCGGCGAGGCCAAGTTGGTGCGCTGCGCGCACGGCGCGGTACACGACGTGCTCGTCGACATCCGGCCCAGCTCGCCCACTTTCGGTCGGCAGCAGGCTTTCCGGCTGGACGACAACGACTTCCGGCACTTGTACGTGCCGCCCGGCTTCCTGCACGGCTTCCAGGCGCTCACCGCGACGGCCGATGTCTGCTACCGGATCGACCGGCCGCACGACCCGGCCGCGGACATCGGCGTCGCCTACGACGATCCCGATCTCGGCATCGCCTGGCCCCTCGCGGTGACCGAGGTCTCGGCGCGCGACGCGGGCGCGGGCAGCTGGGAACAGCTGCTGCGCACCGTCTGGCGACGTCCCGCGTCGAACTGATCCGCCGCGTACCCCCTTACGGGTGCGCGGGGGCCGGGACGCCGACCCGGCGCATCGAGGCGTCGAGCACACCCGAGTCGCACAGCTTCCGCAGGTGCGGCAGCCTGGTGAAGCGCTGGAAGAAATCACCACTGGTCAGCCCCCTCGCGGTGTACTCCTGGTACAGCTCGGTCGCGCCCGCGGGCACGGTCCACTCGGCGCGGAAGCCGATCGCCCGGCGCGCGGCGGAGAAGTCGACGCGATAGGAGCGCGGGTCCGCTCCGCTCTCGCCGGTGATGACCAATCGGGAGCCGGGCACGGCGGTGACCACAGCCGCCGCGATCTCGGCGACCGTCAGATTGTTCTGCTCGGTGCCGATGTTGAACGCGCGGCTGTGGATCGCGTCGACCGGCGCGGTCAGGCAGGTCGCGAAGGCGGCGGCGATATCGCGCGCGTGCACCAGCGGACGCCACGGCGTGCCGTCGGAGAGCACCTTCACCTCGCCGGTGAGCGCGGCGTAGCCGACCAGATTGTTCAGCACGATGTCGGCGCGCAGTCGCGGCGAGAAGCCGAAAGCCGTGGCGTTGCGCAGGAATACGGGGGAGAAGCCGGAATCGGCCATGGCCGCGACATCGTCCTCGACGCGGACCTTGCTCTCCGCGTACGGGGTGATCGGACGCAGCGGCGCATCCTCGGTGACCAGCTCCGCGCCAGCAGCGCCGTACACCGAGCAGGTCGAGGCGTACAGAAATCGCCGCACGCCCGCGTCTTTCGCCAAACGGGCCAGTCGCACCGACGCGTGATGGTTGATGTCGTAGGTGATCTCGGGCGCGAGCGCGCCGAGCGGATCGTTGGACAGCGCCGCGAGATGGACGACCGCCTCGAATCCGGCCAGCTGCTCGACCGTCACGTCGCGCAGGTCGACCGAGAGGCCCGGCGGATCACCGGGCAGCGCGCCGAGCACGCAGTCGGCGAAGAGCCCAGAATCCAGACCGACCACGTCGTGGCCCTGTGCCCGCAGCAGCGGCACCATGACGGTGCCGAGGTAGCCCTGGTGTCCGGTGACCAGTACCCGCATGTTCAGCTGCCTCCCAGCTCGACGACGGCCTTGTCCAGAACGAATGCCTCCGCGTGCCGGGTGCGGCTCTGCACGCCGCGCAACCGGGACAGACCGGTGAACGCGGCCTCGTCGAACCAGTCGCGCCCGGTCTGGGAGGGGTAGTGCTTGTGCAACAGCCGCGCCTTCTCCTCGGCGAGCTCGGCGGGAACCGGCTGGAAGACGGTGGGGCGCGGCGTGTCGGTCTCCCACTTGAGGATCTCGTAGCCGAGCACCAGGTGATCGCGGAACTCGGTGGGCGTCAGCTCAGCGAGCAGACGATGATCCTGGTGGGCGTCGCCGCGCTGCGGCGCGAACACCACATCCGCGGCGCAGCCCACCCGAAAGGCGGCCAGCGCGTTCTTGATTCGGTCCCAGTGCGCGGGCGCGCGGCCGTCGGGGATGTCGAGGACGGTCAGCGAGAGGGCCGCGCCGGGACAGAAATCCGCGAGCGCGGCCCGTTCCTCGTCCTCGCGTTCCGTACCGCCGCCGGACAGCACCAGCGCGCGCACGCGCAGCCCAGGGCGGCGGCGCGACAGCGTGAGCAACGTGGCGCCCATCCCGATCGCGATGTCGTCGCAGTGCGCCCCGAGCACCGCGATCTCCGCGATCGGCGCGGCGATCAGCGGAATCACGCGGGCTCCCAGACCATCCACGGCCGCACGCCCGAGCGGTAGCCCGCGTCGAGTTCGGCGCGTTCCTTGAACGTGTCGGCGGGCTTCCAGAACCCGAGGTGCTGGTAGCCGAACAGCCTGCCCTGCCCGGCGAGCGTGCCGCACGCGTCGGCCACCAGGTCGCCGCCGGGCGGCAGCAGGTCGAACACCTCCTGGGTGAGCACGAAGTACCCGCCGTTCTCCCAGATCGGCATCGCGGCGACCGGCATGATGTCCTTGACCTCGCCGGTCGGCGTGAGATCGACGCAGTGGAACGACGATTGCGGCGGCACCACCATCATCGACGCGGCCGCGCCGGACGCGGTGAACCTGGCGATCATCTCGTCCAGCGGCGCGTCGGTGAGCACATCGGCGTAGTTCGCCAGGAAGGTCTCGTCCGTGCCGAGGTACTGCCGCACCCGCCGCAGCCGCTCACCGATGGCCGATTCCACACCGGTGTCGACGAAGGTGATGGACCAGTCGCTGATGTCGCTGCGCAGCAACTCCACCCTGCCGTCCCGGATGACGAAGTCGTTGGACACCGACTCCTCGTAGGTGAGGAAGAAGTTCTTGATGTGCTCTGCGCCGTAGCCGAGGCACAGGATGAACTCCTTGTGGCCGAAGTGCGCGTAGTAGCGCATCACGTGCCACAGCAGCGGTCGCGGACCGACCAACTGCATCGGCTTGGGGATCATGTCGTCGGAGCCGTCACGCATCCGCATCCCGTAGCCGCCGCAGAACAGCACAACTTTCATCGCGCCTGCCTCCCCGTGAAGTGTTCGTCGTTGTCGGTGGGCGCGGACCCCGCGGCGGTGGACGGGTCCGCGTCGTCGTCTCGTGGCGCGCCGGTGAGATCGGCGCGGTGCAGGGTCGGCAGCGGGTAGACCAGCTCGCCGCCCCAGTCGGCGATGTGGCGCAGTTGCGCGGTCAGCTCGGTCTCCAAATTCCACGGCAGCACGAGCACCACGTCGGGACGGTCGGCGTCGATGCGCTCGGGCGGGTGGATCGGGATGCGGGTACCCGGCGTGAAACGGCCGTGCTTGTAGGGGTTTCGGTCGACGGTGTACTCGAGCAGGTCGGGACGGATGCCGCAGTAGTTGAGCAGGGTGTTGCCCTTGCCCGGCGCGCCGTAACCCACTACCCGCTTGCCTTCGGCACGCCGGTCGAGCAGGTAGCGCAGCAGTTCCTGGCGCACCCGCGCGGCGCGCGGCGCGAGATCCCGGTAGCCGTCCGGGTGGTGCAGACCGGCCGCGGCCTCGTCGCGCAGCACCTCCGCGACCCGCTCGCTCGGCGCGCCCGCCGCCGCTTCGGGACGGGCCCACAGGCGAATCGAACCGCCGTGTGTGGCAAGCAGTTCCACGTCGACCACGACGAGTCCGGCGGTGGCGAGAGCGCGTTGCGCCGACAGCACCGTGTAGTACTGGAAGTGCTCGTGGTAGATGGTGTCGAACTGCCCGAGCCGCAACAGATTCGCCGCGTGGTGTACCTCGATCGACAACCAGCCGTCGTCGGCCATCAGCTCGCGCAACGACCGGGTGAAGCCGGGCAGGTCGGGCACGTGCGCGTAGACGTTGTTGGCGACCACGAGGTCCGCGGGGCCATGTGTGGCGCGCAACTTCGCCGCCGAATCCTCGTCCAGGAAGGCGGTTTCCGTGGGCACGCCGAGCGCGCGGGCGGCCGCGCCGACGTTCACCGACGGCTCGATGCCGAGGCAGCGGATGCCCGCGCCGACCATGTGCCGCAACAGATAGCCGTCGTTGCTCGCGGCCTCCACGACGAAGGACTCCGTTCCGAGCCCGAGCTTTTCGACGGCATCGGAAACGAATCTTTCAGCGTGCCGGACCCAGCTTTCGGAATACGACGCGAAATAGGCGTATTCGGTGAACGTCTCTTCGGGTGTGATCAAAGCGGGGATCTGCAATAGCAGACAGTCGTCGCAGAGCCGCAGATGCAGCGGATAGGTGGGCTCGGCGAGATCGAGTTCGGCTGCCGCGAGGAATTTCTCGCACGGTGGCGTCGCGCCGAGGTCGAGCACGCTCGAAAGGCGCGCGGAATCACACAGACGACAACGCATGCAGGCCCCACCTTCTGCCGAGAGAACGGATCGCCCGGCGGATGGCCGGCACGTCGTCGAGGACGCGATCCAGTGGAACGTTACAACGAACCGCCTGGTTGCCGCTGATGAAATCGGTTGTGAGATAGCGGTTTACGGCCATCTTCCGCGGCGTGTCGCGCATCGGCATCCGACTCGCTATCCGGGAATCCAGCCGAGGTGCCGCATCGATCGTTTCGAATCGAAAGTAATTCATCGGCGTAGACCTGGCGTGATATCGCAACGCGTCGCGCGCGGTGCTGCAGGCGGAAAACAAACCATCGGTTTCCCGCTACTTTCTGGAATCCATTGCGGCCCTTGTCATTCGATATGTGAAACGTTTTGTGTTCTGTAACAATCTGCTGTTGGCCGTCGAATGACCGAACACCCCGGGGCGGCCGATGCGTGTGCCGCGGGGACCGATCGACGGGGATCGGGGGCGACGAATTCTCCCAGGGGGAGGTCTGTTCCATGAGCTACGAGCTCACCGGCGATGACGAACTCGATATGTCCGTCTCGTCCCACACCGCACCGCGTTCGGTGCGGGAACGTTGGCAAGCCGACTATGTAAAGCACTTGGCCACAACGGATCTACTCGTCATCGGCGCGGCGGTCGGGCTGGCGCAGGTGATCCGGTTCGGCGGGCCGGTCGCGCCGCCGCTCGCCTGGCGATTGCCCTACGAGATCGGCTACACGGTCGTCTCGGTGGCACTCGCGCTGACCTGGGCGCTGCTGCTCGCGGTCGGCAACACCCGATCGCCGCAGGTGGTCGGCTCCGGAACCGAGGAATACCGCCGGTTGGTCTCGGCGACGCTGCGGCTGTTCGGTGCGCTCGCGATCGTCTCGCTGATCGTCCGAATCGAGTTCGCCCGTGGCTATCTGGCGATCGCGCTGCCGCTCGGTCTGCTCGGCCTGATGTTCAGCAGGCTCGGCTGGCGGCTGCACACCCGCCACCGCCGCCGCGCTCGCGCGGAGTACCTCACCTCGGTGCTCGTGGTCGGCGCGCCGGAGGTCGCGCAGGCGATGGCGACCGCGTTCTCCCGTGATCCGGATTCGGGTTATCGCGTGGTGGGCGTGTGCGTTCCGGACGGCGTAGCCGCGACCGGCCGCTACGGGTTACGGACGTCCGGGCGCACTTTCTCCGTGGTCGGCGACGATCGTTCGGTGCTGGAGGCGGTGCGGCGCAGCGGCGCGGATACGGTCGCGGTCACCGCGACCGACTATCTCGGGCCTGTCGAATTGCGCCGAATGGCATGGGAACTCGATCCGCTCGGGGTCGAGTTGATCGTCGCGCCCGGCGTGGTGGACATCGCTGGGACCAGGTTGACCAACCGGCTGGTCGCCGGAATGCCGATGTTGCACATCGCCAAACCGCAGTACGACCGGGCCAAGTCGACCGGAAAGGCGGTGTTCGACGCGTGTTTCGCCAGCGCCGTGCTGCTGGCGATCGCGCCGGTGCTGCTCGCCATCGCGCTCGCGGTGAAACTGACCAGCCCCGGGCCGGTGTTCTACCTGTCGGAGCGAATCGGGCTCGGCGGCAAACCGTTTCGGATGATCAAGTTCCGCAGCATGTACCAGGACGCTGAGCGCACCGCGACCGACCTGATCGAGGCCAACGGCGGCAATCCGGTGTTCTTCAAGATGAAGGACGACCCGCGGGTGACGCCGGTCGGCCGGGTGATCAGGAAGTTCAGTCTCGACGAGCTGCCGCAGTTCCTCAACGTGTTGCGCGGCGAGATGAGCGTCGTCGGCCCGCGGCCGCAGGTGCAGCGCGAGGTGGACACCTACGACGGCGAGATGCGACGCAGGCTGCTGGTCAAACCGGGCGTCACCGGTCTGTGGCAGGTCAGCGGACGGTCCGACCTGTCGCTGGAAGACTCGGTGCGGCTCGATCTCTCGTACGTGGAGAACTGGTCGATGGTGCTCGATCTGCTGCTGATCGCCAAGACCATCGGCGCGGTCGCGCGCGGGGAGGGCGCCTACTAGTAGGCCCTACGTCAGGACGGTCGGCGCGCCGGGAACTCGGCGGCGAGTTCGGCGAAGATCGCGGAGTTGAAGTCGAAGGCGCGCTGGCATTCCTCGAGCACCCGGCGGCGCTCTAGCTCGTCCACCGACAGGTCGTCGAGCAGGGCCCGGTATTCGCGCTTGAAGGCGGCCGGATTCGCGATGTCGTCGAAGACGTAGAAGCGCACGCCGTCGCCGCGGCGCGGCAGATCCCACAGCTTTTCGGCGGTGCCGCGGATCACCTGACCGCCGGACAGATCGCCGAGGTAGCGCGTGTAGTGGTGCGCGACATAGCCCGCGGGCCAGTCGCGCGCGCATTCCTCGATGCGCTCGGCGTAGGCGGCGGTGGCGGGCAGCGCCCTGAGTTCGGTGCGCCAGTCCGGGCCGAGCAGGGCGGCGAGGTCGCGTTCGAGCTCGGCGGTCCTGGCCAGCTCCGGCTTGATGAACGGGCCCGCGACCGTGTCGCCAGCCAGTTCGGGCCAGCGCGCCTCGAGCGCGCGGTAGATGAACCACAGCTGGCCGGTGTAGCGGTGGTAGGAGTCGATGCCGAGCGCGCCGCCGAGCATGTCGCTGATGAACGAGGAGTTCTCCGCTTCGGCGTGCTGACGCTCCGTGGCCGATCGGATACGTGCCGAGAAAGGTACTGCCTCCGACATTCGAACCACCTCACCGTCATGCGCAGCCGTTGTTTGGCTACCCTAACCAACCGCACCGAACCATACCCGGTTCGGCGACGCCGCCGCACCGGAGCGGCGGCACGGTATCAGTGTGCGGGATGCGACCGCCGTCTGCGCCGGACGATCGGCCGGCGCAGCGAACCGAAGCGGCTGAGGATCGGCGGACGGCGCAGCGTGCGGTCGCACCATTCGCCCAGCGTCACACCCGCGGCCAGCGCGCAGCCGATACCGAAGGCGGAGAGCAACTGATCGAAGCCGAGCAGCGGTTCGTCGTTGAGCATCGCGTAGAGCCCGCGATACACGCTGAGACCGGGCAGCAGCGGCGTGATGCCCGCGACCGCGACGACGAGCGGGGGAGTCAACGCGCGACGGGCCATCAGACCACCGGCCAGACCGATCAGGGTGGCGGCCACCCCGGAGGAGATCACCGGACCGAACCCGGCGTACTGCACGAGCAGATAGCTGATCGCGCCCGCCGCGCCGCCGAACGCGGCCGCGGCAAGCGCGCGTCTCTCGGCGTAGCAGGCGAGCGCGAAGGCCAGCGCCGCGACCGCGCCCGCCGCGATCTTGACCGGCAGATTAGTGATGTCGCGACCGGAGGTCATCTCGATCGACGGCACGGTGGCGCCGGCCACTTGGCCCAGCCGCAGGGCGAGCGCGATGCCCGCGACGATGCCGCCGGTCATCATCACCACTTCGAGCAGGCGGGCCGTCGCGGTGATCGGCGCGCCGGTGATCGCGTCCTGGACCGAGCCGACCAGTTGCAGACCACTGAGCAGCACCGTGATGCCCGCAGCGATGATCAGGGTGGGATCGACCCGGATGTCCAGCGGCTCGGCGAGGGTGGAGAGCACTATGGCGGGGGTCGCCGCGATGAGTCCGCCCGCCATGTGCTGGAAGAAGAAGGGCAGCCCGTAGCGGTTGAGCACCCGGTTCGTGCGGTCGATCGCCGCGGTGGTCGCGAAGCTGAGCGCGGCGACGACGACACCCGCGCCGAGCAGCGCGGCGATGGCGGCGGCAAGCAGCGACCAGCCGAACGTCGCGGTCCAGCGGTGGTACGGGTGCGGCGCGGAGGTGATGTCGTCGAGCGCGGCGCGCGCGTCCTCGGGCGCCACCACCTGGGTGCGGATACGTCGGGTGAGGCGGTCCACCGCGGCGAGCCTGGTGAAGTCGAGCGCGCGGTATTGCACGATGCGCATCGTGCTGGCGGGCGGCAGCAGCGGCCCGCGATCGGCCCAGATGCGGATGGCGTCGTAGGTGACGTCGACATCGCAGCGGGCCAAGCCGTAGGTGGCCGCGATGAAACGCACCTGGCTGGTGGTGTCCATGACGCCGGTGCCCGAGGCGAGCACGACCTCGCCGACCCGGACGGCGAGATCGAGCACCTCGGCGACCCGCGCGTCGTCGGTGAGGTCGATCGGCTGCAGGGGAGTCGGCGCGGCGACGATGGTGTCGGCGGTGGCCTGCCGGTCGGCCACCAGCAGCCCGACGGCCTGGCTGACGCCCGGCAGATGCGGTCCGCGACGCGGCCACAGCCGGTTACGCCAGCCGAGGTGATCGGCTCGCCGATTGGTGTCGTCTCCTCCCGACAGCGCGTCAAGACTCATGCACGCGAACGTAGTCGTAGCTCGCCGGTCCGGCATCCGCGCCTGTCAGCACGTGTGTCCGCCTCCCGAATCCGTGGTGCGGCGCGCCGAAAGATGGTAGAACTTGTTCTAATTTCTGGCGATGGGAGTACGTGCGGTGCGGTACGGGATCGTGTTGTTCACCAGTGACCGGGGCATTACCCCCGCCGACGCCGCGGCGGCGGCCGAGCGGGCCGGCTTCGACTCGTTCTATGTGCCCGAGCACACCCATATTCCGGTGGTGCGCGCCGCCGCGCACCCACGCACCGGCGACGCGAGCCTGCCCGACGACCGCTACCTGCGCACCCTGGACCCCTGGGTCGCCCTGGGCACCGCCGCGGCGGTGACCGAGCGCATCACCCTCTCGACCGCGGTCGCGCTGCCCGCCGAACACCACCCGATCACCCTGGCCAAGGCCATCGCCTCGCTGGATCACCTGTCCGGCGGCCGGGTCAGCCTCGGCGTCGGATTCGGTTGGAACACCGACGAACTCGCCCACCACGGGGTGCCCGCGAACAAGCGGCGCACGGTGCTACGCGAGCACCTGGACGCGATGCGCGCGATCTGGAGCGAGGAAGAGGCCAGCTTCTCCGGCGAGTTCGTCAACTTCGGACCGAGCTGGTCGTGGCCGAAGCCGGCACAGAAGCGCATCCCCGTGCTGCTCGGCGCGGCGGGCGGGGAGAAGTCGTTCGCCTGGCTAGCCGAGAACGCCGACGGATGGATCACCACGCCCACCGAAGAGGGTCTCGGCGAGAAGATCGAACTGCTGCACCGGATCTGGCGTGAACATGGGCGCACCGAGACCCCGGAGATCATCGCGCTGGCCGGGCGGCACGACGCGGCGCAGTTGGCGCGGTGGGCCGAACTCGGTGTCACCGAAGCGGTTTTCGGTCTGCCGGACCGCGGCGCGGAAGAGGTCCGCGCCTACCTGGAGCGGCTGGCGGGCAAGCTGTCCAAAGGGACGCTGCCGAAGTAATCCGCCGACAGCCCGCGCACAGCCGGAGCGAAGGCGAAGGTACGCCTCGAGGAATGCTGCCGGAATCGGGCTGTCTGCGCCTGGCCGAAGCGGAGGCGGAGGTGCGCGTCGGGCGGAATGCGAACGGCGCTGGCGATGCCGCGCGCCGCCGCTGTGGAGCAGCGGCGGCGCGGATTCGGTAGCAGTTCAGCGCAAGTCGCGGCGGCGGTAGGCCGCCATGCCGACGGCGAGCAGGGCCGCGGCGATGCCGAGCAGCCACAGGATCGGCGTCGCCTCGAACGGCGCACCGGGCAGCTTCGGCGGATGCACGAACGGCACCAGGTCGACCGTCCACTGCGGCAGGCCGTCCAGCGAGCCGACGAAGAAGATCACGATCATCCCGCTGAGCACGCCCCAGGCGACCGGCGTGTAGCGCGGCGCGAGCCCGAAGATCGCGACGGTGATGCCGGTGACGACCCACACCGCGGGCACCTGAACCGCCGCGGCGGCCAGCGATTCCGGCAGCTTCTCGCCGAGTTCGCCCGTGCTGAGACCGTAGACGACGCCGATCGCGAGCCCGGCGGTCAGCAGGGCGATCGCGGGTCCGGCCAGCGCGAAACCGATGTGGCTCAACGCGTAGCGGGTCCGGCCCACCGCGGCAGCCAGCGTGGCCTCGGCCCGCTGGCTGGACTCTTCGTCGTGCAGGCGCAGCGCCGCCGAGATCGAATAGGCGCCTGCCGCCGCGGCCAGCATGGTGATCGCGTAGGCGATGAACGACTCCTCCAGGCTCTCCGAACCGCCCATGCGCGTGACCAGATCGGTGATGGTGCCGCTGTCGTCGAGCATGTCGCTGACGCTGTTCACCGCGCCGCCGATCAACAGCCCGTACAGGCCGAAACCGATGGTCCAGGCGAGCAGCGTGCCGCGCTGCAGCCGCCAGGCCAGCGCGACCGGCCCGGCGAATCCCGGCGCGGCGGCGGCCGGACCCGGACGCTCGGCGAGCAGCCCCGAGCCGGTGTCGCGCGAGGCGAGCAAGGCGTAGGCGGCGCCCGTCGCCAGCACGGCGACCGTGGCCAGCGGCAGCAGTACCCACCACCGCTCGTCGGCGTACGGTCGGATCTGCAGCGACCAGCCGATCGGGGACAACCAGGACAGCACGCCGTTGCCCGCGTCGCCGACCGCCCGCAGCGCGAACGCCGCGCCGAGCGCCGCGAACGCTACGCCGCGCGCGACCCGCGCACCGGCGCTGACCTGGGCGGCGACCGCCGCGATCGCGGCCCACGCGATGCCGGACGCGGCCAGCGCCGCACCGAACGCCAGCGAACCCGCCGCGGGCAGATCGGCCGCGTAGAGCGATGCGGCGCAGGCGATTCCGGCGATCAACGCCCCGCCGAAGGTCATGACGAGCGCCGCGGTCAGCCCGGCGAAGCGGCCGATGCTGGTGGCGCCGACCAGCTCCGCGCGGCCGGTCTCCTCTTCGACCCTGGTGTGCCGGATGACGGTCAGGATGGTCGCGATCGCGATCATCGTGTACATCGCGCCGGCCTTCCAGGTACCGATGGAACCGAGCTCGGTGCTGAACACCGGCCCGTACATCGCGACCAGCGCCGGACTGTCCGCGGTGGTGCGCGCGAAATCGTCGAGCTGGGTCTGGGTGGTGTACAGATCCTTGATGCTGACCACCTGGAAGGCGGGCATCAGTCCGATCAGCAGCGACCACAGCGGCAGCACGATCCGGTCGCGGCGCAGGTACAGGCGCAACAGCTGCCCGGTGCCCGCGAAATCGGCGGACTCGCCGAAAAGCGTTGTGGCAGGGGCCCGGTGGGCGGCCGCGGTGGGCCCACCCGTCGCCCGGCCGCCACCCCTCGAGGAATCGCTTCGCGATGCTGTCATGCCCGCACCTTCTCCCCGAGCTTCGCCGCGGCGTCCTTGTCCTTGCCGTCGACGTGGTAATGCCGCATGAACAGCTCCTCGAGCGTGGGCGGAGCACTGGTGAGACTGCGCACGCCCGTGTCGCCGAGCACCCGGATCAGCTCGCCGAGGTGCTCGCTGTCCACCTGGCAGCGCAGCGTGGATCCGTCGCGCTCGATATCCTCGACGCCCGAGATCCGGCTGAGATCGCCTGGGTCGCCGAGCAATTCGGCGGTGATGGCGGTGCGCGAGAGGTGCCGCAGGTCGGACAGCGACCCGCTCTCGACCGTCCGGCCCGCCCGGATGATGGTCACCCGGTCGCAGAGCGCCTCGACCTCGGACAGGATGTGGCTCGACAACAGCACTGTCGCACCGCGCTGCTGCGCCTCGTGCACGCACTCGCGAAAAACCTGTTCCATCAACGGATCCAGGCCGGAGGTCGGCTCGTCGAGTAGCAGCAGCCGCACGTCGGAGGCGAGCGCCGAGATCAGCGCGACCTTCTGGCGGTTGCCCTTGGAGTAGGTGCGTGCCTTCTTGCGGGGGTCCAGATCGAAGCGTTCGATCAGCTCGGCGCGGCGTTCGGCGTTGATGCCGCCGCGCATCCTGGCGAGCAGGTCGATGGTCTCGCCGCCGGACAGCGACGGCCACAGCGTGACATCGCCTGGCACATAAGCCAATTCGCGGTGCAGGCCGACCGCGTCGGTCCACGGGTCGCGGCCGAACAGCCGGACGCGACCGGAAGTGGCGCGCAAGATGCCGAGCAGGACCCGGATGGTGGTCGACTTGCCCGCGCCGTTGGGGCCGAGGAAGCCGTGGATCTCGCCTTCGCGGACCGCGAGGTCGAGCCCGTCCAGGGCGGTGACGTGTCCGAAGGTCTTTCGCAGATCTTCGATTTCGATGACCTCGGTCATCTGTGCTCCTTCATGACAGTGTCCATCAGGGTGGTGTCGGTGAGCAGGCCCTGGGTGTAGAACTCGAGGGCCGGTGGGGTGAGTTCTTCGGTGATGGCGCGGATCGCCTTGCGGAAGTCGATCTTCTCGCCCTCGCGGTGGTGCAACTGGACCCACAGCAGGACGGCGCCGACATTGAGCGTCATCAGGTAGCGGGCGCGGGCCTTGTGGTCGCGACTCGGCTTGATGGTTCCCGCGTCGACCCCCTGCTGCATGTAGCCCTCGGCGTCGGCGACCATGTGCTCGAACAGGGACTCGGCCATCGGCCCACCCGCTTGCAGGCTGCGCACCATGTAGGCGACGAGCGGACCGTACGTTTCGATCTCGGCCAGTGCGGCGAGCGTGCCGGACGCGGCGTTCGGCGCTGTGATGGCCTTGACCTTCTCGTCCCGGATCAGTTGCAACACTCGGTCGTCGCAAGCGGCGCGCAGGCCGTTCTTGGAACCGAAGTGGTGGTTGACCAGGCCGGGGGAGACACCTGCCGCGGCGGCGATGGCGCGGACTCCGACCTGGAATCCCTGCTCACCGAAGACTTCGATCGCGGCGTCTCTGATCCGGGCCGCCGTGCTCAGATCTGCGGCGGATCCTTGCGATACGGGCTGTTGCTTGAACACATGTTCAGTATATTAAACGGCTGTTCAATCGAGGGCAAGAGTTTTGGCTCGAGACCGGGTGGTACGTGGCGACTATGGTCGAAGTCATGGCAACCGGCAGCAGCTCTACGACGGCAGAACACCTTCGTGCGGCACTCGACGGACCGTGGGGGTCCGTCCGCGAGGAGGCCCGAACCCAACTGGCCGGACAGGAATTCACCGGCGATCCCTACCTCGACTACAAGGCGGCGCGAGCCCGCGTGCTCGACCAGATGCGCGTGATCGCGACCCTGGGCTACGCCGAGCGCGGATTCCGCAGGGAGAACGGCGGAACCAGCGAACCGGGCGCGGCCGTCACCGGGTTGGAGATGCTCGCCTACGCGGACCTCTCGCTGTGGGTGAAGGCGGGCGTGCAGTGGGGCCTGTTCGGCGGCGCGGTGGAGAATCTCGGCACCGAACGCCACCGCGACTACATCCGCAGGCTGATCTCGCTGGACCTGCTCGGTTGCTTCGCGATGACCGAATCCGGGCACGGCAGCGACGTCGCCAACATCGAGACCACCGCCACCTACGATCCCGACACCGAGGAATTCGTGGTGCACAGTCCGACGCCCTCGGCGCGCAAGGACTACATCGGCGGCGCCGCCGAGCACGCCCGGATGGCCGCGGTCTTCGCCCAGCTCATCACCAAGGGCGAGAACCAGGGCGTGCACTGCCTGCTGGTGCCGATCCGCGACGAGCAGGGCGCCGATCTGCCCGGCGTGACCACCTCCGACGACGGACTCAAAGGCGGCCTGCTCGGTGTCGACAACGGCCGCATCGTCTTCGACCACGTCCGCGTGCCGCGCGAGAACCTGCTCAACCGGTACGCCGACGTCGCGCCCGACGGCACCTACAGCTCGGAGATCGAGAACCCGAGCCGCCGCTTCTTCACCACCCTCGGCACGCTGGTGCGCGGGCGGGTCAGCGTGGGCGGCGCGGCGGCGGCGGGCGCGCGGGTCGCGCTGAGCATCGCGCTGCGCTACGCGCTGAAGCGCAGGCAGTTCTCCGACCCGGACACCGGCGAGGAGACGGTGCTGCTGGACTACCGCAGTCATCAGCGCAGGCTGCTGCCGCTGCTGGCGAAGTCCTACGCCTACGCCTTCGCGCAGAACGACCTGGTGCGCCGCATGCACCTGGTGCAGACCGGTCAGGATCTGGAGCCGAACGCGCAGCGCGCGCTGGAGAAGCGCGCGGCGGGCCTGAAGGTCGCCCAGACCAGGCACGCCACCCGCGCCATCCAGGAGTGCCGCGAAGCCTGCGGCGGCGCGGGGTATCTCACCGAGAACCGCCTGGTGACGCTCAAGGGTGACACCGATGTGTTCACCACGTTCGAAGGTGACAACGTAGTCCTCACGCAGTTGGTCGCCAAGGAACTGCTGACCGCGTACGCCGACGAGATCCGCGATCTGGACGCGCTCGGCTGGGTGCGCTTCGCGGCCACCATGGCGGGCGACGTGGTGCGTAAGCGTTCCGGTGTGCGTCAGCTCATCCAGACGCTGCGCGACCGCGGCGACGACGGCGTGGACGAGGGCGATCTGTCACGGCGCGCGGTGCAGTTGCAGCTGTTCGCCGACCGCGAGGACTACCTGGTGCGCACCGCCGCGCACCGGCTGCGCGCGCGGGCCGAGGAGACCGGTCCCTTCGAGGCGTTCAACAACGCCCAGGACCACATCCTGGCCGCGGGCTCCGCGCACATCGACCGGCTGGTGCTGGAAGCCTTCATCGAAGGCATCGGCGACATCGAGGATCCGGAGGCCAAGGCGCTCGCCGACCTCGTGTGCGATCTGTTCGTCTACACCATGCTCGAGGAGAACTCGGCCTGGTTCATCATGCACCGGTTCATGTCGGTGGAGCGAGCCAAGGCGGTCCGCCGCGGCGTGAACGAGCTGGTGGACCGGCTGCGCCCGCACGCGCTGACCCTCGTCGAGGGGATGGGCGTGCCGGAGAGCATGTTGCGCGCCGCGCTGCTCGACGACGCCAGCGTCTACGAGCGGAGCTGATCGGGGGCGGTGCGGTCCGCGCCGAGCGCGTCACGGGAGACAGCGCCCGCGAGCGAATCGGTGATCGCGCACAGGGCGAGCACCATCGCGACGGCCGCGGCCGCACCGCCGAGCACATCCGTGGCGAGGTGGTAGTCGAGCCCGATCATGCCCACCGCCACACCACCGAGCGCGACGACGGCCACCACCGCGACCGTACGCCGGGCTCCGGTCGAATCCGTCAGCAGGACGAACGTGGCCGCGATCGCGACCAGGTGCACGGTGTGCCCGCTCGGGTAGGCCAGATAGTCGTGCAGCGGGCGGTCCCACAGCGGTTTCAGCACCCAGGTGTTGATCGCGAGGGCCACTTCCGGAACCACGAACATCGTTGCGGCGCGCCACCATTCGCGGCGGTAGGCGAACCACGCGGTCGCGGCGCAGAGCAGCGGAAGCAGGATGTAGGCGTTGCTCGGCACGACGAGGACGTGGTAGACGCCGCGATACCCGTCCAGCGTCGCGCGGACCGGCTCCTCGACCGCCCGATCGAGATCCGTGCGCCCGCCGTCCGCGGGGAACGACGACGGGATCGTCAGGGCGATCACCGCGCACAGCACGCCGGTGTACGCGCGCACCGCGCCGGATGCCTGCCGTCCGTCCATCACCGGTCGACGATAGCGGGGCGCGGTCACCCCCGCGCGGTCGGTGATCGTCGATCAGCGTGCGGACCGACCGTCACATGCCGCGCCGGTACGCGTGCGGAGCGGAGCAGCTGGGCGCGCGACGTCGATCACCCCTGCGGTCGGCGGCCGTGCAGCCGTTCGAGCCGGTCGGCGTGGACAGCCGGATCGGCCGCGATCAGTCGGCGAACCGAATCGATGATCAGCCCGGCCCGTAGGTCAGGATCGCGGTGACCACGAACCACAGCACCCACGCGATGGCCGCCACCATGCCTACCGTGAGCACCGCGCGCATGAGCGCACGGCCCATGTCGATGTCGCCGCGCTCGGTCGGGTAGAGCTTCCACGGGCTGTACCACGGCGCCTGGAAGGCGGGCTTCTGCGCGTCGCGCTCCAGCTGGGCGAGCTCCTCGGCGTAGGCCTCGGCCTGCGCCTGCTGCGGGCCGCCGTGCCACAGCGTGATGTCGATGGGGCCGAGGAAGCCCTCGTTGAGCAGATCCTGCGGCGCGGGCAGATAGGGGAGAATGCCGAGACCGCGGAAGGCCACCGCGACGTCGTTGGCGGTCCACAGGTGCTTCTCGCTGTCGGCGAGGGTCTCGAAGTAGTGCCGCAGCCTACCGGGGTCGGTGCCGAGGATGACGTCGAAACTCGGGTCGCTCCAAGCCTGTTGGATCTGGAGCTCGGCCCCGCGCAGCGGCACCACGAGCGCGACGCCGTGCACCGCGCGCTGCCCGAGGCCGCGGGCCGACAGCCAGTCCTGCAACGCGAAGGTGTGTTCCCTGGACTTCTCCAGCGGCGTGCGCCGGTCGCGGCCCTCCATCGCGGCGGTCTCGCCGTTGATGGTCCACGGTCCGTTGAGCGGGATCTCGAGCACGCCGTCCTGGCGGGCGACGAGCGCTTCGGCCTCGATCACCACGCAGCTCGTCGGCGTCCAGACGACGGCGTCGAACTGGTGCAGCCGGTCCTTGTGGAACAGGCTGCAATTGATGGTGGCCACGCCGTGCGGACTGGCCGGGTCCTTCCAGGTGCGCAGCCAGTCGATCAGTGCCCGTTCGGCATTCGTGCCAGCCGGGTTCTGTACTCGTACGAGCATTCGCGACCGCCCTTCACGTCGTCACTCGACAGTGGACAGGATACGAGCAACGGCGCGGGGCGCGCCGCGCCGACGGTGCCGCACGGCGTGTTGGACGCGCGGCACCTTTCATTCGGGAATCTCCGCGGCGAGTTCGCCCGCCCGGACCGCGCGTTCGAGTTCGGCGTGATCGGCCTCGGTGCGGTCGGCGTAGCGCACCGCGAAGGCCGCGACCGCGTCCTCGAAGCGCTCGTCGCCGTCCAGATAGCCCGAGAGCAGGCGTGGGTCGAGCGAGCGCGAATGCGCGCGGGCCAGCAGCGCGCCCGCCAGCCTGCCGTAGTCGTCCAGGTCGCCCGCGGAGAGCCCGGCCGGATCGATGCTGCCCTTGAAATTGCGGAACTGCCGGACGATGAAGGGCAGCTTCCGCTCGCCGAGTTCGAGCGTCGTCCAGCCGAGCAGGATATCGCTCTCGGACTGAACGAGCCTGGCGCCCTGGACGATTCGCTCGCCCTCGTGCCGCACCGGCGGCGCGGGCAGGTACGGTGCCAGCGCGGACGGTATCGACTGCTTGAGCTGAAGCACCAGCACCTCGCCGTCGTTGCCGTGCAGCAGCGCGACATAGCTGTGCAGCCCGACGCTTCCGGTGCCGACGATGCGAAAGGCGATGTCGGACACCGCGAACCGGGCCAGCAGGTTGCGCCGCGACTCGCGCAGCGTGTCGCCGTAGCGTTCCAGTCCGTCGATGACGGCCTGCTCCACGGCGTCCTCGACCGCGGTGAGAACCGGTGGGTCGCTGACGAATCGGTGCTTGCTGATGCCGGTCTCGTGGTCGTCGAGATGCGTGGTCCATTTGGCGGCGACCTTGGCGCTGGTGTTCTTGCGCGCCTTCTTCGCCGCCTTCTTGAAGTCGTCGAGCAGGTCGTCGGCCTTGGCCTTGCTGATCACCGATTCGTCGGGCAGCGCGCTCCAGGACTCCATGAACGGCTGCTCGGCGAGCGCGTCGATGGCGAGCCGGTAGGCGCGGGCGGCGTCGCGCGCGGCCGTGCGGCAGTCGTCCTCGTCGGCGCCGGACTCGCGCCCGGCCAGCACCAGGCTGGCGGCGAGCCGCTCCAGATCCCACTCCCACGGACCGGCGATCGTCTCGTCGAAATCGTTGATGTCCATGATGATCTCGCCGCGCGAGGTGCCGTAGAGGCCGAAGTTCGCGGCGTGCGCGTCACCGCACAGCTGCGCGTCGACCCCGCTGACCGGCCCGCCCGCGAGATCGGCGGCCATCAGTCCGGCCGCGCCGCGGTAGAACGTGAACGGCCCGGACATCATGCGCCCCACCCGCAGCGGCACCAGGTGCGGCAGCCGGTCCGCGTGCGCGGCGCGCAGGAACTCCAGCACGTCCGGACGCCGCTCGCCCGCGGCTTCGCGGTCGCGCGCCGTCACCGGGACGCGCTCGCGCAGGGCGCGCCCCTTGGCCCGCACGTCCTCGGCGGGGACGTAGGAGCGCAGATCGATACCACTGTCGGACACAACCGATCACGCTATCCTGCCGCCGCCGATTCCGGCGTATCGTCCTCAGCTCGCGGGGACCGGGGGATCGACCGGCGTGATCGGCAAGCGCAGGGCGCCGGGCGCGGCGGCGGGGACGGCGGGCCGGACCGGCGCGACCGGATCGATGCGGCGGTAGGGCTCGCCGAGCGCGGGGCGCGGATCGGCCTGCCCCTTGTTGGGCCAGAAGGCCATGGCCCGTTCGGCCTGGGCGGTGATGGTCAGCGAGGGGTTCACGCCGAGATTCGCGGTGACCGCCGACCCGTCCGCGACGTGCAGGCCCGGATGCCCGAACACCCGCTGGTACGGGTCGACCACGCCGGTCTCCGCGCTCTCGCCGATGACGCAGCCGCCGATGTAGTGCGCGGTGGCCGGGATGTCGAAGACGTCCATGATCAGGCCGTGGGTGTCGCCGTCCACCTTGTCCGCGAAGCGGCGGCCGACCTCGTGCGCGAGCGGTATCCAGGTCGGGTTCGGCTCGCCCGTGCCCTGCCTGGTCTTGAGCTGCCCGCGCTTGCGGAACGAGGTCAGCGAGTTGTCCAGCGACTGCATCACCAGCAGGATCACCGACTTCTCCGAGGCGTGCCTGGCGTTCAGGCTGCGCAGAAACACCAACGGGTGCACCAGGATCGCCAGCAGGAAACGCAGGAAGCGGAACGCGCCGCCGTCCACGATCGGCACCGACATGGGGAACAGCGCGTTCTGGCCCTTGCCGTAGTGACAGACCTCGATGTGGGTGTCGGCCTCCGGGTGGATGGAGGAGGTGATCGCGATGCCCTCGGCGAAGTCGCGGCGCGAGCGGCTCACCACATTGAGGATTGCTTCGGAGTTGCTGCGGGTCAGTTCACCGAGCCGCGGCGAGAGGCCGGGCAGGATCTTCTCGTCGCGCATCCGGTGCAGCAGCTTCTGGGTGCCGAGCGCGGCGCCGGCGAACACCACCTGCTCGGCGGTGAAGGTATTGCGCTGCTTGCGAATCCAGCGATCCGAGCGCTCGGTCTGCACGGCGTAGCCGCCGCCGGACAGCGGGCGCACCGCGGTCGCGGTGGTCAGCGGATGGACCTCGGCGCCCGCCTGTTCGGCCAGGTAGAGGTAGTTGGTCGTGGTGGTGTTCTTGGCGTTGTGCGGGCAGCCGGTGAAGCAGCGCGCGCAGTGCACGCAGCCGCGGCGGCGCGGGCCCGCCCCGCCGAAGTAGGGGTCGTCGACCTCGGCGCCCGGATCGGATTCGTTGAAGAAGACGCCGACGTTCGTGGCGTGGAAGGTGTCGCCGACGCCGAGATCGTCGGCGATCTCCCTGATCACCTCGTCGGCGGGCGTCATGCGCGGGTTGGCTGCCACGCCGAGCATGCGCTTGGCCTGGTCGTAGTAGGGCGCCAGCTCGGACTGCCAGTCGGTGATGTGCGCCCACTGCCGGTCGGTGTAGAAGTTCGGCAGCGGCTCGTAGAGGGTGTTGCCGTAGATGAGCGAGCCGCCGCCGACGCCGGCGCCGGAGAACACCGCGCACTTGCCGAGGATGCTGATCCGCTGCGGTCCGGTGAGACCGAGGCGCGGGGCCCAAAGTGATTTACGCACGTTCCAATTCGTGCTCGGCAGGTCGTCGGCCGTCCACCGCCGCCCGGCCTCCAGCACGCCCACCCGGTACCCCTTCTCGGTCAGCCGCAGGGCGCTCACGCTGCCGCCGAACCCGGAACCGATCACTACCACGTCGTAGTCGAATGCGGGCATGACATCCTCTCCTCACCTATCGATGATGAGATATTTTCATACTCATTCTTTCACGGTGGGTGTTGTGGCGTAATCCCACGGCGAGCCCGGATGGCGGTCCGCGGGGTTCGTGCGGTAAGCACTGGCGTGTGACAACGGAATCGGGGACCACCGAACCCGGCGAGCGCGCCGACACCGGCGGCGGGGTGTTCGACGACCGCATCCTCACCGTCCCGAACGTGCTGAGCGTGCTGCGGTTGATCGGCGTCCCGCTGTTCCTGTGGCTGCTGCTCGTCGAACGAGCCGACGGCTGGGCCTTCGCGCTGCTCGTCGCCAGCGGCGTCACCGATTTCCTGGACGGCAAGCTGGCCAGGCTGCTCGATCAGGGCTCGCGCCTCGGCGCGCTGCTCGACCCGTTCGTCGACCGGCTCTTCCTGGTGACCACCTTGCTGGCCTTCGTGATCCGCGGTCTGCTGCCGTGGTGGGTCGCGCTGCTGCTCGTCGGGCGCGACCTGTTGCTGACCCTGACCCTCTCGGTGTACAAACGACGCGATCTGGATCCGCCCGAGGTCATCTATCTGGGCAAGGCGGCCACCTTCGCGCTCATGTCCGCGCTGCCCTGGTTGCTTGCCGGACAGATGGATTGGGCGCTGGACGGTTTCGGCCGGGCCTTCGGCGGGGCCTTCCTGGTCTGGGGCACGGCGGTGTATCTGTGGACCGGCGTGCTCTACGCGGGCAAGGCCATTGCGGTGGCGCGAGCGATACCGGCTGTGGGGCACCGTCACCCATAGCGGATAAGGTTGCGTGCAACGTTCACTACGAAAGGACGCCCAGTGCCCCTAACCCCGGAGGATCTGCGGTACACCGAAGAGCACGAGTGGGTGCGCCGGGTCGCCCCGAATCGGGTGCGGGTCGGCATCACCGACTACGCGCAGTCGCAGCTCGGTGACGTCGTGTTCGTGCAGCTGCCCGACGCGGACCGGGAGGCGAACGCGGGCGAGAGCATCGCCGAGGTCGAATCGACCAAGAGCGTCTCGGACATCTACGCGCCGCTGGACGCGAAAGTCGTTGCGGTGAATGGTGAACTCGCGAGCGAGCCGGAGCTGCTGAACACCGATCCGTACGGTGCGGGGTGGTTGTTCGAGCTGGAGGCGGCGGACGCCGACGGGCTCGATGTCACGCTGGGTGAACTGCTGGATGCGGCAGGTTATCAAGGAGTTATCGGGGCCTGACGCGGCCTTCCCAGTTCTACCTGCACGGGCACGCCCCGGCAGGGTACGGTCAAAGCCAACAGATGTGCCGGCATCCGATGCCGGTGTTCTAGCGACACGACCGGTCGTGTCGGCGAAGCATCACCTGCTTGCATGGATAATCAGGTTCGAGGAGGAGAGAAACGGTGAGCGAGAACAAAGACCCGGGTTACCAGGAGACCGCGGCCGAGACGACGTCGGTCTTCCGCGCGGATTTCCTGAACGAGGTCGACGCGTCGCGCTCCGGTGAGCAGACCGGCGAACAGCCGGTCCAAGGGGTCGAGGGTCTGCCGGTCGGCGCGGCCCTCCTGGTCGTCAAGCGCGGGCCGAACGCGGGATCGCGGTTCCTCCTGGATCAGCCGACCACTTCGGCGGGTCGTCACCCCGACAGTGACATCTTTCTCGACGACGTCACCGTCAGCCGTCGGCACGCCGAGTTCCGGCAGGACGACGACACCTTCCAGGTGGTGGATGTGGGCAGCCTGAACGGCACCTACGTGAACCGGGAACCGGTGGACTCCTCGGAGCTGCAGAACGGCGACGAGGTCCAGATCGGCAAGTTCCGGCTCGTGTTCCTCACCGGACCGCGCGCCTCCGTGAACGAGCCGTCGGCGGGTGCGGGCAGTCTATGAGCACTGGTTCGGAGGGCGGTGTTCGCGGGTCCCTGCGTGGTCACGCTCCGCTGCCGCCTCCGGGCCCTTCGCTCGCGCCGCGGGCGCCGATGTGTGTGAAAGGCACGGCGCTGTGACGGGCGCGGCGCAGTGGGCGCGCGGAGGAATGTCGATCGGCTCCGTTCTCGACCTGCTGCGACCCGACTTCCCCGATATCACCATCTCGAAGATCAGGTTCCTCGAAGCCGAGGGCCTGATCCGGCCGGAGCGTACGCCGTCCGGCTATCGCAGGTTCTCGGTCGCGGACTGCGAACGGCTCAGGTTCGTGCTGACCGCCCAGCGCGATCAGTACCTGCCGCTGAAGGTGATCAAGGAGCAACTCGAAGCGATCGACAGCGGGGCGGCCACGCTCGGTGTGCGGGAAGCCCGCGCCCGAGCGCACTCCGGTCGTCCGGGTGGTGCGGAGTCGGGGCCGGTCGCGGCCGCCGATTCCGGCCCCGTCGGTGCGCAGGGCGGCCGTGCCGCGCGGGTGGCCGCGCCGCGCCGATTGGGCGTGGTGCCCGGCGAGGTCTCGCCCGACGAGTTGCGCTTCGATCACGAAATCCGGCTCACCCGAGCCGATCTGCTGGAGCAGGCCGAGATCGACGAGAGATTCCTCAACGATCTGATCCGGGCCAACCTGATCGCACCGGGCGCCGCGGGATTCTTCGACGGCGAGGCGGTGACGTTGGCCAGAACCGCCCGCGCCATGGCCGAATTCGGTCTGGAAGCACGGCATCTGCGCGCCTTCAAACTGGCCGCGGACCGGGAGGCGGCGCTGCTCGCCCAGATCGCCGCGCCGATCGCGAAGAGCCGCGACGCGGGCGCGCGAGCAAGGGCCGAGGAAACAGTGCGCGAACTCGCGGCACTGTCGCTGACGCTGCACACCTGCCTGGTGAAAGCCTCGGTACGCAACTCTCTCGGAAGCTGACCTCCGCGCCTGTGTTCCACCCCGGCAACACGCCGATTTCGGCTGTGCACACCGATCGCAGCACCGCTGTCGGTTCGCCTAGACTCGTGGTACGGCGAGCTCTGCAGCGGTCAGGTCGGGCGGCCGGCGAATATGGGAGGCAGTGCTATGAGCGAGCGCAGCGAGCGAATCATGTGTCAGCGTGCTTCGCGCATGCCGGAGCCGAGCGTTAGCGAGGCGCAGGCATGAGTGAAATGCGCGTGATCGGCATCCGCGTCGAGCAGCCGCAGAACCAGCCCGTGTTGCTGCTGCGCGAGGTGTCGGGGGATCGGTACCTGCCGATCTGGATCGGCCAGGCCGAGGCGACCGCCATCGTGCTGGAGCAGGAGGGGGTGACTCCCATCCGCCCGCTGACCCACGATCTGATCAAGATCTTGATCACCGAGCTCGGGCACACCCTCAAGGAAGTCAGGATCGTGGATCTGCAGGAGGGCACCTTCTACGCGGATCTCGTCTTCGACAACGAGCTACGCATCTCGGCTCGTCCGTCGGACTCGGTCGCCATCGCCTTGCGGGTCGGTTGCCCGATCCACGCCGAGGAGTCGGTGCTCGAGGAGGCCGGGCTGGTGATGCCCGACGAGCGCGAGGACGAGGTGGAGAAGTTCAAGGAGTTCCTCGAGTCGGTGTCGCCGGACGACTTCAAAGCCACCGACAGCTGAAGGGTTTCGCGAAAATCTTCTAGACCTCAACTACAGCTGAAGACTTTTACCGCGCGTCGCGTTTGGTCCGACGATGTCGCTCCCGAGAGAATCAACGGGAGTAATCTCGATAGTTGGGCCACGTCCGGAATGACGGGTTGTTGGTCATCACCGGAGCCGGGCCATCGATGAGGCTAGGCGTCTGCGGAGCAAGGGAGTGGTCAGTGGCAGAGCAATCGCAGGATGTGCGGCGGCCGGACGTTCGTCCGACCGAGGGCTCAGAGGTTCAGCCCGGCCTGTTCCCGGATGACTCCGTACCCGATGAACTAGTCGGTTACCGTGTGCCGAGCGCGTGCCAGGTCGCTGGAATCACCTACCGGCAGCTCGACTACTGGGCGCGGACCGGGCTCGTGGTCCCCTCCATTCGCAGCGCGGCGGGTTCGGGAAGTCAGCGGCTGTACTCGTTCAAGGACATCCTGGTCCTCAAGATCGTGAAGCGGCTGCTGGACGCGGGGATCTCGCTGCAGAACATCCGCATCGCCGTGGATCATCTGCGCAGCAGGGGCGTCCAGGATCTGGCGGGCATCACCCTGTTCTCCGACGGCACCTCGGTGTACGAGTGCACCTCGCCCGAGGAGGTAGTCGATTTACTGCAGGGTGGGCAGGGCGTCTTCGGTATCGCGGTCAGCGGCGCCATGCGCGAGCTGACCGGCGCCATCGCCAACTTCCCCGCCGAGCGCGCCAGCAGCGCGACCGAGCGTCCGGAGGACGAGCTGGCGTTCCGGCGCAAGGCGCGGATGAACAGAGCGACCGGCTGATATCGGCGAATCGAGGCCACCGTCTCCCACGAGGGACGGTGGCCTTTTTCGGCGTGCTCGCGCGGAGTGACGAGGGCGACACCGGGGCGGAGACCTTGTTTCGCGGGGCGGCGACATAAACTGACGGTGCGTCGCCGCCGTGCGGGAGAGTCCCGGTCTCGAGCAGACCGGGCGCCGAAGGAGCAGCACCTCCCCGTCAATCTCTCAGGCAACAGGGACCGTACGGGCTTCGGCGCCTCTGGAAAGCGGTGGTCTGCGCTGTGCGCAGGGCCGCCCGCCCATGGGGAAAGGGGACCGGCTCCGGCCGGGTCGCCCGAATCTCTCAGGCACCACGACAGAGGGGGAGGGCTGGTACCCGTCGACACCGCGTCCCTCGACACGGCATCGACCCGCCCGACCATGGAGCTGCTGCCGTGACTCGATCATTCGCCGACCGTCATATCGGACCCGACCGGGACGAACTAGCCCGGATCCTGCCCGTCGTCGGCGTCGGATCGCTGGACGACCTGGCGACCGCCGCGCTGCCCGCCAGCATCCTCGACGACTCCGCGGCCGGGGCGCTCGCCGCGCTGCCGCCCGCCGCCACCGAGCACGAGGTGCTCACCGAGCTGGCCGCGCTCGCGCACGCCAACACCGTGGCCGCCTCGATGATCGGCCTCGGCTACTACGACACCCTCACCCCGCCGGTGCTGGTGCGCAACCTGCTGGAGAATCCGGCCTGGTACACCGCGTACACGCCCTACCAGCCGGAGATCAGCCAGGGCCGCCTCGAAGCGCTGCTCAACTTCCAGACCATGGTCTCGGATCTGACCGGCATGGAAGTCGCCAACGCGTCCATGTTGGACGAGGCGACCGCGGCGGCCGAGGCCATGACGCTGCTGCGCAGGGCGGGCCGGTCGAAGTCGGCGCGGCTGCTCGTCGACGCGGACCTGTTCCCGCAGACCCGCACCGTGCTGGAGACCAGGGCCGAGCCGCTGGGCATCGAGATCGTCGAGGCGGATCTGTCGACCGGCGAGCTGCCCGAGGGCGACTTCTTCGGCGTGCTGTTGCAGGCGCCGGGCGCCTCCGGCCGGATAGTCGACTGGACGGCCGTGATCGCGGCGGCGCACGAGCGCGGCGCGTTGGTCGCGGTGGGCGCGGACCTGCTCGCGATGACGCTGATCACCCCGCCGGGCGAGCAGGGCGCCGACGCCTGTTTCGGCACCACCCAGCGCTTCGGCGTTCCGCTCGGCTTCGGCGGTCCGCACGCCGGGTATCTGGCGGTGCGCGGGCAGTTCGCGCGGCAGTTGCCGGGCAGGCTGGTCGGCGTCTCGGTGGACGCGGACGGCGATCTCGCCTACCGGCTGGCTCTGCAGACCCGCGAGCAGCACATCCGTCGCGAGAAGGCGACCTCGAACATCTGCACCGCCCAGGTGCTGCTGGCCATCGTGGCCGCGATGTACGCGAGCTACCACGGCGCGGACGGACTGCGGGCGATCGCGCGGCGAGTGCACGGCCACGCGGCGGCCATCGCGGCGGGCCTGGACGGCGCCGTCGTGCACGCCACCTTCTTCGACACCGTGCTCGCGCACGTCCCCGGTGGCGCGGAAGCCGTTGTGGCCAAGGCGAAGTCGCGTGGTATCAACTTGCGCCTCGTCGACGCCGACCACGTCGCCATCGCCTGCGACGAGGCGACCACCTCGGCGCACGTCGCCGCCGTGCTCGAATCCTTCGGCACCGCACGGTCGCTGGACGACGCCGCGGCCGCCCCCGCCGCCTCCGTCGAGACGCGCACCACCGAGTTCCTGACCCATCCGGCGTTCACCAGCTACCACACCGAGACCGCGATGCTGCGCTACCTGCGGCGGCTGTCCGACAAGGACATCGCGTTGGACCGCAGCATGATTCCGCTCGGCTCGTGCACCATGAAGCTCAACGCGACCGCCGAGATGGAGCCCATCACCTGGCCCGGTTTCGCCAGGGTGCACCCGTACGCGCCGGTCGAGGACGCGCCCGGTCTGCTGAAGGTCGTCGCCGATCTGGAGAACTGGCTCTGCGAGATCACCGGCTACGACTCGGTGAGCCTGCAGCCGAACGCGGGCAGCCAGGGTGAGTACGCCGGGCTGCTCGCCATCCGCCGCTACCACCTGGACCGCGGCGACACGCACCGCGACACCTGCCTGATCCCGTCCAGCGCGCACGGCACCAACGCCGCGTCCGCGGCCATGGTCGGCATGCGCGTCGAGGTGGTCAAGTGCCGCGACAACGGTGACGTCGACCTGGACGACCTGCGCGCGAAGATCGCCGACCACGCCGACCGGCTGGCCTGCATCATGATCACCTACCCGTCCACGCACGGTGTGTACGAGCACGAGGTGGCCGAGCTGTGCGCGCTGGTCCACGACGCGGGCGGCCAGGTGTACGTGGACGGCGCGAACCTCAACGCGCTCGTCGGCCTCGCCCGTCCCGGCAAGTTCGGCGGCGACGTCAGCCACCTGAACCTGCACAAGACCTTCTGCATCCCGCACGGCGGCGGCGGTCCGGGCGTCGGGCCGGTGGCGGTGCGCGAGCACCTGGCGAAGTACCTGCCCGGCGACCCGCTCGAGCGCGGTTCGCACGCGGTGTCGGCGGCCATGTACGGTTCCGCCTCGATCCTGCCGATCACCTGGGCCTACATCCGGATGATGGGCGCCGAGGGCCTGCGTCGCGCCACCCTTTCGGCCATCGCCTCGGCCAACTATGTGGCGCGTAGGCTGAACGAGCACTTCCCCGTCCTCTACACCGGCGAGAACGGCATGGTCGCGCACGAGTGCATCCTCGACCTGCGCGAGATCACCAAACGCACCGGCGTCACCGTCGACGATGTGGCGAAGCGCCTCGCGGACTACGGTTTCCACGCGCCGACCATGAGCTTCCCGGTCGCGGGAACGCTGATGGTGGAGCCGACCGAGAGCGAAAACCTCGCCGAGCTCGACGATTTCATCGAGGCGATGATCGCCATCCGCGCCGAGATCGATCAGGTCGGCGCGGGCGTCTGGCCGGTGGAGGACAACCCGCTGCGCGGCGCGCCGCACACGGCGGCCAGCCTGGTCGGCGACTGGGAACACCCCTACAGCCGCGAAATCGCCGTTTACCCAAGGGGTCTCGCACACGCGAGGGCCAAGGTGTGGCCGCCGGTGCGGCGCATCGACGGCGCGTACGGCGACCGTAACCTGGTGTGCTCCTGCCCGCCGCTGGACGCCTACACCGACTGACACGCGACGCGAGCCGCCGCGCCGAGGACAGCACCTCGGCGCGGCGGCTTTCGTGTGTTCGGACTCAGCTCAGAGCACGTGCCGCGGCGAGGGCCGCGTCGGCCGCCACGCGCGCGTCCTCGGCGGTCACCGGTTCGCGGGAGATGAACAGCCGGTAGAAGATCGGCGCGACAGCGAAGCGGACGATCTGCTCCGCGTCGACGGTGGACGGGAGGTCGCCGCGGTCGACTGCGCGCCGCACGAGTTCGGCCGACTGCCGGTGGCGCGCCTGGTAGAAGTCGTGCAGCGCGGTCGCGGCGGCGGAATTCTGCATGGCCGCGGCGATGAACGCGCTCGCGACCGGACCCGCTTCCGGGTCGGCGAAGCCGGTTCGCACCAGTTCGGTCAGCGCGCGCAGGTCCTCGGCGAGCGTGCCGGTGTCCGGAATCGGCCACGGTTCGGCGGCGGCCAGGTCGAGCGCGTCGGCGATCAGTCCTTCCGGGCTGCGCCAGCGGCGATAGACCGTGGTCTTGTGCACCCCAGAACGCTGGGCCACCGCGTCCACCGAAAGCCCCTGGTAGCCGTGCTCGGCGAGCTCCGCGAGGGTGGCCGCGCGCACCGCGTCGCGGACCCGCGCGCTGCGGCCGCCGGGACGTTTCTGCGTCTCCAAAGACAACTCCTGTTGCGTTAAATCGGACTGTTTGTTAGCTTAAAGCTACACAAGTAGCGATTGGAGTTCCATCTGACCACCCAGCTGACCCTCCGGGGTGTCGCGAAGTCCTACGGCGACCGCCGCGTGCTCGACGGCGTCACGCTCACGATCCGGCCCGGCGAACGAGTCGGCATCGTCGGGGAGAACGGTTCGGGCAAGTCGACATTGCTGCGCCTCATGATCGGAGCCGAGCGCGCCGACGACGGCGCCGTGACCGTCGACGCGCCGGGCGGCATCGGCTATCTCGGCCAAACTCTGGTCGGTGAGACCGTCGCCGACGCCATCGATCTGGCCTTGGCCGAACTGCGCGACCTCGAACGGCGAATGCTGGAAGCCGCCGCCGCGCAGGACGTGGACGCCTACGGCGAGCTGCTCACCGCCTTCGAGGCCAGGGACGGTTACGACGCCGACGCCAGGGTCGACAAGGCGATGCACGGCCTCGGGCTCGCGGGCATCGGGCGCGACCGCGCGGTGGCGAGTCTGTCCGGCGGCGAGCAGGCGCGGCTCGGTCTGGCCTGCCTGCTGGCGGCGTCCCCCGAGATCCTGCTGCTCGACGAGCCGACCAACCACCTCGACGAAGCGGCACTGACCTGGTTGGAGGACCGCCTGCGCGGCCATCGAGGCACCGTCGTGGTGGTCTCGCACGACCGGGTCTTCCTGGACCGCGTGGTGACCGCGATCATCGAGGTCGACCAGGGCGGCGTCACCCGATTCGGCGGTGGCTACACCGGCTTCCTCGCCGAGAAGGCCGCGGCGCGGCAGCGCTGGGAGCAGGCCTACGCGCAGTGGCGGGAGGAGATCCGGCGGCTCGAGGAGTTCTCGGCGACCACCGCGCACCGGGTCGCGGTGGGCCGGGTGATGAAGGACAACAACAAGATGGCCTACGACCGCAACGCGGGCCGGGTGCAGAGTTCCATCTCCTCGCGCGTGCGGCAGACGGCCGAGCGGTTGCGCAGGTTGACCGACGACCCCGTGCCGCCGCCACCGAAGCCGCTGCGATTTCGCGGCAGATTCGGTGCGGCACAGGCGAAGTCGTTCGAGATCGGCGAACTCACCCTTGGCCCGCGCGACCGGCTGCTGATCGACGGCCCCAACGGCTCCGGCAAGTCGACTCTGCTGGACGCGATCTACGCCCGCACCCCGGGCCGGGTCGGCTACCTGCGCCAGGAGGTCGCGTTCGATTCGGCGCAGACCGTCGCCCAGGCCTACGGCCACGGCAGGGACGCGCTGGTGTCGACCGGGCTGTTCCATCGGAGCGCGCTCGACGTGCCTGTCGGAGCGTTGTCCGAAGGGCAGCGCCGCAGGCTGGCGCTGGCCAGGGTGCTGGCAGGCGAGCACGATCTGCTGCTGCTCGACGAGCCGACCAACCACCTGTCCCTCGCGCTGGTGGAGGACCTGGAGCAGGCGCTCGGTGCGTATCCGGGCGCGGTGGTCGTGGTCAGCCACGACCGGGCGCTGCGCCGCCGGTTTCGTGGAGAACGAAAGGAAGTGCACGAATTTGCCTGAGGTCCGCACGACAATCGAGGCGCCGGGTGCGCCGTACGGCGTCACCGTCGACAAGGCGGGCGCGCTCTGGTTCACGATGGCCGCCCAGGGTGCGGTCGGCCGGTGGGCGGGGGAGAGCATCGAGACCTTCGCCCTCGACCCGGCCGACGGGCAGCCGACGGTGATCGTCTCGGGGCCCGACGACGCGGTCTGGTTCACGGAGTTTCGCGGGAACCGGATCGGCCGGATCGGCGCGGACGGCGTGCTGTCCTTCGTCGCCGCGGACGCACCGTACGGTCTGTGCCTCGGACCGGACGGCGCGCTGTGGTGCACCGAACTCCAGTCCGGGCACATCGGGCGACTGTCCGACGACGGGACGATCACCCGATACCCGGTCGAGGGGATGCCCTCGATGATCACGCCGGGCCCCGACGGCGCGCTCTGGTTCACCCTGAACCAGGCCAACGCCATCGGCCGCGCTACCACGGACGGCGCGATCACCACGTATCCGCTGCCGACCGAGCAAGCGAACCCGGTGGGGATCACAGCGGCCCCCGACGGCGCGCTGTGGTTCGTCGAGATCGGCGCGGGACAGATCGGCCGAATCACCGTCGACGGGGCGATCGAGGAGTTCCCGCTGCCCGATCGCGCCGCGCGTCCGCACGCGATCATCGCGGGACCCGGTGGGGCGCTGTGGTTTACGCAGTGGGGGAGCTCCCGGCTCGGCTGGGTCACCACCGCTGGGGAGATCGGCGAGCTCGACCTTCCCGGTGGGGAACCACACGGTTTGGCGGTCGGCACGGACGGCCTGATCTGGGTTGCCATGGAGTCGGGCGCGCTCGTAGGTGTCGAACCGGACGGCCGCGAACAGGCCGCCCGGCTTCGCGCACGAGGGGGCGAGTCGACGACGGAACCGCGCTCCGGCACACCTACAGAGCGCTGAGCGCCCGATCGACCGCGGTGCCCGGCGTTACGAAGTGGTGGGCGCCTGGACGACCGCGCTGCCGAAACTCAGGTCGTTCGAGGTGGCGAGCCGGGTGCAGGTGCCGCCGCTCCTACGGCGTGGTGAGCGCCTGGACGACCGCGCTGCCGAAGCTGAGGTCGTTCGAGGTGGCCAGCCGGGTGTAGGTGCCGCCGGTGCGCTGGGCCGCGGTCTGGAGCGTGTCGGTGCCGTTGCCGCCGATCACGACGACGTCGACGCGCACCGGGCGATCCGGGTCGGCGGCCGCCGCGAGATCGGCGAGCAGCTGCGCGCCGGTCACCGAGGAGTCGTCGTCGGGTCCGTCGGTGATGAGCAGCACCGAGTTCGTCCGTCCCTCGGCGTAGCCGTTGACGGCGCTGCGGTACGCGGCGAGCAGAGCCGGATAGGCCTGGTCGGTCCGGGTCTCGGTGGCGCGCACAGCGCTCAGCGCGGTGTCGATCGCGGTGCGCTGGCCGTCGGCGAGGGCGGCGGTGCGGGCCTGCACTCGGTACGGGTTGACGCCGTCGAGGCTCTTGCCGAAGGTCCAGACGCCGAGGCCGAAGTCCGGCGGCATGACGTTCATGGTCGATCGCAGCGCGCCGAGCGTGTTCGCCAGTCGAGTGCTCGCGCCCTCGGCGGTCGACATGGATGCCGACACGTCGAGCAACACCGTGGAATGCACGCCGAGCACCGGATGCGCGAGGGTGGACCGCAGCTTGTCCAGCGCGGCGCGCGACGCGCCGGGACCGGTGGGCGGGGGCACCGCGGTGAAGCCCGCGCTGGTGAAGAACGGTGCCTGTTCGGGGTTGCGCAGGTAATCGACGAACAGTCCGGCGATCAGGTTCTGCGTCTGGTCGACCCACGGGCCCGACATGAGCGCGGCGGGATGATCGGCCACCGGCGGGTTGCCCGCGGGTCGGAAGACGGCGACACCGGGCTGCCCGGCTATGTGCTGTTCAGTAGCGGCTACCGCGTGGATGGCGGAGTTCGCGGCATGGGCCGGATCGGCGATCGCGGCGAGGGCGGCTGCGGTGTCCGCGGCCTCCGGCGCGCCGGACGCCAAGCCGGAGACCGCGGCGACCACCTGGCCGGACTGCGCGCCCGCGTCGGTCAGCGGCTCCTCGCCCGCCACGGCCGAACCGACCGCGACCGCGGCGGCCAGGGTGGCGTCGCCGTCCGGCAGCGCCATGCGCAACCCGCCCCAACCGGACAGGCCGAGCTCGCCGAGCGAACCCTGTTGCAGGCGAGGCAGATCGCCCCACGCGATCCGCGCGTCCTCCAGCGCGGCGCGTACCTGCTCGGGCACGCCGAGCGCGATGGGGCTGCCGGCGATCGGACTCGGTTCTCCCGCAACGAGTCCCGGCACCCGCATGATCTCGACGGCACGCGAGGAGCTCGGAATCCACAGTGCGGGTTGCGGTCCCAGCGCCGGGTTCCACGCGCCGCCCGCACGGAACGCCTCGGCCACCTCGGCCGAGGGTCGCGCCGTCACCGAGACGCGCGCGCAGTGATCGCGCACCTGCGGCTCGGTGGCGTTGTATTTGTCGGCGATGGCGCGCACCGGCGCCTCGAGGTCGGGATCGACGGTGACGAACAGCGTCGAGGGTCCCTCCACGCACTCCGCGGCCGCCGCGCTGTCGCGATCGGCAGCCCGGTCGCGGAACTGGACCCAGGCGAAAACCGCGGCGCCGAGTAGCAGAATGGCCACCACTGCGATAACCGGACCTTTGCTGATACCTCGAGATCTGGTCCCGCTGCGATGAGTGCCCACGGCGGTACAGTGTATGGTCACCGCCGGTTCGCCCGCCCGGCGAGTCCACCGGATCGGCGCGCGCGGCGCCGGGCGCCTCGACGTACGCGAGCCGCCGACGTCGTGGTGCGTCGGCGGCTCGGCGGCCGGTTATTCGCGGATCATCCGCCCGCGGTCGAACTCGTGCCCACCCCACACACCGGACTGGCCGGTGTCGGCGGCGAACTCGGCACAGGCCGACCGGATCGGGCAGCTCGCGCAGATGCCGCGCGCGTAGTCGAAGTCCTGTGACGGGTACGGGAACCAGGCCTCGTGATTGGGATCACCGCGGCACGCGGCCCGATGCCACCCTCGGGCGTCCGAGAGCGGGAGCAGGTCGGCGAGCGTGAGCTCGGCACCGGTCGGTGATGTTCGGACGGTCATGGATCCTTACTCCTTTCTCGGTTCTCAGGTGCTCGCCAGCTGCTTCCAGATCTGGCGTTGCCGCTTGGCCAGCGGATCGGGCGCCTTCGGCTGCCACAGCAGCCGCATGCCCGCTTCCTCCGGCGTCCGGTCGGCCTTGAGCGTGTTGCACGGCGCGCACGCCGCGATCAGGTTGCTCCAGGTGTTGGGGCCACCGCGGCTGCGCGGACGGATGTGGTCGACGGTGCGCGCCCAGCCCGCGCAGTAGCCACATCGGTGCGCGTCGCGCCGCAGCACGGCCGCCAGGGTGGCGCGGCTCTCGTCGTGCACCCGGGCGGTGTGCTCGATGTAGACGTAGCGAAGCAGTCGAATGGTCTCCGGGAGGGCGATCTCCATGTTCCGTGACCGGATCGGGAAGTGCGGCTCCCGGTCGGCGACGGATTCGGCGGCGCCGCTGATCAACAGCACGACCGCGCGCTCGGCGGCGACCTCGTCGAGCGCCTCGTAGGAGGCGTTCAATACGAGGACGCCGCTGTGTATCCAGTTGTCGGCGGTCAACGCCGCCGGGCCGACGGCACGTCGGAACATCATGGGGCTCACCATGTTTCGTGGAGAAAGTGGAAGATTCAGCGAAGCGCGGCGCCGTCTGGTTCGCGGCGCTCTGTTGTCGAGTTCGCGGAGCGATCGGGCGGTTCCTCGCGGAACCGGAGCGTCAGCGGTCGGCCGAGAGGTGGCTCGCCGCGACGTCGTCGCCGCCGCGCATGGGCTGTCCGTTCTCGATAATCGAGAACCGCTGTACGGCTTTGCTTTCCGCCGAATACGCGATCTTCGGATGCACGGGCCACCTCCTCCTTCCAGGTACTCGCCTGATCGCCCCGTCGGTTAGGGCGATCATCGTGGAATCACATGGTGGCACAGGGAACCCGCGTTTGTCGGGTCATTTTTTCGCGGGTGCGGGACGCCTCAGGCGGCGTGCAGGGCGGCCGCGCCGAAGGACACGTTGAACCGGTCGCACCAGATCGAGACGCTGGTGAGAGAGGTGAGGTCGACATCGGCCGGAATGGCGTAGTTCTGGCTGCCCTTGTTGCCCTTCAGCTGCCCCAGATCGACGTGGCGGCCGTCGTCGAAGACGCCCCAGCCCGCCCTGCCTTCCAGCACAGGGGCGTCGGTGAGCCAGACGTGCAGATCCGGTCCGTCGGAGGTGTCCAGGTCTTCGACCCGCAGCACCCGGCTGCCGTCGGCCAGTCGCAGGACGCTCACCGTGCCCGACGTGCCGTGTTCATGGGAAATGAATGTCCCCGTGGCGAGCGTGCGCGGCTGCCCCCCGGTATCGATCCCCGGCATCCCGCCGGGCTGCGCCGCGGTCGGGACCGCCTCGTTCACGGTGGTGTCGGTGACGAGCCGCCAAGGCTGGAACAGCGCGAGCGCCGCGCCGAGACCGACTATGACGAGCGCTGTGAGCACCCAGGCGATCGGGGATCGAGCGATCTTGCGCACGGACACCATGGTTTTCCTTCCCGCGGGCGAAGCACGTCGCTGTTCCATCATCACCGAACACGAGGGAATCGTTCACGCGGTTCAGTCGAGCGGGGTGTGTCCGAGCAGAACATGGCCGCTGAAGAGAATCTGCTTGGCGCGCGGCAGCGGGTGGAACAAGCAGCCGTGCACGTCGCGATAACGCATCTCGAGTTCGCTGGAGCGCGAGTAGCCGACGCCGCCGACCGTCTCGATGGCGAGCCGCACGGTCTCGATCAGAGCGTCCGCGGCGACCGTCTTGCGGCTGAGGGTGCGGGCCGCGTAGGCGTCGGTGTTGCCGAACTCCAGGTTCGCCGAGCCGCTGAACATGGCCTCGACCAGATCGGCCGCGGTGGTGTGGGCGTTGGCCAGCTCGCCGACGAGCTGCACGATGTGCGGATCGCCGCGACCGGACACCACGGCCAGCGCGGTGTCGACGGCGCCGTCGGCGATGCCGAGGTAGGCGGCGAGGACGAGCGGCATCGCCGCGCCGATCACCACGTTCAGCAGGGGCGGCCAGACGTCGGCGGGCCGGATCAGCGAGATGGCGGCGTCGGGGACGAACACGCCGTCCAGTACCACCGTGTGCGAACCGGTCGCGCGCAAACCCAAAGTGTCCCAAGTCTTTTCGATGCGGATGCCGGGCGCGCTCAGCGGCACCGCGCAGTGCAGCACCTGCGGGCCGTCCGGGCCTTCGTCGTAACGGACGCTGGTGACCAGCACGGTGCCGATCTCGCAGCCGCTGGCGGGCGCTTTGCGCGCGTGCACCAGATAGCCGCCGTCGACCCGCTCGGCGCGGCCGTTGGAGCCGACCCAGTCCGACGCGCCGGTGCTGACCAGCAGCGCACCGCCGACCACCTTCTGGAACAGCGGCGTGGCGTCGGCGCCGTGCTTGTGCCGCCAGACTTGGGTGGCGACCAAGTGCGCGTGCATGGCGAAGGCCACCGCGGTGGACGGGTCGTGGCGGCCGAGTTCGCGCAGCACCTCGCCCATGTCGCGGTGCGTCGCGCCGCCCCCGCCGTACTCGGCGGGTACCAGGGCGGCCGACAGGCCGGTGTCACGCAACAGGTCGAAGGCGGGTGCGGAGATCTCGCCGCTGCGGTCGCGGTCGGCGACCTCGGCGCGCAGTGTCTCGCCGACCGAGCGGGCGCGCTCGATCCAGTCCGTGGGGGTCATTGCGGGGATAGCGGTAGTGGTCATGTTTCGAAGCTACGAAGCCACGCGATAACCGAATAGTGCAGAAAGTGGACTCCTCCGGTCCACGAAATGGACCACGAGAACGCGAGGTGTGGTGTGACGACAGCGACGGCGAGCTACGGCCAGTACTGCCCGGTCTCCCGGGCACTCGACCTGTTGGGTGAGCGCTGGTCGCTGCTCATCCTGCGCGACCTGCTCCTCGGAACCACCCGCTTCAACGACCTGGCCCGCGGCCTGCCGGGTCTGTCGCGCACCCTGCTCACCAAACGGCTGCGCCAGTTCGAGCGGGCCGGGTTGGTCGAGAAGCTGGGCGGCCGATATCTGCTCACCGAGGCGGGACGGGAACTCGAGCCGATCCTGTTCGGCCTCGGCGCCTGGGGGGCGCGCTGGACCTTCGGCGAACCCGACCCGGACGAGCTCGACGCCGATCTGCTCGTCTGGTGGATGCACACCCGCGTCGACACCTCTTCGTTTCCCGGCCCGCGGCAGGTGCTCGCGGTGCGGTTCACCGACGACCCGCGCCGCTACTGGATCGTCGTCGAACGCGGCGCGCCCTCGGTGTGCGTCACCGACCCCGGTTATCCGGTGAACGTCACCATTCGCTCCGACGTCGGCTCGCTCTACCAGGTGTGGCTGGGCCGGATCCCGGTTCTGCACGCCCTGCGCACCGGCCGCCTCGAATTCATCGGCCCCTCCGCCCTCACGCGCCGGATGCCGACCGTGCTGCAACTGAGTCCCGTTGCGCCGTATGCGGATTCGCGACCCGAGCTGACCTCTATGTCGGCCTGAACGGACCGCGTCCGTAGCGACGGCTACCCATTGCTAAGGATTCCGCGCGATATCGATGCGGATGGAATCGTTGTCTTCGAGGACGAACACCCGGTCGCGCTTGGCTTGCCACTGCTGCGGGAGCAGGTAGTAACGGTCCGAAGTGCGTGCGAGCAGCCACAGTCCGCTGTACACGTATCGGTATCTGCCGTTGGGTTCGGTCAGCTCGCCGACCTGGGCGCCCGAGCCCTCGATACCGAGGCGGTCGACACTGAAGACGACGATGGCGGGGCGATCGACGAACCGCACCGCCTCCTGGTGCACGGCGTCGTCGTGTCCCTTGCGTTCGGCGAAGGCGGCGACGGCCCAGACATAGCCGATCATGGCGACGGCGACGAGGGCGATGGTTCTGACCTGCATGACGGTGCGAGGCGTCCGTCGGACACCCAGCACGGTCGGGTATCGCCACCGCAACCAGCTCGCGTATCCGATCATCGCCGCGCCCGCGATCAGCAGGAACGGCGCCTCGACTGAGAGCGGCGCGGCGAACGGCGTCGGGACGTAGACCAAGACGGCGACCGCCACGATCAGCAGCGTGCCGGCCAGGGCGAAGGCGCGGACCCACCATCTCAGGGTGTCGCGTGGCCGCCCGCTGACGAGCGCGTGCCAGGCCGGGAGCCGCCGCGCGGCGAGCAATACGAGTATTGCGAGCAGCGTGGCGAGCAGGGGCACGAACATCGTTCCGACACTGAACAGCACATAGTCCTGTGTCGAAAACCCGAGCGTTCCAGCAGGCACGCCGAAGTATCCGAAGAAGGCGCGGCTGTACGCCCAGCCGAAGTAGTAGAGAACACCGGTGAGGAACGCGACCTGTGAGGCAAGGGCGCCGAGCAGTGGAAGCAGCGCGAACGCGCGCTCATCATTCGCGTTCGTCACTGGGTGGGCGGGTTCGTGGGCTCGACTGGTGTAGTCGACTCATCGGGAGCAGCCGTCTCGCCGGTTTCCGGCGGCGGCGCGATGAGGCTCGGCGTCGTCGTAGGCGGTCCGACCGTCGAGATGGCCGTTGTCGGTCGAGTGACGGGGGTGGCGGTCTTCGGCAGCAACCCCGTGTGCGTCGGCACGGGTGTGGGCGGGGTGCCGGTCGTGGGCGGCGCTGTCGAAGACGCGCCGGTCGTCACGGTCGGTCTCGGCGCGTCGGACTCACTGCCGCCACACCCCGTCGCGAGGAGGGCCAGTGCCAGCGACGCAGCGATGCAAAAACCGTTACGCACGATCGGAAATCCCCTCGCCGTCCCACCCCTAACCTGCACCGAAATTGTGGCACGGGTCTTCGCCGCGCGGAACCGATCGCCGAGACTGGCGCCCCGCCGGGACCACGCCACGACGGTTCCGGCGCAGGCATCCGTCTACAGGTTCCCCACGACGTGTTCCAACCGCCGCGCGACCAACTCCCGCGCCTGCTCCCGCAGCGCGGGCCGGTACCCACTCGGGTACACCGGATCACCGGGCGCGTAGTTCTTCAGCACCTCCTTCGCGAGGGTGATCTTGTGCACCTCGGTCGGCCCATCGGCGATCGCCATGACCTCGGCGTAGTTCATCATGTCCACGAACGGCAGGTCCTCGCTGACGCCGAGGGCGCCGTGCAGGTGCAGTGCGCGCTGGGCGATGTCGTGCATGACCTTGGGCATGGCCACCTTGATGGCGGCGATGTCCTTGCGCACCTTCAGATAGTCCTGCTCCTTGTCGATGCGCCACGCGGTGCGCAGCACGAGCAGCCGGAACTGCTCCATCTCGATCCAGCTGTCGGCGATGCGTTCCTGGGTCATCTGCAAGCCACCGAGGGGACCCTTGCGCATCTGCCGCGAGACCGCGCGTTCGCACATCATGTCGAAGGCCTTGCGCACCAAGGCGACCGTGCGCATGGCGTGGTGCACCCGGCCGCCGCCGAGCCGAGTCTGGGCGACGACGAAGCCCTGGCCCTCGGCGCCGAGCAGGTGGTCGGCGGGGACTCGCACGTCGGTGAAGCGTAGGTGGCCCTCGTGCTCGCTGAAGCCGTGCACGTGGAAGTTCTTGACGATCTCCAGGCCGGGAGCGTCGGCGGGCACGATGAACATCGACATGCCCTGGTAGGGGCTGACATCCGGGTTGGTGACGACCATGACGATGTGGAAGCTGGCGAACTGCGCGTTGGAGTTGAACCACTTCTCGCCGTTGATCACCCAGTGGTCGCCGTCGCGCACCGCACGGGTACGGAACAGCGTCGGGTCCGAGCCGCCGGTGGGCTCGGTCATCACGTAACAGGAGCCGATCTCACCGGCCAGCAGCGGCTCCAGGTACTGCGCCTTCTGCTCCGGGGTGCCGTAGTGCGCGAGGATCTCCGCGTTGCCGGAATCCGGTGCTTGGCAACCGAATACCGACGGCGCCCAGACCGAGGTGCCGAGCACCTCGTTGAGCAGCGCCAGCTTCATCTGCCCGTATCCCTGGCCGCCGAGTTCGGGGCCGAGGTGACAGGCCCACAAGCCTTGTTCCTCGACCTTCTTCTTCAGCGGCCGCATCAGCGCCATGGCCTCGGTGTTGCCGCGGTCGTAGGGATTCGGGTAGAGCAGATCGAGCGGCTCCACCTCGGTGCGGACGAATTCCGCCGCCCAGTCCAGCTTCTTCTGGAACTCCGGATCGGTTTCGAAATCCCAAGCCATGATCAGCCTTTCGTGTGGTTGTCGGTCACGATGCCGTCGAGGACGGTGGCGGCGAGGATGTCGGCGATCGCATCGGGGGAGTGGCCGCCGTGCGGGCGGTACCAGAGGGTCACGGTGTTCAGCATGCCGAGCACACCGTTGGTGACCACGTGGTCGGCGGTGCGCAACAAGCCCGCGGCGTGTCCAGCGTCGAGTGTCAGCTGCCAGTGCAGCTGGATCCGGTCCCGTAGTTCTTGTAGTTGCGCGGCGCGGTCACCGGTGAGCGAACCCACGTCGCGCAGCTGGATGGTGACCTCGCGGCGGTGCTCGACGATCCGGCCGACGTGGCTGTGAATCAGCTTGCGCAGCTTGGTGACCGGGTCGTCGTCACCGCTGGTGACGTGTTCGGCGTCGGTGAGCATGAGTTCGGTGTAGTCGCGCAGGATCTGCCAGAGCAGTTCTTCCTTGGACCCGATGTGGTAGTACAGCGCACCACGCTGCACGTCCGCGCGATCACCGATCTCGGCGACCCCGGTGCCGTGAAAACCCTTCTCCGCGAACAGTTCCACGGCGGCGCGGACGATGCGCTCGCGGGTGTCGCCCGCCGACGATTCCGAGGCGGGCGGACGGCCTCGGCGACGCGCGGGGGCGATGTCGTTCATTGCCACGGATCCAGGACGATCTTGCAGACCTTGTCGTCGCGAGCGGCGAACATGCGGTAGGCGTCGGGCCCTTGCGACATCGGCAAACGATGTGAGACAACCGCTTCCGGACGCAGTCTGCCCGCCGCGGTCAGCTTCAGCAGCGCGGGCAGCTCGTACTGGATGGAGCACAGCCCGATGTGGAATTCCAGCTCCTTTACTTGTGCGAGCGGCATGTGGAACGGGTAGGCCCGATTCTGGCTGACGCCGACCACGCTGACCCGGCCCCGATGGCCGACCACGCTGATCGCCAGCTTGATCGTGGCATCGGCGCCGACCGCCTCGAGCGCTACATCGGCTCCGCCGCCGAGCATCTCGCGTACGGCCGTCTTCGGGTCGTCGGACTCGACGGGCTCCGCGCCGAGCTCGGCCGCCCTGGCGCGCCGGTCCGCGACCAGGTCGACGCCGAGTACCCGGGCCGCGCCCATGGCGAACGCGGCCTGCACCGCCATCAGCCCGACCGGGCCCAACCCGATCACCACCACCGTGTCGCCCGGCGCGATGCGCGCCCGCCGGGCGGCGTACCAGGCGGTCGGCGCGTTGTCGGTCAGCACGATGGCGGCCTCGTCGGCGATCGCGTCGGGCAGCCGCACCAGATTGCCGCCCGCGTGCGGCACCGCGAGCAGCTGCGCCTGCGCTCCCGGCAGCGAACCGCCCAGCCCGTAACACGCGTCGACCGGCAGCGGCTGCCGCTCGCACGCCGCCACGACGCCCGCCCTGCAGTTGCCGCAGCGGTCGCACCCCGCCGACGCGGCCACGAGCACCCGGTCGCCGACCGACAGACCGCGCGCCTGCGGGCCGAGCTCGACGATCTCGCCGACCGCTTCGTGCCCGACCCCGTAGCCGGTGCCGGGCGTGAATCCGTGGCCCGCGTAGATGTGCAGATCACTGCCGCAGACGCCCGCCGCGGTGACCCGCACGATCGCCCCGTCCGGCCCCGGCAGCACCGGGTCGTCCAGCTCGACGAACGAGATCGCTTGCGGACCGGCGTAGGTGAGCGCCTTCATGAAAACCTCCTGCTGATGGCGGTCGTGCCGCCGGACCTCGCCAACCGCCGTCCAGTGCGAGCGTGGCTCCGGTGCGCAACGACGACGCGTCGGTGGCGAAGTGCAGTGCGGCGCCGCCGATCGCGTTCACCCGGACCTTCGGTCGCCTTCTGGTCGAAGAAATGTTCCGATCAGTACATTAAATGCGCCGGGCGCTAGGATCAAGAGGTTGTTCGGCCGACCGCCGACATCGTGAGACGCGCCGATCGATCCACCCCGATCTACGGCGTGGCGAAATACTTTGGGCCGCCGAGGCGTTCATCCGACGCGCTCGGTCGGCGCTGGCCCTCCGCAGGGATTGGGCCTACCGACGGGTAACATGAGACCGTCTTTTCCACCCGGCTTTCTCAGAAGTGAGGCAGTAGATGACAGAGCGGATTCAGGTCGGCGGGCTCCAGGTGGCCAGCGTTCTCCACGAGTTCGTCGAGAACGAGGCGCTTCCCGGTACCGGCGTAGATTCCGCCGCGTTCTGGGCCGGCGCCGAGCAGGTGATCAACGATCTCGCTCCGCGTAACCGCGCCCTGCTGGCCGAGCGCGACGAGATCCAGGGCAAGCTCGACGCCTGGCACGCCGAGAACCCGGGCGCGAACTACGACAAGACCGCCTACAAGAACTTCCTGACCGAGATCGGCTACCTGCGCCCCGAGCCCGCCGACTTCCAGATCGAGACCCAGAACGTGGACGCCGAGATCGCGTCGACGGCCGGTCCGCAGCTGGTGGTTCCGGTGATGAACGCGCGCTTCGCGATCAACGCCGCCAACGCGCGCTGGGGTTCGCTCTACGACGCGCTCTACGGCACCGACGCCATCTCCGAGGCCAACGGCGCGGAGAAGGGCACCGGCTACAACAAGGTGCGCGGCGACAAGGTCATCGAGTGGGCGCGCAACTTCCTCGACGACTCCGTCACCCTGATCACCGGCTCGCACATCGGCTCGACCTCCTACAAGATCGTCGACGGCGAGCTGGAGGTCGGCCTGGAGGACGGCACCGAGATCGGTCTGGCCGACCCCTCGCAGCTGGTCGGCTACCTCGGTGACCCGGCCTCGCCCACCTCGGTGCTGCTGAAGCACAACGGCCTGCACATCGAGATCCAGATCGACCCGAGCTCGCCGATCGGCAGCACCGACACGGCGGGCGTCAAGGACGTCGTGCTGGAGTCCGCGGTCACCACGATCATGGACTTCGAGGACTCGGTCGCGGCGGTCGACGCCGAGGACAAGGTGCTCTGCTACCACAACTGGCTCGGCCTGATGACGGGCAAGCTGTCCGAAGAGGTCGCCAAGGGCGGCAAGACCTTCACCCGCACCATGAACCCGGACCGCGTCTACACCGCGCTGGACGGTTCGGAGCTGGTGCTGCACGGTCGTTCGCTGCTGTTCGTGCGCAACGTCGGCCACCTGATGACCTCCGACGCCATCCTCGACAAGGACGGCAACGAGGTGCCCGAGGGCATCATGGACGGCCTGATCACCTCGCTGATCGCCAAGCACTCGCTCAACGGCGACACCGAGCTGAAGAACAGCCGCACGGGCTCGGTCTACATCGTGAAGCCGAAGATGCACGGCCCGGACGAGGTCGCCTTCACCAACGAGCTGTTCGGCCGCGTCGAGGACGTCATCGGCCTGGACCGCAACACGCTCAAGGTCGGCATCATGGACGAGGAGCGCCGCACCACGGTGAACCTGAAGGCCTGCATCCAGGCCGCCAAGGAGCGGGTGGTGTTCATCAACACCGGCTTCCTCGACCGCACCGGCGACGAGATCCACACCTCCATGGAGGCCGGGCCGATGGTCCGCAAGGCCGATATGAAGGCCCAGCAGTGGATCCTGTCGTACGAGGACTGGAACGTCGACACCGGTCTGGTCGCGGGTCTGCCCGGCAAGGCGCAGATCGGCAAGGGCATGTGGGCCATGCCGGACCTGATGGCCGACATGCTGGTCCAGAAGGTCGGCCACCCGAAGGCGGGCGCCAACACCGCGTGGGTGCCCTCGCCGACCGCCGCCACCCTGCACGCCACCCACTACCACCTGGTGGACGTGTTCAAGCGGCAGGCCGAGATCGCCAAGGGCGGTCCGCGCGCCACCGTCGACCAGATCCTGGAGATCCCGCTCGCCGCGGAGCCGAACTGGTCCGCGGAGGAGAAGCAGCAGGAGCTGGACAACAACTCGCAGTCCATCCTCGGCTACGTGGTGCGCTGGATCGACCAGGGCGTCGGCTGTTCCAAGGTGCCCGACATCAAGGACGTCGCGCTGATGGAAGACCGTGCGACCCTGCGTATCTCGAGCCAGCTGATGGCGAACTGGCTGCGCCACGGCATTGTCACCGCCGACGAGGTGGTGGCCAGCCTGGAGCGGATGGCTCCGGTCGTCGACCGGCAGAACGCGGGCGACCCGAACTACCGCCCGATGGCCACCGACTTCGCGGGGAGCATCGCCTTCCAGGCCGCCAAGGAGCTGATCCTCGAGGGCACCAAGCAGCCCAACGGCTACACCGAACCGATCCTGCACCGCCGCCGCCGCGAGGCCAAGGCGCTGGCTTGCGTGTAATGCGCTGAGCGACGAACGAATCCCCCGGTCGACCGAGTCGACCGGGGGATTCGTCGTTGCGGGGCGGGTGGCGCTCGCGGGCCTTCGCGTGACGGAATGCGGCGTTCGCCCGGCAGTGGCCTCAGCGAGCGCCGATTCCCTTCAGGAGCTTCAGCGAGACCGTCAGGAGAGCGGCCCAGGCTCTATGGGAGACGCCCCTCGGTGGGGTGAAGCCTTGAATGCGTTGGTGGGCAACCGTTTGCGGCTCGGTGTATTTGAGGATGCCGTCGGCGCCGTGGCGGCGACCGAGTCCCGAGTCGCCCATGCCGCCCATCGGTGCGTCGACGCTGCCCCACGCGGCGGCGAAGGCGTCGTTGACGTTGACCGTGCCCGCGTGCAAACGGGCGGCGACAGCCCTGCCTTTGGCGCCGTCGCGGGTCCAGACGCTGGCATTGAGACCGTATGGCGTGGCGTTGGCCCGGGCGATCGCGTCGTCGAGGTCTCGGTACGGGTAGATCGAGACGACCGGGCCGAAGGTCTCGTGGTCGTAGAGCGTCATGTCGGGGGTGATGTCGGTGAGGATCGTCGGTTCGTAGAACAGGGGACCGAGATCCGGTCGCGCCTTGCCGCCCGCGAGGACGGTCGCGCCCTTGGCGACGGCGTCCTCGACGTGCGCGGTGGCCGTCTCCAATTGGGCCGCGTTGGTCAGGCTTCCGACATCGCGGCTGAAGTCGTAGGCGGCGCCGATCTGCAGCTTCCGGGTGCGGGCGACGAACGCGGCGACGAAGTCGTCGCGAATGGTGTCGGCCACGTACATGCGCTCGATGGAAACGCACAGCTGGCCGGTCGAGGGGAAGCTCGCGGCGATCGCGCCGTCGGCGGCGCGGTCGATGTCGGCGTCGTCGAGGACGAGCATGGCGTTCTTGCCGCCGAGTTCCAGGGAGGCGCCGATGAGACGTTGCCCGGCGTCGCGAGCGATCTGCCGTCCGCTGGCGGTGGAGCCGGTGAACATCATGTAATCGGCGTTGTCCATCAGCGACCCGCCGATGGAGCTGCCCCGCCCGACCACCATCTGCCACACACCGGGCGGCAAGCCCGCCTCGTGCATCAGGTCGAGTGCCCACAGCGCGGTGAGGGCGGTCTGGGTGTCGGGCTTCTGCACGACGGCGTTGCCCGCCATGAGCGCCGGGATGGCGTCGCCCGCGGCCATGCTCAGGGGGTAGTTCCACGGTGAGATGACCGCGACGACGCCCTTGGGGTGGCGCAGTTCGGTGGTGTGGGTCAGCAGCGGGATCGCGCCGCGACGGCGTTTGGGCGCAAGGAGTTTCGCCGCGCTGCGCGCGTAGTACCGGGCGGTGATCGCGATGTCGGTCACTTCGAGGAACGCGTCGCGGCGGGTCTTGCCGCTTTCGGCCTGCATCAGGTCCAGGACCTCGTTCTGCCGATCGAGCAGGAGGTCGTGGAAACGCAGCATGATCTGCTGCCGCTCACGCATGGACGTGGCGGCCCAGGCCGCCTGGGCGTGGCGGGCCCGCTGGAACGCGGTTTCGACGTCCGCGGGCGTCGAGACGGGCAGGTCGGCCAGTGGGGCGCCGGTGTAGGGGGCGTTGGTGGTGACCCGTTCGGCGTCCGCGGTGGCGGTGACTCGTGCGGCCAGACGTTCGATCAGGGCCGAGGTCAGTGATGCGGGCAGGCCCGAGCCTCGGGCCAGGGTGGGTGTGTGATCGGTGGGCATGGCAGGGCTCCTCAATTCCGGCTCCGGATCGAGGTCGGGACCGGCATGTGCAGGGCGAGTTGGCCTTCGGTGGTGACGTCGAGGCGAACGATCTTGATCGGTTGGAGCGATCGCAGGTCCTCGGCCATGCGACCCTGTCCGATCTCGAGGTCGATCTTGCGTGGGAAGCGGGTGGTTCCGGCCGAGAGCACGTTGATCTGGCTCAGGGTGGAGTGCCAGGCGCCGTCGATCGTGGTGTAGGAGGTGAGTGAGGGGACGTGTTCGCCGGTCGGGTGGGCGGTCTGGGCGGGGGTGGCCACCGACAGCGACAGGTCGGTTCCGCCGGCGTCGTTGGTCACCCGGGCGGCGGTGCGGTCGGTGTCGATGTCGACATCGATGTCGGTGACCCACTTGGGGAAGCCGTAGCCGTCGTGGCCGCGCACCTGGGCGATGTCGGTGCTGACCGGCAGCGACAGCACATAGGAGTGCAGGTGGTCGTTGGCCAGGCCGGTGGCCAGGTCGAAGAATCCCAGGCGTCCGTGCCGTGCCGGTCGCACGGCGATGCCGACGGCGGCTTCGGTGTAGAAGTCGATGTCGCACACCTCGTAGCGGAAGAACATCACCGAGACCAGCCCGAACCCGGGCGCGACCTCGAGCGGCGCCAGCTCCTCGGGCAGGCGTGCACGGATCGCCCGCGAGCGGGCCAGCATCGTCAGCCGCGCGGTGGAGATGCGGTAGTAGAAGTTCGGGGTCAGTGTGGCGCCGATGCGCGAGTCGACCTTCGTCTTGGGCAGCCGTCGGAAGAAGTCCACGCTACTGACCCGGGGATCGCGGGCGACTTCGTCGAGGTCGGTGTTCATCCGGTACCGGTCGTACAGGCCGCCTTTCGGAACGGTGACCACGTGGCCGCCCAAGTCGACCACGACTGTTTCCTGGTAGGTCGATGGCATTGATGAAGCTCCTCGCTCATATGTGTACAGTGCTAACATCAGGCTAATCGCGAATGTGAACACTGTCAACACTGGTCGCGGGCTGCAGTGTGGCTCACTTCGCGGACTGGGCGCCGACGTCGGCGACCAGCCGTTCGGCCAGTTGCTCCGAGGACTGTGGATTCTGGCCGGTGTACAGCGGAGTCAGTGCTTTGGAGTATTCGACGCCCGCTTGCTTCAACCGGTCCTCCAGCAGCCATGGCGCCGTCGTGGCGAACCGGTTGAGCAGTTCCTCCCGGTTCGACAGCCCGGTCATCCGGTAACCGGCGAACGGTGAGGTGCCCTCGGGTGTGGTCGCGGCCAGGATCGCCGCGGGCGCGTGGCACAGCAGGGCGAGTGGCTTGCCGGAGGTCAGCCGGTGGGCCAGCAGCGCGCCGGAAGTCTTGTGTTCAGAGCACCGCCGCGCTCGGGTTTTCGATCTCCTGTCGCTCCTTCGACGCGAGCCATCGTGCGTAGCGCCGCAGCGCGCGACCCTGCACCAGCTGGTCCGCGAGCAGCGCGAACGCCGGGTGGACACCGAGTGCGGGATTGCTCCCGGTGGCCATTCGGCGCATCTGATAGCGGACGCGCGCCATTTCGGCGAGCGAGGCGAGCGACTTGTCCGACCAGGTCACCGGCTTCAGGCTCCCGGTCGCCGCCGAACCCTCACGCCAACGGTTCGGTAGATCCGGGGTAGCCGCGAGCGCCGTTCCCACGCCGATCACCGCGACATTGTTCGCCAGTACGCGTTCGGCGGTTTCGCGGCGGGAGATCCCGCCGGTCAGCATCAGGGGCAGCGCGCTGGTTCGGGCCAATTCGGTGGCCAGTTCCAGGAAATACGCCTCCCGGGCCGCGGTGCGTCCGTCGGCGGGGCGACCGTTCATGGCGGGGCTTTCGTAGCTGCCGCCGGACACTTCGACCAGATCGACGCCAAGCGTCGCGAGCATGCCGATCACCTTGTGCGCGTCGTCGGCGTCGAAGCCGCCCCGCTGGAAGTCCGCGGAGTTCAGTTTCACCGCGACGGCGAAACTCGACGACACCGCGGCGCGGATGGCGCGCACGATATCGAGCAGTAGCCGCGCGCGGTTCTCGAGCGAGCCGCCCCATTCGTCGGTGCGATTGTTGACCAGCGGAGAAAGGAACTGCGACAGCAGATAGCCGTGCGCGGCATGCACTTCCACACCGTCGAACCCGGCCCGCTCGGCCCGTCGCGCGGTGGTGGCGAAGCGCGTGATGGTAGCGGCGATCTGTTCGGGGGTCATCGCGATGGGTCGCCCGAATCGCTTGGAGTGGCGGCCTAGGTCGACCGCGATGTCCGACGGTCCCCACACGACTCCTGGCATGTTCGCCTGGACCTGGCGACCGGGGTGGCTGATCTGCATCCACATGGCCGCACCGGCGGCCTTGCCCGCCCGCGCCCATGCCGCGAACGGCTCCAGCGGCGTCTCGGCGTCGAGGACGATGCCGCCCGGACCGGTCAGCGCTTCGGCGTGCACCATCACGTTGCCCGTGATCAACAGGCCCGCGCCACCGGCGGCCCACCGTCGATACAGCGAGATCAGGCGCGCGTCCGGCAGTTGCGCCCGTCCTGCCATGCCCTCTTCCATGGCCGCTTTCGCGATCCGGTTCGGCAGTACCTGGCCGGATCGCAGCTGGAGTGGTGAGAACAACTCGTCTCCCGCGGAACCACTCGCCATGGGGGTCTCCCTTCGGTCAGTAATGTATACATCGTTCACATCGTGAGCGCGGCGCTAACATTAAGAGGTGCATGTAAGCGCTGTCAACACTTGTTAGGTTGTAGCCATGGCAACGTCGACCACGTCGTATCACCACGGCGATCTACCCAACGCGCTGGTGCGCGCCGCCGTGGAGCTCCTCGAGGAAGGCGGCGCGACCGAGTTGTCGCTCCGCGCGGCAGCCCGGCGCGCCGGTGTGTCCACCGCGGCGCCGTATCGGCACTTCGCCGACCGCAATGCCCTGTTGTCCGCCGTCGCGGCGGTGGGCTACCGGGAACTGGCCGCGTATCTGGCCGCGGCGCATCCCGAACCGGCCACGAAAGAAGGGCTCGCCGCCACCGCGATCGCCTACGTCCAGTTCGCGCTGACACGGCCGGGGCTGTTCCGGGTGATGTTCGCCGAGGGTTGTGATCCGACCAGCTCCGAGCGGGTTGCCGCGGTGGAGGCGATCAACGAGTACCTCAAAGCCATTGTGCGGCAAGCCTTTCCCACTGCCGATATCGACGGGATGGCAACGGCGGTGTGGGCGCTCGTGCACGGTCTCGCCTTCCTGCACATGGACGGCAAGTTCGAGGCCGCGCCCGCCGAGGCGGTTGCCGATCGGGTCCGCACGGCGGTCTACGCGGTACTCGGGCCCCGGGTCGGTTGATGGCCACCCGGGGTGCGGCGGCTCGGACGGCGTGCCGGGTCAGGGCTCGCGAACCGTGAGCACCACCTTGCCGACGGTCTCGGCGGAGTCCAGCAACGGGTGCGCCGCGGCGACATCGGTGATGGGGACTTCGGCGGAAACGACCGGCACGACCGTTCCTTCGGAGATCAACGGCCACAGATGCTTGCGCAGTTCGGCGATGATCTCGGCCTTCGAGCCCGGCCCGCGTTCCGGACGGCGACGCAGGTTCGTCGCGTGAACGGAGCCTCGTTTACTCAGCAGCACGCCGAGATTCAGTTCCGCGGTCGCGCCGCCCTGTAGTCCGATGATCGTCAGGTGGCCGTCCTCGGCCAGTGCCCGCACATTCCTGTCCAGGTAACTTCCGCCCATGATGTCGAGAATTACGTCCGCGCCTCGATATTCGGTGGTCATGACATCTACGAAATCCTGTTCGCGGTAATTGATCAGTGTGCTCGCTCCCAGTTCCCGGCTGCGCTCCAACTTGAATTGCGATCCCGCCGTCACCGCTACGTGAGCGCCGAGCGCTCGGCCGACTTGAATCGCGTGCGTGCCGATTCCGCTGCCGCCGCCGTGAATCAGCAGGGTGTGTCCGCTGCGCAGGCCTGCCGTCATCACCAGATTCGACCAGACCGTTGCGGCGGTCTCGGGCAGCGCCGCCGCGGCGGTCATGCTCACGCCCTCGGGCACTGGAAGCAGTTGGGTGGCGGGCACGTTCACCCGTTCGGCGTAGCCGCCGCCTGCCAACAGTGCGCACACCGCATCGCCGGGCTGCCAATCCGTCACGCCCGCACCGACTTCGGCGACGAAACCGGAAATCTCCAGGCCGAGGATGTCGCTCGCGCCGGGCGGCGGCGGGTAGAGGCCGTAGCGTTGCATGACGTCGGCGCGATTCACCCCCGCGGCCACCACGTCGATGGCCACCTCGCCCGGACCGGGCGCGGGCAGCTCGCCCACCGGGGCCCACTTCATGACCTCCGGTCCACCGAAGCTGTCCAGCGTCACCGCATACATCTCGAATTTCCCTTCCGTCGACAATCATGTGTGCATCGCTTACATTACCCTAGTGTAAGCGGTGTCAACATAAAGGTTATCGATGTCACTGCCCTGGCGGCGGCTTCGGCGTCGGGTAATCACGGGGTCGTCGACGGATGCCCTGCGACCGGGCGAATAAACGACCGAACGCCGCTCACCTCGAATTTCCGTGGCATCTCGGCCGACGTGGAATACTTCTGCTGACTGGCAGCTCCGCGTTCCCCAATCGGCAACCGAATGGAGGATCGATGAGTGATCTCGGTCAAGTCTTCTACTGGATCAAGTTCGACGGACGCTTGCAGTGGGCCCGTCACGACGGAACATCGGACGGCACGAACGGCTGGACGGGGCTCGGCGGAGGATTGAACATCGGCTCCGGCTGGGATGCCTACAGTTCCGTTTTCTGCGGTGGGGCGCAGGGAATCCTCTACGCGATCACGCCCGCGGGGGAGATGTACTGGTACAGCCACGATGGGTTCAAGGACGGTGCCGCGGCCTGGACGGCCGGGGATGGCGGTCTTTTGGTCGGTAGCGGTTGGAACGCGTATGTCCAGGTTTTCGCGGGCGGCAGGCGGGCGGTGGCGGGGCAGCCCAACGGTTTCGTCATCTACGGGATCACGCCCGAGGGTGATTTGCATTGGCATCGCCACGACGGGTGGACGGATAGGTCACCGGCGTGGACCGGGGGAGACGGCGGTCGGCACGTCGGCGGGGGATGGGACGTGTATCCGAGGGTGTTCTCGGTCGGTGGCGGCATCATCTACGGGATCACCGCCGATGGTGAGATGGATTGGCACCGCCATGACGGCTGGACCGACGGATCGCCTGTCTGGACCGCGGGTGAGGGTGGTCGACGGGTAGGTAGCGGCTGGAACGCGTACAGCCGGGTGTTCGGCTCCTACGACGGCAGCGGCCAGATCTACGGCATCGAGGGACACGACGACCTGGAGTGGCATCGACACGACGGTTGGCAAGCCGGGGAGCCGAGCTGGACCGCAGGCGACGGCGGCAAGAAAGTCGGCGGCGGATTCCGTGACGTCGTCTTCCCCGGACCCATGATCGCGCTCTCCTGAGACTCCGTCGATCACGGGCCTGTCCGAGGCGACCAGTCATTCGGATGCCTTGTCCAGTACCCGCACCGGCTCAGCGAAATCGCTTGCCGCCAGGGAGCGCTCGCTCCCGGAGCAGGTGGCCAGTCCGACGTCATCGGATTCGGTGCCGGTCTATGACGGCGTGTTGGCCTTCACCCATTCACGAAGCGTCTCGTGGCGGAATTGATAGGCGTCACCGGACACGCTCAGCAGGCCGCCGCGCCGCGCCCACTCGAGAAAACGAGCGGGACGGTCGGGAAAGGATTCATCGATCGAGAAGAGCACCGCGGCGGTGAGATAGCGCCCAGTGGCGACCCCGTACACCATGACGGCGACCAGCCCGAAATATCCGCCCGAGTACAGCGGCGCGAGGAGGCTGCCATCGGGTTCGCCGCCGAGTCGGTCCGCCGACGCGAAGCCGGCCCATATCGCCACCGCGACGAGTGCGCCGATGACCGCCGCGGCCGTCGCGTCATCGCGGACGAGGCGAGTCTCGTGCATGATCAACTTGCCCTTGTCCGCACTGTCCACCGACAACACCCGCACCAGCGCGTAGGCCAGACACCCCGGAAGAGCGAGCGCCACCAGCACCACCGCTTCGACAGCGGTGATGTCGGCGAACACCGCGAACACACCACACACCACCATCACGATGATCGCGAGCCAGGTCGGCTCCCATAGCCGGGACAGTGCGTGCCGCCACCACGATCGTCCCGGTATCCGCCATGCCAGCCGACGCCCCTCGACATCCGGCAGCCAACCGACGGGAATCGCGATCACCAGAGGGAATGCGAGCCCCAGCCAGGACCACCACCCCTCGTCCAGCCAAGACGGCTCCTCATCGACCGCGACCAGAAACGACGGAAGCAAGCCGAGAAGCGCTACCAGTCCACAGACGAGTCCGTAGAGGGCGCGACAGCGGACCGGTCCAGCCAGCTCCCACACCTCGTCGAGCCGTATCGTGGTTCCGTCGCCTCCGGTGGCGCCGCGCTCATCTAGACGCCGCGCGAGAGTCGCCAGCCATCGAGTGACCTTGTCGACGTCGTAGTGCTCATACGGTCCGTCGCGGTCTCTGCCGTCCACGGCCGCGGGTATCTGCTCGGCGAGCAGTCTGGCGCGAACGTCGTCGGCTTCGGTGCTCCGCGCGAGCCGAGAGGCGATCTCCGGGTCGTGCCGCTGGGCGGTGTCGGCAAGAGCGAGCATCCAAGGGGTTCGCAACGCGGTCGCCAACGGCCCGGTGGACTCCCGTTCGACCTGGCCGATCACTTCGCTCCACGCGTCGTCGGCCACGTCGTCATCCGTCTGCCGCTGCTTCAGGTAACCGATGATCTGTTCGTGGCTGAACGATCCCATCGTGATCGTGGCCGCGCCGACGAGGCGAGCACCACCGGGCTGCTGGCGCAGTTCCTCGAAATCCTCTGTGCGACATAGCACCACCAGCGGCCGATGCCGCCACGGCACCTCATTGATCCGGGCCAGCGCCGCGTGCGCGGCCTCGACGGATTCCATCTCGTCGAGTCCGTCGACCAGCGGCAGGATGAGACCGGCATCGACCAGAGCTTTCGCCACGCGCCGGTGCAGCCGATAGTCCGAGCCGAGCCGTTCGGCCAGCCACCGCGAGAACAATTGCTCGCCGTTCCACCCTGCGGCGTTGACGCGCACCGGAACCGGCTCCGCCGCTCGGGCCGCGTCACCGAGTTCCCGGCGGCGATCGAGTAGCCCGAGAACCAGGTGGGTCGCCGCGACGGTCTTACCGCTGCCCGCCTCGCCGAGCAGCAACACCCGCCGAACCCGCAGTCCCTGTACACATTCGGTGATCCGCGCCACCGCCACCGGCGTGGTGTCGGTCTTCGTTCGCACGGTGATCTCGACGGCCAAGTTGGGATCCGTTGGGCCCGCCCGCAATTGATCCCGCAGTGCGGTCTCCCGCCGCCGGACGTCGTCGGCCAGTTCGTCGGCGTACCCGGCCAGCGACGAGTGGGAAACACTCGGTCTGATCCACCTCCACGCGGGGCGAGCCGCGCTGACCCCGAGCCGCACGACAGCGCCCTCCGCACCGGTTGTCACGACGTGATCGTCCCACCTGCAGCCCAGCTTCGCAGCCACATCGGCTGTGGGTTCGTGCGGCGCGCCGGGCGTCGGATTCGCCGCATGCGACCGGGGTTCTGCCGGACGAGCGAGAACGCCTGAACCCCAGCCGACCTGCGGCTGACGTGACTGTCGTGAGGTGGGATAGGTTGGCGGCCATGAGGAGTCGCGATGAGGTCACGCACCGAATCGATCAGGTGTTCGCGGGCTCGCGGCCGCTCACCGAGGACGAACTCGCACCGCCGAGCATCGACGCGCCGTACGTCATCGCGCATTTCTACGGCCGCACGCGGGCGGACATCGATCGCGAGAGCTTCCTGCCCGGTCTGCACATGGAAGATTTCGCGTACATGACCGCGCAGGCCGTCGAGTACTACCTCCCGGCGGTGCTGAAGCTGATGCTGATCGAACCGTACGACTTCGAGCTCTGGATCCACCTCAGCGGCTTTCTCCGCGGTGCGCGACGCGACGACGAGACGACCCTGCGCGGCCTCCACCCCGCGCAGCACGCGGCGATCGCGGACCTCCTCGAGCTCTTGTCCCGCGAGATCGACGAGATGATCGGATTCGATCGCAAGGACGCCGTGCAGCTGGCGCGGCTCTATCGGCAGCTCGCGGACGCCGCGACGTAGCCGATGCCGCCGGATCAGCGTTGAAGCTGAGAGCCGCAGAGCTGTAACGGCTTTCGATCTGCTTCGAGAGATCGTCAACAGCGTCTCTTCCGAATGTTACAGTGATTTCACTAACGCAACTGCTGTGGTAACAACGGTTGCCGGTGACCCGACAAAGCGGTCATGACTCTCAATCGCAAGCAGCTGCAACAGTTTTCGGCCCGTGTCGGTGTGATCGCAGCGGTGACCGCCGCCGGGGCGGTCGGGCTCGCGGCGCCGTCTTCCGCCATTCCGCACGAACCAGGCGCTCCGTTCACGCCGACCCTGACGCGCCTGGTTCCGACCAGCTGCTCCGCGATCATCGACGCGGTCACCGTGCCGCAGGAGCAGTCCGGCACGTTCGGCGTGCGGGTGAAGGTCACCCAGACCGGGGAGGCCTGCGCGGACTGGAAGGTCGCCGTGCGCTTCAAGAACCTGGATACCGGGTACGCGGACGGGCAGCAGCACCGCGTCGTGAACGGTGTCGTCCAACACACGGTGGACGGCGTGATCGTCGGATTCGGCACGGCGCCGGGCGTCGGCCGGGTGGAGGCGCGGATCGTCGCGCTGGACTCGAACGACAGGGAGATGGAGCAGATCTCGGGTACGGCGACGTTCACCCTGAGCTGAGCACGCGTGCCGTGTTCGGTGATCGCTGGACACGGCACACTCGGCGGTCGATCGCTCTGCGCGATCGACCGCCGTGGCGCAGTTCCCAGCCGCTTTTCCAGTGGGACCCGGAGGCTGTCGAGCTCGAAGGGCCCGACTGCTGGCCGCAGGTCGAGAAGCTCGATCTGGCGCGCCTGAACGCACGCCGAAGCATCGGCCAGCCGTACGATGCGCGAGAAGTGTCTTCTGCGCCCGTCCGGGCACGGTTGCGTTGCGCCGAAGACCCTTGTGCACCTGTCGAACAAGAGGAAGAGAGCCCGTGGCACAGGCGACCTGGCTGCAAGCGGTGAGCAGCGATGAGATCCACGCACTCCGGCAGGATCCGACCAGCATCAACAGACTCGACAAGCCCGGCCACTACCGCACCCACTACGCCGCCGCGCTCAATTACTTCCTCACCGGGGAGGCTTGGCCCGGCCCCGAGGACCACGAGCTGTGGTCCGTGGTCGGCGGTGCCGACAGCATCGCCTGCTCGACCCTGGAGAACGGGGCTTTCTCGGTGGTGTCGCCGGATCAGGCGACCGCGCTCGCCGCACGTCTTGCCACGGTCGACGTGCTGGCCGTCGAAACCGCTGTCAGGCGAGCCGATTTCGACGAGTTGGTCGACGAGCACCAAATCTACGAACTGGAGCTGATCACACCCGAGGAAGGTCCGGGAATCATCGTCGCCGAACTCGAGGGACTCACTGCTTTCTATGCCAAGACCGCGGAGTCCAAGCTCGGTGTCGTGATGTACACGACCTGACTATGCGGGGACAGCCGCTCGCCGATGGGCGCCCTACTGGTTCGGGTCCGGCCACAGAACAGCCGGGCCGTACCAATGGCACGCCAGCAGCGCGAGTTCGACGTCGAGCCGGTCGGCGCCGATCGGTCGCCCGCGTCGGGCGACGGCGCGTCCGATCCGGTATTTGACGGAGTTGGCATGCAGATTCAGCTCGGTAGCGGCGGCTTTGTAGCTGGATCCGGTACCCAGGAATATCCGCAGGGTGTCACGCAGGCGTTCGTCGTGCTCGTCGTCACCGGCCAGGTTGCCGAGCACCTCGCGCACCCAGTCGCGGGTCTCGGCGACGGCGCCGCCCAGTAGTGCGGCAGTCATCAGACCGGGGTCGTCGGCGGCGACGACGATGGACGAGGACTGTTCGCGTGCCAGGGCGACGGAACACGCGCGCCGGGCGCTGTGATGGGAGTTGCGGAAGCCGTCGATTCCCGCGGCTATGGTGCCGATCGCAACGTTCGGGTGGTCGCGGTGGGCGGTCACGAATGTGCGTACATCGGCGACCAGGTCTCCCGGCGCGGTCCGGTACGGCAGCCAGGCCCAGACGCTGACCTGATCCGCGGCGACGACCAGCGGGCTGGACGCGACGGCAACCGCGTCCCCGAGTTCGCGGACGAACCGCTGCAGGCGCGGTATCGCATCGCTGTCGGTCTCAGCCTCGGGGTACCACAGCACGAGCGCCAGGTGTTGCCAGCGCAGCGGATACCGGATCGCCTCGGTCACCGCTTCCACATCGACGCTCTTGCGGCCATCGAGTACCTCGCGAACCCGCACCGCTCGGACGCTGTTCTGGCTTTCCATCCAGCGCTCCCGCTCGTCGCCGTAGATCGCCACGACCTGTTCGGTGATGCGGTCGCTGAAGTCGAACAGAGTCACGGTGATGCGTTCGATCACGCTGATCCGCTCGGCCGGGGGAATGGCCAGTGTCTGCAGTTCCGCGAAGATCAGCTCGGTTATGCGCCGCTGCCCGAGCCGGTAGGCGCGAACAAGGGCATTGACCGGTACCCCGTGCTGGGCCAGGCGTCTGGCGAACTCCACGGCGGCAAGCGGAGCCCGGACATCCGCGGAGGGAAGGTCGTAGCGCAAGGCGCGCAGAATGGTGGCGACGTTGGATTCGACGCTGGCGGCGAGCAGATCAGCGGTGCGCGGATTGCCGCGAAGCTCGGTGATGCCGTCTTGCAGGTAGGCGCAGATGACCGCGCTGACATCGGTCACCCGGTCGTTCATCCGGGCGGCTATCGCCGCGATGAAGCGGTCTGTATCGACATCGTCGTGACGCGCGGTGGTCACGCTCTCAACCCTAATCTCCGCCCACCCCACATCGGCACCGCGCCGCCATGAAGAGGCGTTACGTCGCGATCGACACCGGGCAGATCAAGGCGTCGGCTTGTCCTCGAGCGACAACAGATGCCGCGAAGTTCATCCACGCACGACGGTGTCGAGCGACCCCGGTACTCCTACCGTTGGCGCCATTCCGACACCCCATCCCGAGGAACGACCATGAACCTCGCGACCCTCCCGGATTGCCGTGCCGCCACCGCGCCACACGCCGCTGCCGTCGCCGATGACAACGCCGACCTGAACAACACCGAATTCCTGACCGCCGTCCGGCGGGCCACCACATCCCTGCGCGCCGCGGGAGTCTCGACCGGCGACGTCGTCGCGATCATGCTGCCCAACACAGCCGCCCTCGTCGTATCCCTGTTCGCCACCTGGCGCCTGGGTGCCATTGCCACACCCATAGACCCCGCGCTGCCCGCCGAAGACGCCAGCCGCCGAATGGCCTGCACGAGCGCCAAGGTCCTCATCGCCGTAGACGAACCTGCCTACGCCTTTCCGGTCCGAACCGTGATACCCGCAGACCGGCTCACCACAGCACAGTCCGACACCGCCAAGCCCGCCCAGGCTCGGGACGACGCACCGGCACTACTCATCCACACCGGCAACGCCGCCGGGGATCCGAAGGTCGTGACGCTCGACCACCTGAACCTCAACGCCCTGTGCCGATTGGCGATCGAGATCTTCACACTCACCGACACCGACCACAGCCTGTCGATCCTGCCGCTGTTCCATGTCAACGGCATCGCGGTGGGCGCCGTGTCACCACTGCTCGCCGGTGGTCGCACCACCGTCGCCGGCCCATTCAGTCCCACCACGTTCTTCGCCCGGATCGAATGCAGCAGGGCCACCTACTTCACCGCCGACCCGATCATGTACTCACAGCTGTCCGATCTGCCCGCCGAGATACAGCCGAACACCTCGTCCGTGCGGTTCGCCATCTGCGGCGCCGCGCGAGCCGGCGTCGAACTGCGGACCAAGTTCGAACACCGCTACGGCATACCGATCATCCACGACCACGGACTGACCGAGGTACCTGCACGAGCACGCTCCGTCTGTCCAACAGCACCTTCGAAATAATGCGACCCGTCGGGTCAGATGTCCCAGACAGCTGGAACGCAACAGAAGGCGTTGCGGTGGCCACGTGGCAGATGGAGGGGACGGCGGTGAGTGGCCACCAGCGCCTCGCGGCTGGCCGCCAGGCGGACCACGCTGTGGCCGGGGGTGTGCCCGCAGGTGCGACAGGCGACCACCCCCGGCGCCACCTCGTGCTCGGTCTCGAACGGCCGCAGCCGACGGCGGTACTCCTCCTGGTGAGCACTACGTCGGTCACGGATGCGGCGGCGATTCCGGCGGCCTCCAGTCGCCCGGCCAACCGCCCGCCAGCCGCGTTCCTGACCTCTCAGGTCAGTACACCTAGCCCAGCGTCGATGAGCACAATCCGTCGCCGCTACGCACCACGACAACGTTCAGCGGCCACTCGAGCAACTCCGGCGGCAGTCAGGTCCGCCGGGTCGGCGTTGTAAGGCGATCGTCTCGGCTGCGATCGGTAGCACGGTGTGTGAGGCGGCGATCTCGGTGGTGTTCGCCCCGATGCGGCCCGCCATGAAGCGCTGCGAGGCGGGCGGGATGATGATGTCGCCGGTGGGAATCAGGTTCGACGGCGCGCTCGTACGAGTCGACGTCGATGATCATCCAGCCCGCGATCAGGTCCTTGGTCTCCGCGAACGAGCCGTCGGTCACCGGTGGTGGCGTTCTACGTCTGCCGGAGGGGCTCGTACTCCTCGGCGCTGAGTCCGAAGGTCCACGCGACGCCGGCGCGCGCGGTCTCGGTATCCGGCGGCACCCGCAGCCAGTAGGTGCGACTGGTGCCGTCGGGTTCTGGCGTCGAGTTGATCACCTCCACCATCACCACGTCCTCGTCGCCGTCGAGTTCGATCCGCCAGAGCACGCCGGTCTCGTCACGGTGGATCGGTCGCGCACCGGATTCGTCGAGGTAGCGGTCGTAGCCGTAGTACTCGAGCATCACTCGGCGCAGTTCGGCGTTCTCCTCGTCGCGGATGCGCTCGGCCGTCAGTGCGCGCAGATCGTCGAGGAATTCGGCGGGAATCGGCATGCCGCGCCAGGCGAACAGGGCGAATCCGTCGGCGTAGGCGAGGGCTGGGCCGTCACCATTGTCGAGCCGTCCCGCTTCGTCGCGGTGCAGTGCGGTAGGCCGCTCGCTGATCACCGCGATCTTCTCGTAGGGCCACCACCAGCCGGCTTCGCGGGCGATGCTCGCCGCCGCCGCCAACGGCTCACCGGGCTCGGTGCCATACGCCGACAGCCACGCGGCGTCGTGCTGACCGAGGACGGCATCGAGCAGCAGCAGGCGAATCGCGGTCTGCTCCTTGCGGTTACCGGCCACCTCCTCGATGACACCGGCTCGGATTCGGTCGACCACGGTGGCGGTCTGCTCCCAGAGATCCGCGCCGGTCTCGCGCCAGTGCGCACTGAAACCCGTGGGGCCGAGTTCGGCGTCGACGCGTGCGCGTTCGGCCGCCAGCGGGACGTTGCGCAGCGCCTCGCGCACCGATGCGCCGATGTCGCGCGCGGCCCGCAGAATTCGCACCGCCTCCAGGGGAGAGCGTGCCCACACGATGGTTTCCGGCGTATCGAGCCCGGCCTGCCGGTAGGCCGCCCGCACCGCCTCCTCGGTCACCGTCCGGTTCCCCGGCCCGGTGGCCGCCGACACCGAACGCCATTCGTCGCGCTTTGTCGTGTATTCGCTGAATCCTGTTGTCATCGAATATCTTTCGCCTTCGTCGTGTCAGTCCGCGACAATGCGGACCGAGCCGGGCACGTATTCTCGCTGGCGCACCACCCGGAACCACCCCTTCGGCAAGGTGATCGCCGCATGTTCCTCGTGGACGACGCGTCCGCCCTCGGGTAGATGCAGCAGCATCGGTCCCGTCGCACCGGATTCGCGGATCAGCTTGCCCGGCCCCTGCACGGCGTGCGCGTGCCCGGTGACCTCACCCAGCGCGAGCACCAACCGCCCGCGCGGGTCACGCGCCACCGAAGGGGCGTGCAGAAGTTCCTGCGGTACAGCCGTTTCCGCGAGGGGTGCGATCAGGACATCGCCTTGCCGATACATGAAGTTCCTCCCGTCCCGGCGCGAGTCCGGCGCCGTTCACCCCGCAGACCGTAGCGGCGGGCACCGACAAACTGCCCGGCTCGCTGCGGTGTCGGTGCGGCTTGGTAGAAACCTCGTGACGATCACGGCACTGCCAGAAGGGGCGGGCACATCACATGACCATCGGCGACCATTTGCAGGAGTTCGGCGGCCTGCCCGCCTTCACCTTCCCCGATGCCGAGACCGACGCGAAGAAGAAGCGGAAAAGCATTGCGTTGCCGGAGCCGGACGCGGTCGCGTGGCGTCTGAGCGTGGAAACCTATGACGCGCAGGAGACGTGGGTCGAGTGCTTCGCTCGCTTCCTCGGCGCGGTCGATACGACGAAGGTCACCACGTTGATCGTCGGTACGTGGGATGACGTGTACGGCAACGGGCCCGATGAGGTGATCGACGCGCTGTGCGCGGCGAAGGACCGGCTGCCCGCGCTGCGCGCCCTGTTCCTCGGCGACATCGTCATGGAGGAGTGCGAGATGTCCTGGATCAATCAGGGCCTGGTCACCCCACTACTCGAAACCTTCTCCGGCTTGGAGGTTTTCGGCGTTCGCGGCGGTCAGAACCTGGAGTTCTCCGCCGTGCGGCACGAACGCCTGCACACGCTGGTCGTGGAGACCGGCGGCCTGCCCGCCGACGTCGTGCGCGGCATCGGGGCCAGCGATCTGCCCGCACTCGCGCACCTGGACCTGTGGCTCGGCACCTCGGAGTACGGCGGAGACAGCGAGGTGGCCGACCTCGCGCCCATCCTCTCGGGGGACCGGCTGCCCGCGCTGAAGCATCTCGCCCTGCGCAACAGCGAGACCCAGGACGACGTGTGCGCCGCTCTCGCCGCGGCGCCCGTGGTGGCCCGGCTGGAGAGCCTGGACATCTCGATGGGCGTCCTCACCGACGACGGCGTGGCGGCGCTGCTGTCCGGTCAGCCGTTGAGCCATCTGAACGTGCTCGACATGCACTACAACTATCTGTCCGACGAGATGCGAACCCGGCTGCGCGAGACCTTGGAGCCCGCCGGGGTCCGCCTGGAACTCGACGCCGACGACGCGGAAGAGGACAGCGACGAGGAAGACGGAACCGTCTGGCGGTTCGTCTCCGTCGGTGAATGAGTCGTGTCCGTCTCGACACCGCCGCGCTGGGTGATCGTCGGTAACGGCGAGAACCGGCGCGTCGGCATGTTCACCGACGCCGCCCGAGCCATGGGGTCGGCGGACATCCGAGTGGTCGAATGGTGTGATGTGCTGAGCGAGGGCGGCGCCGATTTCAGCGACGACGAGATCGTGCGGCTCGAGTCACCCGGCGAGAATCTCGAAGTCGATCGACTGTTGCGGGGGAGTTCCGAGCCGACGCGAGTGGAGGGCTCCGCACGCTGGTACGCGCGCTTCCTCGACGCGGCGCGCTCGTTGCGCGGCGGTTTCCGGCTCGACGACACCGATGATCTGGCCGTGCTGTTCGACAAAAGGCGGTGCCACGCGTGGCTGGCGCGAGCGGGGGTGCCGGTGCCGTCCTCGCCCACTTCCGGCGGACGCGCCTCGGTGCGCGGCTGGGCGGATGTGCGGAGTCTGATGCGTGCGGCGGAGATGCCGCGCGTGTTCGTCAAACTCGCGCACGGTTCGTCGGCATCCGGGGTGCTGGCCGTCGAATCCGCCCGCGACGGACGGCTGCGCGCGACCACCTCGGTGGAGATCACACCGGAGGGACACCTGCACAATTCGCTGCGCGTGCGTCGCTACACCGCCGAACGGGAGATCGCGCACATCGTCGACCGGCTCGCACCGGACGGACTGCACATGGAACGCTGGATTCCCAAGGTCTCCCAAGGCGGCCGATCCGCCGACCTGCGGGTCGTGGTGATCGGCGGGCGTGCGACTCACGCCGTCGTCAGGACGAGCCGCACGCCGCTGACCAACCTGCACCTCGGCGGCGCGCGCGGCGATCTGGCGGACTTCCGCGCTGCCGCGGGCGAGCACTGGGCGACGGCACTGTCGATCTGCGAACAGGCGGCCGCCTGTTTTCCGGCGACCCTGTGTGTCGGCGTCGATCTACTGCCCGTCGTCGGGTGGCGGCGGTTCATGGTCGCCGAGGTCAACGCCTTCGGGGATCTGTTGCCCCGGCTCTCCGGACTGCCGGAGGGTCCGGCCGCCGGGCTGGACACCTACACGGCTCAGGTCGTCGCCGCGACAACTCGCTATCACCATGCCCGGCAACCCGATTCGCGGGAGACGCGCGAAGGAGTATCGCTGTGACGATCTCGCAGGCCACGGAGCCGGATATGAACGCCGTGATCGGCCGGGACGATCTCCTGTTGCTCACCCTCGACACCCTGCGCTACGACGTCGCGGCCGAACTGGCGGCAGCGGGGCGGTTACCGAATCTGAGCGCGTACCTCCCCGGCGGCGGCTGGCAGAAACGCCACGCCCCAGGCAATTTCACCTACGCCGCCCATCACGCCATCTTCGCGGGCTTCCTGCCGACACCGGCGACGCCGGGCCCGCACCCGCGGCTGTTCGCCGCGCGGTTCGCGGGCAGCGAGACCACCGCCGAGCGCACCTTCGTCTTCGACGAGCCCGATCTGGTCACCGCGCTGGCCGCGCGCGGTTATCACACGGTCTGCATCGGCGGCGTCGGCTTCTTCAACAAGCAGGGTGCGCTCGGCAGCGTCCTGCCGGGGATGTTCGCCGAGAGTCATTGGGAACCAGTGTTTTCCGTAGCCTCGCCTACCTCCTTCGAGGCGCAGGTGGCCTGCGCCGAGCGAGTGGTCGCGGCATTGCCCGCCGAGCGGCGACTGTTCCTCTTCGTCAACGCCTCCGCCCTGCATCAGCCCAACTGGTTCCACCTGCCCGGCGCGACCCGCGAGGCGGGCGACAACCGCGCCACCCACGCGGCAGCGCTGGAATACATCGACCGGCACGTAGGCCGGCTGTTCGACGTGATGCGTTCGCGGCGACGCTGTTTCGCCATCGTGTGTTCCGATCACGGCACGGCCTACGGTGACGACGGCTTCACCGGGCACCGGCTCGGACACGAATCGGTATGGACCGTCCCCTACGGTCATTTCTTCCTGGAGCCACCCGCATGACCCGCACGATCATCCTGCCCCGGCCGTATCAGAACTACGTCTACGCCTATCCGCACAAGACCGCCTACCGCGCGTTCGCTCCGCCGCCCGCGCTCACCGATCTATGGGCCGGGCAATCGCGGCAGGCGCTTTCGCTGTATCTGCACATCCCGTTCTGCGAGGTGCGCTGCGGTTTCTGCAATTTGTTCACCCGCGTCGGCGCGCCCGACGGTCTCGTCGGCCGCTACCTCGACGCGCTCACCCGCCAAGCCGAGGCTGTTCGTGCGGCACTGGGTGACGCCGAGCCCCCGCGTTTCGCCACCGCCGCGATCGGTGGCGGCACACCCACCTTCCTCGAAGCGGACGAGCTGACCCGGCTGTGCGACATCGCCGAGGACATCATGGGCGCCGACCTGCGCGCGATCCCGCTCTCGGTGGAGGCGTCGCCGAGCACGGCGACGGCCGATCGCCTCGCGGTCTTGGCCGAGCGCGGGACGACCCGGCTGAGTCTCGGTGTGCAGAGTTTCATCGAAGAGGAGGCACGCGCCGCCGTGCGGCCGCAACGACGCGCCGATGTCGAGGCCGCGCTCGGTCGAATCCGGGACACCGCCATCCCGGTGCTGAACATCGACCTCATCTACGGCATCGACGGTCAGACCGCCGCGACCTGGCTGGAGTCGCTCGACGCCGCACTGGCGTGGCGCCCCGAGGAGATCTACCTCTACCCGCTCTACGTCCGCCCGCTGACCGGGCTCGGCCGGCACGCCGATCCTGCTGTCGCCGAACGTGATTGGGACGAACAGCGGCTGCGACGGTACGTCGAGGGGCGTGACCACCTCCTGGCGGCGGGCTACGAGCAGGTCTCCATGCGCATGTTCCGCCGCCGCGACGCGCCGCCCCAGGGGCCGGACGATTACGCCTGTCAGACCGACGGCATGATCGGCCTCGGCTGCGGAGCGCGCTCCTACACCTCGGGAACGCACTACTCCTTCGATTACGCCGTCGCTCCGCGCGAGGTGCGCGCGATCATCGACACCTACGCGGCCACAACGGATTTCAGCCGCGCCGCCTATGGACGAGTGATCGACGGCGACGAGCCCGAGCGTCGCTACCTGCTGCAATCGCTGCTCCAGGCCGAGGGTTTCGCGGTGGCCGACTACCGGCTGCGTTTCGGCCACGAACCGCACGACCGCTTCGCCGCCGAACTGGACACCCTCGCGGAGCGGGGGTGGCTGGCCGACCCGCGATCGGGCCATTTACGGCTGACCGCCGAGGGTTTGGCCTACTCCGACGCCATCGGCCCCGAATTCTTCTCCCCGGCGGTACGTGCCGCCATGGCCGCCTACGAACACCGGTGACCGCGGTGGATCTCACCATTCTCTACCGCGGACCGCTGGCTTCCTGCGACTACGACTGCCCGTACTGCCCCTTCGCCAAACGCCGCGACACGACCGCCCAGCTCCGCGCCGACCGCGCCGCCCTCGAACGATTCACCCGGTGGGCGTGCGCGCAGACGGGTGATCGTCTCTCGATCCTTTTCACCCCGTGGGGCGAAGGACTCGTGCGGTCCTGGTACCGCCGCGCCATGATCGAACTGTCGCACCAGCGGCACATCGACCGCGTCGCCATCCAGACCAACCTGAGCTGCCGGACCGAATGGCTCGCCGACGCCGACCTCGAGACCGTCGCACTCTGGTGCACCTACCACCCCGGCCAGACGCCGTACGACCGCTTTCTCGACAAGACCGCTCGAGCAGCCAGCGCCGGTGTCCGTTTCAGTGTCGGAATCGTCGGGCTCCCAGAACATCTCGAGCATGCCCGCCGTCTGCGCGCGGACCTACCCGAACACATCTATCTCTGGGTCAACGCCGCCGAAGGGCACACCTACACCGACGCCGCGGCGGCCGACTGGACCGCTCTCGACCCGCTCTTCCCGTTCAGCCGCCATCCCCATCCCTCGGCCGGTCTCCCGTGCCGCACCGGATCCTCGGTCATCTCGGTGAACGGCGACGGCGACGTCCGCCGCTGCCATTTCGTTCCGGCCGCACTGGGCAACCTCTACGACGGCTCCTACCGAGCCGCCCTCGCCCCGCGAGCCTGTCCCCGCACCGAATGCGACTGCCACATCGGCTACGTGCACCTGGAAACCCTGCCGCTCTACGACGTGTTCGCGGGCGGAGTGCTGGAACGAATTCCCGGTCGGCCTACCCGTGTACTGGCCGAAACCGCGCTGGGACTTCCTGCGATCCCGGCGCGAACCGCGACGGCAACGCCCACCCGACAGCGTCGAAGCCATTCGTCGGCGCGAAACAACCGACAGCCTTCCCTGTCAGCTGACCACGAGAAGGCTGGTTCGTCCTATCGGTCGTGACCGGCGATCAGCGACGCCGCAGCGTGGCGTCGAGCAGGGCAGGGGGCGTGTCGTGCTTCTCGTCCGGGGCGAGGTCGACACCGGGAGCGACGATCGCGTCGATCGCGTCGAGCACATCGCTGGAGAGCGCGGTGTCGGCGGCGGCGAGCTGCGAGTGCAAGTGGTCCATGGTGCGGGGGCCGATGATCGCGCTGGTCACGGCGCGGTGTGCGGTGACGAAACCGAGTGCGAGCTGAATCAGCGTCAGACCGGACGCATCGGCGAGTTCGGCCAGCTGTTCGACGGCCGCCATTTTGGCCCGGTTGGACGGGATGCTCGTGTCGAAGCGTTGCGGCATGAACGATGAACGGCTGGTGGTGATTTCGCGGCCCTCGCGGATCGCGCCCGACAGCCAGCCCGAGGCCAGCGGGCTCCATGCCAGCACGCCGAGCCCGTACTGCTCGGTCACGGGCAGGACGTGAGTCTCGATGCCGCGCTGCAAGATCGAGTAGCCGGGCTGCTCGGTGACATAGCGGCTCAGGTGGTGCTCCCTGGCGGCCCACTGTCCTTGCACGATGCGGTACGCGGGGAACGTCGAGGAGCCGACGTAGCGGATCTTGCCCGCGCGCTGCAGATCGGTCAACGCCGACAGCGTCTCCTCGTCGCTGGTGCTCGGGTCCCAGCGGTGGATCTGGTAGAGATCGACATGGTCGACGCCGAGACGGCGCAGGCTGTTGTCCAACGCGGTGACCAGCCACCGGCGCGAACCGCCCCGGTGGTTGCGCTCGTCGCTCATCGGCATGGCCGCCTTCGTGGCCAGCACGAGGTCGTCGCGGCGGCCTGCGATGGCCTTGCCGACCATCTCCTCGGACTCCCCCTGGCTGTACCAGTCGGCGGTATCTATCAGGTTGATCCCCGCGTCCAGTGCGGCGTCGACCATGGCGGTGGCCTCGTCTTGGGTGGTACGTCCCAAACTGCCGAAATTCATCGCGCCGAGCACGAGAGTGCTGACCTGCACGCCGGTGCGGCCCAAGGTGCGGTACTGCATGAGGTGTTCCTCCGTGAGAGGTGAAGCGAGGGGGATTGGTGTCGGATCGCCGGTGCTGGCATCCTGAACAAACGGAACCTTGTTCCGTCAAAGAACATACGGAACATTGTTCCGCTTGGCAAGCGGAGTCATGGAGGTAGGTGCGTAATGGCCGATACCGGCGGATCGGGATCGTCGGCCCCGCGGAAGCGGGCCGACGCCCGGCGTAACGAAAAGACGCTGTTGGACGCGGCCGCGGCGGCTTTCGTCTCGTCCGGCGTCGACGCACCCGTGCGCGACATCGCCGCACGCGCGGGTGTCGGCGTCGGCACGATCTATCGTCACTTCCCCACACGCGCGGATCTCATCGTCGCCGTCTACCGGCACCAGGTCGAGGCCTGCGCGGAGGCCGGTCCGGCACTGCTGGCCGACAGCAAAACGCCGCACGCGGCCTTGGCGCGGTGGATCAACCTTTTCGTCGACTTCCTGGTCACCAAGCACGGCTTGGCCGAGGCGTTGCAGTCCGGCGATCCCACCTTCGAGGCGCTGCACAGCTATTTCCTCGACCGTCTCGTCCCCGTATGCACCCAGTTGCTCGACGCCGCTGCGGCAGCCGGCGAGATTCGCCCCGACATGGAGGCCTACGAACTCCTGCGCGGCGTCGGCAACCTGTGCATCGGCGCGGGCAACACCCCCCGCTACGACGCGCGACGCATGGCCGAACTCCTCATCGCAGGACTGCGCCGTAACTGAGGCGAGGTGGCTGCGATTTCCGGAGGCGCGACTGGCAATGGGTGGGCGGCCCGACCCGCAAACGGAACATCGTTCAGTGCTCCGGAGTGGCGGGTGAAGTGGCCGGGTGTAAGGCGTCCGCGGTCGACGACGGGTACCTGGATTACGGCGCGAGGAAGTGGCGTACCAGCTGGGGTGAGATGTCGGTTACGCACTCGCGCGCAGCGCGATCATCGGCGAATACCCGGCACTGCGCGCTCTGCTCGGCACCATCTCCGAGCGCCTCACCGACCAGCTCATGCAGGATCTCGACTTACCGCGTCGACATCGACGGAGAAGACCCTGCCGATGTCGCCTACGACTGGCTCCGCAGCGAAAAGCTGGTCGAATAGCGCAGCTGCTAGAGGGCGCAGCCGATCACACGGGCATCCTCGAGCGGAACACCGTGCCTGTTCACACAGTCGATTGCGTCGTCGACCCCCATCAGGCGCCACCCCACCGGTGCGGAGTACTTGAACATGTACACGACCGGGTGCAGGGTGCCTTTCGGTTGGCTCAGCGCCGTCGCATAGTTCCCGCTGCACCGCGCATTCTGGAGATCGGCCAAGGGAATGTCGGGCGATGCCGTCATTCGCAGCGTGGTGATGAGGTATTCGCGGGTAACCACCGCGCACGGTGCGGCCGTGGTCGGTGCGGCCGTGGTCGGTGCGGCCGTGATCTCCGGCGCCGGCGAGGTAGCCGGCTCCGGCTCCTCGTCGGCAGGTGATGGGTGTCGGTCGTGGGCGCGACGGTTCCGGGGGCGGGGGCTGTGCCCCGAGCGGATGTGGAAACGGTGCTCGATGCCGAAGGGGCGGCATCGGAGGCGCCTTCGCCGCCGCACGCCGTGAGAGCCACCACAAGGGTGACCGCCGCGGTCGTGAGCAGAACAGATCGGGTCATATTTTCCTCCGCCCTAGAGGCCGCCCAACTGGCGGCCGCTTCCAGATCATCTGAGCGCGTGAAGATTTCATTACAACCGCGAACAATGGTGGAACTCACAGAACGAATCCGAAGGGGGGGACATCTTCGTGAACACCGACATGCGAGAGCGTGGCCGTGTCATCGAATCGCGCGCGTCCGCGGTCGGCGACAGCCGCAGCCAGCTGGTCGCTGGCGGTGGTGTGGTGGAGGGGGGCCTCGGGCCGGTGTGTGTTGAGCCAGCGTCGCCAGTTCACGCGCACGCCACCCCAACCCCGCACCATCCGGCAACAGCAACGGCAGCAGCGCCCAGGGCGGGTGTGGCGGTCAGCGGCACAATGGAAGTCATGTCTCGACCACCGCGGCAACACATCGTGCGTCTCTATCCCAAGGTCGGGGTGGCCGGGAGCCTGCGGGTCGGCGTGCTGGCGTCGATCATCGCGGAAAACTTGGTGCACCGCTGGTGGCTGCGCACCTTACGTTCCACCCGCCTGAGCGCACGTCGCAGCGCGGTGCGTGCCCGCTGGCGGTACCGGTCCGAGCCGCCACCTGAGCGCTACCTTCCGACCCGCACCACTGTCGTCGGCGAGAATTTCCGGCTGCTGGGCGAACGGGTCGACGCCGAGTACGGGCTGTCGCTTCAGCCGTTGAGGTTTTCGAAGATGTCGCACAGGGTGACGGGGTTGGCGTATTCGTTGCCAATGTTGGATCGGCCGCGGCGAATCAGCCAGAGGCTGTTGATCCCTCGGCTGCGCGAGCCTAGGTTCGGCAGAACCACCATCCAACAATTTCCAGCCATGGCCGTCGCGCGCCGAAGCGGTCCTGCGGGTCGCCGTGCAGATGCTCGCAGTAGTGGGCCAGCTGGGAGACACTACCTAGTATCCGCGAAGCCCGAGGGCGGCCAGCCGGACCCGATTGGTGGCACCGGTTTTGGTCATCAGGTTGGTGATGTGGGTCTTCACGGTCGTGATGCCGACGTGCAGTCGGTCGGCGATCTCGGCATTCGACAGGCCGTCGGTGACCAGCTCGAGGACCTCGGATTCCCGGGCTGTCAGTCCGAGAAAGGAAGGAGCGGAAGGGGTTTCGCGATAAGTGTGGGCGATCAGCGCGGAATCGACCACGCGGCCGAGCACGCCGGGGGAGAAGGGGCGGTCGCCGGCGGCGGCGCGGCGGATGCCGTCGAGCAGGTCGGTCGGTGAGGCATCCTTGACCAGGAATCCGCAGGCGCCCGCGGACAGCGCCGGATAGAGGTGTTCGTCGTCGTCGAAGGTGGTCAGGACCAGCACGCGGGTGGCCGGTCGTTCGGCGAGTATCGTTGCGGTGGCCCGGGTTCCGTCCATTCCCGGCATTCGCAGATCCATCAGCACCACGTCGGGGCGGGTGCGGCCGGCAAAGCGTACGGCGTCGGCGCCGGTGGCGGCCTCGCCCACTACTTCGAGGTCGTCCGCGGTTTCGCACAGCATGCGCAGTCCGGCACGCACCAGTTGCTGATCGTCGACGAGCAGCACCCGGATGGTCACGACGCTCGTCCGGGAAGGTGGGCCGCGAGCCGCCAACCGGTCGCACTGGGCCCCGCGGTGAAGCTGCCGCCGAGTAGTTCGACCCGCTCGGCCAGACCGATCAGGCCGACGCCGCTCGGGCGCGACTTCGGGTGGCCGTTCGAGATCGTGCTGTCCAGGGAGAAGTCCACGCCGTCGATTGTGTCGATCACCAGCCGTGCCGAGGCATCGGGTCCGCCGTGCTCGACCACGTTGGCCAGTCCTTCCTGCGTCAGCCGCAGCAGAGTGAGCGCCGACAGCGCGTCGACCGTGGCGACATCGCCGATCTCGTTTGTCACCACGTTGCCGAGTCGACGCGTGCGCAGCACCGCTGTCTCGATGGCCGTGCGCAGATCGCCCGGTGCGACGAACGATTCACCGTCGGCGTCCGGATCACGCAGTATCGTCACCAGCTTTCGTAGGTCGGCGAGAGTCTCCTTTCCGCTGGCGTGAATGTCGTCGAGCACTTCCCGCACGGCCGGGGAGGCCCCCGGCATGGCATGCCGCGCCACTCCCACCCGCAGCACCGTCGAGGACACGTGATGCGCGATGAGGTCGTGCAATTCCCGCGCGATGGCGGTGCGCTCGGCCATCCGCGCCGCCGCTACCTCCGCCGCGCGATGCATTCCGAGCTCCTCGGCGGCCTGGCGCGCTCGGACGGCGCTTTCGAGCGCACCGCGGAGCAGCCCGCCGATCAGCAGCGGCACCCCGGCCATCACCAGCGCGCGGTATCCGGTCGCGCCGAGCCCGCCGTCATCGTGCAGCAGGTAGGCGCAGACGAGTGCGGCGGCGCCAAGCCACGGCCGCCAACTCCCATGCCGAGCCGCCAATTCCGTGAGCACCACGGCGGCGCTCACCTTGACGGCCAACGGTCCCGTCGTCCCGAACTCGAATCCGACGGCCAACAGCGCTGTCGTCAGCAATGAGGCCTCCAGCGGTCGCCACAGCGCGATGGCCGTAGCAGCCACCGCGGCCACCGCAATCGCCCAATCGAGGACCGTCACCGATTCGGTCAACCAGATCATGCACCCGGCTGCCAACGCCAGGAGCACGGCCAGCCGTACCGGGAGCGAGCGCACCGAGAGCAGCCACTCGATGCCACGGGTCACGCCGGTCGCCTCCGAGCGTGCCACGCCGGTGTCCGGATTGCTCACGTTCACATCATGCCCCTCGCTGTGCGCGCTGATCTCCTCCCTGAGGAGGAGACGGCTCGTTCCGACGGCCGCGGGAACGGTCCCGCGGGTCGATCCGGCCGACCGCGGCATCGGACACAGTCGATGCATGACCGATGACGACATCACACCATCTCCTGCCCCAGAGCCGAGCAGGCGCCGGCTACTCGGCGCCATCGCCGCCACCGGCGTCGCGGCAGGCGCTGCCGGATTGGCCGCCGGGGTCGCGCTCGGTGCGGACACCAATCCGCCGCACGCGACGACCGCCTTGCGCCGCTTCGAGAACAGAGTTGTCGTGATCACTGGCGCCACCTCCGGCATCGGTGCGGCGGCGGCCCGGTTGTTCGCGGCCGAGGGGGCCCGAGTGGCATTCTGCGGCAGACGAATCGAGCGTGGCCGCGCGGTGGAGCGCGCGATCCGCGACGCGGGCGGCGAAGCCACCTACTATCGCGCGGACGTGCTGGTGGAGGACGACCTCCGCGCTTTCGTGGACGCGGCAGCCGCGAAATACGGCGGACTGCACGTCGCCTTCAACAACGCGGGCATCACGATTCAGAAGCAGCTCCACGAATACAGTGTCGACGAATTCGATCGAGTCGTGAACACCAACCTGCGCGGCACCTTCCTCGCGATGAAGTACCAAGTGCCACACATGATCCGCGCGGGCGGCGGCACCATCGTCGTCACCTCGTCGTCGAATGCCATCGCCACCGATTCCCAGCGCAGCGCTTACACCGCGAGCAAACGCGGCCTGGTCGGCTTGGTGCAGTCCGCCGCGCTCGACTACGCCGACGCGGGCATCCGGGTGAACGCGATCGTCCCCGGCACCACCGACACCGAGTTGGTACGCAATCTCAGCCCGATCGGCGGACTCCCGGACGACGCCTACCAAGTGGCGATGCGCCAGTGGGCGAAGTCCAACGTGCCCGGTCTCGGTAGGCTTGCGACGCCGGAGGAGATCGCGGCGTTCGCCCTCACCCTGGCCGCGCCGGAGCACCAGTACCTCACCGGGGCGCAACTGGTGATCGACGGTGGGAAGACGGCGCACGCCTGATCGCTACCTGGTTGGTGGCACCGGTTTGGGTCATCAGGTTGGTGATGTGGGTCTTCACGGTCGTGATGCCGACGTGCAGTCGGTCGGCGATCTCGGCATTCGAACTCCTCATCGCAGGACTGCGCCGTAACCGAGCGGAGGCGGCCGTGGCTTTCGCGCGCGACCGATAACTGCGTGAGCGGATCGACCCACAAACGGAACAGCGTTCAGGACTTGGCACGTGGTGGCGTGCGTCTCGGTTCGACGGCATCTCTTCGATAGGTCGCCGTGGCGACCGTTGCGAACGACCGGATGAGCGGGTTCGCGGTGGCGCTGTTCCAGGCGGAAAGCCTGCGGGGCGGCATATCGGTCAGCCGGACGGCGACGAGGCCGTCACGGCGCACTTCCGGCACGGTGAGGATGTCGGCGATGACGTCGCGTAGTGCGTCGTTCTGGTGTCCGGGTTCGATCAGAGCGGTGGTAGGTGCCGATCCGTTCGTTGCGGCCGAAGACGCCGTTGCCGTCGGGCGGGCAGTCCAACCGCACGTCGCCGACCACCCAGGACGAGACCGGCTCGTCGCCGGGGAATTCGAAGCCGCAGATCCTACGCACGGTGCTGTGCCCACCGTCGCAGCCGACGAGGTACTCGGCGCGGATCGAAGCCGGGCCGTCCTGCCTGTCAGGCAAGACCTCGACCCCGGCGTCGTCTTGGCGCAGGTCCACCATCGCGGTCGACCACAAGACCCGGACGCCGAGTTCGACGGCGCGGGCGGTCAGGATCCGCTCGGTCTCGTGCTGCGGCACGATCAGTGCGGTCGGCCAGTCCGGATCGAACCGGTTCGGGCCATGGGAAGGCCGCCGCTCCACCACGACGACTTCGATACCGCGGAGCCGCAATTCGGCGGCGAGCATGAGGCCGGTCGGCCCGGCCCCCGCGACGGCGACGCGGCGCTGTGGCCACCATGGCCCAACTGTTCACCCGGATGGACCGGGACGGGCTGATCCGCCGCACACCGAATCCCCGCGATGCCCGTAGGCAGACGATCACGCTGACCGACGACACCGCTCCGCAACTGACCGAAGCGCGACGGCGACTGGCCGAAATCGAACAGCGGGCCGTCGCCGGATTCAGTCCCGCCGAGATCCAGACCCTCGAACAGCTGCTGATTCGGCTCGACAACAACCTCGAGCCCGAGAGGGCTGGATCCGGCGAAGCCACACCGCATTCCGACGAGTGACCCCGATGCGGCGGATGTACCCCCGTCGCGCGAGCGAGCGGCAGAGGTCGACATCGGTACGCAGGATTACGCATGACGTGAGCGGAGGCAGGCGCCAGTTCGGTGGTCGAAACCGAGGGTATCGGTGGGGAATCCGGTGGGGCTGCGTCGATCGCGGCCGAGACCCCGGGAAGGGGCCGGGTTTCCGTGCGTTGGCACACAGTTGGCACACTGGCAGTGCTCGGCGCTCGGCGTGGAGTGTGAAAAACGCTGCTGACCTGGCTCGATGGAATCAGGTCGACCAGCAATTGTTTATGCGAGAGGTAAGGAAAAGTATGGGAAGCACCGTTCTCGACATCGTCGCCCTGATCACCAACCGTGCGGCGGCCTTCTGGAATTGGCTGGCCACGGGTTCGGCGGGTTTTCCTCCGCTGTGATTTCGCGCTGATCGAGTACGAGGACCCCTGGCCATTCGGCCGGGGGTTCTTCCTTTTCGGGCTCGCCTACGAGTAACGCCGATCGCCTACAGGCCGCGCGGTTCGATCCAGAGCGCCTCGGAGACCGCGCAGAGCTCGCCCGCCGCGGTCGACAACGCGACACCCACGGTGTACTTGCGGCCGTCCCGTCCGATCGGCCAGGCATAAGCGATGTGCGGCTCGCCAGCCTGGATCGGCCGCAGCAGGGTTGCGGTGAGGGCGGCGGTGACCGCGCCTTGGCGCATGCCGGACAGCAGGAACCCCGCGTGGCCGCCGGGGCAATCGAGCGCGGACCAGACGTTTTCGGTGGTGACGGCGCCGTCCGCCGCGCCGAGCGCCGGGTCTGGCACCCACGCGGCGGCGATGAGTTCGCGGTCGGGCAGCGCCCAGGGGAACAGGCGCAGCCCCCGGCCGGGTTCGCACGCCGCGCCACAGCCGTAGCAGTGGGTGACGCGACGTTCGCCCGACGCGAGGACGCGCGTCGTGAGGGCCTCGGCCTCGGCCCAGCTCGGCGCGGGCGGAATATCGAGGGACAAAGTGGTCCCGCCGATCTCGGCGAGTACTTCGCCCTCCGCGTCGGTGAGCGCGGTGCCGTTCACGGCGGCGGGAGTCATCGCCAGCGGTGTGCCGACCGGTACCTTGGCGCGGAAATCGACGCGCGCGGTCGGCTCCGGGCAACGGGTCGCGAGCACACCGGCGACGAAACCGCCGAAGGCGACGTCCGGATAGCCGTGGATGTGTTCGGGAATGGTGATCTCGTCCACCTGAATCATCTAACCGCACCAACCCTCTCCCGGCCGCGGCCGTTCATCGGCACCGACGATACCGAGAGGTCTCGACAGCGCCGACAGCGGCCGGGAGTCACCGGGGGAGCAGCCCGCCGCCGAGCTGGGTCAGCAACAGACTCATCACCCCGACCTCTTGACCTTGGGACTGGATCATCGCGCGGGCTGCCTCCTTGACCGGCCCTTCGGTCAGCTGCCGGTCCGCCGCCTGCGCCATCGCGATGCCGCCTTGATGGTGGCGAATCATGAGTTGCAGGAACAGGATTTCCGCGTCCCGACCGCGCGCCGCGGCGAGGGCGTCGAGTTCGGCCGTCGTCGCCATGCCGGGCATCGGCGCATCCGATGGTCGCGCCGAATGGTGGTGCGACGCAGCGCTATCGGCCATCCACGCCATCGGTCGCGGCGACAGCGGCGACGCGTCGGCGAGACGCAGCCAGCCCAGCATGGTGCCGATCTCGACGCGCTGGGTGTCGGCCAGCTGCTCGGCGACGCGGCGGACGGTCGGCGCCGCGGCCGGGTCGAGGCGCTGGGTCATCAGCAGCGCCTGCTGATGGTGCGCGGTCATGTCCTGGGCGAAACCGATCTCGATGGCGTCGAGTACGGCTGCGGCAGTGTGCTTTTCGGGTAGCGCCAGCGGTCGCAGCGCCGCCCCGAGCGCCAGCAGGAGCAGGGCGACCGAGGCGAACGCGGCGATTCGAACCCCGAGCGGCATGCTCACGAGCCGACGATCGAACGCTGGTCGGCGGGCGGGCGGTAGACCGCCTCGTCGAGCCGCAACACCATGAAGCCGTTGTCCGAACACGCGACATACAAATCGTTGCCGCGCCATTCGGGCGGGGAGAAGCACCAGTCGGTGGAGACGTCGCCGAAGGCGAGCCGCCCGGTGCGGGGTGTGAGCGCATCGGCCGGATCGAACTGTCCCTCCAGCACCGCGCGCGCCGCGGGCGGTGCGCTCATCAGCGGGACGCCGATGATCGAGGCCAAGGCGTGCGGGGAGTTCCACAGTTCGAGGTTGCGGCCGGTGCGCGCGGGCGGGTTGAAGTAGGCGATCTCGCGCACCGCGAACGGATCGCGCACGTCGAAGACCCGGATTCCGGCGGAGATCCACCCGCAGGCGAGCGCCGTCGGATTCTCCTGCCGGTCGGCGGCGCAGTAGTGCGATTCGTAGGCGAACGCCGAACCACCCATGGAGGAGCCGATATTCGCGTCCAGGTGCTGCGGCAGGTTGATCTCGAGCTTCAACTTGTTCGCGACCTTGGGTGCGGTGTCGTCGGAGACGTCGATGAGTTTCACCCCGCCGGAACCACCCTCGTCGACGGTGAACAGGTACGGCTTGCCGTCGTAGCTGACGGGGATGCTGTGCTGGGTCGCCCAACCGTCGGTCCAGAATGTGCGGCCGATGTGATGCACCTGCGGATTCGGGTCACGGCGCTGCACGGCGCTGATGTCGAGCACGGTGAAGCCGCCGAGCGCGGACAGGTACATGCGGTTGCCGTCCGGGCTGATGCCGAAGCCGTGCGCTTCGATGCCGGTCAGGCCCTGCCAGACGACGCGCGGGTTGGCCGGATCGGTGAGATCGACGGCGCTGACGAAACCGGGCGCGATGCCGGAGGCCCAGTAGGTGCGTCCGTCGGGGGAGAAGCCGCCCTCGTGCGTCGTAATCGGAAGAGGCATCAGCAGATTCGTGCCGGGACCGGGATTGAGCAGGCGTGGGTGCGCGCAGTCGGAGATGTCGTAGACGGACAGGTAGCCGACGCCGATTCCGACCGGGACACCAGTTCCCACCAGCAGTTTGCGCCCGGCGTTGACCTTCAGGCTCTCCCAGGTGCCCGCCAGCATGGCTGGTTCGGTGAGGGTGACCGTCGGGCGCGGGTTCGCCGGATCCGAGACGTCGAGCACCTGGACGCCGCGGCCTTCGCTGACCAGGTCGCCGGGGAAGAACGAGCCCATGTAGGCGCAGTGTTCGAAGCTGGTGGAGGTGATTCCGGCTCCGCGCCCGGCGAATTGGCCGACCATCGACATGTTGCACCGGTAGCCCCGCGTGCTGCGTCCGCTGTCGCGGTCGGCGGCGGGCACGTCGCCCTGGAGGCCGGGTTCCGGCATCGAATCCGGCCCGCAGTCCGCGCGCGGCACCGACTTTCGTCCGACATCCAGGAATTCCTGGACGGCGGTGGCGATGTCGGATTGCAGATCGGCCGAGGCGCTGCCGGGCGCCATCATCGCGGCGATGACCGCGGCGGTGAGCAGTGCGACCGGTCTGATGCGGCGCAATCGTGACAGAGAGTGCATCGTTGCGACCCCCCACTTCCTTGTTCGCGGTCGTGACGCGTCATCTGACTGGGACAGTGACGCGATCTGACTGAATAGTAGTAACGGCGGGTAACTTCTGGAGTGGGTTCGGAAGAATTTCTGAAACCTGTGCTGATTCGTTCTCGGATGTTCGCGAGCGTGCGATAGCACTGACAGTCGGCGGTGAGCCGATGTGTTTCGGTCGATCTCGCGTCGTCGGGTCGTGGCACGTGGGTTGGTAGTGTCGGAATCGGCCGAGGCGAGCGGCAAGACGGGCGGCTGGAGTCGCGGTTTCAGCTCGGGGAGGGACAGAAAAGTGTGGGGCTGGTGGCTGAGGGTAGGAATTCGGTGGCGGGGTTGGTCGCGGCGTCGCCGCGCCGCGGTAGCCGCAGGGCTGGTGCTTGCGATGCTGCTGCTTCCCGTGGGAGCGGCAGCGGTCGCACTGCGACTCGAGTTCTCCGGTGAAGCCAGCGCGGACGCGCGCACCAGAGGGCGGGACGCGGTGTGGCTGGGCCACGCCTGGGTCGACGGCCGCAAGACCGATGCCGACGTGGCCGGATTGGTGACCACATTGGCCGGCACCGGCATCAAGGACCTCTACGTGCACACCGGCCCGCTCGAGCACGACGGCAGTCTGCGCGGCGAATTACACCCGCGCGCACAGTGGTTCGTCGACGCGGTACATCGTGCGCTGCCCGGGATACGGGTGCAGTCCTGGCTCGGCGACGTCGTCGCGCCCGAATTCGACGGCCTCCATCTGGACGAAGCCGCGGTCCGCGACCGCATCACCGCTTCCGCCACCAGGGTGCTCGATCTCGGTTTCGACGGCGTCCACCTCGATCTGGAGCCGGTACGGTCGGGCACGTCCGGCTACCTGACGCTGCTGGACCAGGTGCGCGCCGTCACCGCGAGCCGAGGCGCACCGCTGTCGGTCTCGGCTCCGCAGATCGACCCGCTGCCGGGGCTGCACTCGGTCGGAATCACCCTGTTCGACCACGGAAAGTGGTGGTCGCAAGAGTATTTCGCCGATGTTGCGCGGCGCGTGGATCAGGTAGCGCTGATGTCGTACGACACCTCTATGCCGTGGGGCTCCCTGTACGGCGGGTACGTCGCTCAGCAGACCGCGCTCGCGCTCGAGGTCACCCCGGCCAGTGTCGATCTCCTGATGGGGGTGCCCGCTTTCTGGGCGGACGATCCCGGGCATCACGGCGCGGCGGAGACCGTCGCCAACGCGGTGCGCGGAATCCGATTGGGACTGAGCCGAAACGACCCCCGGCGACCGGCCTTCGGTGTGGCGCTGTACGTCGATTTCGCTGCGACACCGGCGGATTGGGCCACCTACCGCCGCGAGTGGTGCGCCCCTCCGCAATAGCCGCTGGAATCCGGCAACGCGCGGCGACCTCTCGCATTTTTAGGTCATATGACCTATTTTTGAGATCATGAGCGACGCGTTGCAGTTCGATGCGCAAGGCCCGGTTCTCCTGGTGGGTGGATACGGGGTGGTCGGTGCCGAGGTGGCGCGGATGGCGGCTCGGTCGCTTCCGCTGCTGCTCACCGGGCGCACGCCGGAACGGGGCCGGGAAGTGGCCACGGAAACTGGTGCCGCGCTGACGGTGTGGGATCTGGCCGATCCGGTGCCATTCCGAGCCGATGTGCGGGCGGTGGTGGGCCTGGTCAACGATCCCGACGACCGTATTCTGCGGGCGGCGATCGCGGGTGGGGTGCCGTTCGTGGACATCACCCGGTGGACCGCCCGGTTGCAACGAGCCGCCACCGTGGCCGCGATGCTCACCCCGGCCGCGCCTGTGCTGCTGTCCTCGGCATGGATGGGCGGTGTCACCAGTCTTGTCGCCGCCTGTCTCGCCCATGAGCTCGGCGGCGCCGACACGGTCGAGGTGGCGATCCGCTGGGATCTGCGAGATCGAGCGGGTGCGGACTCGATCGATTTCATGGACCGCTTCGGCTTGGACTACGAGGTGATCGAAAACGGGAAGCGGCGAAACATCATGCCGCTGAGCGATACTCGCCGAATCCGCATGGGCGGCACGATCACCCGAGTCGCGCGCATCGACACTCCCGAACAGTTCACCCTGCCCTTGACGCTCGACACAAGGACCGCGGCCACTCGCATCGGATTCGATTCGGCGGCATCGACTTCGGCGTTGCTCGCTCTCGAGCGGCTTGGTTTCTTCCGCTGGGGCCGCGGCGACAACTTCACCGCTCTACGACGGGCAATCCTGCGCGCGGGAGGAGAGGGCGGCATTGCGCGACTGCGCGTCGATGTCACGCACGGCGGGCTCGCTCGCAGTGCTGTGGTGACCGACCCGGCCGGGCAGGCTCACCTGACAGCGGTGGGCGCACTGCTCGGGCTTCAGCGGGTTCTCGGTCTGGACGGCGCACCGGTCTCCGCGGGCGTGACCTTCCCCGAACAGACACCCCTGCCTGCTGAGATTCCCGCGATGCTGGCTGCGCACGGCGTCGCTGTGGAGATCGAGTCCGCCACCACCGGCGTAGCCGCATGACCGACCACCGTCCGCCGCGCACCGGCAAGGGAACGCAACGCCGCGCCGAACTCCTCGACATCGCCGAACGAATCCTCATCGAGTCAGGGCACGGGGAGCTCACTATGCGCGCGGTCGCCGCGGCGGCCGAGGTCCGGCTGGGCCACCTGCAGTACTACTTTCCGAACCGCGGCCAACTGATCGCCGCGGTCCTGAGCCGTACCCTCGAACGAACCCTGCAACGGCTCGCCCCACTGCTGGCCTCCGCCGATTCGACCGAGCCGGTCGCCGATATGGTCCGAATGCTACTGGTGGAGCAGGACGACTTCTGTCTTGTCCGCGTATACACCGAAATCTGGGCGCTGGCCGCGCGTGACGAGTCGACAGCCGAAGCGGTGCGCGATTTCTACCGCACCTACCAGGACCACGTCGTCGGCCTCATCCGGGCGCGCAGTCCCGAAGCGCCCGAAGACATCTGCCGAATACGCGCCCGCGTCTTCACCATGCTCATCGAAGGCGCGGCGTTGTTTCGCTCCGGGATCGCCGACCGAGCCGACTCGGCGACGGACGACACGCTGATCGCGACAGCTACAGCGCTGCTGGCCGGGTAAGTCGTCGCGTGTGGTGCGCTGCCCTGTGTCCGGTGCCCGGCTCGGGCGGGGATCAGAAGATCGGCTGATCGGTCGGGATCGGTTCCGGTGGTCGTCGTGGTGGAGGCAGTGCCATCGCGATTTCCCCTCGTCGGGCGGCCCGCCACCGCCGCTGTCCGGAGTCGATGGCACGCCGGATCTTGCGCACGGTGGATACCTGTGTCAGCAGGTGTTGCTGATATCGCCACGGCATTTGCAGCCCGTGCCGAGCCGCCATCGCATAGGCGAACTGCACGGCGCTGCGGTCGAGGTATCGGTCGGCGTGTTCGAACCAGATCATGCTGGCACGGGCGGAGGCCTGGATCGGGCGCAGCGCAGCGCGCCGCTGCGCATCGTAGTTCTTCAGCGCGTCGGCGACTTCGGCATGCTCGTACAGGTTTTGTGCCAGCACGACGGCGTCGACGATGGCCAGCCGGGTGCCCGAACCGATGGTGAAGTGCGTCGTGTGCGCCGCGTCGCCGAGCAGCACCACGTTGTCGTGATACCAACTCTTGTTGGTTACTTCGGGAAAACGGCTCCACTTCGCGAACTCGCCGCGTGTCTTGCTGATCAACGAGTGACCGTCGAGATGGCGCGCGAAGATGTTCTCCAGAGCGCGCAAGTTCTCCTGGTTGTCCAGGGAATCGAAGCCCAGTCCATGCCAAGTCCGCGGTTGGCACTCGACGATGCAGGTGCTGATTTTGTCGGCGACCGACGGGTAGGCGTGGAACCAGATCCAACCGGCCGAGGTGTGTTCGAAGGCGAAGGTGAATCGGGTGAAGACCTTGTCCGTGCCGAGCCAGACATACGGATTCTCGCCGAGTGCGATGGACGTGCCGAAACGATGATCGGCCAGTTGCCGTACCCGGCTGTTCGCGCCGTCGGAGGCGACGATGAGATCGGTGTCGTCGAAGCCCGACAGATCGTGGACCTCTCGGCCGTGCTGGACATCGACGCCCACGTCGCTCGCCCGTCGGGACAGCACATCGAGAAAGGCCGCGCGCCCCATGCTGAACCCGTAGCCCCCGAAATGTGCGGTCTCGTCGCGCACATGGATCGCCTGTTCCCGCCATAGGACCGACCCGGCACGCACCGCCTGGGCGCTGTCGGGGTCGTTCCGATACAGAATGTCGAGCAGGTCGTCCCAGTACACGACGCCCCAGCCATAGGTGGACCCCGGGGGATCGCGGTCGATCACTGTGATGTCATGGGCCGGGTCGCGCCGCTTCATCGAAATAGCGAAATACAACCCGGCAGGCCCGCCACCGATACACACGATCTTCATCTCGTCACCAGCTCCAGCCTGGTCTGAATCCGGGCTTCACGGCATCGGTTACTCGATGCGGCTGAGCCCGGCACGCTGCGCGTGTCCGGGCTCAGTCACCGGCACTACAAGCCGACTCAGCGACCCCAGCTCCCCCAGCCGCCCCAACCCCAGCCGCCCCATCCCCAACCCCAGCCGCCCCAACCCCAACCCCAGCCGCCCCAACCCCAGCCGCGGCCCCAACCCCAGCCCCAACCAGGGCCGTGACCCCAACCGTGGCCACCGCCCCAACCAGGACTTTCGACGAATTGAGTTGCCGACGTGGGCGTTGCGTTCGCGGTAGGCGCTTGCGCGGCGGCGACGACCGGAATCGCGGCGACTGCGGCTATGCCGACGGCGGTCGCCAATCGAGCGAGCTTCGCGTGTGAATTCTTTCTCGTGATCATGATAGGACTCCGAAAATGCTGTCCCGACCTGCTGGAATTCTACGCGTTTTCGCCGGGCTCCAGAAGTCGCCGCGTCGACCAATTTAATAATGCCCGTCATTGCCCAATCCCGGGGATGCTCGCGTACCCGTGGCCGAGGGAGTCGTGAGCTGTGGTCCTAATTCGAGACAGGACTCGTCGCCGGGTATCGGGGAATCCCCGGTCTGCACGGATTCGGGAGTGCCGACAGCGTGGCCAGATCGCAGATGCCGCCGGTCAGCATCTGGAAGGGGGTGACGCCGAGCAGGACGATGATTCCGATGATGTCGCCGTGCTGGAGGAAATCGACGGCCGAGCGGGCCGCCGCCGATCCGGAGTCGACCGCTGACGAGCCGGTTCCGGGTTCGGGGGCGGCGACCGGCGCGAAGGCTGGGGCGGGGTTGGGTTCGGCTGTCGCACCCGCCGCGGTGCCGACGAGGCTCGCCGCCGCGACCGAGGCGGCGGCGAGGCGAAGGGTGGTACGCATCATCGCGCTCCTTTGTCAGTGAATGGGCTCGAAAGAAAAGACGGCAGAAGTCGTTTCAAAATCTGACCGTGATTCAGCGCGGCGGCACGCTCATATCGCGGTTCATCGTCGGGAGTTCGATGCTGATCGGCATCCGCAATTCGGCCAGATAGATCAGGGCGGCTTTGCGGAGAAATTCGTCGAGGAGCCAGTAGGCGTCCGCCGCGGGTGGGACAGCGGTGAGCAGACCCTCGCGCACGGCGATGAAAGGGCCCCAGCTGAATCGGAGCAGCGGATCCCACACCGGTTCCCTCGGGATGGACAGTCCGTCGGCGATCTTGTCGCCGAGCAAGAAGCGGGTGAACGCGCCGAGGACCGGTTTGCTGAGGATCGCGAAGTCGATGTTGGCGCCCAGCCCGAGGAGTCGGTCGGCCAGTCTGGCGCCCTCGGGCGTCGCCGCGATGATGGGGTCGAGGACCTGCGCCGCTTGCGAATTGGCTTCGGCCCACGAATTGGGGATGTACTCGTCGCGGACGCCGAGCATGTGCGCGGCCACCTGCCAGGAGTGCAGGAATGCCTCCGATTCGTGCGGCGGGATCGGCACTTTCCAGGCGGTCAGGTGCTTCATGACGGTCGTGGGCAGGCTGTGCCAGGTGACCATGATGTCGTTCTGGCTGATCGGAACGTCTTCCTCGGCGGAGTGCACCCAATGCGGTGACTGCGGCAGCAGATGTCGCACCGCCGCGTGGACCAGCCGGGTTTTGACGCAGGTGACGACCATCTCCCCGTCGGGGCCGTAGGCATTGTTGCTGCCGATGTCGTACCCGAGTTTGGCGGTCTTGGAGATGCGGTCCTTGAGGTCTTGACCGCCTTTGGAGTAGTAGACCGCCCGCGCCTCCTTGGGAATGACGGTACTCATCATGCCGCTGGCGAAACCGTAGAGCACACCGAGATACAGTCCGCGCTTCTTGTTGAACTCGATCGCGGTACCCAGCTTGGCCCGATCGGTCCACTGCGGCAGCTGACGCGCGTACTCCATGAAATCGCGCAGCTCCGAGGGTAATCCGCCGGGTAGGGGTTGACCGTTCCTGGTCCAGGTCCGCAACAACTCGTTGACCCGGGGGACTTCGCCTCTATCGATCAATCCGGCGACCAACTGGTCGGCCTCGGGATCCCACACCGTCATCGGGTCGGCGCCGGAACCGGATCCGGCCACCGAGCCCTGCGGTGACCAGGTCCACGGCTCCGCCCGCGCGGGCGAAACGATCGCCAAGGCGCCGAGCGCCCCGAGGATCCCGCTGGCCTTCAACGCATCACGTCTGTTGAGTCCATCCATGACGTCACTCCTCATTGAGTACGAGCAGACCTCGATCCGGCGGCGAGCAACCCATGCCTACCGTCATGAACCGAGGAATAGTTATTAACTTAACAGCTCGCTGGAGTGCTGTCCGCGTTTTGCTCGACCCGAGTTCCGTGCGATCCCCTGCGGCCCGCGATAGGTTGCATCACCACGTCAATAGGGCTGTTGTCCCCTGCTCTACGGGTTCTTCCGCGACTTCGCCGCGCCTCACGCCGCCTGCGGGCGAGCCGCGAACCGCCGGGTTGTCGCGGACGTAGATGACCGGTCAAGATGTGCAATGGTTAGTAACTTAATGTGCGAACGAACCCGCGGGATCGAGGTGTGCCGCAGTGGAGTGGCGGCGTAATCGCGGTGACATGCTGGCCCGCAACGTGATTCGCTGATCGGACGCTTACTCGGGTCGGCCCACGTTCTCCGCGAACTGTCCGAGCACGTTCCCCGCCGGGGTGTAGCGGGCCACGATGAACCTACTGGGCTGGGGAAAGATGGTGCCCGCCGGACAGATGACGCTTGCCGCGCCGACCTGTGTCGTGGCCCTCCACACCACCTGGGTGAAGTGTCCGGTCCCGAGGGAGAAGACCGGCTGCTCGTAGTTGTACCTCGACGATTCGGCCATCCACGCCGCCACGGCGTCCTCGATGCCGGTGTTCAGATCCGTACTGATATAAAGGTTCTCGCCGTAGCGACCCAGGGTGTCCGAATGTCCGAACACGCAGCGTTGGGCGTATTCCATTGCGGCCGAATAGGTGTCGGGGCTCCACGTCAGCGGTCGCGCATCGTGGTTCGACCGCGCCGTGTTGTGCTCGGCCAGAACTCGATCGCTCCATTCGTCCGCGTGTGCCGGGGCGGCATTCGAGATCGACCCGCTGACGACAGCGGCCACGGTCAGTGCGATCGCGGCGCACGACTTACGCATCATCGGAGGTTCCTTGCCGGTAGAGACCAAGGCTGCCCAGTCGCAGCTTTGCGGGATATGTGGGGGATCAGGTGGCTTGTGCGAGTGCGGCGAACGGCTACGGCCGATCCGGCGAAGCCTCGGGCGGTCAGGCTCCGCAGTTGCCCTGTGTCGGCACACCGGCCAATCGCTGGCCGAGCCAGTCGAGCGCGGGGCCACCGCCGACCAGCGCGGTGCTCACGTGGTCGGTCAGCGGATAGGAACGCCATTCGACGGTGTTGCCCGAGGCGCACCAGTCGGAACGGAGTCGCTCGCCGAGGCTGTAGGACACGATCTCGTCACTGATTCCGTGGAACAGATAGACCGGGTAGCCGGGCGCCCGGGTGCCCAGCTTGTCTTCGCCGAGTCGCTGCCGCCATTCGGGTGTCTCCAGCGGATCGCTTACCAGCATATCGTCGAGCGATTTGCCGGCGCCGGCCGCGAGGTTGTCGAGTACGCAGCCGCCACGCAATTTCCGCACCAGCTCGCGGCCCGCCTCGGTCAGGTAGGAGTCGAGCTTCAGCTCGGGGTAGGCGGCGTCGTGGCCGATCGCGGGCATCAGCGCCGCAGCGGGGTTGCCGCCGCCGCCCCTCTTGTCGAGTGCGTCCTTCAGCATGTCCGCGGGCACGCCACCGCTCGTGGCCGCCTTGACCCGCAGTTCCGGTGCGTATTCGGATGAGAGTTCGGCCGCCCACGCGCTCGCCTGGCCACCTTGGGAGTAGCCGGTGATCCCGACGGGGGAGTCCGTCGAGATGCCTAGCCGCGGCGCTTCGGGCAGGCGCTGCGCGGCGCGCGCGGCGTCCAGGACCGCGGTGCCCTCGGAACGGCCGACGAGGTAGGTGTGGTCGCCCGGAGTGCCGAGTCCCGGGTAGTCGGTGATGGCGACGGCCCAGCCGCGGCCGAGCAACATGGCGACCGACGGTGTTTGGAGGTTCGCGCTCTGGGCCAAAGTGGCGGAGGGCGCGCAGTGATCACCCATACCCACTGTTCCCACCGCGTAGGTCACCAGTGGGCGAATGCCGGTGGCGCCGTCCTCCGGCACGATCACGGTGCCAGAAACGACGTTGGGATTGCCCAGCGCATCGGTGGAGCGGTAGTGGATCTTCCACGCCTTGGTCGGTGTCGGCAGGCCTCCGAGCACCCTGAACGCGTACGGCTGAACGCTGATCAGATCGCCGGGAGCGCTACCGACGGGCGGTCCTTCGGCGTTGACCGCGCCCACTCCGGCGACCGAACTCGCCCCCAGCGCGACAGCGGAGGTGACCATTGCCAGCCGTCGCGCGAGCGAAGGCCGTGATCGTCGGCCGATGCGTTTCATCAGTGCGTCCTCGGGATGTCGATGTACGAACGGGTCCACGTTCTTCGTGGACCCCGGGCATCCGCCAAGTCGCTGTAGGAAGGGACCCGGCCGCCCTCCAGACATGAAACATCTATCGCATTAGTTTCGCAATCCTTGACTTTGTGCTATCCATTCGGTGGCGGGATGCGGCCAAGTATCTGACGTTGGGGCGGCGGGCGGGGAGCGGCCTTGACTTCGCCGGGAAGGGGCGTCTATACATTGTGAAATTGACGTCAGATTCAAATTCTTCCGGGCCGCCTGACGTCGGTCTTTCGACCATGCCCGAGTGTCAACACGTTTCGAATCGAAGGGACCTCGCATGAAGGTCAACGGCAAAACCGCCATCGTCACCGGAGCGGGCCGAGGAATCGGCGCCGCGATCAGTCGACGTCTGGTGGAGGCGGGCGCCCGAGTCGTCGTCGCCGATCGCGATGGTGACGCTGCCGAGGGCGTCGCGGCCTCGCTGCGAGCCAAGTACCTGGATGCCGCGGTCGCCCTGGCCGGCGACGTCACCGACGAGGCGTATCTCGGGAGGTTGATCGCGACGGCGAAGGACCACTTCGGTTCGGTGGACTTGTTCTTCGCCAACGCGGGCATCGCGGGGACTCCCGGCCTCGGAGCGGGGGACGGCGACTGGGTCACCGCCTTCGAGGTCCACGTGCACTCGCACGTCCGTGCCGCGCGGCTGCTGGTGGACGAGTGGGTCGAGCGGGGTGAAGGGTATTTCGTCTCCACCGCCTCCGCGGCCGGTTTGTTGACGCAGATCGGTACCGCCAACTACTCGGTGACCAAACATGCCGCGGTCGCGTTCGCCGAGTGGCTCAGTGTGACGTACGGCGACAAGGGAGTTCGGGTGAGCTGCCTGTGTCCGATGGGCGTGGAAACCGCGATGCTTCAGGCGGGAACCGAGGGCGAGAGTCCCTGGAGCGCCGCCGCGTTGCGGGCCGTCACCGAGGCGGGATCGGTTCTGACACCCGAACAGGTCGCCGACGAGGTGCTCGCCGCCATCGACGACGAGCGATTCCTGATTCTTCCGCACCGCGAAGTGGCGAAGCTGTACCAACAGAAGGTCACCGACTACGACCGGTGGCTGCACGGCATGCGCCGCTACCAGGCATCCCTCTTGGCATCCGGGGGCCGGGGGTGAGGCCACCCGTCGTCGAAGTCAAGCGGCGCAGGGCGATTCTCGTCGACTTCGGCGGAGTGCTCACCACGAGCGTGTTCGCCGGATTCCGCGCTTTCGGCGCGCGCATCGGTGTGGATCCGGATCTGCCGCTGCGCCTGCTCGCCTCCGACGAGGTGGTCCATTCCGCCTTCACCGAGTTCGAGGCGGGCCATCTCGGCGACGAACAGTTCGAAGAGGTGCTCGCCAAGGCTCTGACCGAACGCGGGGGCACCGTCGAAGCGGACGGCCTGCTCGGTCTTCTGCGGTCCGAGCTCGAGCCCGACTTCGAGATGATCGAGTTGATCGCGGGTGTGCGGGCCGCCGGTCATCCGGTCGCGCTGGTGTCGAATTCTCTGGGCAGTGGCTGCTTACGACGACGTAGACATCGCCGCTCTTGTCGATGTGGCCGTGGTGTCGGCCGAAGTCGGACTGCGTAAACCGGATCGCAAGATCTACGAATTGGCCTGCGCCCGACTGAAAGTCGAGCCCGGCGAAGCGGTCATGATCGACGACCTGCCGCACAACATCGACGGCGCGAGACGCGCCGGTATCGACGGCATCCTGCACGGGAACGTGAGCACGACGGCCGAGGAACTCGCCGTCCGGTTCGGCGTGTTTCCGCTGCTACCACCTAGCCCGGCCGAGGCGAACGCGTGCTGGCGAAGCCCCGGCACGCGCGCATGGCTGCACTGATGCGAACCAAACATTTTGTCCCCCCTGTAATCGAAGGAGTTCACAGATGACCGAAGTCCGCACGCCCGCGGCGCCCACCGCGATCGTCACCGGCGCGGCCCGAGGAATCGGTGCGGCCACGGCGATCAAGCTGGCCGCCGACGGCATGGCTGTCGCCGTGCTCGACCTCGACGCCGACAACTGCGCCTCGACGGTGGACACGATCGAGGCCGCCGGCGGCCGCGCCGCGGCGTTCGACGCCGACGTCACCGACGCCGAGCAGGTGGACAAGGTCGTCCAGCGCGTCGCCGACGAGCTCGGCGCCCCGACCGTGCTGGTGAACAATGCCGGAGTCACGCGAGACAACCTGCTGTTCAAGATGACCGACGACGACTGGGACACGGTCGTGAACGTGCACCTGCGCGGCGCGTTCCTCATGTCGCGCGCGGTCCAGAGCCACATCACGACCGTGGGCTGGGGCCGGATCGTCAACCTGTCGAGCACCTCGGCGCTGGGCAACCGCGGCCAGGCCAACTACGCCGCGGCCAAAGCCGGTCTGCAAGGGTTCACCAAGACTCTCGCCATCGAGCTCGGCCGATTCGGCGCGACGGTCAACGCCGTCGCACCGGGATTCACCGTCACCGACATGACCGCCGCCGCGGCCGCTCGCGCCGGTGTCGACTTCGACGAACTCAAATCGACGATGGCCTCCCAGATCGCGGTCCGGCGCGTCGGCAAGCCCGAGGACATCGCCAATGTCATCGCGTTCCTCGCCAGCGAAGATGCCGCTTTCGTCTCCGGTCAGGTGCTCTACGTCTCCGGCGGACCGGCGGCATGAGCTACCCGGCCACCACACAGCAGCACGAGGACGACAAGCGATGACCGCCACTTCCCCTCCTTCCACCGGCAGCGACGAACAGTCCGGCGCCCCCGAACAACTCGACGAACGTGTCCGGCGGTTTCTCGCCGAGCACGACCCGCGCGAGACCGAACCGCTGACCTTCCTGCGAGCGAGATTCGATGCCGGGCTCGCCTGGCTCGACTACCCGCCCGGCCTGGGCGGTCTCGGTGCCCCCCGTTCGTCGCAGCCGCGAGTCGACGCGTTGTTCGCGGCGGCCCAGGCGCCGACGCACGACCCCGGGCGCATCGGCGTCGGCCTCGGGATGGCGGCCCCGACGATTCTCGCGCACGGCACACTCGAACAGCAGAAGCGGTGGTTGCGGCCGCTGTGGACCGGCGAAGAGGTGTGGTGCCAGTTGTTCAGCGAGCCAGGCGCGGGCTCGGACCTGGCGGCGGTATCCACCCGGGCGGTCCGTGATGGCGACAGCTGGATCGTCAACGGCCAGAAGGTGTGGACGTCCATGGCGCACGTGGCGCGGTGGGCGATCCTCGTCGCGAGGACCGATCCCGGCGCGACCAAGCACCGAGGGCTGACCTACTTCGCCTGCGACATGTCCCAGCCGGGCGTCGACGTGCGTCCGCTGCGGCAGGCGACCGGAGAAGCCGAGTTCAACGAGGTCTTCCTCACCGATGTGCGGATACCGGACGCGGACCGGATCGGTGACCTCGGCGCCGGCTGGAGCGTCGCGATGACCACCTTGCAGAACGAACGAGTCTTCATCGGCGGCGCCGCGCCGCGCGAAGACGGCTTGATCGGCATCGTCACCGATCTCTGGCGACGGAGGCCGGAGTTGCGCACCGCGGGGTTGCGCGAACGCCTCATCACACTGTGGATCGACGCCGAGGCGGCTCGCTTGGCGGGGGAGCGGGCACGGGTATTGCAGGCCACCGGCCGGCCCGGCAACGAGGGCGCCGGCGCGAAGATCGCTTTCGCGCGGCTGAATCAAGCGGCGTCCTCGCTCGAGCTGGACCTGCTCGGCGAGGAGGGGCTGCACTACGAGCACTGGGCGATGCGCAGGCCCGAATCGGTCGACTTCCGGGTACGGAGCGCTGGCTACCGGTTCCTGCGCGCCAAAGGCAACTCGATCGAGGGCGGAACCACCGAGATCCTGCGCAACATCATCGCCGAACGGGTCCTCGGCCTACCGCCGGAGGTTCGGCACGACACCTCGGTCGCTTGGAAGGACCTGCCCCGATGAGCACTTTCACCACGCCCGCCGAGCACCTGATCTACAGCTCGGACGAAGACGATCTGCGCGCCGCGGTGCGCGATTCCCTCACCGCCGCGGTGTCGGTGCCCGCGATCCTGGCGCGGATCGAAACCGAAGAGCCCTACGACAGTTCGGCCTGGTCGACACTGGCCTACGAGATCGGCGCCGCAGGCCTGCCCATCGCCGAGACTTGGTCTGGGGCGGGCGCGAGCTGGCGTGAAGCAGGGGTTGTGGCCGAAGAGATCGGCCGGGCCATCGCCCCCCTGCCCTACCTCGGCTCGGCGGTGCTGGCCACCGCGGCGCTGCTCGCGCTGACCAATCACCGCACGGTTCCGAAACTGCTCACCGACATCGCCGAGGGACGGATCACCGCGACACTGGCAGTTCCCCTGTCCACGGCGCCCGCTTCCCTGGGCACCGTCACCGTGATGGCGCGCAGGCTGGAGCTGACGGGCAGCGTCACCTCCGTCGCCGATCTCTTCGCCGCCGACCTGATCCTCGTGCCCAGCGCGGAAATCGACGGAACGCTGAGTCTCTACGCCGTCGACCCGAGTGCCGCCGGGGTGGCCATCACCCGGGGAAGCTCCCTCGACCTCACCAGGCCACTGAGCAGCCTGCGGTTGGACTCCGCGGCGGGCACGCTCATCGCGCACGGCCACGATGTGCAACCCGCGCTGGACCGAGCCCTGACCGTCGCCGCCGCGATGCTGGCCTGCGAGCAAGTCGGAATCACCGAGTACTGCTTGGAATCCACCGTCGCCTACGCCAAGACTCGTTACCAGTTCGGTCGGCAGATCGGTTCCTACCAGGCGATCAAACACCGGCTGGCCGACATGTACCTGGATCTGGTGCAAGCGCGCGCGGTCGCGCGGTACGCCGCCGCCTGCGTGGCGATCGAGGATCCCGATACCGCGATCGCGGTCGGAGTCGCCCAAGCGTTCTGCTCCCGAGTCGCGCTGCGTGCCGCGGAGGAGGCGCTGCAACTGCATGGCGGAATCGGTTTCACCTGGGAACATCCCGCTCACCTGTATCTCAAGCGGGCCAAGGCCGACCAGTTGGCGCTCGGCACCGTCGACGCCCACCGGAACAGGCTGGCCGATCTGCTGGGTCTGTCGTCCACCGCCTGACCCGCGCCGCCTCCCGGCACGGACCACATCACCGAAGGAGAACTCATGCCGGTTTTTCACAACCTCGACGAACTCGTTGCCGCCGTGGGCAAGCCGCTGGGCGTCAGCGACTGGTACACCGTGACCCAACAGCAGATCGACCAGTTCGCCGCGGCGACCGGCGATCACCAGTGGATCCACACCGATCCCGAACGCGCGGCGTCCGGACCGTTCGGCGCCACGGTCGCGCACGGGTACTTGACCCTTTCGCTGATCCCGTACTTCAGCGAGCGACTGTTCTCGGTCACCGGCGCGCGCATGGGCGTCAACTACGGCACCGAGAAAGTTCGTTTCCCCGCGCCGGTGCCGGTCGGCTCGCGGTTGCGTGACCAGGCCGAACTGCTCGACGTCACGCACACCGACAACGGCGCCCGGCTGACCATGCGCCACACCATCCAAATCGAAGGCTCGACCAAACCCGCCTGCGTCGCCGACACCTTGGCGCTGGTCGTTTTCTGATCCATTGCCTGCCAACGGCAGCGGCACCGCGGCGCCCGGCACTGTGTCGGCGCCGCGGGATGAGGAGTTCTAGATGAGTTTCAACCTCGCCACGATCCTGCGCGAGTCGCGCGACGCGGCCCCGGACGCTCCCTGTCTGATTCTGCGCGACCGAACGCTGAGCTACGCCGAGGTCGATGCGGAGTCGAGCCGCTTCGCGCGCGGGCTGCTCGGCCTCGGACTCGACGCCGGGGACGTCCTCGCGGTGTCGCTGCCGAACAGCGCCGAGTTCGTCGTCGCCTACTTCGGCGCCGTCAAAGCCGGCGTCGTCTTCATGCCGCTCAACCCGATGCTCAAGGCGCGGGAGATCATTTACTATCTCACCGATTCCGGAGCGCGGACGATCCTCGCCCACCCCGATTCGGTGGACGAGATCCGGCACGCGACTCGTTCGGTGGACGACGCGCGGCTCTTCGTCGTCGCGGACCCGGCCGGTGCGCCGATTCCCGCTGGGGCGCAGCCCTATTCGGAACTGCTGAGCGCGGACGCCGACGAGGCCGAGCCGCTGGACGTCGACATCGCGCACACGGCCCCCACCGATACCGCCGTGCTGCTCTACACCAGCGGAACGACGGGAAATCCCAAAGGCGTTCCGCTGAACCACTTTCAGCTCTTCATGAACTGTACGGTCTCGGCGGAAGTCGTCGGGGTGCGCGGCGACGACGTGGCCTTGGCGGCGCTGCCGATGTTCCACGTCTTCGGTCTGTCGGCCATGGTGAACATCGCGATCCGCGCGGGAGCGTCGCTTTCGGTACTGGACAGGTTCGACGCGGACGCGGCGCTGGTGGCGATGGAGCGGGACGGCGTGAGCGTCATGCTCGGCGTTCCGACGATGTACTTCGCGCTGCTGGCCGCGGACTCCTCCGGTCGCGATCTGCGCCGGTTGCGGATCGCCTGTTCCGGCGGCGCGTCCATGCCCGCGGAGATCCTCACCGAATTCGAGAAGCGTTTCGGTGTCGCGGTCGTCGAAGGGTACGGGCTGTCGGAGACCGCCAGCTCGGCCACGGCCAACCGGGCGGGCGATCGACGGTTCGGCTCGGTCGGCAAACCGATCTGGGGAGTCCAACTCCGGATCGTCGACGACGAGGGCAGGCCGCTGCCCGCCGGGCAGGATCACATCGGCGAGATCGTGCTTTCCGGCCACATCGTCATCGACGGCTACTACCGGCAGCCGTCCGCGACGCAGGCCGCCTTCACGAACGGCTGGTTCCACACCGGCGACCTCGGCTACCGCGACGCCGACGGCTACGTCTTCGTCGTGGATCGCAAGAAGGACCTCGTCATCCGCGGCGGCTACAACGTCTATCCGCGGGAAGTCGAGGAGGTGCTCTACACCCATCCGGCGATCGCCGAGGCCGCGGTCATCGGAGTTCCCGACAAGCGCCTGGGCGAGGAGGTGCACGCGGTGGTCGCGTTGAAGACCGACAGCCGGGCCGAACCGGCGGACATCATCGACTTCTGTAAGCAGCGGATGGCCGCCTACAAATACCCCAGGACCGTCAGGATTCTGGACGAACTGCCCAAGGGGCCGTCCGGGAAGATCCTGAAACGGGAATTGCGGTCGCTGTGAGCACGCGGACGATACCCAGCGCGCTCGGCGAGGTCGCGACCGGTGACCTCGGCATCACCTTGATGCACGAACACCTCTTCGTGCTCAGTCCCGACAGCCAGATCAACTGGGTCCGCGACTGGGACGAACGCCAGCAGATCACCGACGCGATCGATCGCCTGAAACGGCTGCGCGTCAGCGGGGTTCGCACGATCGTCGACCCGACGGTGGACGGGCTCGGCCGTGACATCCACCGCGTCCTCACCGTCGCCGAGCAGGTGCCCGACCTCAACATCCTGGTCGCCACGGGGATCTACACCTACGGCGACGTCCCGCCGTACTTCTCCTACCGTGGCCCGAATCGGTACCGGGATCTTCCCGAGCCGATGGTCGAGCTGTTCGTCCGCGACATCCGGGAAGGTATCCAAGGCACCGATGTCAAAGCGTGCCTGCTCAAATGCGCGATCGACGAACAGGGCATGACCGCCGGTGTCGAGCGTGTCCTGCGCGCGGTGGCGGCGGCGCATCGGGAAACCGGCACGCCGATCATGGTGCACACCCATCCGGGGACCCGCACCGTGCTCGAGGTGCAGCGCGTCCTCGACAGCGAGGGTGTGCCGCCCGCGGCGGTGCAGCTGGCCCACAGCGGCGACACGACCGACGTCGATCATCTCAGCGAGCTGGCCGAGGCCGGATACCTGCTCGGCATGGACCGTTTCGGAGTAGACGTGATTCTCGGCTTCGACGATCGCGTCGCCACCGTCGCCGAGATGTGCCGTCGCGGTTTCGCCCGCAGCATGGTGCTGTCCCAGGACGCGGCGTGCCACATCGACTGGATCGCACCGGAATTGCTCGACCTCCTGCCGAACTGGCACTACCAACACGTCCTCGACGACGTCGTACCCGCGCTCGAACAGCGCGGCGTCGAGCAAGGCGATATCACCGCCATGCTGGTCGACAATCCACGCCGGTGGTTCGAACGATCCTGAGCCACATCGCCAGCCGATCATCCGCGCTGGCGCAAGTCTCCGCGAACGCCTCAGAGGCGCGCGGTGTCCGGTGGCCGAACACATCGCGGCCACTCGCATCACACGAAGGAAACGATCGATGGCGCAAGACATCTCATCGGCCGAGAAACCCAGCAGCATCACCGCGAGGACTCCATTCGACCTCAGCCGACTGTGGCGCCGCCAACTCGACCACTATCCGCCTGCCCGGCAGCGATATTCGTACTTGGCGATCACCGTGCTGTCCACGGTGGTGCTCTACTACGAGCTCTACGTCCAGGGAGCGGTGGCCACCACGATCATCACCACGTACGGCGTCGGCTTCACCAAGTTCGTGATGATCGCCGTCGTCGGCAGTCTGCTGGGCGCCTTCGCTTCGCTCGCCGCAGGACTCGCCGATCGGTGGGGCCGTGCCAATCTCGTCACCGGCGGCTTGTTCGTCACCGGTCTGCTCGTCCTGTTCGGGCTGCCGATGGCGCCGAATGTCGATGTGTACGCGGCGTTCTTCATCCTGCTTTCCATCGTCGAGGGCATGGTCCTGGTCGCCACACCCGCGTTGATCCGCGACTTCTCCCCGCAAATGGGCAGGGCGACGGCCATGGGATTCTGGACGCTGGGCCCGGTGCTGGGCAGCCTGCTGGTGACCACGATTTCCAGCAATACCCTGGACAGTCACCCGGATTGGCAGTTCCAGTTCCGGGTGTGCGGAGCGATCGGTGTGATCGTCGCCGTCATCGCCTTGCTCGGACTGCGCGAACTCTCTCCCGCCCTCCGCGACCAGCTCATGGTCAGTCTGCGCGACCGCGCCCTGATCGAAGCGCGCGCCGCCGGAATCGATCCCGACCGCGCGCTGGAAGGTCAGTGGCGGCAGATGCTCAAACTCGATGTGCTCGGTTCGGCCTTCGCCATCAGCGTGTACCTGATCTTCTACTACATCTCGGTGGGCTTCTTCGTCGTCTACTTCGCCACCGTCTTCGACTATCCCGAAGCTCGCGCGAACGCCCTCGCGAACTGGTATTGGCTCAGCACCGCCATCGCCCTGGTCGCCTCCGGCTTCCTGTCCGACCGCCTCCGGGTCCGCAAACCGTTCATGATCGGCGGAGCCCTCCTCAGCGCGGGCGCCATCGCGGTCTTCGCCAGCCTGTCCACCGAAACCGAAACCGGCTACTACCACTTCGCGACGGTGCTCGTATTGATCGGCAGCGGAACCGGATTCGCCTACTGCGCGTGGATGGCCAGCTTCACCGAGACCGTCGAACGCCACAACCCCGCCGCCACCGCGACCGGGCTCGCGGTGTGGGCGTGGATCAACCGGATCGTCGTCACCCTCGCGCTCGCCGGGTTCACACTGGCGCTGCCCGCCGTCTCGACGCTGGTCGACCAAGGCCACCACGTCAGCGAGATCTCCGCGCGCTACCAACCCCAGCTCGAGACCCTGCGCGCGCTCGAACCGCCGACCAAGACGGCGATCCTCTCCGGCACGCAGGACCCGGGGGTTCGCGAGGTCGCCGTGGAACAGCTCGTCCGGTCCGGCCTTGCCGCGGACGTCGCGACGGCCGACGCGCGGCTGCGGCAACTCGCCACCGATCCCATCCCGCGCGCGGACCAGGAGTTCCTCGCCACCGAAGGCCCGGTCGTCACCGCGGCGATGAAGGACAACCCAGCGCAGTGGCAGCGCTGGTGGTTCGTGTGCCTGATCGGGCAGCTGGCTTTCATCCCCTTGGTCTTCGTCATGGCGGGCCGCTGGAGCCCGAAACGAGCGCGCGAGGACGAGGCCCGCCACCAGGTCTACATCGAGCAGGAGATGAAGAAGTTGGGGATCACCGAGTCCTCCGGGGCGCAGTGACGACGACATAGCCCCTGCCGAAATTCCGTTCCAGAGAAGAAAGTACAGACATACATGAGAGACGCAGTCATCGTTTCCACCGCACGTACTCCGATCGCCAAGGCGTATCGCGGCGCGTTCAACGACACGCAGGCGCAGGAGTTGGCCGCGCACGCCATCACACATGCCGTGCGCCGAGCGGGGCTGGACGGCACCGAGATCGAAGACCTGGTGCTGGGATGCGCACTGCAGCAAGGTTCTTCCGCGCCGAACATCGCCCGGCAGGCCGTGCTGCGCGCCGGACTGCCCGACAGTGTGGCGGGCATGACGATCGACCGGCAGTGCTCGTCGGGACTGATGGCCATCGCGACCGCGGCCAAGCAGATCATCGTCGACGGCATGCAGGTCACCGTGGCGGGCGGGGTCGAATCCATTTCGCTGGTGCAGAACAAGCACCTCAACATGCATCGGTCCGAGGATCCGTGGTTGGTCGAACACAAGCCGGCCATCTACCTGCCGATGCTGCACACGGCCGAAATCGTCGCCGAGCGATACGGCGTCAGCCGCGACGCCCAGGACGAGTTCGCCCTTGTCTCGCAACAGCGGACCGCCGCGGCACAGGCGGCAGGGCGCTTCGACGCGGAGATCGTGCCGCTGCCCACGGTGCAGTCGGTCACCGACCGGGAAACCGGAACCGTCACCTTGCGGCAAGTGACACTGAGCCAGGACGAGGGCAACCGGCCCACCACGACCATCGAGGATCTGGGCGGCCTTCGAACCGTCCTCGAGGACGGGAAGATCACCGTGAAATCGACGGTGACCGCAGGTAATTCGTCGCAGCTCTCCGACGGCGCTTCGGCGTGCGTCCTGATGGAACGAGGCGAAGCCGAACGACGCGATCTGACGCCACTTGGCGTCTACCGTGGCATCGCGGTGGCCGGGTGCGCACCCGACGAAATGGGCATCGGTCCGGTGTTCGCGATCCCGAAGTTGCTTCAGCAGCACGGCCTCTCGGTCGACGACATCGGATTGTGGGAACTCAACGAGGCCTTCGCCTCCCAAGCCGTCTACTGCCGTGACAAGCTCGGCATCGATCCCGACCGGCTCAACGTCGACGGCGGCGCGATCGCGGTCGGCCACCCCTACGGGATGACCGGCGCGCGGTTGGTCGGCCACGCGTTGATCGAGGGCAAACGGCGCGGCGTGCGTTACGTCGTGGTCACGATGTGCGTCGGCGGCGGAATGGGCGCCGCCGGACTCTTCGAGGTCGTCTGAGCGCGAGACGGTGAACCCCTCGGGAGATGTGGGCTGACGTCTACCTCTTACCGAGGGAAATCGGCGGGTCACACCGGCGGCGGCGTCGGTCATGGCGCCTGCGCATACGGTAGGGAGCTATGCCGGTGGAAAGCGAAGACATCATCCGTTGCGCGGCGCGCGCGATCGTGGCGGGGCAGCGTCTCGACCTCGGGGCACTGGCCGCCGAATTGCACATCTCGCGTGTGACGTTGTTCCGGCGCGCGGGCAACCGTGATCAGCTCCTCGGTGAGGCGCTGTGGTGGTTGAGTCGGCGCAACCTGGAGCACTCCGCCGGTCGCTGGCGGCGGGCGCACGGCAACGTGGTGCGCAACAAGACCGGAGCGCTGCGCAGCATGTGGATCGTCACCGATCACGGTGTGCGGACCGGTCGCGACGCCGGTTTCCAGAAGCTGCTGGAGGAAGAGCCGATCGCGGCGATCCGGGCGTTGACCGATCCGGCGGGCGCGGTCCAGCCCCGGATGATCGCCGCGATCCGGGACCTGCTGGATCGCGATATCCAAGAGGGCGGCTTCCGGCCCTCGGTGGATTTGGACACCCTCGCGTTCGCGGTGGTGCGACTGGGTGAATCCATCTTGTACGCAGACCGTTTGACGGGTCGGCAATCGAGCGTCGCCACGGCGTCGACGCTCGTCACCGCCCTGGTCGAAGGGGTGCTCCAGCCGGAGTGACGCCGGAGGCTTGTGAAACATATCGCTGAAATGTTTCACTCGTACGGCATCCGTATGCACGTCGGGTCGGCATGCCCTCGATCCGACGGTTCGTCACCGATCGGAGCCGCCGTGCCCAGTCCTTCCAGTCATATCGTCACCGCCCTGTTGTGCGCTTCGGGGCGCAAGAAGCTCCTCGCCGACGCCGAGGGTCTCCATCGCGCTCTCGAAGCCATGCGAAGGCGACCGGCGTGGGTGGCGCCGCCGCAGCGACTGCGACGCGGCATAGACATCGCCGTCGAAAGTCGATGCGGGTGGGTGTGTTACCGCCTTACGCCACGAGGGGTGCGGGCATCCCCGGGCGTTCTGTATTTCCACGGCGGTGCGTACGTCGCCGAGATCTCCCCGGTGCAGTGGTGGGCGGTGGCGAAGATCGCGCGGGCCGCGTCCGTCGAGATCACCGTGCCCATCTATCCGCTGGCGCCGATGGCCACCGCCGAACGCGTCGTGGCCACCGCGACGGCGATCGCGGCGGAGATGTCGGCCGAAAACCCTTCCGGTTTCCAGTTGCTCGGCGATTCCGCGGGCGGCGGCATGGCGCTCGCCGTCGCCCAGCAGTTGCGCCTTCGCGGGGTGCCGCAGCCGCGACGAATCATTTTGATCGCCCCCTGGCTGGATATCACCTTCAGCGATCCCGACGTGGCTCGGCTCGCGCGCGTCGACGCGATGCTCGACGTTCCCGGCTTGCTCGAAGCCGGTCGCTTGTATGCCGGGGATCTGCCGCTCGACGATCCGCGAGTCAGTCCGATACACGGCGAGCTGTCGGGTCTCGGCCCGATCTCGCTGTTCTGCGGGACCGCGGACCTGGTCAACGCCGACGCTCGTGCGCTCGTGGCGCGCGCGGCGGCCGCGGGAGTGGACATCGACTACCACGAGTGCGTCGGCGGCCAACATTGCTACCCGCTGTTCCCCACGCGCGAAGGGAAACAGGCGCGCGTGCGTATCGCGAACCTTCTCGCGTCCCGATCGGCCGACTCGGGTTCATGCCTTCGGTCAAGCCGAAGCAGAGACTTGAAGTTGACGTCGAAGTCAAGTACAACGGGAGTGCGGCCCCTGCATCGCGCAGGTTCTGGGTTCCGCTTTCGCACAGGAGTTCTCATGCAGCTATTCGATGTTTCCGAGCGCGCCGAGCGCTACCGGACGGACCTGCTCGCGTTCATGGAGGAACGGGTCTATCCGGCGGAGTCCGTCTACGAGGAGCAGATGCACAAGGCCGGTGATCCGCACTTCCACCCGCCGATCATCGAAGACCTCAAGGCGGAAGCGCGGCGCCGCGGATTGTGGAATCTGTTCCACCCGCACCCGGAATGGGGGCCCGGGTTGACCAACCTCGAATACGCGCCGCTGGCCGAGATCATGGGCCGCAGCCCGCACCTCGCGTCAGAGGCGACCAACTGCGCGGCGCCGGACACCGGCAACATGGAGGTCCTCACGCTCTTCGGCACCGAAGCCCACAAGGAGAAGTATCTCCGGCCACTGCTGGACGGCACGATTCGCTCGGCCTTCGCGATGACCGAACCCGCGGTCGCCAGCTCGGACGCCACCAACATCGAGCTCAGCATGACCCGCGATGGCGACGAATACGTGCTCAACGGTCGAAAGTGGTTCGCTTCCAACGCCATGCACAAGAACTGCACGGTGCTGATCGTGATGGGCAAGACCGATCCGGACGCCCCGGCGCACCGCCAGCAGTCGATGATGGTCGTGCCGATCGACGCGCCGGGTATCACCGTCCTGCGCAGCCTGCCGGTCTTCGGCTACATGGATCGCGAGGGGCACGCCGAAATCGACTTCCACAACGTGCGAGTGCCCGCGGCCGACGTCCTCGCCGGTGAAGGGGAGGGGTTCGCGATCAGTCAGGCTCGGCTCGGGCCGGGCCGGATCCACCACTGCATGCGCGCGATCGGTGTCGCCGAGCGGGCACTGGAGTTGCTCTGCCGCCGCGCCGAATCCCGTACCACCTTCGGGTCGCCGCTCAGCGAGCGAGCCAACATCCAGGACTGGATCGCCGAGGCGCGCATCGAGATCGAACAAACCCGGCTGCTCACCTTGAAGGCCGCGTGGATGATGGACACCGTCGGCAACAAGGCCGCGCGCACGGAGATCGCCGCCATCAAGGTGGCCGCGCCGAGCATGGCGCTGAAGATCCTCGATCGAGCCATCCAGGTACACGGTGGCGCCGGTGTCACCGACGACTTCCCGCTCGCTCGTGCCTGGGCCGATGTTCGAACCCTGCGCCTGGCCGACGGCCCCGACGAAGTCCACAAGCGCGCCATCGCCAAACAGGAACTGCGCAAGTACCGCTGATGCGCGCCGCCCCTGAATCACTGTGCAGTGGTTCATCAGAAAGGAACCAAATGAGCGAGCAGAGCCCAGCGACCGAGCTGAGACAGCCGGTCCTGGCGGAACGGCGCGGTGCGGTCCTGATACTCACTCTGAACCGACCCGAACGCCTCAACGCTTGGAACGACGAACTCGAGCGGCGATACTTCGAGCTCCTGGACGAAGCCGAAGCCGACCCCGACGTGCGGGCCATCGTCGTCACCGGCGCCGGGCGCGGCTTCTGCGCCGGAGCCGACATGGAAGACCTGCACGAGGCCAGCACCGCCGACGATCTGCAGCCGATGAAACGGCCACGGCCGCGCGCGTTTCCGCTGACCGTGCGCAAACCGCTGATCGCCGCCATCAACGGTGCGGCGGTCGGCCTCGGCCTGGTCGAGGCGCTGTACTGCGACCTGCGGTTCAGCACGCCCGAGGCCAAGCTCGGCACGGCGTTCGCCCGGCGCGGGCTGATCGCCGAGTACGGCATGGCGTGGTTGCTGCCACGGCTCATCGGTACGAGCCGAGCCCTCGACCTGCTGTTGTCCGGACGTGTGATCAACGGCGAAGAAGGCCACCGGTTGGGTCTGGTCGACCGAGTCGTCGATTCGGCGAACCTGCTGACGGCGGCTGTCGAGTACGCCACCGAGCTGGCGCGGTTCAGTTCGCCCACCTCGATGAGCGTCATCAAGGAGCAGGTGTACCAGGGGCTCGACATCGACTTCGACACCGCCGTTCAGGTCGCCGACCGGCTGATGGTCGAATCCTTCCGCCGCCCCGACGCGGCCGAAGGGGTGCGGAGTTACCTCGAGAAGCGCGCCCCGGCCTTCCAGCCATTGGACGTCAAGTGACGCACTGACGAGCTCAAAGGAGCTTGCCCGGGATCGAGGCGACCAGACCGCCGTCGATGATCAGGTCCTGTCCGTTGACGTACGACGCCTCCGCGGACGCGAGGAACGCGACGGCGTCGGCGACGTCCTCGGCGGTGCCGACGCGTCCGGCGACCACCTCGCCGACGACGGCGGTCTGCGCCTCCGGGGACACTTCGGCGTGGAACATCGGGGTCTCGATGTAGCCGGGGCTCACCGAGTTGACGCGGATTCGCCGCCGCGGGCCCAGCTCCGCGGCGAGGGTGTGCGCGAGGTTGTGCACCGCCGCCTTGGTCGCCGCATAGAGCGAAGCGCCCGGCATGCCGCGGTGCAGGGTCCACGAGGCGTTGACGACAATCGCGGCGCCGTCGGACAGCAGCGGCAGAGTCTTCTGGATCGTGAAGAACACGCCCTTGAAGTTGATGTCGACCACGCGGTCGAACTCGGCCTCGGTGACGTCGGCGTGCGGTTGGAACGAAGCGACACCGGCATTGGCGAAGACCACGTCCAGGTGTCCGAAGCGTTCCCGGATCGCGTCGGCCAATGCGTCGAGATCGGCGAGGCTGGACGCGTCACCGGGCATCGCGAGCAGGCGGTCACCGCCGCCGAGTTCCTGGACCGCGGCATCGAGCCGGGTCTTGTCCCGGCCGGTGATCACCACGGAGGCGCCCTCGGCCAGCAGTCGTCGCGCGGTCGCCAGGCCCATCCCGCTCGAGCCGCCGGTGACGAGCGCGATCTTGTCCTGGAATCGGAATGTGCCGGAAGTGTTGTGCGTCATGGCATTCAGCCTGCCGAGCCCGACGCGTGGCGAACAGTGCGTGGTCGACATGGGTCCGGCAACACCACCCTGGTGATCAGACCGAGGCGGCTACCGGGCTCCGCAAGAGCTGGGCGACCCGCTCCTCGGTCGCGGTGCCCGGCCGCGGGTGGTACAGCTCGAGGTGGTGATCGGGGCGGTCCGCGACCACCAAGGTCGTCACGTCGAAGAACAGCTCGCCCGCCGCCGGATGGCGCACCGCTTTCACGCCCTGCGCGGGGACGCCGACGTCGTGCCGGGCCCACAGCTCGGCGAATTCGGTACTCACCGCGGCGAGTTCGTCGATGACGCGGCGGAACTCCGGATCGTCGGGGGCTTGGTCGGCATCGGCGCGGAAGGCGGCGACGACCGCGGGCGCGATAAACGTCCACGGGTCGTGCATGCCGCGGTAGCGGGCGTTGGTGAAGAACGAGACGATGCAGTTGCGGTCGGTGTCGTCATAGCCGAAGACGATGCGCGTCGCCTCGTTGACGGCGAGCAGATTCCAATAGCGGTCGCGCAGGATCGCCGGACGTGGCGCCCACGCGTCGACCACCTGCCGAAGCTGAGACGAGACCTCGGTGTCGCGCGCCGCACCCGCGCGGGGCGGATTGAGACCGGCCAGCACGTAGAGGTGCGCGCGCTCGGGCTCGGTCAGGCGCAGTGCGCGACCGACCGCGTCGAGCACCTCGGCCGACACGTTGATGTCGCGTCCCTGCTCGAGCCACGTGTACCAGGAGACGCCGACCCCGGCCAGCATCGCGACCTCCTCCCTGCGCAGCCCCGGCGTGCGCCGCTTGCCCGCGGCGATCAGGCCGACGTCACCGGGGGTGAGCCGGGCGCGGCGGGTGCGAAGGAAGTCGCGGAGCTGCTCGCGACGCAGAGTCGCCGCTACCGGGGATTCGCTGGGCATATTTCACGGTAACAATCCGGCGTGGTGGGCCGAGGATGTCGGCTGCTGGATCTCGCCGACCTCGCGGTGCCGCATGTCACGGTCGAGTTGTGCGGGATCTACCTGGCGAGGTGATCGGCACTCGCCGGGAGCAGGTGTTCGCAGGCGTCGAGCAAGGTCGACCTGGGGCACGCCGTGCAGTTTCTGTCCTGCGCGAGCAGATCCAGCGGGTACTGGCTGAGCCGTCGTTCACCGAAAGCGCGGAACGTATCCGCCAGGAAATGCTGGCCGAGCCGAGTCCCAACGAGCTCGTTCCGTTGCTGGGGCAGCTGACAGACAAGCATCGGTCGGCTATATCCACAGTCGAATAGCGCTATTAAACAGACCTATTAGTCGGATAATATTGCAATAGGGACTGCCGCTATAGGGCGCGTATTCCAGCGCAGCTCAGAGGCTGTTTGTTATAAGTTCGTGACACTCATAGGCGGTCGGAAGGCATCTCGTGTAGCCTCCTGATCGGGGCAGCGCGCTCCACCCGACCCGTGGGCCCGATCAATGGATTCAACGGTAAGAACGCATTCGTCCACGGAGTGGGTCAACTATTCTCTGGGGAGCTGAAAGTGAATTCCTCTCTTGCCTTGGAGGCCAATGGCCTCGTCAAGGTTTTCGGAGAAACTCGTGCGGTGGACGGTCTCGAACTTGCCGTGCAGAGCGGACATGTTTACGGCGTTCTCGGCCCAAACGGGGCCGGGAAGACCACCGCGCTCAGGATGTTCGCCACGCTGCTACAACCGGATGGTGGTACGGCACGGGTTTTCGGTCACGATGTCGTGGCCGAAGCCGAGTCGGTGCGCAAACTGGTCGGTCTGACGGGCCAGTTCGCTTCCGTCGACGAGGATCTCACCGGCCGCCAGAACCTGGTGCTCCTGGCGAGGTTGCTCGGGTACCCCTGCGCTACGGCCAAACAGAAGGCCGACGACCTCTTGGACGCGTTCGGCCTCGCCGATGCGGCCGACCGAAAGGCCTCGACCTACTCCGGCGGGATGCGCCGCAGGCTGGACATCGCGGCGAGCGTCGTCAGCACCCCACTGCTCATCTTCCTCGACGAGCCGACCACCGGTTTGGATCCGCGCAGCCGCAACCAGGTCTGGGATCTCGTCCGCGGGGTGGTCGCCCGGGGGACCACGGTGGTGCTCACTACCCAATACCTCGACGAGGCCGACCAACTCGCCGACCGAATCGCGGTGATCGACCACGGCAAGGTCGTCGCCGAGGGTACCCCCAGCGAGCTCAAGGCTTCTGTCGGCTCGGGCGCGCTGCACGTCCGGGTGCGCGACCCGCAGCAGCGGGGCGAAGCCGAATCCGTTCTGGCCGAGCTGCTCGGCGTCTCGGTGCACCTCGGATCCGATCCGGCGACGCTCTCGGCCGCCGTCTCCGATACCGGACGGGTCGCGCACGCGCTCGGCGTGCTCGCACAGTCCGGAATCGACATCGTCAGTTACGCGCTCGGCCAGCCGAGCCTCGATGAGGTGTTCCTGGAACTGACCGGTCATCCCGCCGAAGACGACACCGCCATTGAGAACGAGGAGGATGCGGCGTGAGCACCCCGAACATGACAGTTTCCCCGCGAGCAGGCATCGTCGACCCTCTGGATTCGGTTCTGCTGGCCAACGGGGCACCGCCGCGGTCCAATCCCGTCACGGCCACGTTCGCCCTGGCTGAGCGGGCGCTGCTGAAAATGAAGAACTCGGCAGTCGAAGTCCTCTTCGACATCATGCTGATGCCGATCATCTTCCTGCTGGTATTCCAATACTTGTTCGGCGGTGCGTTCGCCGGATCGACGGACGACTACCTGCAGTACTTTCTGCCGGGCGTGCTGGTCGTCGGCGCGGTGACGCAGACGGCGAGCACCGGCATCGCGGTGAATTCCGACATCGTCAAGGGCATCTTCGACCGGTTCCGGTCCATGCCGTTCTGGCAGCCGGCCGTTCTGGTCGGCACCATGGTCGCCGACTTGGGCCGGTACCTGTTCGCGCTGGTGTTCACCGCCGGTCTCGGGATGCTGCTCGGCTACCGGCCGGAGGCGGGCGCGATCGGTCTGATCTTCGCCATCCTGCTGCTGCTGGTGTTCTCGTTCTCGTTCGCGTGGATCTTCACCGTGATCGGCGTGCTCGCCAAGAAGACGGAAACACTGCTCACCTGCAGCATGTTGTTGATGGTGCTGGCCTTCCTCAGCAACGTCTTCGTCGACTCGGCAACCATGCCCCGCTGGATGCAGTTCATCGTCGACATCAATCCGGTCAGTCACGCGGCGACTGCCGCCCGTGGCCTGATGAAGGGTGACGTGACCGCGGGGCAGTTGCTGCTCGTGCTGTTGTCCTCGGCTGTGCTACTGGTGATCTTCTTCCCGTTGACCATGTACTTCTACAACAAGCGCAGGCGCGGCTAGGTCCGCGTAGGCAACCCGGGGGTGGCATCGCTGCGCGGTGCCACCCCCAGCCCACCTCTCAGCTCAGGCGGACTTGCCGGAATGTGAAGGCGAATGGGGACCGGTGAAATGACCTGGGTGCGGAGTCTGCGGCGCGCCGGTTGAGACTTCTCTATGCTTTCGGCAGCCTGATCACCTGGCGACGTGATCGGCACTCGCCGCGAGTAGGTGTTCGCAGGCGTCGAGCAAGGTAGTGCGCAAGGTCGCGGCTCGCTCGGCGATCTCGGCCTGGCGGCGGACGTACTCCGCACGCCCGGACGGGGTTTCGATGGGGATCGGGATGTAGCCGAAGTCGGTGAGGTCGTAGGGGCTGGCGCGCATATCGAGTTCGCGTGCGTCGCAGGCCAATTCGAAGCAGTCCAAGACCAGCCGGGAGGGGACCAGCGGAACGAGTTTGAAGCTCCACTTGTACAAATCCATGTTCGCGTGCAGGCAACCCGGTTGTTCCCTGGCGACCTGGTCGGCGCGGGTGAGCGGCTGGGCGTTGCGGCCGACGGCCTCCGGCGTGAAGAAGCGGAACGCGTCGAAGTGGGTGCAGCGCAACGACATCGCTTCGACCACCGCATCAGTGCCCGCGGATCCCAGCCGCAGTGGCACCTGCCGGTGGCGGACGTCGTCGGTGCGGTAGACCATCGCCCACTCGTGCAGTCCGAAACAAGACAGCTGCGCGGGCCGGGAGGCCGTGGCGCGCAACAGGTTCGCGACGAATTCAAGGGTGTCGCGGCGGCGCGCGAGGTACGCGGGATCCGCCGCGTACACGACCCACGGACCCCGCCCGGCCATGCGTTCGCCGGTCAGCTCGTCCGCTGCTACCCGGCCGGTTCCGTCGGGCAGCGCGGCCGGGCCGGTCTGCCCGCTCGCTGCGACCTGGTTGGAGAACTCGGGTGCCGCGGTAGGGCTTGATCGCTCGGGTGCCGCGGCCGGGCTGGACTGCTCCAGCGCCGCGGCGAGGTATGGCCGCTCGCGTATCGCGACTTGGTGGGGGCGCTCAGAAGCACCCGCCGGGCCGGACCGCTCGGCTGTGGCGACTTGCGGGGACAGCTCGTGCGCCCCGAGCTGGCCGGACCACTCGGCCTCCGAGACCCGGCGGTAGCCCCGGGCCCCGTCGTACTCGCGGGCCCCGGCCAACGCGACACCGAACCCGGGATGCCACCGGCGCAACTGGGCGGGCTTGTTGCCGTAATAGGTGAACAGGAAGTCGACCACCGGATGCGTGTTACCGGCGGCCCGTCGCTCCAGATACGGTCCGACGAGCTCGTCCAACCGCGCCCGATACGCGGCGGCGCGCTCGCGCCACTCCGATTCCGCCAGCACCCTGTCGACCGTCACGCCGACTCCTCGCGCGACTCGTGACGATCGGGCGAGATACGCAGGCCGTCCGCGAACCGCCGCCGTACCAACGACGCCGTCACCGAGCGTCGCGCGGGCTGGACGAGTGAAGGCGATCCGGGTGCGAAGTCCGCCGGGCGGAGTCCGGGTGAGCCACCTGGCGCGCATTCGCGGGCGATGACCAGCGGCAGTACCCCACCGTCGCCCATGACGACGGGCGCTGCCGAACCGTCGGTCGGGAACCCGCACGGCGCCACCGCGCGGCGCGGTTGGATACCGCGCCGGACCACGGTGACGCCCCACGTCATTCGGCGATCCGGTGGGTGGTGTCGCGAACCGTGCCGACGAACTCCTCGACCAGATCCTCCAGCGCCACGATGCCCACGGTATTGCCGCGGGTGTCGACGACGCGACCCAAGTGGCTGCTGGTGCGGCGCAGGCGGGCCAGTGCCTCGAAGAGCGTGGTGCCCGTGCCGACCGTCGGCAGCGGGCGGATGTCGGTGCGCGGGATCGGAGTGTTCGGGCCCGCCGACTCGTCGGCGACCTTGTCCAGCACGTCCTTCACGTGCAGGTAGCCGACCAGCGAACCGTCGCTCGCCCGCACCGGGTAGCGGGAGAAGCCGGTCTCCGTGACCGCGGTCTCGATGTCGCCGAGCGTGGTTCCGTTGCCGCGCAACGGCACCGAGCGGGTCGTGGCCAGCGGCACCATCACGTCGGCGACGATCCGATCGGACGTGCCGAGCGCCTGGGTCAGGCGGCGGTGCTCCTCCTCGTCGAGCAGACCCTCCGAACGGGACTCGCCGATCATCTCGGCGAGCTCCACGCTGGACACGGTGGCCTCGAGCTCGTCCTTGGGCTCGATGCGCAGCAGCCGCAGCGAGAGATTCGCCGCCAGGTTGTAGATCGCGATCAGCGGACGAGCGATCCGCAACCACACCAGGTGCATCGGAACGAGCAGCAGCGCACTGCGTTCCGGTCCGGCCAGCGCGATGTTCTTCGGGATCATCTCGCCGAAGAGGATGTGCAGGATCACCACGATGGTCAGCGCGATGGCGAAGGCCACCGGATGCAGCAGCTGGTCGGGCAGGCCGAGCAGCTCGAACGGCCCCTCCAGCAGGTGCGCGACGGCCGGTTCACCGACGCGGCCGAGCAGGATCGAACAGATCGTGATGCCGAGCTGCGCGGCGGCCAGCATCATCGACAGGTTCTCACCGGCCCGAATGACCGTGGTGGCGTTGCGCTTGCCCTGGGCGGCCAGCGCCTCGAGGCGGTCGCGCCGCGCGGAGATCAGCGCGAATTCGGCGGCGACGAAGAAGGCGTTGCCCGCGAGCAGCACCACCGTGAGCAGGACACCGAACAGATCACCCATGGCTGTGCTCCTGCGACGTGTGGGCGATCAGCGCCTCCGGGGTGACGGGAATCAGGCGGACGCGGTCGATGCGGCGGCCGTCCATGCGTTCGACCTTGGCGATCCAGCCGCCCTGGTCGGCTTCGTACGAGTGTCGGTGGTTGGCGTTCGAATTCGGCAGCACCACCTCGTCGCCGACCACCGGGATGCGGCCGAGACCCGTCAGCACCAGGCCGCCGAGCGTTTCGTATTCGCCCTCGGGCGCGTCGTAGCCGGTGGCGCGGGAGACTTCGTCGATGCGCAGCAGGCCCGAGCAGTCCCAGCCGTCGGAGACCCGCCGCACGTCGCGCTCCTCTTCGTCGTGCTCGTCGCGCACGTCGCCGAGGATCTCCTCGATCAGGTCTTCCATGGTGACCATGCCCGCGGTGCCGCCGTACTCGTCGACGACCAGCGCGACCTGCATGCCGTCGGCGCGGACGCGTTCGAGCACCTCGTCACCGTCGAGGCTGGCGGGCACCACCGGAACGGGACGCGCCAGCAGCTGCAGCGGGATGGTGCGCCGCGCGTTCGCGGGATGGGTGAACGCCTGCTTGACGTGTACCACGCCGAGGGTGTTGTCGAGATCGCCGTCGATCACCGGGAACCGCGAGTAGCCGGTGCGGCTGGCGGCGGCGATCAGGTCGGCGATGGTGTCGGACTTGTCCAGCGACTCCACCTTCACCCGCGGCGTCATCAGCTCCTCGGCGCTGCGCTCGCCGAACTGCAGCGAGCGGTCCATCACCAGCGCGGTGCGTTGATCGAGCGCGCCGCGCTGCGCCGAGGTGCGCACCAGCGAGCCGAGCTCCTGCGGCGAACGCGCCGAGCGCAACTCCTCCGCGGGCTCCACGCCGAGGCGGCGCACCACCCAGTTCGCGGTGCTGTTCAGGAAGTGGATCATCCACTTGAACACCACCGAGAAGCCGACCATCGGGCCCGCGGTCATCCGCGCGGTCGCCATCGGCTTGGCGATGGCGATGTTCTTGGGCACCAGCTCGCCGTAGATCATCGACAGCGAGGTGGCCAGCACCAGGGCGAGCGCTAGTGAGACGCCGTTGGCCGCACTCGAGTTCAAGCCGATCGTGGTGAACACCGGCGCGAGCAGTCGCGCGATCACCGGCTCGGCGATGTAACCCGTGATCAGCGTGGTGATGGTGATACCGAGCTGGGCGCCGGACAGCTGGAACGACAGCGTGCGGTGCGCCTGCCGGACCATCCGCGAGCGCACGTCACCGGTGCGGGCGTGCGCCTCGACGGTGCTGCGTTCCAGGGCGGTGAGAGAGAATTCGGCCGCGACGAACAGCGCGGTGCCTGCGGTGAGTGCGACGAACCCGACCAGGCTGAGAATCGTGAGGACGGTGGACACGATCAACACCGCCCGCGGAGCGCGGAATCACGGGACGCGCGGGGACGAGCTGGTTCGGGCTGGCTTGCTGCGAGAAGGAGAGCGCCGGGTTTGTCACCCGGCTCGGTAGAGGAGCCCTCCTGTGCGGCGCCCTCGGACGCGGGTGACAACTTGTTCCTTTCGGCATGCGGAATCGTGGCGCCGGGCGAACCCGGCAACCACCATGTTACCGGCCGACGCGGTGAAGCGCGTCGGCCGGTAACGGCGCTGTTCGCGTGTCGGTGCTCACCATCCGCTGGGCAGCGGACGTCCTTCCGCGAAACCCGCCGCGGACTGCACGCCGAGCACGGCCTTGTCGTGGAACTCGGTGAGGGTGCGGGCGCCCGCGTAGGTGCAGGCGCTGCGCACGCCGGAGCAGATGTGGTCGATCAGGTCCTCCACGCCGGGGCGCTCGGGGTCCAGTCGCATACGCGAGCTGGAGATGCCCTCCTCGAACAGTGCCTTGCGCGCCCGATCGAAGCCGCTGTCGGTCGCGGTGCGCGCGGCGACGGCGCGCTTGGAGGCCATGCCGAAGCTCTCCTTGTAGGCGTTGCCGTCGCGGTCCACCCGGAGATCGCCGGGGGACTCGTAGGTGCCCGCGAACCAGGAACCGATCATCACGTTGGACGCGCCCGCGGCCAGCGCCAGCGCCACGTCGCGCGGGTGCCGGACACCGCCGTCGGCCCAGATGTGCACGCCGAGTTCCTTTGCGGCGGTGGCGCATTCGGCCACGGCCGAGAACTGCGGGCGACCGACGCCGGTCATCATCCTCGTGGTGCACATGGCGCCGGGGCCGACACCGACCTTGACGATGTCCGCGCCCGCCGCGGCGAGATCGCGGGTGCCCTCCGCCGAGACCACATTGCCCGCGACCAGCGGCACGCCGAGGCCGAGATCGGCGACTGCGCGCAACGTTTCGAGCATCTTCGCCTGGTGGCCGTGCGCGGTGTCGATGACGAGCAGGTCGGCGCCCGAGTCGACCAGCGCCTTGGCCTTCGCGGCCACGTCGCCGTTGATGCCGACCGCGGCCGCGACGCGCAGCTGGTCGTTGCCGTCGACGTTGGGCTGGTAGATGCCCGCGCGGATGGCGCCGGTGCGGGTCATCACGCCGGTCAGCGAGCCGTCCTCGGCGGTGAGCACGGCAAGATGCGCGTGCTCGGACTCGAGCAGATCGAACAGTTCGCGGGGGGAGGTGCTGGCGGGTGCTTGCACGAAATCGGTGACAGCCACCTCGCGCAGCCGGGCGAAACGGTCCACATCGGTGCAGGAGCCCTCGGTGACCACGCCGACCGGCTTGCCGCCCTCGACCACGACCAAAGCTCCGTGCGCGCGCTTGTGCATCAGCGCCACGGCCTCGGAGACCGACCGATCCGGGTCCAGCGTGACCGGGGTGTCGGCGGTGAGCGAGCGGCTCTTGACGAACGCGATGGTGTCGGCGGCCGCGCTGATCGGCAGGTCCTGCGGTAGGACGACGATGCCGCCGCGCCGCGCGACCGTCTCGGCCATGCGGCGGCCCGCGACCGCGGTCATGTTCGCCACGACGATGGGGATGGTGGTGCCGGAACCGTCGACGGTCGACAGGTCCACGTCGAATCGGGACGCGACGTCGGTCCGGTTCGGGACGAGGAAGATGTCGTCGTAGGTGAGGTCGTACGGCGGCTGGTGTCCAGGGAGAAACTGCACTTGACCCATACTAACCGTGAGCTCGGGGCTGCGCGGCGATTCTCCGGCGCAGCGGGGCGCCGGTCCCAACTGGCGGGACTGGGCGTCCGTGTGTCGGACTCGTCGCCGGTGCCTCGAGCGGACAACGCCGACAGGGGATCGGCACCGTCCCGTGTGCGACTCGAGTGGTCAGGCGGCGGCTTGTGCGCGGGAGAGTTGGATTGTGGTGGCGCACATGACGACTACGGCGAGCGCGGTGATCAGCACTCCGAAATCGTTGGTGCGCAGGTTTTCGTCGAGCACGGTGAGGCCGAGGAAGGCGGCGGCCAGCGGTTCGGCGATGGTGACGGCGGGGAGGGACGCGGTGAGCGAACCGGCTTGGAACGCGCGCTGCTGGAAGTAGACGCCGACCAGGCCGGAGGCGACCAGCGCCCACGTCTGCCAGCTGCCGAGGACATGGCCGATGCCGTGCTCGAACAGATCGGTGACGTAGGAGGTCAGCGCGGCGGCCAGCCCGTACAGCGCGCCGCCCGCCGCGCCGAACAGCAACGCGCGGCGGCCGCGGTCGGCACTGCCGAGCGCGACGGCGACCGCGGCGGCGATCGCGCCGAGCAGGATCGCCAGCGGGACCACCCAATCCCGCAGTGGCGCAGTCGAATCGCCTTCGGAAGGATTGCCGACGAGGAGGAAGCAGGCCAGCGCCGCGACGAGCGCCGACGCGGCCGCCCAGTTGCGCGCCCCGACCCGCCGTCGATTGAGCCGCGCCGACAGCGGCAGCGCGAACACCAGCGAACTGACCAGAATCGGCTGCACCAGCAGCACCGGCCCCAGCGCGAGCGCCGCGACTTGCATCCCGTACCCGCCCACGTCCCCGCCGACACCGGCCCACCACCGCGGACTGCGCACGAGCGCCCCGACCAGCGACTGCTCCTCCGGCACCGCCGCCGCAGCCCGCTGCTGCGCCACCGCCGCCACCGCGAACAACAACGCGGCGACGAGCGCGCAAACCACGGCCCCCAACGGATGATGCGGCATCAATGCAGTTTGCCCCGAATTAGCGGACCTGCCGATACGCGGGCACCCATTCGGCGCGTCGCCCATGCATCCCGGGCGTGTCGCGCCTGCCATCCACCAGCTACCGGCCGTACAGCCGCGGTGCTCGCGCGAGGCGTGCGAGAGGTGTGCGGGACACGCCGAGCCGGGACCGTGTGTCGGTGAGCGAAACCCAGTGCGCGAGGTGGTCAGCTGCTGCGGCGGCGCTGGCCGCCGGTGCCGCGGCGACGGGGCTGGCCCGTGGTGTCGCGGGTCGGCGTGGGGTCGGCGGAGCGGCGGCCGGAGCGAGTGCGGGGGGCCGGAGCGGAGCCGTCGGAGCGGGGCGCGATGCGGTCGCGGGTGTCGGTGCGGCGGCGGTTCGGAGCCGACGTGCCGTCCGCGGTCGATCGGCGCGCGGGTTCGACTGCGTGGCCGCGGCTTTCGGTCGAACGAACACCGTCGGCACGTACAGCAGCGGTGCGTCCATCGGACTTCGTCGCCACGGCGGCTCGAGGTCCGCCGAGCTTCGCGCCTGCGGCAGCCCCACGTCGGCTGGACTTTCCGCCTGTGGCAGCCCGGTGCCCGGTGGTATCCGCACCCGCGGCAGTCCGGTTCCTGGTGGACTTCGCACTCGAGGACGCCCGGCGTCCGTTGGACTTCGCTGCCCCGCGTTCGCCTGCCCCTTCGGACTTCACCACTGCGGCGCCGGACAGGATGATCGGAACTCCCGACGGCCTCCGCGCACCCGTGATCGCGGCCAGCTGGCGATCCCCGGGTGCGACCTCGAGACCCTCGATATCCACCCCCGCCTTGCGGGTCATCTTCTCCACGTCGGTCCGCTCCACCTCGGTGACCAAGGTGACGACGACGCCGTCCTCGCCCGCGCGGGCGGTGCGGCCCGCCCGGTGCAGATAGGCCTTGGGCTCAGCGGGCGGGTCGACGTGCACGACGAGGGAGATGCCGTCGACGTGGATGCCGCGCGCGGCGACGTCGGTGGTGACGAGCACCGGGACGCTGCCGTCCGCGAAGGCCGCGAGCGTGCGCGTCCGGTTGTTCTGCGCCTTGCCGCCGTGCAACGCGCCCGCCGCCACACCGGCCGCGCGCAGCTGCTTGGCCAGCCGGTCCGCCCCGTGCTTGGTGCGCACGAACAGGATGGTGAGCCCGTCGCGGGACGCGATCTCGGCGACGACGTCGCGTTTGTCGTTCTTGCGCACGTACAGCAGGTGGTGCGACATGGTGGCGACAGCGGCCGACGGCGGCGCGGTGGAGTGCGTCACCGGCGAGCGCAGGTATCGCTTGACCAGCTTGTCGACCTCGCCGTCCAGGGTCGCGGAGAACAGCAGGCGCTGACCGTCCTTCGGCGTCCGGTCGAGCAACTTGGTGACCTGCGGAAGGAAGCCCATGTCGGCCATGTGGTCGGCCTCGTCCAGCGCGGTGATCAGCACGTCGGATAGGTCGGCCGAGCCTTGCAGGATCAGGTCCTGCAACCGGCCGGGGGTGGCGATGAGCAGGTCGACGCCGCGCGCCAACCGATCGGCCTGGCGCTTGATCGGCGAGCCGCCCACCACCGAGGCGATGCGCAGGCCGAGCGCGAGCGCGGGCTCGTCGAGCGCGCGCTCGATCTGCGCGGCCAGCTCCCTGGTCGGCACCAGCACCAGTCCGCGCGGCCGTCCCGGTTTGGCGGCGCCGCCCGCGAGCCGCGCCAGCATGGGTAGCCCGAAGGCGAGGGTCTTGCCGGATCCGGTCGGGCCGCGGCCGAGGACGTCCTTGCCCGCCAGCGTGTCCGGGACCGTCGCGGCCTGGATGGGGAAGGGCGCCTCGATGCCGTCGCGGCGTAGCGCCTGGACGAGCGGAACGGGCAGGCCCAGATCAGCGAAGGTGACGCTGGGCGCCGCGGCGGCGGGCGAGGGAGTCAAAGGGTGGGGGCCTTTCGTGTTTCGACGTGCGCGACGACTGCTCGGCACGCGAACGGGCGCGGCGGACCGCGACGTCCTGAACGGGGTGAAGCGAGGCGACCGGCGCGACCGCCGGATCGAGGAGGTCAGTGGCGGAACAACCGACTGAGTTCGACCAGCCAGGGTACCGCGACGGCCAACGTGGGAACGACGAGGATGGCGACCGAGCCGAGGTACGCGGCCGAGGCGATCCGGAAATCGCCGATCCGCCCGCTCAGCCGCTGGATGCGGATCAGCGTGGTCGGACCGCCCGCGGCGAGCGCGCCCTGCGGCGCGGTCGACTTCGCGCACGCCACCAGTGCCCGCGCGAGCGGTTTGGGACCGGTGACCTTGACGGCGGAGTCGTCGGCGAGCAACTCGATGAGCAGCTTGACCGAGCCGAGCGCGGCCTTGCTGCGCACCACCCGCGGAAACGCCTCGTGCACCGCGGTGAACGCCTCGAGCACCAGATCGTGCCTGGCCCGCAGGTGCGAGCGCTCGTGGCTGACGATCGCCTTGACCTCGGAGTGATCCAGGTTGGTCAGCGTGCCCGCGCTGAGCACGACCCGCTGGCGCAGACCGGGCAGGCAGTAGGCGATGGGTTCGGGCGCGGCGAGCACCCGGATGTCGTGCGCGGGCCGGTGTGGACCGCTCTGGTCGAGCAGGTCGACCAGCATCCGGTGCCGTGCCCGGCGCCTGCGGGTGTGCACCCCGACGCGGATCACCGAGAAGATCAGCCGCGCGCCGATCAACAGGGTCAGCGCGAAGACGGTGACGTAGGCCAGCCACAGTGGCAGGCCCAGCGCGTCGATCTCGCGGGTGGGGGAGGTGGTGGGACGTCCGTCGGGCCCGGGCACCAGCAGTTCGGCGGCGATGGCGAGACCGGAACCGAAGGCGCTGAGCACGGCGGCGAGCGCGATGGCCTGCCACAACACCAGTGCCGCGCGGGGTGTCCGATACGGCCAGGTCGCGCGGCTGAGCAGCGCAGGGGCGGGCCCCGCGAGAAGCAAGGCGAGACCGGCGAAGACCGGCGCGGTTGCGTTCATCGACTCAGCTCACTGCGTTGTGGGGCCTGGCGCTCACGGCTTTGTGAGGCCCGGGGGCCGTGCGGCCATCCCCGATACTACTTGGGCGGTGGTTGGTTGCCTTCGGATGCTTCGAGCTTAGCGAGTGCCTCGCGGAGCGCATCCGCTTCGTCACGTCCGACCTGCTCCACGAAATGCACCAGCGCGGCGGCGCGGCTGCCCGCGGCGTCGGCCTGTTGCAGCGCGTCCACCATGAGCGAGGCGACCAGTTCGTCGCGAGTGTGCACGGGCGCGTACCGATGCGCGCGGTCGTCACGCCGCTGGACCACCAAGTTCTTCTTGGCGAGTCGCTGCAACACGGTCATCACCGTGGTGTACGCGAGTTCGCGGCGCGCGGCCAGTGCCTCGTGCACCTGCCGGACGGTCTGCGGTTCGTCGCTCGACCACAACTGGTCCATGACCGCTTTCTCGAGTTCACCGAGTCCTGCCATTCCCCAAGTTTACGGACCCAACGACACGAATGCGTACTACACCCTGTCGTAACTGTCCGGTAGCTGTGTGGTATTGGTCATACCTCGCGAACCGGATGGATCAATCCGCGGTCGCGCTGGGCAGCACGTGCCGGGTGCCGATCGGCACGATCATCGGCCTGCCGGACACCGGGTCCTCGAGCACCGAGGCGTCCAACCCGAAGACCTCTTTCAGCAGTGCGGCGGTGACGATGTCGCCGGGGGCGCCCTGCGCGACGATCCGTCCGGCGTGCATGACGACGAGCTGATCGCTGTACCGGATGGCCAGGTTCAGGTCGTGCAGCACCATCACCACGGTGCGGCCGAGATCGTCGTGCAGCCGGTCGACCAGATCGAGGACCTCGAGCGAATGCGCGAGATCGAGGTAGGTCGTCGGCTCGTCGAGCAACAGGATGTCGGTGCCCTGCGTCAGCGCCATGGAGATCCAGGCGCGCTGGCGCTGGCCGCCGGAGAGCTCGTCGAGCGCGCGGTCGGCCAGGTCGGCGATGCCGGTCTGCTCGAGCGCGGTCATCACCTCCGTCTCGTCGGCCGCCGACCACTGCCGGATCCAGGACTGGTGCGGATGACGCCCGCGCGCGACCAGGTCGGCGACCGTCAATCCCTCCGGCGCGACCGGCGTCTGCGGCAGCATGCCGACCACCCGCGCGACGTCCTTGGTCTTCATCGAGGAAATGGCCTTGCCGTCCAACAGGATCCGGCCCTCGCGCGGCCGCAGCAACCGGCCGAGCGAGCGCAGCAGGGTGGACTTGCCGCAGCCGTTGGGGCCGATGACGGTGGTGATCACGCCGGGGGTGATGTCGAGGGTGAGTCCGTCGACGATGACGCGGTCGCCGTAGCCGAGGCTGATGTCCGCTGCGGCCAGCTGGTGCGCGGTGGCGGTGGTGGTGACGGTCATGACAGGGTCGCCTTCCGGTTCAGACGCACGAGCAGGTACAGCAGGAACGGTCCGCCGAACCCGGCGGTCACGATGCCGACGGGCAGGTCGATCGGGAACAGCGTGCGCGCGGCCGCGTCCGCTCCGACCACCAGGATCGCACCGATCAGCGCCGAACCGATCAACGGTTCGCCCGGCGTGCGCAGCAGCCGCCGCGCGATCTGCGGCCCGGCCAGCGCGACGAACGCGATCGGACCGGCGGCCGCGGTCGCGACCGAGGCGGCCACCACCGACGAGCCGATCAGGATGGCCTGCTGGGTCTGGATTCGCACGCCGAGCGCACGGGTGGTCTCGGTGCCGAGCCGCAGCGCCGCCAGTGTGCGCGCCGAACCCACGGCGACGAGCGCGACGAAAGCCAGCGCCAGTGTCGCGGGCACCAGCTGGTTCGTGGTGGAACCGTTGAGCGATCCGGTCAGCCACAGCTGTGCGCGGGAGGCGTCCTGCCAGGTCCCTAGGGTGAGCACCCAGCTGATGCCCGCCATGAGCAGCGCGTTGACGCCGATGCCGATGAGCACCAGCCGCAGACCGGTCGCGCCGAATTCGCCGGTGGCCGTGCGTCCGAGCGCGAGCGCGTAGATCACGGCGGCGGTGAGCAATCCGCCGAGCAGCGCGGCCAGCGGCGCGCCGAGGGTGGCCGCGAAACCTGTCGTGGCGCCGCCGGTGGCGACGAGCACCGACACCGCGCCGAGGCTGGCGCCGGTGGTGATGCCGAGCATGTCCGGGCTGGCCAGCGGGTTGTGCAGGATCGATTGCGTGATCGCGCCCGCCAGGCCGAGCGCCGCGCCCACGACCAGGGCGGTGAGTGCCCGCGGCAGCCGCGAGTCCAGCACGATGTAGCGCTGCGATCGGCTGCCGCCGCCGGAGAGCACGTCGAGCACCCGCCCGATCGGAATGTGCGTGTCGCCCACGGCGATGTCCACGCAGAACAGCGCGAAGGCGAGCGCGGCGAGCGCTAGCACGGTCGCGACCATCACCGGTCGCAGCACCAGCGAGACCGGACCGATCCGCAAGGCGGGCCGCACCTTCCGCAGGCCTGCCGAATCGGGCTGCGCGTCCGTGGTTCTCACGTCGACGTTCACCGTGTCCTCCCGGTGGTCGCGGTGCCGGAGCGTTCGAGTCTCACAGGTTCACCAGCTTTCGGCGGCGCACGAGCGCGATGAAGAACGGCGCGCCGACGAGGGCGAGCATCACACCGGCCTGGAGCTCGCCGGGCCGTGCGACGAGCCTGCCCGCGACGTCGGCGACCAGCAGTAGCAGTGCGCCGAGCAATCCCGAATAGGGGATGAGCCAGCGGAAGTCGGGTCCGGTGAACATCCGCGCGGCGTGCGGGACGATGAGTCCGAGAAAGGCGATCGGCCCGACGGCCGCGGTCGCGCCTCCGCACAGCAGCACCACCGCGGTGAGCCCGAGCGCGCGGCTGCGGCCGACGTGCACGCCGAGTCCGCGCGCGACCTCGTCGCCGAGGGTGAGCAGATTGAGACCGGGCGCGGCCACGACGGCGAGCACCAAACCTATTGCCAAGAACGGCAGCACCTGCCAGAACACGTGCGCGTCCCGCCCGGCGACCGCGCCGACCACCCAGAAGCGATAGGTGTCCAGCGCCGCGGGGTCCAGCAGCGCAATGGCGTTCGTCATGGCCTGTAGGAACGCGGTGAGCGCGGCGCCCGCGAGCACCAGGCTGAGCGGGCTGGCCTTGCCGCCGCCGATGGACGAGAAACCGAAGACGGCGAGTCCGGTCAGCAATGCTCCGGCGAACGCGAACCAGATGTACTGCTCCGGCATGGTGAAGCCGAATACGTACATGCTCAGCGCGGCGAGAAACGCGGCGCCGGAATTCAGTCCGAGCAGGCTCGCGTCCGCCAGCGGGTTTCGGGTGTAGCCCTGGACCAGCGCGCCGGTGACGCCGAGCGCGATGCCGGTGAGCACCGCGAGCGCCGTGCGCGGCAACCGCAGCGACCGCACGATCTGGTCCTCGGCGGTCTGCGCCGGACAGCTGAAAGGGCCGCCCGGGCAGGTCAACGCGTCGCGCACGGTGTCGAAGACGGTGCCGGGCGCGAGCGAGCGGGAACCGAGCGCGATGCTGGCCACCGCGGCCAGGAACAACAGCGCGAACAGGAGGACAAGGCCGGTCAGGCGACGCCGCCTCACGGTGCCAAGGGGTGTCACGGCGACGTACTGCTCCTGACTCGTTGTGGTGCTGAACCGATGTTGTGCCCCGGGGTTGCCAGGTTGGGTAAGCCTAACCTATCTTCCGAACTCGACTCTATGAGGAGCCGATCCCGAGGAGGTTCGATGCTCGAGCCAATGACAACCCGTCAGGTCCGCGACGCCGAGGTGGCGTTCGGTCGTGCCTGCACCCGGCTGCGGGCCTTGCAACCGGAGCATCCGCGAGTGTATGCCGTTGCCGCCATGGGTGATCAGGGCAAACGCCGGTGGTGGAAGCTTTCCGAAGGCCTGCGCGAAGGTCGCATCGAGCTGATGTACCGCCGCCACGTCGCCGAGATGATCAGCGCCGACACCGCCGCCGAAGTGGTCGCGACCGCGCTGATCCACGCGGTGATCGGGCGGGTTGCCGCGCTGCTCGTCGCCGAGGGCAAAGCATGGGATCCCGGCCTGGAGAACCTCTGGGTGCACCACGACAACGACGGCGGCATCGACTGGGCGGGTGTGGAGGACATCACCATTCGCGCGATCGACGGCGAACGATCCAGCGGGGAGCCCGGTGTGGTGACGCTGCCCTGCGAGCGCGCCATGTTCGTCTGGCTGGCGCATCGCTGCGAACCGTCGCTGACCCTGATCCAGCACGGCCTCGCCCGTTGTGCCGGTCTGAGCGCGCGGCGGTTCTGGTCGCTGGTCGGCGAATCCCTAGTCGGCGCCGCGACTTACGTGCCGGATCTGGCCCGCACGAACGCCGAGGACGGCGCCCGGCGCGGACAAGGACTGCTGCTCGCGCTGGAGGAGCGCGGACTGCCGGTCCGCCGCGCCGCCTGCCTGGTTCGCTGAGTTCACCCGCGTTCGCCGCGGAGGCGTTTCGCCGTCATCTGGGTTGGGTATTCTGCGCGCCGGTGAACCGCGGCCGATGCTGACGCGGCGCGTCGGTGTCTCGGGAGGCTCTGATTGTCAGCGCGAGGAGTGGCGATGAGTACGCAGCTGATGATCGTCGAGGACGACGACCGGGTACGGACCGCGTTGCGGCTGGCGATGGAGGACGAGGGCTACGACGTCGCCGAGGCCGAAGCGGCCGAGACAGCGCTGGATCATCTGCGCGACAACGGCGCACCGGACGTGATGATCATCGATCTGATGCTCGGCGGCATGGACGGGTTCACCTGCATCCGCGAGATCCGGCGCGAGCACCAGGTGCCGATCATCGTGGTCAGCGCCCGCGACGACACCCACGACGTCGTGGCCGCCCTGGAGGCCGGTGCGGACGATTTCGTCACCAAGCCGTTCGAGGTCAAGGAGATCACCGCCCGCATGCGTGCGCTGCGCAGGCGCGCGGGTCTGACCGCCGAACGCGACGCGCCCCAGGACATCGTGCTGGACGGCGCTCGCCGCCTTGTGCTTTCGCCGCAGCGCGGCACGGTTCGCTGCGGCGGGGACGACCTGCACCTCACGCTCACCGAATTCCGGCTGCTGTGTGAACTGGCCGAGAACCCCGGCTTCGTGTTGAGTCGTCCCGTGCTGCTGGACCGGGTCTGGGACCGCGGCTTCTTCGGTGACGAACGGATCGTCGACGTGCACCTGCGGCGGCTGCGCACCAAGATCGAGCGCGACCCGTCCGATCCTCGCCTCATCGTCACCGTGCGCGGCCTCGGCTATCGCCTCGATGTCCAGGACTGACCGGCGCTGCGCGCTGGTTCCGCTGCGGAGTCTGCGCGGGCGTGTGGTCTTCGCCTTCGCGTCCAGCGCGAGCCTGGTGGCGTTGGTTCTCGTCGCGTCCGTCTTCATGATCGGCCGCGATTACATGGAATCCCAGCGCGTCCGGGTGGTGGAGCGGGGTGCGGAGGCGCACGCCGAAATGCTGCGCGCCCTGCTCGACGACCCCGGCGCGAGCGGCGCCACCGCGCTGAGCGCGTTGAACCCGCCGCCCGACACCGTGCTGCTGCTGCGGTGGAACTCCGAATGGTTCAGCAGCGACCCGGATTTCGATTCCGATCCCGCGGTCGTGCTGCCGCAGGGGCACGGCCGGCGCGGGCCGGGACCTACCGAACGCGTCACTCTCGACGGGCAGTCATTCCTGCGGACCGGGGTCGTATTGGGCGAAAAGGGCGGTGTGCTCTACGAATTCGCGCCATTGACCGAACTGGAGGCCACCCTGCGCATGCTGCGCAACGTGCTGATCGTCTGCGGACTCGCCGCGGTCGCGATCGGCGCGGCGCTCGGCGTGTGGGCGAGCCACCACGCGCTGAAGCCGCTGCGCCAAGTCGCCAGGACCGCCGCCCGAATCGCCGCGGGGGAGCACGAGATCCGGCTGCCGATCTCCCGCGACCGGGACCTCTCGACCACGGTGGACGCGTTCAACGCGATGGTCGACGCGCTGCAGCGGCGCATCGAGCGCGAGCGCAGGCTGGTCTCCGACATCGGCCACGAGCTGCGCACCCCGCTGACCACGCTGACCACCGGCGTCGCCGTGATGAACAGGCACACCGAGGAACTGCCCGAGCGGCCGCGCCAGGCACTCGGCCTGGTGAACGCCGAACTCGACCACCTGCGCCGCCTGCTGGAGGATCTGCTCGCGCTGGCCAGGGCGGAGGCGGGCATCCACCGCTCGGATCTGGAGCCGCTCTCGCTCGGCGAGCTGCTGGCCAACACCCTCGCGGCGCGCAACTACGACACCGCGCTGCTGCACGTCGAGGCGGACGTCGTCGTCGAGGGCCGCAAGATCGAGCTGGAGCGCGCGGTGGCGAACCTGCTGGAGAACGCCGACCGGCACGGGGAAGGCGTCGTGGGGGTGCGGGTCGGCAGGGAAGGGCAGCGCGCCGTGCTGGCCGTCGACGACGCCGGTCCCGGCGTCCCGGAGCCCGACCGCGAGCGCATCTTCGAGCGTTTCGCGACGGTCCGCACGAGCAGGAGGTCCACGGCGGGCACCGGCATCGGACTCGCCCTCGTCGCGGAGACGGTGGCCGCGCACCGCGGCGCCATCGCATGCGTCGAACGGCCCGGGGGCGGTGCGCGTTTCGTGGTGGTCCTGCCCGCGGTCGCGGGTTCGTCATGAGATCGCAAACTGATCGATCGAATCGTCGCAATGAAGCTCGGTCACCATGATCACCGTGAGGCAGCCCCGGTCGTGGAGTCGTGCGCGGTTCCCGCGATCGCAGTGTTGCGCACCCAACCGGACACCGGAATCCCCGGCCGGACACCGTAGTTCGTCACGGAGGAGGACGCAGTGCCTCGGCGGATCGACCGCCCGATGAGCCGAGCGCGCGACCGACGAACCCAGCGGTGTGCCACCGGAGGTTCCGGTGCCCCAACGGGCGTGCGCGCCCGTCGAGCGGGGTCATGACGGCCGACGAGTCCGCGGACGAGGTCCGCGTGCGGCTGCGCTTCCCCGAGGGGGGAGCCGTCCTCGAATATCGCGCCTCCGCGGCCGTCGCGCACAGGTTGTCCGTCGAACTGGGCCGCTACGGGGTGAGCGTCACCGTCGACGACCAGGTGCACGCGGAGCTGGCCTCGCTGCCGAACACCGAACTCTGGTCCCGCTGAGCGCCTTTCGGCTACGAGCCGAGACCGTTTCGGAACGCCTGGCAGCGCGGGCGTTTCGATGGAAACGACCGGGGCCCGGCGTGTCGACGCCGGGCCCCGATGACTCTGGTGGCGAGATCAGCCGATGCTGAAGGGCTTGCCCCACAGCGTGATCACCGACATCACGTTGGTGGTCTCGACTTTCACCTTGACGAACGAGCGCGCCTGCGCGTACCCACCGCAGCCGGACAGGCCGATGGTGGTGTCGGCCCAGGTGACGCTGCCGCTGGTGCCCTTGAACTTGTTGCGCTTCTCGTGCGACTCGTTGCCGAAGTCGTCGGCCTCCTCGATGTCGAGGACGTAGAACGACTTGGCCTGGCCGGGGCCGAGCGACAGCTCGCCGCCGCTCTCGGCGCCGACGTTCGGCTCCACCTGGTCTCCGCTCCAGTCCAGCTCGCCGCTGACGCCGCCCTCGACGCCGCCGCCGTCGATGTTGACCTGGCAGCCGACGACGTAACCCGGGTAGATCTTGCCGCCCTTGGCGTTCGGACCGGACAGCTCGACCTGCGCGCTGGCCGACACCCAGGCGTTGCGGTGCACCGGGGTCGAACCGAGCGACGGGCTGATGGTGGCGGACTCGCCGACCAGGCGCACCGTGACGACGGTGCCGTCGGACAGGGTCTTGGTGATCTCGCCGCCGGGCAGCGGGACGAAGGTGTCGGCGTGCGCGGCGCCGGTGGAGAAAAGGCCCACCGCGACGGTGGCCGCGGCGCCGAGCCCCGCCGCCCGTGCGATGCTCTTGCGATCGATCATGGTTGTATTGCCCCTCGAGGGTTGAAGTCGCTTCAGCGCGAGTGTGTTTCGTGGACCACTGCCGACGTCAGCCGATGCTGAACGGCGCGCCGTAGAGGGTGGTCTTGGAGTAGTGGTCGCCGATGATCTCGACGACGGTGTAGGCGCGCGCCTGGGCGTAGCCCGCGCAGCCCTGGATCTCGATCTCCACGTCCTGGTACTCGACCGAGTACACACCCGGCTTCAGGATGTCCTTGTAGTCGATCTGGACGAACTTCACCTGGCCGGGGCCGAGCTCGAGGCCGATCGAGCCGCCGATGCTGCCGCCGCTGAGGTCGATGCCGCCGGAGAGGCCCGCGCTGATCGCGTCGTCGCCGATGCTCACCTGGCAGCCGACGATGTAGCCGGTGTTCAGCTGGGAGGCGCCGTGCGTCGAGGAGTTGTTGGTGCCCGCTCCGTTGGCGGGGCCGTTGTTGGGGCCGACCTCGCCCTCCGGGGTGACCGTGACGTCGGCGACGACGGTACCCGAGACCCAGGCGACCCGGCCCGCGCCGTTGGCGGCCAGCGAGGGCGAGATCACCGCGCGCTCACCGGTCCTGGCGATCGTGACGCCCGGTCCGACCCGCTCCCCGTTCGGCAGTGGCACAAAGGTGTCCGCGTCGGCCGCGCCGGTGGACAGCAGGCCCATGGCAACGGCCGCGGCGGCGCCGACGCCCGCGACGCGGCCGCCGCTTCGCAGACCGCTGGAGCGATTCATGCTCATACTTCCCCTCATCAGGTTGGAACGTTGCGCCTCGCGGGTGGAGACGGAAAGCCTCCGCGAGGCGCACCCGAGCTTGATCACTCGCGTTGTCCACCCGATGAACCGCCGTCGCCCGCGGCGATGAACGCTCCGGGACGGTCGTGTGTCCAGTTCTTTGCGATCGTGTGTCGACGGCCGACACGAACTCGACATGTACTGTCGCGGTGCGATGTTCGCGCGCGCGAGGAAGCCGGAAACAAGGCGTCGAACGTAAGAGCGGCGGGCCCCACGTGGTGACGTGGAGCCCGCCGCGGCAGTGGATCGGGGTCACCGCAGCCCTCGGGACTCTCTCGATCCTGACGCCGAGATGAGTATAGGTCAGGCTTACCTAACTTGGCAACAAGTCGTTTCTCGGCGCCTGTCGTGTGACATTTTTCGCCGCCCGCGCCCCTGGCGTGTCGCGCCGGAGCGGTCCTACTCTGTCGGCCGACACGAACCGCGAGATCCCCTGACTCGAAGGGATTTTCGCCGCAAACCGTACAGACCGGCGCGTCGACCACCGCCGAGTACCGGCCCGTTCGGGGCACGTGTCGGGACCCCGTGTGCCGATGCCGAGGAGCTGTATCCGCTTTGTCCGTTAGAGCGTTTCGTTCGCGTCCGCTTGCCGCCCTGCTGGCCGTGACCGCAGTGTTCGCCGCGATCTCGTGCGGCGCGGAACAGTCGACCTCGAGCGACCACGTCGAGAGTCCGCCCGCACACATGCCCGCGCACTGGGACTACGACGCCGAGGGGCCCGACCACTGGGCCGACCTGGACCGCGACTTCCTGACCTGCCGCAGCGGCCACGAACAGTCGCCGATCGACCTGTCCGGATCCGCCCGGCTCGACCCCGCCGACCACATCGACGTCGACTACCGGCCGATCCCAGGGGTCCGGTTGGTCAACAACGGCCACACCGTTCAGGCCGAGGTGCCCGCGGGCAGCGGCAACCGCATCCTCGTCGCGGGCGAACCCTACGAGCTGCTCCAGTTCCACTTCCATCTGCCCAGCGAGCACACCGTCGACGGGCACGGCGCCGCGATGGAGTTGCACCTCGTGCACAAGAACGCCGACGGGCGAGTCGCCGTGCTCGGGGTGCTGATGGAGGCAGGCCAGGGCTCCTCGGTGTTCGGACCGGTGCTGGCCGCCGCGCCGAGAACCGCGGAAGCGGCGGTCGCCTTCGACGGACCGCTGGATCCGTCGGCGTTCCTGCCCGCGGTGCGCGATCAGTTCCGCTACCGCGGTTCGCTCACGACGCCGCCGTGCAGCGAGGGCGTGTCCTGGACGGTGTTGAGCGAACCGGTCGCGGTCGCGCCGGAGGAGATCGAGCTGTACCACTCGCTGTTCGCGCACAGCAACCGGCCGACCCAGCCGCTCAACGGCCGGACCATCACCCTGGCCGGGAACTGAACCCGCCGCGTTCGACGGTTTCGTGTGGTGTAAAGCTGGGTTCATGACGCAACAGGAGTTCGGGGCCGTTCGCTCGCTGGCCGATGTCACGCCGGAGCTGATGAACAAGGTCAGCGAGGGCACCTTCGCGGACCTGATCGGTCTGCGCTACACCGAGCTGCGGCCGGACCTGGTGCGCGGCGAGTGGGTCGTCAAGCCGCACCTCTACCAACCCGCGGGCATCCAGAACGGTGGCGTGTACTGCACCGTCATCGAGACGCTCGCCAGCATCGGCGGCGGCGTCTGGTACGGCGAGCGCGGCACCGTCGTCGGCGTCAACAACAACACCGACTTCCTGCGCGCCGTACGCGAGGGCACTCTCTACGGCGAGGCGACCCCGCTGCACCAGGGTCGCACCCAGCAGTTGTGGCAGGTCGTGATCACCGACGAGGAACAGCGCGTGGTGGCCCGCGGTCAGGTCCGGCTGCAGAACCTGCCCAAGCGCGACTGACCCGAGCGCCGACTGCGCGCCGTCGACCGGCGCGACGGGAACGGGCGTGCCAGAATGACCGTCACCCGTCCGTCGACCGGTGAGGAGTCCGGATGCGACTGTCGCCGCACGAGCAGGAGCGCCTGCTGCTGAGCTACGCCGCCGAGCTGGCCCGGCGCAGACAGGCCCGCGGACTGAAGCTCAACCATCCGGAGGCGGTCGCCCTCATCACCGATCACGTGCTCGAGGGCGCGCGCGACGGGCGCACCGTCGCCGAGCTGATGTCGTCCGGGCGTACCGTGCTCGCGCGCGGCGACGTGATGGCGGGCGTGCCCGAGATGATCCACGACGTTCAGGTGGAGGCGACCTTCCCGGACGGCACCAAACTCGTCACGGTCCACCATCCGATCGCCTAGGGCGTACACATGATTCCTGGCGAATACTTCTGCGCCGAGGGCGTGATCGAGCTGAACGCGGGTCGCGATCGCGTCGAGCTGGACGTGGTGAACACCGGCGACCGTCCCGTGCAGGTCGGCAGCCACGTGCACTTCCCGCAGGCCAACCCCGCGCTCGACTTCGATCGCGCCGCCGCGCACGGACGTCGGCTCGATATACCGGCGGGTACCGCGGTGCGATTCGAACCCGGCCTCGGCCAACGGGTTTCGCTGGTGCCGCTGGCCGGGACCCGCGAGGTGCACGGCATCGGCCTGTCGCCGCCCGGAACGCTGGACGCGCCACGGACCGCGGAAGGGCAGCGATGACCGAACTGAGCAGGGCCCGCTACGCCGAACTGTTCGGGCCGACCGTGGGCGACCGAATCCGCTTGGCCGACACCGATCTGCTGATCGAGATCACCGAGGACCGCTGCGGCGGACCGGGTCTCGCGGGCGACGAGGCGGTCTTCGGCGGTGGCAAAGTGCTGCGCGAATCCATGGGCCAGTCCCGCGCCACCCGCGCCGAGGGCGCGCCGGACACCGTGATCACCGGGGCGGTGATCATCGACCACTGGGGAATCGTCAAGGCCGACATCGGTATTCGCGACGGCCGCGTCTGCGGTATCGGCAAGGCGGGCAACCCCGAGACCATGTCGGGCGTGCACCCGGCCCTCGTGGTCGGCCCGTCCACCGAGATCATCGCGGGCAACGGCCGCATCGTCACCGCGGGCGCCATCGACTGCCACGTGCACTTCATCTGCCCGCAGCTGATGGAGGAGGCGCTCGGCGGCGGGATCACCACCCTCGTCGGCGGCGGCACGGGCCCCGCGGAGGGTTCCAAGGCGACCACCGTGACACCGGGTGCCTGGCACCTGGCCAGGATGCTGGAGGCCACCGATCACTGGCCGCTGAACATCGTGCTGCTCGGCAAGGGCAACACCGTCAGCGAAGAGGCCATGTGGGAGCAATTGCGCGCCGGTGCATCGGGTTTCAAGCTGCACGAGGACTGGGGCTCGACTCCGGCGGCGATCGATGCCTGCCTGCGGGTCGCGGACGCCTCCGGCGTGCAGGTCGCGCTGCACTCGGACACGTTGAACGAGGCCGGTTTCGTCGAGGACATCCTCGCCGCTATCGCCGGACGCGGCATCCACGCCTATCACACCGAGGGGGCGGGCGGCGGGCACGCGCCCGACATCATCACCGTCGCCTCGCATCCCAACGTGCTGCCGAGTTCGACGAACCCCACCCGGCCGCACACGGTCAACACCCTCGACGAGCACCTGGACATGCTCATGGTCTGCCACCACCTGAGCCCGTCCATTCCGGAGGATCTCGCCTTCGCGGAGAGCCGGATTCGCCCGTCCACCATCGCCGCCGAGGACCTGCTGCACGATCTGGGCGCCATCTCCATGATCGGCAGCGATTCTCAGGCGATGGGCCGGATCGGCGAGGTGGTGCTGCGTACCTGGCAGACCGCGCACGTCATGAAGCGCCGCCGCGGCCCGCTGCGCGGTGACGGCGCCGCCGACAACGCCAGGGTGCGCCGCTACATCGCCAAATACACCATCTGCCCCGCCATCGCGCACGGCCTGGACCACGAGATCGGCTCGGTGGAGGTCGGCAAACTCGCCGACCTCGTGCTGTGGGATCCGGCGTTCTTCGGCGTTCGCCCGCACGCCGTGCTCAAGGGCGGCGCGATCGCGTGGGCGGCCATGGGCGACGCCAACGCCTCCATTCCCACCCCGCAACCGGTGCTGCCGCGCCCGATGTTCGGCGCGGCGGCGCCGGTCGCGGCGGCCACCTCGCTGCACTTCGTGTCCGAGCAGGCCGTCGAAGCCGGACTGGCGGACCGCCTCGCCGTGCGCCGAAAGCTGGTGCCCGTCAAGAACGTTCGCCGTCTGACGAAGTCCGACATGCCGCTCAACGACGCGTTGCCGCGCATCGAGGTGGAGCCCGACACCTTCACCGTCCGGGTCGACGGCGAGGTGTGGGCCGAGCAGCCCGCGACGGAACTGCCCATGGCCCAACGGTATTTCCTCTTCTGAGCAACGCCCGGCGACGGTGTCAGGCGCCGAACGACATGATCGCGAACGCGGCGCCCGCCGGATCGGCGAGCGCGGCGACGCGCGAGGGCCCCGGCATGTCCTGCGGTTCGGCGAGCAGCTTGCCGCCCAGTTCCGCGGCGCGGGCGACCACGGCGTCCACATCGGCGACGCGGATGGTCGTCGACCAGGAGGGCGCGGGCTCACCCGGCTGGGCGTGGTGGGCGCCGCCGAACTCGTGTCCACCGGAACCGGGAGAGAGTGCCTGGTAGGGGTTTTCGGCCGCGGTCTCCCAGGCGGCGTCGGTGTGCTTCCAACCGAGAACCTTCGCGTAGTGCGCCATGGCGTCGGCGGGGACGCCGGGCGCGGCGTACTCCACCCAGCACGGCCCGTTGACGGCGCCCCAGTTCTGGGTGCCGGGGTGCGTGATCAGTTGGGCGATCGCGTAGTCAGCGCCCGCCGGATCGACGAGGACCGCGAAGGTCAGCTGCCCGAAGACGTCCATCGGTTCGCAGAAAACGGACGCGCCCGCGTCCCGCGCCGCGGCGACGGTGGCGGCGGCGTCGGAAACCGAGAAATACGGCGTCCAGGCCGCAGGGAAGCGGCTGCCGTCCGGCGCGGCGGCCGGAGCGATTCCCGCCACCTGGGCGTCGCCCTGGCGCAGGATGGTGTAGTGGCCCGCCTCGGCGCCCTGATCCTCGGCGGTCCAGCCGAACAGGGCGGAGTAGAACTCGGCGGAGGCCGGAATGTCCGGAGCCGTGACATCGAACCAGCAGGGTGCTCCCGCGGCGAATGCTTGCATGGTGTTCTCCTCGACGTGTCGTTGTCGTACACCGATACCGACGGCGTTCGCCCCGAAAAATCATCGCGGCCCGTAACGCGCCCGCCGCGCGGCCTCGGTAAGGTCCTGCGAGCAAACTCCCGGGGGCGGATCTCGTTCGCGCTCGGGCCGACATGGTTGTCACTGCGTGGAAGGGGACGCGAGTGTTGAGCGATCCGAATCAGGCCGCCGACGAAATGGACCGCTGGGCGGAGAATCTGCAACGCACGGCGCAGAAGTACCAAGACCTGCACGGCCGGATGGAAGCCTTGTCGGTGACGGAGAGCTCGGCGGACAACCGAATCAGCGTGACGGTCGACGCCAACGGCGTCACCACCGGCATCACGCTCGCCGCGGCGACCCGCGGCATGGATCCCGCCGCCGTCGCGGCCGAACTCATGGCATGCACCCGCCGCGCCCAGGCCCGGCTGCGCGACCAGGTCACCGATCTGGTGCACAGCGTGGTCGGCGACGACAGAGCGGGACAGGCCATCGTCGGCCAGTACACCGAGCGTTTCCCCGATCCGGCGCCCACCGCCCCGCCGACCCCGCCGGAGCCGGTCTCCACCCCGCCCACTGCCTACACCCCGCCGCAGCCACCGCAGGGCGCACGCAAGCCCGACCGGGACCGGACCGTCACGCCGGACGAGCCGGACGAGGACGACATGTACTACCGCCGCAAGTCCTGGCTGGAGTGAGCCCGCCGCGGCTTTCGGACGGAACCGAAAGTGCCCTGGCCGCGTCATAGTCGGTGGGTCGTCACCTGCCTTCGAGATCGCCGACGATATCGCCAAGGGCATCACTCTCGCGAAGTTCTATCGCCGCCATCCTCATCGCGAGCGCCGGAACGGCGTCCCCGGCGCTCGTCGCCCGTGCCGTCTTCGGGATCTCCACCGCCACCATGACCGTCTCCCGAATGCTGATGAAGATGGCGAGCTCCTTGATCGGCTTGGGGGCGCTGGTGCGCAACCTGACGCAGGTCGTCGCGGCGGTCGTGGACATCGAGAACGAGCTGGCCGAGGCCGGGGTGTAGCCGGAAACCGTTCTCAGCCAGCGAATCCCGATGCGCGCACCGCCGCCACGATGACGTCGGCGACGCCGCGCATGCCCGTGAGCGTCGGGTGGTACGGCACCAGGGTCTCGGTGGCCACCAGCGGATCGAACCAGCGGACGCCCTCCGGCGCGCACATGTCGTGACCCTCGGCCGGGGTGCGGGTGTCGATATAGGTTGCCCCGTATTCCGCTGCCGCGCTGGCGACTACGGAGTTCAGGCGGTCGAAGGCACGCTGCACGGTGGCCGCGTCCTGGGGCCGCAGGCCGACCAGTTCGGGGCAGCCGCCGTCGCGGACGTAGAGCGGCCAACCGTCCACGAACACCTTCGCCTTCGGGGCGAGCGCCGTAATACGTTGCAGTGCGGCGGAGTACGCGCCGGAGATGGCGTCGATCGCGGAATCCCACGCCGGGTCGGCGCACGTGCCGCCGCGCAGCCCGGCCAGGTGACAGGCGACCACGAACCTGGTCATCTCGGTGTCGTTCGCGCCGATGTGCACGGTGACCAGCCGGGTGTTCGGGCCGAGTCCGTCGAATTGCGGTGCGATGCCGGGTCCTTGGCTGGTGGTCAGGTGCGGGATCCGGGCCGAGCTGCACGTGCGGTCGTCGAGCCGCAGACCGAGATCGGCGGCGACCAGCTTGGGGGTGTTCGCGGTGGAGCGCGCGCACTGCGGTGGGGCACTCGTGTCGAACCGTTGCACGCCCGTGGTCGCCGCGCCGGAATCGCCGAGCGCCACATATTCGGCGCCGCCGTCGGCGGGGGTGGCCGATGCCGGGGCGTGCATGGTCGCCGCGAACAGGGTGAGCAGGCCCGCGGCGGCGATGGCGCGGGAGCGGTTCCGGACGGTCGTCATGGCGGTGTGGCACTCCGGGTGGTCGTAGGTTGAAAGTGAGACGCGCTGGTCTCTGTTTGTGGCCGAGACTACTGCGGCGCGGACCAGGCGAGACCGGTTTTCGGCAAGTTCCGGTGGCAGACTGCAGGGATGACGACTTCTGGCTGGGCCGACGTGGACACCTACCTCGTGGACAATCTGGTGCGAGATCCGGAGACCGAAGCGGCGTTGGCGGCGAACGCCGAGGCCGGGTTGCCCGCCATCGATGTGTCGGCGGCGCAAGGGAAGTTCCTCTCGCTGCTCGCCCGCTCGACCGGGGCGCGCCGGGTGCTCGAGATCGGCACGCTGGGCGGATTCAGCACGATCTGGCTGGCGCGCGCGGTGGGGAAGGCGGGCCGCGTGATCACGCTCGAATTCGACCCGCGACACGCGGAGGTGGCGCGCGCGAACGTCGACAAGGCGGGCGTCGGCGATCGGGTGGACATTCGGGTGGGCGCGGCGCTGGAAAGCCTGCCGGTGCTCGAGGCCGAGGCGCCCGAGCCGTTCGATCTGGTGTTCATCGACGCCGACAAGGTGAACAACTCGAACTACGTGCGCTGGGCACTGCGGTTGACCCGGCCCGGTTCGACGATCATCGTCGACAACGTGGTGCGCGGGGGAGCGGTGGCGGACGGCGCGTCGGAGGATCCGGCGGTGCGGGCGAGCCGCGAGCTGGTCGAAATGCTCGCTGCCGAACCGCGTTTGGACGCGACGGTGCTGCAAACGGTCGGCGCGAAGGGTTGGGACGGTTTCGCCTACGCGGTCGTGAACGACTAGACAGAGCCTAGGTCTGTTCGCCGCTTTCGAGATCGAGCACGGCGATCAGCAGGCGGCGCAGACGGTCCAGGTCGTCTTCGCCGAGTGCCTGGCCCCATCGCTGTTCGACCTGTTCGCCTGCGGCTCGCGTCACCCGCAGCGCGTACCGGCCGCGGTCGGTGAGGCACAGCAGCTTGGCGCGGGCGTCGGCGGGGTCGCTCACGCGCGACACATACCCGGCGCGCTCGAGCGTCACCGCGACTTGCGCGACCGCCTGGGGGGACACCCCGATGTCCGTGGCCAAATCCACTGCACGCCGACCGCCACCGAGAAGCCTGGCCAATACCAGCACGTGCGCAGGACGCAACCCGTCCAGACCCTCGTCGGCGAACACCCCCCGCAAGGTACGGGTGTTCGCCTCGGCCAGGGCTTGGACCAGACCGGGAACGGTGCGGTGCGAGCGGATGGTCATAACCAGCACTCTGGCAGGCCACTCTGCCCCTCGACAAATAGACAAGACCCTTGTCTATAATCGCGTATGTCTCCGACTCGACCGCTGCTGGCCGTCCTCACCGCCGCAGCACTCCTGCTCACCGCCGCAGGTTGCACCGCCCGCCCCGGCGACGCGGCCGCCCAGCCCACCGGATCGACCGAGCACTCGCTGGAAAGCGGGGGAATCTCGCGCGACTACCGCGTCTACCGGCCCGCCGGTGCGCGCGCCGGCGCTGCGCTGGTGGTCGTCCTGCACGGCGGATACGGTTCCGGCGCGCAGGCCGAACGCGCCTATGGCTGGAACGAACAAGCGGACTCCGACGGTTTCGTGGTCGCCTACCCCGACGGCCTGGCACGCGCATGGAACACCGAAGGCGGCGACTGCTGCGGGCCCGCTGAGCGCCGATCCGTCGACGACGTCGCGTTCGTCTCCGCGATGGTCGCCGCTATCATCAACGACCACGGAATCGATCCCTTCCGGGTGTATCTCACCGGCATGAGCAACGGCGGAATCATGGCCTACACCCTCGCCTGCCGCACCGCGCTCTTCGCCGCCGTCGCCCCGGTAGCCGCGACACAGCTCGCCGAGTGTCCCACTCCCGCACCGATTTCGGTACTGCACATCCACGGCACCGCCGACGAGGCCGTGCGCTACGACGGCGGCCCCGGCGACAACACCAGCACCGTCATCGACGGACCACCCGTGCCCGACCTGCACATCGAATGGCGCCGCCACAACGGATGCCCCGATCCGGAGACGACCACCGCGGGCCCGGTCAGCACCTCCCGCGCCACCTGCCCCACCGGCCGGGAAGTCGCCTTGATCACCATCGACGGCGCCGGCCACCAGTGGCCGGGAGCCGACCCCACCCCGATGCGCGAACGCCTCCTGGGCGCCGACCCGCCCAGCCCGGCCCTGAACGCGACCGCCACCATCGCGCAGTTCTTCACCCGCCACCATCGATGACGGTCGGCGCCAACGCTTCTGAGACGTCCGGGCCGTACGATCGAGCGGTGTCGCGCCGCGGTCCCGGGAGGGCCTGTGACCAGAGATCATGCGCGGTCTGGTGACGGATTGCCGTCCGACAGCGTCGTCTCAGGCGGTCAGTAGGTCGTCGAGGTGAGGCGCCACGCGTCGCGCTCGACCATGTCGAGCACCAGCGCGGCGATGTTCCACGCGTCGTCCTCGCCTCGGTGGTGGCGACCCTCCAAGGGCAGACCCGCGATTCGCAGGGCCTCCGCCATGCCCTGGCGACGCTGGAGTTCGTAGGCCTCCGAGAACACCAGCTTCGCGTTGGCGTGCCGTTGCCCGAAGGGATACGCGACACCGGTCATGGCGCACTGGCTGGCGAATTGCTTGCGGTCGTAATCGCCCCAGCTCGCCCAGGCGCGGGCTCCGGCATCGTGCTCGGCGGCGAGGATTCGACAGGCCTCGGCGAACGAGACGCCGGTGTCCACCTCGTCCTGGGTCAGTCCGGTCAGTTCGGTGCAGAATTCGCTGACCGACGAGCGCTCGGGCCGAACCAGGATGCGGTGCTTGCCGATTCGTTCGCGCGCCGCGAGATCGACCACGGTCAGGCCGATCTCGATGATCTCGCTCACCGCGCCCGCCGGAGCGCGGCCCGACCAGCACGTCGCCTCGACATCGACGACGTTGAGCAGTGCCGCGTTGTCCTTCATTCCGCCGACATTAGGCCGAGCGAGGGCAACGGCTCCACCGAATTTCGGCTGCCCACAGGGTGGTTCACCGGGCGTCGACGAACTGTCCCAGGCCGTCGAGCAAGCGGTGCAGCCCGAATTCGAAGGCGCGGTCGGGATCGTATGCGGCGCCGTATTCGGCGCCCGCGGCGCCGCCCACGCGAACGGCGGTGGGAAACCGGGCCGGATCGATGACGTCCGCGAGCGCGGGCTGGTAGGCGTCCCACCACTGCTGGTCGGTGCGGCCGGTCTCGGCTTCGGCGCGGGCGGCGTCGACGGCGGTGCGGGCCGCGCCGCGCACGTAGTCGTTGACCAGGGTGACGACGAGGTCCATCTCGGTGTCGGACAGGCCGAGATCGTCGACCGCGCGCAGTTCGTAGTCGTACTTGGCGGTCAAGTTGGGTCCGGGGATGGGCCTGCTCGCGGCGATCTGCAGCAGCCACGAATGCGTCAGGTACATAGTCCGATTCGCGCGAGCGATCCCCTCGAGCCGCGCTCGCCAACCGGACGGCGCGTCGTCGGGCATCGGATAGTCGCGGTAGACACGGTCCGCGATCAGATCCAGCAGTTCGGCCTTGCTCGGGACGTATCCGTACAGCGACATCGCGGTGACACCGAGCTCCTCGGCCACGCGGCGCAGGGTGACCGCGGCGAGCCCGTCCGAGTCGGCGAGCCGGATCGCCGTCTCCGCGATGTCGTCGACGGTCAGCTTGGGTTTCGGGCCACGCTTCGGCCGCGGCGGCAGTCCCCACAGCAGCTCGATCGTGCGCTGGGGATCGCCACTTCCGCTGTAGTCCATGCCCACATCATCTCCGACGGTCCGCGACCCGACACTTCGACCCTTGCGAATTCTCTACAACGTATCCTAATCTCTAATTACTTACTGCGTAGAGAGTTTGGAGTCGAAGATGGGCGACGCGATCGTCTGCGACCAGGTGCGCAAGCGTTACGGCGGCACCGCGGCGTTGGACAGGTTCGATCTGGCGGTGCCGCAAGGGATGGTCTACGGGCTGCTCGGGCCGAACGGTGCGGGCAAGACGACCGCGGTGCGGATCATGACCACCCTCACGCGGCCGGACTCCGGGGCGGTGCGGGTGGCCGGGCTCGACGTCGTGGGGGACGCGGCGCGAGCGCGACACCGTATCGGGCTGGTCGGTCAACAGGCGGCGGTGGAGGAGGTGTTGTCGGGGCGGCAGAACCTCGAAATGTTCGGCCGCCTCTATCATCTCGGCGCCGCCCGCGCCCGCGATCGCGCCGCGGAGTTGCTGGAGTGGTTCGGCTTGGCCGACGCCGGTGACAAGCCGGTCGAGCGGTACTCCGGCGGAATGCGGCGGCGACTCGATCTGGCCGTGGGGTTCCTCGTCGCGCCCACGGTGCTCTTCCTGGACGAGCCGACCACCGGTCTGGACCCGCACAACCGCAACCAGGTGTGGGAAGCGGTCCGCGGTCTGGTCGCCGCCGGGACGACCGTCTTGCTGACGACGCAATATCTGGAAGAGGCCGACCAACTCGCGGCGCGGATCTCGGTGGTGAACCGCGGGCGCGTCATCGCGACCGGAAGTCCGCGAGAGCTGAAGTCCCAGCTGGGTGGCGACCGGATCGATGTCGTCACACGGGACACCAGCGATCTGGGCGCGGCGGTCGATTTGCTGCGGACGCGGTTGCGCACCGCGCCGACGGTCGACCCCGACGCCCGCCGCGTCAGCGCCCCGGTCGACGACGCCGTCGCCGGGCTCACCGATATCGCCCAAGCCCTCCGGGACGCGCGCATTCCGGTCGAGGACCTCGCCGTTCGCCGTCCCACCCTCGACGAAGTCTTCCTGCACCTGACCACCGAGGAGTCCCGAGCATGACCATCTCCACCGCGCGAATCACCCCGTCTGTCAAGCCTTCCCGGCTCCGCGCACTGGGGTGGGTGCTGGCCGACGCCGGCACGATCGCCCGCCGCGACCTCGCGCACTGGCGGCGCAAGCCGGGCGCTGTCGTGACCAACGCCCTGGTGTTCCCGATCATGATCGTGCTCATGTTCGGGTATCTGCTCGGCGGCGCCATGACCGTCCCCGGCGGCGGCAGCTACCGCGAATTCCTGCTACCGGGCATGTTCGCCATGACCATGGTTTTCGGCATCGGCGCCACCATGGTCGCGGTCGGGTCGGACGCCGCACGCGGCATCACCGACCGATTCCGTTCCATGCCCGTGTCGTCGTCGGCCGTGGTGCTCGGCCGCGCGTGTGCCGACATGCTCGAGTCCACGGTCGCGCTTGCCGTGCTGCTCGGCTGCGGGCTGGCCATCGGGTGGCATCCGCGCAACGGGCTCGCCGACGCCGCCGCGGCCGTCGGACTGCTGTTGCTGCTGCGGTTCGCGTTCCTGTGGATCGGCGTCTATCTCGGATTGCTGTGCTACGGCAATCCGGAAGCCGTCACCGCCGTGCGCACCCTCGAATTCCCGATCGGCTTCCTCGCCAACCCGTTCGTCGCGATCGCCACCATGCCCGCGTGGCTCGGCGCCATCGCCGCATGGAATCCACTGTCTTCCACTACGACCGCCGCGCGCGAACTGTTCGGCAATCCCACCGGAAACGACCACACCTGGATCGCCGAGCACGCGATCCTCATGGCCGTCGTGTGGCCGCTGGTGCTGATCGCGATCTTCCTGCCGTTGTCCGTCCACCGCTTCCGGCGCCTGAGCAGCTGACTGCCTGTCGATCGGCAACCTGGAAGGCACGGGACAACAGGCAGCGCCGCCGGTGCTGGCCGAGGATTCAGGCGGATTTCGGCAGCCCGGCCAGGGCGCGGATCGCGTCCGTGAGCGAGATCGGGTGGTCGTGTTCGATGGCGGCCAGCCCGGTCTCCAGGAGTTGGCGCATCAGCATGGATTGGGTGATGCCGCGATCGGCGGCCGCGGCCTTGATCCGGGCGTCGAGGTCGATCGGCATCTTCAGGGACCGCGACACCATGATGCCTTCGGGGCCGGGCGTCGGGGGCAGCTCGACCGGTTCGTCGGTGTACTCCAGACGTGCGGCGAGAGCGGCCATCTCCTCGGGGGTGTCGGGCCATTCGGTGCTGCTCATCGCGTCTTCTCCCACTTGCTGAATTCCTGGAGTTGATTCGAGGTCATCGGCTGGGCGGCGACGATCTGATGATCGAAGCCGTCCGACGCCCGCAGGGTGACGATCAGCGGTCGCCCGTCGTCGGTGCGCCCCCAGATCGTCAGCGCCGTCAACCCGGTAACCGGATCGACGCCACGTCGCGGCCAACGACGATCGGCATAGAGCACCTCGATCACCTCGTGGCGCTCGATCCCGGCCAACGCCAGAACCGTGACAATGCCGTACCACCACTCGTAGGCCACCCCTCGATCCTACCGTGCCGGTACCACGCGCGTGGTACCTCCTGTTCGAACCCTGAAATCAGCGGTCTGCGGCGGGCCGGTGATCACCGAGGCGGGCCACTGTCGAACGTGGTCGGATTGGCCCGCTGAGGCCAGCCACTGGTCAGGGGATGAGCACGACTTTGCCCATGGTGGCGCGGGTTTCGATGGCGCGGTGTGCGCCCGCCGCGTCTGCGAGGTCGAAGCGGTGCAGCGCGGGGCGCAGGCGCCCGGCGGCCGCCTCCGCCATGGCACGGTCCTCGAGGACGCGGATGTCGCCGCCGACTCGCCGCAGCATCGGCGGCCCGAGCACGACCTGCGAGGTGATGCCCCGCTCGGCCAGCTCGTCTTCGGTGAAGGTCAGTGCCGTGCCGTCGTTCGGTCCTTTTCCGGCGAAACCGTAGACCAGGTGGCTGCCGCCCTTGGCGAGGAGATCGACGGCGGCCCTTGCGGTTTCGCCGCCGACGGCGTCGAAGACGAGGGCCGCGGCACGGTCGCCGAGCTGGGTGCGCACCCGTTCGGGCCAGTCCGGTAGCAGGTAGTCGACGGCGATGTCGGCGCCGTTGCCGGTCACCCGAGTTGCCTTCTGCGGACCGCCCGCGAGCCCGACCACGGTGGCGCCCACCGCTTTCAGATATTGCACCAGCAGGGTTCCGATGCCGCCCGCGGCCGCGGTCACCACCGCGACGCTGTCCGGACCGACGTCGGCGAACTGCAGGATGCCCATCGTGGTCCGCCCGGTGCCGATCATCGCGACCGCCTCGGCGGGGCCAAGATTCTCCGGAATCCGGTGCAGGCGAGCCACGTCCACGACCGTGAGCTCGGCATACCCGCCGGGCGCCGAACCGAGATGCGCGACCACCGGCTTCCCGAGCCAGTCCGGGTCGACGCCCGCGCCGACCCGATCGACCGTGCCCGCGACCTCCCGGCCGGGCACGGTCGGCAACTCCGGTGCCGGATAGGGTCCCGGCATACCGCGGCGCAGCGCGGTGTCGACGACGTGTACCCCGGCCGCGGCGACCGCGATGCGGACCTGGCCGGGCCCCGGTTCGGGATCGGGGAGGGTGTCGTAGCGGAGATTCTCGGCGGGCCCGAAGGCGTGCAGTCGGATCGCGTGCATGGTGCTCACCCTGCAACCTCGAGCGAGGTTGGGGTCAAGCCGTGCGGTGCCGGACCCGCGCGGCGAATCCGTCGCACAGCGCGTCGAGACCGGAGAACAACAGGTCCTCGGAGGTGAGATCGCTGACACCCGCGCCTTGCAGCTCGGCGAGGGCGGCGGGGACCGGTCCGTTCGGCGTGCCCTCCAGCAGCGCGCGCAGCCCGTTGTCGCCGTCGGTCTCGATGCCCTTTCGAGTCATCAGCGCCGAACTGACCTGCGGCAGGGTCGCGCCCGAGATGTAGTTCCACACCGAGAACGCCATCTGCATGGCCTCGCGCGGAGTGACGTCCAGCTCACGGAAGCCCTCGACCAGCCAGGCGAGGCAGGCCATGCTGTGCGGGCCGAAGCTGTAGCGGGGCATCGCGAAGGTCAGGATGACCCAGGGGTGGCGCTGGTAGAGCTCCCAGTCGATCTCGGCTGCGATGTGGACGCGGTCGCGCCAAGTCCAACCCTGCCCTTCGGTCGACGGATAAGGGTGGCGGCGGGTGACTTCGTCGGTCATCGCCGCGATGAGTTCGTCCTTGTTGGCGACGTGGCGGTACAGCGACATCGCGCCGACGCCCATTCGATCGGCGATGCGGCGCATGGACACCGCGTCGAGTCCCTCGTCGTCCGCGAGGGCGATCGCGGTGTCGACGATGGCGACGCGGTTCAGCTTCGGCTCGGTCATCCCATGACTCGCTTTCGGCTCCGGGCCAGGATGCGTACACTGTACCCGGACTCATGCGTACGGCGTACGCGACACGGGAGAGGAAATCGGGATGACAGACCTGGAGACAGTGCGGCCTGCGCACGGGTCGTCCGTCGCTGTCGGCTCACGGCGCGCCTGGCTCGGGCTCGCGGTGCTGCTGCTGCCGGTGCTGCTGGTGTCGATGGACATCTCGGTGCTGTTCCTGGCCATGCCCACGCTCACCGTCGACCTCGACCCGTCCGCGGCGCAGCAGTTGTGGATTCTCGACATCTACGGCTTCCTCATCGCAGGCCTGCTGATCACCATGGGCAATCTCGGCGACCGGATCGGACGGCGCAACATCCTGCTGATCGGCGCCACCGTGTTCGGCATCGCCTCGGTGCTCGCGGCTTTCGCGCCCACCGCGGGCGTGCTGATCGCGGCGAGGGCGCTGATGGGCATCGGCGGCGCGACGCTGCTGCCGTCCAGCCTCGCACTGATCTCGAGTCTCTTCCCCGACGCGCGCGAGCGGGCCGCCGCGATCGGCGTGTGGACGGCGTTCTTCGCGGGCGGCTCCGCGGTCGGCCCGATCATCGGCGGACTGCTGCTACACCACTTCTGGTGGGGCGCGGTCTTTCTCATCAACCTTCCGGTGCTGCTGGTCCTGCTGGCGTTCGGGCCGTTCCTGTTGCCCGAGCACCGCTCGGGAGCGCTCGGCCCGCTGGATCTGCCGAGCGTCGCGCTGTCCATCGGCGGCATCCTGCCGGTGGTCTACGCCGTCAAGCACGCTGCCTCGGAAGGCATCGACGCGGCGGGCATCGTCATCGGATTGGTCGGCGTCGCGGTGCTGATCGTCTTCGTGCGCAGACAGCGCATACTCGCCGAACCGCTGCTCGACCTGCGGCTCTTCCGGCGTGCGCAGTTCTCCGTCGCCATCGGCTCCAGTCTGGTGGGCATGATGTCGCTGGCGGCGCTGAGCTATCTGACCAGCGTCTACCTGCAGTCGGTCACCGGCCGCGACCCGCTCGCCGCCGCCATGCTCGGCATCCCGATGGCGGTCGCGGTGTTCATCTGCTCGATGGGCGGCGCGCGCGTCGGACAGCGGATCGGCGTCCGAGCCACCTTCGTGCTCGCACTGCTCGCCTCCGCGCTGGGCAACCTGATGTTGCTTGGTGTCGGTGTGGACGGCGGTGTCGGCTGGTACCTGGTGGGCTCGACCATCGCGGGTGTCGGTTACGGCCTGGCGTTCACCCTGGTCTCCGATGTCGCCGTGTCGTCGGTGCCGCCGGAGCGGGCGGGCTCGGCGGTCGGCATCTCGGAGACGAGCTTCGAACTCGGCAACGCGCTCGGCCTCGCGCTGCTCGGCTCGCTCGCGGCGCTGGTCTTCCGTTCCGGCGGCGACTACGACTCGACGCTGGGCGAGACAATCCAGCACGCGGGCGCCGACGAGGAACTGGTGCACAGCGCGGCCGCCTCGTTCGTCGACGGCATGCACGTCGCGACGACCGCGGGCGCGGTTCTGCTGGTGCTGATGGCGATCGTGGCGTGGGTGGCGACCCGGCGGCCGACGCGCGCCGGGTAGGGCATACCTCCGCTCCGGCCGTGCGCGGGCTGAGGACGGACTGCGTCCGTCGGTGCTGTTTCGGTGGACTCCCGCCTTCGCTCCGGCCATGCGCGGGCTCGTCACGGACTCGGTCCGGCGGTGCTGTTTCGGCGCACCTCCGCCGTGCGCGGCTGTCGACGGATTGCGTCCGGCGGCGCTGTCGTCGGCTGTCTCGGCCGGTGTCAGCGGCCGAACACTCCGGTCAGTATCTCCGCGGCCCACCGGTTGACCGGCGTGATCACACTGCCGTGCACCCAGCGCAACGGACGCACGACCACGACGACCCAGACCGCGGCCAGGGCGAGCAGCAGCGGACGCAGCACGGTGCGGTACACGAAACGGCACGGCGCCACGACCAGCACCCCGACGATGACGGTCGCCACCCGCCACGCGTAGCTCAGCACCGCGCGCGTCAGCATCCACAGCGGACGCAGCACCCAGCGCCACAGTTGCGCCAGCGGCCAGACCACGCACCACTTGCCGAGCCAGTACACCGTCGCGAGCAGCAGGCCGATCAGCGGTTCCAGCACCGCCCGCCACAGCCACGCCAGTGCGGGCCGCAACAGCGCGCGCCACAGCCAGCGCTCGATGGCCTGGCGCAGTGGACGCAGGAAATAGTCGAGCAGCAGCGCGACCAATGGCGTCAGCAATAGACCCCACAGCACGTGCTGCAGCACCCAGCCCCAGAGAAAGTCCTTGACGAACAGCCAGATCGGACGGATCACCCAGTACCAGACGAATCGGGCCACGGGCGCGAGCAGGCGGGTGACGAAGTAGTAGCAGGCCGCGGCGAGCAGTCGCCCGAGCAGGCGCACGCCTTCCCAGAGCAGGCGAATGGGAACGAGCAGCACGATGGCGATCACCCTGGCGATCCAGGCGCCGATTCCCGCCGGACGGGAAGGTTGTGACGACATCGTCGAATCTTCCCGCACCGGCAGCGCCCGGCGCCGCCGGGTTTCTACGCCTAGTACCGGGTAGAAACCCCCAGCGCGCCATACATTGGTGGAGTGTCCGAGACCGAGCCCACCCGCGGGCGACCGCTCGCCGAACGGGTGGCCGCCAAGCTGCTCTACCCGCACTCGCGTCCGTCCGGCGAAGACCTGCGCGCCGCGGTCGCCGGACGCAACGTGCTGATCACCGGCGCCTCGCACGGGATCGGCAAAGCCAGCACGCGCAAGCTCGCCGCGGCGGGCGCGACCGTGCTGCTGGTCGCCCGGTCCGCCGCCGAACTCGAACGGCTGGCCGCCGAGATCGCCGCCGCGGGCGGCGTCGCGCACGTCTATCCGACCGACATGACCGACATGGAGGCGGTGGACCGCCTCGCCGCAGAGCTGCTCGCCGCGCACGACCACATCGACGTGCTGATCAACAACGCGGGCAAGTCGATTCGCCGTCCGATCGACCAATCCTACGACCGTTTCCACGATTTCACCCGGACCATCGACGTGAACTATCTCGGTCCGGTCCGCCTGCTGCTGTCCCTGTTGCCCGCCATGCGATCTCGGGGCAGCGGGCACATCGTCAACATGTCCACCTGGGGTGTCCTGATGCCGCCCGCCCCGCGGTGGGCCGCCTATGGCGCGTCGAAAGCGGCCTTCGACGTGTGGTTGCGCAGCGTCGCCGCCGAGATCGCCATCGACGGACTGACCACCACGTCGATCTACATGCCGCTCGTGCACACCAGGATGAGCGCGCCCACCGACTTCAGCCGGGTGCCCGGGCTCACCGTCGACGAGGCGTCGGACCTCGTCTGCCACGCCGTCACCGCCAAACCGTCCGACATCGCGCCGTGGTGGTCGGCGCCCGTTCAGGCCTGGACCGACCTCACCAGGGGCCAGGCCAGGCGTTTCTGGGCCCGCGCCTACCGTCGCGGCGACGCGTGAGCCCGGCATCCCGCGTAGAGCGAAGGCGAAGGTATTCGGAGAATGCGCGGTTGAACGTAGTCGGTCGGCAAAATCGCGTACGGCTGGAGCGGAGGCGAAGGTGCGCATAGGGTCGAGCGATGCGGCAGACAGGTGCGACGAGCCCGGCGACGCTGTTCGCCTTGGCCGACTCGCGGCTGCCGATCGGCGGGCACGTGCACTCGGGCGGCGTCGAAGAAGCCGTCGCCGCCGGACTGGTGCGCGACGTCGCGACGGTCGAGGCGTATCTGCGCCGCCGCGTGCGGACCTCCGGCCTGGTCGCCGCGTCGCTGGCCGCGGCGGTCTGCGCGGGCGATCTCGATCCGCGCCGCGCGGACGCGGAGGCCGACGCCCGCACGCCCTCGCCCGCGGCGCGGTCCGCCTCCCGCGCACAGGGTCGCGGGCTGTTGCGGCTGGCCAAACAGGTGTGGCCACAACATGATTGGAACGATCTCGCGGCACGCCCGCACCTGTCCACGGTATTCGGCGCGGTCGGTCGCGCCTGCGCGGTGACCCCGCGCGAGACGGCCGATGTCGTCGTCTACACCACGCTCACCGGCGCCGCCACCGCCGCCCAGCGATTGCTCGCGCTCGATCCCGCGGCCGTGGCCGCCTGCACCGTCCGGCTGGCCGAGCTCTGCGACCGCACCGCCGCCGAGGCGGCCGAAGGTCTCGCCGCCCTGTCGGATCCACTGCAGGACGCGCTCGCCGAACTGCACCGGCACCGCGCCATGCCGCTGTTCGCCAGCTGACCGACGTTCCCGAGACAAGGAGATGCCGCATGCCACCGCACCTGATCGACGGTGAACCGCACCATCATTCGCACGACCGGCCGAAGCGGGCGCGGACGGCGGGGGAGCCGCTGCGCATCGGGATCGGCGGCCCGGTCGGCTCGGGCAAGACGGCGCTGGTCGCGGCGCTGTGCAGGCAGCTGCGCGGGGAACTGTCGCTCGCCGTGCTGACCAACGACATCTACACCACCGAGGACGCGGACTTCCTGCGCCGCCACGCGGTGCTGCCGGACGAGCGCATCACCGCCGTGCAGACCGGCGGCTGCCCGCACACCGCCATCCGCGACGACATCACCGCCAACCTGGACGCCATCGACGACCTGATCGCGGCCAACCCGCCGCTGGATCTGATCCTGGTGGAATCCGGCGGCGACAACCTCACGGCGACGTTCTCCTCCGGCCTGATCGACGTGCAGATCTTCGTCGTCGACGTGGCGGGCGGCGACAAGGTGCCGCGCAAGGGCGGCCCCGGCGTCACCTTCTCGGATCTGTTGGTGGTCAACAAGACCGACCTCGCCCCGCTGGTCGGCGCCGACCTCGGCGTGATGGAGCGCGACGCGGCGAAGGTGCGCGAGGGCAGGCCGACCGCACTGCTCTCGCTGACGGAGGACCCGGCCGCGACCCCGGTGCTGGCCTGGGTGCGCGAACAACTCGCCGCAGCCGCGCGACACGATGCCGCGCCGAGGGAACCGGACCGCGGCGCGGGAGACGCGGCGACCGTTGCGCACTGACCTCAGGATCGTCGCGACGGCGGACGCGCTCCCGGAAATCCACGCGTCCGGCGGACTCGCCGCGCGCCGAACCGGTCCGCATACCGTGCACCTGGTCGGCACCGCCGCCACCCCGCTGGGCGGCGACGAACTGCACATCTCGGTCACGGTGGGCCAGGGAGCCCGGCTCGCCGTGCGCTCGGTCGCGGCGACCATCGCGCTGCCCGCCGCCGCGACCCGAATCTCGTGCGCGCGCTGGCTTTTCGAAGTCGCCGAAGGCGGCGAGCTGGACGTCGAGACGGAACCGCTCATCGTGGCGGGCGGCGCGGACCACCGGGCGGTCACCACCGTTCGGCTCGCGGCCGACGCCCGTCTCCGGTTACGCGAACGGGTGCAGATCGGACGTGCCGGGGAGGACCGAGGTGCCTGGCGCGGCGACCTGATCGCCGACCTGGACGGCCTTCCGCTGCTGCGCCACCGTCTCGGACTCGGCTGCGCCGCCGCCACAGACGATGCCCTCTCGGCGTCGCGCGCCCTGGACAGCGAACTCGTCTACCCCGATGATCGGCCGGTCGAAACCTTCGGACTCCATGCGACGCGCCTGCCGCTCGCGGCGGGCGGAAGCCTGTTCACGGCGGTGGGCGCGCGGCTGAGCGCCACGACGAGCCCGCGAACCCTGAGCGACGCGGCGGTTTCGGCGCCCGCCACCGCGTGACCCTCTCGCGTAACGCGAGAAGCCGCAGTGCTCTTCAGTGCCTGAGGAACCCGGTCGCTCGCGAAATCGAAAGGGCGGGGCTCCGACCTGATGTCGAAACCCCGCCCTGTGCTCTGACTTCCGGCAAACCTTTCGTGGTGGCCGGAAGCGCCTTCCGCGCGTTCAGTCGCCGACTACCCGCGAAGGGGCGTTGAAGGCGGAGACCGCGCCGACAGCGGCACCGGCGGCCGCGCCGAGGGCGGCTGCCGGAATGGTGATCGCCGCGGCGCCGACCGCCGCACCGAGCGCCGGACCCGCGACGAGGCCGACCGGCATCAACGCCAGACCGGCCACCAGACCGACCGCTGCGCCGGTCATCGCCGAGGTGAGCGCCAACGGCACCGCCGCGCCGGCACCCGCCACCGCGCCCATGGCCGCGGTGCCGACGGTCTGACTGGCGATGCGGTCGGACCGGCTGCGCTCCATGCCGATCGAGTCGAGGAACGTCGCGAGATTCGCCTCGACCATGGCGGAGTTGTCGTTGATCTGGATCGCCTGTTCGGTGTTGATCCAGTCGGGTGTGGGAACCGTGACGTCACCGAAGCGGAACTGACCCGGCGGCGGTGCGATCGGCGGAACCGGTGCCACCGGGACCGGCGCGTGCAGCACACCGACCGGCGCGAGGTAGCTTCGATCCGGCGCGGGCCGCGACCACTGCAGCGAACTGAGGGTGTTGTCGGGAATATCGAGACCCTCGTACGGAATGGTGTTGGGCGCGTCGGCCGCGGGCCACTGCGCCGGCTGATCGGGCTGGGTGACCGGATTCGTCTCCGCGGGCGCGGCATTGGCGGTTCCGGTGCCGACGAGCGCCAACACCAGGGGGACAGCACCCGCCGCGACCATCGAGCCCACCTTCTGCCGCTGCGGGTTGGGAGCTCTGTGCTTGCCTGTGGCCATACTCACCTTTCTTCGTAGCTGACATGCTCGACGTTCCACATTCGGACCCGCGGGCCGCACGGATTGGTGGAAACGCGCACACGACAGGCGAGTTGGCGTTGCTTGATGATTGCTGGACACGCGAAAACCCCGCCATTCGACCGCTGATCGAATGGCGGGGTGATGTCATCCCCGCTGGACAGGAACTCCGGGAAAGTTAGGAGACCGCGCGGTCTGTCGCCGCTTTGCCCGGCGCGCGACCGTTGCTCGCGGGCGGCGCGCCGAGCGCGGCCGCGAGTTCGTCGGCCTCTTCCTGATCCTCGTTGACCTGTTCCAAGGCGAGCCGCGCGAACACCCACTGCTCGGTGGCGGCCATCTGGCCGCGGGTGCGTCCGAGGAAGGTGACGAACCACTGGATCACCGTGATGATCCGGCTGCGGTAGCCGACCAGGTAGTACAGGTGCAGCGCGAGCCAGGCCAGCCACGCGATGAAGCCGCCGAACTCCAGCTTGCCGACCTGGCAGACGGCGCTGAACCGCGACACGGTGGCCATGCTGCCTTTGTTGAAGTACTTGAACGGCTTGCGTTCCGCGGGCGCCTGGCCCTTGAGCCCGGCCTTGATCTGCTTGGCGGCGTAGGTCGCGCCCTGGATCGCGCCCTGCGCCTGACCCGGCACGCCGGGCACGGCCATCAGGTCGCCGACCACGAAAACGTTGGGGTGGCCCTTGATGGTGAGATCGGGTTCGACGACGACGCGCCCGGCCCGGTCCACCTCGGTGCCCTCGGAGCGCTCGGCGAGCATCTTGCCCAGCGGGCTCGCCTGCACGCCCGCCGACCAGACCTTGCACGCGGATTCGATCCGGCGGATCGTGCCGTCGGCGTCTTTCACCGTGACGCCGTGCGCGTCGATGTCGGTGACCATGGCGTTGAGCTGGATCTCCACACCCATGTTCTCGAGCCTGCGCTTGGCCTTGCCGCCCAGCTTCGGGCCCATCGGGCCGAGCACCGCGCCCGCGCCCTCGATCAGGATGACCCGCGCGTCGCGCGGATCGATGTTGTGGAAGGTGCCCTCGAGCGTGCGGTCGGCGAGTTCGGCGATCTGCCCGGCCAATTCGACGCCCGTCGGTCCGGCGCCGATGACGACGAAGGTCAGCAGCCGGTCGCGCAGTTCCTGGGTGGTCGCCAGTTCCGCGCCCTCGAACGCGCCGAGGATGCGGCCGCGCAGTTCCAGCGCGTCGTCGATGGTCTTCATGCCGGGGGCGTAGGTGGCGAACTGGTCGTTGCCGAAGTACGACTGCTGCGCGCCGGTGGCGACGATCAGGCTGTCGAACGGCGTGACCGTGTTCTGGTTCAGCAACCGTGAGGTGACCGTCTTCTCCGCTAGGTCGATGTCGATCACATCGCCGAGCAGCACCTGGGCGTTGCGCTGCTTTCTGAGCACGAGCCGGGTCGCTGGCGCGATCTCGCCGACCGAGAGGATGCCGGTGGCGACCTGGTAGAGCAGCGGCTGGAACAGGTGCGTGGAGGTCTTGGAGATCAGGGTGATGTCCACGTCGGCGCGCTTGAGGTGCTTGGTGCCGAACAGGCCGCCGAAGCCCGAGCCGATCACCACGACCTTGTGACGACGGTTCTCGACAGACTGAGTGCTCATCGTCCTGCTCCTCGACAATCGGGGGGCTCGTTCCCCCGCGAACGGTTACCGACAACGTTCAACCGTAGTCGGCCCGCCCTGGACCGTCACGACGAGATCCCCGATCCGGGCGTGTGGTGCGGTGAAGCCTCACCGTCGGCGGGCCGCGGAAGTGAAGGTCACGGCGCCCGATCCGCCTGAACGACTGCGAAGAAGAGAATACGATGAATGCTGTCGTTCAGGGAGGTGTGCGATGGTCGCAGAAGACCGGGTCGCCGTCCGAAAGCGCAGCGTGCGCGCCGCATCGGAGAACGCGGATCTCATCGACATTCCCCAGGCGAGCGTCATCGATCGCGTGCTGCGCAGGCTGCCCGAACGCCACCGGGTGCTGGCCGCCCCGCCGCGCGGCAGCACGACCGTTCCGGTGCACGGCGATATCGGGCTGCCTTATCTCGGCCGCGCGTTGCACTACATGCGGTGGGGGCCCGCCGAGATGGTGGACCGCCACCGCCGCTACGGACCGGTGGCGTTGAACACCTCGCTCGGCATCGACCGGGTGCTGGTGTCCGGTCCGGAGGCGATCGACGAGGTCCTCGGCAGCCGCCGCCGCGATTTCGGCCAGGGCTGGGACTACTTCATCGGCCCGTTCTTCCGGCGCGGGCTGCTGCTGCTCGAATTCGACGAGCACATGTACCACCGCAGGATCATGCAGCAGGCCTTCACCAGGGAACGCCTCGCCGCGCATCTGGCGACCCTGACACCGATAGCGCGGGCGGCGGTGGCGCGCTGGGTGCCGCCCGGCCGCGACCGGACCACCGTGCGGCTCTACCCGACCGTCAAAGAGTTGACGCTCGAGATCGCGGGGGAGACCTTCATGGCGGTCGACGTCGGCGCGCGGCGGCGCGACCTCATCGACGCCTTCGTCGACTGCACGCACGCCGGTCTGTCGATCGTGCGCCACCCGGTTCCCGGCGGGCACTGGCGCGCGGGCCTGCGTGGCAGGCGCGTGCTCGAGCAGTACTTCACCGAGATGCTGCCCGCCAAACGGCGCTCGCAGGACGCGGACTTCTTCTCCGGCCTGTGCCACGCCCGCAGCGAGGACGGCGCGGTGTTCTCCGACGCCGACGTGGTGAACCACATGATCTTCCTGATCATGGCCGCCCACGACACCACGACGACCACCGCCACCGCGGTCGCCTATTACCTGGGCAAACATCCGGAATGGCAGCGCAGGGTACGCGCGGAGGTGCTCGCGGTGGATGCCGAAACCGGCGACGCCGCAACGACCATCGCGGACCTGGACCGCCTGCACGATCTGGACCTCGTGGTCAAGGAGTCGCTGCGGTTGATGCCGCCGGTGCCGGGTCTGGTGCGCCGCGCCGTGCGCGACACCGAGATTCTCGGCCACTACATTCCCGCGGGCACCGCGGTCGACCTGGCCTATCAGGTCAACCACCTGCTGCCCGAGCTGTGGACAAGGCCCGAGGTGTTCGATCCGCTGCGCTTCGCCGAACCGCGCCGCGAGGACCACTCGCACCGGCTGGCGTGGCTGCCCTTCGGCGCGGGCGCGCACAAGTGCATCGGCATGCACTTCGGCACCTTCGAGGTGAAGACCCTGATCTCGGCGATGGTGCGCGAATACGAGTGGGAGATCCCCGGCGACTATCGAATGCCGTGGGGGTTCACCACGATTCCGTTCCCGCGCGACGGCGCCCCCATGGTGCTGCGCCGCCGCGCGTGACCGCTGGTCAGCGACCGGCGAGCAGCATTTCCGCGACCTTGGTGTCGGTCTCGGCTCCCTCGGTGTAACCGCCCGCGTCGCCGAGCGAGCTCATGATCGCCAGCGTGTACCGCTCGTCGGGGCCGGCGAAGCCGACCGAGTTGACCACCCAGCCGCCCTGCTCGGCCGACCAGCCGTTCTTGAGTCCCGGCCGCATGCGGGCGCCCGCGCCCCAGACGCCCCAGTGCTGGTTGTAGTCGACCGAGCGCATCCGGTCGAGCAGGTAGTTGCGGTCGTCGGGGTGCATCCCGGTGAGCACGTGATCCATCAGCCGGTCCAGGTCGGCGGCGGTGCACTTCTGGAACGACCAGTCGGGGAAGAGCGCGGTGCTGGTGGGCTGCGGGACGAGCGAGACCATGCCGTTGGCGCGGAAGGCGTTGTTGTACGCCATCCGGTCGAAGCCGGCGTACTTGTTCCAGAGCAGGTCGGCGGCGGCGTCATTGGAGGTGGCGAGCATGGCCTCCAGCAGATTGCGGTCTTCCGGCGAGAGCGCGATGGCGCCGACGCGGGCGCGATTCAGCAGATCAGCGGCGATCGCGAGCTTGATGGTGGAGGCCGTCCACACGGAATTCTCGGCGTGCTCGTTCGCGTACACCCCGCCGGTCACCCGGTCGCGCACGACGTAGCCCGTGACGCCGGGGCGCGTCTTCAGGTAGGCGTCGACCGCGGCGATGCGACTGCTCATGTCGCAATCGAAGCCGGCCAGGCACGCGGCGGAGGCGCGCGGCGCGGCGGTACCGGGGAGCAGGGCGGGCGCACTCGGGATCAAGATCGCCGCGGCGGCCAGGACACAGGCGGATGCGGCCACGCGGGGAACTGTCCGGGTGGCGGCCATGGGGTAACGCACGAGGGACCACGATCGCACATCCGCGCCGCTGACGCACGTCTTGAGCTCGGCAGGAAGGTGTGTTAAGGCGACCGTTGCGCGCTTGTACCGCAGCGAGTTTCGTCGCGCCGCGATTCAGGTGAAGGCGGCGCGCAGTTCCTCGACGGTGCGTCCGTTGAGCCGATAGCAGTGCTCGAACGCCTCGGTGTGGCGGTCGCGCGGCCAGGTGTGTAGGACGACGGTGCGGCCGTAGTGGCGTGAGTTGACGAGTTCCCATCGGTCACCGATCCGGCGGACCGTGAAGCCGCCTCTCGGCAATAGGGGAATCACCATCGCATCCATGAACGCGAACCAGCCTTTCGATGCAGCTCTCCCGTTCCTCCCCGGACCAGCACTCTGGCACACGGGTCCGACGGGTCCGGCGTGACACGGCCGAGGATTCCGTTCGCGTGTGGCTCAATTCACTCGTCGACGGACGGGGCGGCGCGGTTGCGCGACGGTCGCTGGCGTATAAACGTGCAATGCCGCTGCACATCCACCGGGCCGAGCGCGCCGACGCCCTGGCGGACGCGCTGGCCGAACTGTTGGCGACGCCGCAGCCGGATCCGTTCGCGGCGGAAGTCGTCGCGGTGCCCGCCAAGGGTGTGGAGCGCTGGCTCACTCAGCGGCTGTCCGCGGTGCTCGGCGTCTCGGCGGGCGGCAGCGACGGTGTCGCGGCGAATATCCGGTTCCCGACCCCGGCGGCGCTGGTCGCCGAGGCGCTCGCGGCGAGTGCTGGTGTGGCCCATGACGACGATCCGTGGTCGCCGCAGCGCACCGTATGGACGCTGCTGCGGGTGATCGACGCCGCGCTCGGCGAACCGTGGTGCGCGGTGCTCGCCCGCCACCTCGGCGGCGCCGACCCGTCCGGTCGCGACCACCGGATCGGCAGGCGTTACGCCACCGCGGCGCATCTGGCCGCGCTGTTCGACAGTTACGGCGCCCAGCGACCGGCGCTGATCGCCGAGTGGGCGGCGGGCGCCGACACCGATGGCGCGGGCCGTCCGGTCCCCGACGATCTGCTGTGGCAGCCCACGCTGTGGCGGCGGTTGCGCGCCGAGATCGGCCTGCCGAGTCCCGCCGAGCGATTGGGCGCGGCCTGCGCCAGGCTGCGCGCCGAACCCGAACTCGTCGCACTGCCGCAACGACTTTCGCTGTTCGGAGTGACCCGGTTGCCCGCCGATCAGCTGGCGGTTCTCGCGGCGCTCGGGCACACCAGGGACGTGCACTTGTGGCTGGCGCATCCGAGCCCGGTCATGTGGTCGGCGATCGCGCGGCTGTCGCCCGCGGCGTCCCGCGCGGCCGACGCGTCCGGGCGGTCGGTGCGTCATCCGCTGCTCGCCGGGCTGGCGCGGGATGTGCGCGAGTTGCAGCAGCGATTGTCCGGACCCGCGGCGGCCGGGTCGGATACGCACCTTTCGCTGTATGACGCGAATGTCGCCGGAGCGGAATCGCGGATCGCGGCCGATCGCACGAACGACGTGGTGCGGGCTGCGATCTCGGCACCGGGGGAGCGTGGTGTCCGGCAGTCGCCGACCTCGCTGCTCGCCGCGTTGCAGGCCGGCATCCGCGACGACGTGTGGCCGCCGACCGAACTCGTCCCCGCCGACGACAGCGTGCGGGTGCACGCTTGCCACGGGCCGTCCAGGCAGGTCGAGGTCCTGCGCGAATGCCTGCTCGGCCTGTTCGCGGCCGATCCCACGCTGGAACCGCGCGACGTGCTGATCATGTGCCCGGAGGTGGAGGCGTACGCACCGCTGGTGCGCGCCGCGTTCGGCTCGCGCGCGGGTTCCGGCGAAACCAGCACCGACGCAGCCCATCCCGCGCACTCGCTGCGGGTGCGGCTGGCCGACCGCGGCCGCGGCGTGACCAATCCGCTGCTCGCGGTGATCGGCGTGCTGCTGGAGCTGGCCGACGGGCGCGTCACTGTCACCCAGGTGCTCGATCTCGCCGCGTCCGAAACCGTCCGCCGCCGTTGCGGATTCGACGACGACGCGATCGAGCGGCTGCGCGGCTGGGCCGCCGAATCCGGTGCTCGCTGGGGGATCGGGCAGCGCCAGCGCCAGGCGTTCGGGCTGGCCGATTTCGCCCAGAACACGCTGAACGGCGCGGTCGATCGGATCCTGCTCGGCGTCACCGCCGACGAATCCGCCGACGACTGGCTGGATCTCGCGCTTCCGCTGGACGACGTGGACAGCAACGACGTCGATCTCGCCGGTCGGTTCGCGGAGTTCGTCGATCGCCTCGCGGTATGCCTGCGCGATCTGCGCGGTCCGCGTCCGGCGCATGAGTGGGCCGCTGTGCTCGGCCGGGCGCTGGACCTGCTCACCGACGTCCCCGACAGTCAAGCCTGGGTGCGCACCGAGGCGCGCAGGGAGATCGCCGCGGCCACCGAACACGCGGGCGCGGTGCCGCTGCGACTGGCCGACGTGGCCGTGCTGCTGTCGAGCAGGCTGGCCGCCCAGCCCACCCGCGCGAACTTCCGCACCGGCGAGCTCACCGTGTGCACCATGGTCCCGATGCGGTCGGTGCCGCACCGCGTGGTGGTGCTGCTCGGGCTCGACGACGAGGTGTTCCCCCGCGCGGGCGGCGTGGACGGTGACGACGTGCTCGCGCGCGATCCCCTTCTCGGCGAACGCGATCCGCGCAGCGAGGATCGGCAGCTGCTGCTGGACGCCGTGCTCGCGGCGCGGGAGAAGCTGTTGCTGTTCCACACCGGCGCCGACCCGGTCAGCGGCGCGCACCGCCCGCCGGCGATCCCGGTCGCCGAACTGCTGGACGCGCTGCGCGCCCACGTCGGCGCGGCGGGCATGGACGCCGTGCTCGCCCGGCACCCGCTGCAAGGCTTCGACCGCCGCAACTTTCACGGCGACCGGCCGTTCAGCTTCGACACGGTCGCGCTGGCGGGTGCGCTGGCCGCGGGCCGCACGCCCCAGCCTCGGCCCGTCTTCCTGCCGGAACCGCTGCCCTTGCCGGAACCGTCGGATGTAGCGCTCGCCGACTTGATTTCCTTCGCCGAACATCCGGTGCGCGCCTTCCTGTGGCAGCGGCTCGGCCTGCGGGTGCCCGAACACGAAGAGGACATCGCCGACCGCCTGCCCATCGAACTGGACGGCCTCGCGAAATGGGAACTGGGCGAACGCATGCTGACCGCGCGGCTCACCGGCGCCGATCCGAACGGGCTGCGCGCCGCGGAGTGGCGGCGCGGCACCCTGCCGCCGTTCGGGCTCGGCGGCGCGGTGCTGGACGAGATCGAGCACACCGTGGACAAGCTGGTGCGCGCCTCGCTGCCGGACTACGAGGGACAGGCGAGGGCCGTCGACGTCGCCATCGATCTCGGCAACGGCCGTAGGCTCACCGGCACCGTGCCCGAGGTGCGCGGAAAAACGTTGGTGCGCACCACCTTCTCGCGCTTGGCCCCGAAACATCGCATCGCCGCGTGGGTCGCGCTGCTCGCGCTCGCCGCGACCGAGGACCGCTCCTGGCGCGCCGTCACCACCGGGCGCGGCCAATTCGGCCGCCCGGCATGGCGTTCCGTACTCACCGCGCCGGACGCGCCCGCCGCGGTGGCGATCCTGCGTGAGCTGGTGAAGCTGCGCGACGCGGGTCTGACCGAGCCGCTGCCCGTCGCCCCGGCCGCGACCGCGGCCTACGCCGAACGTCGCTTCCGCGGCGCGACCGCCGAGGAGGCCTTCGCCGCGGCCGAACGCGAATTCAACGGCGGCCCCAACGGTCCCGGTGCTTTCGGCGACCACACCGACCGCCACCTGCGCTACGTGTGGGGCTCGGCGCCGCGGCTGGAGCAGTTGATGGAAGCCCCCGCTCCGGCGGGCGAGCCGGGGGAGAGCACCCGGTTCGGTGCGCTGGGCCGCCGCCTGTGGGCGCCGCTGCTCGGCGCGGAAAGCCAGGGGCAGCCGTGATCCCGACGCCGCCCCCGCGCAGGTCCCGACGCCGTCCCGGCGTGTCTGCGCGCGTTCCCGAGCGAACGTGGTGCGATTCCTCCGGGCGATTGTTCGGCGCCCGGTTCGACGAAATCCCTGTGCGGGGCGAAAGGCGGTGTGTCGCATGACCGTTCAGGACACGGTCCGCGCCCCGTCGGTGGAGGCGATCGCGTCGTTCGACCCGTACGGCCCGCTGCCGACCGGCACCACGGTGCTCGAGGCCAGCGCGGGCACCGGCAAGACGCACGCCATCGTCGGACTCGCGGTGCGTTACGTGGCCGAGGCGGGGGTCGAGATCGGACAGCTGCTGCTGGTGACCTTCAGCCGGGCCGCGACCCAGGAGTTGCGCGAACGCGCCCGCGACCGGTTCGTGGCGGTGGCGGCCGCGCTCGCCGACGCGCAGACGGCGCCGGCACACGCCGACGACCTGGTCCGGCACTTGGCAGACACCGACGCCGCGGAAGTGCGGCGCAGGCGAGCCAGGCTGCTCACCGCGCTCTCGGATTTCGACGCGGGCACCATCGCCACCACCCACAGCTTCTGCCAGCGCATGCTCGACGAGCTGGGGCTCGCGGGCGAACACGACCCGGGTTCGCGCCTCGTCGAATCGGTCGACGAGCTGACCTGCACCGTTGCCGACGACCTTTACCTGCACCGCTACGCCCGCGCCACGCCGCCGTTCTCGCTGAAGGAGGCGCACAGCCTCGCGCTGGCGGCGGTGCGCGACCGGCACGCCCGCCTCGTGCCGCGCGGCGACGGGACCGCGGGGGAGCGGGTGGCCTTCGCCGAGGCGGTGCGCGCCGAGACCGAACGCCGCAAACGCCTTGCGGGACTGCGCGATTTCGACGATCTGCTGGTGCTACTGCACGACGTGCTCGCCGATCCCGACCACGGTCCGCGCGCCTGCGCCCGTATCCGGGATCGCTACCGCGTGGCGCTGGTCGACGAGTTCCAGGACACCGATCCGCTCCAGTGGGACATTCTGCGCCGCTCCTTCCACGGCGAGACGACTCTCGTGCTGGTCGGGGATCCCAAGCAGGCCATCTACGCGTTCCGCGGCGCGGAGGTGCTCAGCTACCTGGACGCGGTCGCGCACGCCGACCGGCGCAGCGAGCTCACCACCAACTGGCGCAGCGACGCCGGACTGCTCGCCGCGCTGGAACGCCTGCAGGGCGACGCCGCGCTCGGCCACCCCGAGATCACCGTCTACCCGGTCGCCGCGACGCGCCCGTGGTCGCGCCTGTCCGGGCCCGCCGAACTCGTCACACCGATGCGGGTGCGGTGCCTGCCGCGCACCGGGGCGGGCCCGCTGAACAAGTCCGGCTTCCCGTCCGTCGGCCGTCAGCGCGCCAAGGTCGCCGACGACCTCGCCGCCGACATCGTGCGCCTGCTGGAATCCGATGTGCGAGTGACCGTGCCCGCGCCTAAGGCGAACGCGGACTCGGCCGCACAGGTGCGAGAATCGGTGCCGGACACCGACATCGACGGCGTCGTCCGCCGTCCGGTCGGGCCGGGCGACATCGCCGTTCTGGTGCGCACGCGCTCCCAGATCGATGTGGTGCGGGCAGCGCTGGACCGCGTCGGCGTCGCCTCGGTGCTGGCGGGCGGCACCAGCGTGTTCGGCACGCCGAGCGCCACCGAGTGGCTGTGGGTGCTGCGCGCGCTGGAACAGCCGCACCGTTCCGACCGCGTCCGTTTGGCCGCGTGCACGCCGATCCTGGGCTGCACGGCCGCCGACATCGACAGCGGCGGAGCCGATCTCGTCGGACGGGTGAGCGCGCAGCTGCGCGAGGCGGCCCGGCTGTTCGCCCGCGCCGGATTCGCCGCAGTCTTCGAAAAACTTTCCGCCGAAACCGGTCTCGCGCCGCGGCTGCTCGCGATCGAGAACGGCGAACGCCAGCTCACCGACCTCAGGCACATCGCTCAGCTGCTGGATCAGGTCGCGCTCACCGAGGGTCTCGGTTTGACCGCGCTGACCCGCTGGCTGGCCGACCAGGTGCGCGACCCCGCCGCGAGCGCCGTCGCCGACCGCTCCCGCAGGCTCGACCGCGACGCGGCGGCCGTGCAGATCGCCACGGTGCACGCCAGCAAGGGCCTCGAATTCCCCATCGTCTACCTGCCTTTCGCGTGGGACAGCGCCAAGAACCCGTACCCGGCCACGCTCCTGTTCCACGATGACGACGGCGCGCGCGTCCTCGATGTGGGCGGCCAGGAGGCCGTGGGCTACGCCGAGCGCAAGCTGCGCAGCGAAGCCGAGGAGGCGGGCGAGGAACTGCGGCTGCTCTACGTCGCGCTGACCCGCGCCATGTGCCAGATCGTCGCCTGGTGGGCGCCCGCCATCACCACTGCCGCGGCGCCGCTGCATCGGATGACCCTCGGCCGTCCCGACGGCGGTGAGGCGGTCCCCGGCCGGGCCGCGGTGCCCGCCGATCAGCAGGCGGTGCCGATGCTGGCGGCATGGGCGGCCGCCGCGCCGGAGGCGATCTCGGTGACCGCGGTCGAACCGGCCGAGGACGTCGAGCCGCGGCGGGTGCGCACCGAACACTCCAGTGGTGACCTGGCCGCCGCGCGCTTCGACCGCGTCATGGACCAGCACTGGCGGCGCACCTCGTACTCCGCGCTTACCGCGGGCGCGCACGAGATCGGCACGGACACCGAGCCGGAGGACGAACGCGGACCGGAGGACGAGCCGTCCGCGCCGCCCCTGGACGCCGCCGAACCGGCCACCGTGGCCGCCCCTTCCCTGATGAACGCGCTGCCCTACGGCGCGGAGTTCGGCACCCTGGTGCACGGCGTGCTCGAGCAGATCGACACCGGCGCGGCGGATCTCGACACCGAGGTGCACACGCGCTGCCGCGCCGCGGTCGAGGAATTGATGGCCGACATCGATCCCGCCGTGCTCGGCGCGGCGCTGCTCGCCGTGTTGCGCACGCCGCTCGGATTCGGTTGTCTCGCCGACCTTTCCCGCCGCGACCAGCTCGCCGAGCTGGAGTTCGAGCTCCCGCTCGCCGGTGGCGACACCCCGTCCGCGCGGGCGGCGACGCTGCGCGGCATCGCGGATCTGCTGCGCGAGCACCTGCCGCCGGACGACGACCTGACGTCCTACGCCGACCTGCTGGCGGGCCTGGACGACATCCAGCTGCGCGGCTACCTCACCGGCAGCATCGACGCCGTGCTCCGCGTCGCCGATCCCGACGGCACACCGCGTTTCGTCGTCGTCGACTACAAGACCAACCGCCTCGGCACCGGCGACCTGACCGTCGACCACTACACCAGGGAGCGCATGGCCGCCGAGATGCTGCGCTCGCACTATCCGCTGCAAGCGCTGCTGTATTCGGTCGCGCTGCACCGGTACTTGCGCTGGCGGCTGCCCGGCTACGACCCGTCCCGCCACCTCGGCGGCTGCCGCTACCTGTTCGTCCGCGGCATGGTCGGACCCGAGACACCGCCCGGCCGAGGTGTTTTCGACTGGACGCCGCCGGTCGTGCTGATCACGGCGCTGTCGGATCTGCTCGCGGGGGAGGTCCGATGACGTCGATTCAGTTGGCGCAGCGCGGGACCGGGCTGCTGCGGGTCTTCAACGAGGCCGGGGTCTTGTCGGCTGCGGACGTGCACGTGGCGCTGCGGCTCGGGCGGTTGGGGCGGGAGGAGTCCGAGGAGGTGCTGTTCGCGGCGGCCTTGGCCGTGCGGGCGGTGCGCTCGGGCTCGGTGTGCCTGGAGCTGAACCGGATGCGGGAGATCGGCGTCGACGCGGACGAGGACTGGGACGCGGGGGCGGGCGTCGACCCGGCGACGCTGCCGTGGCCGGACATCGCGGCGGTGACGGCCGCGCTGAAGGTCAGTCCGCTGGTCTGCGGAGGACCCGCGGGTCCGCTGTGCCCGCTGCGACTGGTGCCGCCGCAACGTGGCGACGACACCGGCCCGCTGCTCTACCTCGATCGTTATTACCAGCAGGAACAGACCATTCGGCGGGTGCTCACCGAACGCGCGGGGACCCATCCCAAGATCGACGTTCCCGTCGTACGCCGGGAACTGGACCGGCTGTTCGACAGTCCGCTGGGCGAAGGACCCGACCGCCAGCGCCTCGCCGCCGCGCTGGCCGCCACGCACTGGACCACCGTGGTGGCGGGCGGGCCGGGCACCGGGAAAACTCACACCATCGCCCGCGTTCTCGCACTGCTCGAGTCGCACCGCAGGGCCGATCCCAAGGCGGCCGCGCTGCGTATCGCGCTCGCCGCGCCGACCGGCAAGGCGGCCGCGCGGCTACAGGAGGCGGTCCGCGAACAGGCGGGCGACCTGGGCCTGCCCGAGCTGACGGCCGCCACGCTGCACCGCCTGCTCGGCTGGCAGCGCGGACGCCGCACCCGGTTCAAGTACCACGAGTTCAACCGCCTGCCCTACGACGTCATCGTGGTCGACGAGACCTCCATGGTGTCGCTCACCATGATGAGCAGCCTGCTCGCCGCGTTGCGCCCCGACACCCGGCTGGTCCTGGTGGGCGACCCCGACCAGCTCGCCTCGGTGGACGCGGGCGCGGTGCTGGCCGATCTGGTCGCCGGACCCGTTGCCGGCGAACCGAATCCGGTGCTCGATGAGATCATCGGTGCGGGCGGGCACGAGCCGGGCCACGACGCGGAGGCGCTGACGCCGTTGGAGCGAACGCGGCTGCGCGGTGGCATCGTCCGACTCACCAGGGGGCGGCGCTTCGGCGGGCGGATCGCCGATCTGGCCGTCGCGGTGCGCGCGGGCGACGCCGACGCGGCGCTGGAGCTGCTGCGCGCGGGTGGTCCCGAGCTGTCGTTGTGCGCGCCGGAGGACACCGCGCCCGTGCGCGGGGACGTGGTGCGGGCGGCGCGGGCGGTCACCGACGCCGCGGTCGACGGCGACGCCGCCGGTGCGCTGCTCGCGCTGGAATCGCACCGGCTGCTGTGCGCGCACCGGCAGGGCCCGTTCGGCGTGGAGCGCTGGGACCGGATGGCCGCGGACTGGGCGGCGGCCTCCGGCGCGGGACCCGACACACATTACGCGGCCGGGTATCCGGGGCAGCCGCTGCTGGTCACCGCCAACGACCACGAGGCGCGCATCTACAACGGCGACACCGGCGTCATCGTCCGCATGCCCGATGGATCCCTGCGCGCTGCCCTCCAGCGAGGCAGCGAGCCATATCTGGTGCACCCCACCCAATTCCCCGCGGTGGTCACGGTTTTCGCCATGACCATCCACCGCAGCCAGGGCAGTCAGTACGACACCGTCTCCGTCGTGCTGCCCGAACCCGAATCCACGCTGCTCACCAGGGAATTGCTCTACACCGCGATCACCAGGGCGCGCAAGCACGTGCGCATCATCGGCACCGACGAGGCGATCCGCGCCGCCGTGGACCGCAGGGTGCTACGCGCCAGCGGCCTCTCCCGGCGCGAGATCCGCTGAATGGTACGCCTCAGAGCAGGTTGCGCAGTGACGTCGAATCAGCTCAGCGAGAAGAGATCGGCCGCGTTGTGATAGCAGACCTGCCTCAACCAATCGTCACCGAGGTCGAGACGCTCCAGGGCTTCGATGGCGTGGCCGTAGCCGTAGGGGATGTTGGGGAAATCGCTGCCGAACAGAATGCGCTCACCGTACTCACGCACACGGCCGTACTCGGCGACGGGGAACGGCGCGTCCGCCTCGCTGAAATCCGTCCACACCATCGTGGTGTCGAGGTAGACGCCGTCGTGCCGTTCCGCCAAGTCGAGGAACTGCGCGTACTCGGGGGTGCCCATGTGGGCGACGATCAGCCGCAGGCGCGGAAAGCGTCGCAGCAGTTCGGCGATCGGCTCTGGGCCGGTGAACCGGCCGGGAGCGGGACCGGAACCGCAGTGGATCAGCGCGGGGACCCCGGCGTCCTCGAGCAGTCCCCAGACCGGCGACAGCAGCGGGTCGCCGGGTGGGAAATCGCCGACCTGAATGTGCACCTTGAAGACTCGCGCACCGCGTTCGATCGCGGTGCCGACGTAGTCCGCCGCGCCGGGCTCGGGATAGAAGGTGGCGGTGTGCAGGCACTCGGGGGTGCGGGCGGCGAATTCGGCGGTCCAGTCGTTCAACCACGCGGCCATCTCCGGCTTGTGCGGGTACACCAGGGCGGTGAACGCACGAACACCGAAGTCGCGCAGCGTCTTCAGTCGCACCTGCTCGTCTTCGCGATAGGCGATCGGCCAGCTGCGGCCGGTCAGCGGACCCACCGAATCGAAGTACGACCAGACCTTGCTCAGCACCCGTTCCGGCATGAAATGGGTGTGCACGTCGATGATTCCGGGCAGGTCGAGTCGCGCGCGGAAGTCCGCGAGGTAAGCGTTGTCGTCGTCGATCACCGGAGGTCCTTCGTCGGGCGGGGTGAAGCGGGCAGTGCTCGCGTCATGCGCGGCTCTCCCGAGGGGGATAGAGGTTCTTCGCGAAATCGCCGACGCGCGCGATGAGCCGCTCGAAGAACAGCTCGGGATCGGTGCCGACGACGATGTCCGCGTTGGGTTCGCGCCCCCACATGCCCGCCCAGTCGGCCACCGTCGTCGCCCGCGTCAAGGTGCCGGTCAGCTCGACGTCGACGGTCGCCGGCCTGGTGCGGGCCAGGGACGGGTCGAGGGCCACCGCCGCGGCGAACGGGTCGTGCATGTGCGCGAGATAGCCCTGGTCGTAGGCGCGATGGAACTCGAAATAGAACCGCACGGCGTCGGACACATGGCGCACAACGGGATTCGACGCCGCCGAGCGGGTGCCAGGCACGTCGTCCTCCGACACCGTCTCCGCCGGGTGGCTGAGCGCGCGCTCGGCGAGCAGCGCCAGGTGCTTCGGATACATCTCGACGGTCTCGGTGATGTCGAGGGCGCACACCACCGGTCGGCGGTCCGGCGGGGCGGCGGAGAAGGCGTCGAACACCTCCTTGGCCGACTCGGGATCGACGTGCACGTTCCACTCGTTGGTCGGCGTGGTGTTGCCCGGATGGTTGAACGCGCCGCCCATGATGACCAACCGGCGCAGCAGCCGCGGCAGTTCGGGTTCGATGCGCAGCGCCAGCGCGAGATTGGTGAGCGGACCGGTGCACAGGCCGACGATCTCGCCGGGATGTTCGCGGGCCAGCGCCACCCACATCTGCGCGGCCGTGCGGTCGGAACACGCGCGTCGGGTCGCAGGCAGCTCGGCGTAGCCGACGCCCTGCGGGCCGTGGGTGTCCTCGGTGGTGCGCAAGGGGATGGCGAGCGGTTCGGCCGCGCCGAGGGCGACCTCCATCTCCGGCGCCCGGCATACATCCAGCCACGCGAGATTGTTCGCGGCGACCTGGGCGGCGGACACATTGCCCGCGGTCGCCGCGATACCGAGGATCTGGGCCTCGGGGGAGGCCAGCAGGTACAGCAGGGCCAGCGAATCGTCGATTCCGGTATCGACGTCCACGATCATCTTCTGCCGCACGATTCGACAGTAATCGACGCCGCCGGGTGCGGTTCGTCCAGTGCCTGACGCATGGCCGGAGGGCCGCCGCGACGCTCGGGCAAACGTACTGATTGTACGTACGTCTAGAACATCCGTCTGAGACGTGCGGTAGCCTGGTCCGTATGGGAAACCGTGAAGACCTCTTGGCCGGAGCCCGCAAGGCGATCATGGAGCGCGGCGTCGCCAAGACCACCGCCCGCGACATCGCGAACGCGGCCGGGGTCAGCCTGGCCGCCATCGGCTACCACTTCGGTTCCAAGGACCGGTTGATCACCGAGGCGCTGGCCGAAGCCCTCGGCACCGGCATCGGCGACAGCATGGGTGAGCTGATCGCGGCGACCGAGGGGCGTCCGATGTCCGAAGCGTTCGCCTCGATGATCGATGGACTGCCCGCGGTGTTCGCCGCCAATCGCGAAGGCATGCTGGCCAGCATGGAGAATCTGCTGCGCATGGCCCGCTCGCCGGAATCGCGGCGGTTCATGTCCGAGAGCCTCCCGCAGGCGACCGCCGACCTCGCCACCACCCTGCGCGAAACCCACCCGCACTTGACCGAACGGCAGGCCGAAGCGATCGGCGAACTCTACTTCGCGCTCACCCAGGGTCTTTCGGTGCTCTGGTTGATCAGCCCCGACGGCGCGCTACCGAACGGCGCCACCCTGTCGACCGCCCTCGCGGCGCTGGCCGACGCGCCCGAAACCGCCATGTGAACCCGCTCGATCGAGAAATGAATTCGACGCGGAGCTGGGTGGTTGCACGCCGCGCAAGGATGCCACGGGCGCCGCATTCGTGGGGTAATTCTTGCCGCCGGGGCCGTCACTCCTCGTGAGTCAACGGACCCGCCGGGATCTCGCGCAGCTTGCGGACCGACACCACCGCGATGGCCAGTGCGGCGACACCGGCGATGCCCGCGGTGATGTGCACTCCGTGCAGGAATGCTTCGCGCGCCGCCGCGAGCACGGATTCGCCGAGGGCCGTCGGCACCTGGGTCGACACGTGCACCGCCGCGCCCAAGGTATCGCGGACGGATCCGGAGTCCGCCTCGGAGAGCCCGGCGGGTAGCGAGGACGACAGGTCGCCGCGGTAGATCGCGATGCTGATGCTGCCCAGGATCGAAATGCCCAGCGCACCGCCGAATTCCGCGCCGGTTTCGGAGACGCCCGAGGCGGCGCCCGCCTGCTCGGGCGGTGCGGCGCCGACGACGAGTTCGGTGGTGATGCCGAAGACCGGCGCCAATCCCAGCGCGGAGATCACCGAAGCCGAGAGCGCCAGACCGTAGCCGCCGGACGCGCTGAGCTGCGTCATCATCAGCAGCCCGACACCGGCCACGGCCAGTCCGCCGCCGATCAGGTAGGCGGGCCGCACCAGTTGAACCAGCCGTGGTGCCAGCTGCGATCCGACGATGAACCCGATACCCGAGGGCGCCATCGCCAGACCGGCCGCCAGCGGTGACATCGCGAGCACCAGTTGGAAGTACTGCGCGACGAACAGGAAGTAACCGAACGCGACGAAGATGCCGACGATGTTGATCAGTAGCGCGACGCGGAACCGGCTCAACCGGAACAGACGCAGATCCAACATCGGGTCGGCGCGGGTGAGCTGACGCCGCGCGAACAGCACGCCGAGCGCCGCGCCACCGATCAGGCCCGCGAGCGCCGCCGCGCCGACGCCGTCCTGGGCGATCTTCTTCATGCCGAACACCACCGCGATCATGGTGCCCACGCACAGCGCGGCGCTGATCGGATCGAGCCGCCCCGCCTCGGGGTCGCGGAACTCGGGAAGCACCTTCGGGCCGAGCGCAAGCAGCAGCACCATCACCGGCACCGCGAGCAGGAACACCGATCCCCACCAGAAGTTCTCCAGCAGCACGCCACCGAAGATCGGCCCGACCGCGCCGCCCGCCGAGAACGCGCCGACCCACACGCCCACCGCCACCGAACGCTGCCGCGGATCGCGAAACATGTTGAAGATCAACGACAGCGTGGACGGCGCGAGCGTGGCTCCCGCGATGCCGAGCAGCGCCCGGCAGACGATCAGCGCCTCGGCGGTGGGCGCGAACGCCGCGACCACGGAGACCACCGCGAACGACGCCGCGCCGATCATCAACATGCGGCGCCGGCCGATCCGGTCGCCGAGGGTGCCCATGGTGATCAGCAGACCGGCCACCATGAAGCCGTAGACGTCGATGATCCAGAGCAGCTGCGAGCTGGTCGGATGCAGGTCGGCGCTGATCATCGGCACCGCGAGGTGCAGCACCGTCAGGTCCATCGCGTAGACGAGGCAGGCGAGCGCGAGCACCAGAAGGCCCACCCACTCGGTCCGTCCGGCGAACGCGGGTGCCTCGCTGTGCACGCTCTCGTCGACGATGTCCACGGTGCGGGTTCCTTCCGGCGTGCCGAGGTCGATAGCCGTCATGTCTGTGCAGACGACGGGTGAACTCACATTTCATCGCCCGCGCCCGGTCGAGCGCAAAGGGTTTTTCGTGGTCCCGTCAGGGGCGCGTCGACGCCCGCTAACGCTGGGCCGTGTGGACGGCGATTATTCGGTGGCGCGCGGTGGCGCCCGAGTCCTACAGTTCGGTGCGTTGGCAATCCGAAGGGGATAGTTAGGCTTGACCTGCTTCTTTTCTCGGTATGTAACCAGGAATACACCAAAGTTTCCGGGCCAGACGTCCAATCAGTTGAACGGCCTGGCGGTCGTCCGTCGCAGGTTCGTGCCCTCGGCGGGGCACATCGAAGATGGGAACGCGGGTGACCTGGGGATCTGCTCTGTCCAGCTGGTTATAGAGGCGGATTTCGCGCTTAGTTGAGGCGGATTCGCGTCGTGTGTGTCAGAGCGGCTTGATGCGCCCAAGGTCTGGGTGGTTTCACCGCCGCCCAGGCCGTGGTGCTCATGCGACTTCAGCTCCTCGGACAGGTGACGCGGCGAAGGGGTCGATGCCTGCGCCGACCCGCGTGTTGTGGGCAGCGAACGCGGTGTAGGACCGGTAGACGACGAGCATCGCCAGTCCCCAGGTGAATAGTGCGAGGGTGTAGAAGAGGGTGTGGTTGGTGTCGTCGCCGGGGATCTGCCAAAAGTCGTAGATCGAGGCGATGGCCACGTTCAAAGCGGTAGCGGCGGCCACAGCCCCGGCGTGGGCGCGCTCGCCGATCTCCCAGAGCCTCCAGGCGAAGTAGCACAGGAAGCCGGAGGTCGCGAGCGCGGTGATCAGGAAGAACACCTTCCCAGGCGTGCCGATCTCCTGCGCACATTCCGAGAGAAAGAACCCGAGAATGGCGGCGAGGGCGAAAACGCCCACTTCGAGCCTGGCCGTCGGCTTGTACCCATGGGTGACGACCAGCAATCCGAGGACCAGGATCAGCGTGAACCCGATCGAGCGCGAGAACGCGTCCAGGAAGAAGGCGATGTGGAACATCGGGGAATCGGGACCGGCCATCGTCAACCCATAGATCAGGAAATTGATTCCCGACATGCCCATGATGATCCATTCAAGGCCGATCAAATAGTTGTGATGTCCTCGAATGAATTTCACGCCGCAGATGAGTCCGATGGCGAGCATCCAGATGTCTGCCGCCGCGAAGAGTACCTCGCGCATTCGTCGCGCCTCCTTGAATGTGACCGTGATCTCGTGCGGCTTCCACAGTGGCGGGCTTGCAGGGACGCCCACAACGGCGACGTGCAACCACATGTCGCGGCGGCTGCAACACATTGCACCACGAATCCATGTGGCATCGAATTGGCCTATGAGCGGCGACGAGCAGGTCGGCAGCAGCGATGCTGATAAGTGCTGATCGACACACTTGCGGACCGAACGGCGGAGCCTTCATCTGCGACCCGACAACTTTTAAGCCCAACACTCCCCACGACCGCACCCGCTTCCGAACACACCGCTGAGCTGGTGCGCGCCATCCGGGAAACCGCGGGGGCCCTACACACCGAGCAGGGAGCCGCCCTGCACCTGACAGGTGAGACCGTGATCGGTATCGACGTGGCCCGCAAGCTCTCCGATGCGTTGGTGCCCTTATTGCTCGTGCTGTTCGGCCTGGCGATGGACTACCAGATATTCCTCCTGTCCCGCATGCGGGAGACCTACGTCAGCGGCAAGAACACGGCGCTGGAAGCAGTGCGCATCGGATACGCGGGCAGCGCCCGCGTCATCACCGCCGCGGCGGTGATCATGATCGCGGTCTTCGCCGGATTCCTGTTCAGCCACGACACGATGATCGGGCCGATCGGCTTCGCCATGGGCATCGGCGTGCTGTTCGACGCACTCGTCGTCCGCATGACACTCACCCCGGCAGTCATGGCCCTGCTCGGCCGCCACGCATGGTGGCTACCTGCTCCACTCGAACGCCTGATGCCCCACGTCGATATCGAAGGCGAAACCCTCCTCGAACCAGCTGCGCCGAATCCGAGCCGAAGGACGGCCGCGCTGCAGCAGCCAGGCCGGCATCGGGGCGCGATCGGACACTCGGCGACCGAGGTGTGCAACGTGCACCAGTCTCAGGTGCATCCGTGGGCACTACGCCGTGGTGGACACACGCCGCTGCAAGCAGAGTGGCAATACGCCGGCGGCCGCGAACCGCGGGTACCCCAGCAATCCGCGTCGGAGACGGAACTCCGTGGTGAACAACAACATCCGACCTCATAGCTCTGGGTGAGTCCATTCAGTCAAGACGAAGGTGAAACCATGGCATCGACGGCAGACAGTCAGTCACGGCTCTTGCGTAAGGTATCGCGGTCGACGGATGTGCGGGAAATCCTGCAGATCGTGGCCGAGGACGGGGCGGTGATCATCGGCGAATTCTTGTCGACCGATCAGGTCCGCCGGTTCAACGCCGAACTCGACCCTGCACTGGGAGAGGTTTCGGCGGGATCGCAGCATTGGAATCCGATCATGCAGGAGTTCCACGGCGCCAACACCAAACGCATGACAGGCCTGGTGGCGCAGAGCCCGACATTTCGCAGCGAGATCCTCGACGATGATCTCCTGCATGCCCTGGGCGAGGGAACATTCCGCGATCATCTGGGGGACTGGTGGCTCTCGACCGGGCAGGTCATTCAGATCGGCCCCGGCAACCGGGCCCAGTTCCTGCATCGCGACAACGAGAACTATCCCGCCTTCGCCGCCATGGGCAAGTACGCACCCGAGGTAAGCGCCAATCTCCTTGTCGCGCTGACCGATTTCACCGACGCCAATGGCGCGACCCGAGTGCTACCGGGAACTCATCTCGCCGACGACTTCGGTATGCGCGGAGATCCTGAGGAAACCGTCGCGGCCGAGATGAGCGCCGGTGACGCGTTGTACTTCTCCGGAAAGGTCTTGCACGGGGGCGGCGCGAACCAGACCCACGACCAGTGCCGACGGGCAGTGAGCATCGCCGTTCAGGCATCGTTTCTGACTCCAGAGGAGGCACACGCGCTGCTGATCGACCGAGACACAGTCCGCGGACTCTCCGTGCGGGTGCAGAAACTACTCGGGTTCCGCTCGCAGTACCCCGTGGGATCACCGGGCCTGTGGACAGCCGATGCCCACGAGATCGCTGATCGCCTGGGCCTCTGACACACCACGCTCGACGGGCCGCCATGGCAGTGCCAAAAGTGCCAGCGCGGCCCACCACAGCTCAACGAATCAGGAACCACCACATGCCTACTCACGACACCACCAACTTTCAGCCGACTCTCATCCGCGCCGTCGTCCTCGACGACGACGGCAAGATCACGCTCAGGGACGTCGATCTGGCGCCCCCGGGTCCCGGCGAAGTGCAGGTCCGGATCGTCGCGGCCGGGGTCTGTCACTCCGACCTGCACGTCACTGCTGGCGCATGGCAGGTGCCACAGCCGGTTGTCCTGGGGCACGAAGGATCAGGGATCGTGACCGCGGTCGGTGATGGGGTCGATGACCTCGAGATCGGCGACCACGTCGTGCTGTCGTGGGTGCCCGGCTGCGGGCACTGCCGCACCTGCCGCGCCGGACGACCCGCGCAGTGCGCGCTGGTGGCGACTATCGTCGCGCCCGGCGGGGTGCTCTACGACGGCACGACCCGCTTGTCGGACGCGACCGGCCCCATCCACCACTATCTCGGAGTGTCCTCGTTCGCCGAGGAAGTAGTGGTCCCGGCGTCCGGCGCGATCAAGATTCGCGACGACGCCCCACTCGATGACGTCGCGATCATCGGCTGCGCCATCGCTACCGGTGTCGGTGCGGTCCGCAACACCGCGGCGGTCCGTCCGGAGTCCACCGTCGCCGTGATCGGCTGCGGCGGAGTCGGTCTGGCGTGCATCCAGGGTGCGCGACTCGCGGGAGCAACCCGCATCGTCGCGGTCGACGTCGTGGCCGACAAGCTCGAACTGGCCGTCACGCTCGGAGCGACCGACACCGTCGATGCCGCCGCGGTGCCCGACGTGGTCGCCGCGCTCCGTTCGGCCGTACCCGACGGCTACGACTACGTGTTCGACGCGATCGGCAAGATCCGCACCACCGAGCAGGCCATCGCCGCACTCGGGCTCGGCGGCGCGGCCGTGATCGTCGGCCTTCCCGCCCAAGGCGAATACGCGACCTTCGATCCACTCGCGCTCGCCGAAGCCGACCAGCGCATCCTCGGCTGCAATTACGGCTCGTCCATCCCGCACCGAGACATCCCGGAACTGGTGGACGAGATGATGGCAGGCCGCCTCGATCTAGCCTCGATGATCTCCGCCCGTCGGCCGTTGTCGGAAGCCGCCGACGCCCTCGCCGACCTGTCCGCCGGCCACGCCCTGCGCCAACTCCTGCTCCCTGGCCAGGACGCCGTCGAAGGCTGAGGGACTACAACAGCACCCACCTATGGGAGTGGAGTGTGCAGCGTGCACCGCCTCGCCTAGGAAGACGGTGCACCTCCTCGTAGCCGGTGGTATCGACCTGCCCGAAAACTGGCAGACGCTGCGCCACCACGAACCACCGGGGGAATGCGAAGGAGCGCCATCATGTTCGACAACCTGTTTCGGAGTGGGCAAGGTGACATCCCGGATATGCCGATTCCGCGGCTCGGATCTGAACTCGAGCGGTTCGAGGAATTCGCCGTCGACTGTGTCGACCCGACACCGATACCAGCGAGCGAGGACTGGGTGCTGATCAGATCCGCATCATGATGGACGCCAACTTCGCCGAGCCGCCGGTCGCTGCCGCCGCATCGACCCACGTTGATGGACAGCGAATTGCCGGTCCTTCTCGCTGTCATGGGCAAACCCGGTCCAGACGGCCCGTGCCTGAGCCTCGCCGAGATCCGCACGCTGATCATCGACAGACGCCTCCCGGCACGCGTCACGGCGCGCCTGAATTCTGGGGGCGAGCGGTAGATGCCGTCGATGGCGCGAAGCATGGCAGGCGGGCGTGCAGACAGCTTCCCAGCCGGGACCCGTCCACCCGAGACCGAAACGTGGGCATTGCACAGGCCCGCCGTTGCCGACAATCGCCACAGCGGGGGAGTTGAGGCCGTCGTGGCGGTTCTCGGAGAGTCGGGTGCAATCGAGCCACCAATGGTGAACAGTGCACCCATGGAGGAACTATGGCCCACGCCGAGCGAGCGGGTGTGTGCGCTGATGCGCGGCGTTGCCGAACGAATCCTGCCCACCACCGAGGAGCTCGTCGACGAAGTCTTCTCCGCCTCCCAGCTCAGAACCCAATACCAGTTCGTCGTCGAGGACCCGGTGCTCGCCGCAGGGGACCGGCGCATGCACAAGACGTATCTCATCCACTGGCTCACGGCGACCATCCAGAACCCTGGCCGGCGCGTTCCGCCGTGCGAGGATCCAGAGACTCTGAATTTCGCCCGTGACCTCGTGCGGCGAGGGCTGGACACCAGCGATCTGGGATCGTGGCGTGCCGGCCAGCGGATCTCGTGGAAACGGTGGACCGACGAGTGTTTCGCCGCGACCAGTGATCACGAACTGCTGCGTGAGACCTTGAAGGTATCGGGGTATTCGATCATCACCTTCGTCGATGACTCGATGGCCGCTCTGGCCGAATATGTCGAAGCCGAACGCACCGACCTCGCCCGCAGCGCCCACGCCGAACGGCACGCCACCGCGCAGCTGTTGATCGAAGGCGCCCCGATCAGTCGTGCGCGCGCTGAGGCGCGCCTGGGCTATGCCCTCACCGGCACCCATGTGGCCGCCATCGTCTGGGTGGACTCCACCGAACGCTCCGAGGTGCTCGAGGCGGCGGCCGAGCACGTGATGCGGGCCTGCGGCGCCAGTCGGCGTTTGACGTTGGTGGCGAGCACGAATGCGCTCTGGTTGTGGATTCCCACCGATCAGGTCCCACCGACGTCGATGCTGCAACCGAAGCTGAAAGCACTGTCCGGTGTACGGGTGGCGTTGGGCCGACCCGGACGTGACATCGAGGGCTTTCGCCGCACCCACCTGGATGCGGCCACCGCACAGCGAGTCCTGGCACGGCTGGGTTCGGCGCGCCAGGTCGTACGCTACGAAGACATCCAGCTCATTGCGGCCCTGTCTGCCGACATGGCCCAAGGCGAACAGTTCGTCACCGACACCCTCGGCGAATTCGCGACCGCCGACACCGTGCTGCGGGAGACAGCCCTGACCTATGTGCAAGAGCGCTTCAACGCCACCAGCACGGCCGAGCGCCTGTTCACCCACCGCAATACCATCGAGCGCCGACTGGCCCGCGTCGACCGGCTGTTGCCGAAACCACTGGTCGACAACGCCACCAGTGTGGTCGCCGCACTGATGTATCTGCAGCTGCGCGACGACCGTTGACCATGTTGCTGCCGGAGCTAGAAACGACCAGCGTTGTGAGCCGCGTGGCGGCCGGCAAGCCTTTCGAGGTTAGCCAGTGAGGTCGTGAATTCGGTGGCGAGCACGCGCCGCAGCAGCCTCGCGACGATCGGGGTGAACCGGCCGTAGGAAAGCTCGATCGATGACCCCGTAGGTGACGTAGGTGAGGTCGGTGCCCGAGGAGTCGGTTGCCGGCTCCATTCGCACGAACGGCCGGATTTCGCCGACACCTGCAAATCCTTTCCCGGTGAACGTGCATTCGCGGTGCGGAACGGCGGTGCGGTGCACCTTCATCCATCGCCGATGCGACACCGCACCACCCTCGCGCGGCCTACTCCGCTGAGCGGCGGCCGACGACTCGGTCATGACGGTCCCGGCTCCCAGTTCCGTCCGGTGAGACCCACCACGCACCCACCAACGGTGTGCACTGTGCACCTGTCCAGGTCTCAGGTGGGGGCACGGCGCTGTAGTTGGCGACGCAGAGCCGCGGGGAAGGTGGGTTAACGCCTAACCAACGGAAAATGGGGTGAATGTGATGAACACGTCGACGATCGTCAACGAAGAGTTCGACATCGTGATCATCGGTGCCGGAATCTCGGGAATCGGCGCCGCCCGCTACGTCACGAAAGCATTCCCGAACAAACGCGTCGTCGTGCTGGAAAGCCGCGACAATATCGGTGGCACGTGGGATCTGTTCCGCTACCCCGGTATTCGATCTGATTCGGATCTGCACACCTTCGGCTACGAATTCAAGCCGTGGAAGGACAGGGCCGCGATCGCGGACGCCCCACTCATCCGCGACTACCTGCGCGAAACCGTGCAGGAGAACGATCTCCAGAAGCTGATCCGCTTCCGACACCGAGTGACCTCGGCCGACTGGTCCACGACCGAGGCGGCCTGGACACTGCGGGTCCGGATCGACAATGGCGACCACTCGATCACCCACCAGCAGATCAAGGCGAACTGGGTCTTTGCCGCGACCGGCTACTACCGCTACGACGAAGGCTTCACCCCGCATTTCGAGGGCCGTGACGACTTCGGCGGCGACATCCTCCATCCCCAGCACTGGCCGGAGGGCTACGACTACGCCGGCAAGAAAGTGGTAGTGATCGGTAGCGGCGCCACCGCGATCACGCTCGTCCCGTCGATGGCCGCGGGCCCGGGCGCGGCCGAGCACGTGACCATGCTCCAGCGCACCCCGACCTACGTGATGTCGCTGCCCCGGGTGGACTCGCTGGCGCTGACACTGACCAAGCTGTTCGGGGAGCAGCGCGGCTACGCGCTGACCCGGTTCAAGAACATCTGGCTCGACCGTGGGGTTGTGAAGGGCCTGCGCATGTTCCCCCGGGCCGGGCGTGCGCTGATCCGCCGCGTCAACATGCGCCTGCTGCCGAAGGGTTTCGACGTCGACACCCATTTCAACCCGCCCTACGATCCGTGGGACCAGCGGCTGTGTCTGGCACCTGACGGCGACTTCTTCGCCGCGATCCGCAAGGGTGATGCCTCGGTGGTCACCGACAAGGTCGTGCGATTCACCCAGACCGGCATCCTGCTCGAATCCGGTCGTGAGCTGCCCGCCGACGTCATCGTCACCGCGACGGGGCTGAACCTGCAGCTACTCGGGGGCATGGACTTGCAGGTCGACGGCACTCCGGTCAACCTCGCCGAATCGATCGCCTACCGCGGCATGCTGCTCTCCGGCGTCCCCAACTGGGCGATCGCGGTCGGGTACACGACCTCGTCGTGGACGCTGAAGATCAGCCTCATGTGCCGCTACTTCTGCGACCTGCTCGCGCACATGGACAGCCACGGTTACGACACCGCGGTCGCGGTGGCCGAGCCCGGCATGCAGACCCGGCCTGTGCTCGACATCAGTGCCGGCTACGTACTGCGGTCCCAGCACACCGTGCCCCGTCAAGGAACCGAGCTGCCCTGGCGGATGGGACTGTCCTACCCCGAAGACGCCAAACTGCTGCGGGGTGCGCTGTTCGACGAAAGCTTGCACCTCAGCGCCAGCACCGACCAGCCCTTCGCTGGCGACACATCCACTCTCGGGCAACTGACCGGCGCGGCACAGGAATCCGGCAATGTCTGACCAGTCCGAGGTGAGCACGGATCAGTTCACACGTCTGCCCAGCGGCATCCGTGTCTGCTATCGCGTCGACGGTCAGCCAGGCCAACCCGCGGTCCTGCTCCTCGGTGGTCTCGGTGAAGACCTGACCATGTGGTCCCAGCAGTTCGTGACAGCGCTCGTGTCCCGCGGCTTCCTCGTCATCCGGACGGACAACCGGGACAGCGGTCGGTCGACCTTCGTCTCCGATCCCGCCCCGGGGGTCCTGCGGCTGGCCTCGTCGCGCCCCCGCTCGGATGCCTACACCCTTACCGATTGCGCCACCGACTGCGCATACCTGATCGAGCACCTCGGTGTCGGTCCGGCTCATCTGGTCGGGCGATCGATGGGAGGCATGATCGCGCAGACGGTCGCCGCCGCATTTCCCACGCACGCAGCGTCATTGACCTCGATCTACTCGACAACGGGCAACCCGGCGGTCGGGCGAGCATCGCTGAAGACGACCTTCATCCTTGCCACTCAGTCGCCGAAGACGAAACCGCAGGCGATCAAGGCGCACCTTCGCCTGACCGCCAACTTGGCGGGCGCGGGGTATCCCATTGATGAGTTCGCCGAGGCCGAGCATGCAGCTACCCAATGGGACAGAACAGCCGGTGACGGCGCTGCCGGGATGCAACGCCAGCTACAGGCCATCCTGGCGTCCGGCGACCGCACCGCCGAGCTGCGCACGATCCAGGTGCCCACGCTCGTCATCAACGGCGAACGTGACCCCCTCGTCGACCCCTCCGGGGGCGAGGCGACCGCGGCCGCCATTCCCGACTCCCGCCATCTCGTCATCGCGGGAATGGGCCACCACATCCCGGACTCGCTGGCCGACTTGATCGTCGAGCGCATCGCCGCGCACATCGACAAGCACTGCGCCACACGGAAGCCACCACAGCGTCGTCGACGCACCACTGCCACAAGGCGATCTGGAGGAAACCGATGAACAAGACCACCGATACCCGCGCCGACAACGGGATCGAGTACTCCTCGTTCAGCGGCTGGATCGAACGGCCTACCGACTTCGCCCCACCGTTGGAAGGCGGGATCACCGCGGACGTCGTGGTCGTCGGCGGCGGGTATCTAGGTATGGCTACCGCCTTGCGCCTCGCCGAGCGCGGCGTCGACGTCGCACTGCTGGAATCGGAATTCTGCGGGTGGGGAGCGGCCTCACGCAATGCCGGATACCTGACCAATACCCTGGCCGGTGACGCACAGATGCTTGCTGCCATGCATCCCTGGCGCCTGCGCCGGGTCATCCAGTTCGCCGACGGCTCCGTCAACTATTCCGACGGGCTGATCGATCGGCTCGGCATCGACTGTGACTACGAACGAACCGGGAACGTGATCGCCGCCGTCACCCGGGGACAGCTCAAGCGATCACGATGGAACGCCCAGATCCTCGCCAACGCTGGAGCCGACGCCGAATTCGTCGACGGCAAAGAGTTCGGTCTACCAACAGCCTTTCTCGGCGGCATCTACGAGCGCCCGGGCGGACTCCTCAACCCCGGCAAATACGCGCGAGGCCTCCGAAGCGCACTCCTGAACTCACAGGCCAAAGTCTTCGAACACAGCCCGGTCGGATCGATCCAGCCCACGAGCACAGGCGTTACGGTCACCACCGCGAGGGGGCGTGTCCACGCCGAGCGCCTGGTGATAGCCAACAACGCTCATTCCCGGGACCTGGCCATCTCGCCCCGGAACATGACCGCGCCGCTGTGGGTCACCCTCGTCGAGACCGAACCGATCGACCCCGAACGGCTGCGCGAGACCGGGTGGACGAGCAGGGTCGGAATCTCAACCCACCACCTCGTCCTCGAGAGCTTTCGTATCACCCCGCGCAACACGATCATCTTTGGTGTCCGCCAACCCGAAACCGCCCGTGGCGTTCTCGGCGCCCGCACTCCGGACCCCGGCGTGGTTGCCGATCTGGTACGCGGATTCCGTGCTCGTTTCCCAACGTTGCACGATGTGGCGCCACAGCGTGCCTGGGGCGGGTGGATCGCGATGACGGCATCGTGGTTCCCGGTCGCCGGCGAAGCCGACAAGAACATCTACTACGCCGTCGCATGCAACGGTCACGGGCTGGCACAGGGCCCCTACCTGGGAAGCCTGCTCGCCGACCGGCTCTGCGGCGACGAGGTTTCCGACGACCTCCAGGCAGTGTGGCGCGCCCGGCCACGGTTCGCTCCCTCGCCTGCTTCCAGCCCAACGGCAGTTCGTGCGGCGTGGAGGCTCGATCGATTCTCCGACCTCCTCGACCGCCGCGTGCGCTGACAGTATTCCGCCGGCCGCACAGGCTCCGGCGCACTCCACGCTTCCGATAGACAAAGGAGTCACACCATGAGCGAGCAACTGACAGCCGACGTCGTCATCGTCGGTGCCGGGGTATCGGGTCTCACCGCAGCCCGCCGACTCCACCAAGCCGGACATTCCGTCGTCGTGCTCGAAGCCAGTGACCGGGTCGGCGGCCGCACCCTCAACCTCGATGTCGCCCCCGGGGTGATCACCGAGGGCGGCGGGCAGTGGGTCGGACCCGGCCAGGACCACGTGCTGGCGCTGCTGGACGAACTCGGCCTCGACACGTTCAAGACCTACGTCGAGGGCAAGTCGATCTATCTGCGTAAAGGCAAGAAGAAGCTGTACGAGGGCACGATCCCGCCGTTGAACCCGATGGTGCTGGCCGACTACGCCCAGATGCAGCTGCGTCTCGAGCGGATGGCGAAAACCGTCCCACTCGAAGCGCCATGGAACGCCCCCGAGGCCCGCCACTGGGACAGCATCACCTTCGGCCAGTGGATCGACGCGAACTCCTTCACCAAGGAAGTCCGGCTGCTGTTCAAGCTGGCCTTCACCGTCACCGACGGCGAAGACCTGCACAGCACCTCCCTGCTGGTGCAGCTGGCCCGCATCGCCGGCTGTGGCGGGATCGAACACCTGGTCAACATCACCGGCGGCGCTCAGGAATCCCGGGTGGTGGGCGGCACCCAGCTGATCTCGCTGCGCATGGCCGAAGCCCTGCCCGGAAAGGTCGTACTCGATTCGCCGGTCTCGCAGATCACCCAGGACAGCACCGGGGTTCTGGTGTCCTCCGCACGTGTCGACGTTCGAGCCGACCAGGTGATTGTCGCGATGGCCCCCTCGGACGCCAACCGCATCCGGTTCGCGCCGGACCTGCCCACGCGCCGGGCCATGCTGCAGCGTCGCTGGTGCAACGGCACCGAGAGCAAACTGTTCGCCATCTACGATCGGCCGTTCTGGCGGGACCAAGGATTCAACGGCCAGGCCATCACCGACCTGCGGGTCGCCAACTACGTCGTCGACAACTCCCCGCCCGACGGCAGCGTCGGGATCCTGCTCACTTTCATCGGCACCGCCGGATCCGGATACGGCCTGCACTGGAGCGATGAGATCCTCGATAACTCGGAGGTGCGCCGCGCGATGTTCCTGGCCGACCTGCAGACCCTGTTCGGGCCCGAGGCGGCCCACCCGAGGGCCTATCTGGAGAAGGACTGGACGCACGAACCGTGGATCAGTGGGTGTGTCAGCTCCCGCCCGCCCGGTGTGATCACCCAGTACACAGACGCCGACCGCCGACCGGTCGGGCGCATCCACTGGGCCGGCACCGAGACCGCCGTCGTGAACCAGGGCTACATCGACGGCGCGGTGAGTGCGGGACAGCGAGCGGCCGAAGACGTCGGCCGCGCACTGTCGCAGAACACGCCGACCTCGCCCGCGATCCCGGCTACCACTGCACAACACTGAGAGGGAATCATGTCGATCGCGCTGTTGCGCAACTACATCGATGGCTCGTTCGTGGCCTCGGTGTCCACCGAGGCGATGGACCTTGTCGATCCGGTGGACGAGCGGGTGGTGGGCCGAGCACCGATCTCGACTCGTGAGGATGTCGAGGCAGCGGTCGCCGCCGCGTCACGAGCGTTTCTCACCTGGGGTAAAACCACCCCGGCCTTCCGGCAGGCGGTGCTGTTGAAACTGGCCGACGCGATCGAGGCGCACAGCGACGACATCGTCGAAGCGCAGTGCCGCAACACCGGTCAGCCGCGGGCGGTCATCGCGACCGAGGAGGTGGCAGTGGCCGCCGACCAGCTGCGCTTCTTCGCCGGAGCTGCCAGATTGCTCGAGGGAAAAGCCGCCGGGGAGTACATGGAGGGATTCACCTCCTACGTGCGGCGGGAACCGATCGGGGTGGTCGGGCAGGTGACGCCCTGGAACTACCCGTTCATGATGGCGATCTGGAAGATCGGACCGGCCCTGGCCGCCGGCAACACCGTCGTCCTCAAACCCAGCGACACCACACCCGAAAGCACCCTGGTCCTCGCCCGGCTGAGCAAAGACATCCTGCCCGACGGGGTATTCAATGTGGTACTCGGTGACCGCAGCACAGGCGCGGCACTGGTGTCGTGTCCCGCTCTCGGCCTGGTCTCGATCACCGGATCGGTGCGGGCCGGGGTCGCTGTCGCGGCCGCGGCGGCAGAGCAGGTCAAACGCGTACACCTCGAACTCGGCGGCAACGCACCAGCGGTGGTGTTCGCCGACGCCGACATCGACAAGGCGGCAGCCGGCATCGCCGAAGCGGCCTTCTTCAACGCCGGACAGGACTGCACCGCCGCAGCCCGGGTCCTGGTCCACCACAGCGTCCACGATCAGCTCGTCGAGACGCTGGTGAAGAAGGCGGAGACCCTGCGGCCGGGACTGCCCGAGGACCCGAATGCCTTCTACGGCCCGTTGAACAACATTGACCACTTCACCACGGTCACCGACAAACTCGATGCGCTGCCGTCGCACGCCCGGATCGTCACCGGCGGCAAACGTGTGGGAGACCAGGGCTACTTCCTCGAACCCACCATCATCACCGGTGTCGATCAGCACGACGAGATCGTGCAGCAGGAGACCTTCGGGCCGGTGCTGACCGTGCAGTCCTTCGCCACCGAGTCCCAGGCCATCGACTACGCCAACGACGTGCACTACGGCCTGGCGTCGAGCGTGTGGACTCGCGACCACGGCACCGTCGAACGACTCACCCGGGCACTGGACTTCGGCGCGGTATGGGTGAACTGCCACATCCCGCTGGTCGCCGAAATGCCCCACGGGGGATTCAAATACTCCGGATACGGCAAAGACCTCTCCGCCTACAGCGTCGAGGAGTACACCCGGATCAAGCATGTGATGAGCACCCTCCACTGACACCTGGACAGCCCGGCCCCCGTGGCGTCCGCTGCGCAGGCAACTCCAGGGCAGGGCTTACTCCACGAACCACTCGAATCACATTGGTGTGGAGCAATTTTCGAACCCCGGCACCTGAGACACCCCGGTATCCGGCGCCGGACCGTCCCCGCGCGAACCATGTGCAGGTTCCGAGGCGAGGACAGACCAGTGCCGCGCAGCGCCGCGGCGCCCTCCGATCCATTCACCTGGAGTTATCTGATGACCGATATCGCCTATCGTCTCGCGCAACAGCGCTCTATTGTCACTGCGTTGCCTGGGCCGCGTTCTGCCGCACTGGCACGGCGGCGCGGCCAAGCCGTCGCGGCCGGGGTCGGTTCCGCGGCGCCGGTGTATGCCGCCGACGCCGATGGCGGGGTGATCGTCGACGTCGACGGCAACTCCTTCATCGACCTCGGCTCGGGGATCGCGGTGACAACCGTCGGCGCCGCCAACCCGGAGGTAGCCGCCGCGGTGGCCGAGCAGGCCCGCCGCTTCACCCACACCTGCTTCATGGTCACCCCGTACGAGGGTTACATCGAGGTCGCCGAACAGCTCGCGGCCCTGACCCCTGGCGCATACGACAAGCGCACGGTCCTGTTCAACTCCGGCGCCGAGGCCGTGGAAAATGCCGTCAAGGTGGCGCGGCTGGCCACCGGCAAGACCGCGGTCGTCGCCTTTGACCACGCCTACCACGGCCGCACCAACCTGACCATGGCACTGACCGCGAAGTCGATGCCCTACAAGGCCCAGTTCGGGCCGTTCGCGCCCGAGGTCTACCGGATGCCGGCCTCGTATCCCTACCGCGATGGGCTGACCGGGGACCTCGCCGCACGCCGCGCCATCGAGCAGATCGACAAGCAGATCGGCGCCGAATCGCTGGCAGCGATCATCATCGAACCGATCCAGGGCGAAGGCGGCTTCATCACACCGGCCCCGGGTTTTCTTCCCGCGCTGGCGGATTGGGCCAAGCAGCACGGTGTGGTGTTCATCGCCGACGAGGTGCAAACCGGTTTCGCACGCACCGGCGCCTGGTTCGCCAGTGAGCATGAGCAGATCGAGCCCGACATCATCACGATGGCCAAGGGCATAGCAGGCGGTATGCCCCTGGCCGCGATCACCGGCCGCGCCGAACTCCTGGATGCGGTACACCCGGGCGGGCTCGGCGGCACCTACGGCGGCAACCCGGTGTCCTGCGCGGCCGCGCTGGCCACCTTGCACACGATGCACGATCTCGACCTGCCGGCCCGGGCGCGGGCGATCGAGCACGCGATCAAGCCACGTTTGCAGGAATCGGCCGTTCGGACCGGAGTTATCGGCGACGTTCGCGGCCGCGGCGCGATGCTGGCCATCGAGATCGTCCACCCCGGAACCACCGATCCAGACCCCGACCTCACCAAATGGATCGCGGCCGAATCCCTCGCCCAGGGCGTGGTTCTGCTGACCTGCGGCACCCACTCCAACGTGATCCGGTTGCTGCCGCCCCTGGTGATCAGCGACGACCTGCTCGACGAGGCCATCACCGTGCTCGACGATATCCTGCGCGCAGCGGCAGGCTGCCGATGACCGACATCGACGCCCTCCTGGCCGCGCTGCCGACCGACCTGTGGATCGGCGGGCACCAAGTTCCGGCCTCCAGCGGGTCGAGGTTCCCGGTCCACAACCCGGCCACCGGAAAGGTTCTCGTCGAGGTAGCTGACGCCGACCCAGCCGACGGCGCGCAGGCCCTGACCATCGCGGCCACCACCCAACCGGCGTGGGCCGCGACCCCGCCACGCCGCCGCGCGGGAATCCTGTACCGAGCATGGGAACTGGTGACAGCACGCCGACACGACTTCGCACTGCTGATGACCCTGGAAATGGGCAAGCCACTACCCGATAGCTACGCCGAGGTCGGCTACGGCGGTGACTTCCTGCGCTGGTTCGCAGAGGAAGCCGTTCGGATCAACGGCCGCTACACGCCCTCCCCATCGGGGAACGGGCGAATCCTGGTGACCAAACAGCCCGTCGGCCCGACCTTGGCGATCACACCGTGGAACTTCCCCTTGGCTATGGGCACCCGCAAGATCGGCCCCGCGCTCGCTGCCGGCTGCGCGATGGTGGTCAAACCCGCCTCCGAAACGCCGTTGACCATGCTGCTGCTCGGCCAGATTCTCGCCGAGGCCGGTCTGCCGCCCGGTGTCCTGTCGATCCTGCCGACCTCGCGACCAGCGCAACTGACCGACCCGATGCTGGCCGACTCGCGGCTGCGCAAGCTCACCTTCACCGGATCCACCGCAGTGGGCAAACACCTGCTCGCCGGCGCGGCCACCTCGGTACTGCGCACCTCGATGGAACTCGGCGGCAATGCGCCGTTCGTTGTGTTCGCCGACGCCGATATCGACGCCGCAGTCGAGGGCGCGATGGCCGCCAAGATGCGAAACACCGGGCAGGCATGTACCGCCGCGAACCGCTTCCATGTCGACAACGCGGTCCGCGACGAATTCACTGCCCGCCTCACCGAACGCATGCGTGGGCTCACCGTCGGCCCTGGCCACCTCGACGGCGTGCAAGTCGGCCCGTTGATCACCGAAAAGCAGCGACACGCGGTCGACGAACTGGTGATCGACGCCGTCACCAAGGGCGCGGTGATCACCACCGGCGGCGCCTACGCCGACGGCGACGGCTACTTCTACCTCCCGACCGTGCTGACCGACGTCAGCGCCGATGCGCGCGTTCTGCGTGAAGAGGTATTCGGACCGGTCGCCGCTATCACCGGCTTCGACGACGAGGACCAGGGCATCGCCGCCGCCAACAACACCGAATACGGCTTGGCTGCCTACATTTACACCCGTGACCTGCACCGGGCGCTGCGAGTGTCGGAGGCAATCGAAGCCGGTATGGTCGGCGTGAACCGCGGGATCATCTCCGACGTCGCTGCCCCGTTCGGCGGAATCAAACAATCCGGCCTCGGCCGGGAAGCCGGCAGCGAAGGCATCGACGAATACCTCGAGACCAAATACGTTGCGCTGCAATAGGCCTACCGGCTCCGGTCCCGATCCGAGGCTTGCAGGGCGATATTCCCCGATACTCTCGGCCTGGCGCAGGAGCACGGACCTCGCCCGCGGCGCTGAGGTTGAGAGACCAGACCGCCTGGTCATCATCGCCCTCGCGGCGATGTAGGAAGTCGGTCAGTGGATTCCGGGCGTGGTGGGTGTTGTGCGACATACCTTCGCAGTGTGTGGTCGAGAGACATTGGCCTCTGGCTGTGCCAGATGGTGATGTCAGTGCCGAGCCCGCGCAGGCTCACTGCCCGCGCCCTGCGGGGTGCCGCGAGTGGGGCGGGGTTCGCAACCCCGCCCCACGCGGAGGCCGCTCCGGGCTCTATGCGCAGCGGCTCATGCCGCCGGCCCTATGGGACTGGGGCTGACCGGCTACTTCGCCGACCACATCGGCATCCTGCGACAGCCCGCGGGGGTTGTCTACCCGGTGTGGACGTGAACGCCGGGCCCGGCGTCGACCAGGTTAGTGAGGGTGGCCCATTCGTCGAGTTCGGCGAGGCGTGCGGTGAGCGCGGCGCGCATACTGTCGGCGCCGGCGATGCCCAGGGCGAGGCGGCGGGGCGGGTTGTCGCCGGCCACGGCTGTGCGGATGGCGGCGGCCACGCGATCGACGCCGGAGAACGCCGAGGCAGGCAGCGCTTGGATCGCCTGCAGTAGGGCGCGCACTGTCTGGTCGTAGTCGGCGTGGGTTGCTGTAGCGGTGTCGAGGTTGGACAGGAAAGGTGTTGCGGTGAGGCCGGGCTGAACGAGAGTCACGCGGATTCCGAGGGGCGCCACTTCGATTGCGAGCGCGTCGGAGAGCCCTTCGACGGCGTACTTGGTGGCTGCGAGCAGCCCGACGCCTGGATCTGCGGTCTGACCGTAGTAGGACGAGCCCTGCAGGATGTGCCCGGACCGCTGGCGCCGCAGCACCGGCAGCGTCGCGCGCAGCACGTTGAGTACGCCGAAGACGTTGGTGTCGAAGATCGCCCGTGCCTGCGTGTCGGCTGCTTCCTCGACCGCCCCGAAGAGTCCGTAGCCGGCAAGGTTGGCGACGATGTCGATGCGGCCGAAGCGAGCCACGCTCTGCTCGACCGCCTTTGCCACGGCTGTTTCGTCGCGCACGTCTGCCTCGATCGTGAGCAGTCTGTCGGGTTCTCCCAAGTCACCGAGGGTTTCGGTGTGTCGAGCCACCGCGACCACAGTTTCTCCGGCCGTTAGCGCCTGAACTGCGAGCTCGCGTCCGATGCCCGAGGAGGCGCCGGTGATGAACCAGATCGGGGAGTGTTTTCCAGCATTTGTCATGTTGCGAGCGTAACGGCTTAGCCCGCAACGTTTCAAGTAGTTTCAGTGCAACTGTTGTGATCAACTGGGTTAGCCGCTTGTCGCGTTGGTATCGTGGGGGAGTGGAGGCGACGCGTGAGGCACCGAAGTGGAACGAGGATGTCGCTGCTCTGGTGTTGCAGTTCGTCAACACCAGAGCCGACGGCGCGGGGCGTGTCGAGAACTTCGGCACTGCTTCGGGATTCGCGGACTGGGCGATCGTGCACGGCCTGCTCGACGCCGCCATCGTGGTGACCGACTCCGACGCGGCGGCTGCGCGGGAGCTTCGCGACGCATTGGTCACGGTGCTGCTGACACACTCGGGTGATCCAGATGTCGGTGACGCCCAGGTCGCCGAGGCGGAACGGTATCTGCTGCAGGCCGGTGTGCGCTATCCGCTCACAACGGTCGTCACCGCGGAAACGGCACAGCTCGTCGCCGGATCGACCGGTGTCCCTGGCGTTTTGGGTGCCGTTCTGGCCGCGGTGACCGAGATGGCGCAGCGCGGGGACTGGATGCGGCTCAAGGCATGCTGCAATCCGCCGTGCCACTTCGGCTTCATCGATCGCACCCGCAACCGGGCGGCGCGCTACTGCAGTCCGGGATGCGGATCGCAGGTGTCTATGCGCGCTCTTCGGCAGCGCCGCAAGCACGCCAGCTCCTGAACGGCCCGGTCCACCAAACCGCCTCGACGCGCAGCAACTCGGCCGAGCCGCCCAGGAACACCTGGAATTGACTCCCAGCAAGCGTTTTAGCCGACGACGAGGCGTCGCGTGAAACCAGAGGGACGCCCGTCACCGCGGCCCGGTTGCGCGAGGTGGGCGAACCCGCCCTCGCGGATGATTCGCTTACGCTGGCTGGGGGTCGGCATGATCGTGCGTGCAGGGTCCGCGACAGGTGCGTCACGTAGGCCTTGGTGCCCGAATACACCGCGAAAGTCGGGAACAGGTTCTGCGCGGCGATCGAGGACGTGTTGACCAGGTCGGCCACGCCCTTGTCCGCGGCCGCGGCGATCAACTGCGGTAGGAACGCGCCGATGGCATTCATCAGGCCGGTCACGTTCAGGTCGATCTGCCGCTGCTACTGATCGACCGGCAGCTCCTCGACGGGAGCGGGCAGATCGGCAGAACAGCCGGGGTACGCCGGGTGCAGGGTCTGCGTCGCGAGGAAGTCGCCCAGCTGGCCGGGGTGAGGTATCGGTTACACACTCCTACTGTCCGACTGAGTGAACCCTTCGAGGGGGCTCGATGACCGACGAGCATCCGGCCGAGCTCGGCGACTTTCTCAGGGCACACCGCTGTCGCTTGCAGCCTTTTGATGTTGGTCTGCCTGGGGATTTGATTCCGGGGCGCAGACGAACCCCGGGCCTGCGTCGTGAAGAAGTTGCTGAGTTGGCCGGGGTAAGTCTCACTTGGTATACGTGGCTGGAGCAAGGCCGCAAGATCGCGGCCAGCCCGCAGGTGGTGGACGCGCTGGCGCGGGCGTTGCTTCTGGAACCGGTCCAGCACAGGCAGTTGCGCAGGCTGGCGGGTCTTGCCGATCCGGTGGTGGAATATCAGGTGGGGGGATGAGATCGCGCGTTTGCAACGGTTGGTCGACTCGATGTTTCCGACCCTGGCCGTGGTGCACGATGCTCGGTTGGATTACGTCGTGTGGAACGGTGCGTTCAGCCGGATCAGGACCGACCCGGCCGCGCTGGCGCCCGAGCGCCGGAATCTGTTGTGGTGGATGTACACCGACGAACGTAACCGTGCCATGATGCAACGCTGGGAAGCCGCCGCACGCGCGATCATCAGCCAGTTCCGGGTGCTGCTGGGTAACAGTCCCGGCGACCCACGCCTGACCCGGGTAGTGACCGAATTGAGCGACGCCAGCACGGAATTCCGCACCTGGTGGTCGGAATATCCGGTACAGGACTTCCAGCCCACCACCATCGGCATCGACCACCCCGAGGTAGGGTCGCTCGACTTGGAACTATTCCAGCTGCGGCTGATCGAGAACCGGAACTGCTGCTTGTCGTTCAGCTTCCGGCGACTGCCGACGACCGCGAACGTATCCACGCCTACCTGAACACGTAAAGTTCGAAGACAGTGGCCCATGGTCCTAACGGTCCACAGGCGCTATCGGATCGCACGCCCACTTCGCCCGTGGGGGTGCAGAGGCATGCGTACTAATACGGGGGAGATGTCCGCTGCACACTCCTCGATAGGTCCCCTAGCCGTTATCCTCCGAACGCGCCCAACCAGTCGCGGACCATGTGGTCACCGCGCACCATGATCCGGAGGGTTCGTTGCCGAAGGTGCCTGATGCTCGCAAACATAGTCGTGCGGCGGTCAACGCGCTGCGGACGCTGCTGGAGCGACACAATCACATCGTTCAGGAGGTCGATGGCCAGAACGACTTCGGCGAGGACCAACACGTCACGCTCACCGAGGATGGTGAGGTCACCGGCGACCTGGTCAAGATTCAGGTCAAGGGCGGCCGTTCGTGGCGCAGGTCCGACGGGTACGCCGTGCCGATCGGCGACCACGGCGGCACCTGGGCCGATGGCAACATCCCAGTGCTCTGCGTTGTGCATGATCCGGACACCGACGGTCTCTACTGGGCCAATGCCACCAAGCAACTGCTATTGGCAAGGCGCGAAGGTGAAATGCTCAAGACGATCACTATCAACTCGGACCAGGTGTTGGATGACGAATCCATAGCTGACTTCGTTTCCGAGGTCAGAGCCTACCTGAGCCGCTATCGGGGCAACCGGATCATCCAGGCCCAGTTGGGTGAGATGGCGGGCGTCGAGTTCGGTCCATCGGACATCGTGCAGCACCACGTGAACGTGTTTGGCGAGGATTTGATCTTTTGGCAGCGCCGAGTTGAGGGATTCGCGACTTTGCTCCACAGCGACCTCGACTGGTATCCGCAGCACATCGGCCCTGAGCACTTCCATCCCAACGGCCGACCAGGTCTTCTTCCCGGCATGTCCGTAGTGGCGGACAAGATGCTGAGCAAGGCCGAGGCGCAGTGGCTGGCGGCCTGTTTCGACGCCGCTCAGTGGGCTCGCAAACCTGCCGTCGACAAACCGTCGCTTCACACCAACATCGACGCACGTGACAACTACGTGGCCAGGCGAATTGAACACCGTCTTCGGGTCGAACCCGATGCGTTGCATCGGTCGATCCAGGCACTCCGCACCGAAACCGCGACCGACCACGATCTGGCTGCCACCGCCACGAAGTTGGAGTCGGATGCTGACGCAAATGCCGAGGCGCTCTCGAAACCGTGGAACGAGATGTCGGACAAGGCGCGCCGTCTCGTCACGTTCTACCTGGTCAAAGAAGTGCACGTGGGTTTACCTGCCCTGCCGATCGACGAGCAGTTCCGGATCGTCTGGCGATGCCCCCGGCCGACCGGGGAATACGGTTTCGATGCGCGGGTCGGACAACCGAGTACTCGCATGACGTCGAGCCGACAGTTGGTCAGCGCATTCGAGCTCAGGCCGGGCGACAGAATCTACTGGCTGAGCCGCTATGGGAACGAACGGGGCCGGAACGTGTCGGCTGTCTGGGATTCCGAAGACAAACCTGGAACCGTCTGCGTTCTGTTCGATCAGCTGACGTTGGCAGACACCTTCTGGCCGGAGGAGTTCTTCGTCCGGAAGGCGTCCACCGAGCCGCGGTGATGGCGCAGCCAGCAGACTGCCTTGGCTTGTCCTGGGATGACCTGTCTGCGCGCGATGACCTCATCTCGGTGAGCTCTTATGCCGACAACCGCCCGCCCGAAAACAGCGGCTCGCCTGATGTGGGTAGCGGGGTGTTGCGATCACGGGTGATGTCCGGCACCCCTTAGGGATTGTCCCAGCTACGGCCATAGGAGTGTGGAGGTGGTACCACTCCTCGGGGTGACATCTTGGTTACGCACTCCTTGATGTGTCCGCATGCGTGGCGTCTGGCGTCGACGGCTGACCAGTCGAGATCACGGGTGGTCACGACGGGACTGTGCGGGTCTGGGGCCCCGAAAACCGGTCAGGTACCCGCGGTCCTTAACGGCTGCACCGCTTCGGTACCGGCAGTGGACACCATGCGGTTCGGACAAGCGCCACTTCGCAATTCGCGAACGGCCACTTGCAGACTTTTGGCCATCTGCGGTGGGTGTGTGCTGCGACCGAGGCGTGGTGGGCGCGTAACGTCCTGGTGCCTGTCAGCGACGGAGGGGCAAACGCACGGTCGCACCATATAGGTGAGTTGGGGCGTAATCGAAGGTGCGGACATATCCGGGGAGACGGAGGCAAAGTGACGAGTGACGGTGGCGCTGTCGCGGCGTTTGGATTCCGATTCCAATATCTTGTCACGGTCGAAGAGTTCCTTCGCACCGTGACCGACAACTCGGGTGACCCGGGTGCTCTCGTTCTGATCGTAGAGCCGACACGACACGACATCGGTGTTGGCAACGACGACGACGTCATCGACTTTGCGATCGAGCGCGATGGACGAGTCGAACGCCATGTGCAGGTCAAATCGTCCGTGGTGCCGTCCGAGTCGAACACACTCGGATATGCCGACGTCGAAAAGATCTTCACCAGAATGGGCAGCGAGGGGGAGGAGGCAGCCGTCCTGACGAACAGGCCGTTGGCGCCGAAACTCGTCGGCGCCTGCGGCGCAGCGTCGATCTCGGCGGAGGGCAGACTGATCTACCCTGTCACAGCCTCAGAACTCACACAGGGCGCGCCGTCGCCGCGCAGGATGGTCATGCGGGATGGTCGCGGCACTGCGGCAATCAAGGAATCGATTCTGGCTTTGATCCGTGGGATTCGACGCGACAGCGCCCTTGGCCAAGGCGAGAGTAGTGCCGGGTTGCTCGCCGCGCTGCTTATGGACGCTGTGTTTGATTCAGCCGCGGACCTAGCCGCACGGCGGATCAGCGGCGCTGACATCGTCGATCTGCTATGCATCCCGGACGCACAGGTTGCGCACGCGCTGCGCCGCTTCGACTGGGGTGTGCCGTTGCTCGAGGTTCCACGCCTGGTATCCCCTGTGGCTCGGGCATCTGAGTTAATGGAGCTCACTGCCCTGTTCACCGACAGCGTCGCGTCACGGCGTCCGCGCGCTGCTGTGCTGACCGGTGTGACAGGGTTCGGTAAGAGCACGATCGCCGCCGATTTCTGTCACCTGAATCGGCATTTCTACGAGCACGTCTGCTGGATCGACTGCCGCACACAGGGACTGGTGGAAGCCAAGGCTAAGAGTATCCTTGTCACTCTGGGAGTCGACGTGGAAGGGATCGAAGATGTCGCGGCAACCTTTCGATCCGAGATGGCCCGCCTCGGTGGTCCGTTCGTTCTGGTCTTCGACGGTGCTCTCGCACGGCAGGAAATAGAGCCGTATATCCCGTCGAGTGGATGCGGGTTCGTCATCGTCACGTCTACCAACAGCATCGGATGGTGGAGCGCAGCAACGCAACTGCAGATCGAGGCATTTACGCAAGAGGAAGCAGTCGCCTGCTTCGAGGCCTTCGCTCAGCTCGAGTCGGATACCCACAGGCCCGCGATTATCGAGATCGTCGAGCGGCTCGGCCGGGTGCCTTTGGCGATCGCGATGGCGGCGTCGTACTTCCGTAATGCGGAGGAGGACGTCTCCCAGCTGTCGGGACAATATTTCGCACGACTCGACGCGCTGTCCGAAGCGACGGCGGTGCCCGAGGGGTACGACAAGTCCGCGTTCGCGGCGATCCGGTTCGCTGTCGCGCAGTTGGGGGTCGACTCCAGCCCCGAGCGCAGGAGTGAGACACGAGCGTTGATCTACCACGCGGCTTTCATGGCACCTGAGCTCATCCCGGTGAACCTACTCCTGCAGACCGTGTCCGAGACGACGACGATCAACCTGCTGGATCCCCCTATACCGGAAATCGCCGATCAAGCACGCCGCAACGGGGTGCTCACCAATCTCCGGACTCAATCGATCGCGAAGCGACGCCACTATGCGGACTCATCTGTGGTCGTCAATCCGGCCAGCGACACCATTAATATCCACCCACTCGTTCACGAGATCCTCCGGGAGATCCACCGGCGAAGCGCGCCGAACGAGTACGTGGTGGATCTGCTTGGGCTCCTGATGACCTGCACGATGGGATGGATCGGGGCACTCCGTCTCAAGCGTCAGTTCTTCGCCTTGGAACAGCTTATGGTGCACGCACGGTGGATTTTGGAGCTTGTTTCGACAGTTCCGCTTCCCAGCACTGCTGACCCCGGGAGGGTCTATGTATTTCGATGTGCGAGGTTGTTTCTCCGACACGAGATCGCAACCACGCACGCATCCCATGGTCACTACGACGAGAGTGTGAGCGAGATCGAGCTCGCGCTCGACGAGGTCAGCGATCTGACCTTGAGCCGTGGTGCTCAGCACCTTGCCGCTACGGCGGCGTGCGCGGCACTCGCAGACACCGTGCTGGGCAGCCTGAGCCAACAGCGCTGCGCGATGTGGGCCGATCGGGCGCTGGCGGAGTTGATCAAATTCGATGCGGTAGGCGGACCGGAACGCGGTGATCTGGTGGTCCGGCTAGCGATCCAAGCCGCGCAGTCCATCGGCCGGTCACATATCGAGCGCAAGCAGGACCTCATTGACAAGTTCGGAGAAATCGCTCGCCGTCAGCGTGTTTCGGCGGTTCCGGAGGCCGCGCAGATTGCGAGACTGCAAGAGCTTGTCGTCCGGGGTGAGTTCGCCGCGGTTCTCGAACTCGTACATCAGATGCGGGGTTCGGAGCCTTCTGCCGACGAGCAGGTCATGTACGACCACTTCGACGCCATTGCGTACCTTCATCTCGGCCGATTCTCGGACGCCGAACAGGCAATCGACCGAATCCTGCAACTTGTCGGAGGATGGTCGTACCTCCATACGTCACTAAAACTGGCAAGCAAAGCGATCGACAGGGCGTTGCGGCAGACACGACCTGAATGGCAACCTCGGTCAGCTCGACTTCAAATCCAACACGTCGCGGTGCAGCAACTCCTGGATCGCCTGTCCGCCGAGGCTGCGTCCTAGGCGCGGCTCGGCTGGCCCCACAACGGTACGGTGCCAACCATCGCCGCCGAGATCAGTCGGATGTACTTCAGCTGCGTTTCGACCGCGCGTCCTACGCCCACCTGATCGACTGACGCAACCTACACGAGGCTGTATAGCGGAGCGATTGCTTGACAGGGTGCTCCCACAACTGTCAATCGGCTGCATTCTGCCAGTCGCAAGGAGTACGGAGCCAGCGCCACTCATTAAATGCTTACCGATCGAGGTGAAGTTGATGAGGCGGAAACCTGGTACCGCCGTGCGGCCGAAGCCGGCCACCTCGCCGCGGCGTGCAACTTTGGCCGCTCTCTTCACGCCCGCGGAGAAACCGACGAGGCTGAACTTGGTATCGTCACGCCGCTGACGCGGGCGAACCGAATGCAATGCTCAGTCTCGCGGAAGTTGCCATTCTGCGAAGTTAACCTGACGAAGTGGAAGCTTGAATACAGCGCGCTGCCGATGCGGGACTTCCACAAGCGGTGCGCGCCCTCGGTATTACCTTGATCGAGTGGGACGGGCTGATGAAACCGAGACATGGAATCGGCGCGCCGCCGAAGGGAACTGAGTAACAACAAGCGCGCACCTGTCGGCCGTGCGAGGAGCTGTGGCCCACACCTGATTCCACGTCTCTGACTTCCGGAGCAAGCGTTCCTCGGCAGAACGCCTTGGCGGCAATATCGACACTAGAGACTGGCGCACAATACGTGGAAGGCCAATGGGCATGCGCAGCAACCTGAGTGGTCTCGATGAGCCAAGGCGTTGTGAGCGGACGCAGAGCGACGTCACGAACGCACCGCAATGCCGCGTTCCGCGCGGCCCGAAGCGGCCAGCGCTGAGCTATCGAAAATCAACTCGACCTACTCCTCTGGGTCGGCAGAACGCACCATCTTGCCGAGTTGCGTGCGTTTTCGTTGCTTCGGCTGAACCTTCGCAGCAATCGCGGTCTGCTTGCAGCTGTCGTGGTCAGTCCTCGACGACAGCCGTCAAGGCCGCGATGTTGAAGGTCTCGTTCGAGCCCTGGATCCAGGCATCGATGTCGAACTCGGTCGAATCGGCCACCCGTAGACCCTGACACAGCGCTACCGATACATGGTCCGCGACCATCTCGTAGGCACGGAAAGGTACGGGCCAGGCGACCAAGCGATGCCAGTTGACCGACTCCCCGTCAACCGGCCCGGCCCAACCTTGTTCCTGCAGAAGTGCTTCGACTCGCTCCGGCATCCGCCGTTCTTCGGCGAGTTGCTCATTGTGAACGATCTCGCACCACAACACGGGCGTACTCACATAGAAGCGGGCATACCGGCCATCAGAGGCGTTGAGCACCAAGTACGCCTCGGCGGGCATACACGACAAGGCCAACGCCAACCCCGCGGAGAACTCCCGCCACGCGGTATCGAGGCTCATCGCGTTCATGTCGGCACTCCCAATGCTCACCAGTCACCGGCCTCGTATCTTGCTTCGGCATCCGCAGTCGCTTGCCATTCCTGACTGATGAGGTTCAAGTTGACGGTGTCGTACACAACTTTCAGCTCGATCCACACGCGCGGATGTTCCCAACTCATCATCGCGTCTTCGCCCGGCGCCAATCGGGTGGGACTGCCCATGACCGGAAACAGTCCGTTACCAAGGGCTGCGAAGCCATCGACCAGAGATCGCTGCCTTTGTGCCCATGAAGCAGAAGAGTCGATCTTGTCGCTGACGAGCACTGACATCTTGTCGAACATTCGTTTCCGTCGAGTGACCGACGCATGAGGCCGTTGCAGCCGCAGATCCGTATGCAGGTTCGTGCGGTACTCGGTGGATTCGCCAAGGCTCCACCCCGCAACATCACAGAATCCGGGAAGATCCTTGTCGAGGTACCAAGTCCAGCCGAACTCGGCGGCCATGCGCGCGGTTCGAGCCGCGCCTTCGATGTCGACGTGCAATGAATGCTTCCTTCAGAGCTGGACTAGTCGCGCCCCGTACCGACACGACCGGTACGAACAACCCGGCTCGGGACAACACGGATGCCATGCGCGGGAATGTATCTGATCTCCCCGACACAACACACTCTCATGCCGCTGAGCGCTCGGCCGCGCTACCGGGTTCGGCGTCTCGCTGGGACGCCCCCTCATGCCGGTGAGCGCACCCCATCGTCAGTTGCTTGGCATCGAGAAGAGAGGGCGCCGTTTACAAGTCGGAGTCGACCTGGTCAGTTCCCGTCGATTACCTCGTCCAGCGCCGCACGTGCCACATCAATGAACTCGTGATGCGCGGCCATGTAGCTCAGTCCAGTCGCTTCGGCCGCCCGGGCCCGTTCATGAGCATCTTCTGCCGCAGCCGCGTGTGACTGACCAAATTCTCGAACCTCTCGGACCAAATCGGCCTGCACTTCGATCAGTTTGCGCGCTGCCTCGGCCACACTCGATGGACCTTCGAGCAAGACCCTGTTTCCGCGCTGTTCCGCGTCTTTGAACAGTTGCCGGACCTCCGCTACCCGCGCTTGCTCAAGAGGTACAGGTTCGGGCGCGGCGGCCCGGTCGCGGAAGTACAGCTGATTGGCTCGGTCTGCGGCGTCGACGGCATCAAGGAAGTCGAGGTAGGCGGACTGACGGCGTTCACGTCGCCATCGGAGATGTTCAACCCGTACTTCGAGTGCCTGAGTGTTCCGTTGGGTCAGAACTTGCTGCGCCTGCTGCCGCTCCAAAGCGGCTTGCCGGCGGTTCTCGGTGCGGGCCGCAATGATGGCCGTGAGCGAAGCTCCGAGCGCAGTTCCCAACACTCCTACGACTGCGACAAGAACACTGACCATGATCCATCAGCATGCCAAAATTCGTTGCGGCGCACAGGCAATCGTGGCCAGCCGTCGCGGCTCAGCATCCATGAACGCACTCTCATGCCGCCTATCGCGCAATCGGAGGGACTGTCGGTTTAACGGCGGATCCGACCTCGGTGTGGGTTAGTTCCCGGTCGGGTGGATCCGGCCTTCGAAGGTGATGGCGAAAGCGTTGAGG
>NZ_JBFAHS010000003.1:537823-555611 GCF_040654315.1 Nocardia sp. NPDC050713 | reverse complement strand
CGCCCTTCGCGCGCGGGCCGCCCCGCCCCCCCCCCCCGCCGCTCCTCGTCCCATGCTGAAACGACACCTTTCCGCACTGTCTACGAGGGGAATCGTCCATGAAGGCCGCGGTGCGCCGTGTCTGGCTGCCGTTCAACGAAACGCTGGAGGGCCGGGTGCCCTGGATGTACCTGGATTCCGAAGGCTTCGTGAGCACCGGTGTCGGCAACAAGCTCGACGACACCGGACGGGTGCGCGGCGCTCCGACTCCGGCCGAACGGGCCGCCTCGCTCATCGCCGCCCGCAGGCTGCCGTGGCGCCGCCCCGACGGCTCGGCCGCCACCTGCGCGGAGATCAACGCGGCATGGGACGCGGTGAAGAGCCGGATGGATCTCGTGGCGGGCGGCTACCGCCGTTTCGCCGACGTCACCGAGCTGCGGCTGACCGACGAGCACATCGACCGCGTCGTCTTCGCCAGGCTCGACGAGCTGGAGACGCTGCTGCGCGGACGAATGGTGCGGCACGGCACCGGCGCGGTCGTGATGCCGTTCGCCGGTTTCGACTCCTGGCCCGCCGACGCGCAACTCGGCATGCTCAGCATGTGCTGGGCGATGGGCCCGAAGTTCAGCTTCCCCGCATTCCAGGACGCCGCCTTCGCGCGCGACTGGCTGCGCTGCGCCGCCGCCTGCCGGGTCAATCCCGAGATCGGCACCGTGATCCGGCGCAACGATCGCGATCAGGACTTGTTCCGCAACGCGTTTCGAGTGGAGGACGAAGGCCTCGATCCGGAGGTGCTGCTGTTCCGGCTTCCTGAACTAACCTCGAGCGAGTGAGTCTCGCCGAGCGCTATCCGCTGCTGCACACACCCGTCCGCTGGGAGTGGGGTGGCCTGGACGTCCACTTCTCCACCGAACTGCCCGCCGACGAGCTGGTGACCAACGTGCACGTGGTGTGTTTCGTCGGCGAGCGGATCGTGCTGTGCCGCGACGACCGCGACTTCTGGCTGGTGCCCGGCGGGACGAGGGAAGCGGGCGAATCGGTGGACGAGTGCCTGCGCCGCGAACTGCGCGAGGAGGCGGGCGCGCGCCCGGTCGGCCCGGTGCGGTGGCTCGGCGCGCACCACGCGACCAGTGACGCACCGGAACCGTACCGGCCGTGGCAGCCACACCCGCACAAGGCGTGGCTGTGGTGCGCCGCCGACGTCGTGCTGGAGTCCTCCCCCAGCAATCCCGCCGACGCCGAGCAGATTCTCGAGGTCCGCGCCTTCGCGTTCGAGGACGCGCTCGCACACGTCGCCACCGACGGCGCGTACCTACCCGAACTCCTCACCCTGGCAAGGGAATTGCACCGGCCCACCGCGCGCTAGACGTCCGGCCGTGCACTGACTCTCGACGGACCGGCAGCGTCCTCTGACGGTGTCCGCGAGGGCGGCAGGCAGGTCGCGGGCCGGGTCGCCGGAATGCTCCACCGCTGCCGTCGTGCGCGGCCGTTTGGTCCGATGCACAAACCGGGACGGCACAGTCTTGTCCTTTGCCCCTGGCGACAGGTCCGCTCGATGCGCTGAGCTTGGACGGACGACGAGGTCGACGCCACCGCCGGTGACGCGGGTCGCCTCGACCACACTCCAGCAGAAGGTCTCGGTCTTGGTTCCCTCCACAACTCCGGCGGTCGAACGGGTGCGTCCGGACACCCTGTGCGCGGCGTTCCAGGCGAACGTCGCCCGCTACGCCGACGCGGTCGCGCTGCGCACTCTCGGCGGCGGGCAGACGATCACCTGGCGCGAGTACGGCGCGCGGGTCCGCGCCATCGCGACGGGTCTCGCCGCGCTCGGCGTGCGCCCCGGCGACACCGTCGCGCTGATGCTGACCAACCGGCCGGAGTTCCACCTGTGCGACACCGCCGTGCTGCACGCGGGCGCCACGCCCTTCTCGGTGTACAACACCAACCCGGTCGAGCTGCTCGCCTACCAGTTCGGCAACGCCGGGAACCGGGCGGTCATCTGCGAAAGCCAGTTCGCGCCAAGGGTTGCGGCGGCGATCGCGGTGGCGGCCGAGCGGGGCCACCGTGTCGAGCACTTGATCGTCGTGGACGACGCGCCCGCGGGCACCGTGGCGCTGGACGCGCTCGAATCCGCCTCCGCACCGGACGGTTTCGATTTCGAGGCGACGTGGCGCGCGGTGCGTCCCGAGGACCTGCTCACCATCGTCTACACCTCGGGCACCACCGGCCCGCCGAAGGGCGTCGAGCTGACGCACACCAATTTCATCGAGAACGCCCGCGTCATCGATGAATTCGGTGGCGGGGGTCCGGACGATCGAGTCATCTCCTACCTGCCCGACGCGCACGCGGCCAACCGGTGGTTCGCGCACTACCTGACCATGCTGGAGGGCAGCCAGATCACCACGGTTCCGGATTTCACACAGGTGGCCGCCGCGCTGTCGGAGCTACGGCCGACGGTGTTCCTCGGCGTGCCGCGGGTGTGGGTGAAAGTCAAAGGCGCGCTGGAGGAACGGTTCGCCGCGGAGCCGCCGCCGCGTCGCGCGCTGACCAGGTGGGCGGTCGGCGTCGGGCGCGACCGCGCGCGTGCCGCCTCCGACGGACGCGCGCTCGGGTTCACCGGCCGCGTCCAGCACGCCGTCGCCGAGCGTCTGGTGCTCGGTCCGCTGCGCGCCAGGCTCGGCCTGGACCAGGTGCGCGTCGCGGTGACCGGATCGGTGGCCATCCCGCCGGACGTGCACGAGTTCTTTCTCGGCCTCGGCCTGCCGTTGTGCGAGGGGTACGGCATGACCGAGTGCACCGCGGGCGCGACGCTGAACGGGCCGGGACGGATCAAGATCGGCACGGTGGGCACGCCGCTGCCGGGCGCCGAGGTCCGCCTCGCGGCGGACGGCGAGGTGCTGATCCGGGGAAAGATCGTGATGCGCGGATATCGCGGCGACCCCGTCGAGACCGCCGAGACGGTCGACCCCGATGGCTGGCTGCACACCGGCGACATCGGCTCCTTCGACGCCGACGGCTACCTGTCGATCGTCGGCCGCAAGAAGGAGCTCATCATCAACGCCGCGGGAAAGAACATGTCCCCGGCCAACATCGAGAACACGATCACCGAGAACTGCCCGCTGGCGGGCGCGGTCGTGGTGATCGGCGAACAGCGCCCGTACAACACCGCGCTGATCTGTCTCGACCCCGATCTGGCCGCCGCCTTCGGCAAGCGGAACGGGCTCGCGGCGAACTCGGTCACCGACCTCGCCGCCAGCCCGGAGGTGCTCGCCGAGATCGAGCGCGGGATGACGGCGGCGAACGGCAAACTCTCCCGCGTCGAGCAGATCAAGAAGTATCGGGTGCTCGGCGAGGTGTGGGAGCCGGGCGGCGACTGTCTGACGGCAACCGGCAAACTTCGCCGCGCGCCGATCGCGACCCGCTACACCGATACCATCGAGGCCCTGTACTCGGCCTGAGCCGGGACACAGGACGGCATTGAGGCACACGGAGGCGCCGATGACCGACCCGGGCGAAACTCCCGGCCACGGGCAGCGATCCGCGCGGATCGACGACCTGCACCGCGCCGCGGCCGCGCTGCTGGAGGGGTTCTACGGCACGCTGCCGCCCTACGCGCAGCTGCCCTTCTCGCTGGTCGAAACCGATTTCGCCCGCGGCGCGAAGCTCAATGTCGATCTGTTCTTCCAGTACCTACGCCGCGGCGTCGAGCCGTCCGAGGCCGACACCAGGGAGCTGGTGGAACTGGCGATGGACCGGCTGCGCGACGGCACACCGCTGGCCGATGTGCTCGAGCGGTATCGGCTCGGCGCGGCGTTCCTCTGGGACCGGCTGCGCGATTCGGCGGGCGCCGACGAGACCTTGCTGCTGGACGCCTCCCCTGCGCTGCTGAAGTACATCGCGCTGGTCGGCTCGCGCATCGCGACCGCGGCCGTCCAGCGCGCCCACGATCCGCGATGGGAACTGCTGGAGCGCCGCCGCGGTATCGCCGAGGCGCTGCTCGCCGGGCGCGATCCGGTGGAGTGGGCCGACGACCCGGTCATCCCGGTGGCCGACGCCTTCCTGGTCGCGGTGTTCCGGTTGTGCGGGAGCAACGGTAGTCCCGCGGCGGCCCTGCGGCATCGGGTCGAGGCCATCCCCGGCGTCTTCCTGCGTCTGGACACCGGGGGCTGGACCGCACTGATCCCCTTGGCCTCCGGCGACGACGGCTCGGCCGCGCTGGCCGGGCTCACCGCCCGCCTGCCCGCGCACGCGCCCGGCCGAATTCCCCCGTACTGGGTGGGCGTGGGAGCCGCGTCCACCAGGGCCGCGGTCCCCGCGCTCGCCGCCGAGGCGCGCGTGCTCGCCGAGCTCGGGCGCTGTCTCGCGCGACGCGAGATCGTCTGTCGCCGAACGGATCTGCACTTCGAGTACACCGTGGCGGTGAGCGACGCGGCCCGGCCGGGTCTGGCCGCGCTGCTCGCACCGCTGGACGCCCAGCCGATGCTCGCCGAGACGCTGGAGACGTTCGTGGACACCGGTTTCAACCAGCTCGCCACAGCGCGGCAGCTGATGGTGCACCGCAACACGGTGACCTATCGCCTCGCGCGCGTGCACGAACTCACCGGGCTGGATCCGCACCGCCCCGCCGACGCCATGACGCTGTCGGCGGCGCGGCTGGCCAGGCGGCTCGAAGCCGCCTCGTTCGCACCGTAGTTCCGCCCGCTTTGGTCGGGCGCACAAATCGCCGCCCGGCGGTCTTGGGAACTGCCGGTGGTGCGGCACCCGACTTATGCGGTCTGCTGTATCAGACAGTGAGGCCCCCGGGTCGCCGGTCTCGGCACCGCGAGCAGAGAGTTCAAATAATTGACGATTTCGAGCCGGGCGCGGTTCCGCCGCCGCGCCGCCACGGTCGCCCTCGCGGCGATCACCGCCCTCGGGCCGACCGTTCAGCTCGCGCCCGGCGCGAGCGCCGTCCCCGCCGCGGGCCCGGTGTCTTCCGCGCCCGCGAACTTCGGCCTGCCCGCGGACTACGTGCCGACGCCGGAGCGGTACGGCATCGAATATCAACTGGGACAGGTGATTCCGCTTGCCGACGGCACCAAGTTGCAGGCCGAGGTCAGGTATCCGACCGACCCGGCGACCGGGCGACGGGCCGAGGGCGAGTTCCCAGTAGTCGTCAACTTCACCACCTACGGCGCGATCTCCAGCGCGCTCACCGCCGCCGTCACCGGCGTCATCGATCAGCTGCGCATCCCACTGCCGGACCATTTGCGCGACGCGCGCCGGATCATCAATCAGGCCACCAGTGCCCAGGACATGCTGGTGCGGCGCGGCTACATCGAGGTGATCGCCGACGTCCGCGGCACCGGCGGCTCCACCGGCGCCTGGAATCCGGCGTCCGAACAAGACGGCCTCGACGGCGCGCAGGTAGTGGACTGGGCCGCCCGGCTGCCGGGTTCCAGCGGCAAGGTCGGCATGTACGGGTACTCTTTCCCGGCGCTGTCGGCCATGCGGACCGCCGAATCCGTCGGTCCCGGTTCGCCGTTGAAGGCGATCGTGCCGATGGCCATGCCCAACAACATCTTCAACGAGGTGCTCGGTCACGACGGGTTGATGAGCCCGCTGCTGCTCACCGTCATCTCGCTGATGGTGCCGTATCTGAGTCTGATCGGCCCGTTCATGACGGCGGTGGTGACACCGCAGACCTTCGTGCAGGCGCTCGGCGATCACCTCGCGGCGCTGGTGTCGACCGACAGCACCATCGTCAAGCTGGTGGAGGCGTACGCGGGCGGCCCGCTGGCCTACGACGGCGCGTGGTGGCAGGAGCGGCGGTTCGAGACCGAGCTGGAATCGTTGGTGGACAACGACATCGCCATGTACCAGGTCGGCGGGCTGTGGGACCTGTACCAGGAAGGGCCGTGGCGCAACTACTCCCAGCTGCAGAACCTGGCGGCCGGGCGCGACCAGTTCGCGCCCATGACGCCCGGGCAGTCGACCGACGGGCGGTTCCAGCTGCTGATGGGCCCGTGGTACCACGTCGGCCTGGGCTTCGGGCCCGGTTCGCGGCTGGACACCGACATGATCACGCTGGCCTGGTTCGACCGCTTCCTCAAGGGGATCGACAACGGTGTGGACGAGACCGATCGCACGCTGCACGTCATCGACGCGAACAACAACGCCGTCGCGACCTCGCGATACCCGTTCGAGCAGGCCGAGATTCAGCGCCGCTACCTCGACGGCGACCGGCTCGTCGCCGAGCAGCCCACGATCCCCGACGCCGCGGACCGGCTCGACTACAGCGGCTTGGACAACATCTGCAACCGGCAGACCTTGGGCCAGTACTCCGGCGGCCTGCTCGACTTCGTCTTCCGCGTCTTCAACGCCTACAACCCGTGTACCGAATGGGTGCAGGGCCCGACCGCGGGGCGCGCGTACACGATGGATCCGGTGACCGAGCCGACGGTGCTGGCGGGCCCGAGCAGTCTCACCCTGTACGCCTCCTCGACCAGTACCGACGCGGCTTTCCAGGTGTGGCTCGACGACGTGGCCCCGAACGGTACCTCGGTGAACATCACCGGCGGCTCGCAGCTGGCCAGCCTGCGCACGCTCGACGAGGAGAAGACGTGGCGGGCCGCGGATGGCGCCGTCTACGGACCCGAGCACGTGGTGCGCAAGGAGGCCGAGCAACTGCTCGTCCCCGGCGAGGTGACGAGGATGGAGATCAAGCTGCGCCCGGCGTTCCATCGGCTCGAGCCGGGACACGCGCTGCGCGTGCGGATCACCAGCGGCACCTTCCCTTCCACGATCCCGGTGCCCACCGATCTGCCGAGGCTGATCGGCTCGTCACAGCAGATCCACCGGGACGCGAGCAGGCCGTCGAGCCTGGTCGTCCCGCTGGCGCCCGCCACCGCATTCGACTAGAGCGACCGCGAACGCCGCGCCGGATTCCGCAGAGAACCCGCGCGGCGTTCGGCCTGTCCGCATGGCCCGTCACATCGGCGGTCGCCGAACTCCCCGAGGTCCGAAAGCTGCTCGCCCCCACGACCGCTGCGACGACGGGCCCGGCGTCGCGCACCCGGTTTCCGCACACCGGACCGCGCGACCGATCGTGGGTGAATTCCTGGATCACCTGACCGAAACGCTCACCGCCGCGGTGCGACCCGGATAGTCTCGGCGATGGATCCGAAACCCGGATCCATGCGTCACCTGCCGGGAGCGTCCGATGGAGAAGGCTCTGGTCACCGACGGGGTGTCCGCGACACCCCCAGCCTCGGGCGGCGCCCGCACGCCCGACGAATCCCCCCGGCGGGCAACGGCTTTGCTGCGGCCGGGAATTCTCGCCTTCGGCGGTGCGATCCGCCCGACCGCGCTGCACGCCCATCACACCGTCCAACTGCTCGCCGCCCGCACTCCGATCACGGTGATGGACGCGGGCGGGGTCCGCCACCGCGGCACCAGGATCATCGTGCCCGCCGACGCGCCGCACCGGATCGAGACCGCCGCCGAAGGCGCCGCGCTCTACCTCGATCCGGAGACCGCGGCGGGCGCCGCCGCCGACCGTCGCGCGCACGCGGGCGGCTGGGCCGACGATCAGCACGCGCTGCCCGCGACGCTGGCGGGCGCGCCGATCGCCGAGCAGGTGGCCGCCATCGTGCGCGAATTACGCGGCGTCCCAACGGCTGCCCACGGCGCGCAGCGGCACGGCGCGGTGACCGAGGCGCTGCGGCTGCTGCCGAGTCTGGTGCCGGATCATTCGATCCGCGGGTCCGATGTGGCGAAGCGGGTCGGGCTCTCCCCCGCCCGGCTCTCGCACCTGTTCGCCGAGCAGGTCGGAATGCCGTTGCGCCCGTACATGCTGTGGTTGCGGCTGCGGGTCGCGATCGGCCGGTTCCGTTCCGGTGACGACCTCGCCGCCGCCGCACACGCCGCCGGTTTCGACGACAGCACCCAGCTCACCCGCACCTGCCGTCGCACCTTCGGACTGACCCCCGCCGCCTTGCACCGCGCCGAACAGTGGGATCTCGGCGACGGAGCGTGACCCGCCCACACCCGGTACGCTCGATCCCGTGTTCTCGCGGGTTCAGCTGACGGCGTTCGCGGTATTCGCGTGCGTGGCTTCCGCGTTCGCGCTGCTGGCCACGCCCCTGCCCGAGCACGCCTCGCTGGCCGCGCTCGGCGTGCTCGCCGCCGCGGTGTTCGCGATCGTGGCGCTGCGCGGCGCGGCGGTCGCGCCGGTCGTCGTCCCGCGCTGCGGACCGCCGCCCTCGGCGCAGCGCCGCAGGCGCGGTTCGTATCTGCGACAGAGCAATCCCGACACGGCGGGCCGTCCGCGGCCGCGAGCTCCGGGACGGGTCACGGGCTGATCGGCCCGCGTCACCGCGCGGTGGTGGTCGGCCCTTCGCGGTGACCTCCTCCCGTTTCCGTGCGTGCGCGCACGTCTCACCGAATCAGGTGTTCCCCCATGCTCGATGTCGTCTACTACCCTGTCTCCGCCGTGCTCTGGCTCTGGCACACCGCCTTCGCCGCGCTGCTCGGGCCCGGCAGCGGCCTGGCCTGGGTGCTGGCCGTGGTGTTCCTCGTCGCCACTCTCCGCGCGGCCATGTATCCCCTCTTCCTGAAACAGGTCCGAACCCAGGCCGTCGTCAAGCGCCTGCAACCCGAGATCGAGGCGCTGCGCAAGCGCTATTCCGACGACCGGCCACGTCAGGTCGCCGAGATCCAGAAACTGCAACGGCAGCACGGTGTGAGTGTGCTGGCGGGCTGCCTGCCGATGCTCGGCCAAGGGCTGGTGTTCCTCGCGCTGTTCCACGTGCTGCGATCGTTCGACCGCACCGGCGCACTGGGGCATCTGCCCTTCCAGTCGACGCCGGCGCCGATGACGACCGAACAGAACGCGCAGACACCGAACTACGTCTTCGACGCCGCCGACGTGCAGTCATTCCTGCGGGCCGAGTTCTTCGGGACACCGCTGTCGGCCACCCTGGCCGGGCAGCCGAGCGTTTCGATCGCCGCGGTCGCCGGCACGCTGATGGCGCTGGCTGCCCTCGCGACGCATTTCACGGCGCGGGCCTCGATCGCCCGCCAGGACCCGGCCGCGGCGCAGGTACCAATGCTGAACACGTTGACGCTGTGGGTGTTTCCCGCGGGCGTGCTGATCGGCGGCGCGGTGCTTCCGATCGTGATCCTGTTGTACTGGGTGTCGAACAACGCGTGGACGCTGGCCCAGCAGTACCTCACGTACCGGTGGATCGACGCCGAAACCCGTTCCGTGCCAACGGCATCGGCTACCACAGAGCCGAACGACGCCCCACGTCCGGGCGCGAAACCGAAGCCGGGCGCGAAACCGGTGCCGACGGCGAAACCACGGCCCGGCGGGGCATCCGAGAACCCCGTGGCATCCGGGCGCACCGTGCGGTCCGAGCAGCGCGTGGCTTCTCAGGGCCGCACGCCGGCACCGCGCGACACCAGATCATCGCGCAGCGCCAAAGCCCGCCGCCGCCGCTGACCCGCGATCAGCCGACAGGACCGGCCTGCAGGTAGTACTTGGCGGCGATGCTCCGCAGCACCTGCCGAATACCGATCGGCGCCCAGCCCGCGGACCGGTCCTCCAGCACCACCGGATCCACCAACTCGACGGTGCGGCCCCTCGTCTCGAGCTCGAAACCGCCCGCGGCGACGACGTTCTTGACCCACTCCGCGTCGCGACCGTAGGTCAGCGCGATGCGGTAGACACCGCCGTCCTCGAACACCCACACCGGAGTTCGATAGCCGCGCCCGGATTTTCGCCCCTTGTGCACCACGACACCGAACGGCGGCACCGTGCCCGCGATCAGTCCGGCCACCGGATTGGTCACGTGCCGGTTGAATCTCGCCACTGCGCGCGGAAGCACCATCGGACGGTCCTCTCTCCAGGTGGAGTGCACCGCTCAGGCTACCCTCGAGCGGTGTCAGCGCAGCCGAACGAGATGATCGCGGTCTACGACCGGCAGGGGCGAGAGGTCGGCGCGGCCGATCGCGCCGCGGTCTATCGCGCGGGGCTGTGGCACGCCAGTTCGGGGGTGCTGGTGCGATCGATGGACGGCGAGCGGGTCTACGTGCACCGCCGCACCGACACGAAGATGGTGTTCGCCGGGATGCACGACTGCCTCGCGGGCGGTGTCGTCGCGCCTGGCGAGGATCCAGAGCGGACCGCGATCCGTGAGCTCGGCGAAGAGCTCGGCATCGTGCTCGGCCCGGACGCGACGCCGCCGCTGCCGATGGCCAGCGCGTCCTGGGACGGGGAATGGGAGGGCAGGCCGATGCGCTGCCACTTGTTCGCCTACGAGCTGCGCTACGACGGCCCCATCCGTCATCAGCCCGAGGAGATCGCCGACGGCTGGTGGTGGACCGACGCGGAACTGCGCGCCCACCTCGCCGACCCGGACTGGCCGTTCGTCCCGGACACCCGGGTGCTGATCGGCGATCTCCTGTCCTGATCCGTTACGCCGCGCTGCCGCTGCCCAGGGCCAGGAACGTCTGGAAAATGGTGGCGACGACTTCGAGCAGCTCCATGAGATGTCATCCTTCGGGTAGTTCATCGAGTGGAGCGGCCAGCATCACGGACCCGGGTGTCCGGGAGGTTATCCGGACGTGACGGGCGCGGATGGAAATCCTCGCCGTGCGGAACTCGCTTCGGTCAGCTCGACGACGCGCCGGTGCTGGCCCAGGACAGGAACGCGCCGGGATTGCGGGTCTGCAGCAGCACCCGGCCGGGGCCGACGAAGTCGAAGACGAATCCTTCGCCCGATTTCAGCGACTGGATGGAGCGGCCGGAGACGGCGCGCCGGATGGTGAAGTTCATGGCCAGGTCGTAGGCGACCACGTGTCCGGTGTCGATGGTGATCGGTTCGCCGGGCTGCAGGTCGATCACGTCGATCGCGCCGAAGACGCCGACCACGATCTCGCCCTCGCCGTGCGCGCGCAGGCCGAAGCCGCCCTCACCGCCGAACAGGTTCGCGAAGCCGCCCCACTTGCTCTCCACCTGCACGCCGTGCGAGTTGGCGATCCAGCCGCCGCGGCTGATGAAGAACGGCCGGTCCGGGGTGATCTGCAGGTTCAGCATGTCGCCGGGCAGCGCGGGCGCGACGTCGACCCAGCCGCCCTGCTGCGGCGCGGTGAACGTGGAGACGAAGAACGACTCCCCGGCGAGCACCGAGCGCTTGAGACCGGCCAGGATGCCGCCTTCGGCCTTGGCCTGCAGCGTGATTCCCGCCGAATGGGCGACCATGGCGCCGCTCTCGACCCGCATCGGCTCACCGCCCGCGAGGAAGCACCGCGCGACGGTGGAGGCGGGATTGTGGCGCAGTTGAACCTTCATGGTGCCGACCCTACCGCCTGTGCGCGGCGGCAGGTATCGGCGAATACCACCCGGGGAGTCCGGGTTTCGCGCGCCGAGTTCAGTCGAGGGTGCGCAAGGCGTCCTCGGTGCGCGCGACCACCGCGCCGCCGTTCGCCGTGAGCACGATCGGACGCTGGATCAGCTGCGGGTTGGCGGCCAGCGCCTCGATCCACCGGTCGCGGTCGGCGGGCGTGCGGCCCCAGTCCGCCATGCCCAGGTCCTTGGCGATCTGCTCGCCGGTGCGGGTGATGTCCCACGGTTGCGCGTCGAGCCGCCGCAGCACCTCGCGCAACTCGTCCGCGGTCGGCGGGTCGTCCAGGTAGCGGCGCACGGAGTAGGCCACGCCCGTCTCGTCCAGGTGCGCCGTCGCGGTGCGGCTCTTCGAGCACCGCGGGTTGTGCCAGATCTCGGTTTGCCCTGATGTCATGCCTTCAGATAACCACGTCCGGCTACAGATGCATCAAGTCCGGCCAGGTCTTGGCCCACGGATGACGCGACCCGGTGCACGCCCACACGGTGACGTCCTGGGTGTTGCCGGGAAAGCCGAGCCTGCTGTCCACCTTGCCGACCGGTTCCACGCTGTCGAAGTTCCAGCGCAGGAAGCTCTCGGGCACGCCGACCGCGAGCACGGTGCCGGTCTGCTCGTCCGGCCTGCCGAAGTAGCCGTAGCCGCGGCTCGGACTGTAGATCGGCGGCAGTTCGTCGCGCGCGAACTGGTCGAGTGCGCTGGCCTGCCAGTAGGTGTCGGTGACCACGACGGTGTTCGCGCGTTCGGCTGGGGCGAGCGCGGCATAGGCCTCGGTCACGGCGGTGGTCAGCTCGGGCCAGCCGAATTCGCCGTAGACGCCGATATTGATCGCGGCTTCCGCGACGTCGGCGGGCGGTGCGATGCGGTCGGGGTGCTGCCACGGCGTCGACCACAGGACGAGCGCCGTGGAACCCAGCACCACCGCCGCGCCGCCCGCGGTGGCCAGCCTGCGCGGCGACGGGCGCAGTCCAGCGGCCAGCTCGACCAGCCCGACCGCGCCCGCGGCGAGCACCACGGCGTACATGCCCGCCATGTAGTAGATGCGTCCGCCCATCACCAGGAAGATGGCGACCAGCAACAGCAGCGTCGCGCCGAGGAAGCGGTACGGGCGCAGCGCGGGATTGCGCAGCAGTGCCCACACGCCGTACACCAGCACCACCGCGCCGAGCAGACCCGCGGTCAGCAGCGCGAGCGGCACGAACATCAGCCGCCCGCCGAGAACGCCCTGCTCGCCGCTGATCACCTCGCCCATGTGCAGCTGCGGCCACCCGTTGCCCGCCTGCCAGATCAGGGTCGGCACCGTGGCGAGCACGACGATCGCGCCGCCGAGCCACAGCAGCGGGCGCCGCACCAGCTCGCGCGGACCGAGGGCCGACGAGGTCACCGCTATCGCGATCCAGAAGAACGGGATCAGCCACTTCACCTGCATGTCCACCGCCGTCACGAGGGCGGCGCACAGCAGCAGCGAATCACGGCGGGTGCGCACCCAGCGCACCACGAGCCAGGTGATGATCACCCACAGCACGGTGTCGATCGCGTTGGTGGTGAGCATCTTGCCCTGCAACAGCAGGAACGGCGACGTCGCGTAGGCGATGGCCGCGAGCAACTGGGCGCGGCGGCCGCCGCCGAATTCCCTGGCGAGCAGCGCGGTGAGCACCACGGCCAGCGTGGTCAGCGCGACCGCGGGCAGCCGGAGCGCGAAGAACGAGCCGGGGGCGACGGTGTCCATCAGGCGAGCCAGCATCGGGAGCACCGGACCCTGATCGGCGTAGCCGAAGGACGGGTGGCGGCCCGCGGCGAGGAAGTACAGCTCGTCGCCGAAATAGTCGTAGCGGCTCGCCGAGAACAGCAGCACCGCGAGGGAAACGCCCGCGACGACGGCGATGCCCGTGGACGCCACCGCGGGACGATCCGCCCCCGCGAGGTTCCGCTGCTGACGCTCTACCGTATCGATCACGCCGCTCCTCGACGATTCGGACTCCGACCGCGTCGAATCTAACGGGAAACGCCCGCTCGCCCATCCACCCTCGGGGCGAGTCGAGATCAACATTCAGGCGTAGTCCCTGGCTCAGGCCGCGGCTGTCACCTTCGCGGACCGGTGGCGGCGCGCCAGGAGGTAGGCCGCGCCGGCGGCCGGGATGTTCATCAGCACGCCGTACACCGCGCCCGGCACGGCCATCGTGTCGTTGTGCAGCACGGAGACCGCGACGGCGATGGCGATCGCGCCGTTGTGGATGCCGATCTCCATCGCCGAGGCGACGGCCTGGTCCTCGTCGACGCCGAACAGCCGCGGCGCCAGGTAACCGACCGTCAGGCTGAGCACCGCGAACACCAGGCACAGCGCGGCCAGTTCGCCGAGGTGCTCGGTGAGGGTCTCGAAGTTCTTCGCCACGGCGGCCGCGACCACCAGCGCGAGCACCACGATCGACAACACCTTCACCGCCCCGCGCATTCGCCGCGCCCAGTCGGTGAAACGCCGGTGCACCCACATGCCGACCGCGACCGGCACCAGCACGATCGCGAAGACCTGCGCGAACTTGTCCGGCCGCAATCCGATCGAACCCTCGCCGTCCAGGAACACCGTGTAGGACAGCGCGACGACCAGCGGCAACGTGAACACCGCGAGCACCGAATTCACCGCCGTGAGCGTGATGTTCAGCGCGACATGCCCACCGGCGATGTGGCTGAACAGGTTCGCCGACGGTCCGCCCGGCGAGGCCGCGAGCAGCATCATGCCCACCGCGAGCGCGCCCTCCACGCCGAACAGCAGGATGAGCCCGAAGCACGCGGCGGGCAGCAGCACCATCTGGCAGACCAGCGCGATCGCCGCCGCCGCGGGATAGCGCAGCACCCTGGCGAAATCGTCGACGGTGAGTGTCAGGCCGAGCCCGAACATCACCAAGGCCAGCGCCAGCGGCAGAAAAACGGCGAAAGCCGTTGAACCCATGCGGATCTCCTCTCGAACCGGCATCCACCGGATTCGACCGTATCGGTGGGAAGGCACGGAAGGAAAGCCGCGCGGCGAAAGTCTCACCCGCGCGGCGGGCGCCGCTCCCCCGGGTTCTGGGTCTTGCGATATTGGATCGCCCACCAGACTCGCAGCGCCGTGTGCGCGGCGCGCAGGTCCGCGCCGGTGAGTTCCTCGAAGCGGCTCAGCCGGTAGCGAACCGTGTTGGGATGCACCACGAGCCGCTCGGCGGTGGCCTCGACGCGCAGGCCGGTGTCGAGGTAGGCCTCGACGGTGTCGACGATCGTGCGGGCGGATTCGCCGCCGCCCAGGGACGCCAGATAGCGCCGGACGAGTTCCGCGCCGAGATCGGTGTCGGCGGCGATCGCGGGCAGCACGCCGACGCTGTCCAGGTCGACAATTCCGGTGCGCCCGAACAGCCGCGCGGTGACCAGCACCCGACCGGCCAGGCGGAACGAGCGCGCCAAGTCCTCCAGCCGGGTCGGCGGACCGAGCCCGACGACACCGCCCACACCCGGGCTTCTGGACTTTTCCACAAACCCGGCGACGTCGCCGTCCACCGTGGTCACGAACCCGCTCGCGGGGAGCGGCGCGGCAGGATCGGGCGAATCTTCCGCCCCGGCACGGTACGCGCGGTACTCGGCTTCGGGATCGACGCCGAGTTGCTGCGCGCGGATCCGCAGGTCCCCGGGACCGAGGGTGCCGAGGAGCACGGCCCTGGTGAACTCGGCGCGGAACTGCTCGTCGTGCCGCGCGGCGGCGATCTCCACGTCGCGGTGCCCGCCGCTGTACGGGACGACGGCGGCGTCGACGAGGTCGAGCAGCGCGGTGATCAACTGGAGCAGCGTGCGATCGGCGACACCGCTGATGGCGGCAGCCTCGGTCAGTTCGGCGAGGATCTCACGGACCGCGATGCGCCACCCGTTCTGAATCTCGGCCAGCGAAATACCTTGGCGGGCACGGGTTTCGCCGAACTCGCGCAGCACGGCGAGATCGCCCGAGGTGAGCGGATGACCGTCGTGCAGCGCGTCGAGCAGGCGGTCGACGACCGAGGCGGTGGACGTGGCGATGGTCGCGGCGGGCAGCGGCGCGTAGGCCGACATCTCCGCCCTGGCTCGCGCTACGACGCGGTCGACGAGCTCGGGTGCGCGATGCCGCACGCGCGACACCACCAAACGTTCGGCGGCGGTCGGGCGTCTGCTCATAGTGGGGCGAGCCTACGGGCGGGCGCTTGGAGAAATCAACAAACCGGCGACTGATAGTTCGACACGCTTTCCATGGCGCAGATCACACTTTCCGCCGAATACTCGTCGGGACCGACCACTGCCGTTCGACGAGGAATCGACGATGTATCTGACTCAGGGCCTGCACCGCGCCGCCCAGCTCAACCCCGACGGCCTGATGACCATCTGCGGTTCCCGCACCCGAACCAACCGGGAGGTGCTCGACCGGGTCGCCCGATTGGCGGGCGCGCTGCGCGACCTCGGCGTCGGCCCCGGCGATCGGGTGGCGATGCTGTCGCTGAACTCCGACCGCTATCACGAGTACCTGCTCGCGGTGCCGTGGGCGGACGCGGTTCTCAATCCGGTGAACATCCGGTGGAGTCCGGCCGAAATCGCTTACTCCCTCGCCGATTCCGACAGCCGGGTGCTCTTCGTCGACGACGCCTTCGCCCCGATGGTTCCGGCGCTGCGGGCGCAGTATCCGGAACTACGCGCGGTGATCCACTGCGGCGACGGACCAACCCCCGAAGGCGCGCTCGACTACGAGCGAATCCTCGCGGACGCCACGGCGATTCCCGACGCGCGCCGCGGCGGCGAGGCGCCGGCGGGCATCTTCTACACCGGCGGCACCACCGGATTCCCCAAGGGCGTGGTGCTCAGCCACGCCAATCTGCTGACCTCCGCGCTCGGCGGCGTCGCCACCGGGTATCTGATGGCCCCGGGCGCGGTCTTCCTGCACGCGGCGCCGATGTTCCACCTCGCCGATCTGGCCGGGTGGCAGGGTGTGCTGATGCTGGGCGGCACCCACGTGATGATCCCGGCGTTCGATCCGGTAGCCACCCTGACGGCGATCCAGCAGCACCGGGTGAGTTCCACCGTGCTGGTGCCGGTGATGATCCAGATGCTCGTCGACCATCCGCGCGCGGGCGAGTTCGATCTGTCCAGCGTCGAGCACATCATGTACGGCGCCTCGCCGATCTCGCAGGCGGTGCTCGAGCGCGCGATGGCCGCCTTCGGCAACGCCGGTTTCGCCCAGGCCTACGGCATGACCGAGGTCGCGCCGATCGCCACCTTGCTCGGTCCGGCGGATCACCTGGCCGGTCGGCTGCGTTCGGCGGGACGGGCCGCGCCGCACAGTGAGATCCGGATCGTGGATTCCGACGGCGCCGAGGTGCCGCGCGGCACCGTCGGCGAGGTGGTGGTGCGCGGCGGCCACGTGATGCTCGGCTACTGGAACAAGCCCGCCGAGACCGCGGACGCCGTGCGGGACGGCTGGATGCACACCGGGGACGGCGGCTATATGGACGAGGACGGCTACGTCTACATCGTCGACCGGATCAAGGACATGATCGTCTCCGGCGGCGAGAACGTGTACTCCGCCGAGGTGGAGAACGCCGTCGCCGCGCACCCGGCGGTCGCCGCGGTGGCGGTGATCGGCGTGCCGGACGCCGAATGGGGCGAGCGGGTGCACGCGGTCATCGTCTGCAAGCCGGGACAGCAGGTGACCTCGGCGGAGATCCGCGGTCACGCCAAGGAGCTGATCGCCGGATACAAGGCGCCGCGCAGCATCGAGATCGTGGACGCGCTACCGGTGTCGGGCGCCGGGAAGATTCTGAAACGCGATCTGCGGCAGAAGTATTGGGACGTCGACGCGCGACAGGTCAACTGAGCCCTTCGCTCGGATCGGGGCGTCGCGCCCCGAAAGTACCGCGCCAGCTTCGATTCCCGCTCGCACAGACGAAAGGGCCGAGCCACCAGGGTGGCTCGGCCCTTCGACGCGGAGTTCGCTCAGCTCGCGCTGCCCGTCAGCAGCTGCTGGATGGTCTTGATCAGAACTTCGGCCAGGAAATCCGACGCGGATCCGGACATGGGGTGCTCCTCATCTCGATGCGGTGCGCACGGTCGGCGCTCCGTTAATCTGAAGCATGAATGGTTCAGATGCTTGCCGGAGGTGTTTTCGAACCAAAAATCCGGCGAGGCGCCGCTTTGGCACCGAAAACATGGCCTCTAGCTGGCGTTACCTTCCCAGACAAGCGTCCAGTGGGCTGGGTCACAGTCCACTGAGTGAGATCCGGAATCCGTTCACCAGATACGACAAGGGCCGCGCCCCAGGAGAGACGCGGCCCGAGATGTCCCCCGAACTACAGGTACTGACCCGTGTTCGACTCCGTGTCGATCGCACGGCTGGCACTGGCGTTCTTGCCGGTGCATCCAACGCAGCCGGATGTAGACGA
>NZ_JBFAHS010000003.1:0-537730 GCF_040654315.1 Nocardia sp. NPDC050713 | reverse complement strand
CGAGGAGACACGGCCCGCGATATCCACCGAACTACAGGTACTGACCCGTGTTCGACTCCGTGTCGATCGCACGGCTGGCACTGGCGTTCTTGCCGGTGACCAAGGTGCGGATGTAGACGATGCGCTCGCCCTTCTTACCCGAGATGCGGGCCCAGTCATCGGGATTCGTGGTGTTGGGCAGGTCCTCGTTCTCGGAGAACTCGTCCACGATCGAATCGTAGAGATGCTGGATGCGCAGACCCGGGTTGCCGGTGTCGAGCACCGCCTTGATGGCGTACTTCTTGGAGCGGTCCACGATGTTCTGGATCATGGCGCCGGAGTTGAAGTCCTTGAAGTACAGGACTTCCTTGTCACCGTTGGCGTAGGTGACCTCCAGGAAGCGGTTGTCCTCGCTCTCGGCGTACATCCGGTCGACGACCCGTTCGATCATCGCGCGGATGCAGGCGCCCTTGTCGCCGCCGAACTCCTCGAGATCGTCGGCGTGCAGCGGCAGTCCTTCGGTCAGGTACTTGGAGAAGATGTCCTGCGCCGATTCGGCGTCCGGCCGCTCGATCTTGATCTTCACGTCCAGGCGGCCCGGCCGCAGGATCGCGGGGTCGATCATGTCCTCGCGGTTGGAGGCGCCGATGACGATGACGTTCTCCAGGCCCTCGACGCCGTCGATCTCCGAAAGCAGCTGCGGCACAACGGTTGTCTCCACATCGGAGGAGACGCCGGAGCCGCGGGTGCGGAAGATCGAGTCCATCTCGTCGAAGAACACGATCACCGGCGTGCCCTCGGAGGCCTTCTCGCGCGCCCGCTGGAAGATGATCCGGATGTGACGCTCGGTCTCGCCGACGAACTTGTTGAGCAGCTCGGGGCCCTTGATGTTCAGGAAGAACGACTTGGCTTCCTTGGCGTCCTCACCGCGCGCCTCGGCGATCTTCTTGGCCAGCGAGTTGGCCACCGCCTTGGCGATCAGCGTCTTACCGCAGCCGGGCGGACCGTAGAGCAGCACGCCCTTGGGCGGACGCAGCGCGTACTCGCGGAACAGATCCTTGTGCAGGAACGGCAGTTCCACCGCGTCGCGGATCTGCTCGATCTGGCGTCCGAGACCGCCGATGTCGTTGTAGTCGACATCCGGGACTTCCTCGAGCACGAGGTCTTCCACCTCGGCCTTGGGAATCCGCTCGAAAGCGAAGCCCGCCTTGGTGTCGACCAGCAGCGAATCACCGGGCCGCAGTTTGCGAATGGGGGAATCGGGGTCGTCCAGATCGTCGACCTCGGCGACCTTGGCCAGCGGGCCGGCCAGCCAGACCACCCGCTCCTCGTCGGCGTGGCCGACGACCAGCGCGCGGCGACCGTCGTCGAGGATCTCGCGCAAGGTGCCGATCTCACCGACCGAATCGAAGGTGCTCGCCTCGACCACCGTCAGCGCCTCGTTGAGACGCACGGTCTGGCCGTACTCGAGGGTCGCGGTGTCGATGTTCGGTGAACACGTCAACCGCATCTTGCGACCCGAAGTGAACACGTCGACCGTCTGATCGTCGTACACGCCGATCAGAACGCCGTATCCGCTCGGCGGCTGACCCAGCCGATCGACCTCCTCGCGCAGTGCGACCAGTTGCTGGCGCGCCTCCTTGAGTGTGTCCATCAGCTTCGTGTTGCGAATGGTCAGCGAATCGATGCGGGCTTCCAATTCCCGTGTGCGATCCGGCGAATCGGCGAGTTGCCTCCGGAGTGCAGCCGCCTCGGCGCGTATCGCCTCGAGCTCTCTCCAGGCCGCCGAATCCGAATTCTCGATGGGGCTCATGTGCTGCTCCTCCCAGTCCCGGTCTATCAACGCTACCGGGCGCGAACCGTTCTCGCTGTCCGACATGGTTTCGTCGTGATCACATCTGTGCTGCGATCGGCGGCCGAGCAACCATGTTAGCCTGCCCTAACCCGACAAGGCGCGAGGTCCCTCGACGCCCAAGCCGAAAGGTTGCTAGAGAATGCTCCTTCCCGCCAAGACCCTGCGTGTTTCCGTGGCTACCGCCGCGGCCGCCCTCGCCGTTACGGTCGGGCTCACCGCCTGCGGCTCGGACGACTCCTCCGACACCGCCGCGACCACCACCTCGGCGGTGGCCACCACCTCGGCCGCCGCCACCACCGGTGCGGCCGGTGGCCACGACCACGCGGGAGCCGACGCGCCCAAGCCCGAGGATCTGCAGGCCACCCTGGCACTGGTCGCCGACCCGAGCAAGCCGACGTCCGAGAAGACCGCGGTGATCGTCGACGGCGAGAAGCGCACCGCCAACATCGACCAGATGAACCAGCTGCTCGCGGGCTACGGTCAGCTCACCTTCGCGGTCACCGACGTCAAGACCGAGGGCGAGACCGCGACCGCGCAGGTCGTCATCACGTCGCCGCACGGCTCGGCGCCGGCCATGCCGATGACCTTCCAGCATGTCGACGGCAAGTGGAAGCTCTCGGACGCCACGGCGTGCACCCTGCTCGGCTTCGCGCAGGCGCCCTGCACGCCCTGAGCGTACCCCCGCCTTCGCTCCGGCCGTGCGTGGTCTTCCGTCGGACCGCGCACGGCGGCGCGGACCCGGTTCCCGCACGGGCGTCGCGGCGCCTCAGCCCTTCGAGGGGCGGCGTTGCGGCTTGGGGGTGACCACGCCCTCGGCCAGCCTGCGCGCGCTCACCAGGAACGCCGTGTGGCCCTGCATGCGGTGTTCGGGGCGCACGGCGAGGCCGACGACGTGCCAGCCGCGGACCATCGACTCCCAGGACCGCGGCTCGGTCCAGCATTCCTGCTCGCGCAGCGCCTCGACCACCTTGGACAGCTGGGTGGTGGTCGCGACGTACACGATGAGGACGCCGCCGGGCACCAGCGCCTTGGACACCGCGGGCAGCGCGTCCCACGGCGCCAGCATGTCCAGCACCACCCGGTCCACCGGGTCGCCGGTGTAGTCGGCGACGTCGCCGACGGTCAGACTCCAGTTAGCTGGACGTTCGCCGAAGAACCGTTCGACGTTGCGGACGGCGTGCTCGGCGTGGTCCTCGCGGATCTCGTAGGACACGACTTCGCCCTCCGGGCCAACGGCGCGCAACAGCGAACACGTCAGCGCGCCGGATCCCGCGCCGGCCTCCAGGACGCGCGCGCCAGGGAACACATCGCCCTCGTGCACGATCTGCGCGGCGTCCTTCGGGTAGATGACGGCCGCGCCGCGCGGCATGGACAGCACGTAGTCGACGAGCAGCGGCCGCAGCGCGAGGTACGGGGTGCCGTTGGTGGAGTGCACGAGGCTGCCTTCGTCGGCGCCGATCAGATCGTCGTGCTTGATCCCGCCGCGGTGGGTGTGGAACTCCTTGCCCGGCTCCAAGATCACCGTGTAGAGGCGTCCCTTGGCATCGGTCAGCTGCACCCGGTCCCCGGTGGTGAATGGCCCGGTCCGTCTGGCCGTCATGAATCTCCGTTCGCTGCTCGTCGTCGCGCTGTCGTCGCGGTCCGGCACCGGCGTGTCGGTGCCGCCGGATAGCCTGCCAGGTATGCCAGCGCCCGTGTCCACGCCCCCTGCCGACGCAGCCTCCACCGAGCCGTCCGCGGCCGTCTCGGCGCGGCGCAGGCCCGCGCTGTCGCCTTCGCGGGCAATGGATTTCAAGCAGTGTCCGCTGAAGTACCGCTTCCGGGCGATCGACCGGATCCCCGAGCCGCCGTCGCGGCACGCGGTGCGCGGCACGGTGGTGCACGCGGTGCTCGAGGACCTGTACGGGCTGCCCGCCGCGGAGCGCGGACCCGAGCGGGCCGACGCTCTCGTGGATCCCGCGTGGGCCAGGGTGCTCGCGGCGCAGCCGGAGGTGGCCGATCTGATCCCGGCAGACGGGCTCGCGCCGTTTCTCGCGGAGGTCCGCGCGCTGGTCGAGAGCTACTACCAGCTGGAGGACCCGACCCGGTTCGAACCGGAGTCCCGCGAGGCGCGGGTGGAGGTCGAGCTGGACGACGGCGTGCTGCTGCGCGGGTACGTCGACCGGATCGACGTGGCCCCGACCGGCGAGCTTCGGGTGGTCGACTACAAGACCGGCCGCGCGCCCGGACTCGTGCAGGAGACCAAGGCGCTCTTCCAGCTGAAGTTCTACGCGCTGGTCGTGCTGCGCACCCGCGGCGTGCTGCCCGCCCAGCTGCGCCTGATCTACCTGGCCGACCGGCAGATCCTCACCTACGCGCCCGACGCCGAGGAGCTCGGCCGCTTCGAACGCACCCTGTCCGCGCTGTGGACGGCCGTGCGCGAGGCGGGCCGCACCGGGGAGTTCCCGCCGACCACCAGCTGGCTGTGCAACTACTGCGACTACAAGCCGCTGTGCCCGGCGTTCGGGGGCACCCCGCCGCCGTACCCCGGCTGGCCGGAGGACGACGGCGAGTCGCCGGGCGAGACGTTGGCCGAGGCCGTCGCCGACTGATCCCGCGACACCCGGGCGAGACCGTCACCGCGCCATCCCGCGGCTCAGGCCGTGAAGTCGCGGAACGACAGCGCCGAGAGACCAAGGCCCACAAGCAGATTCACCGCGACGGCGGAGCCGCCGGGCGGATGCACTCCGGTATCCGCCCGGCGTCCGGCTTGGTCAGAAGGCCCGGCAGGAGCGGATGTCGGTGGCCAGGATGGCCTTGGCGCCGAGGTCGGCGAGCTCGTCCATCACCGCGTTGCCCTTGCCGCGCGGCACCAGCGCGCGCACCGCGACCCAGCCGGCGTCGGCCAGCGGGGAGACGGTCGGCGATTCCAGGCCCGGCGTGATCCGCACGGCCTGCTCGAGCAGGTCCTTCGGGCAGTCGTAGTCCAGCATCAGGTACTGCTGGGCGAACACCACGCCCTGGACGCGGGCGATGAGCTGGTTGCGGGCCCGGTCGTTCTGGTCCGAGCCGACCGCCTCGATGAGCACGCCCTCCGAATCGCAGAGGGTCTCGCCGAAGGCGACCAGGTTGTGCTGGCGCAGCGTGCGTCCCGAGCCCACCACGTCGGCGATGGCGTCGGCGACGCCGAGCTGGATGGAGATCTCGACCGCGCCGTCGAGGCGGATCACCTCGGCCTCGATGTCGCGGCGCCGCAGATCCGCGAGCACCAGGTTCGGGTAGGAGGTGGCGATGCGCTTGTCCTGCAAGTCCTCGACCTTCCACTCCCGGCCCGCGGGGGCGGCGTAGCGGAAGGTGGAGCGGCCGAAACCGAGCGCGATCCGCTCCTGCACCGGCGCGCCGGAGTCCAGCGCGAGATCGCGGCCGGTGATGCCGAGATCGAGTTCACCGGAACCGACGTAGACGGCGATGTCCTTGGGACGCAGGAAGTAGAACTCGACCTGGTTCGCGGGATCGAGCACGCTCAGGTCGCGGGAATCGGTGCGCTTGCGATATCCGGCCTCGGCCAGGATGGAGGTCGCGGATTCGGACAGGGCGCCTTTGTTGGGGACTGCGACGCGCAGCATGGGGTGGATGTCCTTTCGGTGTTCGACTTGGCCTGAGCGGGGGTCCCTCCGTGGTCACGCTGCGCTGCCGCCTCCGGGCCTGACCCGCTCCGGCGCGAAACGAAACTACGGAATGGACGCGACCGTCACAGATGTCGGTACACGTCTTCGAGCTTCAGTCCCCGGCCCACCATGAGCACCTGGACCCAGTAGAGCAGCTGCGAGATTTCCTCGGCCAGCGATTCGTCGCTCTCGTGTTCGGCGGCGAGCCAGACCTCGCCCGCCTCCTCGAGCACCTTCTTACCCTGGGTATGCACACCGGCGTCCAGCGCGGCCACGGTGCCGGAACCCTCGGGACGGGTGATGGCACGATCCTGCAGCTCGGCGAACAGGGTTTCGAAAGTCTTCACGGCTGGTCATTCTCTCAGACGCGCATTCCCAGCTACCGTCCCGGTCCACCCCGGGACCGGGACGGCCCGCGCGCTCACCGCGCGGACGCTGGGCTCAGCGCGGCCGCTCGACGCCGGTCACTCCGGCGCCAGCAGCTCCGCCAGTTCGCGCACCGCCTCGCGGAGGTGATCGGCGAACGCGTACATCTGGTCGGCCACCGTCTTGGGTGTGGCCAGGTAGAGGTTCCAGCGGTCCGGCAGAAGCACGTAGGCGACGCCGATGCAGCGCGGGCTGGTCGAGCCGAAGCCGAAGTACTGGATGTTGACCGAAGGCGCGGAGCTGGTGCTGAGGTAGTCGTCGCGCATGATCACCCAGCCGGGGCTGGTGTAGAGCGAAATCGGCTCGGTGACACCGAGTTCCGCGCCGCGACGGCGCTGGATCCACTCCAGCTCCCACAGGTGCTGTTCCGGCGCGTCACCGGCCTGGCACTGCTTGGCCCGTTCGACGTGCTTGGCCGCGGCGGTGCGCGCGGCCGCGAGGCGGGCGGCGGTGTCGGCGCCGGGGTCCAGCATGGTGTCGACGAAGGCGATCATCTCCGGCGTCACCACCCGCATGGCCTCGGTGCGGCCGTTGCGGTACTGGCGGGTCGCGATGGATTCGTAGGTGGCGCCGGTGATGCCCTTGCTGCGCCGGTGCGCGAGCTGGTAGCTCAACTGCGCGAAGGCGTCCGGCGAGATGCCGAGCTGCTTGGCTCGCGCGGTGCCGAAATCCTCGAAAGAGACCGTCTGCGTGGCATTTTCGGCCGCGTACGTGGCGAAGGCCGCGCCCGCCGCCGCGATGTCGGTGCGCAGCGCGGCGTCGAGGGTGAACTCGATGGGCTCCACGACGGGCAGTCCCTGCGCCTGGGCGCCCGAGCGCCGCGCGTGTTCGGCGGCGGGCGTCTCCAGCAAGGTGTCCACGAACGACAGGATGGTGGTGCCGTCCAACCCGCAGTGCTCGACGTTGATGCCCGCCTGGCCGTCGCCGAAGACGATGAACGACACCGCCTTGTCGAACCAGCGGTTGGCGCTGTCGCCGTGCAGCAGTTGATCGCAGGCGTGCAGGGTGTCGCGCGGAGTGAAGTCCTCCAGGCACAGACAGAACAGCGCGGTCTCGATGGTGTCGAGCGCCGCGACGTTGGCGGGTTCGGCGCGCAGCGCGGCCCGGCTCGCCGCCCATTCGGCGCGCGCTTTGGTGGTGAGGTGACCGACGGCGGTGTCGGTGCGCGCCGAACGCGACCCGGCCTTGAGCACCGCGCGCAGACCGTCGGCGAGGTCGTCGAGGGAGTACGGCGCGCCGCCCTGGCCGATCACGTCCATCCGGAACATGCTGCCGCGGTAGAACACCACGATGTGCCGCTCGCGCGAGGGGCCGGGCCACTCGGGGCTGTAGGGCACCCGCACGGTGTCCTGCTGTTCGCCGGGGATTCTGGTCTCGGAGAACAGGTATTTGTTCTGCCACATGGACAGCTGCTGCCCGCGCTGGGTGACCGGCGGGACGGCTTCCTCGTCGAGGGCCAGCTTGTAGTCCACGGCCGCGGAGACGATGGCCGCGGCCCGCTCCACCTGATCGGCCGCGGTGGACGCGGCCAGCGGCGTGTCGTCGCGGAAGAGGAAGAAGAAGTTGGCGTTCAACGCGATTCGGTCGCGTCGGCCGAGATAGCGCGACGGCCAGAACAGGTCGAGCCAGCTGCCGACACCGGGGGTGGCGTCGTACTCCGCCAGCGCCGCGTGCAGCGTCCGGCCCGGACCGTCCGGCCGGAGCAGGTCGGCGACCGCCGCCTCGGTGGTGGCGATTTCGTCGTCGCTGAGCAGCGGGGTGCACCATTCCAGGAACCTGGCGCAGCTGTCCTCCAGTGTCGGCAGCGGTACCCGGGGCAGGTGGTCTTCGGCGGCGAAGGTGCGGTCGGTCAAGTCGGAGTCCTCGAGGTTCGGGTGCGATGGGGTGAGACGCGCACGGCGAGACAACGTCCGTGCGTGCGAGTGTGGAGTGCGTCGCTCCACTACAGATCCTCGGCGACGAGGCCGAGTTTCGACAAGAGGCTGCCGGTGTTTCGGTGCGAAACCTTCAGGCGCGGCCCTTGGGGCCCGGCCGCGACAGGTAGAGGTGCGCGTACAGCCAGCCGTCGGCTTCCTGGCCTCGGGTGTCGATTCCCTTGTCGGACAGCGTGTTCAGCACGCGCTGCTGTTCGTCGGCGGAGGCGAACCTGCGCTGCTGGAACAGGCCGGGCGCACGCTCGGTGCGGTAGCCGAGCGCGGCGAGTTCCTCGGCCATCGGGTCGAAGTCGAACATGCGCAGCACGAAGTGCGCCATCCACGGCCTGCGCCGCGGGTGCGCGGTGGCGATCCGCAGCAGGGTCTTCTCGGTGACGTACCCGATACAGCCGGTCGACAGGACGATGTCGGCGGCGGCGAGCACCTCGCGCTGTTCGTCTGTCGGATCGGCGGATTCGAGGTCGGCGTGCACGGTGTCGTGCAGCAATCCCGCGGCCCGCGCGTAGTCGAGCGCGGGGCGGGCGGCGTCGATGCCGACGAAGCGCACGTCGGGATGGTGATCGCGCTCGGCGAGGCGGGCGCGATCGCGGGCGATGAGGCGGTCGCGGTCGGCGTCGGCGGCGTCGCGGTAGTGCGCGGCGAGTTCGCCGATGCCGGTGTCGAAGCGCAGCAGCGCCGCGTTCACGCCGTAGGAGCAGCCGATGTCCAGCACGGTCGGCGTCGCGACGCGCGCGGAGGCGCGATACTCCCGGATCTGCTGCTCGAAGAACGGCTTCGCCAGGTCGGGTATGCGGTAGTCCAGCTGGGACATCCGTGCGTAGTACTCGCGAGGATCGGGACGGTCGTAGATGTCGTCGAAGGAGGCTTTCCCGGTCGTGTCTAAGGGTACTGGCACGTGTGTTCGTTCCTCTCGGGGTCGAGCTGGGCTCAGTCGAGTAGTCGGTCGCCGCGGACCAGGCGGTCCTCGGCGACGTGTTCGGGCAGGACGCGACCGAACAGCTGGCGGGTCCGTTCCACGGTGCCGATGACACCTGGCCGGTCGGTGTAGGCGAAGATCGCCGAATGTCGTTGCCTGCCACCGGAAACCGGGGACACTCGGTGCAGCGAGAAGCGCCCCTGGAACAGTTGCAGGTCGCCGGGGCACAGCTCGAGCTTGCGGATAAGTCGCTCGCCGGAACCGGTCAGCACGTCGCGCACGTCGGCGAGGTTCTCGGCCTGCGGCGAGCGGATGCCGGGGCAGTACTCGAAGGTCCCGCCCGCTTCGGGCAGCTGGGTGAGCATGCTGACGGTGAATTCGTTGGTGTCGAAGTGCCACGGGTGCGACATGCCGGGGGCGACCACGTTCAGGCACAGCCCGGCCAGCGGGTCGGCGTATTCGTGCAGCTCGGACAGGTCGAAGCAGTCCGCGACGAAGCGCTGGAACGCGGCGCTGGTGTAGAGCCGGTGGATCAGCGCGTCGGCGGGGATGCGGTCGCGCGGCACGAACGCGTTGCCGCGCTCCAGCACGATGCGGCCCGGATGATCCTCGGGCAGTTCGGTATCCAGCGGGATGTTGTAGGCGTTGACCCGCTCCACCTCGTAGTGCGCGTGCGGCGCCATGTCCTCGCCCTGCGCGCGCAGCGTCTCGACGAGCTCGGGCCGGATGAACTCGCGCAGCACCGTGCAGCCGCTGTCGGCCAGGTCGGCCCGCGCCGCGTCGACCGCCGTGTGCCACCCCGCCGAGCCCGGCGATTCCAGCGGATACCTTGCGGTGTCGACGATTTCGTCCAACACTCCCGTCGCAGCCATGGCGTCATTTTGGTGCAGCGCCCGACGACACGCCCGGAGATTCGGAAAAGTTGCCGGTGAGTGCAGTCACACTTACTATCTGCGCGCATTTGCGTTGCGGCACAGTAACTCCCACGCATTCCCCGGTGCTCAGCACACAATCGAACCGACCAGTCTTGTGCCCGGCGACGACCTCGACATCGGGGTCTCGCCGCACCTCTCGCGCTGCCGCGCAGTACGACCCATTGCGCCGGACGATATTCGACAAACGCCAACGATCGAAGTCGTCAGCCGGTTCGCCTTCGGTTGCCCGCGACGGCAGCACCCAGCCGCCGGTGGCAGCGGACGCGCACGGAACGTCAGGCCCTTTCTCGAAGTCCGGCCGGATGCAACCGTGGCTCAGATGGTCGCCCGGCAAGCGGACGTACCGCGGTGGATGCGTGCGGGACGTCAGGCGCGGAGCGTCTGTTCCAGATCGGCGAGGGTGAGGCCGACCAAAGTGTCGCGGAAAGCGAGGCCAGGGGCGCGCGGGACCGGAATCTCACAGGGCACGACCAGGACCGCGCAGCCCGCGGCCGCCGCCGCGCGGGCACCGGTGGGCGAGTCCTCGATCGCCACGCAGTCGCGCGGGTGCACGCCGAGCAGGTCGGCGGCGCGCAGGTAGACATCGGGCTCGGGTTTGCCCTCGGGCACCTCGTCACCGCAGACGGAGACGTCGAAGAAGTCACGGCCGAGGGTGTCCAGGCCGTACTCGGTCAGCGAGCGCTTGGTGTTGGTGACCAGCGCCGAGGCCAGGCCCGCGTCGCGGACCAAGCCGAGCGCGTCCTTGGCGCCCGGCCGCCACGGGATGGGGCCGGTCATCAATTCGGTGACGCGCCGCTCCAGGAAGCCCGCGGCATCACGCAGCGCGTCCGGTGTCGGATCCAGTCCGAGTCCGTTGAACAGGATGCGCAGAGCGTTCGGGCCGGACGCGCCGATGAGGGCGTGCCGGATCTCGTCGGTCAGCACGCTGCCGAGCCGCACCGCCAGCTCGCGAACCCCGACGTCCCAGAGCTTCTCCGAGTCCAGCAGCGTCCCGTCCATGTCCCACAGGACCGCGGTGAGTCGCGTTGGCACGTGATTCCCGCTCACACGCCGGAGCCGGTGATGACCATCCGGCCACCGTCCTGGCGGACCTGGATCCAGCGGTTCTCCCGATCCACCGCACCGTTGGTCTTCACGTAGGTCAGCGAGACGGTGGCTCCGTCGTTGCCCCGCGGCGTGATGCCGTTGACCTGAACCGAGCGGATGGTGGACCAGAACGAGGCGTAGGAGTTGTAGCCGCCGGTCTGGGACTGGTAGCCGGGCGCGAGCTGCGACCACGCGCCGGACACATTGCCGGGCAGCATGCCGTAGTAGCCCTGGATGAACTGGGCGATCCGGTCCGGCGTCGGCGGCCCGAACGGCGTCGTGGTGATCGTGGTCGTCGGCGGCCGCGTGGTGCTGGGCGGACTGTTCGGGCTGCTCGACGGCGCGGCGCTGCTGGTCGGCGTGGCAGGCACGACCGTCGGGGTCTCGTTGTTCTGCGGCGCGGCGGTGGGCACTTGGGCCTGGGGCTCTTCGGTCGGATCACCGCCGGTGCCGGGCGGCGGCTGCAGCGCCTCGCTCGTCCCCGGCGGCGGGGCCGCGGTGGGATCGTCCGATCCGTTTCGGTCCCCACCGGAGGACAGCACGAACGCCACTACCACGACCAGCACGACCGCCGCGGCGGCCATCACGGCGAGGATCTGTTTGTTCGGCCCGGCGCCGCCACCGGTGGCGCCGGGCAGCGTGCCGCCGCCGGACGGTCCGCTGGGCGACGACGACGACGGCGGCGCGGCGGCGAGCGCCGCGCTCGGCACGAATTCGGTGGCGTCGGAGGCGTTCCCGGTGCTGGCGGTGGCGGCGGAGGTGGGGAGCACGGTGGTCGCGTCGGCCCCGGGCGCGGGCAGCACCTTGGTCATCACCGGTGCGGTCGCCAATGCCGGAACGCGGCCCGCCGCAACGGCTTCCAGCGCCTCCTTCGCCTCGCGCATGGTCGGGCGCGCGTCGATGCTCGCGGCGAGCAGGTGCATCAGCACCGGCGCCAGCCCGTCGGCGCGGCGCGGCTCGGGCACGTCGGCCCGCGCGACGGCGTGCAGCACCGCCAGTGCGTTGTCGCCCTCGCCGAACGGCGGCGCGCCCTCCACCGCGGCGTACAGCGTGGAGCCGAGCGCGAACACATCGGACGCCGGTTCCGGGTTCTCGCCGCGCGCCACCTCCGGCGCGAGATAGGCGGGGGTGCCCGCGAGGAATCCGGTCGCGGTAACGGTCACGTCGCCGACGGCGCGGGAGATGCCGAAGTCGGTGATCTTCACGGTGCCGTCGTCGGCGACGAGCAGGTTGGCCGGTTTCACGTCGCGGTGCATGATGCCCGCGTCGTGCGCGGCGGCCAGCGCGGCGGCGGCCTGCGCGCCGATCTTGGCCACCTCGATCGGCGACAGGGTGCGATGCCCGGACAGCTTGGCCGCCAGGCTGGGCGCGTTCATGTACTCCATGACGAGCCACGGCTGGCCGTCCTCTTCGGCGACGTCGAAGACGGTGATCGCGTTCGGGTGGTGCAGCCGGGCGGCGATCCGCCCCTCGCGCATCGCGCGCAGTTTCGACTCCAGCGCTTGCTCCTTGGAGAGCCCGGGGCCGAGCAGCAGCTGTTTCACCGCCACGGTGCGGCGCAGTCGCACGTCGGTCGCCCGCCACACCACACCCATCGCGCCGGTGCCGATCGGATCCGTCAGCCGATACCGTCCAGCGATCAACCGATCCGCCGTCATGTGGTCGTGCCCCTCCTGCTGTGCGCCGAGCCGTCGAGCACTCCGGCGCGCCCAGCGGGTTTCCGGCGAAATCCCTACGCTCCGAAGTGCTTCGCACCCGTCAGCAGCGAGACGAACGGCATCCGCCGACTGCTCCGGATGCAGTTGCAACTAGTCGACAATGGCATACCCACCCGACAGACTCCAGCCGCGTCGACCCGCTGTCGCGGACCGGACGGTCGAATACCCGGGTAGCCTCGAACATTCGAGCGTACCCGCCGGTACCGGATATCTGTGCCACGACCGTTCGGCGGCCGGTTGCTCCGCGCTTATCCGCAGGTCAGCGGCAGGAAACAGAGCGGAGCCCTCTGACAAGCGCCGCCCATCACCCCGGTGAGCACCATCACAGCTCTCCGGTCCGGGGGCGCCACGGACAGCGGGAATGGCGGCGCCGCGACGCGCCGCCATTCGCGCCGAACCGATCAGGCGTTGAAGTACTTCGCCTCGGGATGCAGCAGGACGAAGGCGTCGGTGGACTGCTCGGGGTGTAGCTGGAGTTCCTCGGAGAGCACGACGCCGATGCGATCGGCTTCGAGCAGGTCGACGAGCTTGGCGCGGTCCTCGAGGTCGGGGCAGGCGCCGTAGCCGAAGGAGTAGCGCGCCCCGCGATAGCCGAGCTTGAAGTAGTCCTGCACGTCGTCCGGGTCGGATTCGGCGACCGAATGCCCTTCCAGGACGAGTTCTTCGCGGATACGGCGGTGCCAGTATTCGGCTAGCGCCTCGGTGAGCTGGACGCCGATGCCGTGCACCTCGAGGTAGTCGCGGTAGTTGTCGGCGGCGAAGAGTTCGTTGGCGAAATCGGCGATGGGCTGGCCCATGGTCACCAACTGGAACGGCAGCACGTCGACCTGGCCGGTGGCCACGGCCTGTTCGCGCGAGCGCAGGAAGTCGGCGATGCACAGGAACCGGTCGCGCTGCTGGCGCGGGAAACGGAACCGGTACCGCTCCGGCGCGGCGGGATCGGGTTCGGTCAGCACGACGACCTCGTCGCCTTCCGACACCGCCGGGAAGTAGCCGTAGACCACCGCCGCGTGCTGCAGCACGCCCTCGGTGGAGAGCCGGTCCAGCCAGGCCCGCAACCGGGGGCGGCCTTCGGTTTCCACCAGTTCCTCGTAGGAGGGCCCGTCGCCGCCGCGCTGGCCGCGCAGACCCCACTGGCCGAGGAACAGCGCACGCTCGTCGAGCAGGCCCGAGTATTCGTGCAGCGACAGGCCTTTGATCACCCGCGTGCCCCAGAACGGCGGCACGGGCACCGGCAGGTCGGCGGCGACGTCCGAGCGCTCGGGCACCACCACGGGGGTCTCGGCGGCCTTGCGCTGGGCGGCGATCCGCTTGGACCGTTCGTGGCGGGCCTTGCGTTCGGCGGCTTTCTCCCGTTCTGCCACGGCCTCGGGACTGTCGGGGTCGAGACCGCCGCCGCGCTTGCGGGTCATGATGTCGTCCATCAACCGCAGGCCCTCGAACGCGTCGCGGGCGTAGTGCACATCGCCCTCGTAGACCTCGGTCAGATCGTTCTCGACGTAGGCGCGGGTCAGCGCGGCCCCGCCGAGCAGCACCGGGAACTGATCGGCCACACCGCGGGCGTTGAGCTCCTCGAGGTTCTCCTTCATCACCACGGTCGACTTCACCAACAGCCCGGACATGCCGATGACGTCGGCCTTCTTGTCCACCGCGGCATCGAGGATGGTCGCGATCGGCTGCTTGATGCCGAGGTTGACCACCTCGTAGCCGTTGTTGGACAGAATGATGTCGACCAGGTTCTTGCCGATGTCGTGCACGTCGCCCTTGACGGTGGCCAGCACGATACGGCCCTTACCGGAGTCGTCGGTGGCCTCCATGTGCGGCTCGAGGTAGGCGACCGCGGCCTTCATCACCTCCGCGGACTGCAACACGAACGGCAGCTGCATCTGCCCCGAACCGAACAGTTCACCGACGGTCTTCATGCCCGCGAGCAGCGTCTCGTTGATGATCCGCAGCGGCGGCACCTCGGTCATCGCCGCGTCCAGGTCGGCGTCCATCCCGGCCTTCTCGCCGTCGACGATGCGCCGCTCGAGCCGCTCGAACAGCGGCAACGCCGCCAGCTCCTCGGCGCGCGAGGCCTTGGACGACGACGTCGAGACACCCTCGAACAACGCCATCAACTTCTGCAACGGGTCGTAGTCCTCGGCGCGCCGGTCGTAGACCAGGTCCAGCGCCGTCTCGCGCTGTTCGTCCGGGATCCGGCTCATCGGCAGGATCTTGGAGGCGTGCACGATCGCCGAATCCAGCCCCGCCTGGACGCACTCGTGCATGAACACCGAGTTCAGCACCTGCCGCGCGGCCGCGTTCAGACCGAAGGAGATGTTCGACAGACCCAGTGTCGTCTGCACCTGCGGGTGGCGGCGCTTGAGTTCCCGGATCGCCTCGATGGTCTCCAGGCCGTCGCGGCGCGACTCCTCCTGGCCGGTGCCCAGGGTGAAGGTCAGGGTGTCGATGATGATGTCAGACTCGGCCAGACCCCAGTTGCCGGTGATGTCGGCGATCAGGCGCTCGGCGATCTCGACCTTCTTCTCGGCGGTGCGAGCCTGGCCTTCTTCGTCGATGGTCAGCGCGACCACCGCGGCGCCGTGCTCGGCGACCAGCCGCATGGTCTGCTGGAACCGGGACTCCGGCCCGTCGCCGTCCTCGTAGTTCACCGAGTTGACCGCGCACCGGCCGCCCAAGTGCTCCAAGCCTGCTTGCAGCACCGGCGTCTCGGTGGAGTCCAGCATGATCGGCAGGGTCGACGCGGTCGCCAGACGCGAAGCCAGCGCCTCCATGTCCTTGGTGCCGTCGCGACCGACGTAGTCGACGCACAGATCCAGCATGTGCGCGCCGTCACGCGTCTGGTCCTTGGCGATGTCGAGGCACTTCTGCCAGTCCTCGGCGAGCATCGCCTCGCGGAAAGCCTTGGAGCCGTTGGCATTCGTGCGCTCGCCGATCATCATCACCGAGGCGTCCTGCTCGAACGGCACCGCCGTGTACATGCTCGACACGCTCGGCTCGTGCACCGGCGTGCGCCGCTCCACGATCGGCGCCAGCGTCGGCTCGACCTCGCGCACCGCCTCGCGCACCTGGCGGATGTGCTCGGGCGTGGTGCCGCAGCACCCGCCGACCAGCGCCAACCCGAACTCGCTGACGAACTGGCGCATGGAAACAGCCAGCTCCTCGGGCGTCAGCGGATACTCGGCGCCCTTGGCGCCCAGCACTGGCAAGCCCGCGTTCGGCATCACCGACACCGGGATCTTCGCGTGCCGCGACAGGTGCCGCAGATGCTCGCTCATCTCTTCGGGGCCGGTCGCGCAGTTCAGCCCGATCATGTCGATGCCCAGCGGCTCGAGCGCGGTCAACGCCGCGCCGATCTCACTGCCGACCAGCATGGTGCCGGTCGTCTCCACCGTCACGTGGGTGATGATCGGGATCCGGCGGCCCGCGCGCTCCATCGCCCGCCTGCTGCCCGTCACCGCCGCCTTCACCTGCAACAGGTCCTGGCAGGTCTCGATCAGGATCGCGTCCGCGCCGCCCTCCAGCATGCCCAGCGCCGCCTCGATGTAGGCGTCGCGCAACACCGTGTACGGCGCGTGCCCCAGCGTCGGCAACTTCGTACCGGGACCCATCGAACCCAGCACGTACCGAGGCGTGCCGTCCTCGCTCGGGCCCATCTCGTCGGCCACTTCACGGGCCAGACGGGTACCGCGCTCGGACAGATCGCGAATCCGGTCCGAGATGTCGTAGTCGGCCAGGTTCGGCAGGTTGCAGCCGAAGGTGTTGGTCTCGACCGCGTCCGCGCCCGCCTCGAAGTACGCCCGATGGATGTCGCGCAGCACGTCGGGCCGGGTCTCGTTGAGGATCTCGTTGCAGCCCTCGAGCCCGCGGAAATCGTCCAGGGTCAGATCCGCCGCCTGCAACATCGTGCCCATCGCGCCGTCACCGATGACGACACGCCGGCTGAGCGTGTCGAGAAGCGTGGTATCGAACCCGGCGGAATTGGACACAGACATGGGTACAAGCGTAAAGGCCGGGTACGACCGGTAACCAACAGCCTGCGGATCTCCTCGGTGAGCGTGAGGGGCGCCACATCCGAACGAAGACCGCACCGCCGCCTCGAGGCTGCCGCCACTACGACTCGGCGCACAACGCCACCCGACGGCCACACCTACATTCCCAGCCACCCCGAGGGCGAGTCCTACGAGCCCGTTCCCGGCCCGTCTCGCGTCCGAGACCGCGAGGCGCATGCGTCGCAGTCGCGAGACTCGCGGTCTCGGACGCGAGACACCAGGGGCCGGGAACACGCGCGCGAAGCGCGCCAATAGATACAGCACCGGGCGAGCGCACACCGTAGGCTGACCGGGTGAACCCCAGTGAAACTTCCGATTCGGAACTGCCGACGTTGCGGGATCCGGTGCTGGTTGCCGCCTTCGAGGGCTGGAACGACGCCGGTGACGCGGCGAGCGGCGCCGTGGAGCATCTGGAACTGATCTGGGACGCCGAGCCGCTGGCCGAACTCGATTCCGAGGATTACTACGACTATCAGGTGAATCGGCCGACGGTGCGTCAGGTCGACGGCGTGACCAGGGAAATCCAGTGGCCCGCCACCATGCTCTCGGTGTGTTCCCCGCCCGGCAGCGACCGGGATGTGGTGTTGCTGCGCGGGATCGAGCCGAACATGCGGTGGCGCAGCTTCTGCGGGGATCTGCTCGAGTTCATCGAGCAGTTGGGTGTGCAGACCGTGGTGATCCTGGGCGCGTTGCTCGCCGACACTCCGCACACCAGGCCCGTCCCGGTCACCGGTTCCGCTTACAGCAAGGAAGCGGCCGAGCGTTTCAGCTTGGAGCAGACCCGCTACGAAGGTCCGACCGGCATCACCGGCGTCCTCCAGGATCAGTGCGTCAAGGCGGGGGTGCCCGCCGTGTCGTTCTGGGCGGCGGTGCCGCACTACGTGTCCCAGCCGCCGAATCCGAAGGCGACGATCGCACTGCTGCACCGGGTCGAGGACGTGCTCGACATCGAGGTGCCGCTGGGCGAGTTGCCCAAGCAGGCCGAGGAGTGGGAGGCCGCGGTCAACGAGATGACGGTCGGCGACGAGGAGATCACCGAGTACGTGCGTTCGCTCGAGGAGCGCGGTGACGCGGCGGTCGATCTGAACGACGCGATGGCCAAGATCGATGGCGACGCGATCGCGGCGGAGTTCGAAAAGTACTTGCGCAGAAGGGGTCCCGGTAGTTTCGGGTTGTGATCGGCTGGCTCGCCGGTATTCCCGCAGCACGACGACGGCTGTATCCCCCGTGTGAGCACGACATCAGCTCGTCCGCCGAGCGAGCGATACGACGACTCTGTCCCCCCGGTGCGAGCAACACCGTCAGGTGTTGCTCGCATCCTCCGGATCCGGGTTGCTCATGAGGCGGTGGGTGGCGGGGCCGCGACGCTCGTCGCCCGCACCTCCTCGACGGTCCAGACCTGGGCCGCCGCCTCCTGGGCCAGCTTCGCGATCAGAATGTCGCGCGGAATAGTCTGGCCGGCAAAGTGATCGAGTGAGGGCACCACCACGTGGTGTGCGTCGGCGCGCTTGAGTTCCTGCGTCAGCTCGGCGAACGCCGTGCCGTCACCCGCTGTCGATTCATGGAATGTTGCGGCGAAGCAAAGCCCTTCGGCTTGGGCGAGCGTGCTCATCGCCCGCTCGAGCTCTTCGCTGTGGCCGTCGGCCAGATCGTCACGCAAGTATCCATAGATCAACGCTTCCACCCGAACCTCCGTTGGATTGGGCCGCTGTTCTCTCGTTTGGATCTTCCCGTGCAGGGTACTGCCGGTGGGGCGGTCTCGGCCTTGCATCTGTACTTACAGTTGCGAATCGGGCAATCCGACCGCTCCTTCTCCAGGATCGCTGACGCAAAACTGCGAATGCAGGTGTCAACCCAGTGACATCTAGATGCCCTATCCGGGCCGCCGCGCGTTAACTGGTGCGATACTACAACCGTGGCCGCTGGAGACGATCGACCCGTCTGGGCTGTCCGGATGCGTTCCGAGCGCGATGCGAGGGGGTGGTCACAGGCGGACGCAGTCCGCGTGATGCGTGCGAAGTCTTCGCACAATCTGCCGACCGACAGCACGCTGCTACGCAATTGGCGGCGTTGGGAGTCGGGCGAGTCGCGGCCCGACGATTTCTACGCGCCCATCATCGCCGCCGCCTTCGACACCGTCACCGCGGCGTTCTTCCCCAAGGCCAGGCCGAACCGGGACGACGAATTGCTCTCGGCCACTGGGATGGACACGCTGGAATTCATCGGCAGGCTGCGCATGTCCGATGTGTCCGCCGCGACCCTGGACGCCGTTCGGATCACCGCGGAGCGCCTGTGCTGCGAGTACGCCTACGCCGATCCGCACGAATTGCACGCCGAGGGCACGTCCTGGCTGCGCCGCATCACCTCGCTGCTGGACGGGCGGCTGACGCTGGCCCAGCACCGGGAGATCCTGGTGCTCGCGGGCTGGGTCGCGCTGCTGGTCGGCTGCGTCGACTACGACCTCGGCCGCCGCACCTCGGCGGAAGCCACCAGGCGCGCGGCGTGGTCGCTCGGCAACGAGGCCGGACATCGCGAGATCACCGGCTGGGCCGCGGAAATGGCGGCCTGGTTCGCGCTCACTCAAGGTAACTATCGGGGCGCTGTGGAAGCGGTGGACGGCGCGTTGGAGGACAGTCGCGAGTTCGGGGTCGGCGTGCAACTCGCCGCGCAACGCGCCAAGGCGTGGGCTCGGCTCGGCGACCGCGGCGAGGTGGAGCGGGCGCTCGGCATCGGCCGGGCGATCCTCGAGCGACTCGACCATCCGGCGAACCTGGACAACCACTTCGTGGTGGATCCGCAGAAGTTCGACTTCTACGCGATGGACTGCTGCCGCGTGGCGGGTGAGGATCGGCTCGCGGAATCCTTTGCCCGCGAGGTCATCCGGAACTCCACCCGCGCCGACGGCACCATCCGCAATCCGATGCGCGTCTCCGAGGCGCACCTGACGCTGGCCGTCGTCGCCGTGCGCAACCGGGACCTCGAACTCGCCGTGGCCGAGGGCATGCGCGCCTTCGCGGGCAAACGCCGCTCGCTGCCCTCACTGATGTGGATCGCGGGCGAGGTGGCGCGCGAGATCATCGAACGCTACCCGGGCGATCCGCGCACGCGCTGCTACCTCGAGCAGCTGCGCGCGCTGTCCACCGAGTGAGCGGGGCGCGGCGGACGGCGGGCGAACCGCGGCGCGGCGGACACAGCCACGCCGAACGGGGGTCGGTCTTGGCGGCGGCGACCGGCCCGCTACTACCCTGTTGCCGGTGACCGACTCCGACGACGGCCCGCCCTACGGCGATAGGCCCGGCTCAGCCGCCCCGGGTGACCAGCCTGGTTCAGCCGTGCTCGGTAACCAGCCGGGTTCAGCCGTGCTCGGTAACCAGCCGGGTTCAGCCGTGCTCGGTGAACAGCCAGGCTCAGCCGCGCTCGACGAACAACCCGGCCCGGCCACGCGTGGTAATCAGCCCGGCCCAGCCGCCCTCGGTGACCAGCCCGGCTCAGCGGCGTTGTGGGACGAGCGGCTGCGGCTGTTCTCCTTCGCGACCGCGGAGAAGCGCGCCGAATACCTGTGGGTGCTGCGGGCATTCGACAGCGCACGCGCCGCGTACGTGGTGTTGCTGCACGCCGACGACGTGGCGGACTGGATTCGGCGCAACGGCGGACGGGCGCGGGTCGCGGAGAGCGGAGCGTCGCCGGACGCGGACGAAACCGCCTCAGCCGAGGCGCAACCCGGCCTTTTCCGGCGCGCCGACGCCGCGCCGCTGAGCGCCGCGGAGATCGGACCACTGCTCGACCAGCTGCACCAGTGGGGCGTGCTGGAGCGCAGCTACGACGGCACCAGGGCCGCGACGCTGGCCGAATACCGCAACCGGCACTACGTCTACCAGTTCTCCCAGGCCGGATTCCAGGCCTATCGCGCGGTGGCGGGCGTGCTGGAGGCGCGGCTGGACGAGGCGGCGCTGTCCCGGCTCGTGCTGCCCGAACTGCTCGCCGACCTGCACACCCTCGCCGAGGCGAACCGGGCGGGCGACGCCGAGCGCGTCTACCGCACGCTGCGCAGGCTGGACGCGGCGCTGTCCGACATGGCCGCGCGCGCCGCGCATTTCTACCTGTCGCTCGGCGATCTGGTGCGCACCACCGAGATCACCCCGGAGTCGTTCCTGGCGCACAAGGACGCGCTGCTCGCGCACATGCGCGAGTTCAGCATGGATCTGGCGCGTTTCCTGCCGCGGCTGGCCGCCGCCATCGGCGAGATCGAGGAGACCGGCGTCGACGAGCTCATCGCCCGCGCCGCGAGCTGCGACGAGCGGGTACTGCTGAGCGCCGTGGAACGCGAGGCGGACTGGCGCGCCCGCTGGCACGGTCTGCGCACCTGGTTCGTCACCTCGGGCGGCGAAGGCGAGTCCACCGAGGCCGACCGGCTGCGCGAGGCGACCATGAGCGCGATCGCGGCCGTGCTGTCGCTGCTGCGGCGGGTCACCGAGACGCGCCGCGGCGGGGTGAGCCGGGAATCGGCGCTGCGGCACCTGGCGGGCTGGTTCACCGCGGCGCCGACCGCGGACGGCGCGCACGCGCTCTTCGACGCGGTCTTCGGGCTCGGCAGACCCCGCCACCTGGCCATGGAGCATCCCGACGCCGACATCGTGCCCGCGACGCGGTCCTGGTGGGAGGCGCCGCCGCTGGAGATCTCGCGCACGCTGGCCGAGACCGGACGGCCGCCCTCGGCGGGCGCGCCGGGCCGAATCCAGCGCAACGACGCGGGTATTCGCCGTCTGCGCGAAGCCCAGCTGGCCGCGCAGCGAGCCAGGGCGGAGGCCGCGCAGTCGTTGGCAGCCGCGGATGTCCACGAACGGGTGCTCGACGAGCGCGAGACCGAGGTCCTGCTGCGGCTGCTCGACGCCGCCTCGACCGCCTGGGTGCCGGTCACCGGCCGGGTGGCGGGAACCACCGGTTCCGACAGCGGCGTGACGCTCACGGTCTCCGAACACCCGGAACCAACCGTGGTGCGGACCTCACGCGGTCTGCTGCACCTGAACAACCGCAAGCTCGACGTCCGCGCGACCAAGTCTCGCGGCGGGCATCCGGAGCGCGGACGCGGGAAGGACACCGCCGACTCCGAAACCACAGGGGGCGCGGCATGATTCACGCACGTCGCATCGACGCGCTCGCGCTGGACAACTATCAGCGCGCCGCCAGGGTGATCCTGGCCAATCACCTGGTGACCCGCACCTATCCCGATCGGATCGCGCTGCCGCTGATCCGCCGGTGGGCCACCGAACTGCGCGAGGACCTCGCCGAACTCTTCGGCTACCGGCTCGAGGTCACCGAGACCACCGCGCGCGTCTACCCGGTGATCGACCGGCTGGACGGCGGCAAACCCGCGCGCACGGTGAACGATCGCGTCTTCGACCGCCGCCGCTACGCCTACCTCGCGCTGGCGCTGGCGGCGCTCGGCCGCGCGGGCGATCAGATCACGCTCTCCGAACTGGCCGACCAGGTCGCGGCGTACACGGCGCGGATCGAGGGGCTCGAGCTCGCCCCGGATCGCGCGGCGGACCGCGACGCGTTCGTCGACGCGGTCGGCTGGCTGGCCGCGCGCGGCGCGCTCACCCTCGCCGACGGTGACGCGGGCGGCTGGGCGGCCGATCCCGAGGCGGGCGAGGCGCTCTACGACATCGACCGGCCGGTGGTGTTCGCGCTGTTCCGCCCGCCACGGGCGCTCCAGCATCTGCACAGCGTGCGCGGCCTGCTCGCCGAGGATCCCGCCGTCACCGCCGGTCAGCCCGCCGCGCAGTCCGGCGAACTCGCCCGCCGGGTGCGCCGGGCGCTGGTGGAGCGGCCGGTGGTCTACGCCGACGATCTGACTCCCGAGGAACGCCCGGTGCTGGCGCAGGAGCGCACGGTCGCCGATGTCGAGTTGTTCACCGGTCTGCGCGCCGAACGCCGGGCCGAGGGCGTCGCGCTCATCGACACCTCCGGGCGGCTGTCCGATGTGCGCTTTCCAGGAACCGGCACGCTCGCCCAGGTAGCGCTGCTGCTGGTCGGCGAGATCGCCGACGTCGTCCTCGACATCGACCATCCGCTCCCCCGCCGCCCGCGCAGGGCCGAGCCGGGCGAGACGCTGGCCGACGAACTGGACGACGCCATCCCCGAATCCACGCTGTTCGCCCCGATGGCCGACCTGCCGTTCGAACCCGAAGCGGGCGAGGCGGATTCGACGGTGGACGAACCCGAGGCGACGTACCCGTTCGTCGCGGCCGACTGGGTGCGCGACACCGTGCGTGCCCTCACCGACCGCTACGGCGTCACCTTCGCCGCGCAATGGCAGGCCGACGTGCCCGGGCTCACCGCCCAGGTCACCGCGCTGCTGGCGCGGCTGCGCCTGATCCAGGTGGTCGAGGACGGGCTGCTCGTACTGCCCGCGCTGGCCCGCTACCGCGGCGCGGTGGTCACCGTGCGCACCAAACGGGCCGCGGAACTGTTCGTCACCGCCGCCGACACGGTCGGGGCCTCGAGCACCGGTACGGAAGGGATCTGAACATGTCGGTCATCCACGGCGGAGTGCGTTTCCTCCCGACCCGCGCCGGAATCGTCAACCTGTGGGACTACCGGGATCAGGAGTTCTGCTTCGCCGACGGCAGGCTGGTGCTGCGCGGACCCAACGGTTCGGGCAAGACCAAGGCGCTCGAGGTGCTGTTCCCCTTCGTGCTGGACGGTCGCATCGAGCCGCGCAGGCTCAATCCGTTCGCGGGCGAGGAACGCACGATGAAGTCGAATCTGCTGTACCGCAAGCAGGAGTCGGCTTACTCCTATGTCTGGATGGAGTTCGCGCGCGGGAAGTGGGACGACCCCGAGGTGGTCACCGTCGGCATCGGGATGCGCGCCACCCGATCCTCGGACAAGGTCACCCGCTGGTATTTCGTCGCCGACGGCCGGGTGGGCGTCGACTTCTCGCTCATCGGGCCGGACGACCGCCCGTTCACCCGCAAGCAGTTGGCCGAGCAGATCGGCACCGACTCCATCGTGGACCGGCCGGTCGAATACCGGGCCGCCATCGACGCCCGCATGTTCGGCCTCGGTCAGCAGCGCTACGACCAGCTCATCAATCTCATTCTGACGCTGCGCCGTCCGCAGCTGGCCAAGAACCTGGATCCGCGCGGGCTATCCCAGGCGCTCACCGACGGCCTGCGCCCGCTCGACGAGCAGCTGATCCTGGACGCGGCGCGCTCCTTCAGCGATATGGAGGAGGTCGGCCGCACGCTCGAGGGCCTGGTGCACGCCGACACCGCCACCCGCGCCTTCGTCGGCGTGTACCGGAAATACCTTGCGGTACAGGCGAAGACCGATGTCGACCAGGTGCGCGCGCGGCTGGACGCGGTCACCCACGCCAGCACCGCCCTGTTCGCCGCGACCGCGCTGCGCGAGCGCCGCGAGGCCGAGCGCACCGCCGCGGAGGCCCGCGCCGACGACGCCGACCGCGCCTACGAGCAGGCACTGACCGATCGCGAGACCCTGCAACGCTCCAGCGCCTACGAGGGCAAACAGCAGCTCGACGACCTCGCCGACGCGGTGCGCAGGCTGGAGACCTCGGCGGCGGTGCACCGCGACAAGGCGCTCAAGGCGAACCAGACCTTGGACCAGCGGGCCCAGGAGGCCGAGCGGGCCCGCGCCGCCGTGCAGCAGGCCGCGGCCGCGCTGTCCCGTGGCGAGGACGAGTTGCGTACCGCCGCCGAGGAGGCGGGCATCGCGTGGACGGCGCTGCCGGACGACGCTCGCGGCGATCAGCTCACCGCGACCGTGCGGGCCCGGGCCGAGGAGCGCGACGCCGACGTGCGCGCGGTGCGTAAAGCGTTGGTGCTCATGGATTCCGCGGCTGCCGAGCGGACCAGGGCGGAACGCCTGGCCGAGCGCGCGGTCCAGGCGCGCGAGGCGGCCGCCGCCGAGGTGGCGCACGCCGAGGCGGCGGTGACCTTGGCCCGCACCGAGGCCGCGGCGGCGCTGCGCGCCTGGTGGGACGCGCACCGCGAGTGCTATCTCCCGCTCGGCGGCGGTCTGTTCGACGCCCTCGACGCGGCCCTGGCGAAGGTCGGATCCGATGACGCGGCGGGCGTGGCGGAGGTGCTCGCCGAACGCGCCGAACCGCTGCTGGACGAGTTGCGGGACCGTCGGCTCGCGGCCAAGGCGCGCGCCGCGGCGGCGGCCGAACAGATCGCCGAGCTCACCGCCGAGCGCGACCGGGTCGGCGCGCAGCGCGACGACGCGCCGCCGAACGCCGCGGCGCGCACCGACGACCGAGCGGGTCGTCCCGGCGCTCCGCTGTGGCGGCTGGTCCGCTTCGCCGACGATGTCTCGCCCGAGACCGCCGCCGGTATCGAGGCCGCGCTGCACGCCGCCGGTCTGCTGGACGCCTGGGTATGCGCCGAAAACGAGCTACCCGACGACTACCGCAGCGATCAATTCCTCGTCCCGCTGCCGCCGAAGGGCCGACCCGCCGGGCGCACCCTGGCGGACGTGCTGGTGGTGGAGAACGACGCCGACGGACTGGCCGTGCCGCGGCAGGTCGTCGCCGACGTGCTCGCCTCGATCGCCCTGCTCGACGACCTCGACGGCGCCGCTGGCGTCGCGATCAGCGGCGCGGGCGGATTCCGGCAGGGCGTGCAGGTAGGTAGGCACCACAAGTCCGACGCCGAGTTCATCGGCGCGACCGCGCGCGCCCGCCGCCGCGAGCTACGGCTCGCCGAGCTGGGGCACACGCTGGACGCGGCCGCCGAGACGCAGCGCGTCGCGCGAGAGGAAGCGGACGCGGCGGACGCGGAACTGGCTCGAATCACCACCGCCGCCAAGGCGCTTCCGCGCCCGGCCGCGGTCACCGCCGCGCTGCGCGCGGTGTCGGAGACCGCGGGCGTCATGCGCTCTCGCTCGGAGTCCGCGGCGCAGGCCGAGAAGGATCTCGACCAAGCGGTCGCCGAGGTCGCCGCCATCGACAAGAAGCTGCGGGCCGCCGCCGTCGCGCACCGCGCGCCGCGCGAACCGCGCGAACTCGACGCGCTCGCCGCCGCGATCCGGCATTTCGAGAACACCGGCACCGGGCTGCTCCGGCTGCGCGCCGACCACGAGCGGGAACGCGAACGCGAACGCGAGGGCGCCGACCGGCACGACGAGGCGCGCGACCTGGCCGAGGCGTTCGCCGAGGAGGCCGAGGCGGCCGAGGCGGGCTACCAGGAGCAGCTGCGCAAACTGGAGACGCTGCGCGAGGCGCTCGGCGCGGGCGCGGCCGATATCGACCGCGAACTCGAGCAGGCCAGGCAGCGTATCGAGGCGACGAGGGCCGAACAGAAGACCGCGCGCAAGGCCGCCAACGCGGCCATCGAGGCGGTCGGCGACGCGGAGGCCGCCTACCGCACCGCGCACGAATCGCTGGGCACCGCGCTCACCGAGGTGCTCGCCGACGTGAAAAGCCTTGCCCCGTATGCCCAGCCGGATCTGCTGTCGTTGCTCGGCGCCGCGCCCGAGTGCCGATGGCCGAGCAGCGACGCGGCGTGGTCGACGCCCGAACAGCTGCTCTATCGCATCACCCAGGCGGGTCCGGAACAGGAACCGCGGGTGCTGCCCGAGGAGTTGGCCGAGCTCTTCGAAAGCCTCGCCGCGGCAACGGAGTCGGTGCGCGCGGGCGAGGCGGCGCGCAAGTCCACCCGGAGCGCGGTGACCGCGGCCCTGCAGGAGTTCGACGCCGCGCTGGCCGCGTCCGGCCGCGACTACCGCTTGCAGTGGGACGCGGCCGACGGACTGACCGTGGTGCAGGTGCAGGACGAGCACGGCCTAGCCGCGCTCGCCGACTTCGCCGGACGCATCGACCAAGCGCGCCACGACCAGGAGCTGCTGCTCACCGACGCCGAGCGACGCATCCTGGAGGACGCGCTGCTCACCGGGCTCGCCCAGCAGATCCACGAACGCACCAGCGACGCACGCGACCTCATCGCCAAGATGGGCGCGGAGATGAAGCAGCGGCGGATGTCCTCGGGCAACACCATCGGCGTGCACTGGGTGCTCGCCGACAATCTCTCCGATGCCGCGCGGGCGATGTGCAAGCTGCTCGATCGTGACGCCACCACGCTGAGCTCCGACGATCTCGCCGCGATCCGCGCGCACTTCGCCGCCGAGATCCGCGCCGCGCGCGCCGCGCACCCGGAACGCTCCTACCCCGAGATCCTCGCCGCCACCCTGGATTACCGCACGTGGCGGGTGTTCTCGTTCACGCTGATCTCCGGCGACGGCAGCGAAGACAAGTTGACCGTCGCCAGGCACAGCGCGCTGTCCGGCGGCGAGCAGTCGGTGTCGCTGCACCTGCCGTTGTTCGCGGCGGCGCACGTCATGCTCGACTCCGCCGATCCGCAGGCGCCGCGGCTGCTCGCGCTGGACGAGGCGTTCGCGGGCGTCGACGACAACGGCCGCAGCGAATTGCTGGGCCTGAGCGTGCAATTCGACCTCGACCTGTTCATGACCGGCTACGACCTGTGGATCACCTACCCGCACGTGCCGGGCTGCGCGCACTACGACTTGGCGCATTCCACCGCCGAGAACACGGTGAGCGCGACGCTGCTGGTGTGGGACAGCGGCGACTTGCTCGCCGAACACGACGGCAGCGACCTGACCACCGCCCTCGGCTCCCCCAACCGCCGCAGGGTGCCCACCACCATCGAGGGCGGACTAACCCTCGACGACATGCCGGGCGCTCCCGCGCCCGTCGGCTGAAACGGATCGCAGTGACCTCTGTTCCACCCCGCTCCACCGCCGTGTCCGCACCGCGCAGGGTCGCCGCCGCGACCCTGGTCGGCACCACACTCGAGTGGTACGACTTCATGCTCTACGGCACGGCGTCGGCGCTGATCTTCGGCAAGCAGTTCTTTCCCTCGCTGAGCCCGGCCGCGGGCACCCTCGCGGCGTTCAGCACGTTCGCCGTCGGTTTCGGCGCGCGCCCGATCGGCGGGCTGCTGTTCGGGCACTTCGGCGACCGGTTTGGGCGACGCACCACGCTGGTGGTGTCGCTGATTCTGATGGGCGTGAGCTCGACACTGATCGGCCTGCTGCCCGCCTACGCGAGCATCGGGTTCTGGGCGCCGGTGCTGCTGGTCGTGCTGCGACTGGCGCAGGGCGTCGGTCTCGGCGGCGAGGGTGCGGGCGCGACCGTACTCTCCATCGAGCACGCGCCGCCGGGGCGGCTCAACCGATATGCGAGCTTCCCGCAGATGGGCACGCCCGCAGGGCTGATCCTGGCCAACGCGATGTTCCTCGGCACGAGCGCGCTGCTGTCCGATGCGGCGTTCCTGTCCTGGGGCTGGCGGATTCCGTTCCTGCTCAGCGTGATTCTCGTGGTCGTCGGGCTGGTGGTGCGGCTGCGCGTCACCGAGTCCGAGGAGTACGCGGGGCTGCTGCGACGCGGCGAGGTGTCGGCGTTTCCGCTGCGCGACGCGCTGCGCGTCGGATTGCCGCGGCTGACGCTGATCTTGCTGGCGGCGGTGGCGACCTCGGCCGTGGTGTACATCTTCATGGTCTTCACGCTCACCTACGGGACCAAGACGCTGGGGTTCAACAGGGACTTCCTGCTGGCGGGCGTCATCGTGGCCGCCGTCGTGTGGTGCGCCACCATGCCGCTGTGGGGCGCGCTCGGCGATCGGATCGGCACCGCACGGGTCTTCCTCGCGGGCACCGCGGCGCTGCTCGCGTGGTGCGCGGTCTACTTCCCGCTGCTGAACACCGGCGATCGGGTCGTGGTCTTCCTGGCGCTGATCGGGATGGGCGTTGTCCTGCCGATCAGCCACAGCGTGGGCGGCATCATCATCGCGGATCTGTTCCCCGCCGCGGTGCGGTACTCGGGGACATCGCTGATCGTTCAGATCTCCGTCATTCTCGGCGGCGGACTCGCGCCGCTCATCGCGACGGCGCTGTGGACCGCTGGCGCCGGGTCCGGTGCGATCGCCTGGTATGTCGTCGCGGTCTGCGCGATCAGCCTGACCAGCACGTTCGTCCTGTTCTGGGTGTTGCCGCGGCACGCGAGCCGCACCGTGGCACGAGCGGCGTCGACCGAACCCGAGGCCGAGCCCGCACCGGTGCGCTGACCACCGCGCGGGCGACCGGGCTACGGCTCGCGACTCGGCGGTCCGGCCGGATCGGAGTTACCGTGAAGTGCTCACGACCGAACGGCGACGCGACGGAGGACCCGGACATGCACATGACCTACGACCCGGCCGCCGACGCCGCGTATTTCACCATCGCCGACGAGGTGGCGCCCGGTGAGGCGACCCGGCAGATCGTCACCCCGGTCGAGGGCGGAACCGTGGTTCTCGACTTCAGCGCTTCCGGCACCCTGCTCGGCTTCGAGGTTCTGGGCGCGCAGCGCATCGTCCCGACCGAAGTCCTCGGCCGGGCCCCGACTCCGCCGACGCACTCCTGAGTGATCGAACCTGAACCCGTCCCAGCGCGGACGAACCGCAGCGCATTCCCGAGGTGACACGTCTCGGCCCGTCTCGACGTGGACGAGTAGCGCACGTCACGCCAGCGGGTGCGGAATAGATCCGCGCGGCGGCCCGTTGAAGCTCACCGTCGGCGTCCGGACAGCCCCGGGCCGCACCCCTTTCAGTCGCTTCGAGCGACCACTCGCCGAGAGGCGCTTGTGGGACGTCGGCACCCCGTTCGTGGCACCGTTCGCCGGTGCCGGGGGACTGAGCGCCGCCGGGTGATCCTGGCGGCGTTTCGCGTTTCCGGGCCTGTCCCCGGCACGAGTTTCGGCGGTCGCCGACGGCCGGGTCGAACCGGTCGCAGTGTTCGCCGTTGGCCGGGCCGCACCCGGTAACACTGTTCGCCGGAGGCCTGGCCACACCCAGACACACTGTTCGCCAGAGGCCACGCCACACCCAGACACAGCGTTCACCGGAGGCCGGGCCACACCCAGTCACAGCGTCGCCCAACGTCTGGGTTGCAGTGTCGGCCAAGTCCTAGCGTTCGCTGGCGTCCGTGCGCGGCGTCGGGCAGGCGCCGCCGGGGACGGTGGCGACTTCGAAGTGCCACCATTCGTTCGCATAGGTGAGACAGAGACCCCAGCGGTTCCCGTGTTCTCGGAGCCACTGCGCACCCTCCTGCGGACCGACGTCGACGGCCTGACCCGCGACGTGGGTCGACTCCTCGGGCGGCAGCACCCAGCGGCGCGCCTCCTCGGGGCTGCCGTAGGTGGCGATGCCGTCCTCCCACATCGCCTGCTGCTCGGCGTAGCCGCGGTGACCCGAGTTGATCCACAGCGGAACGTCTTCGGCGTGCGCCGCGTTCTCGGCGAGGGTGTAGGCCACCGCGAGCACCGGATCGAGTCCCTCGGTGCCCGCGGCCGAACCGACGACCTCCCATTGTCCGGCCGGGGCCGCCAGCGCCTGCGGTGCGGCAGTGCTCCCGATCGCGGCCGCCGCCAGTACGCCGACCGCCATCCCCTTCCCGATGCCCTCACTCCACAGCAGCATGGGCGCCATAGTAGTGGCGGGCCACCACCCGCTCCCCGGCTCGGAACGATCGGGAGATCCACAACACACTCGGCGTCGATTGCGATGCGGCACCTGGCAAACCGGTCCCGTGCGGCACCCGACACCACACCATTCCAACCGGGTCTCGATCTCGGCGCGCCATAGGGTTCGGCATCCCCCACCCGACTCCCATCACCCGCGCAGCAGTCGGAACCCGCGAACCGAGAAAGAAAATGGTTGCCCGACAAGCACTTCGGCTGCACCACCGCTCCAGTCGAAGCCACTCCTCTCCGCTCGGCAGCGAAAGGGCGGCTGCCCGGGCGGCGAGCCGATACTGGACGGTCCTTTCGAGCACACCCCCGGAGCGGCACCGGTACGACCTCACCATCACCGCCGGAAACCTGCAGTCCATGCCAACTCAGGGTTCACACCGACGATTTCGTGTGTATTACCTGTGGAGAGAAACCCGGCGAGCCGCCTCCCGACCTCCCGAATCCACAGGCGTGTGGATAACCAGCAGTGATAGCGAACGGCTACATCCCGGCCCCAGATCGCCCCATCCGATCCCCAATCCGCTTGCCCGCCAATCCCACTATCCACAGGAAAGATCGCTGTCCACATAGTTATCCAGTGCTGTGGATCACAGTCGAGTGGGCGCTGCTACCAATCCCCTACTGCGCCCGGACGACCCGCACCAGCTCGCCGTCGATGTACTCCAATCGGACACGGTCACCGACCCCGACCGGAACATCGGTCTCCACCAGGACATCTCGAACCGCGACGCGTTCACAGGTCTCGGTGATCACTTCGCCGAAGCCGCCGTCGGAATCCGGGATCCAGGTCTGCACGATCGCCCACATCGGACCGACCCTACGCGCCGGACGAGCCGGAGCGATTTGTCCGAATACTCCGCGCCGCGAGCCTTTTTCGCGGCCCCGAAACAAAGATGCGCCGAGGCCCGCGAACGGCCTCGGCGCAGCGACCAACCGGTCGGCTTTCCGGCTAGATCGGCTCGCCCCGCTGAATCGCTTCGGCGGCTTGACGATTGCGACCGATCCTGGCGCCGATCTCCACCCCGTACTCCCGCGCGTACGCGAGCGCGGTATGGATCTTCCGGGACTGCAGATCGGCTTGCCCGCTCAGCACGGTGATCCGTTGTTCCACCGGACCCTCCAACTCGAGCAGCCGGGCGACCACCTCCCAGATCTCCGGCCCGGCGGCCAGCGCGGCCCGCCGGTCGTGGATCGGCCCACGGAACACGATCCCCGGGTGCTCCAACTGGTCGACCCCCTCCCGAATCAACCTGTTCAGCAGTGCGGTCGAACTGGTTCCCTCCTGCGCGGCGCGCGCGACAAGCCGTCGCCCGGCCGATTCCGAGACGCGAAACGACGTACTCATTGCCCTCCTCGCTCGAAATTCATCGACCTACCCCGCTAAGGGTGCCTCGGGAGGGCGGCGATGCCACACCGGTGATCATGGTGACATCGCCATGTCCGCACGTCCCGCCCGACACCGCGCGGCGAAGTCAGCCGACCGCCTCGCGCCGCCGGTGAGCAGGGGGAACCGGGCGTCTCAGACCCGTTCCTTGGACCGGGTGCGCACCCGCAGCGCGATGGGCTTCTGGGTCTCGGCGAAGAAGTCGTTGCCCTTGTCGTCGACGACGATGAACGCCGGGAAGTCCTCGACTTCGATCTTCCAGACCGCCTCCATACCCAGCTCCGGGTATTCCAGCACCTCGACCGACTTGATGCAGTCCAGCGCGAGCCGGGCCGCCGGGCCGCCGATGGAGCCGAGGTAGAAACCGCCGTGCTCCTTGCACGCCTTGGTGACCTGCGCCGAGCGGTTGCCCTTGGCCAGCATGACGAACGATCCGCCCGCGGCCTGGAACTGATCGACGTAGGAGTCCATCCGGCCCGCGGTGGTCGGGCCGAAGGAACCGGAGGCGTAGCCGTCGGGGGTCTTGGCCGGACCCGCGTAGTACACGGCCATGTCACGCAGGTACTCGGGCATCGGCTCGCCCGCGTCCAGCCGCTCCTTGATCTTGGCGTGCGCGATGTCGCGGGCGACGACCAGCGGACCGGTCAGCGAAAGCCGGGTCTTGACAGGGTATTTCGACAGTTCCGCGCGGATCTCCGACATCGGCCGGTTGAGGTCGATCTTCACCACGTCGCCGCCGAGGATCTCGTCGGTCTGCTCCGGCAGGTACTGCGCGGGCTCGCGCTCGAGCTGCTCCAGGAACACGCCCTCCGGGGTGATCTTGGCCAGCGCCTGCCGGTCGGCCGAGCAGGACACCGCGATCGCGACCGGGCAGCTGGCGCCGTGTCGCGGCAGCCGCACCACGCGTACGTCGTGACAGAAGTACTTGCCGCCGAACTGGGCGCCGATCCCGAACTCCTGGGTGAGCTTGAAGACCTCTTCCTCGAGCTCCAGGTCGCGGAAGGCGTGCGCGGCGAGCGAGCCCTCGGTGGGCAGGTTGTCCAGGTAGTGCGCCGAGGCGTACTTGGCGGTCTTGAGCGCGAATTCGGCGCTGGTGCCGCCGATCACGACCGCGAGGTGGTAGGGCGGGCAGGCCGCGGTGCCCAGCGAGCGGATCTTCTCGTCCAGGAACTCCAGCATGCGCGTGGGGTTCAGGATGGCCTTGGTCTCCTGGTAGAGGAAGGACTTGTTGGCCGAACCGCCGCCCTTGGCCATGAACAGGAACTTGTAGGACGGGTGCGCGGGATCGCCCTGGGTGGAGTACAACTCGATCTGCGCGGGCAGGTTCGAGCCGGTGTTCTTCTCGTCCCACATGGTGATCGGAGCCAGCTGCGAGTAGCGCAGGTTCAGCTTGGTGTAGGCGTCGTACACGCCTCGGCTGATCCACTCGGCGTCGTCCACGCCGGTCAGCACGCCCTCGGACTTCTTGCCCATGACGATCGCGGTGCCGGTGTCCTGGCACATCGGCAGGATGCCGCCCGCGGAGATGTTGACGTTCTTGAGCAGGTCGAGCGCGACGAAGCGGTCGTTGCCCGAGGACTCCGGGTCATCGATGATCTTGCGCAGCTGGCCGAGGTGCGCGGGGCGCAGGTAGTGGCTGATGTCGTGCATCGCCTCGGTGGTCAGCAGGCGCAGCGCCTCGGGATCGACCTGCAGGAACGTGCGTCCGTTGTGCTCGAAGGTGCTGACGCCCTCGGTGGTCAGCAGCCGGTACGGCGTGTCGTCGGCGCCGGTCGGCAGCAGATCTGAATAGCGGAACTCCGGGGCGGTCACGGATCGCACTCCTTCGGGTGAGGCTGGGGCTCGAGCGGACCAGCGGCCACAGGCGGCCCGAGCCCGGCTGGTCACAAGCACAGGGAGCCTATCCACGGGCCGCGACCGACTCCGGGTTAGGCAAACCTAATAGTGCTGGCGGACACAGTGACCCACACCCGACCCTCGGCACAGGACGCAAGGCCCCGGGTCTCCCATTGGTAAGCAGCACAAAAGGTTGCACGTTCAACCCCGGTGGTGCTACCTGTCAGATCCGAAGTTTGTCGCGCTCGACACGACCACAGCGAGGCAATGTAGATGACACGTCAGAGTTTGGAGGCTGTCGTGACCGATCCGCAGTGGCTCGACGATGTGGAAATGCGGGCCTGGCTGGGATTCGTGCGCACGCGCGACCTCATCGCGGCCGCCGTGGGGCGCGACTCCTCCCGGGAGTCGAACCTCACCTACGTCGAGTACTCGGTGCTTGCCAACCTCGCCGGCTCCGACGACCACCGGCTCACCTTCGCCGATCTGGCCGAGGCGCTGGAGTGGTCGCAGAGCAGGCTCTCGCACCAGATCACCCGGATGGAGAAGCGCGGGCTGGTGGTGCGCGAGCCGATTCCCGACGACGCCCGCCGCACCGCCGCGCGACTCACCCCGCGCGGCGCCGATGTGCTCGGCACCGCCGCGCCCGCGCACGTGCGCAGCGTGCGCAGGCACATGATCGACGCGCTCGACCGCGAACAGCTCAGCGCGCTGGCCGACATCTACGACACGCTGCTCGCGCACCACCGGCGGCAGCCGCCGAGCTGAGCGACCTCAGGCCGAGGCGGGCACCACCTTCGCCGTCGAGCGCTGCGGAACACCGAGCGCTCGTTCGAAACCGTTGGGCACCACCAGATCGTCACGGTCCAAGTCGGTGACGGCCGTCTTGCGCAAGCCGAGCAGCGCCGAGTCGATGCCGCCGCGCAGGATGTCGAGCACGTTCTCCACGCCCGCCTGTCCGTTGGCGGCGAGGCCCCAGAGGTAGGCGCGGCCGATCATCACCGCGCGTGCGCCAAGCGCCACGGCTTTGACGACGTCGCTGCCGCGGCGGATGCCGCCGTCGAGGACGACTTCGATCTGGCCGCCGACGGCGTCCGCGATGACCGGCAGCGCGCGGATGGCGGCCGGGGTGCCGTCCAGGTTGTTGCCGCCGTGGTTGGAGACCGAGATGGCGGTGACGCCCGCGTCGACCGCGCGCTGCGCGTCGTCGACCCGCATCACGCCCTTGAGCATCACCGGACCGTCCCACTGCTCGACGATCCAGCGCACGTCGTCCCAGTCCGGCGCGGGCGTGCCCATCCACTCGCCGTAGGCGCCGAAGAAGCCGGGCGCCGGGCCGTCGCCCACCGCCATATTGGGCGCGGTGAGATCGGGAATGTGCCCGGAGCGGACGTAGGTCGCCAGCCAGCGCGGACGAGCCAGGGTCTGCGGCGCGAACTTCAACATGGTGCGCAGATCCAGCTTCTCCGGGATCACCGGGCTGCCCCAGTCGCGGCCGTGCGAGAACGACCAGTCCAGCGTCAGGATGAGCCCGACCGCGCCCGCCGCCTTCGCCCTCGCCATGCGCTGCAGGATCTCGTCCTTGCCGCCGCACCAGTAGAGCTGGAAGAAGGTGGCCGGATTCGCCGCGATCACTTCCTCGATCGGCTTGCTGGCGAAAGAGCTGAGCCCCATGGCGATACCGCGTGCGGCGGCGGCCCGCGCCACGGCCACCTCACCGTCGGGATGCACGGCCTGCACACCGGTCGGCGAGATCAGCACCGGCATCGACAGCTGCTGGCCCAGCACCGAGGTCGATTGGTCGCGCTCGCCGATCGGACCGGCGCAGTGCGGCGCGAAACCGAGTTCGGTGAAGGCCTGCTGGTTCTCGTCGATGGTCTGACCGCGCTCGGAACCGGCGATCAGCGCGCCGTACACCGATTTCGGCAGCCGCTTCTTCGCGCGACGCTGCGCCTCGGCGACGGTTTCGAACCAGGGATTCATGAGCTAAGTCCTTTCGGGGACGGCCACCGGCCACCAGTGCCGGGTTCTCTCGGTCAGGTCGTCGGTCAGCCGGGCGAGCAGGGCGCGCCCCTCCTCCGCGTGCGCGCCAGCGGGATCGCCGAGCACGCCGTTCGGGCTCACCGCGCGCACTCCCCCGGCGCGCAGCAGCGGCAGCAACTCGGCGAGCGAGCGGGTGTCGCCCTTCTCCGCGCGGTCCGCGCGCACCAGGTCGGGGCGCAGCGCCAGCTGCAGCGCGGTCTCGGCGCGGCCTGCGTGCAGACCGCCCGGATAGCTGGGCAGATGAACCCGGACGTCACGCGATTCGCTGCGCAGCAGCTCCTCTGCGCGGCGTAGCGGTTCCAGGTTGCCGCCGTGCCCGCTCACCACGAGGACGCGGTCGAAGGTGTCGGTGGCCGAGCGGCACAGCTCCACGATCAGCAGCTCCAGCGCGGCCTGCCCGATGGAGAGGGTGCCCGCGAAGCCCGCGTGCTCGCCGCTGGATCCGTACGGAATCGCGGGCGCCACAAGGACATCCGTGCGCGCGGCAGCCAACCGCGCGCAGAGCGCGGCGGCGATGTCGGTGTCGGTGGACAGCGGCAGGTGCGGCCCGTGCTGCTCGGTCGCGCCGACCGGCACGGCGAGGATCGCGCCGGCGGCGGCGCGTTCGCCCGCCTCCGGCCATGTGAGATCCGCCATGGTGCCCATGTCGGCGAGATTAACGTCACAGGCTGACAAAATCAATACTTTCAGTGACTGACAAAAATCGGCGCCGCAGCGGACATAATGGCTCCGTGACGACGACGCGGACCACCCGGGGCCGGCCCCGCGGCACCACCAAGCGCGAGCTCGAGGTCATCGCCATGCGCCTGTTCACCGAGCAGGGCTTCGACGACACCACCGTCGACCAGATCGCCGCCGCCGCGGGCATCAGCGGGCGCACCTTCTTCCGCTACTTCCCCACCAAGGCCGAGGTGCTCTGGCACCAGTTCGACGACGAGGTCGCCGCGCTGCGCGCGGACTTCGCGACGGTGCCCGACGACGTGCCGATGATGACGGCCGTGCGCCGAGTCGTGGTGAACGCCAACCGTTATCGCGCCGAAGACGTGCCCGAGTTGCGCAATCGCATGCACCTGATCGCCACCGTGCCCGCGCTGGCCGCCACGGCGGGCGCGCACTACGACGCCTGGGAGCGGGCGGTGAGCGCGTTCGCCGGGCGACGACTCGGCGAACCCGAGGACGCGCTGATCCCGATGGCCGTCGGCCGCGCCACCCTCGCGGCGGCACGCGCGGCGTTCGACGCCTGGTTGCGCCGGGCGGACGCCGATCTCACCGTGTACCTGGAGGAGGCCCTGCTCGCACTGGAACGCGGATTCGTGGCGCGCACGTGAATTGCGCACGAGCAACCCGTAGGTTTCGGCGGCAATCGGGATGGGGTATGACTAGGCTCGGACTCGGCCACGGCCGAGCGCACGACGTTTACCGACCTACCCGTCGAAAGGGGCTGGAATTTCCATGTCCGAGGTGTCCATGAGCCTTTCGGCGGACTCGCTGGCCGCGGGACCGGTCGACAACCTGCTGCCGCAGCTGGTCGAGCACCTGCGCCAGAACCGCACCGCGCTGCGCGAGGAATGGGCGCGCCGCATCACAGACGCCCAGCTGCTCACCGCCATGACCCCGGAGGAGATCTTCTCCGAGGCCACCTCCATCTACGACAACTACGTCGAGGTGCTGGAGACCGGTAGCGTCGAAGCGCTGCAGGCATACGCGCGCGACCTGTCCGAGCGCATCATCCCGAGAGGAGTCGAGACCGACGAGGTCCTCGGCATCGTGCTCTTGCTACGAGATGTGCTGGCGCGCTCGCTCTTCGAGAAGTACCAGTCCAACTTCGAGCTGCTCAACCACGCGCTCGACGCCTACGAACCGGCCGCCAACCGCATCGCGAGCACCGTGGCCATCTCGTTCGTGCAGGAGCGCGAGCGCGTCATCCGCCAGCAGCAGGAAGCCATCCGCGAGCTGTCCACCCCGGTGCTCCAGGTCCGCGAGCAGCTGCTGATCCTGCCGATCATCGGCGTGCTGGACAGCCAGCGCGCCCGCCAGCTCACCGAACAGCTGCTGCGCGCCATCCGGCACAACCGCGCCAAGGTCGTCGTCATCGACATCACCGGTGTGCCGACGATCGACTCCACCGTCGCCAACCACCTGGTGCAGACCGTCGACGCCTCCGGCCTGATGGGCGCCAGCGTGATCATCACCGGCCTCTCCTCGGAGATCGCGCTGACCCTGGTCACCATCGGCCTGGACCTGTCGAAGATGAACGCGGTCGGCGACCTCCAGGGCGGTATCGAGGAAGCCGAACGCCTGCTCGGCTACGAGGTGACCCGGGTGACCGATCGGGTTTCCGAACGCGACGGACGCTGATCGAGTCCCTGCGATGCCGGTACCTATTCTCAAGCAGGGCACCTATCTCATCGCGTCGGTTCAGTCCGCACTGACCGACGCCGATACCGAGCGCCTGCAGGACGACCTGATGAAACAGGTCAGCAGATACCGAGCGCACGGCATCATCGTCGACGTGACGGCGATCGACGTGATGGACTCCTTCGCCGCGAGATCGCTGCGCACCATCGCGCACATGACCCAGTTGCGCGGGGCGGAGACCGTCATCGTCGGACTGCAACCCGAGGTCGCGTTCGCCATGGTGCAGCTAGGACTCACCTTCGAGGACATGCACACCGCCCTCGACCTCGAAGAAGGACTGGCATGGCTGGACCGAAAGTCTTCCGTACGCCGCCAGCGAGACGGTCGTGACAGTGGCCGCTGAGAACGTGGTGATCGCGGTCAAGCTGTCCAGCGACATCGTGACAGCACGACAAGCAGGACGAGAATTGGCAGCGAAGCTCGGCTTCTCCCTGACCGACTGCACCATGATCTCTACGGCCATCTCCGAAATCGCCCGCAACATCACCAGTTACGCGGGTACCGGTGAAATCCGCCTGTCCGTCGACGACCGCGAGGGCCGCCAAGCTCTCGTGGTCCAAGCGCGGGACCAAGGGCCGGGCATCCGCGACATTCCCCGCGCGCTGGAGGACGGCTATTCGACCGGCCGGGGCCTCGGCCTCGGACTACCCGGCGCGCGACGGCTGATGGATCGGCTCACGATCGACTCCGCGCCCGGTCGCGGCACGTTGGTGGAAATGTGGAAGTGGGTACCCAACGGTGCATGAAGACGGGTTCATCGGCCGAATCGAGTGGGCGGTGGCCGGTCGCGCGTTACCGGGCCAGCACATCTCCGGTGATCGCTGTGTCGTCCTGGACGCGGGCGGCGGCACGGTGCTGTTCGCCGTACTCGACGGGCTCGGCCACGGCGCCGCCGCCGCGGACGCGGCCGACCGTGCCGCCCAGGTGCTCGCCGAGAATCGTTCCGAGCCATTGGACGTGCTGATGGTGCTGTGTCATCGGGCCATGGCCGACACCCGCGGCGCGGCGGTGTCGCTGGCACTGTTCGACGACACCGACATCATCCGCTGGCTCGGCGTCGGCAATGTCGATTGCCGGGTGCTCTCCGCGAGCCCGGCCGGGCTGACCGTGCGCGCCGCGGTCCTGCAGACGGGAGGGATCGTGGGCTACCGGTTACCGCAGACCCTGCAACCGCAGACCGTGCAGGTGCGCGCGGGCGACCTGCTGCTGATGACCACCGACGGCATCGTCACCGAATCCGCCGAGGGCATCGACCTTTCCAGGTCCACGGCGGAGATCACCTCCGAGATCCTGTCCAGGCATGCCAAGGACACCGACGACGCCCTGGTGCTGGCCGCCCGGCACCGCGGCGGGACGACGAACGGGGCGTCATGACCGATGCAGCGGGGTGCAGGCGAGGCGGGGTCGTGATCGGCGGTCGCCCATGAGCACCGTGCTCGCCGAATTCCTGGACGCCTACGCCGCCGCGCTGCGCCGCCACCTGGCCGCCCCGAGTCAGGACAGCCTGTCCGAGGGCTACGACCTCGGCAGGCGCGCGCTGGTCGAGAGCATCAGCCTGCTCGATCTCACCGAGAACCACTTCCGGCTCGCCACCGAGGCCGAACAGGCCGAGTACGAGACCGGCGCCACCGCGGAGCCGCCGATCGACACCGCGGCCGAGCCACGAATCGACACCGCGGCCGAGCCGCTGATCGACACTGCGGCCGAGCCGCTGATCGACACCGCGGCCGAGCCGCTGATCGACACCGCCGCGGAGAGCGGTACCGCACCGCAACCGCGAATCGCCGAGACCGCACTCGAATTCCTCTTGCAGACCCTCGCCGCGCTGGACATCGCCACCCGCGGCTACCTCGACGGCACGCGCCGCTACGAGCAACAGCGTTCGCGCGCAGACGATCTCGCGGGCCGCGACGCCTTCCGCACCGCGCTCGTCGAATCGCTGCAGGACGGATTCTTCGTCGCCGACGCGCGCGGCACCATCGTCGAGGTCAACTCCGCCTTCGGCGCGCTCACCGGCTACGGCCCCGCGGACGTGCCGTACGCCGTGCCGCACCCGTGGTCGCTGCCCGCGGGGCCGCGCTATCCCGATCTGGGTACCGAGGCATTGCGTTTCGTGCTGCCGATCCGGCACCGCGACGGGCGGCAGCTGTGGTTGGCGGTGAGCACCAGCGCGCTGGTCAAGCCGGAGAACAACGAGCTGATCTACGTCGGCACCATCCGCGACGTCACCGCCGAGCACGACGCGCAGGCCCGCGACCAGGCCGCCTCCCGGCTGGCCACCGCGGTGGGCGCGGCGACCAGCGTGGTCGAGGTGCTCGCGGTCGGCCTCGACGAACTGCGGCGCACCGTCGGCGCCGAGTCCGCGGTGGTCACCGTGTGGCCGAGCCGCAATGCCGAGCCCGAGGTCTACGTCTCGGGGACCGTCGAGCCGTCGAGCGGTACGGGAGTCGAGACCGACCCCGCCGCGCTCGACCACTCCGCGCGCGCCCTGCTCGAACGTGCCCGGCGCAGGCCGCCGCGCAGCCTGTTCGCGATTCCGGAAGGCGCGGAGAGCTCCGAGGGGATCGTCGCCCCGCTCGGTGAAACCGGCGACGCCGCACTGTGGTTGCGCTTCGCCGCGCCGCGCGCCATCAGTGCCGCGGACTGGACGCTGTTCTCGCTGCTGATCGGGCACCTGAGTCTGGCGGTGCAGCGGGCGCGCAACTTCGATCAGGCCCGCGCCACCTCGCTCACCTTGCAGCGCGCCATGCTCGGTCCCATCGAACTGCCGCCGCGGTTCTCGGTGCACTACGAACCCGCCCTGCCGCCGCTGGAGATCGGCGGCGACTGGTACGACGTGGTGCCGCTGCGCGACGGCACCATCGGCGTCGTGGTCGGCGACTGCGTGGGCCGAGGGCTGTCGGCCGCCGTGGTGATGGGCCAATTGCGCTCGGCGGGAAGGGCTTTGCTGCTGCGCGGAGCCGGGCCCGCGCAGCTGCTCGCCGAACTCGACACGGTGGCGAGCCGCATTCCCGGCGCGATGTGCACCACGGTGTGCGCGGCCGTGCTCGATCCGGTGCGCGGACTGGTCCGCTACAGCAGCGCGGGCCACATGCCGCCCATCCTCGCCGACGTCGACAAGCCGGGCAGGCTGCTGGAGGGCGGGCGCTCGGTGCCGCTGGCCACCTTCGACATGCCGCGCCGCCCCGAGGCCACCACCGCGCTGACCCCGGGCTCGACGCTGGTGCTGTTCACCGACGGGCTGGTCGAGCAGCGTGGCGTCGACATCGACGACGGTTTCGCCAAGATCGCGGCCGTGCTCGCCGACACCGCGGGCAAGCTGCCGCGCGAGGTGGCCGACGCGGTGCTCTCCCGGCTGCGCCCGGCCGCCGGCTACGACGACGACGTCGCGATGGTGGTGTATCGGCAGCCGCCCGCGCCGCTGCGCTTGGACGTCCCCGCCGACGCCGACGAACTCTCCGGCATGCGCCGCAAGCTCAAGGCCTGGTTCGCCGCCGCGGCCGTGCCGCACGATCTGGCCTCCGACCTGGTCGCCGCTGCGAACGAGGCGTGCAGCAACAGCATCGAGCACGCCTACCGCAACGGCGCGGCCGCGACCGAACGGGTGCGGTTGAGCGCGGAATGCGACACCGAACGGGTGGTCATCGAGGTCACCGACACCGGGACATGGAAGCCGCGCTCGGCCGATCCCGGTCACCGCGGGCGCGGCATCGACATGATGCGCGCGCTCACCGAGGAACTGGAGATCGACCACAACGGACGGGGCACCCGCGTCCGCATGTCCATCACCCTGCCCGCGATCAAGTCGCCGGTGGCGAACCCGCTGCGCGGTGCCCACCGCCGAGTCGCCGGGTGACCCACCGCCGAGGCTTGCCACCTAGCCCCAGGGGAACCGATCACCGGGCCTCACCACCGAGCCACCGGAAAGCCGATCACCAGGCGTCACGACCGAGTCGCCGGGGAGCTGACCGCCGGGCCCCACCACCGAGCCACCGGAGAGCCGATCACCAGGCCCCACCACCGAGCCACCGGAGAGCCGATCACCAGGCGTCACGACCGAGCCACCGGGAAGCCGACCACCAGGCCCCACCACCGAGCCACCGGGAAGCCGACCACCGGCCACCGATCTGCTGACACCGCATCCGGCGACGGGACTGTCATTCCCGTGCGGAACCCGTTGTCGTGATACCGAATTGAGCGCAGACCATGAGCGCGATCTCGACGTCGAGCCGGTTGGTGCCGAGCGAATGACCGAGCAGCTCTTCGGCTTTGCGGATCCGGTAGTGCACGGTGTTCTTGTGCACGTGCATGCGGGCGGCCGCGTCGGTGAGGCTGCCGCGCGCGTCGAGGTAGACCTGGGCGGTCTCGCGCAGCCGGGCCGTCGATTCGTCGTCGCGCATCAGATCGCCGAGCACTCGCCGCGCCCACACCCGCACGTCCGGGAGACTGTCCTTCAGCAGACCGGCCACGGCGACCCGGGGATATAGGGTGAGCTGACGTACCTTGGCGGCGGTGACCGCCACGCCGCGCGCGCATTGCGCGTCGTGGAACGTCTGCCGGAACCCGGCGAGCCCGGCCCCTCGATCTCCGACCGCCATCCGCAGCGACGGTTGCTTGCGCAACTCGGCTTCGAGCACGGCCGGATCGAGCGACGGCTTGCCCGTCGAGGAGATCCACGCCCAGCAATTGTGTTCGTCGACGAGGATGGTGAGCGGTTGCTTGCCGGTCGCGGCGGCGAGCATGCCCACGCCGGTGCGCAGCAGGTCGTAGGAGGCCGCGGAGCCGGGCGGCGTCCAGATGACCGCCGCGAGATGCCAGCCGCGCAGCGAGGTCCCCAGCATCTGCTCCGCCGAGGCCAGATCCAGCTCCTCCCCCTCGAGCACCGCTTTGACCTGCGCGGCGCGCGTCGCGTCCGTGCGGGCGTCCCAGCGCCGCCGTTCGTTCTCGTAGATGTCGATGACGCCCTCGATGACCCCGTCGATGTAGCGGTTGATCCGCGCCGCGATCCGGCTGGTGGTCGCCAGCGCCAGCTCGGCCGAGGGATCGAGCGTCCGCAGCACGGTCATCGCCGTCTGGGCGAACATGTGCTCGCCGAGGCGGTACGCGCGCAGCAGCGCCTCCAACGACATCCCGTGCTGGGCGAACCGGCGGGCGTACTCGGCGGCGGCGGGCGGCACCGTGAGGTCGTCGAACGAGATGCCCAGCGTGAGCAGGTCGAGGATCGCGGCGAGGTTCGAGGCTGTGCTGGCTTCCATCAGCCGCCGCACCTCGTCGTCGTGCCGGAACTCCTCGATCATGTCGGCGAACATCGCGGTCATGTCCGCGAGCAGCCGTGGCAGGTCGGCCTTGATGCGTTCGGCCACCTCGCGGACCGCCGACTCGACGTCGTCGTTCCCGCCCGCGTCCGCGCCGCCATTCGGTTCGGCGTGTGGCCTGCCCCCGTCGATCGTCCGGTCATCAGGTTCGCTCATTTGTTCCGGGACGATACGCCAGGTCAGCGGCCCGGGCGGGCGCTTACGCCAACCTTTTGTGCCACCGGCACAACCCGCGCCGAAAACTCTGGGATGCGGGCCCGTAGCTCCGCCTTCGCCGGGTATCTACCTTGGAAATGTAATCCGAGTCACGTACGCATTCGATGGTGAGGAAATGGTGCAGAACGTAGCCGAAATACCCCACGTGCGGGCGCTCTGGAATCCGACCGGGCCCTGTCTCGCGGACGATCGCGAAGAACTCGACAACGAGAATTTCGCGCGCCGCGTCCGGGCCGCCGCGACCGTTCTGCACACGCACGGAGTCCGGCGCGGCGACGTGGTAGCGGTAATGCTGCCGAACCGCCTGGAATTGGTCATAATCCTTTTCGCGGCCTGGCATCTCGGCGCCGCGGTCACGCCGATCAAGCCGGATTCGACATTCGACGAGGCGCACTATCAGATTTCCGACTGCGCCGCGAAAGTCGTGATCACCGAAGGCGGACGCGGACTCCACGCGCTGGACGTGGCCAACGTGGCCGGACCCGCCGTCGGGGTCGGCGCGCCGGTGCCCGCAGTGGCGATCGAGGACGACGCGACCGCCCTGATCATCTACACCAGCGGCACCACCGGACAGCCGAAGGGCGTCGTGCTCGACCACGCCAACATCGCCGCGATGTGCGCCATGCTCATCGAGACGCTCGGGCTGGACGAGACCGATCACAGCCTGCTGATCCTGCCGCTGTTCCACGTCAACGGGATCGTGGTCAGCGTGCTGTCGCCGCTGCTGGCGGGCGGCCGCGCCACCATCGCCGGACGTTTCTCCGCGTCCACCTTCTTCGATGTGATCGAGCGCGTCCGGCCGACCTACTTCTCCGCGGTGCCCGCCATCTACGCCATGTTGGTGGCCCAGGCCGCGGAGCGGACGCCGGACACCTCGTCGTTGCGGCTGGTGGTCTGCGGCGCCGCCCCGATGCCCGCCGAACTGATCGCGCGCTTCGAAACCCGTTTCCGTGTACCGATAGTCGAGGGTTACGGCCTGTCGGAGGGCACCTGCGCGTCGACGGTGAACCCGCCGCGCGGGCGGCGCAAGCCGGGCACGGTCGGGGTGCCGCTGCCCGGTCAGACCGTGGCCGTCATGGATTCCGACGGCGACCTGCTCGGCGCGGGCGAACGCGGCGAGGTGGTGATCAAGGGCGCGAACGTGATGCGCGGCTACCTGGGCAGGCCGGAAGCGACCGCCATGACCGTCGTCGACGGCTGGCTGCACACCGGCGACGTCGGCTACTTCGACGAGGACGGCTACCTGGTGCTGGTCGATCGCATCAAGGACATGATCATCCGCGGCGGCGAGAACATCTACCCCAAGGAGATCGAGAACGTCCTGCACGCGCACCCGTCCGTGCTGGAGGCCGCCGTGGTCGGCGCGCCGCACGACGTGCTCGGCGAAGTGCCGGTCGCGCACGTGGTCGCCATGCCGGGCGCCGAGCTCACGCCGGCGACCCTGCTCGAGCACTGCGGCGTTTCGCTCGCCCGCGTCAAATTGCCGGTCGCCATTCATCTGACCGAATCGCTGCCGCGCAATCCGGTGGGCAAGATCGACAAGAGAAAACTGCGCGCCCTGGCGGCGCCTGCCTGAGCCGCACAGTAATTCGGCTCCGTAAGAACTGAACCGGCCACCGTCCGAACGCGATCGATGAGCGAACGGATGTCGATGCCGTGCACCCGAAAACGATCGCGAGAAAGGTTCGAACAATGGGATTCAAAACGGGAGATTTCCCGCCCGTCGACGTGGACACATTCCTCGACCAACCGCTACGCGAGCGCATGCGCGCGCTGGCGTTGCACTGGGTGGAATACGGGTTCGGCAGCCCGCGAATGATCCACACCGTCTATATCGCCAAACTGCTCGTGCTCTACACCGTCGGCGGCGTCGCGCTGGCGACCTGGACCTCCGGCGTCGGACCGTTCTGGGCGGTGGGCGAGTGGTGGAACGAACCGATCGTCTACCAGAAGCTGGTGCTCTGGACCATCCTGCTCGAGGCGATCGGCCTGGCCGGATCCTGGGGTCCGCTCGCGGGCAAATTCAAGCCGATGACCGGCGGCATCCTGTTCTGGGCTCGGCCCGGCACGATTCGCCTGCGGCCGTGGCGGCACGTGCCGTTCACCAACGGCGACACCCGCACGATCGTCGACGTCGGCCTGTACCTGGCGTTCCTCGGTTCGCTGCTGACGGCGATCGTGCGTCCCGGCATCCCGAGCGCGTCCCTGAGCACCGCGCTGCCGGACAACACGGCGGGGTTGGTGAATCCGGCGCTGCTGATCGCGCCGATCGTGCTGTATGTCCTGTGCGGTCTGCGGGACAAGACGATCTTCCTCGCGGCGCGCGGTGAGCAGTACCTGCCCGCGCTGATCTTCTTCGCGGCGCTGCCGTTCGTCGACATGATCATCGCGGCGAAGCTGCTGATCTGCGCCGTCTGGATCGGCGCGGGCGTGTCGAAATTCGGCGACCACTTCTCGAACGTGGTTCCGCCGATGATGTCGAACAGCCCCGCCGTGCCGTTCCGGCGGATCAAGCGCCTGCACTACCGCGACTTCCCGCGTGATCTGCGCCCGTCCAAGGTCGCCTCGTTCCTGGCGCACGTCGGCGGGACCACGGTCGAGATCGTCACGCCGCTGGTGCTGCTGTTCTCGACCAACCACTGGTTGACCCTCGCCGGCGTGGTGATGATGGTGGTGTTCCACTTCTTCATCACCTCCACCTTCCCGCTGGCGGTGCCGCTGGAGTGGAACATCCTGTTCGCCTACCTGACGGTGTTCCTCTTCCTCGGGTACCCCGCGGCCGACGGCTACGCCGTGACCGACATGTCCTCGCCGTGGCTGACCCTCGGCATCGTCGCCGCGCTGGTGTTCTTCCCGGTCCTCGGCAATCTGCGCCCGGATCTGGTGTCGTTCCTGCCGTCGATGCGGCAGTACGCGGGCAACTGGGCCTCGGCACTGTGGGCCTTCGCGCCCGGCGCGGAGGAGAAGCTGAACAGCCTGCCGCACCGGCCCGCCAAGAACCAGATCGACCAGTTGCAGGCCATGGGTTACCCGAAGGCGATCGCCGAGATCACCATGCAGCAGACCATCGCGTGGCGGTCCATGCACAGCCAGGGCCGCGGACTGTTCTCGCTGCTGTACAAGCGCATTCCGGATCTCGACCGGTGGACGGTGCGCGAGGCCGAGTTCGGCTGCAACTCGCTGATCGGCTTCAACTTCGGCGACGGGCACCTGCACAACATCGATCTGATCGACGCGGTGCAGTCGCGCGTCGGGTTCGCGCCCGGCGAGTGGATCATCGTGTGGGTGGAGTCCCAGCCGATCCACCGCGGCGTCCAGCGGTACCAGGTCATCGACGCGGCGCTCGGCGTTGTCGAGCGCGGAGAATGGCGGGTGCGCGACGCGGTGCGGACGCAGCCGTGGCTGCCCGACGGCCCGATCCCGCACGAGGTGACCTGGCGGCGCGCGGGTTACGAGGCGGCGACGCTACCCGCCGCGCCGGTCCGCGAACCCGAGCCGTCGCGCGTCGGCTGACCCATGACCACCGGAACGGAGAGCGATATGAGCACAGCGGTCGTGGTCGGCAGCGGCCCGAACGGTCTCGCGGCGGCGATCGTGCTCGCCGAGGCGGGCCTTCAGGTCACCGTGCTGGAGGCCGCCGACGAGATCGGCGGCGGCGCGCGGACCAGGGAAGCGATCGTGCCCGGTCTGCTGCACGACCAGTGCTCGGCCATCCACCCGATGGCCGTCGGCTCTCCGTTCCTCCGGTCGCTCGACCTGGCTCGCTACGGGCTGACCTGGGCGTGGCCGGACATCGACTGCGTCCATCCGCTCGACGACGGCAGCGCCGGTGTGTTGCACCGCTCAATCGCCGACACGGCAGCCGGTCTCGGCGCCGACGGTCGTGCGTGGCGGCTGCTGTTCGAACGTCCCGTCGCGCGCTACGACCGGATGAGCACCGACATCATGCGGCCGCTGCTGCGGGTGCCACGCCATCCGGTGAGCTTGGCGCGCTTTGGAATTCCCGCGCTGATTTCCGCCGACCTGCTCGCGGCGGCCTTCCGCACGCCGCAGGCGCGCGGCCTGTTCGGCGGCGTCGCCGCCCACGCCTTCCGCCCGCTGAACCGGCCGCTCAGCGCGAGCATCGGCCTCGGCATCCTCACCGCTGGCCACGCCTACGGCTGGGCCGTCGCCGCGGGCGGTTCGCAGCGCATCACCGACGCGATGGCGGCGCGGCTCGGCGACCTCGGCGGCAAGATCGAGACCGGAACTCCGGTCAGGTCGGTGGGCGATCTGCCCGCGGCGGAGGTCGTGATGTGGGACGTGGCGCCCACCGCCGTCGCGGAGATCCTCGGCGACCGGCTTCCGGCGCGAATCGGCAAGGCGTTCCGGCGTTTCCGCTACGGACCCGGCGCCTTCAAGGTCGACTTCGCCGTGCAGGGCGGTATCCCGTGGACCGCGACGGCCGCCCGCCGGGCCGGAACCGTGCATCTGGGCGGAACCTACGCGGAGGTCGCCGCGACCGAGCGCGACATCCACACCGGACGCATGCCCGAGCGGCCGTTCGTGCTCGTGGGTCAGCAGTATTTGGCGGACCCGGGGCGCTCGGTCGGCGACATCCACCCGATCTGGGCGTACGCGCATGTCCCGCACGGCTACACCGGCGACGCCACCGAAGCGATTGTCGCCCAGATCGAACGCTTCGCCCCCGGTTTCCGCGACCGCGTCCTCGGCGTCGACGTGCGCACCACAACGGATTTCGCCGACTACAACCCGAACTACGTCGGCGGCAACATCATGACCGGCGCCAAGGACATCCCCCAGCTCGTCTTCGGCCCGCGAAAGACCTTGCAGCCGTACGACCTCGGCCTCCCCGGCCACTACCTGTGCTCCGCCGCCACACCGCCCGGCCCCGGCGCGCACGGCATGTGCGGCGCCAACGCCGCCGACCGCGCCCTGCGCTGCCTCCGCTGACCGGCGACGCCATACGAAGAGGTCTCAGGCGGCACGAATTCCGGCTTCGACGGACGTTTGCCGTCGGCGGTCGCGGGTATCTGACCGACGTCGAATTCGGTTGGGAGCGAGGTATTCCATGAGCAACTCGGCATCGGAGAGCAAGCCGGGCGCCAAGAAGTCCGGCGACAGCTACGACGACATCGAACCGTGGTTCGAGAAGCTGGCCGCCCTCGACGCCGACGACCCGCAGCGCCGCGCGCTGCGGGAAGAGATCGTGCACCGGTGTCTGCCGCTGGCGGGCAATATCGCCCGCCGCTTCGCCAACCGCGGCCAGGATCTCGACGACCTGCAGCAGATCGCGCTGCTCGGCTTGGTCCAAGCGGTGGACCGCTTCGACGTCTCCCAGGGCAAGCCGTTCCTCGCCTTCGCCGTGCCGACGATCATGGGCGAGGTGCGCCGCCACTTCCGGGACCACACCTGGGCCGTCCGGGTGCCGCGCGGCATCAAGGAACTGCACCAGCGCCTCGGGCCCGCCACCGACGCGCTGACCCACCGGCTCGGGCGCATGCCCACCGCGCGCGAGCTGGCCGCCGAACTCGGCGTCGAACTGACCGAGGTAACCCAGGCGCTCGTCGCACGCAACGCCTACACCGCCGACTCGCTGGACACTCCCGAACGCGGCGAGGAGGAAGGCGGGACGCCATCGATCCGGGAGACTCTCGGCACCGTCGAACCGTGCTATCGCCTGCTAGAGGACGCCATGGCGGTGCGACCGCTCATCGCCGCGCTGCCCGAGCGCGAACGTCGAGTGCTGATCATGCGGTTCTACGAGAACCGGACCCAGGCCGAGATCGGACGCCTGATCGGCTGCTCGCAGATGCAGGTCTCCAGGATCCTCACCAACACGCTCGACAGTCTGCGCGAACAGGCACTCGCGGAGCCGCCCGCCCGCGTGACCAGCGCGGCCTGAGTTGCCGCGCTCTGTCGGCCGAAAATCCCTCGCACCAATGGTTTCGGCGCTCATCCGTCGAGTGGCAGTTCGAAGACCGCCCGCGCCTTGCCGGGGCCCTTGAAGTCGGAGACGACCGAGACACCGTCGATGGTCCGGTCGCCGGGCACGTTCCGGAAACCGAGCGCCGCCCAGGTGCGGTGGGCCGCGTGGTTGCCCGGCATCGAGGTCAGGTAGATCCGGCGGCAACCCATCGTCGCCGCGGTCGCGCGCAGCTGGTCCATCAGGGCGCGCGTGACGCCGCGGCGGCGGAAATCGGGATGGACCATCAGATCCTGCGCGTACAGGTCGGCCGGTTCGTCCTGGCTGCGAAAGGCGACGAGTGCGCCAGCGATCCGGCCGTCGATGGTCGCCACCGGACAGGTCGAGGAGAACAGGTTCGCGTAGAGCCAGTAGTCGGAGTAGGTGCGCGCGGTGATGTAGGGCATTCCCAGCTCCATCAGCGCGATCACCTCGGGAATCGCGCCCTGGCGCAACGGCTCGATGATCATCCGACCAGTCTGCCCCGCTCGACGCGGCCGAGGTCGCGAACGGCTCTGCGGTCGGCGCGCGGTTCGCGGATTTCCGGCCTGCCAGCTGCGGCAGAGTCGCGGCGAGCACCAGCGCGTGGACTGGGTCTCGATGGGGTGGGTAATCCCTCATTCCCAGGATCAGTGAGAGGAGGGCCATGAAGATCATCGTCTTGTTGCTGCTGGCTCCGTTCCTGTGGCCTTTCTACCTCGTCGTCTGGTGCTTCCAGAACCCGGACAAGACCAAGCAAGCTTTCGGCAGCCTCCGAGGGTCGATGCGTCGGCACCCCGGCGCGTGGACGTGGGCGGTCGCGGCACTCGGCCTGCTCATCGGTATCGGCAATCTCTTCGACGCCGAACTCGGTGGCGCCGCCGCGGGCTTCGCGATCGTCGCGGGCTGCGTGGGCGTGCTCCTGAAATTGCGCCGCAACTCCGCCGCCGCCGTGGCCGCCGCCGTCTCCGCCCGCGCCGACGCCCAGCACCTCGCGTATCTGCGCGGCGACGAATGGGGCACCTACGGAACGAGAAATCGACCGGCTCTCTGACGGAACCACCGATGCCGCGGTCCCGTGCGTGTCGAACCGGCGGTCGCGGTCCCGGCGCGGCCCCTCGCGAGCCGAACCGGGCCGTCGCCGGGAAGGTGCGTGGGCGCTGGTTCGTTAGCGTGGCGGAGTGGAACTGCGACAGTTGCGGTATTTCCTCGCGGTCGCCGAGGAGCGGAATCTCACGCGCGCCGCGGATGCGGTCGGGATCAGGCCGACATCGTTGAGTCAGCAGATCATCGCGCTCGAACGTGACCTCGGTACGGCGTTGTTCGTACGGGGTTCCGCCGGCATGACGCCGACTCGGGCGGGCGCGCGGCTCGCCGAACATGCTCGTGCCGTGTTGGATTCGGCTCGCCGAGCACGAGAGTCCGTGCGGGAAGCGCGGACTCCGCGCGTCGCCGTGACACCCGGTGCGCCGCCGTGGTCGGCTTCGGTGTTGTGGCGCGGGGTCGCCGAGCCGACCCTGGAGTTCCTCGACGCGCAGACCGCCGAACAGCTGCCCGCCCTGCGCGAAGGCTCGCTCGACATGGGCGTTCTGCTCTTGCCCACGGATCTGGCCGGACTGGATCATGTCGTGATCGCCGAGGCGCAGCTCGGCGTGATCGTGGCCGCCGGTCATCGGCTGGCCGAGCGTCACGCGGTGCGGTGGGCCGATCTGGACGGCAGCGCGCTGTCGTGGTTCGCGCGATCCGCGGCGCCGGGCTATCACGACGCGATCCGCGAGTCATGGCTCCGAGCGGGCTGGCAGCCCTCGGCGATCCGAGCCAGCGCACCGCGACGAGCACTGTTCGCGGCCGAGCTCGCGCACGGCGGGGATGTCGTCGCACTGCGACCGGCGTGGGACGTGCGTCCGGGCGACGGGTTGGTCTGGCTGCCTTTCGTCGAAGACTCGCCGTTCATCCGCTACGCGCTGGCCTGGAATCCGGCCGATTCGGCGGCCTCGCGATGGTGCCGGATGGTCGCCGACCTGGTGCGTGCGGAATGGCCGCACGCCTCTGCGGTTCTACCTCGTGGACAGCGCGACCCGGCATCGGCTTCGCTGGGCTTCGATCGGGTCGCGCCTCGATAGGTCCGCGGCCGAAGCTCTAGGAGAGGCACGCGCATGGCGCTGACCGCATGGGGATTCATCTACACCGCGGCAGGAAGCGATCCCGAAAACGAAACCGTCGTGGAGACGGCCGCTTGCCGGTCGGTGTTCGTCGGCGTCGATCACCCGGAGCAGGCCGTCGACGTGGCTCGCCGTTTGGTCGACGGCGGCGCCCAGCTGATCGAACTGTGCGGCGGGTTCGGTCCGGTATGGACGGCACGGGTGATCGAGGCGGTGCGCGGTGCGGTTCCGGTGGGCGCGGTGGCCTACGGCGCCGAGGCCGTCGACCAGGTGCACGCGATCTTCTCGTGACGGGTGTCTCTGCCGCGGATGCCCGATCGACGCGCTGGTCGGCCGCTCGCAGCGCGGATTCGGTGGCTTCGGCTCGTCGTACCTCCGGCGGTGGTAGACCGGACACCGTGCGGTTGCTGATCATCTCCGACACCCACATCCCGAAACGCGCGCGCGATCTGCCGGAATCCGTCTGGCGGGCGGTGGACGTCGCCGATGTCGTCGTGCACGCGGGCGACTGGGTCGAGGTGGCGCTGCTGGATCGGCTGGAAGCGCGCAGCAAGCGACTGATCGCCGTCTACGGCAACAACGACGGGCCCGAGCTGCGCGGCCGTCTCCCGGAGATCGCCCGCGCCGACCTCGACGGCCTGCGGCTGGCGGTCGTGCACGAGACCGGCCCGGCCACCGGCCGAGACGCACGCTGCGCCCGCGACTTCCCCGATACCGATGTCCTGGTGTTCGGCCACAGCCACATCCCGTGGGACACCGTCACCTCCACCGGCCTGCGCCTGCTCAACCCCGGCTCCCCCACCGACAAACGCCGCCAGCCCCACCACACCTACCTGACGGCCACCGTCACCTCGGGCGAGATCACCGAAGTCGAACTGCACACGATCCCACCCGCGCGCCGCGCTTAGCCCTCCGTAGGACGATTTCACCGAGTCCCCCAGTGGATCGCCCCGTGGCAGGAGCCGGGTCTCGATCCGTCGATGCCGGATACGACCATCGACGCGCTCGAGACGGGTCGCCACGGTCAGGTCACGCAGCGCACATCGGTTTCGACTGCGCGCACGTGTCCGAGGGCCGGTATCCGACCCTGGGCCGATACTGGTCGTATGACCTCCACGCTCGTGGATCCGGAATCGGTGCCGGTCGAGGTGCGGCCGTACCTGGAAGAGCTCGTGCGGCGCACCCGCGCCGTATGCGAACCGCATCTCGTCAGCGTGTTCGCGGTGGGGTCCATCGCGCTCGCCGACTATCGGCACGGGCGCAGCGACGTCGATGTGACGGTGGTGGCCGGTCCGGCTCTTCCCGGGCGGGCGGTGCGCCAGATGGCGAAAGTGCTCGCTCATCCCGCGCTGCCCTGTCCCGCCGCGGGGCTGGAATTGGTGATCTACGACTCCGAGTTCGCCAAGCGACCGTCCGTAGCGGCGGGATATTCGCTGAACCTCAACACCGGTCCGCTGCTGCCGAGCCGCGCCGACTTCGACCCGAAGCGATCCCCGGCGTTCTGGCATGTCATCGATCGCTCCATCGCCCACCAGTCCGGTCGGCTCCTCTACGGGAGTCCGGTACGCCAGGTCGTCGCGGCGCCGCACGACCGCGACCTCTACGCCGCGATCCTGGCCTCGGTCCGCGAGCACGCGGACGGGGTAGGTCATTTGAGCGACAACCAGGTCCTCAACGGCTGTCGCTCGGTCGCGTTCTGCCGCACCGGCCGCTGGCTGGCGAAGCGGAATGCGGCGCGGCTGATAACGCAGACCGAGGAAGCGTTCCGACCGCTCATCGAAGCCGCGCTGGACAGCTTCGAGCGCCCCCGCTCCTCGGCGGTCCCACTACCCGCCGCCGACGTACGCACCTTCCTGTCCTGGGTCGCCGACCGCATCGAAATCGAGGCGATAGCCCGGTGAAAACAAGCGGCGGTCGTAATCCGAGCAAACGAAACGCGTGATCGTGCCGAAGTGATCCCACATCGAGGACACCGCCGCCGGGCCCGGAATAGACTGCGACTACCCGACCGTCGGCAACGTTCTGGCAATCCAGCGAGGACGACGCACCGGTCGTCGGAATGCTTCCGGCGTTCGAAACGAAGGGCGCACAATGCCGCGCTACGTCAGTTCCGGCATATGAGCACGCCGCGAACCGCACTAGTCGTCGGCGCGGGCATCGCCGGGCTCACTGTGGCCCACCAGCTCGCGCACCGCGGCGTCGAGGTGACGGTGCTGGAAGCCGAGCGCGTCGGCGCGGGCGCCTCCCACGGCAACGCCGGGTGGGTGAACCCGGCGCAAACCGGCCCCTTCCCCGAGCCCGGACTGATGCGCGACGGGCTCCGGCATCTGCGCTCGCCCGAGTCGGCATCGCGGATCGCCGCCCGGGACTATCCGCGGCTGTTGCCCTGGCTGCTGTCCCTGGCCCGCCATTCCACCGCCCGCCGCTACGGACGCGGCGTCCTGGCGCTGGCCGAGCTGGGCAAGCGCTGCTTCCCGCTGCTGGACGAGCTCGCCGACGAAGGCGTCGAATTCCGGCGCGTCGACGCGGGTCTGCTGGCCGTGGCCCGCGAGGCCGATGCCGTGCGGGCGTTCCGCCGCGCCCGCGAACCGTTCCGGGCCGCCGGGTTCTCGGTGCCGGAGACCATCCTGGACGCCGACGCGCTCCATGAGCTGGAGCCCGCGCTGTCGACGCTGGTCCGCCACGGCGTCGAACTGCGCGATCACGTTCAGATCGATCCGGGCGCGTTCGTCGCCGCTCTCGCCGCGCATCTCCGTGGCATCGGCGTGCGCATCGAGGAAGGCGTCACCGCCACTCGTTTGGGTACGCGCGCCGAGGTCGCGACCGGCGCGGGCCGTCGTCACGCCGATGTGGTGATCGTCGCGACCGGAGCGAGTACCGCCCTGATCGGAAGACGATTCCCGCTCATCGGCGGTCGCGGCTACAGCTTCGACGTCCCCGCCGCCACCGCGCTGCGCCGATCGGTGCTGTTGCTCGACGACCACATCGCCTGCGCACCGCTCGGCGACCGGCTGCGCATCGCCTCGGGCATGGACTTCGGGCCGTCGGCGCAGTTGAGCGCTCAGCGACTCGACCCCATCGCCCGCTGCGCGTCGGTCATGCTCGACGGCATCGATTGGACCGACCGGCAACGCGAATGGAGCGGGCAACGACCACTGACACCGGACGGACTGCCGATCATCGACCTGCTGCCCGGCCACGCCGAAACCTACCTCGTCACAGGGTTTTCCATGCTCGGCATGACACTGGCCGCGCCCGCCGCCGAAGCCCTCACGCGCTACGTGATCGACGGCGTTCGCCCGCCGGTACTGACCCCGTTTCGCGCCGACCGATTCCGGCGGCGCTGACCGTCCTTCTCGTCTGGAGGTACGCATGCTCGTCTCCGTCGAAGCCCAGCAAGTGCACGACAGCGCCACCGTCATCGACCTGCACGCCGACACTCCGAAACTGATATCCCGCGGCTACGACTTCACCGTCCGCCATCGCCCGCGCTGGCCGATCAGCCGGTACGTCGGACATGTCGACCTGCCACGCATGCGCGACGGCGGTCTCGCCGCGCAATGGTTCGGCATGTGGACGGCCCCCTACCCGCGCCGCGGCACCGCCGCCGACATCCACCGCCAGCTCGACGCGCTCGACGAAACCGCCCGCGCCCATCCCGACAGCTTCCGGCTGGCGACCACCGGCGACGACATCCGCCGGGCGCGCGCCGAGGGAATCAGCGCCGGACTGCGCGGTATCGAGGGCGGCCAAGCGCTCGAGGGCGACCTCGACAACCTCGTCGCCTTCGCGCGGCGCGGCGTGCGCTACCTGGGGTTGCTGCACTTCAGTCGAAGCGAGATCGGTTGTCCAGCAATGGGTATCGGCCGTAGCCGGGAGGAAGGGTTGACCGGCTTCGGGTGCGAGGTCGTCGACGCGTGCGCCGAACTCGGCGTGCTGGTCGACCTCGCCCACATCAACCGCCCCGGCTTCTTCGACGCCATCGCCCGCGCCCACGGACCGGTCATCGTCTCGCACACCGGCGTGGCCGGAGTCCGGCCCATGTGGCGCAACATCGACGACGAACAAATCCGCGCCATCGCCGATACCGGCGGCGTCGTCGGTGTCATCTTCTCCCCCGCCTACCTCGGCGGCGAACTCGACGCGGTCGTCGATCACCTGCTGCACATCATCGATGTCGGCGGCCGCGAGACCGTCGCGCTCGGCTCGGACTGGGATGGCTTCATCAGACCCGCGCGCGGACTGGAAAGCCCCGCCCAGCTGCCGCGGCTCACCGACGCGCTGCTGCGCCGCGGCCTCGCCGCCGAGACGATCCACCTGCTCCTCGGTGGCAACGTGCTCCGCGTGCTCGACGTCATCTCCCCCAGCCACTGAACGAAGCCGATCCCAGCGCACGACCGAATCGCTGCCACGAGCACGAACGGCGATGCCGTGCGGGCAGACTCGGCGCGCGAATTGCTATAGAATTGCTGGAAAATTCCGACGCGAGCCCGAACGCAGAGGGTGCGTCGAGGCCGCGGCCGGTGATGCGCACGGCCGCACGGTGGCGGCACGCGGAAATCGGCCGCTCGCGGAAAATCCGATACGAGGGCGGCGCTCCATGACAGACGTCGACTATTGCGTGATTGGCGGGGGTTTCGCCGGACTGACGGCCGCGCTGCGGCTCAGCCAAGCGGGTCGGTCGGTGGTGGTGCTGGAGGCACGCGACCGGCTGGGCGGGCGCACGTTCACCGAAGCGCGCGCGGACGGGTCCTGGATCGATCGCGGGGGCGCCTGGATCGGGCCGGGTCAGGACCGGATCCACGCGCTGATGCACGAGTTCGGTGTCCCGAGCTACAAGCAGTACACCGACGGCGAGGCCATGATGATGGTCGGCGGCAAACAACACCGCTACACGGGCACCATCCCGTGGACGATGAGTCCGTGGGCGGCGATGAACCTGGGCGCGGTGTTGCTCGAGCTGGGTCATATGTGCGGATCGGTTCCCCTCGAGAGTCCGTGGGCGGCGAAGAACGCGGGCAAATGGGATCGAATCAGCTTGGCGCAGTGGCTGGACAGCACTGTGGCGTCCAAACCGGCGCACGAACTCCTCGAGACCGCGATCACCGGTTGCTACACCTCCGCCGCCGCCGAAGTGTCGCTGCTTTTCGTGCTGTACCAGATGGCGTCCGGCGGTGGGCCCGGCTTCGTCCTCGGCGTCGAGGACGGCGCCCAGGATGCGCGGCCGGTCGGCGGTATGGGCGCCGTCTACGGTCCGATGGCGGCCGCGATCGGCGATTCGATCCACCTGTCGCAGCCGGTGCGGCGCATCCAGCAGGACGCCGACGGAGTGACGGTGCGTTCCGACGACTCGACCGTGCGGGCACGCCGGGCGATCGTCGCCGTCCCCTTGGCCATCGCGAGCCAAATCCTTTACGAGCCAATGCTTCCGGTCGATCGATCGTTCCTGCACCAGCGGATGCCGAGCGGCTCCATCATCAAGACCTCCGTCGTCTACGACCAACCGTTCTGGCGTAGCGACGGATTGTCGGGCCAGTCGGTCGCACCGGGATCGCCCGCGACCATCACCATCGATGCCTGCACGGACACGGGCCGACCCGGGATCCTGTGCGTCATCGCCGAGGGGCCTATCGCGCGGCGGATCGGCCGACTCGACGAAACCGAGCGGAGAGAAGCCATTCTGGACGCACTCGTCGAGCGGTTCGGCGCGAAGGCCCGCCCGCCCGTCGACTACCTCGAGCAGAACTGGAGCGTCGAACGCTACTCCGGCGGCGGCATGCTCAGCCACGCACCGACCGGTGTGCTGACCCAGTTCGGCCACGCCCTGCGCGCACCGTGCGGCCGCATCCACTGGGCCGGAACCGAGAGCTCCGCCGTCATGTGCGGATGGGTCGACGGCGCCGTCCGCTCGGGCGAGCGCGCCGCCACCGAAGTCATGGAACACGACACCGCGACCGCCGCGGGCAGCCCATTGCCTCGCTGATGCCCGACGGCGAAATCGCTACGCCTACCGCGGAATTCCGGCGTGGGCGGGTGGTCCGGTCTCGGTGAGCCCGGTCAGGGACCGCGGTAGTGGGCCTTGGTGGAGGACGCCGAGGCGTTGGGTGGCGCGGGTGAGGGCGACGTAGAGTTCGGCCGCGCCTCGGGGGCCCTCGGCGAGGATTCGTTCCGGTTCCACGACGAGGACAGCGTCGAATTCCAGGCCTTTCGTCTCCGACGCGGGCACCGTGCCCGGCACGCCGGGCGGCCCGATCACGATGCTGGTGCCTTCGCGACCGGCTTCGTCACGGACGAATTCCTCGATGGCGGTGGGCAGTTCGTCCGCGGCGACCTGCCTCGACCAGGGCTGGACGCCGCAGGCGCGGACCGATTCCGGGGGCTCGACCCCGGGTGCGAATTCGGCGAGCATCGCGGCGGCGACGGCCATGATCTCCGCCGGGGTGCGGTAGTTCACCGACAGCGACCGGTAGACCCACCGGCCGGGCACGTACGGCTCCAGCATCGCGTCCCACGAGGTCGCTCCGGCGGCCGACCGGCGTTGGGCGAGATCGCCGACCACCGTGAACGATCGGCCGGGGCAGCGCCGCATCAACACCCGCCAGTCCATCTCGGACAGCTCCTGGGCCTCGTCCACCACGACGTGCCGGTAGGTCCAATCCCGGTCCGCCGCAGCGCGTTCGGCGACCTCGCGGGTGTCGCGTTCGAGAAACCGATCCGCGAGATCCTCGGCGTAGAGCATGTCCTGGGCGAGCAGATGGTCCTCGTCGTCCATCAGGTCTTCGCGGCTGATCATCAGGTCCAGCACGCCCGCGGCGTACGCCGCCTCGTCCTTGCGTTCCCGCTCGGCGTCCCCGTCGGCCGACTTGTCGCGACCGAGCAGGTCGACGAGTTCGTCGAGCAGCGGCACGTCCGATACCGTCCAGGCGTCGCTGTCGGCGCGCCACAGCGTCTGGTCGGCACCCGCCGCACGCAACCGTTCTGGGGACGAATACAGCTCTGCCAGTAATGTTTCCGGCGTCAGTATCGGCCAGAGTTCGTCGAGCGCCGCGGTGAACCTCTCGTCGTCCGCGAGTTCCGCCAGAAGGTCGGCCCGCAGCTGCTCCCAGGCTTCGCGGTCGTCACGGGTCAACCAGCCCCGGCCGATCCGGGCGATCGCCCGCTCGGTGAGGACGTACGTGACGATCTCGCTGAACACCGCACGAGCCTGGTTGTGCGGCAATCCACTCGCGCGCGCCTCCTCCCTGGCCCATTCCGCGGTCGGCGCGTCGATCCGCACCGTGACGTCCTGCAATGCGATCGGCAACGGATGCTCCGGCAGTCGCTGGCGATCGGCGACCGCCGCAGCGAGGACGTCCAGGATCTTCCGCGAGCCCTTCAGCCGCGCGACTTCCGGAGCGTCCTCGGCGGTGACGTGCAGACCGGGCACGAGATCGCCGGTGGTCGTGAACACCACATTGGATTCGCCGAGCGAGGGCAGGACGCGGCCGATGTGGGTCAAGAACGCCGGATTGGGCCCGACCACGAGCACACCGTGCCGTTCCATCCGCTCGCGCTGGGTGTAGAGCAGATACGCGACGCGGTGCAGCGCCACTACGGTCTTCCCGGTCCCCGGGCCGCCTTCGATCACCAGAACACCAGGGTGATCGAGCCGGATGATCCGGTCCTGTTCGGCCTGGATCGTCGCCACGATGTCGCGCATCCCGGCACCGCGCGGCGCGTTCACCGCCGCGAGCAAGGCCGCGTCGCCGCGCTCGCCACCGCAGGGGCGACCAAGGACCTCGTCCGTGAAATCGACCAATCGCCTTCCGCGCGTGTGGAATTGGCGGCGACGGCGCATGTTCTCCGGATGCGCGGCGGTGGCGGTGTAGAACGCGCTCGACGCGGGCGCTCGCCAATCGAGCAACAGCGGTTCGAACTCGTTCGCCTCGTCGAACAGGCCGATCCGGCCGATGTAGAGACGTTCGCCCGAGAGCGAGTCCAACCGGCCGAAGCACAGCCCGTTGTCGGCCACGTCCAGCCGCCGCACCTCTTTGCCCAGCGCGCGCACCTCGAAATCCCGTTCCATCGGTGACACGCCGTTTCCCCGCAACGCCGCGCTGTAGCGGCCCTTCACTCGCGCGCGCTCGGCGTCGAGCCGCGCGTAGAGCCCGTTCACGTAGCTCCGCTCGGACCGCAATTCGTCTTCGTACCGCCGGGTCGACACTTGCCCCTCACTTTCGCTGGCTCGACGATTCCTCGGGTTCCCGTGGACGCCGGTTTTCTGCGACCCGGACGTCGACAACACACCGCGCACTTCGCGACACCCCATTTCCGCAGGTTCTGGCTTCGGCGGGCCATTGTGCGTGACGACCGGGGCCTTGCCGCAAGCCCCCCTGTGCGCTATATGTTGAAAGGGGAAAGGGGTGGGGACCGCTTTCCATTCATCGTCCGACGCGGTCGGGCAACCTCCTCACGAAGCCGTCGAAAAGATCATTTCCGCCAGAAGAAGTGGTGCACGATCCCGCTCGGGCGCGGAACCCGCTCCAGATGGAAACGGTCGGCGAGTTCGTCGGGACTCGTCCACAGTCGTTCGCCGCGACCGAGCGCGACCGGCGCGACGGCGAAGTGCATCCGGTCGATCAGGTCGGCGTCGAGGAACTCCCGGATCGTGGCGACCCCGCCGCCGATCCGCACGTCCTTGCCCTCGGCGGCCTCGAACGCCCGCGCGAGCGCGTCCTTGGGAGTCGCATCCAGGAAATGGAATGTAGTGTCCCCCAGCGTGATCGAGGGTCGCTCGTAGTGGGTGAGGACGAATACCGGTGTGCGGAACGGAGGCTCGTCGCCCCACCAGCCCTGCCAGTCGTAGTTCTCCCACGGTCCCCGCTGCGGACCGAACTTGCCCCGCCCCATGATCTCCGCGCCGATGTTGTTGCGGTAGTCGCGAGTGATGTAGTCGTCGAGGCCGTAGGTTCCACCCGGCTCGGTCCGGGTGGGCCAGTGCGCGGTGGCGCCCGCCCAGGAGAAGAACGCACTCGGATCGGCGTGACCGAACGGACGCTCGAAGCTCTGCCCCTCGCCCGAACCGTATCCGTCGGCGGACACCATGAAGTTCTGCACACGGACCATCTGTGTCATGGAAACTCCCCTTTCTGGTTGCAATGTGCAATCGGTTAGGAACCTAACCTAGACTGATCCCGTGTCGCAACCAGTTGCCCATGACAAGCTGCCGGTGTCCCCGGGCAAATCGGGCTGCCCGATCAACATGACGGTCGAGCTTCTCGGCGACCGCTGGAGCTTGATCGTCCTGCGCGACATCGTGTTCGGCGGCAACACACACTTCCGCGAGCTGCTCACCGCGTCCATCGAAGGCATCGCGTCGAACATCCTCGCCAACCGCCTCGCCAAACTCGTCGCCGCGGGACTGCTCACCCGCCACGACGACCCGAGCCACCGCCAGAAGGTCGAATATCGCCTCACCGAGGCGGCGATCCAACTCGTCCCCGTCATGGCGCAGCTGGGCGCGTGGGGCGCACGTTGGCTGGACACGACGCCGGAACTGACCGTGCGAGCCGAGCTGCTGGCTGCGGGTGGCCCGCCACTCTGGGAACGATTCATGACCGAACTACGCGCCACCCACCTCCACGGCGCGCCGCCGCCCGCCGACGGGGTGCTCGCGGAGCTGACCGCCGCCTATCACGAAGCGGCCGCGAAGGCGGGCTGACCGCAGCCGCGACCGGGCGGGTCAAGCGTCCCTGGTAGTCGGCAGGACCGCTGTCGAGGGCATGGATCTCAATCGACGAAGGCCGGGGGCTGCTCCGGCGCGTACCCGCCGCGCCGGAAGCGGTCCAACCCGTATTCGGTCCCGAGTTCGGAGCGCAGCCCCGGATTGCGCACGTAGAACACGAACAGGTGGTAAACCCGGGTCGGGTCGGTCTCGAGGTCCTTGTGGCCGATGTCGATGGTTCCGTAGCCGGTGTCGGCATCGCCGGTGACAAGCGTGGTCACGTTGGTGCCGCTACCGAATCTGAACCCTTCTCGGCGGTTTCGGGCGCCGACCGCCGAGATGTCCTGCCAGGCAACATTGGTCGGGCCATTGCCGTAATCGATCGCGACGTGCTGTGCCGTGAGCACGATACCGACGTTGCCGAGGACTTTGCGAGGTTTGTAGGTACCGAGGCCGAGGAGGATGGCGAACAAGGCGGGCAGGGCAATGAGGAAGAACAACGCGGCTCCGGTCGACCAGTCGTCGTTCAACGAGGCGATGAACTGCCACAGTCCGGCCCCGAGCAGAGCCACTCCGACCGCTACGGCTAGCAAGCTTCCGGCGGAGGAAGGGCGCGGTACCGGCAGCACAAGTGCGGGCCCGGCATCGGTGACACGGATGTCAGCAGCCACCGGAGCGGTTCGAGGGAGTTCCGACCATCCCCACATCGTGAAAGAGGCGGCCAGGGGACCCAGTAGCGCGACCCCGAGGAGTCCGGCCCATCGATCCGATCCCGCACCTGTCACGACTGCCCAGATCACGCCCGCAACGATCGGCCACAAGACCAGCGCACACGCGAACGGCAGCACCGCATAGCGATACGCGCCGAACGCTTTTCGCTCCCAATCCGCTGGTAGCGGCAAGGCGGACGTACTACGGTATCTCCCCACCACGTCTCCTCTTGCGATCTCGCCCGGCCTACGCGGTCGCCGATCTGATGGAAGCCTCGGTCGCCCCCTGCACGATCTGAATGAGTTTCGGCACCATTCCGATGATCGTCGACGCTTCTTTCGCAAGCTGGAGCAGGATACTCGACAACTTCGTACCCGCGCCCGCGATGCTCGTGCTGGCGCGGGCGACCGCCGCGAAAGACGCCGTCCCCCCGGTGCAGATGATGATCGCGGCAGCCTCCACGAGTACACCGGCCAGCCAGTTCAGGAGTTCGGTCACGACACCGCGAACGCCCTCGACCAGATCACCGAGCGCGGCATTCACTTTGCTCAGCGAGGCGGCGAGGGAGGCCTGAGCCTCGATGTCCGCCATGAACGCGTCGGCCTTGCTTTTGTAGGCCGCACCGGCGGCACCGGCCCATTCACTGACATCTTTGTCGAGTTCGGTGTTCCATGTCGCGGCGGCTTTGGTCAGCACATCGGAGATGTTCTCCCAGGACTTGGAATACGCCTTGACCATGTCCGGGTTCCCGGTGACCCAGTCGAGCGCCTTGCGCAGCGGCTCGACATTCTCCAGCATCCAGCCCATCAGCAGGGCGCCCACGATATTGAACGGATCGAATTTCGCCAGCGGAACCCCTGCGGCCATGCGACTCCGGTACTCCAGCACGTCCGCCGCGGCGACGGCTACCGAGGAAGCTTTGAGAGCCGCGCTGTACAAATTCTTGACCGGGTCTTCCCCATTCAAGGCTTCCTTGACCAGCCCGCCGGCTTCCCACGTATCTCCCAGCGGCGTACCTTTGAGCAGCCCCGGTTCGGCACCGTCGCTGTTGATCCTCGGAAGCAGCGCCTTCTGGTCGAAACCATAATGACGAAAAGCCCGTAGCCGTCGTCCAACTTGGCCACGTAGTCGGCGGCCTGCTTGGCTTGGCTGACGTTGCCGAGCGTCGATTCGACCGCGCTGGCGTGCGCGCGTACCTTTTCGGGATCGACGACGATGTCGTCACTGTTCCACATCATGTCCTCACTCCAACCGCGAACTCTTGCCCGCGACCGCGCGACTCAGGAGGTCGCGCGCAGGGATTCCGCGAGCACGCCCGCGAAGAAGCGGCTCAATGCCTTGTCGGACACCGGATTCCAGCCCGGCGCGACCTGCTTCATGTAGCGCTCCAGGTAGACGACCTGCTTACCGGCCAGGACCAGGTTGCGCGGGATGGTCATGCCGTGTTCGTCGGCGAGCGCGCGCAGTTCGGTGCCGACGTCGCCGAGCCGTAGCATGCCGACCGGCGCGTCGGCGTGCATGGCGACCGCGCGGATCCGGTCGGCCAACTGCTCGACTGGTGCCGAGGCGCTGAGCACACCGAGGCGCACCAGCGCGCGGGTCGCCGCGGTGAAGTCGCCCAAGAGCAGAAGCGCGGCGATGCAGTGTTTGATCTGTAGACGCGTCGGCTCGTCGAGCTCGCCGACGATCCCGAAATCGATCAGCACGACCCCGCCGTCCCGGTCGATCAGAATGTTGCCCGCGTGCAGATCCCCGTGGAAGAACCCGCCTTTGAGCGCGGTGTGGAACAGCGAGAGGGTCAGCCTGCTCATGATCGACTCGCCGTCGAACGCCTCGGAGTCTCCCGGCGCCGGCTCGATGATCGTCGTCCCCTCGATCAATTCCATGGTGAGCACCGAGCGCGACGACCACTCCGTGTGCACCTCGGGCACCCGAACCTGCCCGGTGAAACCGGCGGCAGCCAGTTCCGCGGCCCACCGCCGCATCGCGTCCGCTTCCGCCGCGAGATCCAGTTCCCGCGGCAGAAGCGTGGTGAACTCCTCGATGACCCCGGAGATGTTCCACCGGCGTCCCTCGGCGGTCCAGCCGAGCACGACCGCCGCGCAGCGCAGCAGCGTCACGTCGGCGGCGACGGTGTGCTCGATGCCAGGCCGGACGACCTTCACCGCTACGGAATGACCAGAGCTCGTCACCGCGCGGTGCACTTGCGCGATGGACCCGGACGCCAGCGGGTCGTCGTCGAATTCGGTGAACAACCGGCCCACCTCGACGCCCAGGCTCGCCTCGATGCGCCGCCGGATCAACGCCACGTCCACCGGCGCGACCTGTTCGAGCAGCGGGGCGAACTCCCGCGCGGCCGCCGTCCCGAAGACGCTCGGCGAGGACGCGACGAACTGCCCGAACTTCACGAAGATCGGCCCGAGCGCGACGAACGCGCCGGGCAGCTCGGCGACCAGCGCCGACGGGCGACCGGTGCGCCGCCGCACCAGATCGCGTGCCAGCACGGGCGCGAGCACCCGGACGATGACCAGAACGCGGGCGGCGCCGCGCGCGGCCGCCGTTATCCGAATGAACATCCGGGCCCCTTTCCGAAACTATCGCTGCGCCAATGCTTCCGCGACCGTCGATCGCCCGGCGCCGTTCGAGCACCGCCAGAGACCCAGCGACGCTGCCGGTTCACACTCACCGCAACCCGTCGATGCGGCATCGGGACATCGAAACGTGAGTCAGTCGTGGTGGTAGCCGACGTCCAGTGGCCACCCCTGGCGTAGGTGGAGCGATACAGCTTTAAACAGCTTGTGTTCCGATTCGGTGTTGTCGGGCAGTTGCAGGTGGAGCGCTTTCAAGAGATCGAAGCGGTGCAGTGCCACAACAGCGTTCACCAGTTCGCCGTATGTGCCGGCGGCGGCGATGGTCGCTCTATAGGCCAGCACGGTGAGAATGGCGGTTGCGAGCGCGACGGTGACCAGCCACCAGCCGGAAAGCAGGAAAGCGGATACCACGCCGAGCGAAGCGAACGCGACAGTGAAACGGCAAGCAGCGTCCAGTTGATCGCGGGCGTCGTCTGTGGTTGCGGCTGCACGTTCGGGCAGCAGGCTGTGCAGATGTGGCCAGGCGACCACGATATCGAGGCCGTAACGATCTGCCGGACGGTCTTCGGCGGCTCGGAGCGTATTGCCGAGCCGGGTGGGCAAGAGACGTTCTCTGCTCGGCAGCCGGCTCATCGCGGCAGCCGCGGCGAGTAGCTTGCCGTTGTCGGCGCCGTCCGGATCGTGGGTTTGCTGACGTGCGTTCAGGTGGTTCCAGCGGAATGTCCAGACGGCTCGCATTGGCAGACCGATGATTTTCAGCGGGCCTCGGAGCAGCGGATGCCCTTCGAGCGCGCGGACCAGGGCGACCTGAAACGGCTGAAGCACCAGCACAGCGACCAAGACGCCCACCGCGACCAGCGTCCACTCGGTGGCGCTCAGCCCCTCGAAGGTCTTGACCAGGTGCTGACGGCTCGGCGGATGATTCGGCGCGCCGGCGGCAAGTTGCACGGCGACGCCCAGCACAACGACAAGTGCCGGGAGTGCTCCGACAACAGTGAGTCGACGACCCAGATTCTGGCCGAGGCCAGGCAAACTCGCGGCTGTCATCGGACTTCGGCCACCATGGGATCCGAGTGAACCGGGCAGCGGGGTAGCTCTGGCGCGTACAAGACGAGGCCGAGTCGCCGGGTACAGCCGGGCTGCGGACAGTGCAGGGCGACAACTTCCCAGCGAGGCTGGCCCGGCAGCACCGCACGTCCCGCCAAATCGGCATCGCGCCGCAGATACTGCGGTGGCGGCGGCAATGTATACGCCGCTTCGCGGGACAGGACACCGAGAACCGCGCCACTGTGATGAACCAGAACCGACGTGCGTTCTTCGTCGTCGTCGAAGTACGTCAATGCGGAGGCGACCGCTGGGTCAGCGTCGGCGTCGGCGTCGACGATGATGGTCGGCACGTGTTCGCCGGGTTCGGCCGTACGGTCGAGTTGCGCCATCAGCGCTGCCAGCGTGATCATCGAGGGTCCTCCGGAAGGAATACAGATCCCACGCTGCCCTGACAGATATACGCAGCCCAATACGCCGGGTGCGGGTAGCGTCGGCGCAACGTCTTACGTGCGGTGTCGAGCGCGATCGGTGGTGGTTCGCCTGTTCTCAACCGGGTGTAGAAATCGGTCATCAGCTCGGTGGACTGCCGGTCCGGGACCTTCCATAGTGTCATCACCAGGCACCTGGCACCGGCGAGCGTGACAGCCCTGCGCAGTCCGAACACCCCTTCCCCAACGTGTGAATCGCCATGGGCTGTATCGCAGGCGGACAACACAACCAGCTTGGTCCCGGTGAGGTCCATATCCGCCAAGTCCGCTGCGGTGAGGACACCGTTGCCGGCGGTCGGCGGAAGGTCCTGGCCCGCCAGCCAAGAGTTGGCTCCCGCCAAGGCCAGACCTGACCGCAGCATCGGATCGTTCACGCCCTCGCCGGACAACCGCTTGAACTCGTCCTTCGGGCCGACCTCGACGAACTCGATGGGGGTGGACAAGATGCCGTCGAGCGCGACGAGCTGACGTTGTACATCCGCCGCGGTGATCGTCATACCCTTGGCGAACTGTTCGGGACGCAGCACCGGTGGCGGGACGGCGCTCGAGAAAAAGCCGTGCGTGGCCAGGTGAAGCACCAACGGACTACGGGCGCTGAGTACCTCTGCTTTGACCGCGTCTGCCCCTGTCACCGGCGTGACCTCGAGCAGCGCACCGACCTTCTCGCCCTCGGTATACGCCCCGGGAAGCGGGGCGAATGGCCCAGCCGTGTCGGATGACGCCAGCAGATCGAAATCAGGGGCGGCTATGACCATCGGCTCGGTGTGCGATGACGAAGCTGTGCCACGCATCAAGTCCTGACTCGCGGATACATAGGACACCAACCAGCGATCCATCACATGCCCGCCCTCGCCCAACGGCAGTGCCTCGAACGGCAGTCGGGTCAGTTCGCCGTCCGGGGAAAGCATCAGATGCTCTACACCGTCCAGATGAGGCGCCAGTGGTTCGATGAGTGCGCGGCGTAATTCGGCAGGATCGTCCGTCTCTGCCTGCTGGCCACTGAGTTCCCGGACGGAGCCGTCGACGAGCCGGTCGATCACATCACCGTCGGCCAGATCGACAACCACGGTACTGGTTCGATCGCGCAAGATGATCGCCGCGTAGCGCGTTCCGCGCCGCATGCCTGCCTCGCTGCGGTCCTCGGAGTGGAAGTCGTATACCGTGAAACGGCGAAACTCTACGAGCGCGGCCTGTGACGGGATTGCAGAGATGAGCTCGCTGAGCGGCACACCGAACAGGTCCGACTCGCTCACATGGGGTGCCCGAGTGGCGATCTCCGCCTCTATAGCGTCCAGCTGTCGGCGACCGGCGAACAGCCGATCCTCATGCTCCTTCTCGTGTCCGAGTGCAGGCCCGGCCAGCCGCCACGCTCCAATCGTCGCGCGCAATTCAGCTGCTTCCTGGGCAAGTGCGGCTACCGATGGATCGGCGTCGGACTTGCGTGCGGCACGATCGATCAACGATCTTGCCGCGCGAGTGGTGAGGCCTTTGCGTCGCAGTGCTGCGCTGGCGACGATGGCAGCTGCCGTCGGATCGCCAGACAGCTCGGCGAACACCAGGGACAGCATCTGGTCCACTCGGAACCGTGTCGCGCTCGCCGCCGCGAGCCACTGGCGCTGCGACCCACGGCTGAACACTTCGATCAGCCAGCGGTCGTCCAGGGCCAGAGCCTCGTCGAAGGTCGTGAGTGCCTCGACGGCACGACCGGTCGAGGCATACAGCTCAGCAAGATTGGCGAGCAACTTGCTCAGCCCGTCCTTGTTGTCGGGCAAGGTACGCAGCAGGGCGATGGCCTCTACTAGCCGTTGTTCGCAGTCTTGGTCCCGTCGCAGACGATAGTCCAGCCGGGCAAGGCCGTTCAGGACAGCGACGCGTTCGGACGGACCTGCGTCGGTGGGCTGCGCCGCGACGACCTCACGGAGAGCAGCTGTCGCTTCCTCGTACCGGCCGCCCATTTCATAGAGCGCACCCAACGAGATCAACACCGGTGCGCACTGCTCCGAAGACGCCGCCGAACTGCGCAGCACCTTCAACGCGTGCTGATAGTTGCGTTCCGCATGGTCGAAGTGCCCCATCGAGTGGTAGACCTGCCCGATCATGTGCACAGCACGGGCAACGCCATAGCGGTCGCCGGTGCGGTTGAACAAGTCCATCGCGGACTGCAGCACGTACTCGGCCTCAGGCAGGTCCTGAGCGCGGATCAGGCGAATACCTAGATTCAACAGCTCATTGGCCGCGGCCGTTCCACTCGCTTCCTCGCTCAGCCAGACGGGTTCGCTGGACGCCTCCATGTGCTCGCGCACCAAGCCGTGTGCCCGTATCAGCTGCTCTGTCGCACCTGCGAGATCTCCGAAACGCTGCATCAGGTTGCCGATTTGCAGCAGCGCCCCGATCTCCAGCGGGCGCCTTACTTCCGGCGAGAGCTGTAATGCGTAGTGCATAGTCCGCTGCCAGTGTTCTTCGGCCTTGTCGCCAGACTGGAGACGGGCGGCCAGCATTCCTGCCAGAAAGTGACTTTGGGCGCGTAGAGACGCGTCCGCCGTCGGATCTTGTTGGCCCGGTCCTACGCTTGTGGCCAGTTCGGTGTACAGCTCGAGAGCCCGCTCGAACTCGCGGGCATCCATCGCCACGTCCGCCGCATCGAACAACGCCCGCAATAACTCCGGATGACGGGGCGGCACCAACTCGCGCCAGCCTCGCACGATATAGTCCGCGAACGCCGCGGCCCGCTTGTTGTCGCCCAGTTTCTGGGCGACAATCAGCACGGTGGTCGCGCGTTCGAGCACGACCTCATCATCGCCTCGGATTGCTCTGATGTTCTCCCACCCAGTCGTGGCGAGAACCAGCGCGGCGGCGAACTCCTCCCTACCAATGCATTCGCCCAACAGCTCGTCATTTGCGCGTAGCAGATCGACGTGCAGTGCTTCGACGCACGCTTTCCGCAGAACCTCGGCGGCCGCCCTGTAGGCACCTTGCGCTCGAAGGTTCCCCGCTTCCAGCAACGCTGCCGTACGGATCTCGTCCAACCTGCCAATCTCCTCGTCCCCTGGCGGGAGTCGCGGCTAGTAACGGGGCGACACTATCTCAGGAATACCGTCTGCGTCTTCGGGCTTGCCCTGTCTGTCGCCAGACACCCTGCGGGATACATGCTCGGATCGGCGGAGACCGGATCACCCGACGCTGGAGGTACTCACGCGCAGCGGCGGCGAGGTAAGGGTGCGGCCGAGGAGATCGACCGGCTCATCGGCGACACGCTACGCCCACTCGAGGACTCGGCCACGCCGCAGGCGGTTCCGGTCTCGACACCCAGCAGCCCCAGCCTGCGTGGGATCGTCGTCGGCGGGCGGGCCATTGCGACGATGAATCCCGACGGCGGCAATGTCGTCGAGCTCGCCACCGGCGGGAACGGTCCCGCGTTCTCCCCCGACGGCACGAAGATTCTCTACACCCGCAATCCCGCACCCGAACCCGGAGCAGAGATCTGGGTGATGAACGCCGATGGCACTGCCGCGCAACGGATTTCCGATCCGGGGCAGACCGCGCGGCATCCCAGCTGGGGGGAGGCGGTGCGGCGAGCTAGCCGACGATGTAGCCGGTGTAGACACCACCTTCGCAGATTCGCCCGACCACCACTCCACCGCCGTCGACGCACACCCGAGCGTCGATCGCGGTGTGGTCACCCTCCCATTCGTCCCCCTCGGCCGCCGAGCCACCGATCCCCAAACCGGTCGCCAGCGCCACCCCCGCCACCACGAGCGCGATCCGTACCGTGCCGATCATCGCCGATCCTCCTGTCCCCACCGGGGTAGTCATCGCCGCGCACAGTACCGCGTCCCCGAAACGGCGACCAGCCCGAAGTTACTGGGCTACAACTACATACCGGCGAAAGCGACAATCACAGCTTCACTCGCCCCGCACCCGCTAGACCGCGCCAAACGGCGGCACAGGTGCGGGCGTGCTGCCGTGTCGGGGCTCGTCGCTAATCTGCCTGGCATGGTCAGCCCCGATACGGCAGTGCGTCGTCTGCTGCAAGAGATAGGAAAATTGCTACAGCCGTACGGGTTTCACGGCAGCGAGCCCACGTGGACCCGCGTCGCGCCGGGCGGAGTCGCTTCCGTCGGTCGCACCCGCGTCTCCCGCACATGGACCGACGGACAGCAGGTTCTCGGATTCGGCTTGACCATGAACGCCACGCCCACCGCCTGGTGGGAGTACTGCAACTGGCGCAACGCCCGACTGGGCCTACCGCCCGTTCCCCTGGATGCGGCCACCGGCCCCGACTTGGTCGGCGCCGACTCCCTACCCGACGGACTGACCGAGCCGTGGACCCTGCGGCTCGACCCGGCACAGGCAGGCCGCCAAGCGCTGCAATCCGACATCGACACCATCCGCGCCGAACTCCCGCGCCGCGTTCACGCCTACGCGCGCAGAGCATTACGGCTACTGGAACCGGACAGCTACCTCGACGAACTCCTGGCCCGACCCGATCGGCAGGCGCCGACCTTGGCGGCGATAGTCGTCCTGCTCGCCGACCACGGACCGGGGCCGCGACTCGACGACGCGATACATCAACTCCGCGAGTGCGTCTCGGACCGGGCCGACTACGCGGCGGATGTCCTCGCCTACGCGCGAACCCGCCTCGACCAGCGGCCGGTCGCGTAACGGACGCGGGCGGTCCGCCGCACCACGGGATGCGGCGGACCGGAACCCTAGGATGCTTCGGGCGGCTGGTAAGTGACCTCTCGCGCGACGGCTTGGTCGACCTGTTCCGGGGTCAGCAGCGTCACGGTGTGCGAGATCGCCGCACCGGAGGCAGCGGTGCGAATGGCGAGCGCCGCGGCCGAAACCTCGTCCGGAGCGTCACCGATCACGAACAGATCGTCCTCGCCGAAAGCGAAATAGCAGACCTCCACATGGCCGCCCACGCTCTCGACCATTTCCGTGATGGCCGCTCGGCGGGCGGTGCCGCCCTGCGCGAGCAGGCCGCGTGCCCCATCCTCGGAGTAGCTGACCCGCCACAGGTACTTCGGCATTTCGTGTCGCCTCCTTCTCGCGGAACGATCTCGGGCAGACCCGACCCTACGGTCTCCCCCAGCGCCAGGCGGGCACTCCGCGAACGACGTCGCGGCAATGATGCGGCACCGTGACAGTGGCGATATTGCGTGTTGCCGTTCCTGTGGCGCGCTGGCTACCTCACAGAGCGGAGCGGCCCGCCCGCGCGCTGGCAAACGAGCTTCTGGTCGCCATTTCCTTCAGCACGACCGCGACGCGTCCGCCGAAGGACACGTCACGAACGGTGTCGTCGGCACGGGTCAACTGAGTGACCGCGTCCTTGCGTGGCCGAAACTCTGTGACAGCGCGGCGCAGCGACCTGCGACACCGAATGGGCGCAGGGCCGGGTCAGGCGCTCATGGCCGGTGTTCGAATCCGGCGGCTTGCGTGGCTTCGTCGGCCACCCGGACGCCATAGTGGTAAGCGAGTTTGCCGCCGAGCCAGCCGGAGACGCCCAGGGCGGCCAGGCTCACCACCGACAGCACCAGCGGGCCGGCTTTCACCGCTCCCGTCGGATCGGATCCGCGCCACAGGAAACCGATTGCGAAAGCGACCGTCACGGCGAGGTTCAGGCCCATGTGCAGCAAGCCCGTGCGGAACGCGGCGGTGCCGGTGGGAATCGCCAGCAGATCCAGCAAGCCGATCGTGGCGGCGGCCAAGGCGCCGAGCACACCGATGGCGATCAGCCAGCGCGCTCCTTCGGCCAGAAAGTCGGGGTCGTCGACGACGTGGGAGCCGATGTCGAAGATCAGGCTCGCCACCCACGCCCCGATGGGAACCGTGACGAGAATGGGATGGAACGGATGCCCGTACGGCCCCGCGAGGACCGCGCTGACGGGTCGTTTGGCCTGCTGCGAATCACTGTGCACGACAACCTCCGTTGTAGATCGACCACCCGCACGACAGCACCGATCGCCTCGCCCCCGATGCCTGGAACCAGCCGATGGCACCGCCCGGCTGCACACCGGGTATTTCGCCGGTGTGCAGCACTGGGCGGATGCGTCACCGGTTCGGCCCTCCATCAGGATCGAGAACATCGGCCGAAGTCCAGCCCGACAGCGCACCCGTTACCCGCTTACCCACTCTCGGGAGAAATCGCATCGGAGGCCAATCGTGTGACGTTTGCCGTCGATCACGAGTGCTATCCGGTAACTGCGATTTGCTGTCGAAAGCCACAACCACGCATCGTCGGGGCCGTCGAAGGAGAGAACCATGGCTGGTCTAGTGCGCCGGAGTTTCGAATCCCCGGAGGAAACTCGCCCTTTCGAACAGGACAAAGGCAGAGTCGATCTCGTCAACATGGAACAAGGGCCGGTGGGCAGGGCGGTGTTCGAACCGGGTTGGCGGTGGTCGGAGCACGTCAAGCCGATTGCCCAGACCGACAGCTGCCAGTCGGCCCACATCGGCTACTGCGTCTCTGGTCGCATGGTGGTGGCCATGGACAGCGGCGAGCAAGAGGAATACGGCCCCGGCGACTTCATGATCGTCCCGCCCGGCCACGACGCGTGGACCGTGGGCGACGAACCCTGCGTCATGCTCGACTGGCAGGGCTTCGCCGACTACGCGAAGCGGCCATAACGACGAGCTGAAAGCTTCAGCAGCTCACGTCCACGTGGGTGGCGCTGGCGAACGAGACATGCACGTGGTCGTAGTGATTGGCGGTCGGGCTCCCGCGGTTCTCCATGTACGACCAACCGTTGCCGTCGTTGTATCGCTGCCGCCAGATCACATAGGTCACGCCTAAACGCTGCCGATTGGCCAGCACGAATTCGGCGATCGCGTCGCCTTGTGCGAAATCGGAGGTCATCAAATCCAGCGCCAGGCCGGCGCCGTGGTCGCCGTCCCAACGGCCGACGGCGCCGCCGACCTCGCTGACGCCGAACGTCTTCTTGAGCATGTTGCCCACCTGCGCCACATGCGGCCGCGTGCCGACGAGTTCCGTCGAGCACGGGACGAACGGAGGCGGGTGCTGTACGGCCATCTTTTCCGTCAGGGGTGGCAGCTCGGCCGCGATCGCCGCCCCCGCCAGCGGAGCTGCCGACGGCCCGGTGGTCGAGACCGAGCCGAATTCGGCAGCGGCGGCCGACGGCGAATCGACCGCGGCGACCGGCTGAGCGACCGGGCTCAGCCGGACCGTCACCCCCAGCACGACGGCGGCGGTCGCCACGCTGCCACACACAGCCGAAGGGATGAGCTTCGAAGCTGCGGTCCGTTTTCGATGTTGACCAGGCATGATGTCGATCACCGGCTAGCGTGTCGGGGACAAGATCACCAATAGATTACGAAACGGTCGCGGAAAAGTCACGTCGTACGGAGGCGGACGGACCGCCCGGGCGTGTCGCCGCCGGATCACGCGGCGCGAATCACGCTGGCCCCGAGGCCTTTCCGCATAGTCGTAGCGCGACCACGGTCGGCAGGTGCGAGAGTGCGGCGCCTAACGGACACGCCCGCCATCCGCATCCCGCTCAAACCATTACTCGCGCCTGAGCCGTGGCACCGAGCATCCGGGAGATCCCCCGACCTGCCGCATGCAGAGCCGGAACCGCCGTCCGGGCCGACGCGTCGTTGGGAACGACGACCGACAGCGCCGCCACGATCCGCCCGCCCGCCGCGCGGACCGGCACCGCGATGCCGGTGGCGCACTCGTCGACGAACCCGGGGCAGTAGGCCAAGCCGGTGCGCCGGATCTCGCCCAGCGTCGCGCGCAGCAGATCGGGACTGGTGATGGTGTATGGCGTCAGCGCACGCAGCGGACCCGACAGCACCGATTCCTGCAACTCACGAGGTCCGTGCGCGAGCAGAACCAACCCGCTCGAGGTCGCGTGGAGCGGGAGCCGCCCGGCGACGCGGACCCGGTTGCGGACGGCTTGCGGCGCGGCGAGCCGTTCGATGTAGAGCACCTCACGGTCCTGTAGCACGCCCAGTTGCACGTTGTGCCCGACGACAGCATGCAGATCGGCCATGACTGGATAGGCCGCGTCGTGCAGGCCGAGGGTCGGCGCGGCGCGGGAGGCGAGTTCCCACATCCGGACGCCGACGCACACCCGCCGCTGCGCGTCCCGTCGCAGCCAGCCGTAGTCGATCAGCTCGTTGACGAGGCGCGAGGCGGTCGCCAGCGGCAGATCGCTGCGTTGGGCCAGTTCGGAGAGGGTCACGGCCCGGTGATCGGGGCCGAACGCCTCGTAGATACGCACCACACGCGACAGCAAGGATTCACCGCTCGAGGATCGGGCCATGCTGCCGCCTCCGTTCGCTCAATCATCAGCTTTACTGATATAGATGAGATGTGTACCACTCCGAGACCACCGAGGTCAATGCTGTGACAACCGCCATCGACCTCGACGCGATCACCGCCATCGATGTCCACACGCACATCCACGCCGACGACTGCGGCAACCTCGCCCTCGACACCGAGTTGATGACCGCGGCCGAGGCGTACTTCAAGACCGATACCCCGCCGCGGCCGACGGTCGACGAGCTCGCCGCCCGCTATCGCGCCGCGCGCATGGCCGCCGTCGTCTTCACCATCGACGCCGAGGCCGCGACCGGGCATCCGGCTTTGCCGAACGAGGAACTCGCCGCGGCCGCCGCGGCCCACCGCGACGTGCTGATCCCGTTCGCCTCGATCGACCCCGCGCGCGGGCTCGCCGGGGTGCGCGCGGCCCGCAGGCTGGTCACCGAATTCGGGGTGCGCGGATTCAAATTCCATCCGAGTCTGCAGGGCTTCGCACCCAACGACCGCAGCGCCTATCCGCTGTTCGCCGAAATCGAAAGCCTCGGCGTCCCCGCCCTTTTCCATACCGGCCAGACCGGTATCGGCGCGGGATTACCGGGTGGGCGCGGGATCAAACTGCGCTATTCCGACCCGATGCTGCTCGACGACGTCGCCGCCGATTTCCCGGGCCTGACCGTCATCATGGCCCACCCGTCGGTGCCGTGGCAGGACGCCGCCATCTCGGTCGCGACCCACAAGGCCAATGTCTACATCGACCTGTCCGGCTGGTCGCCGAAGTACTTCCCGGCGCAGCTGGTGCGCGCGATCCGCGGCCAGCTCGCACGCAAGGTGCTGTTCGGTTCCGACTTCCCGATGATCACCCCCGAGCGCTGGATCCGCGACTTCGCCCAGCTCGAGATCGATTCGGCTCTACTGCCGGACATCATGAAAGGCAATGCGATCCGAGCGCTTCGCCTGCGTTGACCGCGGGTTCACAGCAGCACAGCGCACTGTGACCCAGTTCTCATTGAATGAAAAGATCCGTTGAGCGTGCTCCCGCTGTCGCCTTTCCTGATCGGCATTCAGTCACCTTTTCGAACAGGAGCGGGTTGATGCACAACCAGCCCACAGAAATCAGCAAACCGATCACTCCGGCCGCGGCCAAACAGGCCGCGACCGCGAGTTTCATCGGCACCGCGATCGAGTGGTACGACTTCTTTCTCTACGGAGCCGCGGCGGCGCTGATTTTCGGGCCGCAGTTCTTCCCGTCGAGCAATCCGGCGATCAGCCAGCTGGGCGCGTTCGCCAGTTTCGCGGTCGGCTTCCTGACGCGCCCGCTCGGCGGTGTCATCGCGGGGCATTTCGGTGACCGGATCGGCCGCAAGCGCGTGCTGTTGATGTCGCTGCTGCTGATGGGCGGCTCGACGGTGCTGGTCGGCCTGCTGCCCAACTACGCCCAGATCGGCGTGGCCGCACCGATCCTGCTGTTCATCCTCCGCCTGCTGCAGGGTCTGGCCGTGGGTGCGGAATGGGGTGGGGCCGCGCTGATGTCGGTCGAGAACGCGCCCCCCGGACGCAAGACGTTCTACGGCGCGGCCACCCAGCTCGGTGTGCCCGCAGGCGCGATCATCGCCTACTCGACGATGCTGCTGCTCTCGGCGGTCACCGGCGACGCGTTCAACGACTGGGGCTGGCGGATCGCCTTCGTGGCCAGTATCGCCCTCGTCCTCTACGGTTTGCGGCTGCGCCGCCAACTGGCCGAAAGCCCGCTGTTCGCCAAGGAATCCGCGCACGGCAAGACCGCGCGCGCACCGATCGTGGAGGTGCTGCGCCGCTATCCGCTCGGTGTGCTCGTCGCGCTCTTCGCCTCCGCCGCCAGCCCCGCCGTCGGCTACATCGTGCTGACGTTCATCCTGTCCTACGGCACGAAAGAGGTCGGCTACACACGTAATTCGCTGCTGGTCGTGGTGATCGTGGTGAGCGCCGTGCAGTTCGTCGCGATGCTGGTGCTGTCGGCCATGGCCGATCGCTGGGGCCGGAACAAGCTGATGGTCGTCGGTTCGGTCTTCCAGGCCATCGCCGCGCTGATCTTCTTCCCGATCTTCGATTCCGGCGTCGTCGCGCTCGCGATTCTGGCCTGTTCGATCGCGTTGATCGCCCAGACGACGCAGTACGCGCCGTTGCCCGCGCTGATCGCCGACCTGTTCCCGACCAGAGTGCGCTACAGCGGATCCTCGATCGGCTACCAGTTCGGCGCCATCCTCGGCGGCTCGCTCTCGCCGATCATCGCCACCGCCATCTTCACCGGTACCGGCAGTTCGTTGCTGATCGGTGTGTATCTGGCGGTCCTGACCGTGGTGTCGGGCATCGCGATCGCGATCGCGCACCTGCCCGCGTTGCAGGCGCGCGAGCCCGAAGCCGAGACCGCAGTCGGTTCGGTACCGGTCAACTCGTGAGATCGCGCCGCGCGAAGCGGCCGAAGCAGGCGCTGCCGGAGACATCCCCAGCGCCTCGATTTCCCATCGGAACAGGAAATTCGAGAACTGTCGTGATTCGTAGTAAAGCTGTGCTGACCGGCGGCAGCGTCGCCGCCGCCGTCGCCGCCGGGCTGCTCGCCACCGGCCCGGCCGTCGCCGATACCTTCGTGCCGTTGCCGGATGGTTCGAAGCAGGGTCCGGGCGTCACGGTGACGCGCACCGGAGAGCACGCGGTGATCTCACCGTCGCTGGCCGCCAACGGCGCGGGCCGGGTGGTCTGGGTATCGGGCGATGCCACCGCCGATGTCTCGGTCACGCCCGAAGGCGAAGTCGGCCCGAACAACGGTCCGGCCGACATCCCGGGGTCGAACAATTCGTCCACCCACGGCGCGTCGCAGCTGAACACCGGGTACCTCGTCGGTTGCCAGGTGAGTATCGCCGAGGACGCGATCGGCGCGGGCGTGTCGGGTGGGATCAGCACCGGCGGAGTCAGTGCCGGTGGGTCCATCGGGGTCGACGTCGGTCCGGGTGAGGTGAAGTTCGTCCAGATCGACTACAAGGACATTCCGAAGCCGGGTGTGTACTCGGTCGAATACCAGGACGCCGAGATCGAGATCCAGGGCTGCGCGGGTTACGCCCAGGCGCGCGCCTACACCGTCGTCGAGATCATCGGCGACCACTACTCCAAGACAACGCTGTACGGCGCGCCGTTCAGCATCGGCTGAGATGTCGAAGCACCGTCCTGAATTCATCTCTCGCATCAGCGAATTCGACATCAATCGAAGGTAATTGTGATGTTCAACCGTAAGAATCTGTTTCGCCTGAGTAGTGCGGCGACGGCGGTCACGCTCGGTCTGCTCGCGACCGGCTCGGCCGAGGCCGACACGTTCGTTGCGCTCCCCGGCGGGGAACTGGTGAAGACCCTCTCCGACGGCACCGTCGTCACCGTGCGTTTGGTCGGCGAGTCGGCCACCATCAGTCCCTCGCTCGGTTCCACGCCGCTGCACCGCAATGCCTGGGTGTCCGGCAGCGCACAGGTCGAGGTGGCGGGTGCGGGCGCCGACGGTGGGCTCATCCTGCCCGGGTATGTGGTCGGGTGCCAGGTCGACATCGCCGGCGGTGGCGTATCAGGTGGCGTCGACGGTTCGGTGAGCGGGGAAGGCCAAGGGACCGTGGGCGCGAACACCGGCGGCGAACTGTCGCTGGGCCCGGGCCAGGCCACCTCGTTCCACATTCTCGATCGGGAGAAGGCCGACGATTTCGGCGCTGAGTCGCACAAGCCGTACAACGTCTTCGGCGGCACGAGCGGGTCGGTCACCTGGGCGGACCAGACCATCGGGCTGTCCGGCTGTGGCGGGTACGCGCAAGCACGGGTTTTCGTGAGTGTCGAGGTCGTCACCGAGAGCGTCACCAGCTGGGTGACCCTGTGGGGGCAGCCCTTCAGCCTCGGCTGAGTTCGATACCTCCCCAGACCGCCCCGGATGCCCTTGCAGCCGGGGCGGTTTCGTCGTGTCCGAAGGCACAACAGGTTCTGCTGCCGCTACCGGACACAGCACAAAGCCCCTCGAGCCGTTGTGCGGATCGAGGGGCCGTGGTGTGCGACATCGAGCGGTGGCTCAGCCGTACTGCTTCTTGACCTCCGTCTTGCGGATCTTGCCCGAGCCGGTGGTCGGCAAGTCGTCCACGAAGACGACGGAGCGGGGAATCTTGAACCCGGCCAAGCGTTCCCGCAAGAAGGCCAGCAGTTCCTCGGCGTCGGGCTGTGTCCCCTCCCGCGCGACGACGACCGCTCGGCCCACCTCGCCCCACTTCTCGTCCGGGACCCCGATCACCGCGCAGGCCGCGACCTGCGGGTGATGGGCGATCTCGTTCTCCACTTCGGCGGGATAGATGTTCTCCCCGCCGGAGATGATCACGTCCTTGACCCGGTCCACGATGTAGGCGTAGCCGTCGGCATCGACGGTGGCCACATCGCCCGAGTGGAACCAGCCGTCGCGCAACGCGTCCGCGGTGGCTTCCGGCCGGTTCCAGTAACCGCGCATCACATTGGGCCCGCTGACGAGGACCTCGCCGCGCTGCCCCGGCGCCACCTGCGCGCCGTCGGCGTCGACCACGCGCACGTCGGTGAAGAACGACGGCACGCCGGCCGAGCCGAGCTTGGCTTCGGCGTGCGCCCGATCCAGGACGAGCACGCCCGGCGCGGCCTCGGTCATCCCGTAGCCCTGGACGAAGCCCAGGCCGCGTTCGACGTAGCGGCCGATGGTGGCGTGCGGCACCGGCGCGCCGCCGCACAACAGAATCCGCAGGCTGGACAGATCGGCGTCGGCCCAGCCCGGTTGCGCGGCGAGCGCGTCGTACATCGTCGGCACGCCGAACATCCAGGTGACGCGCTCCTGCTCGATCAGCGCGAGCACCCTGGCCGGATCGAACTTGGCCAGCAGCACCACCCGCCCGCCCTTGAGCAGAGTCGGCAAGCAGATCATGCCGAGCGCGGCCGCGTGGAACAGCGGCGCGGCCACCAGCGACACCTCGTCACCGGCGACATCGCTCTCGACGAGCACATTGACCGAATTCCAGGTGAGGTTGCCGTGGGTGAGCACGGCGCCCTTGGGCCGCCCGGTGCTGCCGGAGGTGTACATGATCAGGCAGTCGTCGTCCAGACCGACCTCGACATCGATCGGTTCGGCCGACGCGGCGGCGAGCAGGTCGTCGTAGCCGCCGACACCGCCGACGCGCACGATGCCGAGGCCCGCGATGCCGGGCAGGGCCGCGACCGCGGCATCGTGCTCGCCGTGGTGCACGAGCACGCGCGCACCGGAATCGGTGAGTGCGTACTCGATCTCCGCCACGGCCGACCGGTTGTTCAGCGGCACGAAGACCGCGCCGAGCCGACCGGCAGCGAAGAGTATCTCCAGGTAGGCGGGATGATTCGGGCCGAGGTACGCGACCCGGTCCCCCGCGCCGACGCCGAGGGCGCGCAGGGCCTGCGCGGCGCGGTCGACCCGCTCGCTCAGCTGCGCGTAGGTGATCTCCCGATCATCCGCGGTGACGGCGACGGCCGTCGGTGTCATCCGGGCGCGGCGCGCAGACCACGAGCCGAGCCCCCGATTCCGCACGTTCATCCCTCTCCTCGCGGTTATTTGGCAGGGTCGAAGGCGCCGAGACCGGGCCGGTAGGTCTTGTCGTCGAGGAACTGACTCAGACCCTTCTCCCGGCCGCCTTCGACATCGAGCGTCCGCGACTGGTCCAGCTTGGCGTACAGGTAGTCCTCGGACTGCGCCCAGGTCATCTCGGCGGCGAACTTGTAGCCGACCTTGGCGGTGTGCAGCACCACCTGATTGAGACCGGCCAGCTTCAGCGCCAGCTCGCGGGTCCGACCGCGCAGCCGATCGGCGGGCACGGCCTCGTTGACCAGCCGCATCTCGGCGGCGCGAGCGCCGTCGAAGGGCTCGCCGGTCATGATGTAGTACAGCGAGTCGCGCTGGTTCACGGTGGCGGCCATGGCCTTGGTGACCACCGACCCCGGCGGGATGCCCCAGTTCACCTCGGACAGGCCGAACTGCGCCTTCTCGTCGGCGATGGCGAGGTCGCAGGCGACCAGCGGGCTGAAGGCGCCGCCGAAGCACCAGCCGTTGACCATCGCGATGGTGGGCTTGGCGAAGTAGGACAGCCGCCGCCACTGCCATTCGGTGCTGGCCCGGCGCGCGCGATTCTGTGCCGCGACCGTGCCCGCGGCCTCGATCTGGCGGAAATACTCTTTCAAATCCATTCCGGCGGAGAAGGATTCACCCGCACCGGTGAGTACGAGCACGCGGCACCGGTCGTCGTACTCGAGCACGTCGAGGGTCGCGCACATCTCGTCGTTGAGGGTCGGGTTCATCGCGTTGCGCTTCTCCGGCCGGTTGAGCGTCACCCACGCGATGCCGTCGTCGAACTGCACGTCGACGGTGTTGCCCCAAGGTTCGGCGCTGCTGTCCATCACACTTCCTTTATCAGTATTGCTGATGATTTCGGGGACAGGTCTACCCCACCCGATCCGGTCCGTCAATACCTGTTTCCACTCCCGGTATGGACGCCGAAACCGTTCAGCCGATGGTCATTTCGCCCAGATCGCGAGCGCCTGCCTCGGCGGCGAGTGTCGCGGTGCCGTGCGCGAGCACCGCGCGGAATTCCGCGCGACGGCGCGGGCTCAGACCGTTCAGAAGCTTGCCTTCGATCGCGGCGACCAGCGGCTCGGCTTCGCGCAGGACCTCGCGCCCGTGGTCGGTCAGGGCAGCCACCAGGACCCGTCGGTTGGCCGGGTCGCGGTCGCGGCGAATCAGGCCGCGTTCCTCCATCGTCTGCACCATGACGTTCATGGTCTGCGGACGCAGGAACGACCGGCGCGCCAGCTGCGCCGAGGACAGGCCGCTGCGGCGTTCCAGCACGGTCAGCGCCGTGTATTGCAAGGTGGTCAGGCCCAGCGGGCGCAGCGCGTCGTCCATCAGCGCGCGCACCGCCAGTTCCAGTTGCTTGATCAGGTACAGCGTCGATGGTGCTTCGGGTTCCGGCCGATCGGTCACCGGGCCATCTTTGCACCGCGCGACCGTCCGGCAGCCTTTCCGCGCCTTGGGTTTCCATTCAATGAAAGTGCCGTAGTGGCCCCGGCCACAGAAAGCCCATCGTGGCACCATGCCCATTTCTCGTGCTCTTCTGATCGGCGGCAAGGAGGTTCCGGCCACGTCGGCGCGGACCACGACCGTGATCGATCCCTGGTCGGCCACCGTCTACGCCACGGTCGCGGCCGCCGCGCCCGCCGACGTCACCGCCGCCGTCGACGCCGCCGACTCGGCGTTCGCCGACTGGGCCGCCATGCCCCCGTTCGAGCGTCGCGCGATCTTCCTGCGCGCCGCCGATCTGCTGGACGCGCGCGCCGAGCAGGCCATCGGACATATGGCGGGCGAGGTCGGCGGCGCGGCGCCGTGGGCAGGCTTCAACGTCATGCTCGCCGCGAACGTCTTTCGCGAGGCCGCCGCGGCGATCACCGCGTCCCGAGGTGACGTACTGGCCTCGGGCGCACCCGGTGTGCTGAGCATGGCCGTGCGCGAACCGCTGGGCGTCGTCGCGGCGTTCGCGCCGTGGAACGCGCCGATCATCCTGTCGGCGCGTGCCGTCGCCGCACCGCTGGCCGCGGCCAACACCGTGGTGCTGCGGCCCAGCGAGGCCGCACCGATCTCGAGCGGGTTGCTCGTCGCCGACGTGCTGCACGAGGCGGGGCTGCCCGCCGGTGTCCTCGATGTGATCACCAACGATCCCGCGGACGCGCCCGAGATCGCGCGCACGCTGATCAGCGACGAGCGGGTGCGCGCGGTGAACTTCACCGGGTCGACCGGGGTCGGCCGGATCATCGGTACCCTCGCCGCCGAGCACCTCAAGCCCGCCGTGCTGGAACTGGGCGGCAAGAACTCGATCATCGTGCTGGACGACGCCGACGTGGACTACGCGGTCGGCGCCGCGGTGTTCGGCGCGTTCGCCAACTCGGGCCAGATCTGCATGTCGGCCGACCGGGTGCTGGTACACGAGTCGCTGGCCGCGGAGTTCACCGCGAAGTTCGCCGCCGCGGTGGCCGGACTGCCGACCGGTGATCCGTCGGATCCGCAGACCGTCATCGGTCCGATGGTGAATCCCGCTGCCGCCCAGCGCATCGCGGGCCTGGTGGCCGACGCGGTCGCCAAGGGCGCGACGGTCGTGGCCGGTGGCGGCGAGCCGGAGGGGGCGCTGCACCGCGCGACCGTGCTGACCGGTGTCACTCACGCGGCGAACCTGCACCACGACGAGGCCTTCGGCCCGCTGTGCGTCGTGGACACCTTCGCCACCGACGCCGAGGCGATCGCCATGGCCAACGACACCGAGCACGGCCTGTCGGCGGGCATCATCACCGAGAACGCCACCCACGGCCTGCGTGTCGCGGCCGGCCTGCGCACCGGCATCGTGCACATCAACGACCAGTCCGTCGGCGACGAGCCGCAGGCGCCGTTCGGCGGCGTCCGCGACTCCGGTTACGGCCGCTTCGGCGGACGCTGGGGCATCGACGCGTTCTCCAACACCCGCTGGGTCACAGTGGCCACCGAGCAGCTGCCGTTCCCCGGCTGAATTCGGTCCGGCCGGATCACCCCCGGGTGGTCCGGCCTTGTCGTCGACCGGTCGGTGGTGCGCGAAAGCCCGGCTCCTCGTGGGAGCCGGGCTTTCGTCTGTGCGCCTGCCTTATTCGGCGGCGGATTCGCGCAACACCCGGTCGGCGATGGCGAAAGCGCTGTTGGCCTTGGGAATTCCCGAGTAGGGGGCGGTGTGCAGGAGCACCTCGGCGATCTCGGCTTCGGTGAGGCCGTTGCGCAACGCGGCCCGCACATGCATGGCGAGCTCGTCATGACAGCCGAGCGCGGTGAGCACCGACAGCGTTATCGCGCTGCGGGTGCGGCGGTCGAGGCCGTCGCGGGTCCACACACCGCCCCACGCGGCCGCGGTCAGGTATTCCTGGAACGGCCGGGTGAATTCGGTGGTTCTGGCCTGCGCCCGGTCGACGTGCGCGTCCCCGAGGACGGCCCGCCGCACGGCCATGGCGGCGTCGTTGTTCGGATCACTGGTCACGAGCACTCCTGGAGATGGTCGGTGATGGCGGTCAGGAACGAGCCGGGCTGTTCGACAGTGCCCAGGTGCGCGGCATCGCCGATGATGCGGAACCGGGCGCCGGGGATTCGATCGGCGATCGCCTTGCCGTCGTCCGGCGGGAACGCCGGGTCCTGCGCCGTCGACAACACGAGGGTCGGCGCCGTGATCGCGGGCAGGTCGTCGAACAGGTCGATCTCGGCGAGCGCCTCGCAGCAGGCGGCATAGCCTTCGGCGGGCGTGTCCGCGGTGAGCAGCCGTTTTTCGGCGACGACCCTCGGGTGCGCTGCGGCGAACTCCGGCGTGAACCACCGCCGCGCACTGGCGGTGGCGATGGCGGCCATCCCCTCGGCCCGCGCCTGCGCGGCCCGAGTGCGCCACCGCGGCGGATTCCCCGGCCGAGCCGACGTGCAGCAGGCCACCAGCCGCCGCACCCGCTGGGGCCGGTGCCGCGCCAGCCACAAGCCGGTCATCGCACCGAGCGAGATCCCGACGACGTGCGCCGACTCCACCCCGTGCCGATCGAGAACCGCTTCGAGGTCACCGCCGAGATCGGCGAGCGAGTACGGTCCGAGCGGGACCGGCGAATCGCCGTGGCCCCTGGTGTCACACCGGATGACCCGAAACCCGTTGTCGGCCAACGGCCGCACGTAGTCGTCCCAGATCGACAGGTCGCTACCGAGGGCGTTGACGAGCAACACCGCCTCGCCCGAGCCGTCGCCGTAACTCTCGCTCCGCAGGTCGACCGGCCCGGTTGTGCGCGGCCCGCCGCCATCGCGCTGTCGGCCCGAGTGCTCGGCCAGAGCTCGCCCGAGGAAGAACCGCGTGCTGCCGAGGTAGGTGGACGGTTCTACGAGTGCCTCGATCTCGGCGCGATCGAGCAGCCCGGCCAGTCTCGGGTGCGCCCGCAACGCGTCGGCGAAGGTGAGCCGGTCGTCGGCTCGAGCCACGCATTCCTCCACCACCGTGTGTGCTGCCAGCCTGCCCAGCTGGGGTATCAGCGCGGTACTCACCCGTTCGGCCAGCAACGCACCGCCGGTGGCAGCCAGATTGCGGCGCATCCGCACCGGGTGTATCCGCAAGCGAGACAGGCTGGCCCGCAGCCACGACACCGCCGATCCGGTGCTGCGGAGCAGTTCGGTGAAGGGCTGCCATTCGGCATGCCACGACCCTGCCCCCCGTTGCAGGTCGGGAGCGGCGGCCAACAGGGTGGCGACGAGGCCGGGGGCTTGCGCGGCCGCGGCGACGGCGCAGACCGCGGCGATCGGGTTCCGTTTGTGCGGCATGGTCGACGAACCACCGTGGCCCGGCGCGTGTTCGGACACCTCGCCGATCTCGGTTTGCGACAGCAGTGTGAGGTCGCGGCCGATCTTGGCCACGGCGGCGGCGAGAGTGCCCAGCGCACCGGCGATCTCGGTGATCCGGGTGCGGTCGGTGTGCCACGGCAGTTCGGGTTCGGCGAGGTTCAGGCGCCGCGCGAAGGCGGCCGACGTCGCCGGACCGTGCGCGCCGAGGGACGCCAGAGTGCCTACCGCACCGCCCAATTGGACGGCCAGCTGTTCGACCCGCACCTGGGCCATCCGGTCGGCCGCGGCCCCGAGTGCCGACAGCCAACCGGCGGTGGTGAGGCCGAAGGTGATCGGCAGGGCTTGCTGCAGCAGACTCCGGCCGACAGCGGGGGTCGCGGCGTGCTGTTCGGTCAGCCGCGCCAGCAGCTCGGTACAGGCGGCGAGATCCACGAGCAGGGCGTCGATGGAGCGCGCGGCGATCAGCATCGCCGCGGTGTCCATGATGTCCTGGCTGGTCGCGCCCAGATGGACCACGCCTGCCGCGGCCGGATCCGCGACCCGCGCGGTCAATGCTCGCACCACCGGCGCCGCGGGGTTGCCGACGCCGGTTGCCGCCGCGCCGATCTCGGCGGCGTCGTAGAGCTCCGGCCTACAGGCGGCGGCGATCGCCTCGGCGTGCTCCGGGGCGATCACCCCCGCGTCGGCGAGCGCTCCCGCCAGGGCCGCCTCGACGTCGAGCAGGGCGGTCAGCCAGGCGACATCGCCGGTCTCGGCGGCCACCGGTCCGGCGGCACGCAGCGGCCCGAACAGCTCAGACATCGAAGAACACCGTCTCGAGCTCACCTTGGAGGTGAATGTCGAAGACATAACCGTCGCCGGTCCGCCGCGCGAGCAGCCGCTCCCGGCGGGCCGGTTCGATCGAACTCAGCACCGGGTCGGCGGCATTGGCGGAGTCGAACTCCGGAAAGTAGATCCGGGTGACGACGCGGTGCAGGAGTCCGCGGGCGAAGACCGACACATCCAGATGCGGCGCTTGCACCGCCGTGCCCCGAGCCGGAAGTTCCGGCGGGACAACCGTATGAATGGCGTACCCGCCGTCGCGCGTGTCACTGCGCCCGAAACCGGCACGCGCCGAACGGGATCGACCGGGCTCGGCGAACGCGGTGGGGTCGACCTGCCAGGTCTCCACCAGCGCGTCCGTGATCGGCTCGCCCGCGCCGTCGAAGACCTGTCCGCGGATCCACACCGCGCCCGCGGTGCCCACCGGCGCGGCGAACGGGCCGTCGGGCCAGGTCAATCCGATGTGCAGATAGGGCCCGACCGTTTGAGATGGCGTCGAGAGCAGGTATTCAGTCATCGTGCGGCTCCTCGAACGGGGTGGCGTCGCGCCCGCGCAGGACGATGTCGAACTCGAAGTTCATCGCCCATTCCGGCTGTGTCCCTTCGAGACTGAACCGGGAGATCAGGCGGGGCCGCGCCGCTTCCGGCACCGCGTTGAAGATGGGGTCCTGGGCGAACAGCGGGTCGTCGGGGAAGTACATCTGGGTCACCAGCCGCTGGGTGAACGCGCGGCCGAACACCGAGAAGTGGATGTGCGCGGGCCGCCAGGCATTGTCGTGATTGCGCCACGGGTAGGCGCCCGGCTTGATCGTGGTGAACGAATAGCGGCCCTGGCCGTCGGTGAGGGTCCGCCCCGCGCCGCTGAAGTTCGGATCGAGCGGAGCTGGCCAGCGATCACCGGTGTGCCGGTAGCGGCCAGCGGCGTTGGCCTGCCAGATCTCGATCAGCGAGTGCGGGATGGGTGTGCCGTCGCCGTCGAGCAGCCTGCCCGAGACGATGATGCGCTGACCCAGCGCCTCACCCGCGTGCTGCCTGGTGAGATCGGCGTCGTTCGGGCCGAGGCGGTCCGCACCGAGCGCGGGGGCGCTCACCTCGGTGAGCAGGTGCGGCAGCACGACCAGCGGCCGGGTGGGATGCCGCAGCGCGGTGGAGCGGTAGGCCCGCTCGTCCAACGCCGGGTGCGTACCCGGCGGATCGGGACGGTAGGCGAGGGTGTTCGGCGAATCCGTTCGGTTCATCACGCCTCCTGCAGCGCCCGCAGGGCCGAGAGCTCGGCCGCGGTAGGTGGTGCGGTGACCGACAGCTCGGGTGCCACGCGGAGTTCCCATCCGGTGGCGGCGGCCACCCGATCCACGGTCACGCCGGGGTGCAACGCGGTGAGGACGAGCTCAGCGGTCTCCGGATCAGGCCGCAGGACACCGAGATCGGTGATCACGGTGGTCGGGCCGGCGCCGGGCAGGCCGAGTTTCGCGCGGTCGCCGAGTCCGCGACCATGTCCGACCGAGGTGACGAAGTCGACCCGGTCGACGAAACTGCGCTTGCTCTGGCGAGTCACCACGAACACCTCGCCGCACGAGGCCGCGATCTCGGGTGCGCCACCGGCGCCGGGCAGGCGGACGGCCGGGTCGGCGTAGTCCCCGATCACCGTGGTGTTGATATTGCCGTACCGATCCAGTTGCGCCGCACCGAGAAAGCCGACGTCGATGCGCCCGGCCTGGAGCCAGTAGTTGAACATCTCCGGCACGCCGACCACGGCATCGGCGGTGTCGGCGAGAATCCCGTCACCGATGGAGGCGGGCAATCGGTCCGGCTTCGCGCCGATCGCGCCGGATTCGTAGATCAGGACGAGATCGGGTGCGTGCAAGCGCCGTGCCAGATTGGCTGCGGTAGAGGGCAAGCCGATGCCGACGAAGACTCGCTGACCACCACCGAGCGCACGGGCCGCGGCGATCGACATCATCTCGTCCGCGGCGTATTCGAGCGTTGTCATGCCGTCGCCTCCCCATCGGTCAGTTCTTTCAGCCACCGCTGGAACGCTTCTCGGTCTCGTCCGATGGGATCCCACTCGGCATACGCGTCGTTGTCGCGTTCGTAGTAGCCCTGCGCGTACGAAGGCCACGCGCCGCCGGGGACGACGGCCACCGCACCGATGACCCAGTGCGGCAACACGATCGCACCGGGCATCGGGGTCAGCTCGTCGACCAGTTCCTCGACGGTCACCAGAGCGGTCCGCGCGGCGAGCACCGCTTCCTTCTGCACGCCCAGCAACCCCCACAGCTGCACGTTGCCGTGCCGATCGGCGCGTTGCGCGTGGATGATCGTGACGTCGGGGTTCAGCGCGGGCACCGCGGCAAGCCGCTCCCCGGTGAACGGGCAGTCGATGAACGCGACGGTCGAGGTGACCCGCGCGAGATCGGTGCCCGCGTAACCGCGCAGCACCGCGAACGGCAGCCCGGACGCGCCCGCGACATAGCGGTTGGCCATGCCCGCGTGGCTGTGCTCCTCGATCTCGAGCGCGCGCGGCCACTGCCGCTGCACCGCTTCGCGGAACCGGTGCAGCGAGCCGACACCCGGATTCCCGCCCCACGAGAAGACGAGCTTGCGCGCGCAGCCGGCCCCGATCAGCTGGTCGTACACCAGATCCGGTGTCATCCGCACCAGCGTCAGATCGCGACGGCCCTGCCGGATGATCTCCTGACCCGCCGCCATCGGAATGAGATGGGTGAAACCTTCCAGCGCGACGGTGTCGCCGTCGTGCACCAGCGCGCGCACGGCATCGGCCAGCGACATGATCTCAGCCATGGCTGCCTCCTCCGATCGGCAGGCCCGCGTAGTTCTCGGCCAGTTCCCTGGCCGCCGCGGGGGAGTCCGCGACCCGGCGCAGCTGTGCGAGCTGTAGTTGGGCGTCGAAGTCGTCGCCGTGGCGGTGCAGCATGCTGGTCATCCACCAGGAGAAGTGCGTGCAGCGCCAGACCCTGCGTAATGCGGTGTCGGAGTAGTTATTCGCGAGTTCCGCCGAACCGTCGGCGAGCAGCGCGACCAGCGCCTCGGCCAGCAAGGCCACGTCGGCGACCGCGAGATTGAGTCCCTTGGCCCCGGTCGGCGGCACGATGTGGGCCGCGTCGCCGGCCAGGAACAGCCTGCCGTGTCGCATCGGGGTGGTGACGAAACTGCGCATCGGCAACACGCTCTTCTCCAGCACCGGACCGGTTTTCAGGTCCCAGCCGTCGAGGTGCAGCCGGGTCGCCAGCTGCTCCCAGATCCGGTCGTCGGACCACTCCTCGATCCGCTCGGCCGGGTCGACCTGTAGGTAGAACCGGCTGACGGTGTCGGAACGCATGCTGTGCAGCGCGAAACCGTTCTCGTGCCAGGCGTAGATCAGCTCGTCGGTCGAGGGCGCGACCTCGGCGAGCACGCCGAGCCACGCGAACGGGTAGGCACGCTCCCAGCTGCGGCGCTGCGGCATGGCCTGCTTGCTCGGCCCGTGGTAGCCGTCGCAGCCGACGACCACGTCCGCGTCGATCCGCCGCGCGACACCGTCGGCGTCACGGAAGGTGACGTAGGGCCGGTCGGTCGTCAGATCGTGCGGCGCGACGTCACCGGCTTGATAGAACGCCTGCTGACCTGCCTTTTCGCGCGCGGCGAGCAGATCCTTGGTCACCTCGGTCTGCCCGTAGACGTAGACCGCGCGATTGGCCGACTCGACGAAGTCCATATGCCTGCGCTCCCCCGGCCACTGCAGATAGATTCCGCGGTGCTCGATGGCCTCGGCCGAGAGCCGTTCGCCCACACCCGCTTTCCTGAGCACGTCGACGGTGCCCGACTCGAGGATCCCCGCGCGGATGCGGGAACTCACATGGTCGGCGGTCTGTCGTTCCACGATCACCGAATCGATGCCCGCCAGGTCGAGCAACTGCGCAAGCAGCAGCCCGGCCGGACCGGATCCGATGATCGCGACTCGGGTTCGCATGATGGTTCGAACTCCTCATCTGGGCTGGTAGGTGAGGCCTAGAATGTCCCCGCTACCAGCCGCGACACCATGCCGCCTTCCATTCAATGGAAACCGGGCGCGGCGGCATCGCCCATCGATGATGTGCTGTGACCCGCACCATTCCCGGACCAGTAGGAGCATCAGATGACCGGCCACCGACGCGGCGCGTTTCGCATGGTGAGCACCGCGCTCGCCCTCGCCGCCGCCCTCTCCCTGACCGCATGCGGCAGCTCGAACGACGACGCGACCCCGGTCCAGCTGACGGCGAAGGCAGGCCCGGCCGGCACCACGTTCTGGGACATCACCGACCAGCCGCCCGCCGATGCCGAGCCGGGCGAGATCTACTGGGCCCAACCACGATCAGATGCACCGGCAGGCGCCCAGGGCTGGAACGTCGTCTACGTCTCCGAGATCCGCCCCGGCGTCAAGGCTTACGTCTCCGGCGAGATCTACGCGCCGGTCGGCCGCTCCGACAGCCCGCGCGACCTGGTCCTGTGGAACCACGAGACCACCGGACTGGCCGACAACTGCGCCCCGTCGCGACGCAGCCTCGGCGCGGGCGAGGAGTCCAGGGTGCCCGGCATCGAAGCGCTGCTCGCCCAGGGCAATGTGGTCGCGATGAGCGACTACCCGGGCCAAGGCCTGCCCGGGGCCACGTACTACATGGTCGGCGACGTGAACGCCCGTGCGTCCCTGGACATGCTGCGTGCGGTCCGCACGCTGCCCGAACTGAACACCTCGAATCGATACGTCGAGTACGGCTGGTCGCAGGGCGGCGGTACCACCATGCATGTCGAGTCGATCGCCCGCGGCTACGCGCCGGAACTCGAAGGAATGGGCGCCGGGCTCATCGCCCCGGCGGTCCGAATCCGCGACCTGACCCTGAACTCGATGAAGGGCCCCGAGAACGCGGGCTATGTCATCGCGACCCTGCCCGGCATCAAGGCCGCCAACCCGGACCTGCGCTACGCCGACTTCCTGAACCCGAACGCGATGGAGATGCTGCCGGTACTCGCCGACGGTTGCTTCGACATGTGGACCGCCGCCCAGCCGCTGCGCGACTACTACAAGCCCGAGGCGATGGCGCCGGGCGCTCCCTGGTCGAACGCGATGGCCGCGGCCGACGACTTCCGTCCCGCGGGCGCCATGCCGTTCACGATCTACCAGGGCGCCGAGGACATCACCACCCCCGCCGAACTCACCGCCCGTGAGCGCACCGCGCTGTGCAAGGCCGGTTCGGCGGTCGAGTACAACGAATACCCCGGCCTCGACCACGAGAGCGTCGTCGCTCGTGGCGCCGAACTCTTCCCGGCGTGGGCGGCCGACCGCTTCGCGGGCGAGCAGGCGCCGAGCAACTGTCCCGCCTGACCGTATAGCGCGGTTGCTGTAGGGTCGACCCGTACGAAAGCGCCCTCGGTGCCCCCACCGAGCGGCGCGAACCGTCGGAATCTGCGGGACGATGCGGCAGGATCGGGCGGTTCATGGCAGATTGTTTTGTGTGACCAACACTTCCGGAGACGCGTATCCCATGGCGGACACGATGACCACCTCCGTCGCAGTGCGTGACGGTGCGACCGTGCTCACGGTGGCCGGCGAGGTCGATCTTGCGACCGCGCCCGCACTGGAAACCGCGATCGAGGGCATCCTGGCGAGCAAGCCGACGGCATTGATCATCGACCTGACCGCGGTCAGCTTCCTCGCCTCGGCGGGGATGGCGGCGCTGGTCGCGGCGCATCAGCGGGCCGGGGAGGCTACGACCATCGCGGTGGTCGCCGACGGACCGGCGACCAGTCGTCAGCTCAAGATGACCAGCCTGGATCAGGTCTTCGCGCTGCACTCGACGCTCGAGGCGGCATTGTCCTCGCTGCGATCCAACTGAGCCGCGAGGCGACCCAGCCGCGACTCGACCGAGCTGCGACACCACCAGACCCGAACGCGACGGCGTCCCGGCACGCAGGCCGGGACGCCGTCGTTTTCGTCAGACCAGCTCGCGCAGCTGCTCGATCAGCTTGACCCGCTCGGCGGGCGTGGCGGCCATCGGCACCACGTTCAGCGCGGTGACGCCCGCCTCGCGGAAGGCCGCGACGCGTTCCTTGACGAAACCGGCCGGACCGACCAGCGAGATGTCGCGGACCAGCTCGTCCGGCACGACCTTGGCGGCCTCTTCCTTCTGGCCCGCCAGGTACAGCTCCTGGATGCGGTCCGCCTCGGCGCCGTAGCCGTACTTGGTGGCGAGGGTGTGGTAGAAGTTCTTGCCCTTGGCGCCCATGCCGCCGATGTACAGGGCCAGGTGCGGCTTGACGAACTCCAGCAGTGGCGTCACGTTCTCACCGATGGCCAGCGCCGGACCGGCGAACACCTCCAGCTCGCCGAGGGCCGGATCGCGCTTGGCCAGACCCGCGTCCAGCGACGCGCCCCAGACGTCCTTGGCCCGCTCCGGCAGGAAGAAGATCGGTTGCCAGCCTTCGGCGATCTCGGCGGCCAGCTCGACGTTCTTCGGGCCGAGCGCCGCGAGCAACACCGGAATGCGTTCGCGCACCGGGTGATTGATCAGCTTGAGCGGCTTGCCGAGACCGGTGCCCTCGCCTTCGGGGAGCGGGATCCGGTAGTGCTTGCCCTGGTACTCGAGCCGTTCCCGGCGCCACACCTTGCGGCAGATCTCCACCAGCTCCCTGGTGCGCCCGATCGGCGCGTCGTAGGGCACGCCGTGGAAGCCCTCGATCACCTGCGGACCCGACGCGCCGAGGCCGAGCAGGAACCGGCCCTCGGAGACGAAGTCGAGGCCCGCGGCGGTCATCGCCGTGAGGCTCGGGGTGCGGGTGTAGATCTGCAAGATGCCAGAGGCCAACTGCAGCCGCTCGGTCTTCGCGGCCAGGTACCCCAGCGCGCTGACCGCGTCGAAGGAGTACGCCTCGGGCACGAAGACCGTGTCGAGTCCGGCCCGTTCCAGGTCGGCCACTTCCGCCGCCGCTTCCTTGAAGCCGCCCGAGTAGTTGATGCCCAATCCGATCCGCATGTGCTCAACATAACCGCAGGTTTGCACCGGCCGCGCACCGGCTGTCCGACGCGGCGGTCCGGCCAGGGTGCGCGCGGCGGCAAGCGGTAGCGTGATCATCAGTTCACGCCGCCGAAGAACGAAAGGCCACCCGTGTCGCAGCCGAGCACGTCGTCCCAGGAAACCGCGTCTTCCTTCGGTGAGGTCACCCTCGCGCGGTACCTGACCGATCTGGCCGCCAAGATCCCCGCGCCGGGTGGCGGCGCGGTGGCCGCGCTGCACGCCGCGCAGGGCGCCGCGCTGATCGCCATGGTCGCCCGGTACACGACCCGCGCGAAGGACGCCGAGCACCGGCCGATCGTGGACCGGATCATCGAGGCCGCCGATGCCGCCCGTGACCGCGCGCTGGCCCTCGCCGACGCCGACGCGGCCGCGTTCACCGCCGTCGGCGCCGCGTACAAGCTGCCGAAGGACACCGACGAGGAGACCGCGGCACGCACCGAGGCCATCAACGCCGCCCTGGTCGAGGCCGCGCGGGTCCCCGCCGCGGTGGTGGACGAGGCCGACGAGGTGCTGTCCCTGGCCGCGGAGCTGCTGCCGATCGGCAACCCGAACGTCGTGACCGATATCGGCGCCGCGGCCGACGCCGCCCGCGCCGCCGCGTCCAGCTCGCAGCTCAACATCGAGATCAACGTGGCCTCGCTGCCCGCCGCGCTGGGCGACAAGTTCGCGCCCGCGTTGCTGCGCATCGAGGAGATCACCGCGCGCGCCGACGCCCTGCACGCCGAGGTCGTGCACGTCGTCCGCAGCTGAATCCCGTCGGCGACACGCCGATAGGAAGACACGCCGACAACATTCCGGTGTGGCGGCCCTGACCAGCGGCGTGTCGGCGGATGCGCGAACCTTCGTACCGAAGGGTCTCCCGGGTCACCATGGCCGGATCTACGGTTGATGGTCATGAGTGACGCTCCCCCGTCCTCCGAGACGCCCGGCGACCCGGCGCTACAGGTGCGCGAGCGACGCGCGCACGCCTGGAGCAACTACCGTGCCGCGCGCATCGCGCTGGCGGATCTGCGCATCCGGACCAATCTGCGCGGCAGGCCCGAGTGGCTCGGCCGGCTGCCGGGCGGGCCGTACGAGCGCGCGGAACGGCGGCTCGACCGGCTCCGTCGCGAACTCGGCAGGCACGGCGTCGGCGCCGACGAGCATTCGTGGGGCGTGCTCTCGGGCGGGGAGACCACCACGCTGAGCGGCGTGGTCGGGATCGAGGCGACGATCGCCGCCGTCGCGCCGCGTTTCGCGATGATCGCGCCGCAGTGGGCGCGGCAGCTGCGCGCCCTCGCCCGTGACTGCCCCTACGTGCGCGAGCAGGCCGCCGAGGGCGACCGCACGTCCGTCGACGAACTCACCTATCGACTGGCGGAGGCCGTGCGACTCGCGCCGTCCGAGGCGGCGCGGCAGCGGCTCGTCGATCACCTGCCCGGCGAACTGCGCCCGATTCCTTCCGATGTCATGCGGTTGCGCAGGAGCGGGCCGGGACCGATCGAGATCGAGTTCGAGATCCACACCAGCACAATCGAACTCGACGGCATCACGGTCACGCCCGCGCTGCGCGGCATGGGCCTCGGCACTGCGGGCCTGGTGCACCTGTGCCGCACGGCCGACGCGCACCACCTGCACATCGCCGGTCAACTGCTGCCCACCTTCCGCGACGACGAGGCGACGGTCGCCGCGCTGGCCCGCTGGTGCCGCGCGCACGGTTTCACGGTGCAGGAACGGCTGGGCGGGCGCATGTCCCGTCCTCCGGCCACACCCAAGCCGGAATCCCGGCCGATCCGTCCGCTGGGCGGCGCGCCGCAGGCGTAGCGAACGACGAGGAGGAGGCCGCGGTGGCGTTCACCGAGCAAGAGATCACCTACCTGCGCGCCCAGCCGCTGGCCAGGCTGGCGACGGTGGATCCGGACGGGCAACCCGACGTGGTGCCGGTCGCGATCGAGGTCGAGAATCCCGGGCTGTGGATCTGCGGCGCGGGCGAGCAGGTGTTGCGGAAAAAACCGACCGGTTTTATGAATATCTCCCCGGAATCATGCCTCACATGTTCGGCAAGCCGGGTTGATCATGAAGGCGTAGGATAGTTTTCCGCGTACCACACCATCTCGAAAGGGGTGGAGCCATGCGGAGCGTTCTTCGCAACCTGTTCCTCGCGACCGTTGTCGTCGCTGTGGCCGTCTTCGGCTCGGGCGCGGCGGCGGCGACGCTGATCGGCCCGGCATTCGCCGACAGGATCACGGCGATCACGCCGACCGCCGGGCAGGAAGTCGGCGTCGCGCACCCGGTCACCATCCAGTTCACCGCACCGGTCACTGACCGCGCTCGCGCCGAGCGCCTCGTGAGCATCGGCTCGGCAGGCCCGCTCGACGGCACGTTCGCGTGGGCGAACGACCGCGAACTCACCTGGACGCCGACGGACTTCCTGCCCGCGCGCTCCGACATCACCGTGCGATTCGGGAACTCCCGCACCGAATTCCGCACCAACGAAGGCGTTTACGCCGAGGCCGACATGTCCGCGCACACGTTCACCGTGAGCATCGGCGGCCAAGTCGTGCGGAGCATGCCCGCGTCCATGGGCAAGCCCGGATTCGAAACACCAACGGGCACTTACCCGGTGCTGGAGAAGTTCCGCTCGGTGGTCTTCGACTCCCGCACCATCGGCATCCCGCTGAGTTCGCCGGAGGGATACCTGATCAACGGCGAATACGCCGAACGTCTGACGTGGGGCGGTGTTTTCGTGCATTCGGCGCCGTGGTCGGTGGACTCCCAGGGTTATGCCAACGTCAGCCACGGCTGCATCAATCTCGGGCCCGACGACGCCGCTTGGTATTACGAGACGGTCGGCATCGGCGACCCGGTGAACGTGCACTGGTGAGGCCGCGTTCGGAGGTTCTCCTCTCCTCGCGACGCGCCCCGGACGTTTCGCGGAAGCCAGTTCCCTGGCAGTATCGTGCCGGGGAGCTGGTTTCGATGTGGGATGCACCCGACGGCGTGACCTGATGAAGGCGGGGAGATGGAACGACCGGACATGACGACACGACCCGGACGGGGCATGATGCCGCGCCCCGCCGCGCCCGGGACGCCGCCGTGGCCCGGCGAACAGAACTATCACGGCGAAACCGACTATCGCGGCGAGTGGGCGGACTGGGTGCCGCGGCGACCGTACGACTCGGCGGCCGAGCCCGAATGGGAACCCGAGGCCGAATTCGTCCCGGAGCCAGCGCATTTCCCCGAGGAAGACGTCTTCGCGCGGATGATCGACCGCTCCCCCAAGCGCCCGCCCATCAAGCGCTGGGCTCCCGCGCTCGTCGCTTCCGTCGCCGCGCTGGCGATGACCGCCGCGGCGTTCCTGTACTTCCGCGGCGATCCCGCACCGCAGCCCACCGCCGCCAACAGCCCGGTCCCGACAGCCGAGCCGGTGGCTCCCGCCACCCGATGCCCCGCGGAGCGCGTGGGCAACAAGATCCAGGGAAACGGCGACGGCGGCACCGATTCCGGGCCGGGCGCGATCTTCGCCTTCCAGTACGCGTATTACGTGACGCGCTCCGCCGAACAGGCGCGCGCCGTGGTCGCGCCGAACGCCTCGGTGCCGACGGTGGCGGCCATCCAGCACGGCATCGACAGCATTCCCGCGGGCACCACGCACTGCGTCGCGATCACGCCGGGCGCCTTCGCGGGCCAGTATCGCGTGGTGATCACCGAGAACCGGCCGGGCCGCGACCCGATGACCTACAACGCCCAGCTGGTCAGCGTGGCGCGGACGGGTGACCGCACCCTGATCACGAGTATCGCCGCGGCGGGCTGAGCCGAGGTACGACAGCTCGCGGCGGGCCGTGGCAACTGGTGCCGCGGCCCTGTTCGACGGCGGCGCTTCCTACACCTCTCAGCCGCGCAGTTTCTCGGCGGCCGCGACCACGTGCCGCATGAGCAGCGCGGTGGTCACCGGGCCGACGCCGCCGGGGACGGGACTGAGTCCGGCGGCCTTGCCGCGCACCGAGTCCGCGTCCACGTCGCCGACGATGCCGCCGTCGGGCGCCTCGTTGGTGCCGACATCGATGACGACCGCGCCCTCGCGCACGTGCTTGCCGGTGACCAGCCCGGCCCGGCCCGCGGCGGCGACCACCACGTCGGCGGTCGCGGTCACGGCCGCGAGGTCGGCCGTGCGCGAATGGCACACGATGACGGTGGCGTCCTCGGCGAGCAGCAGTTGCGCGAGCGGCTTGCCGACGATGTTCGAGCGGCCGACCACCGCGACCAGCTTGCCGCGCAGCGGGATCTCGTGGTGCTTCAGCAGTTCCACCACGGCCTCGGAGGTGGCGGGCACGAAACCGTCCAGACCCGCGGCGAGCAGGCCGAGCGAGAGCGGGCTGACCCCGTCGACGTCCTTGTCCGCGGCGATCGCCGAGCTCACGTCGTCCAGCGAGACACCGGCGGGCAACGGGGTTTGCAGCATGATCGCGTCGTAGGAGGTGTCGGCGCTGCGCGCGGTGAGTTCCTCCCGAATCTGCTCCGCGGTGGCGTCGGCGCCCAGATCGATACGCTCGCAGGCGATTCCGAGCCGCTCGGCGGCCTTGCGCAGCGAGTTGACATACCAGGCGCTGGCCGGATCGTCGTTGGCCACGACCAGGGCCAGCCGCGGGGCGTGTATGCCCGCGGCGAGCGCGGCGGTGCGCTCCTTGGTGTCGGCGTTGATGGCGGCGGCGAGTTCCTTGCCGGTCAGCGAAAGGGTGTCCACGGGGTGACAGCTTAATGGGCGCGGCCGCACGCATTCCGTCAGCAACCCGCTGGCCGGGTCGAGCTCGGACGGCCGCGCGAATCGACCGGGCGATTCGGCCACGCAATTACCGGGCTGCGGCGGGGTCCGGTCGTATCGTGTGGAGAGCTTTGCCCGGCCAACTGCCAGCTGACGTACCGAAAACCCCGTTTCACGCGTGGAAAGGTGTCGACTGTAGTGAATATCTCGAGGCATTGGAGAATCCTGGTCGCGACAGCGTTCGCGACGTTCACCCTCACCGGCCTGGCGGGCGCGCCCGCCCAGGCGTCCCCCGAAACCGACGCCCTCTACAACTCCGCCCAGCGCCACTTCGTCGACGGCAACGACGGCGCGGGCCTCGCCGATCTGCGGGCGCTGATCGGCGCCGATCCCCATGACACCGAAGCGCTCTCGCTCCAGGCGATCTGGTCGCACTACGCCAACGATCTGCTCGGTCTCGCCGACGCCATGGGGCGGTTGCAGATCGCCGATCCCGAGCTGGCCGCGGGCACCGGCCACGTGCTGCACGCGATCAGCGCCGCGGTCGGCACACTGCCCAATCCGCTGCCCGCGCTGGTCGGCCCGCAGACCGGGATCGTCGTGCTGGGTTACGGTCTGCTGCCCGACGGCGCGCTGCGCCCCGAGCTGGTGAACCGGTTGACCGCGGCGTGGATCCAGGCCGTCGCGTCGCCGTTCTCGCCGATCGTGGTGACCGGCGGCAACCCGCAGAACGGGATCACCGAGGCCGAGGCCATGCGCAACTGGCTGGTCGAGCGCGGCATCCCGGCCTCGCGCGTGCACGCCGAGAACCGCGCGGGTTCGACGGTGCAGAACGCGCTGTACAGCAGCAAGCTGCTCCGCGACGTCGGCGCCACCAGCGCGGTCGTGGTGACCTCGCCCAACCACATTCGCCGCGCGGTCGCGGACTTCATCGTCGCGGGCACCCACGTCGTCGGCGCCATGACGTCGCTCGAGCAGCTGGTCTCCCAGCTCCCTCCACCCGCCCGCCACGCCCAGCGCGGCATCTACCTCGACGCCACCCGCACCTTCCAACTCGCCACCTCCCGCTAGACACGCGCGGCCCGCGGCCCGATCGAGACGTTCTCGGTCGGGCCGCGGAACGTCTCGTGCCGATACCCGGGGTTGTATCGGTGACGACGACAACGCGGCCAGGCGGCGATCCGGGCCGAGGAGGCGCCGGAGGGGACTTCGAGACAGGGCCTGGGGCAGGATGGCCGGGTGTCTGGTGTGGAGGTCGCCGAGGTGGCGGCGCAGCTGCGGGTGGCGGGGTGTGTGTTCGCCGAGGAGGAGGCGCGGCTGTTGATCTATGCCGCGGAAGAGACCGGACGCGATATCGATGGCCTTGTGGCGGAACGGGTTTCCGGGATGCCACTCGAGCACCTGCTGGGCTGGGCGGAATTCCGCGGGTTGCGGGTGGCGGTCGGGCAGGGTGTGTTCGTGCCGAGGCAGCGCACGGCTTTCCTGGTCGAGGAGGCGCTCGCACTCGCGAACGCGATCGAGCCGACGCCCGTGGTGGTCGACCTGTGCTGCGGCTCCGGCGCCTTGGGTATGGCGCTGGCCACCGCGCTGATCGCCCAGGGGCAGACGGTCGAACTGTCGGCCGCCGATATCGAACCCGCCGCCGTCGAGTGCGCCCGCCGCAATCTCGCTCCGCTCGGCGCGGCCGTGTACGAGGGCGACCTGTTCGCGCCGCTGCCCGCCGCCCTGCGCGGTCGCGTCGACCTCTTGCTCGCCAACACCCCGTACGTGCCCTCGGACCACATCGCGGACATGCCGCCCGAGGCCCGCGACCACGAGCCGCGCACCGCCTTGGACGGCGGGGCCGACGGTCTGGACATCTTCCGTCGCGTCGTCGCCGACGCGCCCGATTGGCTCGCTCCCGGCGGACACCTGCTCGTCGAATCGAGCCCGGAGCAGGCGATCGTCGCCACCGAGATCCTGAACGAGCGCGGCCTCCTCGCCCGCGTCGCGGAGTCCGAGGAGCACTACGCGACCGTCGTCATCGGCACGCGTCCCTGAGTGTCACCCGTGGGCACAAGCCGCGGACGGCCGCGCGTCCCCCTGGAACGCGCGGTCGTTCGTCGTCCGGGCCTACTTCTTACGTCCGGTGAATTCGTCCATCGAGTGGTAGACGCCCACCGTGTCGAGGAACAGATCGCGCAGCTTGAGCGGCAGGATGCCGGACAGCGCCCGGTTGAGGCGGGAGGTCCACGGCAGCACGACCAGCGCGTTGCCCTGCTTCATCTCGTTCCACGAGGTGTCGACGACCGCGTCCTGCTCGAGGATCGGGGTGAGCCAGAAACCCTTGGCGCCGTCGAACATTCCGGTGTTGATGTAGGTCGGGCACACGGTGGTGACCTTGACGTGGTCGTGGCCCGCCTGCTCGAGTTCCAGGCGCACCGAGTCGGACCAGCCGAGGGCCGCCCACTTGGACGCGGCGTAGACGGACATGCGCGGGTTGGCCACCAGGCCCGCGGACGAGGCGATGTTCAGCACCCGCGCCTGGCCGGTTCCACGCACCATGGCGGGCAGGAATTCGAGGGTGATGTACATCGGCGCGAGCGAGTTGATCGCCATCGTCTTGTCGATGTCGGCGCGGTTCTCGGTCTCCCAGAAGTAGGTGTTGCCGCGCACGATGCCCGCGTTGTTCACCAGGATGTCGATGTCGCCGACCGTCTCACGGACCGCGGTCGCGGTCTCGGCGATGGCGTCCCGATCCGACACGTCCACCACGTAGTGGTGGATCTCCGAGCCGCGGCCCGCGAGTTCCGCGGCGGTGCCCTTCAGCGCGACCTCATTGATGTCCCACAGCACCACCGCGGCGGCGCCCTCGCGCACCGCGCGCTCGGCGAACAACTTGCCCAGCCCCATGGCGGCGCCCGTGACCAGAATCTTCTTGCCCGCGACCGTGTCCAGCTTCATCCGTTCCCTATCCCTGCGTTCGTTTCCGGTGACGTCGCTCGTGACGACGGCGGTTTCTCGGCGCCGCCTACTTCTGTCGCAGCGCCTTCATGACGTTGAAGTAGAGCGTCATGGTCTTGGCCCACAGCTCCTCCGACATCCCGGGCAGCGGCGCGATCGGCAGCACGCGCTGCACCGCGATGGTCTGGGTGTCGATGTACTTGAGCAGGCCCTCGGGGCCGTGCCGCCGTCCGGTGCCGGAGATACCGAGCCCGCCCGACGGCGCGTCGGCGCTGCCCCACGCGGCGATGAAGCCCTCGTTGACGTTCACCGATCCGGCGTTGATGCGGGCGGCCACCGCCCGGCCGCGCGCCGCGTCCTTGGTCCACACGCTGGCGTTGAGGCCGTAGGCGGTGTCGTTGGCCGCCTCGATGGCCTCCTCGTCGCTGCCGACGCGGTAGACCGAGACCACCGGGCCGAAGGTCTCCTCGCGGTAGACGGTCATGCCGGGGCGCACGTCGGCGAGCACGGTCGGCTCGTAGAAGAAGGGACCGAGATCGGGGCGCGCACGGCCGCCCGCGAGCACCCGCGCACCCTTGGCCACCGCGTCGTCGACGTGCGCGCGCACGGTGTCCAGCTGACGCTGGAAGGTCAGCGAGCCCATGTCGCTGGCGTAGTTCAGCTCCGCGCCCAGCTCGATCGAGCGCACATTCGCGACGAATTCGGTGACGAACCGGTCGTAGACCGCCTCGTGCACGTAGACGCGCTCCATGGATTCGCACAGCTGTCCCGCCGAGGAGAAGCAGGCGCGGACGGCGACTTTGGCGGCCCGGGACACGTCGGCGTCGGCCAGCACCAGCAGCGGGTTCTTGCCGCCCAGTTCCAGCGAGTAGCCGATCAACCGCTCGCCCGCCTGCTGGGCGATGGTGCGGCCGGTGGCGCTGGAGCCGGTGTAGTCGACGTAGTCGGCGCGCGCGATGACCTCGCCGCCGATCACCGACCCGCGTCCCAGCACCGCCTGCCACAAGCCGCGCGGCAGTCCGGCGCGCACGGCGGCGTCGATGGCCCACAGTGCGGTCAGCGCGGTCTGGTTGTCCGGCCGTGCGACCACGGCGTTGCCCGCGACTAGGGCGGGCAGCGCGTCGGAGGCGGCCAAGGCGAGCGGGTAGTTCCACGGCGAGATCACCGCGACGACGCCCTTGGGCCGGTTCCGGACATCGACCTGGGTGAGGACCGGCAGCACGCCGCGCGGCTTGCGGGTCGCCAGCAGCTTCTCGGCGACCGAGGCGTAGTACCTGGCATTCACCGCGACATCGCCGACCTCGTCGAAGGCGTGCGCGCGGGACTTGCCGGTCTCGGTCTGCACGATGTCGAGGATGGCGTCCTGCTCGGCGAGCACGATGTCGTGGAAGCGGCGCAGCACGGCGGCGCGCTCGCGCACCGGACGCTGGGCCCATTCGCGCTGCGCGGCCCGCGCCGTGGCGAAGGCGCGCTCGATGTCGTCGGTGCCGGACTGCGGCAGCTCGGTGACGAACCGCCCGGTCGCGGGCGCGAAGACCTCGACCGCTGGGGCGCCGCCCGCGACGGCGTGCTCGAGCAGCGGCCGCACCAGGTCGGCGGGCAGTGCGGCCGGTTCGGCCAGCTTCGGGGCGGTCGTCATTGTCGGCCCTCTCGTGGGACGGATTCGGATGCGCGCGTCCAGAGCATTTACTGAACAGTGGTGTTAGATTAATCCTCGTGACGCGTCCCGTGTCAAGCTCTCCGTTGTGCAGCACAGACATGCCCGCCATCCAGCTGTGAGGCCTCACCATGCCCGCTGACGCGCCGACCCGCCGCGGCCGCCCGCCGCAGACCAAGGAGCAGGCCGAGGAGGTCAAAGCCAGGATCGCGCTCGCGACCGCGGAAGTGTTCACCCGCAACGGTTCTCGCGGCCTGAGCGTCGCGCAGATCATCGAGCAGGCCGGATTGGCGCGGCCGACGTTCTACCGATACTTCGGCAACGCCGCCGAACCGCTGCACGTGTTGCTGGCCGCGTCCAACGAGGGCTTGGTCGGCGGGATCCGCGCCGCGCTCACCGGCACCGACGAACCCGTCGAGCTCGGCATCCGGCTCATCGACGCCTACCTGGACTGGGCCCGCGGCCACGGCCCCATGCTGCGCCCGCTGTTCGCCGAACTGCACGATCCGGCCTCGCCGGTCTCCGCCTATCGCGAGCGCGCGCTCGACGACATCCGCGCGACCGTCCGCGAGACGTTCACCGAGCTGGGCAGGCCGGTGCCCTCGCCGCTCGATCTGGACGCCGCGCTGCACGTCTGCGAATACGTCGTCTACCGCATCTCCGCGGGCACCGCGCCCGGCGCCGAACCCGACGCCGAGACCGTCGACGCCGCGCGGCTCACCATGATCCGCGTCCTGCTCACCACGCTCGGCACCCGCGCCGACATCGAATACGCCCTCGACATCCCGAACCTCTTCCCCGAAGCGCCGACGCCTCCCTGATACGGCCCGAGGCCGGAAGTCGACCCCCGCCGGGGCCTGTTCGGGCATGAGAGGATCGAGGGATGGTCGCCGATTCCGACGAATCCTTCGCCCGAATGCGCAACTGGCGTGGGCTGGCCCCCGCCGAGCGAATCGCCACGCGCAGAACACAACTCGTCGAAGCCGCCGCCGAATTGATGGCGACCGTCGGCGCGTCCGAGATCTCCATGCGCGGGGTGTGCAGGCAGGCCGGACTGACCGAGCGCTACTTCTACGAGAGCTTCCCGAATCTGGACGCGCTGCTCACCACCGTGCTGGAGACGGTGGTCGTCGGCGCGCGGGACCACCTGCTCGACGCGCTGACCGAGGCGCCGATCGAACGCGAGGCGATGTTCCGCCACGTCGTCGCGGCCTTCACCGACTATCTGACCGAGGATCGGCGGCGCGGCCGGATCATGTTCGTGGAGTCGCAGTCCACCCCCGTGCTCGCGCAGCGCGGCGACGAACTCATCGAACTGTTCACCGCGCCCATCGCCATGACCATCGGCGCGGGCGACTACCGCGAACCCGGACCGGACCACCTCGACAGCGTGCTCAACGCGAACGCGATCTTCGGTGCGCTGGCCTACCTGTACCGGCCGTGGCTGGACGGCACGATCGACGTCCCGCGCGAGCGGTTCGACGAGCACGCCGCCCGCCTGCTCACCGCCATCGCGCCGATCAGGTCTTCCGACGCTTAGTCCCTGTCTCGAAGTCCGGCGGCGGGGTCGGTCGGCGGTCTCCGAACTGCGGCCGTGCGTGGTCCGTGGACGGACTCCGTCCAGCAGCACCCTTACTCGGCGGCCACCCGGTCGCGGAGCGCGGCGCGCTCGAATCGCATGGCTCCGTCGGTGATCGCGCCGTGGCGCAACGTGACCAGATCGCGCACGTAGTTCATGCGCAGTGTCCACGGCGCGCGATCGCCCTGCATCGGGAACATGGTCGCGGCGCGCAGCACGTAGCCGGGCATGAAATTGGTGAACAGCGGCGCCTTGCCGACCGAGGGATCGCGCACCGGCATGCAGCGGTCGTAGCCGTGCGCGTCCATGTGCCGCAGCAGCCGCACCACGTACTCGCTGACCAAGTCCGCCTTGAGCGTCCACGACGCGTTGGTGTAGCCGATCACGAAGGCGAAGTTCGGCACCCCGGACAGCATCATCGCCTTGTAGGCGAGGTGATCGGCCATGTCGACCGGCGTCCCGTCCACCACGAGCTCCATGCCGCCGAAGGCGAGCAGGTTCAAACCCGTTGCGGTGATGACGATGTCGGCGTCGAGGTGGTTTCCGGAAGCCAGCGCGAGCCCGCGCTCGGTGAAGGTCTCGACGCGATCGGTGACGATGTCGAGTCGCCCCTTGCGGATGGCGCGGAAGAAATCGCCGTTCGGCGCCAGGCACAGGCGCTGATCCCACGGGTTGTACTTCGGCGTGAAGTGGGTGTCGATGTCGAAGCCCGGCGGCAGCCAGCGCTGCTGCCAGCCGCGGATCCTGGCCCGCATGCGGTCCGGGTAGCGCTGGCTCAGCTGGTAGATCGCGGTCGCGATGGCCACGTTCTTCGCGCGCGCCACCGCGTAGGCCGCCTTGGCGGGCAACCATTTGCGCGCCCGGTGGGCAAGGTCGTCGCGTTCCGGCGCGGAGATGATGTAGCTGGGCGAGCGCTGCAGCATGGTGACGTGCGCGCCCTGCTCGGTCAGCGCGGGGCCGAGCGTCACCGCGGTGGCGCCGCTGCCGATGAGCACGACGTGCTTGTCGGCCACGTCCAGTTCGTCCGGCCAGTGCTGCGGATGAACGATCGGACCGGCGAAGCGCTCGGTGCCCGCGAAGTCCGGCGTGTAGCCCTCGTCGTAGCGGTAGTAGCCCGAGCAGCACCACAGGAAGCCGGTGGTCAGCGTGACCACCTCGCCCGTGTCGGTGCGTTCGACGCGCACGGTCCAGCGGTTGTCGGCCGAGGACCACTCGGCGCGCACGACACGGTGGTGGTAGCGGATGTGTCCGTCGATGCCGTTCTCGCGCGCGGTGTCGCGCAGGTAGTCCAGGATCGTGTGGCCGTCGGCGATCGCCTTGTCCCCCAGCCAGGGACGGAAGCGGTAGCCGAGGGTGTACATGTCCGAGTCGGAGCGAATTCCGGGGTAACGGAACAGATCCCAGGTCCCGCCGAGGGCCGCGCGGCTCTCCAGGACGGCGAAGCTGCGCCCGGGAAACGCCTGCCGCACGTGGTACGCCGCACCGATGCCGGACAGTCCGGCCCCGACGATGAGTACATCGACGTGCCCGGCCTCGGTCGTCATCACACGGCTCCTCCAATCTCCTGCGGACGGGTGCGGCGCCGCATCCGCGATAGGTCGAGCGTAGTCGGCGCTCCCCGGCGCATCGGCCGACGGTTCCCGCGCACAAGCGCGGGCGCCGCCGCGTGAACTCACTCACACGGGCCCGCACATCGCCCGCGCGCCGACCCGTCCAGCTACTCCGAAGCTCCGTTAGCGAATTGTTCGCCGTCACAACGGACCCTCGCCGCGCCGCCGCTCGCCCCCGTCGCACGGCACGCCCGGAAACGGGTGTCAGAACGGTGCGGCGCCCCCGACCGGCCACCATAGCGAGCCGCCATAGCCGGACGGTGACCAGTTAGTGATACCGCACGAAACAGATAGTTCGAACGCCCAACTGTCCCAGAAGGATTCGCGATTTCGGGCCGTACCCATTTCTAGTTACTCTCCGGTAGTGTTCCGTCACACCGACGATCAGAGAAGATCCGGAACCGTAACTGTCAACGATTCCCAGGAGCTCACGTGTCGCATTCTCGCTTCGAATCCATCGGCGCATATCTGCCCTCGAAAGTCGTCACCACCGAGGAGCTGATCGGGCGGCTGAAAGTGCCGCCGTCGTTCGATCTCGAGCGAATCACAGGAATCAAGGAACGCCGGGTGCACGATACGCGTCCGGATAGTTACGAGGATTCCTTTGCGCTCGCCATCAAGGCCGCCGAGGACTGTCTGTCCAGGTCACGGTATTCCGCTGCCGATCTCGACGTGATCATCTCCAGTTCGATCACCCGCAGCAAGCACGGTACCCGGGTATACATGGAGCCCTCTTTCGCCTCCTCGATCGCCAAGCACGTCGGCGCTCGAAAAGCGATCACTTTCGATATTTCGAACGCGTGTGCCGGAATGCTCTCCGGCACCTACATCCTGGATCGGATGATCCGCGCGGGCATCGTCCGAAACGGCATGGTGGTCAGCGGTGAGGCAATTACACCGATCTCCGAAACCGCGGTGAACGAGATTTCCGAGAAATACGATCTTCAGTTCGCCTCGCTGTCGGTCGGCGACTCGGGATGCGCACTCGTGCTGGACGAGGCGGTCGACGATGCCGACAAGATCCACTACATCGAGATGACGACGGCCTCGGAGCACTCGCACCTGTGCCTCGGCATGCCCAGCGGCCGGACCCCGGGCGTCGCGCTCTACACCGACAACCGCAAGATGCACAACGAGGCCCGGTTCATGCTCTGGCCGAACACCCAGGGCAGCTACCTGGAGAAGCAGGGCACGACCTTCGCCGACGAGCAGTTCGACTACATCATCCACCACCAGTTCGGCGCCGCGGCGGTCCCGTACGCCAACGCCATCGCCGCGCGCGAGCTCGGCACGCCGATGCCGCCGGACCTCAATGTCATCCACAAGTACGGAAACACCTCCACCACTTCGCATTTCATTGTGCTGCACGATCAGCTCAGCGATCAGAACATCCCGGCGGGATCGAAACTGCTGATGATTCCGGCGGCCTCCGGCGTCGTGACCGGCTTCCTGTCCACCACCATCTCCTCCCTGAAGGTCTGAGGTATCGACATGGGCGTGCGTATCAAGTCCACCGGAGTCAGCCGGACGGGCGACACCCACAGCATCATCACGCACAGCGGTCGCGCCGCGAAGCGCGCGATGGAACGGGCGGGCATTCAGCCCGAGCAAGTCGGTGTGATGATCAACGCGGGCGTGCACCGCGATTCGAACATCGTGGAACCGGCGGTGTCCGCGCTGATCCAGAAGGCGGCGGGCATCGGCCTGGAGTACCAGAAGGACGATCCGACCTCGTTCTCCTTCGATCTGATGAACGGCGCGATCGGTGTGCTCAACGCCGTGCAGGTGGCCACCTCCATCCTGGAGACCGGCAGCGCCGAGCACGTTCTGATCGTCTCCGGCGATACCCATCCGTCGCTGACCCGCGCGGTAGCCGACGACGAATTCCCTTACGCCACAGCGGGTGCCGCTCTGTTGCTGGAGCGCACCGACGAGCCCGAGGGCTTCGGCCGCGTGCACACCGCGACCGCCGAGGGCACCCCGGCCATCGAGGCCTACGTCGACACCGCCACCATGGGCACCGTCGGCCGCGGCCTGATGACCGTCGAGCGCGAGCCCGGCTTCGAGGACCGCCTGCTCGAGGTCGCGCTGGAGACCGCGCGCGCGGCGCTCGCCGACGCCGGCGACGCCGACCTGTCGGGAACGGTGCTCATCGCCTCCACACCGAGCGCGGAATTCCCGCTGCGGCTCGCGGATTCGCTCGGCATCGCCCGGGATTCGGTGCGCACGCCGGACCTGTCCTACGGCGACCCGCACACCGCCGCGCTGCCGCTGGCCTACGACCGCGCGGTGGCGCAGGAGACGCTCGGCGCGCACACGCGGGTGCTGTTCGTCGCGGCGGGCGCGGGTCCGTCGGCGGCGGCGGTGCTGTACCGGCTGCCCGCCCTCGTCGGGGCGCCCGCGTGACCGAAGGGAACTACTGGCAGGCCATCGACCGGTTCCGTGCGTTCGCGCGCACGGAGCCGGACCGCCAAGCGGTGATCTACCCCGAGGGGAAGAATCCCGATGGCCTGCCGGCCTATCGGCACATCAGCTATCGCGAACTCGACGAGTGGTCGGACGCGATCGCCGAGCGGCTCACCGCCTCGGGTGTCGGCACCGGCACCCGCACCATCGTGCTGGTGCTGCCGAGCCCCGAGCTCTACGCGATCATGTTCGCGTTGTTGAAGATCGGCGCCGTGCCCGTGGTCATCGACCCGGGCATGGGTGTGGGCAAGATGCTGCGCTGCCTGCGCGCGGTGGACGCCGAGGCGTTCATCGGCATCCCGCAGGCGCACGCGCTGCGCGTCCTGTTCCGCCACAGCTTCCGCGGCGTGCGCGTCGCGGTCACGGTCGGCAAGCAGTGGTTCTGGCGCGGCGAGCGGTTGGCGGACTGGGGCCGCCGCCCGCAGCGGCCGCTGCCGCAGCGGACCCCGGCCTCCCCGGAGAGCCTGCTGCTCATCGCCTTCACGACCGGAAGCACCGGCCCGGCCAAGGCGGTTCAGCTCACCCACGGCAATCTCGCCGCGATGGTGGAGCAGGTCGACACCGCGCGCGACCACGTCCCGCCGGACACCTCGCTGATCACGCTGCCGCTGGTCGGCGTGCTCGATCTGCTGCTCGGTGCGCGCTGCGTGCTGCCGCCGCTCATTCCCAGCAAGGTCGGTTCGACCGATCCGGCGCACGTGGTCGACGCCATCGCCAAGTTCGGGGTGCGGACCATGTTCGCCTCCCCCGCGGTGCTGATCCCGCTGCTGCGCCACCTGGAGCAGCAGCCGACGGCGCTGCCCACGCTCGGCAGCATCTACTCCGGCGGCGCGCCGGTGCCGGACTGGTGCATCGCCGGTCTGCGCGAGGTACTCGCCGAGGACGTGCGCATCTTCGCCGGCTACGGCTCCACCGAGGCGCTGCCCATGTCCACCATCGAATCACGGGAACTGCTCGATGGTTTGGTGACCAGGGCGCACCAGGGCGACGGCACCTGCATCGGGCGGCCGTCGGACCGGGTCGAGGCGCGCCTGGTGGCCATCACCGACGCGCCGATCCCCACCTGGGCGCACGCCGAGGAACTGGCGGGTGAACTCGAGAAGACAAGGGGCGTCGGCGAACTCGTCGTCTCGGGTCCGAACGTGAGCACCGAGTACTACTGGCCGGGGGAGGCGAACCGCCAAGGCAAGATCGTCGACGGCGCGCGGATCTGGCACCGTACCGGCGACCTGGCCTGGATCGATGAACAGGGCCGAATCTGGTTCTGCGGGCGCAAGAGTCAGCGGGTGGTGACAGCGGACGGACCGATGTTCACCGTGCAGGTCGAGCAGATCTTCAACACGGTGCCCGGCGTGGCCCGCACGGCGCTGGTCGGCGTCGGCGAGCGCGGCGCGCAACGGCCGGTGCTGTGCGTCGAGCTGAAGCCGGGCGCGGACCGCACCGCCGTCGAGCTGAAATTGCGCACCCGCGCCACCGAATTCGACCTCACCAAGCCGATCTCCGATGTGCTCGTGCATCCGAAGTTCCCGGTGGACATCCGGCACAACGCCAAGATCGGCCGTGAACAGCTCGCGGTGTGGGCGGACAAGCAGTGGAAAGCCGAGGCGCGACGATGAAAACTACCGCGCTACGCGCGATTCCGATCCTCGGCTGGCTCTACCTGGCGGCCGGTCTGGTCGCGGCGCGCACCGGACAGGCGCCGCGCAACCGGTGGCTGCGCGCCGTGTGGTGGATCGACGCGTTTCTCAGCGTGGTGGTGCACGCGGCGCAGATTCCGGTCGCGCTGCGCGCCACCCGCGGCACCGGGCATTCACCGTGGAAGACCGCGGTGCTGACCCAGATCTTCGGCCTGACCTGGTACGGCGCGAGCTTGGGCGCCGGGTCGGGCGACGGACTACCCAGCGATCATCGAGAGGGCGAGCGATGAAGATTCTCGTGACCGGAGCGTCGGGTTTCCTCGGCGGCGCACTCGTGCGGCGGCTGGTGGCCGACGGAGCGCACGACGTGCGAATCCTGGTGCGGCGCACCAGCAATCTCAACGATCTCGGCGACGCGCGAGAGCGGGTGGAGATCGTCTACGGCGATCTCACCGACGCGCCGTCGCTGGTGGAGGCGACCGGCGGCATCGACGCGGTCGTGCACAGCGCGGCGCGCGTCGACGAACGCGGCACCCGCGAGCAGTTCTGGGAGGAGAACGTCCGCGCCACCCAGCGGCTGCTCGACGCGGCCAAGCGAGGTGGGGCGTCGCGGTTCGTGTTCATCTCCAGCCCGAGCGCGATGATGGACTACCACGGCGGCGACCTGCTCGACGTCGACGAGTCCCTCCCCTACCCGCGCCGCTACCTGAATCTCTACTCCGAGACCAAGGCCGCGGCCGAACGCGCCGTACTCGCCGCGAACGCACCGGGCTTCACCACCTGCGCGCTGCGGCCGCGGGCGATCTGGGGCGCGGGCGACCGGTCGGGCCCGATCGTGCGGCTGCTCGGCCGCACCGCCGAAGGCAAGCTGCCGGATCTGTCGTTCGGACGCGAGGTGTACGCGTCGCTGTGCCATGTCGACAACATCGTCGAGGCCGTCGTGCTGGCGCTGGACACCGAGAATGTCGGCGGCAAGCCGTATTTCATCGCCGACGCCGAGAAGACGAACGTGTGGCAGTTCCTCGGGCAGGTCGCCACCGAACTCGGCTACCAACCGCCGACCAGGCAGCCGAACCGCCGGGTGCTCGACGCGGTGGTGGCCGTGATCGAGGCCGTCTGGCGGATTCCCGCGGTGTCCACTCGCTGGTCGCCGCCGCTGTCCCGCTACGCGGTCGCGCTGATGACCCGCTCGGCGACCTACGACACCGGCGCGGCCACCCGCGACTTCGGCTACCGCCCGATCGTCGATCGGGCCACGGGGCTGGCGAGCTTCCTCGCCTGGCTCGACACTCAGGGGGGCGTCCGCGAACTGACCAGGCATTTGCGCTGACCCGGAGGCAAACATGAGCAGCGACACCACCTTTCGTCGTCCCATCACCCCGACCGAGCGCCTGTACTTCGCCGCGCGAGAGCTCGCTCCGCCGTTCCTGATGCAGGTGGCGGTGCACGGGCAGGGCACGCTGGACCCCGCCGAACTCCAGCGTGCGGTCGACACCGTCGCGGCGGCCATCCCCGGCTCCCGGCTCGTCCGCGACGGCGTCGAATGGGTGGACTCGGGCCTCGCGCCCACCGTGCGGGTCGTCCACGGCCACACCCTGACCTACCCCGAGCTGGAGAACGACCCCGTCCTCAACAGCCCGATCGGTCCGACGCCCGACCGCACCTGTGAAGTCCTGCTGCTCACCGCGGATCCGGTGACCATCGTCTTTCGCGCCTTCCACGGCGTGATGGACGGCATGGGCATGCGCATGTGGGTGGACGACGTGTTCCGCGCGCTGCGCGGCGTCGAGCCGTTCGGCGCGCCCGACCCGGTCGCGGACGCGGAACTGGTCGCGCGCATCGGCGCTCCCGGCAAGCCCTCGCTGCTGCTGCCGCTCTTCTCCTCGGCGGCCGGGCGCGGCAAGCAGGACCCGGGCGCGTCACGCTGGTTGCTGCGGCACCGCACGATCGATGCGACCGGCAAGGGCATCGTCGCGCGTGTGGCGGCGGTGCTCGCCGAAGCGGCGCAGGCCAAGTCTCGCTTCATGATTCCGGTCGACCTGCGCAGGCACGACCCCGCGCTGCGGTCCACCGCCAATCTCGCGTTGCCGCTGTTCCTCGACGTCGCTCCCGGCGACGACTGGAAGTCCGTGAACGACCAGTTGCGCGCTGGCCTCCGGGAGAACCGCGAGCTCAACCAGATGGACAACGGCGGGCTGACGGCGTTCCCGTCCGCGGTGGTGCGCGGGGTGATGCGCGCGGGCAACTGGGTCGGCGCCCGCCTCGGCCGGAATCTCGTCTCCGCCACGGTGACCCACGTGGGCGTCTTCGACCTCACGGAGATGGCGGTGCCCGGCTATACCCCGGTGTCCGTCCGGGTGCTGCCGCAGCACAGCGGGATGATGCCGCTGCTGTTCGGCATCGTGGAATCCGGTGGGCGGCTGGAGATCACGGTGTCGTGCCGCAACGGCGCGGGGGTCGAGCAGCGGCTGGAGGCGCTGCTGGATCGCCTCGTGGCCACCTTGGAACGCGAACTCGCGGCATCGTCGGCGCGCTGACTCCGGCATCTACGGCACAACCACTGCGGCACAGGAGTTTCCGATGAGCCACACCCATCCTTTCGTTCCGGGGGACGACCATCGGGCGGGTCCGCGATGATCGCGTGGGCCAGATTCGTGATGGCGCGGCCGCGCACGGTGCTCGGCGTCGCGGTGGTCGTCATGGGTTTGTGCGGGTTGTTCGGTGCGAGTGCCGCCGAGCAGCTCAGCGCGGGCGGATTCATCGACCCGAACAGCGAGTCCGCGCTGGTCGACCGGCTCGTCACCGAGCACTTCGGCCCGCAGAATCCCGACGTGGTGGCGATCTACACGGCCCCGGAGGGCCAGACACTCGCCGACATCGGGCCGCGGGTGCGCGCGGCGATCGCCGCCATCGACCCCGCGCTGCTGGCGCGGCCGGTCGAAAGCTACTGGAACAGCGTCCCGCCGCGCACCACCTTCCTGCGCTCGCCCGACGAGCGGCAGGCGCTGGCGGTGGTGTTCACCGCGGGCGATGACACCGAGCGCGTCGCCGCCTATCCGAAGCTCGAAGCGGCGCTGCGCGTTCCCGGCATCGAGACCGAACTGTCCGGCTACAGCGCCGTGTCCACCGGGATCACCGCGCAGTCGCAGCGAGATCTGCTGGTGGCCGAGTCGATCTCGCTGCCGGTGACGCTGCTGGTGCTGGTGCTGGTGTTCGGCGGGGTCGCGGCGGCCTCGCTGCCCGTCGTGGTCGGCATGCTCGCGGTCGCCGGTGCGATGGGCGCGATCCGGGTGCTGAGCGAAGTGACCGAGGTGAGCACCTTCGCGGTCAACATCGCCTCGCTGCTCGGGCTCGGCATGGCGATCGACTACGGGCTGTTCCTGGTCAACCGGTTCCGCGAGGAGATGGCCGACGGACGCGACGTGCCGAAAGCGATCGAACGCACCTGCGCGACCGCGGGCCGCACCGTCGCGTTCTCCGCGCTTCTGCTGATCTGCGCGTTCGCCGGAACCTTCGTCTTCCCGCAGGCGGTGTTGCGCTCCTTGGGTTTCGGCGCCATCGCGGCCGTCGCGCTGGCCGCCGCGCTCTCGCTGACCGTGCTGCCCGCGATGCTCGCCTTGTTCGGTCCCCGCATCGGTCGCGCGCGGACATCCGAACGCACCGAACGGTTCTGGGGTCGCGTCGTCGGCGCCGTGCTGCGCAGACCGGGTGTGGTCACGATCGCGGTGGGCGCGGTATTGCTCGCGCTGGCCGCGCCGCTCAGCGGCATCCGGCTCGGCGACATCGATCACCGGGCCCTGCCCGAAGGCCACGCGATGCGCGAGACGGTCGAACGGCTCACCGCCGAATTCCCCGCCGCGAGCAGCGGTGTCACCGCGGTGCTGCGCGGGGTGGACGGCTCGGTGCCCAACGCCGCCGCGGTCGACGAGACGCTGCGCGCGCTCGGCGAGGTGCCCGGCGTGCGCTCGGTGCTGCAGGTCGGGCGTGCCGAGGATTTCGTGGTGCTGCACGTCTTCCTGACCGCCACCGACCGCAGCGAGGCCGCCACGGCCGCGGTGCTCGACATCCGCGCCCTGGAGCCCCCGCCGGACACCGTGATTCGGGTCGGCGGCGACACCGCGGCCACTCGCGACAGCGTCGACTCCATCGTGGCGCGGATGCCGCTGATGGTGCTGGCCATGGTGCTGGCGACCATGGGCCTGTTGCTCGCCGCCTTCCGATCGATCATGTTGCCGCTCAAGGCGGTCGGTATGGCGTTCCTCAGTCTCGCCGCGACTTTCGGCGTGCTCACCTGGATCTTCGCCGACGGCCACCTCGCGGGACCGCTGGGCGTCAGCGTCGGGCCGATCGCCGCGGGCATGCTGGTGCTGATCATCGCGGTGGTCTTCGGACTGTCCACCGACTACGAGGTGTTCCTGCTCTCGCGGATGGTCGAGGCGCACAACACCGGCGCGGACACCGCCGAGGCGGTGCGCATCGGGACGGTCAAGACCGCACGCGTCATCACGGCGGCCGCCGTGCTGCTCGTCCTGGTCACCGGCGCGTTCACGCTCTCGCCGCTGACGCCGATGCGGTTCCTCGGCCTGGGCATGATCATCGCCCTCGTCATCGACGCGACCTTGGTGCGGATGCTGCTCGTTCCCGCGCTCGTGCAGTTGATGGGCGAGGCCAACTGGTGGGTGCCGGGCGCGAAGCGTCCGCGCCGCCACGTCGCCACCGTGCTGGAGAAGACCGGGGAGCCCGCGGCCACGTCCTCCTGAGCGAGCGCGATCTTCGACACCGGAACACCTGCCACCGCGCGCGGTATCGTCGCGGGAGGTGACTTCGGTCCACCGCGGTTTTCTCGAGGTCAGGCATACGCGCGGCACACGGGAGGAGACGGTCATGGCGGAGAAACCGGCGGTCTTGGTGGGCGTGGACGGTTCCGCGGGGTCGACGGCGGCGGTGATCTGGGCGGCGCAGACCGCCGCGCGGCGTCGGGCGCCGCTACACCTGCTGCACATCGTCGACGTGGTGGCCGACTACGGTCCCGGCGCCACCGAGCCGCTCACCGCGACCGATTACGCGCTGCTCACCGAGCACGGCCGGACGCTGCTCGACACCGCCGCCAAGCAGGCCGGGGAGGCCGCGGCGGAGTTCGGTGGTGTCGCGGTCGGCACGGAGCTGGTGCAGGCGGTGACCACACCGACCCTGCTGCAGCACACCGAAGGCGCCCTCATGGTCGTCGTGGGCACCAGGGAGCGCGGAACCTTACGGCGGGCGCTGCTCGGTTCGGTCAGTTCGGTGCTGGCGCGGCGCGCGCACTGCCCGGTCGCGGTCGTACGCGAGGGCATCGAGCTCTCGCCGGAGGTGCGGGCGCGGCCGGTGATCGTCGGCGTGGACGGCACCGAGGTGAGCGAGCCCGCGATCGGCATCGCGCTGGCCGAGGCGGCGGCGCGGGAGGTGGACGTCGTCGCCCTGCACGTCTGGACCGGGGTCGAGCTGCCCGAACGCTACGGATCGGCCCCGGAGGCGAGCGCCGCCGACATGGAGTACGTGCTGGCCGAGAGCCTCGCGGGCTGGCAGGAGCGCTTTCCCGACGTCCGCATCCACCGGGAGGTCGTCAAGGATCGGCCGGAACGCGTGCTGCGCGAACGTTCCGAGGACGCGCAGTTGCTGGTGGTCGGCACGCGGGGGCGCGGCGGGTTCACCAGCATGTTGTTCGGCTCGACCAGCCAGTCGCTGATGCTCTCCGCGGACTGCCCGGTGATCATCGCCCACGACGCCGACTGAGCCGCCGCGGCGTCTTTCCGCGATCCCCGGGGCGAATTCGTGTTTCGATGGAACCGGTTCCGGCGCCAGTGCGTCTCATTCATCGACGGAACCAGTGGAAGGGGCGACCGCTATGGCCGTGGCAAGCCCGTTCGGGGCATTCATCGAAGGCGCCAGAACCGGTGCGCTACAAGTGCGTCTGGAACCGCAGGTCTTCGTCGACCTGGATCGCGCCTGCCAGGAGCTGGCCGACGCGCTGACAGGCGCGCGACACGACGCACAGTCGCTCGGTGAACTCGGCGCCTGGGGGCTCGGCGAGGACAATCCGCGACTCTGGTCGGCGATCGAGTTGGTGGAGTTGTTCCGGGAGAAGGCTTTCGGCGGGCCCGGCAGTGCCTACGACACGATCGGCGAGTACGTAGCGGTTGTCGATGAGATCCGAACGTTGTTCGGCGTCATCCGCGAGACGTTCGAGCGAACCGACGCGGAGTTCGCCGCCCGGATTCGGGAGATCACGGGATAGAGGTCTCGCGACCGTGACGCCAGTCACAAATTCGGCCCGGAGGGAACCGAATTCGATGTGCGACGTCCAATGCCAGGACGGACAACGTATTTCGAGACAGGACGACGCATTGAAGCTTCGAACCGCCACCCTCCTCGTTTCCGCCGCGCTCGCGGTCTTCGGCGCGGTCACCGCGGGACCGGTCGCGGCGGAGCCGCTGGCCCACCTCGCGCCGACGGCTCACCATGACCACGACCCGTCCCACCCGGCCAACGGCTGCCCGCCGCCCCCGCTGGGAGCGGACGGCAAGCCATTGCCCCCGCCGCTGGGTCCCGACGGTAAGCCGCTGCCCCCGCCGCTCGACGCCGATGGCAAGCCGTGCCCGCCGCCGCTGGGCCCGGACGGCAAGCCGCTGCCGCCGCCCGGACACCACTGATTCGCGGCGGATCAGGGAAATTCGGCGCCGAGGTAGTCGCGGCCTCGGCACCGATCCCACCGCGCGACACTACTTCTCACGCCGCGGCGCCACTCCGCACGCGCGGCACCACTCCGCACGCCCGGCACTACTTCTCACGCCGCGGCGACGGTGAACCTGGCGCCGCCGTGCACTGGGCGCTCCGCCTCGTCCAGCAGTGCGACGGCGAAGTCCTCCATGGAGATTCGGGAGACGCCGTCCGGATCGCTGAGCAGTTCGTCGCCGCCGAGGCGGTAGTCACCGGTCCGCTCGCCGGGCAACAGTTCCGCGGGCGGGCTCAGGTAGCTCCAGTTCGCGGTCGGCGCCGCACGGCACACGGCGAGCTGCTCCGCGCAGGCCTGCGCGATCGGGCGCAATTCCGCTGGGAAATCCGGCATCTCGTGCAAGGTCATCCCCTCGGCGCCGGGAACGAGCAACGTCGACGCGCCGCCGACCACCAACAGCCGCACCCCGGTCCGCGCCACGCCCGCGAGGATCGCCGCCGTCGTCTCCGGCAGATCGGCTTCCCGGCCGGGCGCGGGCCGGGTGGCGGTGATGACCAGATCCTGCCCCGCACTGAGAGATTCGACATCGTCCACTTTCGCGGCGTCACCCGCGCGGACCTCGACTTCCGCCGGTAGGCCCGTCGCCCGTTCCGGGTTGCGCACCACCGCCGTCACCTCGTGCCCGCGGGCGAGCGCCTCGGCAACGACCCGACGGCCGACTTCCCCCGCCGCTCCGAACACCGTGATCCGCATCGTCAGAACCTCCTCGTCGCAAGAATCTCTTAGCGCTAAGTAATTTATCTCAACGCTAAACTATTCCGCAATCGGCATGTCCGACACCGCGTGAGCGCGCGCCGCTCCTGCTAGCTTTCAGTCGGCCACCAGGCGGGTCCGGTAGTTGCCGTGCTCGCGCTGGCGACGAATCACGTAGCACCCCGGTGCGGATCCGGTGGCTCCGTGTTCGGGATGCATCAGATAAGCGACTCCGAGGGCGTCGAACATCCCCAGCGCCAAGCCGGTCGGATCATTGAGCGCGGGCGTCCACAGGCAGGTGCCGTGTTCCGCCACTAGCGTGTGCGGGTTGCCGCCCGCGGCGCCCCGAAGCACCTCGATTCCGCTCGGCGGAACGTCGCGCCATCTCGCGTCGGTTCGAAGAGTCACCTCATCCGCCATTCGCGCGGGAATGACGAGAAGGTCGCCTTGGGCGTGCATGCCGTCGATGATCGGAATGCGCAGCGACTGCTCGAGCTGTTCGAGGGCAAGGGAATTGGTCATGAGTATCACCTCAGGTGCGATGGAGGAGCTGGGAGTACTGCGCGCGGCTCAGGCCGTAGGTCCAGGCGGCCGCGGCGATGGGGTCGTCGAAATGGCCGGGCACGGTCAGTCCGTAGCGGCGGCGGGTACCGTCGCGTTCGACCGAGCCGTTCACCGCGACCAAGACGCGTTCATTGCGGGGCAGGTCGTAGAGGAGCAGTTCCGAGCCGTGGTTACCCGGGTCGGGCGCGGTGGCCAGCAGCCGCATCCCGGCCTGCTCGAGATAGGCGGGCCAGCCGAGATTCTCGATGGCGCAACGCCGTACCTCGATGTTGGTTTCGCGATCGATGGCGGCGGCGGTCGGGGCGGTGATCACCCACTCGGGAATCCGCGTGCCGTGCCAGAAGTACAGCTCCCAGCCATCGCGGTAGCGCACGGCGGGGCCGTCGGCGCAATGCGGTCGCACCCTGTCGAGGTCGCCCGCGGTCTCGGTGCGCAGCGTCTCGGGTGGGTCCGACACGACGCACACCCCGTCGTCCGGCCACCACCACGGTCCGCACGCAGCCGCTGTCGCGGCCCAGGATTCCCACAACCGCCCCACACGGTCACGCCTGCCCACCAGACACTCCGACCAGGCCGGTAGCCAGCCGACCTGAAACGCGCCCTGCCAATTCAGCAGTAGGCTCGACGGCCGATCATGCGCCGCGTTCATGATGGGCTGCACGCAGCTGCCCCACGACGACCACAGCGGCGCGCTCACCCACATCTCGAACAATCGATGTGTCGCACCGACAAGCGGCCATTGTTCCAAGCCGAGTGACGAAAGGGTCTGCGGTACGGGGTGAGCGAGGCCACCCATATTCTGCTGCAATTGGCCGGACCGCCCCGGCTCGCCGGTCGTCAACGCGACCAACGGCGAAGAGACCCAACGGAATCGGGGTGGGTCGAGTCCGACCAATTCGTAGAGTTCGGATATCGCCGCTTCGGCGGCTGGACGATCGGCCGGTTCGGTGGACAGCATCCGACCGAGCCACTGACGACGGATTTCGGCAGCTTCCCGCTGCGAGTCGACACTCACCGGATGACGGTGGTGTCGTCCTTTCCAACGATCATGACGACAAGGGTGACAGACCGGCCGCGATTCGGCAACGGTCGGGTCCGCTGCAAGACGCAGGCGGGCACCATATTTCGGTGCCCGCCTGGGTTTGCCAGCTCATAACCCGGCCCGGCTCGACGCAGGACTACTACTGCGCCGTGGTCTGCCGCTTCGGCAGCTTCCACCCCGGACGCGGGAAGTGGCAGGTGTATCCGTCCGGGTAGCGCTCCAGATAGTCCTGGTGCTCCGGCTCGGCCTCCCAGAACTCGCTGGCCTGGGTCACCTCGGTGACGACCTTCCCCGGCCACAGCCCGGAGTCGTCGACGTCGAGGATGGTCTCGAGCGCCGTCCGCTTCTGGTCCTCGTCCAGATAGAAGATGGCCGATCGGTAGCTGGTGCCGATGTCGTTGCCCTGCCGATCCTTCGTCGTCGGATCGTGGATCTGGAAGAAGAACTCCAGCAGCGCCCGATAGTCGGTCCGCTCCGGGTCGTAGACGATCTCGACGGCCTCCGCGTGCCCCGGATGATTCCGGTACGTGGGGTGATCGTTGCGCCCACCGGTGTAGCCGACCCTCGTCGACAGCACCCCCGGCTGCTTACGAATCAGATCCTGCATGCCCCAGAAGCATCCGCCGGCCAGAATCGCCTTCCGCGCGTCGGTCACGCGTCCTCCTTCGCAGCTTGTACTTCCCGAAAGCCATTATCGGCCCCACGTACAACCCACGCCCCTGCGAGAAAAGTCCCATCTCGACAACCGCCACACCCCGCGCGGCGGCGAGGGGCCGCTCACTTGTGATCAGGCGAGTTGCGAACCCACCGCGCCGCCGATCAGCCCACCGACCGCGGCGGCGGGGATGCCGAGCGCGGCCGCGCCGACCGCGGCGCCGACCGCGCCACCCGCGGCCGTTCCCACCCCGCATGCCATGGTTCCGACGCCGGCGCCGATCAGCCCGCCGCCGACCCCGCCGACCACCGCCGCCGGGACGCCCGCGATCGCCGCGCCGATCAGCGCGCCGCCCGCGATGTTGCCCGCCCGGCGCGCGTCGACGCCGAAGCCCTGCGTCGCCGCCGCGACATGGGCTTCGAACTCGGCGACACCGTGGTTCACTCCGGCGAGCACGTCGGCGGGCACCTCGTGCGGAACCGGTGCGCTGAACGAGCCGACACGCAGCGTGGGCGGCGGCGCCACCTCGGGCGCGGGTGGTTCCTGCGGCGCTTCCGGCGCGCTCTGCGGAACCGGCTCCGGCTCCTCGACCGGGTCGGCGTAGTCGAGTCCGGGCTCGACCTGCGGTTCTGGAGACGGCTGCTCCGGCGCGGGCGGCACGACCGGCTGGACCGGTTCGGTGGTGACACCGGGCTGGATGGGCGTCCCCGGCGCGACCGCCGGTTGCACCGGCTGCTCGGATTGGGTGATTCCCGGCGAGGTCGGCGCACCGGTCGGGTCCGCGGTCGCCGTCCCCGCGCAGACCACGGCTAGCGCGATCGTCCCCGCGCCGACCATCGGTCGGACGGCGTTGCGCGCGCCGGAGTTCTGTACCCGTCGATGCCGACCTGCCACGGCAAATACTCCCACTGCTCGAGGTGAATCACTCGGAGAGCACTGTCGACCGCTCTCGCGGTGAACGCTGTTCCCGGCCAGTAAGTTACAGCACAATCGGCCCGGCCGACATACCACCGGAAAGACGCCAGGTACCCGCCCCTAAACGCCAGGTCAGAACGTCGGCACGGTGCGTTCGGTCGTCAGATCGGCAACGCGCCGCCACATTGCAGCTCCCATGCTCGAAAACCTCGAGCCGGAGGCGGTTCAGCCTCCAGTGATGTGGTTCGGTCGAGGTGTCGCGGTGGTGGCGGCCGAAATCTCGTTGGCAACGTGTGGGCGACTCGGATATCGTCACGAGCGTGTATGTAGGCACCGCGATGATGAAGCCTTGGTCGCTCCGCTGACGGCGGCGATCCGAGTTCTCACAATCTTCTGACGCCGCCGTCCGGGTAGTCGTGCCGGGCGGTGATCGTGCCGTCCCGGCTTCCTCTCGAGCCGCGGAGAACCAGTGTCTACTTCCCTCACGGGCCGATCCGGCCTGTCCACAACCAATCACCAGAACGTTTCGTCCACCGAGCCGCTACCCGCGGGTGCGCACGCACACATCCGAGCGACCTCGGTCCACGTGGCCCTCGGGTCGCGACCAGTTCTGGCCGACGTCTCCCTCACGGTGTCGACCCGCTCACGCCTCGCCATCGTCGGTGAGAACGGGCGCGGCAAGACCACGCTGTTGCACGTGCTCGCTGGACTGCAGCCACCGGATGGCGGGACCGTCGGCAGAGTCGGAACGATCGGTGTCGCTCAGCAGGCCATACCCTGTCGCGCGGAGGAGACTGTCGGCGCGCTCGTCGCCGAGACCATCGAACCGGCCACGCGGGCATTACGGGAGCTGGATACCGCGACGATCATGCTCGCGGACAGCGCGCCGGGAGCCGACGACGCCTACGCGGCCGCGTTGGACGCCGCCACCCGGCTCGACGCCTGGGATGCCGAACGCCGAGTCGACATCGCGCTGGCCGCACTGCGCGCGTGCACGGACCGAGAGCGCCCCTTGACGACGCTGTCTGTCGGGCAACGCTATCGAGTTCGATTGGCGTGTTTGCTGGGCGCCCCACACGACATCCTGCTGTTGGACGAGCCGACGAATCACCTCGACCGGGACGGATTGGACTTTCTCACCGAACGCCTGCGTAGCCACTCCGGCGGGCTGGCGATCATCAGTCACGACCGCGCGCTGTTGCGCGACGTCGCCGACGAGTTCCTCGATCTCGACCCGAGCAAGGACGGTCGACCGCAACTCTTCGCCGGGGGTTACGCGGGTTGGCAAGAAGGGCGGCACCGTGCTCGCGACCGGTGGGAACAGGAGTACGAGGATCAACTCGCCGAGCGCGCGCGCCTGCGGGACGCGGTCGCGGGCGCGCGCGACCGGCTCAGCACCGGTTGGCGTCCCGACAAAGGACACGGCAAGCACCAGCGCCAGTCCCGAGCTCCGGGTCTGGTCCAGGCGCTGAAGCGACGCCAGTCCGAGCTCGAGGCGCACACCGTCACGCTGCCCGAACCGCCCCTGCGACTGCGGTTTCCCGATCTACCCGTCCGTCCAGGCACGCCTCTGCTCCGCTGCGACGACATCACCGTGGCAGGACGATTGGACTCCCCCGTCACGCTTTCGCTGGATGCGGGCGAACGGCTCGTCGTCACTGGTCGCAACGGCGCGGGCAAATCCACGCTGCTCGCCGTGCTCGCCGGCGAAGTGCGGCCGTCCACCGGCAGCACCCACCACCATGCCGCCACCCGAATCGCCCTTGTCGGCCAAGAAGTTCCGGCATGGGAGCCCGATCTGACCGCACAGGACCTCTACGACCGCCACATCCGCATGCTCGAGTTGCACCACGACGTCGAACCGATACCGCTGACCTCGACAGGCCTGCTGGACAAGCAATCACACCGCACCCCCGTGGGCCGACTGTCCCAAGGGCAGCAACGCAGACTCCATCTCGCCATGCAGCTCGCCTCCCGCCCGATGGTGCTCCTCTGCGACGAGCCCACCAACCACCTCTCGGGGTCCCTCGTCGACGAACTCACCGCCGCGCTGTCGGAGACCCCGGCCGCGGTCGTCGTGGCCACCCACGACCGGCAGATGCTCGCCGACCTCGCGGATTGGCCCCACCTTCCCCTCGAGTCCAACATCGTCGACGACGAGGAACTGGTCTAGGGTGTGTGGGTGCGCGGCGAGGCCCGCACAGTCAGTGAGGCGTGATCAGCGGTACGTTCCGTGGTTTTTCCACCGAATCGAAAGGCGCTGCATGGCAAGGAACTTGACGCAACTCGAACTTCTGACGGAATTGGAACCGGTTGTCGCGGCCAATATCGACCGGCATCTGGCGACGGCCAAGGAATGGTGTCCGCACGACTACGTTCCGTGGGACGAGGGCCGCAACTTCGCGGCCATGGGCGGCGAGGATTGGGATCCCGCGCAGTCACGGCTCTCGGAGGTCGCCAAGATCGCGATGATCACGAATCTGCTCACCGAGGACAATCTGCCCTCCTACCACCGCGTGATCTCCGAGAACTTCTCGCGCGACGGCGCATGGGGCACCTGGATCGGCCGCTGGACCGCCGAGGAGAACCGCCACGCCATCGCCATGCGCGACTACTTGGTCTGCACCCGCGCTGTCGATCCCGTCGCCTTGGAGAACGACCGGATGGTGCATCTGACCCGCGGTGTGCACACGCCGCCGGGCTTCGGCGGTGTGTGCGATCAGATCGCGTACGTGACGTTCCAGGAGTTGGCCACCCGGGTCAGCCATCGCACCACCGGACGAGTCTGCGACGACCCCGTCGCCGACCGGATGCTGCAGCGCATCGCGGCAGACGAGAACTTGCACATGATGTTCTATCGCAACATCGCCAAAGCCGCGTTCGACATCGCGCCGGACCAGGCGATGGAGTCGGTGACCATGGTCGTGAAGTACTTCGCCATGCCGGGCGCCGGCATGCCGAACTGGCGCCGCAACGGGGTGATGATGGTCAAGCACGGCATCTACGATCTGCGCCAGCATCAGGACGAGGTCGTGTTGCCGGTCCTGCGCATCTGGGACGTGTTCGACCGCAACGACTTCACCGCACGCGGTGAACGCAGCCGGGAAGAACTCGGCGAGTACCTCGACAAACTGTCCCGCGACGTCGTCCGTTTCGAAGAACAACGCGAGCGCATCCTCGCCCGCGAAGCGGCGCGGGTCGGTTAGCGCGCCAAACGATTTCGCGTCAGCGCGGCCGCGCCCTTTCCAGCCGGGCGACGACCGCGTCGAGCGCGAGATCCATCGCGTAGTCGTACTCCGCCTGGCTGTCGAACCGCGCGAGATAGGGCGCGGCCTCGGCGACGGCCGGGAGTCCCGACTGCTCGAGTGCGGCCCGGCGCGCGGCGATGCCCGCCGCGTCGTCGGTGCCGTAGGTCGGACCCGCGTTCACTTCGCGAAGCAGGGTTCCGATGAGCGCGGCGAGCACGGTCCGCAGCATGTGGACGGCTTCCTCGGGGTGGCAGCCCGCGGCGCGCAGTATCGCCAGAACGGATTGGATCGGCGCCAAACCCTCGAACGAGGCGAGCTGTCGGGTCAGAACCAGGGCGGCGGCTTCCGGGTGCAGTAGCGCGCGATCGCGAAACGCGTCGGCGATGGCGCGTAGATCGCCGCGGAGGTCGCCCTCGCGCGCAGGCAGCGCGATCGAACCCAACAGGTGCTCGGCGACCGCGTCGAGCAGTCCGTCCTTGCCGTCGACGTGGTTGTACAGGCTTTTCGGGTCGACGCCGAGTACCCGGGCGACGGCCCGCATGCCTACCGCGCCGACGCCCTCCGCGTCGATGACTTCAAGGGTCGCTTCGACGATCGCCGCTCGGGTGAGCTGACTGGCGCCTTTGGGCGGTCGTCCGCGGCGGGCGGTGGGGGCTTGGGTCATGGCGTCATTGTTCCGCACCCTCTTGCATTAATCCACACCGTGGGTATAAATTCGCGGCAGCAGTAAAACCCACACCGTGGATTTTGGAGTTCAGAATGCGTTTTCCGTGGGGTGACGTCGCCGATCTTCCGACCGTCGGGGACCGCATCGACACGTTCACCGATATCGCGAAGGCCGACGAGACCCCCGGCGCCCGGTTGCGCCTCGCCCGTGAACGGGCACGGTCGTTCCGCCGTGAGTTCCCGAGCACCGGCACACCGGACAGCGTCACCACCTGCGATCTGGTGACGCTGCCGTATCCGACGCGGTTCGGCTTGTTCCGGGCCTCGCGGGCGATCGCGCCGTTTCTGTCGATCACCAACCGAATGTTGGTGATTCGCTGGCACGACTCCGACGGTCGGCGCCGAACGCTGCTGTTCGAGCCTTCGGACTTCGAACTCGGCAGGTACACACCGTATTTCGACAACCTGTCGCAGCGGACGCCGCGTGTCCTCGAACGACAGGTCGTCCGCGAGCACGGCACGGTGCTCGCGCATCTGGAGCGGTTGGGGATCGAGCCGGACGAGGTCGACTACCTGATGTTCGACCACTTGCACACCCAAGACCTGCGTCGCTGGATCGGCGCGACCGCGCATCAGGACGATCTCGGCGGCACGCCCCGGGCGATCTTCCCGAACGCGAAGGTGATCGTGCAGCGCGACGAGCTCGCCGCGATGGCCGAACTGCATCCGCTGCAAAAACCGTGGTATCAGCCCGCCGCCTACCGCGACGTCCCCGCCGAGGCGTTCCTGCCCATCGAAGGGTCGATCGTGCTCGGCCCCGGCGTCGCCGTCGTCAAGACGCCCGGCCACGTGTTCGGCAACCAGAGTCTGGTGGTCAACACCTCGACCGGGATCTGGGTCAGCAGCGAGAACGTGATCGCGGCCGAGGCGCTCACCCCGGAGCACTCGCGGCTGCCGGGTGTGGCGGGCTGGGCGCAGCGGTGGCAGCAGGAAGTCGTGCTCAACGCGAACACGATCGAGACCACCGCCGACCAGTACAACTCGATCGTCCTCGAGAAGACGCTGGCCGACCGCAGCCAGGCCGACTCGCGGTTCCTGCAGTTCTTCCCGTCCAGCGAGCTGACCGGCGCGTGGACCAATCCCGGTACCCGGCCGACCTTCAGCCACGGCCGCATCACCCACGACTCGAGCCTTTGAGGAGGACTCTGTGCCATCACGATTCGAACTGCCGCCCGAAGATGTGTTGCGGGCCCGCGAGAAACTCGTCCTCGATCACTTCCACGACGAAGTCCGCCAGGACTGGGACGCGACCTTGTCGACGTTCCCGCACCCGCACTACGAGCTGATCGCGCAGATGCTCGTCCACGACGGCGACGGTGAGGTGCGCGACTACTACCGCGACACCCGCGTCGCCTTCCCCGACCAGGACCACGAGATCATCGCCTTCCGTCACAGCCACGACGCGGTCGTCGTCGAATTCTGGCTCCTCGGAACACATCTCGGCCCGCTCGGCAAGATCCCGCCGACCGGCTCCAAGCACCGCACCAGAATGACGGCGTACTTCGTCTTCGACGAACACGAGAACCTCGTCACCGAGCGGATCTACTTCGACCAGCTCACCATCCTGAAACAGCTGCTCGGCGCAATCGACAAACGCAGCCCCCGTGGGCTTTTGAAGTTCGGCCGAGCCGTCGCCGGAGCGCTCGCCACCGCCGGATCCGAACCCGACCCGCGCCTGCTGACCACCACCCCGCCCGACCTGGGCGACTGACCGAACCAAGGAGACCATGACAATGCGCGCACTCATCGGCGGCAAAGGACCCGATTGGGTCCTCGAAGAACGCGGCCTCCCAACGCAATTGGGCGCAATCCGCGTCCAAGTAATGGCCGCGGGCCTCAACCGCGCCGATCTCTATGCCCTCGAAGGCGATTACACCGCGAATTCCCAGGGCGAAGGCCCCTTCACCGCCGGGATGGAGATTGCGGGAGTGGTCGAGACGTCCAGTCCGCTCGCCCCGCACCTGCCCGTGGGCACCCGTGTCATGGGCATCACGGTCGGCGCTTTCGCCGACTACGCCCTGTGCCACCCACGGCTGGTGGTGCCCATCCCTGACCGCCTCGGTTTCGAGGAGGCCGCGACTCTGCCGGTCGGTCTGATCACCGAGCACGATGCCCTGGTCACCCAGGCCGGTTTCCGCTCGGGCGACTCCGTGCTCCTGGTCGGCGGCACCAGTTCGATCGGCCTGATCGGCATCCAACTCGCCAAGGCGCTCGGCGCGGGCACCATCGTCGCGACGACCACCAGCGACAGCAAGCGCGCGGCCCTGCTCGAAGCCGGGGCCGATGTCGCGGTCGATACGTCCGCCGAGGATCTGACCGCCGCCGTGCTCGCGGCCACCGGCGGTAAGGGCGCTGTCATCACCCTCGACCACGTCGGCGGTGAACTCTTCACCCAGCTTCCCGGCGCCACGGCGATCGGCGGCACGATCGTCAGCATCGGCAGGCTCGCGGGCCCTGGGACGCGAATCGATCTCAACACCATCGCCTTTCGACGGCAGCGGCTACTCGGCACCACCTTCAGCATCCGCACCCGTGCCGAACTCGCCGAGGTGGTCGCGGCGCTGGCCGACCGGGTCCTGCCCGCCGTGGCCGAAGGCAAGATCGCTCCTCGGCTCGACAGCGTGCACGCCGCCGACGCGGCCGAGACCGCCGCCCGGCGCCTACGTGATAACGCGGCAACCGGAAAAATCGTCCTCTCGTTCGCCGACGCCCACACCGGTGCGGCTCCCACGCCGAGCGCGGTCGCCAACATGTTCGGCAGCATCGCCCAGATCGGGTACGTCGTGCGCGACATCGAGGAATCCATGCGCAATTTCGTCGCGTGCGGTATCGGTCCCTGGTTCTACCTGCGCGGTGTCCGACCGGAGAACTTCACCTACAAGGGCGAGCCCTCGCCCATGGCGATGGACGTCGCGGTCGCCAACAGCGGTGACATCCAGATCGAGCTCATCAGCCCCGTCGACGACGCTCCCTCGATGTACCGGGACTTTCTCGATGCCGGCAACGAGGGAGTGCAACACATCGCCTACTGGAGCGAGAACTATCAGGAGCTCTACGACCGCGCGATCGCGGCGGGCTTCACTGTCGGTCAGGAAGGCCGGATCGGTGGGGCCGACGGCAGATTCGCGTATCTGGAGACCGAGCACCACCCCGGCACCGTCATCGAGATCTCCGACGTCGGCGGCACCAAGAAGTTCGTCTTCGACCTCGTCAAGACGGCCGCGGCCCACTGGGATGGCAGCAACCCCATCCAGACCATCGACACGGCCCTGCTCGGCGGCGACCCCGCCGCCATGGCCGCGATGCTGGAAGCGCTCGGATGAAAGTCCATCACCTCAACTGCGGCACCATGCGCCCACCACGCACGCCGGGCGGCCTGGTGTGTCATGTGCTGCTGTTGGAGACCGATACCGGGCTGGTCCTCGTGGACAGCGGGCTGGGTTTGCGCGATGCCGCGGATCCCGCTCCCCGGTTCGGACCCGCCCGGTTCTATGTCCGCCCGGCGTTCGACGAGAGCGAGGCGGCAGTCCGGCAGGTCGAACGCCTGGGCTACGACCCCCGCGACGTCCGCGATATCGTGCTCACCCACTTCGACGCCGATCACACCGGCGGCCTCGCCGACTTCCCTTGGGCCAACGTCCATCTCACCAGTGACGAGGCCGTCGCCGCGCTACATCCCAGAGGACCGATCGAAAGAAATCGCTACCTGCCCACACAGCGCGACCACAAACCGATCCTCGTCCGGCACACACCGGACGGCGAAGCGTGGCACGGTTTCTCCGCCGCGCAAGAACTCAGCGACATCGCACCCGGACTCGTCATGATCGCTCTGCCGGGACACACCCGCGGACATGCCGCCATCGCCATCGACACCGGCGAACGGTGGATCCTGCACGCGGGCGACGCCTTCTACCACCACGGCCAGGTCGACGGCACCGGTCACGTGCCGCACGCACTGACCGCCATGGAACAGTTCATCGCCCACGATCGTCCCCGGGTCCGGGCCAATCACGAACGGCTCGCGGAACTTTGGGCGTCGACAGAGTCCGAGCTCCTCCTCGTCAACGCCCACGACCCGTGGCTGCTTCACCGAGCACAGGTGAACGCCGCCGGGATCGGATAAGGTCCGGGCTGTTCGGGCGCTACGAACCTGCACGCGGGCCACGCCGCAGCCGTCGGCGCCGAGACCACGGCAGCCGCAGCACCGGCTGTTGTACCTCAACCGGACAGGCCTGTCAGGCCGCAGGTTGTCGATGATGCCGTGTCAGACCTCGGCTGGGCGGCTACACCCGGGTTCGTGGTGCAGTCCGAGTCGCTAGTCGCCAGCGGTGTCGAAGGCGTCGAGAATCTCCTCGGCAGCCAACGCCGCGGTGAGCGTCCCCTCGCGCACCTGCTTTTCCACTTGTGCGCGAATCGCTTTCACGTTCGAGTTGTCGGCCAACCTGCGCAGCAGCTGGTCGTGCACCATCGTCCAGGTCCAGTCGACCTGCTGACGGCGGCGCTTCTCGTCGAACTCGCCCGCGTCGGTGAGCACCCGCCGGTGCTTCAGTACCGTGTCCCAGAACTTGTCCAGGCCAACGCCTTCCAGGCCGCTCATGGTGAGCACCGGAGGCCGCCACAGCGCGTCGTGTGGGTGGATGAGGCGCAGTGCACCGGTGAGCTCGCGCGCGGCGGCCTTGGCCTCGATCTCGTGCTTGCCGTCGGCCTTGTTCACCGCGACGAGGTCGGCTAGCTCGAGCACGCCCTTCTTGATGCCCTGCAACTGATCTCCGGTGCGGGCCAGCGTCAGGAAGCAGAACACGTCGACCATGTTGGCGACCGTCACCTCGGACTGGCCGACGCCGACGGTCTCCACCAGGATCACGTCGTAGCCCGCCGCTTCCAGCAGCACGATGGTCTCGCGAGTCGCCTTGGCAACGCCGCCGAGCGTGCCCGCCGTGGGCGAAGGCCGGATATAGGCGTTGCGCTCCACCGAGAGTCGCGCCATCCGCGTCTTGTCGCCGAGGATGGAGCCGCCGGTGCGGGTCGAGGACGGGTCGACGGCGAGCACCGCGACCCGATGCCCCTTGCCGATCAGGTACATGCCGAGCGCGTCGATGAACGTCGACTTGCCGACGCCGGGAACACCGGTGATGCCCACCCGATTCGACAGCACCGCGTTCGCGGAGCCTTGCGCCTCCGGCGTCAGCTTCAGCAGCAGCTGCTGGGCCAGCGCCCGATGGTCGGCCCTTGTCGACTCGACCAGGGTGATGGCCCGCGCCAGGGCGGCCCGCTCGTTGTTGCGGACCGCCGTGGCGAGTGCGTCGACATCGATGGTGCGGCGCACCGCTCCCCCACGCGGAGAACCTGCTTCACTCATTCGGCGGCGGACTCCGCGGCGCCGCTGCCGATCTCGTGACCGAGCTCGGCGGCGAGCTTCTTCAGCAGATCGATCGCCGCGTCGGCGATGACGGTGCCGGGCGGGAAGATCGCGGCGGCGCCCGCCTGGTAGAGCTCGTCGAAGTCACCGGGCGGGATGACACCGCCGACGATGACCATGATGTCGGGTCGCCCGACATCGGCCAGCGCCTGCCGCAGGGCGGGCACCAGCGTGAGGTGGCCTGCCGCCAGCGAGGACACACCGACGACGTGCACGTCGTTGTCGGCCGCCTGCTGCGCCACCTCTTCGGGGGTCTGGAACAGCGGGCCCACGTCGACGTCGAAGCCGAGGTCGGCGAAGGCGGTGGCGATCACCTTCTGCCCTCGGTCGTGTCCGTCCTGACCCATCTTCGCGACGAGGATGCGCGGCCGACGACCTTCGGCCTCGGCGAATTCCTCGACGAGTTCGCTAGCCGTGGTGATGTTGGTGACCTTCCCTGCCTCGTCGCGGTAAACGCCGGAGAGGGTGCGGATTTCGGCCTGGTGGCGGCCGTAGACCTTCTCCAGCGCGTCGGAGATCTCGCCGACGGTAGCCTTGGCGCGCGCCGCGTCGATCGCCAGCGCCAGGAGGTTGTTCTCCATGCCACCTTCGGAAGACCTTGCCGCGCGGGTCAATTCGTTCAGTGCCCGCTCGACGGCCGCGGGGTCGCGGTCGGCCCGCAGCTGCCGCAGCTTCTCGATCTGCTCGGCGCGCACCCGCGAGTTCTCGACCTTGAGGACCTCGACCTCGTGGTCCTCCTCCACCTGGTACTTGTTGACGCCGATCACCGGCTGCTGGCCGGTGTCGATGCGCGCCTGGGTGCGGGCGGCGGCCTCCTCGATGCGCAGCTTCGGGATGCCCTCCGAAATCGCCTGCGCCATACCGCCGTGCGCCTCCACCTCGGCGATGTGCGCGCGGGCGCGGTTGGCCAGCTGGTGGGTCAGCCACTCGACGTAGTACGAGCCGCCCCACGGGTCGATCGGCCGGGTGGTGTTGGACTCCTGCTGGATCAGCAGCTGGGTGTTGCGCGCGATGCGGGCGGAGAAGTCCGTCGGCAGCGCCAGCGCCTCGTCGAGGGCGTTGGTGTGCAACGACTGGGTGTGGCCCTGGGTCGCGGCCATCGCCTCGATGCAGGTGCGCGCCACGTTGTTGTAGGCGTCCTGCGCGGTCAGCGACCAACCCGAGGTCTGCGAATGGGTGCGCAGGGACAGCGATTTCGCGCTCTTCGGCTCGAACTTCGCGACCAACTCGCTCCAGAGCAGCCGTCCCGCACGGAGTTTCGCGACCTCCATGAAGAAGTTCATGCCGATGGCCCAGAAGAACGACAGCCGCGGCGCGAACTTGTCGACCTCCATGCCCGCGTCGATGCCCGCCCGGATGTACTCCACGCCGTCGGCGAGGGTGTAGGCGAGCTCCAGATCGGCCGTGGCTCCGGCCTCCTGGATGTGGTAGCCGGAGATCGAGATCGAGTTGAACTTCGGCATCTTCGCGCTGGTGTAGGCGAAGATGTCGGAGATGATCCGCATCGAGGGCTTGGGCGGGTAGATGTAGGTGTTGCGGACCATGAACTCCTTCAGAATGTCGTTCTGAATGGTTCCGGCCAGCTGCTCGGGCGCGACGCCCTGCTCCTCCGCCGCGACGACGTAGAGCGCCAGGATCGGCAGCACCGCGCCGTTCATCGTCATCGACACACTCACCTGATCGAGGGGAATGTGGTCGAAGAGCTGACGCATGTCCAGGATGGAGTCGATGGCGACGCCCGCCATGCCGACATCGCCCTGCACGCGCGGGTGATCGGAGTCGTAGCCGCGGTGCGTCGCGAGGTCGAACGCGACCGACAGACCCTTCTGGCCCGCCTGCAGGTTGCGGCGGTAGAAGGCGTTCGAGTCGGCGGCGGTGGAAAAGCCCGCGTACTGGCGGATGGTCCACGGCTGGTTGACGTACATGGTCGGGTACGGCCCGCGCACGAACGGCGCGACGCCGGGCACGCTGTCGAGCGGATAACCCGCCGCGGCGACGGCGTCCCTGTCGGCCTTGGTGAACACCGGCGGCACGTCGATGCCCTCCGGGGTCGACCACACCAGTTGCTCGGGCGTGTAGTTGTTGGCCGCCGCAGCGCCCGCCACATACGCCTCGACCTGGGCGGCGTCGACCGCGGCAGGTTCGGGCGCGTGCTCGTCGAGCGGCACCTCGGCGAAATTGCCGATCACGTGCTTGATCTCACGCGTAGTCATCAGGCTCCCACCTTCTCCAGCAGGCCGGACAGCGCCGCCACCGCGTCGATCTTCGCGGCGAGGAATCCGTCCGGGCGCTGCGTGCCGCTCAGCTCGGCGACGGCCTTCGCCGCGCCCGCGAGCAGCACCGTTTCCACACCGGCAGCGCGCAGCGCGTCGACCGCCGCGCCCGCCTCCGCGCCGTAGCGCGCGTCCGAACCGCACAGAACCGCGATCGGTGCACCGGCTTCCGTTGCGGCAGAAGCGATTCCGTCCACGTCCAGCGGGCCGGGGTTGATCGATTCGATGCCGCCGGAGGCCAGCAGGTTCGCGATGAAGGTGACCCGCACGTTGTGCTCGGCCACCGTGCCGAGCGGCACGAGCAGCGCCTTCGGCCGGGACCCGTTGGCCGCCAGATACTCGTCCGAGCGGTCGCGCAGCGCTTCGAAGGCCGCGCCGTAGCGGGCGACCCGGCTCGGCGTGCGTGCCGCCGAGGAGAGCGGCCGCTCGGCCAGGTTCGGGAACTCGTTGACGCCCGTCACCGCGGTCTTGCGGTGCGCGACATCGGAATCGCGGGCGGCCTTGGTGGCGGCGACGCGTTCGGCGAGCAGACCCGATTCCAGCGCGGCAAGGTAACCGCCCGCGGCTTCCAGCTCCTGCATGAAAGCCCAAGCCTTGGCAGCCAATTCGGCCGTCAGGTCCTCGACATACCAGGAGCCTGCGCCCGGATCCTGGACGTGGCCCAGATGCGACTCCTCCAACAGCAGCAGCTGGGTGTTGCGGGCCATGCGATCCGCGAACGACTTGGACACGCCCAGCTCGCCGGCGGGCAGCGCCGAGTCGAACGGCAGCACGGTGACGGTGTCCGCGCCGCCGACGCCCGCGCCGAAGGCGGCGAGCGTGGTGCGCAGCATGTTCACCCAGGGGTCGCGCTGGCTCATCATGGCCGCGGAGGTGACCGCGTGCTGCGGTGCGCCGCCGAAGTCCGGTGCGCCGCAGGCGTGCGCGACGCGGGCCCAGAGCTTGCGCGCGGCACGGAATTTCGCGATCGTCGCGAACTGGTCGTCGGTGGCGGCGAACCGGAATTCCAACTGGCCCAGCGCGTCCGCGATGTCCTGACCCTCGGTCAGCGCCCGCAGGTACTCCAGGCCCGCGGCCACCGCCGCGCCGAGTTCTTGCGCGTCCGAGGCGCCCGCGTCGTGGAAGACGGTGCCGTCCACGGTGATCGCGCGCACCGTCTCCGCACGGGCGACGGACTGGGCGGCCAGCGCGACGGCCTCCGACAGATCCGCGTCGGCGATGCCCGCGAAACGGCTGGTAAGAGGCGCCGCGCCGAGGGAGAGCCGAATATCGGCGCGCTGCGGCGCCTGGTAGGCGTCGAGCACCGCGAAAAGCGCTGCGGCGGCGGACGACACCTGCGCGCCCGCGTCCAGGGTGAGCGGCGCCAGCTCGAAGAGCAGGCCGTCCAGCGCCGCGGGCAGCTCGGCGACGGGAACACCTCGCTCGCCGACGCCGAGCCAGACCGCGCTGATGCCGTTCTCCAGTCCGGCAAGAATCTCGCGCTTGGCCGCGGCACCGTCGCCGGGGCCGACGAAGGCGCTGACGTACCAGCCGCGATGCACGTCGCGCGCGGCGTCGCGGCCGCGCACGAAGGGAAAGGCGCCGGGCAACGGCAGCTCCGGCCGCTCGTCGCGCCGGGTGTAGAGCGGGGCGACGGTGAGCCCGTCGTAGGTGGTCTGCTCGAGCAGCTGCTCCGGCTCGTCCGGCAATTCGGCGACGTCGACCCTGCGCGCCTTGGCGAGCACACCCGCGACGCCTTTACGCCAGGCGGCATACTGGGGAACCGGATCCGTGCCCGCCGGACGCTCCGCGAGCCCGGCGCCCGGAGGCGGATCTGAAGCAATCGGCATAGCTGCTGTTCCTCTTCCACTCGACCACGGAGCGCACCCACAGATGTGCACCCGAACCGTCGCATTCGCCCAGCTCAGCGAGCACTTCGGTTAACGAGCATTCGTCCCGTTTCCATTGATGCTAGCGGCAGCGGCAGCGTCGGTTGACCCTGGCCGCCACTACCAACCGGTAACCTGTCGCGGGTGACCAGGCTGCTCCGTAACCCGCGTATCCTCGCCCTGCTCGTCGGTGTGGGTGCGCTGTTCGTCGCGGCGCTGCTCGTCCCGCTACCCGGTCCGACGCAGATCCAGCAGTGGGCGGACTCGGTCGGCTCGTGGTTCCCACTGCTGTTCTTCGGGGTCTACTCGATTCTCGCAGTGGCGCCGTTGCCGCGCACGGTGCTGACGGTCAGTTGCGGTGTGCTTTTCGGATCATTGCTCGGCACCGCGATCGCACTCTCGGCCACCGTTGTCGCCGCCGGGATGGCGCTGTTCCTGGTGCGCGTGCTGGACCGCGACCGGGTCGCCTCCCGGCTCACCCATCCCGCCGTGCGCGCCATCGACGAGCGGCTGGAACGGCGCGGCTGGCTGGCCGTCGGTTCGCTGCGGCTGATCTCCTTCGCGCCGTTCTCGGTGGTCAACTACTGCTGCGGGCTCTCCTCGATTCGCTTCTGGCCGTATCTCGCCGCCACCTTCGTCGGCTCCGCGCCGGGCACCATCGCCACCGTCGTCCTCGCCGACGCGCTGACCGGCGGCTCCCATCCCGCGATGCTGGTCGTCTCGGGCATATGCCTGGCCATCGGCCTGCTCGGGCTCGTCGTGGACGCCCGGTGGCGGCCCGAAACCCTCCCGTCCGAGCGTGCGCTCGCCGAATCGCTCGCCGCCCGCCAGTGACCTACCCGCGAAGATCACTATGGATCAGGACAGGCAGGGCGTCCCGCTACCGTGCCGGGGTCGTGGTGGGTTGCGCACCCGGGGTGGTCGTGGCGATGGCAGGGGCGACACCGAGTTCGACCTTGATGTGGGGCTTCAGCAAAGTGGCCCACGCCGCCTGCATCTGGTTGTATTCGTCGACGCAGCCCACGGCGCGCTCCAAGGGCAGGCGCCCCTTCTGCTCCGGCTCACCCGGGATGGTCACCAGAACGCCGAGCACGTCGGGTAGCGCGCCGTAATCCCAGCACAGCAGGTTGTAGGCACGAACCTGGGACAGCGAGTGTTCATCGGCGAAGGTGCTGGCGTCGAAAACCGCAGGCTCGTCGGAGATGTCGAACCAGAAGTCGGCCGCCGCGGCCACGCCGCCCGCACCGCTGGGGCCCGGCTCGGTCAACTGGAGCAGGGCGGAGAGCTGGTCCGCGGAGTCCTCCTCGCGTCCCGTTGTGGGCAGCGCGTACAGCTCGATCGCCATGTGCGCGGACTCGTGGAAAGTGATCATGCGGGTGACGCCGTCGAAGTACAGGTTGAAGTAGTCGGGACGCCCCTCGGACTGTGCTCTCGCGTACTGCTCGGCGCCGGCGAACATCTCGTAACAGAGGACGATCGACTGCGTCTCGGGGTCCCAGTACGCGTTGAACCCGCCGCATTCCTGGCCGATGACGGGGATATCCTTGGGCAGCCGGTACACCGCCCCCATGGCCTCGGCGAGGTCTTCGATGATGTTGTTGTCCTGAGCCACGCTCCGTCCGGCTTTCGCCTCGTCGGAGAGCATCGCACGGTCGTATCGGGGAACGAACTTTCCGGTGTCCGGGACCTGGTCCGCGGTCCCGGTCACCGTTGTGATCGGCTGTGCCGCCGGCTCCCCGCCATCGTCCGTCCCACATGCCGCGGTCGCCGCGACCACCAGCGCCGCCGCCCCGGCCCATCGACACCACTTGGGAACCATCGCCATCCGCCTCTCCAAACGCAGGGCCCCCGGGCAAACTCGATGCTTGCTAGATGGTAGCAAGCAATGTTTGGGTGGTGTCCGCGATTTCCGGATCCCGGAGGCATACCGCGGATCACGGCGAACACCGATGCGCCCAGAGTTTTCGTTCCGCGACAGAAACTCGTTCTGATCTGCAGATATTGCTATTTCTCAGCGCCTCGAGGCTGCCCGCCTAGTGCGACTTCGCCAGGAAGTCGCAGTCGCGCGCCCGCTGTGGGGCGTCGATAGTTCGGATCACCGCGCTCGTCGCAGTATTGCCCTAAAATAGCTAGTCGACGGTCAGCTCGCTCGGCACGGCGATGACGTCGACCATCGCGCCGTTGCGCAGCACCGTGACCGGAACGGGACGGCCGATGGCGTCGGCGAACAGCTGACGCTGGATGCCCTGGGCATCGCGAACCTCCTCGCGCGCGACGCTGAGCACCAGATCGCCGCGGCGCAGTCCGGCGGCCTCCGCGGGCGCGCCGCGCACCACCTCGACGATACGCACGCCCGCTCGCTGACCGGTCCGCTCGGCCACCTCGGACGGCAGCGGCGCGGGGACGCCGACCAGCCCGAGGTAGGCGCGGCGGACGCGGCCCTCGGCATGCAGGATGGCAATGATGCGACGGGTGGTTGCGTTGATCGGAATGGCAAGTCCCAGACCGATTCCCGCGACAGCGGTGTTGACGCCCACCACCCGTCCCACCGAATCGGCCAGCGCGCCACCGGAATTGCCGGGATTCAAGGCCGCGTCGGTCTGGATGACGTCTTCGATCACCCGTCCCGCGCGGCGCGAGGCGACCGGCACCGCGCGGCCGAGCGCGCTCACCACGCCCGCGGTCACCGAGCCCGCCAAACCGAGCGGGCTGCCCACCGCGACCACGAGCTGCCCGACGACGAGCTTGTCCGCGTCGCCGAGCACCGCCGCGCCCGGACCGCCGCCGCGGGCGCGCAGCACCGCGAGATCGGAGAGCGGGTCGACGCCGACCACGTCGAACCGGGACTCCACGCCATCGGCGAACACCACCTCCCCGTGCGACGCCGCGCCGATGACGTGCGCGTTGGTCAGCAGGAATCCGTCATCGGTGAACACGACGGCCGAACCGGTCCCCCGCCGGGTCCGCACGCTCGCCACGTGCGGCGTGACCGATTCGGCCACCGACACCACCGTCCGCGAGTACGCGTCCATCGCATCGTCCACATCGACCACCTTCTCGCCGTCGGCAACAGCACCTCCCAGGATGCCCCCGCCGGACGCGCCGCGCACCGTCTTCGTGGCGATCGTCCGCGGCGACCGAAGTCACCAGTCGCCCAACCGATTTCCTGCTCCGATGACGTCACAGGAGAGCGCGATCGACGCCGGGCCGTCAATACCCCTACACGCTCGCGACCATCTCCACGCTCCAGCCGGACGGCCGCTCGAAGCCAGGCTGCACAATTCCGTCGCGACGGCGAGTCGCCCGTTCAACGGCAGCACTACCACGATCGAACAAGCGGTGAAATAGCCCGCGAAAGGTGGCGCGCGGTCAGTTTTCGCGGGCGAAACCGAAGTGAATTCCGGGCGTTACAGCGTTCCGATCGACCACCGCCGGGTACCTCCCGCACGAGGCAGCACCGAATCGCGATCATCGATCCGGCGCCGATCGGGTCCGTTAAACTCCCCGTGTGGCGGAATGTGCCCATCCGGCCGAATGCCGCACGCCTCGATCATCTGCTTCACCAACGATTCCGAACAAGGAGTAATGCGAAGTGGATTACGCTGGATCATCCGAGGATCGGACAATACGCGCGCGTTGCCTCGTCGTACCGCCCGATCCCACGGGCGCACCGCGCGAGGTGATCAGAACGCTGGATGCCGTCGACCCGCGGGGGCCGCTGGTTCGCACCCTGGAGATGGGCGTCTGCGGGACCGATATCCAAATCGTTGCGGGGACCGAGGGACAACTTCCCACGGCGGCCGACGAAATGATACTGGGACACGAGGTACTCGGGCGGGTGGTGCACAGCGCGACGCCCGAGCTGCGAGCCGGTCAGTTGGTCACCTGCGTCGTCCGCGATCCGGACCCGGTGCCGTGTAGTCAATGCCGCCGCGGCAGGCCGGACTTGTGCAGCAACGGCTCGTGGAAAGAGCGCGGGATTCGCGAACTGGACGGTTTCATGGCGGAATACTGGCGCGCGCCCGCGGACAAGCTGGTTCCCGTTCCGGAAGAGCTCATCCACCTCGGCGTCCTGGTGGAACCCGCTTCCATCGTGGTCAAGGCGCTGGACACGCTGCGGCAGATGGACGAGCGACTGGGGACGTCGGATCCGTCCGGCAATACCTTGGTGATCGGCTGCGGCATCATCGGCCTGCTCACCACCGCGTTCCTGCGCTTGGCCGGTCACAAGGTCACCGTCGTGGATCCGGCCCCACCGAGTTCGCTCGCCGCCCAAGCGGCCGCGTCCTTCGGCGCCGAATATCAGTCCCACCAGTTGGCTCCCGGTGACATGGTGACGAATCAGGCGATCGCGGCGCACCGCGTCGTCATCGACGCGGCGGGCGTGGCGTTTCTGCCGCAACTGCTGGCGACGCACGGCGCGGAGAACGCGTCCTGCTGCGTCGTCGGCCTGCCGAGCGGCCAAGAGGCCACCGTGGACGGCGCCGCGCTGTTGGGCACCATGGTCAAGCGCAACCAGGTGCTGTTCGGCGTCGTCAATTCCTCACGGGTGCATTTCGAGCACGCGATCGAACTCCTGCGCGAGGTCGACGCCGCATGGCCGGGAATCATCGGCGGAACGACGACCCGAATTCCCTTCGACCGTTTTCGCGAAGCATTCGTTCCGCACGCGCGGATCGGCGCCAAAGATATTCTCGTCTTCTGAGGTGGGCGATCGAGGTATAGCGGCGAACGCCGCTATACCTCTTCGTATCCGATGATTCGAATATTGCTGTATTCGAGCCCGTCCAATTCACAGTGCACGACGACGAGAAAGTCTTTCTTCTCGCGAATCGAATTCCAGATATCGTTTCCCCGCGCCACCCGATCGAGCAGCGCGAGGGTGGCGATCAGCGTGCCGAAAGCCCAGACTCCGAACAGCGCCACGCACCGCTTACCGGTCGGCGTGCGACTGACCGCGATGAATCCGTAGTCCTCGAGCAGCGAGCCGTTCTCGTCCGCGGTGACGTCGTAACTGATCGAACCGTAGGACGCCACGTGCTCGGGGTATTTGATCTGGAACTTCGGGAAGCACCGTTTGAGCAGGTTTCCGGTCAACCGGTTGACGCTCGGCCCGCCGATGAGAATGGTCAGGCCGTGGGTGTCCTGGTAGGCGTCCTGGGTGCTGATACTGATCCGGTTCCGTTTGCCGAGTCCGCGCCAGGCCAGGACCGCCTCGGCGATGGCGCCGCCCTCCGCCATCGGCATCACGCGGACGTTCGGCGGCATCTCCGCCTTCTCGTCGGTGCCGTAGATCGACAGCCAGCCCGCGTGAAAATCGGGGATCACAATCTGAATGTCCTGACCCTCGGCCAGGACATTCAGGTGTCCGGATTTACGCCGGACCCGCGTCGCGTCGTAGAACCTCGTCACCCCGAACGTTGTGATCGCGACGATCAATCCCGACACGATGCTGAGTAGCCACGTAACCATCGAGCGTCGAATCCTGTCTCCAAGGGCCGCCATTCGGATGGTGCCAGTTTCGTCCCGCGGTGTCCTCGGATTCGCGGACTCGCACCGAAGTGGTCCGCGTCGCAGCCGAATCCACTAGGGTGCGCTCTGCGGTCGCGGCGGAAGTGCGGACAGCCACGCGTCGAGAAAGCACAGCGCCCACAGGATTCCGCTCTTGTCCTCGATTCCGCGCTCGTGCGAGTCGACAAGTGTGCGAACGAGTTTCGGGTCCAGGAGGTCGTTCGCCACCGGACCGGAGAGCAGGCCGCCGTGCAGGTGATCGCGCAGTGGGCCGCGGAACCATTCGGCGAACGGGATCCAGAATTTGTGCTTCTTGCGCTTCAATATCCGATCGGGCAAGTGCGGCGCGATACCGGCGCGCAGCATGGCCTTGCCGTCGAGGGCTCGATACCGCTGGCCCGCGGGCATTCCCGCGACGAAGGACATGACGCGCGGATCCGCGAACGGCAACACGCTGGTCAGCCCGGCGGCGCGGAAGGTGTGGTGATCCTTGCGGTACACCCCCTCGGTCAACCAGGTTCGCCACTGACCGAACAGCAATCGGTCCAGCGCGGAATGCGCGCGGTGTTCCTCGTACAGTTCCGCGAGGATGTCGACGGCGAGGTCCTCCGGCACGCCCAGCGCCCGGTGCACGAGCGCGCGGTCCGCCGCGCTGCCCAATGCGATCTGGCCCAGGTAGAACCGCGCCAGGTCCCGCGAGCCCGAGGGCAGGTCGACGAGGTGGACGTCGTCGTGCGGCGACATCGGAAATCCCATCACCTCGTCGCCGCCTTCGCCGGTGACGATGTGCGTGCACGACAGCTGCGCGGCCCGTTCGGCGATCACCTGCGTGGCGACGATCGCCTGGTCGGCGTTCGGGCTGTCGAAGCCGCGCACCAGATCCGGCAGGCGTTCCACGGCCTCGGGCCCGACCGGCACCACCACGTGGTCGAAGCCGAACCGCTCGGCCACGAGCGCGGCGTATTCGGTTTCGTCGTACCCGGTCTCGCGGAACGACGCCGTGAAAGCCCGCGGCCGACAGCCCAGCCTGGTGGCGAGCACGGTGGCGTTCGTGCTGGTGTCGATCCCGCCGCTGAGCATCATGCCCAATCGCTCGTGTGGCGCGGCGTGGCGGGCCAGCGACTCGGTCAGCAGGTCGAGCGCCCTTGCCACCAACTCCTCGGGCGCGGCCGCGCCGACTTCCGACGGATCGGCCGGGCTGGGAAACGATGTCTGCTGCCGCACGTGGCGGTCTCGCCCGCGCTGGGTGACCACGGCGCCCGGGGGCACCCGCCGTACTCCGTCGAAGATCGAATAGGGAACGGGGACGTATTGGAACGTCAGATACAGAGCGAGGCCCTCGCGGGACAACCTTCCGGTCCCGAGGTCGTAGGGACGCGAGCCGAACCCGAAACCCGAGGCGCGGTAACACGCGTTCCCGAATCCGCCGGGGTCGGCCACCAGGTGCGTTTCTCCGCGCGAGCGATCGTGCACGACGGCGACGTACTGTCCGTCCTGCCCGGCCACGGCCGCCATGCCGTGCGTGCGATACAGCGCGAGCAGTTCGGCCGCACCGCCGCCCGAGCAGAGCCACCCGTCGAGAACGCACACCGCCTCGTCGGTCTCGTGGGTGGTGTATTCCGCGCCGTCGGCCGAGAGGACGATGTCGTCCACCTCGCATCGCCAGCCGCCGTAACCGCCGCCCTCCGAACGCGGTCGGACCAGAATCCCCATGGCGACATCCCTTCTACTTCGCGTCGACGCTTTCTTCCGGCGCGCCTCGACCACCGGCCCGCCCGACCCCGCGATAGCGCAGCCCCGCCGCCGCGACGACGGACGGATCGAGGGCGTTCTTGGCGTCGACGACAAGACAATTCGGCCGCGCGAGTTGCGCCACGGCGGTCCAGTCGAGGGCGAGAACCTCCGGGAACTCGGTCAGCACGAGGACGACAGCGGCGTCCAGCACGGCTTCCTTGATGCCGAGGGCGCGCCGGACCCCTGGGAACAGATCGGCGAAAGCCGCCGCGCTCAAGATCGGATCCCAGACCCGGACGTCCGCAGCGACGGCCCCCAGCGCGGGTACCACGGTCCGGCTCGGCGCTTCACGCATGTCGTCGCTGTCGGGTTCGTAGAGCAGTCCGAGGACAGCGACCTCCGGCGGCGGTGCGCCCGCTGCCGCCTCACGCGCCACGATCTCGACGGGCAATCGCAGCTGACGGTCGTTCACCTCGGCGACCGATTCGAGCAGCGTCATGGGTCGGCCGGAACGCCTGGCGAAACGGGTCAGCGCGGTCATGTCCTTGGCGAGGCAGGAGTCCCCGTAGCCGACGCCGGGACGCCAAAACCCCTGTCCCATGCGGGGATCCAGTGATACGCCGTCGATCACCGAGTCCACGTCGATGCCGTGCTCGTCGCAGAAGTTGGCGATCTCGTTGGCGAAGCTGATCTTCGTCGCCAGGAAGGCGTTGCTGGCGTATTTCACCGCTTCGGCCTCGGTCGGGCCGATGACCAGCCGCGGCGCCGTCTTGTCGTGGTACAGCGCTCCGAGCACGGGCAGCAGTTCGCGGTTCCACAGGCCGAGCACGATGCGGTCGGGCGTCTGCCAATCGGCAAGGGCGCGGCCTTGGTTCAGGAATTCGGGATTGTGCGCGTAGCGCGGGCGCAGCGCCGGAAACCGCGTCGCCCATCGCTCGCTGGTGCCCGGCGGGATCGTGCTCTTCACGACGACGAGGTCCGGAAGCCTTTGGGCCGACAGCGTTTCCGAGAGCACGGCCTCCACGTGACGGAGATCGATCGCGCCGTCCTGGTCCAGCGGCGCGGAGACCGCGACGATCACGGCTTGCACCGGAACATCGAGCGCCTGCTCGAAGGTCGCCGTCGTGGTGAGCAGGGCTTCGGCGACGTCCGGCTCGTGGAACGGACAGCGCCGGTCGCGTAACAGGGCGATGCGGTTCTCGTCGTGATCGATGCCGAGGACGTCGTGTCCCGACGCCGCGAGTCCGAGCGCCGCCGTCAGCCCGACGTAGCCCATGCCGACCACTGCCACCTGCATCGATCATCTCCTTGCGCGAGCGACGTTGTGCCGACACCACATTTCGAGCATCAAGGCCTTGAACGAGAACGGAGAGCCGGCACCCGGCGGGAAGTCGGCGACCGACAGACTCCGGGCCGCCGCTTCGGTCAAGATCCCGCGGCGTACCAACTCGCCGCCGGGCAACAGGTCGCCGTAGCTCCGCAGGTAAGCGGCGTGCCACTCGCGCAGCGGCGGCGAGAAGCTGCGCTTGGGTCGGTCGGCGACATGCGCGGGAAGGTACGCGTGCGCCACCTCCCGCAGCCGGTGCTTCGGCGGATCTCGATGGTCCGGTCGGGTTCTGCGCAGGCCGACGACGGCCTCCACCAGGCGGTGGTCCACGAAGGGCAGGCGCAATTCGACGGAGTTGGCCATGCTGAGCCGGTCGCACTGGGCGATGCCGTTCTCCCGCAGGTAGGTTCCGACGATCAGCCGGGTCAGATCGATATCGGGCCGATCGCCGGTCAGCGCGAAACCGGTCGGCGCCGCGTCGCGCATCGCTTCGCCGAAGTACCGCGGCGCCAACCGCTCGGCCTCCCGGAAATCCGGATCGAGTTCGTAGAACACCAGATTCCCGCGCGCCTCGCTGAGCGCGACGGCTTCCCGCACCCACCCGTAACCCCAGAACAGCTCGTCGGCGCCCTGGCCCTGCACCATCACCCGGACACCCGCCTCGGCCGCCGCGCGCAGCACCGCGTGATAGCACACGCCCGCGAAATCGGCGATCGGATCGTCCAGCGCGGCGACGACGAGAGGCAGGTCGGCGGTCGCCCGCGCGGCGCCGATCTCGATCTCGTGGAACGGCATGCCGAGCGCGGCGGCCAGTTCTCTGGCGTGGTGTCGCTCGTCGTTCGCCGGTCGGCCCGCGTAACCCACCGAGAACGCCCGCACCGGTGCGGCGCAGAATTTGGCCGCGAGCGCGGCGGCGAGGCTCGAATCGAGTCCGCCGCTGAGCGAAATGCCCAGCGGCTGGGCCGTTCTGGTGACCAGCGGAGCCAGTTCGGCCAGGATCGCGCCGAGTGTGTCGGCGCTCGAACCTTCGATCGGCTCCGCGTCCTCGAGCCGCCAGTAGGCGCACGGACGCACCCGCCAGGGACGGGTGTCCACGGTGACGACGTGTCCGGCCGGGACTTTCCGCACGTCTCGCAGGATGCTCCGTGGCTCGGGCACGTACTCGAGGCGGAAGTAGTCGGCGACGCTTCCGTGATCGAGTTCGACCGGCACGCCCGCGACCGTCAACGCCTTCGCCTCGGAGGCGAACAGCAGTCCGTCCGGCCGTTCGGTGTAATAGAGCGGTTTCTCCCCCATCCGGTCGCGGGCCAGGGTCAGCCGACCGAGCCGTCCGTCCCACAGGGCGAAGGCGAACATGCCGCGCAAATGATCGACCGCGCGGTCGCCGTGCTCCTCGTAGAGGTGCAGGATGACTTCGCAATCACCGTCGGTGGCGAAGACATGACCGCGTCGCCGCAGGCCGTCGCGCAATTCGGCGAAGTTGTAGATCTCCCCGTTCGCGATCAGGACCAGCGCACCGTCGGCGCTGCGCAGCGGCTGCGCGGAGCCGCCGGGATCGATGATCGCCAACCGGGTGCAGCCCAACGTTATCGAGTCCTCGGCGTACATCGCCGTCGCATCGGGCCCGCGATGGCGCAGCGCGCCCGTCATCGTCTCGACGAGGTCACCGCGCGACGGGAAGCCCGGTCTGGCCAGGTGGCCACTGATTCCACACACGGCCCGCTCCGTTCTTCCCACCCGCGGGTCAGTCGAATACTACCCGGAACCGCGTCGGCCATGGCCGGATCGCGTTTCCGACTTCAGCTGCGAGAGTGGCTTTTTCGGGGCGGGCTGCGGCAGCACCGTCAGGCGAGGGCCACGAGGTAGCAGAGCGCGAGCAGGGCGATGGACAGGAGCGCGGCGGACACGGCGAGGACCTTGACGGTTCGGGATTGCCGCAGCTCGAGGCGGATGAGCAGTGCCTGCTGGAGGTAGCGGGCGCGGTCGTGTTCGGCGACCGCGCGCTGGCGCACGTCCTCGATGTCGGCGAGCAGGTGGCCGATCGCGCCGCTCAGTTCCTCGGCACGGTCGCCGTATTCGGCGAGCAGGCGGCGGGTCGCGCGAGCGAGATCACGCTGGGTGTCCCGGACCATGGTGACGGCTTCCTCCGCGGCGTCCAGGTCGGCGACCGCGGCGCGCAGGTCGGCGACCTCGTGGGCCCGGTCGCCGTCGACGGCGGCGGCCATCTCGCGAGCGAGCGACTCCAGCCCCGACCGCGCGCGACCGAGCACGCCCTCGGCGGCCTCGTTCAGCGAGCGAAGCAGGGCGTAGAGCACGCCGTGCGGGGAACCTGCGAGGGCTGGTCGGCGGCCCATCTCGGCGACGGCGCGATCGAACGGCGCGAACGGTTCCGCGGATTGCGAGGTGACCACGAAGTCCCCGCCGAGCGCGAAGACGATCGTCTCGCGCCGGACCGCGTCGCCGCGCAGATAGGTCGCGGCGACCGGGAGGTAGACGAAATCACCCGTCTCCCAGATCCGATCGGTGGTGCGGGTGAAGTCGATGCCGAGGCGTTCGCGCAATACCGCCGCGGTGTCCTCGTCCGACGCCGACAGCGGGATCCAGTGCAGACCGAGCACTTCGGTGTCGAAGCGGTTGGTCGGCGTGCCGAGCGAGCTGGTCATCTCGAACTCTCGATCGGCGTTCCGATAGTGACATCCGGCATCCGCCGCTCACCCCGCTTCGCTCGTCAGGCTGCTGTGTGGCGCGAGACGCGCCACCGTCCATTAGTAACCGGCGTCTCGGGCCCCGTCAATCGAGGCGACTGTGCGGTTCCCCACGCTTGGGACGCGTATTCGACGGGGCCGCACGCATTTTCGAGCAACACGATCGTCGCCGTCGCCCGCACCCCACGGAAACCCGTCGCGCCGCCCTATCCTTGGCCCATGAAGACGGAGGCGCTCGACGCGGTCGACCTCGGACTGCTGCACGCCCTCCAAGTGGACGGAAGGGCGCCGTTCAGCAGGATCGCGGAGGTCCTGTCCGTCTCCGATCGGACGGTGGCACGACGATTCGCGCGCCTGGCCACCACCGGCGCGGTCCGGGTGACCGGGGTGGCCGACAGTGGACGCACCGGAACCGCGGAGTGGGTGGTGCGCCTGCGGGTTCGGCCGCACCGCGCCGACGCCCTCGCGCACGCGCTGGCGGTGCGACCGGACACCGCCTGGGTGACGGTGCTGTCCAGCGGCGCCGAGATCGTCTGCGTCTTCCGCACCGCCGCCGCCGAGCCCGCGCCGCTGCCCGCGCTGGCCAGGCATTCCGACGTCCTCGGCGTCGACGCGCAGCGGCTGGTCCGCCATCTCACGCGCAGGCGCTGGCACGGCCGCACGTCCGCGCTGGACACCGATCAGGTATCCGCGCTGCACGCCGAGCTGCCAATCGACGGCGGGCCGATCGCCTTGACCGACCTCGATCGACGCATGCTGCCCCGCTTGGCCGCCGATGGCCGGGCGAGCTATCCGGGCCTGGCCGGTGCGCTCGGCTGGTCGGAATCCGCGGTGCGGCGCAGGCTGGACGAGCTGCGGCGGGCGCGCGTGCTCCGATTCGACGTCGAGGTGGACGCCGCGCTGCTCGGCTACGCGTTCCAGTGCCTGCTGTGGCTGACGGTGACGCCCCGGCACCTCGCCGCGGTCGGCGCGGCGCTGATCGAGGATCCGGAGATCGCGTTCGCGGGCGCGACCACCGGACCGCACAACATCATCGCCGTGGCGATCTGCCGCGACGTGGATGCGGTATTCGACTACGTCGTCGAGCGGGTTGGCGCACTGCCGGGTGTGGAACGACTGGATACCGCCCCGGTCACCCGGTACGCCAAGCGCGCGGCACCCGCGCTCACCGCGCGGTGAAGAACAGACCCGCTCCATACGCGTCGTGACCGGAAACGAAGAATCCGTTCGCGGTGGTGCGGGTGGGGATGCCGCCGCGCTCCACCAGCCCGCGCGCTGCGGTCACGTCGTCGACGCGGATCGTCATCGCGGCCAGATAGGAAGGGGCCGGGGCGGATTCGCCGGGCAGCACGGTGGGGGCGTCGGCGGCGCGCACCAGTTCCAGGCGGACGTCCTTGTGCACGAGGACCGAGAGCGGACCCTCGTCGGTCCATCCCGCGCCGATCAGTTCGGCGTATCGCCGTGCGATGCCGTCGAATTCGTCGCCGTCGGCCACGATCAGCACCGCCGCGACGCCGCGCGCGCCGTTCGGATGCGACAGGTATCGCGGCTGGTGCACGTACTCGCGGGTGAGGTGTTGGGCGAGGCCGAGATAGCCCTCGGGCGTGCTGCGCGGGTCGAGGTGGACGGCGCGGGCCCGGACCGTGCGCACTCCCTCGACGGTGTCGACGTCGCGCTCGAGGCCGAGCACGCCCGAGGTTCGCATGCCCAGCGCCACGAGCCGTGCGTGGGTGGCGGCCGCGTCGTCGGTGTCGAGGTTCAGGATGCGGAAGCCTTCGTACTGATCCGCCATCGACTTGGTGTGCCAGGGGTCCGGTGCGGATTCGTCGACGATGCCGAGCAATTCGATATAGGACCCGCCGAACAAGGCGCACAGATTCGCGGTGCATCCCGCCTGCGGCGCCTCCCCTTGCCGCGCGCTCAGCAGGTGCCGTGACCGCGGACTCAGGGTGAAACCCAAAGCGCGGTAGACGCGTTCGAGGCCGTCCAGGTCGCGGGTGAGAACGGCGGTGTGATGAATGGCGGTGATGTCGTCGGTCATGGATCCAGCCTGCTTGCCCGCGCCGACGAACACCCGCGGGTAGCGGCGGCACGCCGGATTCCGACACGGACACAGCGGCCACGGGCGGGTTCCGACGCCCCGTCAGGCCTTTCGCGTCGTACCGGCGGCGAACAGCAACGCGATCACGGCCAGCGCCGCGCCCGCGGCATAGAGGACGCCGCCGTGGCCCACCGCGAATCCGCCGAGCAGCGTGCCCGCGCCGATGCCCAGGTAGATGCACGAAGCGTTCAGTGCGACAACGAGACTCGCCTCGGCGGGCGCGGCCGCTATGAGGCGGTGCTGTTGCGCGGGCGTCTGGCACCACGCGCTCGCGCCCCACACCGCGGCGAGCACGCCGACGAGCACGGGCGCGACACGATCCGTGGCGGCCAGCAAACCGAGGGCGCCCAGCGCGACGGCCATGGCCGCGTACCCGCAGATCAGGACTCGGGTCGCACCCCAGCGGTCCGTCGCGTATCCGGAGGCGGTGTTGCCGAGCACCGCGCCGACACCGTACAGGGCGAGCACCCACGCCGTGGCCGCCGAGCCGATACCGACCTGCGCGAGCGCGGGGACGCTGTAGGCGTACACGGCATAGGCGGCGGCCATACCGAGCACGGTCAGCGGTAGCACCGTTGCCACCCCGGGCCTGCGCAGTACCGCGAACCGCGCGCGCACCGGGACGCGCGGCGCGCCGGACAACGCGACCACAGCCTCGTCGTTCGACGCCGACTGCCGCGCCGGGGTCAGCACCGCGGCCAGCCATACCGCGGCGACGACGCACAACCCCGCCACCAGCGCCAAGGCCGAACGCCAACCCAGCACGCGTCCAACGAGATTGCCCAGCGGAACCCCCAGCGCGGTGGCCACGGTCAACCCGCCGACCACGGTCGCCAGAGCTCGAGCGCGCAGTTCGGGTGGCGCCAGCGCCGCGGCGACCGCCCCGGCATTCGGCGTGTAGGCCGCCGCGCCCGCGGCGGCGAGGACGCGGGTGCCGAGCAGGACCGCGAGGTTCGGCGCCGCGGCCGAGCCCAGGTTGGCCGCGGCGAGCACGACGAGCGCGCCGATCAGCAGCGCGCGGCGCGGCAGCGGCGCGGTGACGGCGGCCAGCACCGGTGAGAGCACGGCGTAGGCGGCCGCGAACACACTCACCGCGAGACCCGCCGCGGCGGTGTCGACGCCGAGCTCGGCGGCGGTGTCGGGCAGGAAGCCCGCCAGGATGAACGCGTCGGTGCCGACCGCGAACGTGCCGAGGGCGAGAACCGCGATGCGGCCCACACCATTTCGCTCGACCTTACGTTCGGCAACAATCGGGATATTCACTGTCCCTAATCTCCTTCGTAGCAAGCCCGGCCTCGCGACCGGGCGAAAGATCAGACGGCGAGCTGCTCGTAGAAGCGGCGCGCCCGCACGGAGGCATTGGGCGGGCTCTCCGCGATCAGATCGGCGAGCGTCCGCCCCGCGAGTTCGCGCCGCCACGCCAGCTCGGCGCGGCGCATCGTGGTCGCGATGCCGCACGGGCGCGCGAATTCGCTGGCCGCCGCCGTCGCCCCCGCGCCGCGCTGGCGAATCTCGTTGCAGGCGAACGCCTCGGTGCGCCCCTCCACCGCCACGACCACATCGAGCACCGTCACCCGCTCGGGCGCCATGGCGAGCCGATAGCCGCCGCGCGCGCCGGGCGTCGATTCCAGAATCCCTGCCCGGACCAACGGTTGCAGCCGCTTCTTGAGGTAGTCGGGCGGCAGCTCGAACATGCGCGCCAGGCGAGCGGTCGCGATCGGCGCCCGGTCCTCCAGCCAGGCAAGCACCAGGCAGCAGTGCAGCCCCCATTCGACGCCTTCACCCATGATCACAATCGGGATATTACAGATCCCGATTAAGCGCTGTCGACGCGGCGCCTCATCGGCTCGGTACGTTCTCTTCGAGCGGCAGCGGCCAGCGATCGATGGCGTAGCGCGGCGAAACACCGCACTGCAGGAGCGCTCGGGCCCGATAGTGATTCGCCGTTCGCGCGGCGGGATACAGCGATTGGGCTTCTGCCAGCCAGCCGGTCGCCTGCTCGATCGCGTGGCCGGGCGGACGGCACGGATCCGGACCGAGCACATCGTCGACGCAGCACGGATCGGCGATCACCGCGGCGGCGAGATGCTGGAGACAGCGGGCGATTCCGTGATCGTCACACAACGCGCGGTACGCCGTGAGCGAGAGCCGCCAGCAGCGCAGCGCGCGGACGGCCTCGCCGCGGGCCCACCAGACGTGGCCGAGGATCTCGTGCATGTGGGCGCGACCGTCCGGGTCGCGGCCCTGCCTGGTCAGCGCCTCGGCCAGCTCCAAGCGGTCCTGCGCGTCGTCGAGGCGACCCTGGCACAGCAAAACGATGCCGAGGTTCACCAACGTGCAGACCTCGCCCGGGATGTCCTCGCGCGGCATCAACCACCAGACGCGTTCCAGTTGGCGGCCCGCGTTCTCCAGCTTGCCGCGCGCCTCCGCCACTCGGCGGTCCGAACGCGCCCGGTGTGCTGCCTGCGTATCCGGGCGCCGCGTATCCAGGCGCCGCGTATCCAGCGCGCGGCACAACTCCTCGAGCGCGGGGTCCAGCGTCTCCAGCGCACGGACGTGGTGGTAGCGCGCGGTCAGGTCGGCGTAACGACCACGGTCGCCGCCGCGGCGGGGCGGTTCGGCGAGGTGGCCCGCGCGCAGCCGCACGTGGTCCGCGTGCGCGCCGAGCGCGTCCAGACCTGGCAGTGGTGTATCGCGCGGTTGGTTCGGATCGGGTGGGGGTGGCCACAGCTTCCGAGCGAGTTCGGCGTCGTGCCCTCTGGTGCGCGCGTCCCAGACGTCGAGCGCGTCGGCGATCCGGATCAGGCTGGGCACTGCGGTCCGCGGCAGCAGAGCTCCGAGGGATGCGAACTCCTTCACCAGGTGCCGCAGGAATTCTTCCTCGGCCTCGAACCAGCCGCGCCCCGCGGCCGCGAAACGCGGCGTTCCCAGACCGATCGCCCACCGTTCCGCGCGGTCGGCGTGATGCTGCGCGAGCGTGGTGATCGCGGCGCTCCACCGCGATCCGGCCCGGGCGTCGGCTCCGCTGGGTGTATCGGGCACCGCGACGACCCAGTACTGCTGCACACCGGCCACCCGCACGAAACCGTCCGCTTCCAGCTCGGTGAGCAGCAACGGCGCGGTCGTTCGCGGCGGCGTGCCGTCGGACGGGTCGCGGGCGGGCGCGTCCAGGATCGCCGTGAGCACCGCCAGCAACGCGGCCGCACTGTATCCACGCACCGGCAGCTCGCCGAGCACCGCCGCCTCCTCATGGGTGGCGCCGAATATTCTCGTCAGCGGCGGCGCCGGTGCGCTCGGGTTGGCGCCGATCGGCGTCTGCGCGTCGTCGAAATCGCTGAGCAGTTCCAGTTCCCTTGCGGTGTGCGGGCTTTCGCGAAGCCTGCGCCGTTCGGCCCGCAGCCAGCGGCTGACCAGAAGCAGCACGGCGAGTGACGCGATCACCAGCAGCCCCACCGAGAGCAGCACGCCGACGCCGCGCTCCAAGAACAGGCTCGACACGATGTTGATCACCAGTCCGAGCAGCACAGCCGCGGCCAAGGCGCCACCGCCGAACCGGAAACGCAGCAGGGCCGGTGGCGGCGCGGCGATCCCGGGCGAGGGCGGCGGCGCGCCGACGGGCCCGCTCATCGCAGCACTCCCCCGGTCAGCCCGGGCACCAGGAACCGGCGCCAGGTCGCGAGCAACAACGCGACCGGGACGATGGCGAAGACCAGGGCTCCGGCGGCCAGCTGCGGCAAGTTCTCCTCGTACTGGCGGGCCTCGCCCCACAGCAGCAGCGACCACGGGCTCGCGCCCGCGCCGCTGATCATCAGGCTGACGAAGAAGTCGTTCCACACCAATACGAATTCGAGTACCGCCGCGGTGACCACGGCGCGCCCCGCACCGTCCCACAAACGCCGCGCGACGGCGCCGGGCCTGGCCAGCCCGTGCAGCGCGGCCGAGCTCGGGTTCTCCTCGGCCGCACGCATCGCACCGCGCAGGATCAACACGCTGACCGGAAGTCCCGCCGCGCCGTGGACCAGCATCAGCGGATACTGCGTCCCCGACAGGCCCAGCGATTCACTCACCTCGTCGATCGGCCCGAGATACATCTGGGCGGGCAGCACGGCGAGCACCACCAGCGCGGCCGTGGCAAGGCGAACCCGCCACGTGTCCGACGGCGTCGCCGACAGCCACCGCGCGACCGGCAGCGCGGCCGAGACCGCCAGCACGGTCGCGACCGTCGCCACCAGGGCGGTCACACCCAACGTCGAGGGCAGACCGGCCTCCCAGACCCGGCCGATCGCGGGCCAGCCCAGACCGTCCGCCTGCCGCATCGAGACCACGGCCAGCATCAGCAGCGGCGCGACGGAGACGAAACCCATCAGCACCGCGAAACCGGTGACGAGCCTGCCCGGCCGCCGCGCGGCGTGCGGTTCGTGCGAACGTGGGCGCAGCGGCAAGCGAAGTTCCCGCGGACCGCCGGTCTTTCCGAGGGCGAAAGCGCAGACGCCGACCAGGACGGCCAACGGCACCGAGTAGATCGCGACCTCGGCCGCGGCGCTGTCGGTGGTCGCCAACCGCCACCAGCGCACTGTCGCGCTGTCGCTGTCGTACTGGTAGGCGGCGGGGATGCCGATGAGGATGACGTCGAACACCCTGGCCGCCGCGACGACCGCGGCGATCCCGGCGATCAGCACCACCGGGTGCACCAGCCGCACCCCGCGCCAGGCCATCCACGCGAACCGGAAGCGACCGGTGGGGGCGTTGAGGTAGCCCCAGCGCACCGGATCGGTCTCGATCGCCCGGAGGCCTGCCGAGAACATGCCGGTGAGGAAGCCGAACCAGGTCCACCAGAACGCCATCAGCGGCATCCAGCGGTAACCGGTCTGGAACGTCGCGACATCACCCACGGGCACCGCCGCCTCGAACATGACCCGGAACGCCAGACCCGAGACGAAAGCCGCGACACCGAACGGCAAGACCAGCGGCAGCCACAACCACCGCACGCCGCGACTCCACCACGCGGTGAACAGCGCCGCCGCCATAAGCCCGAATCCGCCGAGCACGAACAGCATCGTCCGCCCGTAGACGGCCAGCGTGTCCTTGCTCGCGACTACCACGAACAGCAGCGGTCCGGCCAGCATCGAAATCACGGCGGCGACCACCGCGCCGACCCGCGGCGTGCCGGACGGGAACAGCCGCGCCGCGAGCAGGACCACGGCGCCGACGACGACGAGTGACAGCGCCACCCCGACCCGCGCGCCCGCCGTGGCCACTGTCCAGCCCGAGGCGAGCAGCAGCAGCGCCCCGAGCAGCCACGCGGGCGCCACCCGCGCCCATCCCCAGCCGCGCCACGGCTGCCGTCCACCGATCAACGCACCGCGCATCCGCCGGGTGGCGAGTTCCACATGCAATCCGTTGCTGAGGAATCCGGGCGGCGTCGTCATCGAGTCACCACCCGGCCAGCGCCGCTACCGCGTCGTTCACCGCGAGACCGACGCCGGACGGGTCGCCGTCGACGGCGACCAGGAACTCGGTGAGTATGCGCCACAACCCGTTTCGTCCGCCCAGCGCTCCGATCTGGTCGGACAGGTCGAACACCACCTCGTCGCGCGGACCGAATACCGCGGTGTCGCCGAGGCGTTCGGCCGACGGCCGCAGAAACGGCGAATACGCGGCGTCGGTTCGGGTGTTCGGCGCGAGGAAACCGTGGAATCCGTTGATCCACGGCAGCGGAGCCGAGGGCGCGGCCAGCGCGGCCAGCACTCGTTTCGCACCGTCGTCCGCCGAGCGGCTGAGCACGAGGACGTCGCCGCCGAGGATGCGCGGGCGCGGTCCACCCGGCGCGAGACCGGGAAAGGCCGTCACCCCGACGACCTCGGCGGGCTTGCGTCCCGATCGCGCGACGGCCTTGCGCACGACCGGCTCGGCGAAATCGGGAGCGACCACCATCACCGCCCGCCTCCGCTCGAACACTTCCCGGATGGCGTCGGAGAATTGCATGGTCAGGGCGGTGCCGATCCCGCCGGCGAAGGCCGCGGGGTTCGCCGCCCACGAGCCGAGCAGGTGCAGGGCGGCGCGCACCGGGTCCTTCGCCCAGATCGCCGTCGGGCCGCGGGCGGCAAGGGCCGCATAGGTTTCCGGGTCCTGCGCGTACAGCAGGTTCTCGAACAGATCGGTCAGCGCCCACCCGTCCGCCGCGGCCAGCGCGAGCAGCCGCCGGTCCTTCCCGGCGAGGAACTCGATGCGGTCGAGCCAGAAATCCAGCGTCCACAGCGCCGGGGTTCCGACCTCGGCCTCGACCGCCGATTCCCGGTCGAACCAGACCATCGACTTGTCGGTCGCCTTGAACGGCACGCCGTACGGGCGTCCGTCGTGGTACAGCAACTCCGCCCAGACCCCCGAATAGCAACGCTTCTCGACCTCGTCGAGCCACAGCGATTCAGGCACATCACGCAGCACGCCGTCTTCGGCCAGTTCGCGCACCCGCCCCGCCTGCGGCAGCATGACCAGTTCCGGCGCCGACCGTCCACCGGTCAACGCCGTCTCGATCTCGTCGCCGAGCGGGATCACGTCGACCGAGCCCGACAGGTGCAGCGCGTCGAGCACCGCGCGGAACGCCGCGAGCTCGGAACCGCTCCAGGACACGGCGATACGCGCCGCGCCCGGTGTGCCGAGCACACCCGTGCCACAGCCCGCCAGCGGCGCGATCAACGCCGCCCGCAACAAGGCCCTCCGCGTCAGCATGTTCTCCCGGATGTCCGTTCGCCCACGAGCACGCACCGATTATCCGTGGCGCCGGACGTTTTCGGCCGAACACGGCGAAAACCGCACTGCCCCCGATTCCTTGGGCTACGCGATGTCGCGCCACGCGAACCGCCCCGCCGCTCGATGGTGAGCGACGGGGCGGTGTGGACGCTGACGGCAATCGGCTCCCACGTCGGTGCCGGATTCGGCCGCCCCGCGGACCTTCGGACGGCCGCAACTGGCACCGATTACAAATCCACCTCTTGAACCAGTGAAATCACATCGCCAGGTTCAGCATTTTTTGATATACCCGCGGAAAAAACTACGGATATCTGATCCTCGGTTGGACGATGGAAGTCGAACGACTCAATCGTGCCGTCGAAAATCGCTCCATTCTTCTTGCGAAGGCGCACCGACTGGCCAACACACATGTCCCAACTCGGCGTTCCGACAACGAACGGAACCGGCATGAAACTCACCGGATAGACGCCGAGTACCTCGAATTCACCGTTCATCGCCCTGCCCTCTTCTGGTAGTCCAACCATCCAACCTCATCGGCAGCATATGCCTCGTCCTCCAATGCACGGACCGACGACGAGGCGCCAGTTCGCCCGTCGCGGAACTGTTGCACATGGACACGCTCATGTATCAAGTTCCGAATCAGCGCTTCTTCGCTGGCAAATGCACCTGGCGCGAGGTTTATCGAATTCCCTTGGGCACTTGCACCAGCACCAGCCCAGTCATAGTACGCGACATCATCTGGCGTGATCGCCAAGTTGATCTCCACGCCTTCCAAGTCTATACCAGCTTTTTTGGCGTACTCACGCACAGTTTCGATTGTCAATGGAAGATGGTCGCCGCTCTCCAGAATCTCTTTGTTGGTTTTCGATCCCGATCTCGAGAAAAGCCTGCCGGTCGTCTCATTCTTCTTACTGTTGATCTTTGCGACAAGCCTGGTAGTCAGGTCCTTTATGCGTTGAATTGTTTTCCTGGTTGTAGCCGTGACGCGTTGGATGGTGACGACGGTCTTGAGCTTCGCGGCGTTGACGACCCCTCGGAGAATGTCGACGAAATTATCGATGGCCTTAGCAGTTTTAGCGGCCGCGAGGGCGGCCCCGACGCCAAAACTGACGAACGACGACGCCACGCCGATCGCAGCATTGATGGCTAGTTCCTGGAGCAGGGCATCGCGGAGCGCTATCAGGGTTTTGTGTAGGTCCTCGCGGAGTTTGTCGTGAGCTTGCTTCTGCTCACGACAGGCCTGGGTCAGTTCGGCGTAGGCGCCAGCGAGATCGGAGGCGGCCGCTTTGATTTCGCGCAGGTCTTCATCGATGAAGTTCGCATCCGGGGAGGTGACCTGTTCGAACATGGCCGCGGCGCGTTCCAGGTCGCCAGGAGTGGCGGTGATTACATCGTTGTTCGCCAAGGCGTGCCATACGTCAGCGGAGTGTGACAACTTCTCGGTGTCACCGTCGGGGACGGGGACACCGATCTTGGCCGCCAGCTCGAGACCGTCATCGACCAAGCCTCTGCCAGGTCCACCTGCCGACGGCGGAACAAGGAGCGAGGTGAGTTCCTGCGGGGAAAGAGTGAACGAAGGGGTGAGATTCGGGGCCTCGGGTGCAGGCCTGCCACTTGCCGGGTCGTAGTCGGCGATGGCGTGGTTGTAACCAGCCTGTTTGAGTACTTGCGCGTATCCATCAAGGGCGAGCACCAGATCGATAGACATGCCGTATACGTCTTTGGCCTGTTGATCGTAGGATTCGGCCCACTTCTTACCATCTCCGACGCTACCTGCCATGTTGGTGGTGTCACCAAAGGACCGCATCGCTGTCTTGAATGCGTTGAAGTACCCGGAGGCTGCTGTTGCGCAGATATCAGCGGCGTCATAGTACGTCTGCGGAGGGACTTTGAGCACGGTCACGGCTGGGCTCTGGTGCCACGTCCGAGCATGGACAGATTCGCTGCCACGGCTGCGCTGTAGCGCTCGTGTGCGGCGACAGCCGCGGCCCGCATTGCCTCGATGCCGTCGGCGACATCTTGTGCTCCAGTCAGCCATTGCGCGAACGCCTCACTTGCGGCAGTCGCGGACGGACCGGTCCAGCTCGACTGCAAAGCGGCGGTACGTTCCTGCAGCCCGGACAGACTCTCGTTGAGGAATCCGACGAAACCTGCGACGCGAGCAGTGATGTCGTCGAGTTCGGTCAGATCCACACGAAACGGTTCAGCCACAGTGTATTTCCCCCATCACTCTCACGGCAGCTCGAGCGAGCTGATGTTCGCGGCGCGCCCGGAATCCAGATCGGTGTGGGTGGTAGCCACCACACCGAGAAGTTCAGCCAACTTACCCAACGACTCCAAAACGGTCTCTGCACCTTGGCGGGCTTCGTCCCAGCCAGCGCGGTAGACGGAGGCCGACGTGCCGCTCCAGGTTTCCAAAAGCCTAGTGATGTCGGCATCCAGCGAACGAACCCCGTTGATCAATTCCTCGGCAGTCAACTGCACATAACGACCAGCGTCGGTCACGTCGGCCGGAACGACATCGAAGGGCGATTCCCCTGAACTGGATTGCGTCACCACTTCCCCCTTCCAGCTGGTGACCTCAGAATCTACACCAACCACTCAGGAACACGGCCGCGCGATCGCCACCGAGTCAGCCACCTCACCACCCTCAGCGTGGACGGCAGCCGCCGCCCGAAACATTCGAGTGGCGTGCACTGAGGGAGCGGCACGAGGTGCCGGAACGGTTACTGCCGGTAGTTCTCCGGGGGCTGCCACGGGCGGCCGTGCGGGTCGTCCGGGCGGTAGGCCGGGGGTTGCGCGGGCTCCTGTTGCGCGGGCGCGGACTCGGTGGGCGCAACGACCTGCTGGTGCGGCGAGGGCTCGGGCGAGCGCTGCAGCGGGGTGGGCGTCAGGCCTTCGACAGGCTGGCGTGCGGTGGCCTCCGCCGCGCGAACGGCGCGTTCGATGGTGGGATCCGAGGCGGTGTCGAACCAGTCGGCGACATCGGAATCGTCCTCGACCTTGACCGGCGCCGAGTCGTCGGCGGGCGGCTCGTAGCGGAAGACGCCGTCCTCGCCCTGCGAGCCGAAGCTCTTGGCGAAGCCCTCCAGCGCCTTGCCGAAATCGCTCGGCACCAGCCACACCTTGTTGGCGTCGCCGCGGGCCACCATCGGCAGCGTCTGCATGTACTGGTAGGCAAGCAGTTCCGGCGTCGGCTTGCCGGATTTGATTGCGGCGAAGACCTTTTCGATGGCCTTCGCCTGACCCTGGGCTTGCAGGTAGGCGGCGGCGCGCTCGCCCTGGGCGCGCAGGATGCGGCTCTGCCGCTCACCTTCGGCGCCGAGGATGGCGGACTGCTTGGCGCCCTCGGCGGCCAGGATCTGCGCCTGCTTGGCGCCCTCGGCCGTCTTGATCTGCGACTCCCTGGTGCCTTCCGCGGTGAGGATCATCGCGCGCTTCTCGCGGTCGGCCTTCATCTGCTTCTCCATCGACTCCTGGATCGACGGCGGCGGATCGATGGCCTTGAGCTCGACCCGCGCCACGCGCAGGCCCCAGCGTCCGGTGGCCTCGTCGAGCACACCGCGCAGCTGGTTGTTGATCTGGTCGCGGGAGGTCAGCGTCTCCTCCAGCGTCATGCCGCCGACCACGTTGCGCAGCGTGGTGACGGTGAGCTGCTCGACCGCGGCGATGTAGTTGCTGATCTCGTATACCGCCGACTGCGGGCTGGTGACCTGGAAATACACCACCGAGTCGATCTGCAGCGTCAGGTTGTCCTGGGTGATCACCGGCTGCGGCGGGAACGACACCACCCGCTCGCGCAGGTCCACCTTGGCCCGGATCCGATCGGCGAACGGCACCAGGAACGTCAGCTGACCGGACACCGTCCGCGAGTACCTGCCGAGCCGCTCGATGACCGCCGCCTCGGCCTGCGGCACCAGCGCGATCGATTTGAACACCACCACCACGACCAAGAGGACGAGCACGGCGGCGACGATCAATACAGCCATTACGGCCCCTTCCAGACGACGGCCGTCGCGCCGTCGATCTTCATGACGTACACGGTCACGCCCGGCTCGTACACCTCGTCCGGGTTCATCGGCCGCGCGGTCCACACTTCGCCGCCCAGCTTCACCCGGCCGGAGTGGGCGGCCACTTCCTCCAACACCAGGGCCGACTTCCCCGGCAGCGCATCGACATTCGTCGGAATCGGCGGCGGCGTGCCGAACTTGCGGCGCAGCACCGGCCGCACCCCGAGCATGAGCACCGCGGTGATCACCGCGAAGACCACCGCGTCCACCACGAGGGAGGTGTCCGCCGTGGCGCTCACCCCCGCCGTGCCGAGGGCCGCGACGCCGATCATCAGCAGCGTGAGGTCCCCGGTGAGCATCTCTGCGGCCGCGAGCAGAATGCCCGCGACCAGCCAAGCTATTGCGGCCACGCACCCACTCTAATCGCAGGGAGCCGATCTTCGAGCTCTACTAAAGGTTTCGACGCCGGGCACAGCGGCGCACAGCACACTCTCCGCGCCGGAAAACGTCGCGTCGCACCCGCGAAAACCGCGCGACGGCCGGTAGTTTCGGGCGGGTGGGTACGCGGGACAGGTACGGCGACATCTTCGCCGGGCACGAGAGGACCAAGAAGCGAGCGGTGCCGCAGGTGACCGCCGAACGCGACCTCGTGGTGGAGGACGCGGCCAGCGGATTCTGCGGCGCCGTGGTCGGATTCGATCGCAGCTACGACGGCGAGTTCGTCAAGCTGGAGGACGCGCGCGGTGCGGTGCGGCTGTTCGCGATGCGGGAGGCGGCCTTCCTCATCGACGGTAGACCGGTCACCCTGGTGCGCCCTGCCGTCGCCGCGCCGAAGCAGCCGACCAGGTCCGCTTCCGGCTCCACCCGGGTGGCGGGCTTGCGCGCCCAGGTCGCCAAGGCAAGCCGAATCTGGGTGGAGGGTGTGCACGACGCCGCCCTGGTGGAGCGGGTGTGGGGCCACGATCTGCGGGTCGAGGGCGTGGTGGTCGAGCACCTGGAAGGGTTGGACAACCTGGCCGCGCGGCTGGCCGAGTTCGAGCCCGGTCCCGGCCGCCGGGTCGGCGTGCTGGTCGACCACCTGGTCACCGGCTCGAAGGAAACCCAGCTCACCACTGGTCTCGGCCCGCACGTGCTGGTGACCGGGCACCCGTTCATCGACGTGTGGCAGGCGGTGCGGCCCGCGACGCTGCGCATCGACGCCTGGCCCGAGGTGCCGCGCGGGGAGGATTGGAAGACCGGCGTCTGCCGGCGTCTCGGCTGGGGCACGCCGCAGGACGGGTGGCGCCGGGTCTACGACGCGGTCGAGTCCTTCCGTGATCTGGAGGCTCCGCTCATCGGTGCGGTCGAACGTCTGATCGACTTCGTCACCGAACCGGAGTAGCCCGGCACGAGCCGCCCGACCGGTGGACGGGGCGCCTTCGCGCGGGGCCGATTCGGCGGGTGCGCGCAGCTCACGAGGGCTCGTGCGCCGATGCCCACCGGTAGCCCGAAGCGTTTATGCTCGATAATTATGTGCTCTCCTAGTGCCACGCTGACGGTGTGGGCCGGCTCCTGGCTGGCCGGGTGCAGTGCGCCCGACGACGTCTTGGAGGCGCTGCACGCGTGGGCGCCGCGGCACACCATCGCCGCGGGCGACCCGATGACCGGCGCTCGCACCGACCTGCCGTGGTCCTCGCGCACCATGCTGCCAGGGTCCGGTGTCATGGCTCTGCTCAAGGTCATCCGCGAAGCCATGGCCCAGCCCGGCGCGCAGCTGCGCCTGGTGCTTCCGGTCCCCGGCGATGTGCGCGGACTGCCGCCGGGCACCGTGTTCGGCGCCGACGCCATCGAGGCCGAGGAGGGTCTGCTCATCGGCGTGCCCGGCACCGAGGGCACCGGCCTGATCCCGCGGTGGCCCGACGACGACACCCTGCAGTGGACGCTCTACAGCACCCCGATCCCACCCGCCCCCGGCCCGGACATGTCGCTCGGCGAGGCCGAATACGCCATGCGGGAGGCCGTCCGCGATGCCGCCGACGCGCTGATGCAGCTGCACACCACCGCGGTCGGCGCAGCCGATTCCGATCCCCGCGAACTCATCGAGGCCGAGCTCGCCGACTACGCCAGGCACGACTACCCGAGCTCGATCCCGCTGCGCGCCAAGCGCATTCTCGACACGGCCGATCACGTGGCCGCGATATTGACAGTGGCGCAACGTGAACCGGCGTCCGCACCGACCTCCGCCAGCGCCATCGGCGCGCAGGAGACGCTGCTGCGCCCGCTCTGGGACGCGATCCGCGCCGCCCGGCTCGTCGCGGTGCACGCGTCCGCGCGCGGTGGGAACTAGGCCCTGCCTGTAGCTCCTCACGAATCCCGGTTAGCCGCAGCGACTTTCGGCCGCCACCTTATACACCCCTTGCGACCAGGCGTTTTCGGCCGCGCGTTACTTTCGTGTGCTAACAAATTTTTGTCACAACGAGACAGAACCTCTCGCATTGCTGCTAACGTGGGCGAGTTGTCGAGTTCTGGACGCTTGGGTCAGAGCTTGTCGGGGTCGACGGTGATCGCAGCCCAGATCGCCTGTCCGGCAGGCACTGTGCGGTCACCGCGATGAATCACGGTGCGCCGCGCCCGAGTTCCGGCCACTCGACGCGGAGCTCATGTCCCTCGTCTGGAGTACCGTCTTTTGACCACGTCACAGTCCGCGGTCACCGCGCCGCACGTCACCGCACCCGGAGTCTGCCCGGTCCAGCACGGATCCCCGGTCGGCGCCGACGGCCCTCGGATCCCGCTGCACGCACCGGAATTCGCCGCCGACCCGCACGGCGCCTACGACGACATGCGCCGCCAGTACGGTTCGGTGGTCCCCATCGAACTGGCGCCGGGCGTCCCCGCGACGCTGATCATCGGGTACGGCACCGCGCTGCGCATCCTCAACGACCCGGACCACTTCCCCGCCGACCCGCGGATGTGGCAGAAGGACATCGCGGACGACTGCCCCGTCAAACCCATGATGGAGTGGTACCCGAACGCGCTACGCAACGCGGGTGCGGTGCACGCGCGCTACCGGCAGGCCTACGTCGCGAGCATCGACGGCATCGACCTGCACGCGCTGCACGCCACCGTCGAGAAGATCGCCATCCCGCTGATCAACACCTTCTGCGAGGCGGGCTCGGCCGATCTGGTCACCCAGTACGCCTTCCCGCTCGTCTTCGAGGTCCTGAACCAGATGGTCGGCTGCTCGACCGAACTGGGTCAGCGCGTGGCGACCGGCATGGCGATGCTCTTCGACACCGTCGAGGCCGCGCGCGGCATGGAGATGCTCAGCGCGGCGCTGATGGAGCTGATCACGCTGCGGCGCGCGGACCCGGGCGACGACGTCACCTCCCGACTGGCGCACCACCCCGCGAAGCTCGACGACGAGGAGATGCTCTGTCAGCTGATCAGCTTCTACGGGGCGGGAATCGAACCGCAGCAGAACCTGATCACCAATACCCTGCTGCTGATGCTGACCGACGACCGGTTCGGCGGACACGTGCTCGGCGGCAGCCTCTCCACCCGCGACGCGCTGGACGAGGTGCTGTTCAACGACCCGCCGATGGCGAACTTCTCCATCACCTACCCGCGCCAGCCGATCCTGATCGACAACACCTGGCTGCCCGCGCACCAGCCGGTCCTGATCAGCCTCGCCGCGAGCAACAACGATCCCGACGTGCGCGGCGGCGACCGCACCGGCAACCGCTCGCACCTGGCGTGGGGCGCCGGACCGCACGCCTGCCCGGCGCGGTCGGTGGCGTACTTGGTGGTGCAGGACGCCATCGATCAGCTGCTCGACGCGCTGCCCGAGCTGGAGCTCGCCGTGCCCGCCGCCGAATTGGCCTGGCGGCCCGGGCCTTTCCACCGCGCCATGACGGCGCTACCGGTCGTCTTTCCCCCGTCCCCTCCGTTGAATCTGGTGTAAGGAGCCACCGATGGAGTACGAACCGATAGTCCTGGATCTGACCGGCGGCGATATCCAGGGCGAGTCCGCACGGATCCGTGAGCGCGGGCCCGCCGCGCTCGTGGAACTGCCCGGCGGCGTGCCCGCGTGGTCGGTGACCGACGCCGCCGTGCTCAAGAGCCTGCTCGCCGACCCGCGGGTCTCGAAAGACGCGCGGCAGCACTGGTCGGCGTTCATCAACGGCGAGATCACCGAGGCGTGGCCGCTGCACCCGTGGGTGGCCGTCGACAACATGTTCACCGCCTACGGACCGGACCACCGCCGCCTGCGCAAACTGGTCGCGCCCGCGTTCACCCATCGGCGCAGCGCGGCGCTGCGACCGCGCATCGAGGAGATCACCACTCAGCTGCTCGACGCGCTCGCCGCCACCCCGCGTGGCGAATCCGCCGACCTGCGTGAGGGTTTCGCCTATCCCGTGCCGATCCAGGTGATCACCGAGTTGCTCGGTGTTCCGGAGTTCCTCGGCCCCGGCCTGCGCAAGTGCGTCGACGGATTCTTCGACACCTCGCTCGGACCCGAGGAAGGTGTCGCCAACTACCTGGAGATGTACGGGCTCGTCAGCCAGCTGGTGGAACACCGGAGGCAGAACCCGGGTGACGACGTCACCAGCGTGCTGATCGCCACCCGGGACGAGGACGGTTCCCAGCTGACCGAGAAGGAACTGGTCGACACCCTGATGCTGGTGATCAACGCCGGGCACGAGACCACGGTCAACCTGCTCGACCAGGCGATCTTCGCCCTGCTCACGCACGAGAACCAGCGCGCGGACGTCGTCGCGGGCCGGGTGCCGTGGTCGGACGTGGTGGAGGAGGCGCTGCGCTACGAGTCGCCCGTCGCGCACCTGCCGCTGCGTTACGCGGTGGAGGACATCGAGATCGGCGACATCCGCATCCCGAAGGGCGAGGCGATCCTGGCGTCCTACGCCGCGGCGAGCCGCGACCCGAAGGTGCACGGCGCGACGACGAACGAGTTCGACGTGCACCGCGCGAACAAGGACCACCTCGCGTTCGGCCACGGCGCGCACCACTGCCTCGGCGCGCCACTGGCCCGGCTGGAAGCGGAAATCGCGTTGCCCGCGATCTTCCAGCGGTTCCCGGAGATGCGGCTGGCCGTCGACCCGTCGGAGCTCCTGCCGGTGGGCAGCTTCGTCTCCAACGGGCATCGCACGCTGCCGGTGTATCTGGAAGCGGCGCAGTAGGTTTCGGTCGTGCTCGGGTGGGGCCCGTCCCGCCCGAGCGTCCGGCTTTCGCGAACCGGTAGCACCCAGCGTGTCCAGGGCATACTGGACCGACGTCGAATCGGCTGTCGGGCAGCCATATTCGCCGCGACGAGCGCGGGATTGCGATCCGATCGCATCCGGCCCTCCGTCGCACCCAGTGGCGGACTTCGAAAGGGTTGCCGGGCCGGACATCAGCCGCGACCGAGTGCGGTTTGCGATCCGGCAACACCTCGCCCTCCGGACCCAGTGACCGAGCCCGGAAGAGTTGCCGGGCCGCATGTTCGCCGCGACCAGGCGCGGCATCAAGCTGGGTGGCGGTCAGTAACGCGGCGGGTACTGCTGCGGATGCGGCTGCTGCTGGTACTGCGGCGGGTAGGGCTGCTGCGGATAGGGCGGCGGGTACTGCGGCTGCTGCGGATAGGGAGCCTGCTGGTACTGCTGCGCGTACGGGTCCTGACCGTACGGCTGCTGCGGATACTGCGGCGGCAGCTGGTGCGGCGGCTGCGGCGGCGGCGCGTCGTTGCCCTTCTTGCCGAAGTACCAGACGAGCAGGACGATCGCGACGATCACCAGGATCAGGCAGATGATGCCCCCGATGTAGTCGGAGACCTCGACGTCGCCGTCGCCGCTGGAACTTCCGCCGCCACCGCGCCGGGCCTCGTAGGAATCCAGCGCCGTAGTCCAGACGGCGCTCTCCGCCATCAGATCGGTCGCAGCTAGCAGCTCGGAGTACAACGAAGGGCCTCCCCGGTAAGAGTTGATGGTCGGCCCTCCTCCCGAAGGCCGGCCCCGATGCTACCGCAGAGCAAAGTGCGCACCGAAACCGGTGTGGCCCAGGGCGATTCAGAGCGGAGCGCTATCGAACCACACGGACTGCACCCCGATCGGGCTCAGCTCCGCGCGGGCCGACCGCCGCGAGCCGGTGCGCAGCAACCCACCGCGCACGGCTCCCCGTTGCGGGTGCAGCCGTAACCCGGCACCGCACCGAGGCGTCGCGGTTCGACGCCGCCGATCTGCTCACCGATCAGCTCCACCACCAGTCGCGCGAATCGCGGGTCGGTGCCGGGCGTCGCGGCGCGAGCGAAGGCCATGCCGAGTTCGGCGGCCTTGTCCTTGGCCTCGTTGTCGAGATCCCAGATGACCTCGAGGTGATCCGACACGAAACCGACGGGACAGACCACCACGGCCGATACACCCTTGCCGGACAGCTCCTCGAGGTGGTCCACGATGTCGGGCTCCAGCCACGGCACCTGCGGCGGACCCGAGCGCGACTGCCAGACCAGGTCGTAGTCGCCGAATCCGGTTGCGGCCGCGCACAACCGGGCCGCCTCCGCGACCTGGCGGCTGTACAGTCCGCCGCCCCCGGCGGGCGGGCCCGCGGTGGCGTCGGCGGACACCGGGATCGAATGGGCGGTGAACACCAAACGGATCTCGTCGCGGCGCTCGGCGGGAATCTCGGCCACCGCGGCGCGGATCGCGTCGGCGAACGCCTCGATCAGCAGCGGATGGTCGAAGTACTGGCGCAGCTTCACCAGTTCCGGCGCGTCCTCGCCGAAAGCCGTTCGCGCCCTGACGATGTCCTCGTGGTACTGGAGACAGCCGGAGTAGCCGCCCCACGCGGAGGTCGGGAACACCAGGGCGGTGCGGACACCGTCGGCGGCCATCCGCGCGACGGTGTCCTCGACCATGGGATGCCAGTTGCGGTTGCCGAAGTACACCGGCAATTCCGTTCCCGCGGCGGCGAATTCGCGCTCGACCGCGGCGATGATGTCGCGGTTGAGCGCGTTGATCGGAGACACGCCGCCGAAGTGCAGGTAGTGCTGCGCGACCTCTTCGAGTCGCTCGCGCGGCACCCCGCGGCCCCGGGTGACGTTCTCCAGGAACGGCATCACGTCCTCGGGCCGCTCCGGGCCGCCGAAGGACAGCAGCAGCAGTGCGTCGACGGCCGGTGCCACGGCATCTCCTCTGTTACGAACTCAGTTGGCCGACCAGTTCTCCGGGAACCAGGTGTTGTGGCTGGCGCCGCCGTCGACGTAGATGATCGAGCCGGTGGTGCCCGGCAGCCAATCCGAGAGCAGCGCGACGATCGACTTGGCGACCACGGTCGGGTCGTCGACGTCCCAGCCGATCGGCGACGCGCCGTCCCAGTAGGTGTTGAGCTGGTTCAGCTTGGCCGCGTCGTCGGTGGCGGTACCCGCGATGGCCTTGGCGGCCAGGGTCTTGATCGGGCCCGCGGCGATCAGGTTGGAGCGGACCCGCTTGGCGACGCCGACCTCGCGGGCGACGTAGCGGTTCACCGACTCCAGCGCCGCCTTGGCCACGCCCATCCAGTTGTAGTACGGCATCGCGGTGCGCGGATCGAAGTCCATGCCGACGAGCGAGCCGCCCTCGTTCATGACCGGCAGCACCGCGCGGGCCAGCGAGGCGTAGCTCCACGCCGAGATCTCGAACGCCTTGGCCGCGTCGGGGCCGGGACCGTCCAGGAACGGACGGGCCTCGGGGCCCATCAGAGTGCGCGGCGCGAACGCGATCGAGTGCAGCACGCCGTCGATGCCCTCCGGCGCCAGCTCACGCAGCTTGTCGGCCAGCCCGGCCAGATCCTCTTCGTTGGTGACGTCGAGACCGATGGCGGGCGGGACCTCCTGGGGCAGCCGCTTCGCGATCCGGTCGATCAGCCGCAGCCGCTCCGGGATGCCGGTGATGACGACCTTGGCGCCCTGCTCCTGCGCGACCGCGGCCGCGTGGAACGCGATCGACGCGTCGGTGATGATGCCGGTGACCAGGATGGTCTTGCCTTCGAGCAGTCCGCCCATGAGTTCTCGGTTCTCCTGAAGTTGAAAGTCGAGTTGTCGCCCCGCCGCGCGCGGGACATCGTCCCGGCGCGCGGCGCCGCGGTGTTCGGGGCAGCGTGCCCGGAAACGAAAGTACTAGTGGCCCATGCCCATGCCGCCGTCGACCGGGATGACCGCGCCATTGATGTAGGAGGCGTCGTCGGAGGCGAGGAAGCTGATCGCCGCCGCGACCTCGGACGCATCGCCGATCCGGGCCGCCGGGATCACCTTGAGGACCAGTTCCTTGAGCTCCTCGTTGGCTTCTTCCCTGGTCATGTCGGTGTCGATGAAGCCGGGGGCGACCACGTTGGCGGTGATGTTGCGCTTGCCGACCTCGCGGGTGATCGAGCGGGCCATACCGATCAGACCAGCCTTGGAGGCCGCGTAGTTGACCTGGCCCGGACCACCGAAGGTGCCCATGACCGAGCCGAGGAAGATGATCCGGCCCCACTTGGCGCGCAGCATGGCGCGATTGGCGCGCTTGGCGCAGCGCCACGCGCCGGTCAGGTTGGCGTCGATGACGCGGGTGAACTGCTCCTCGCTCATCCGCATGAGCAGCGTGTTGTCGACGATGCCGGCGTTGGCCACGAGCACCTCGACCGGCCCCTGCTTGGCCTCGACCTCCGCGAAAGCCTCTTCCACCGAGGCGGTGTCGGTGACATCGCACTTGACGGCCAGCAGCCCCTCCGGCGCCCCCGATCCGCGATGAGTGACGGCCACCTTGTGGCCGTCGGCTGCCAGGCGCTGCGCGACAGCGAGTCCGATGCCACGGTTGCCACCGGTGACCAGGACCGACCGGGATGTGATGTTCGACATAAGCATCAACCTATCTGTTCGGGTTCGTGCGCCGGGCTCGGGGCACCGCAACCTTGTGCGATGCCACAGCGAGCGCGGCGCTACGGCAGGCGTTGACGATAGAGCAAGCCGGTGACGATGCCCGCGGCGACGACCAGCATGCCGAGCAACAGCCACGGCCTGCTCGCGTCACCGCGGGTCGTCTCGTAGCCGATCTGCTCTTCGAGAGTGTCGTAGACGGCGGTGAGTTCTTCGAGGCTGGAGGCGGTGTAGAACTCGCCGCCGGACAGCTGGGCGATCTCGCGCAACGAGTCGTTGTCGACGGGCACCTTGACCCGCTGCGAGCCCTGGCCGTCCTGATCCGGGATCTCCACCGAACCCCATTCGGTGCCGAAGGAGATCGTGGACACCGGAATGCCCTTGTTCTTGGCGAGGCGGGCGGCGGTGAACGCGTGCCTCGGGTTGTCGACGTCCTTGTCGTCCGGCACGGTCTGCTTGCCGTCGGACATCAGCACGACCCGCGCGGGCGGCGGGGTCTCCGCTCCGCCGAGCACGGTGGCCAGGGTGTCGATGGATTGCAGGGCCGTCAGGATGCCCTCGCCCGTGGCGGTGCGCTCGGCCAGCTTGATGTTGTCGATGGCGGCCTTGACCGATTCCCGGTTGGTCGTCGGCGACACCATGACCGACGCGGTGCCCGCGAAGGTGACGAAGCCGAGGTTGATGCCCTGGGTCAGGCCGTCGACGAACTCCTTGCCAGCTTCCTGGGCCACCTGAAGCCTGGTCGGCGGTACGTCGGTGGCCTCCATGGACAGCGAAACGTCCATCACCAGAACGACGGTCGCGCGGTTGCGCGGCACCTTCTTGACCGCCGTCGGTCCGGCCGCGGCGACGGTCAGCAACACCAGGCCGACCAGCATCAGCGCGATCGGCACGTGCCGGATCGGACTCGGCCGAGCGGGCGCGACCTTCTCCAGCAGTTCCATGTTGGTGAAGCGCAGCATCTGGCGGTGCCTGCTGCGCTGCACCAGCACGTAGCCGAGCGCGATCAGCACGACGACCGCGAGGAAACCGAGCCAGATCAGTGCGGTGAAATGCGAAATACTCACTGGCGCGGCACCCGCCCGGTCGGGGCGCCGAAGCTGTGACGCCGGGTGGAAACGAACCGGACCACGTCGGCGATCCAGTCCCGGTCGGTCCGCAGGGTGAGCACCGGCGCGCCGCAGCTGCGCAGCGCCTGCTCGACCTGCTCGCGGTGTCGCTGGGCGGCGGCCGCGAAATCGGTGCGCAGCGTGGGCGTCACGCTGAACTCGCGGGTGCGGCCGCTCTCGGGATCGTGCAGCACCACATCGCCGACGTCGGGCAGCTCCAGATCGCGCGGGTCGAGCACCTCGACCGCGAGCAGATCGTGCCGCGCGGAGATGGCACGCAGCGAACGCTGCCAATCGATATCGCCGAGGAAGTCGGAAATGATCACCGCGAGACCGCGTTTGCGCTGCGGGCGGCGCAGCGACTCGATGCCGCCGCGCAGATCGCCGCGCACGCCGTCGCGGGCGTGCGGGGTGGTCGCCACGCCGCGCAGCAGCGACTGGGCGTGAATCCGCCCGCTGCGCGCAGGAATTCGCACCAGCTGCTCGCCGGTGGCGACGACCGCGCCGATCCGGTTGCCGCCGCCGCTGGTGAGGTGGGTGATCGCCGCGGCGGCCGCGATCGCCAGATCGCGTTTCTGGCAGGCCGCCGTGCCGAAGTCGAGGCTGGCCGAGAGGTCGACGACCATCCACGTCTCCAGCTCGCGATCGGCGATCAGCTGCCGCACGTGCGGATGCGTGGTGCGGGCGGTGACCGACCAATCCATCTGGCGCACATCGTCACCCGGCTGATACATCCGGGACTCGCCGGGCTCCGAGCCCGGTCCGGGGATCAAGCCGAGGTGGTCGCCGTGCAGCACGCCGTCCAGGCGCCTGCGCACGGTCAGCTCCAGGGTTCTCAGCGCCGCCGAGAGCCGCGGGTCGGTCAGTTCTCCGGCCCGGAACGACGGCGGTGCGTGCGATGACGTTGTCACTCGGGAAACCTCGGGCGCGGCCGACGCGGCCGTCACTTGGTCTGGTGGTTGCCGGCGGCCGGGGCCATCTGCGGCTGGCCCTGCTGCGGCGGCTGCGGAATCTGCTGCTGGCTCGCGGGCTGCGGCGCGGCGGGCGCGGGTGCGGACTGGCTGCCGGAATGCACCGCCTGCGGAGCGACCTGCGGCAGGCCGACGGTCTGCAGCACCCGCTTGATGACGTCCTCCGGGCTGACCTCGTCGGCCAGCGCGTCGTAGGACAGCACCAGGCGGTGGCGCAGCACGTCCGGGATCACCTCGACCACGTCCTGCGGCACCACGTAGTCGCGGCCACGGATCAGCGCCACCGCGCGGGCCGCGGCGATGATGCCGAGGCTGGCGCGCGGCGAGGCGCCGTAGGCGATCCAGTTCGCCACGTCGGCCATGCCGAAGTCGAGCGGCTTGCGGGTCGCCGCGATCACCCGGACCACGTAGTCGACCAGCGCGTGGTGCACGAAGGTGTTGGCCGCGACCTTCTGCAGCCGGATCAGGTCCTCCGGACCGAGGACCTGCCTGGCCTCCGGCGGCGTGACGCCCATCCGGTAGATGATCTCGCGCTCCTCCTCGACGGAGGGATAGTCGACGACGACCTTGAACAGGAAGCGGTCGCGCTGCGCCTCGGGCAGCGGGTAGACGCCCTCGCTCTCGATCGGGTTCTGAGTCGCCATGACCAGGAAGGGATCCGGCATCGGGTAGGTCTTGCCGCCGATCGACACATGCCGCTCGGCCATCACCTCGAGCAGCGCGGACTGCACCTTGGCGGGCGCGCGGTTGATCTCGTCGGCGAGCACGAAATTGGCGACGACCGGCCCGAGTTCGGTGTCGAACTCCTCGCGGCCCTGACGGTAGATGCGGGTACCGATCAGGTCGGTCGGCACCAGATCGGGGGTGAACTGGACGCGAGAGAAGGAACCGCCGACGACCTTGGCGAAGGTCTCCACGGCCAGGGTCTTCGCGATGCCCGGCACGCCCTCGAGCAGCACGTGGCCGCGCGCGAGGACACCGACGAGCAGCCGTTCGACGAGCCGATCCTGGCCCACGATGACCCGCTTGACCTCGTAGATCGCCTTCTCCAGGGTCTGAACGTCACGCTCCAGGGTGCCCGACGCGGGCTCCGGCGCACCTTTCGCCAGATCCGCCCCGCTCACGCTGTCCGTCGAAGTCACCAACATCCCCGCTTTCGCCTTGGTCTCGTGCGTGCTCGCCCCAACTATTCCAGGTATTCGCGCAGCATGCCGCAACCGGCTCCGGTATCAGTGGAATTCGCGCCGGATCGGCGGCCGATTCTCAGGAGACGATGCGCACCGCGTAGGGCATGATGCCGCTTTCCCGCACCGGCGAAACCTTCACCACGTCGCCCGACTGCGGCGCCTCGACCATCTGTCCGTTGCCCAGGTAGAGGGCCACGTGCTGGCTGCCGCTCGGCCCCCAGAACAGCATGTCGCCGCGGGCTCGCTCGTCCACCGGAACGCGGGTGCCCGCGTTGTATTGATAGCCGCTGTAGTGCGGCAGCGAGACGCCGATACCCGCGAAGGCGTAGATCATCAGGCCCGAGCAGTCGAAGCCGACTTTGTTGTAATCGCCGTGGCTGTCGGCCACGCCGCCGTCGCGAATGCCGAGCGTCGGGCCGTTCTCGTCGCCGCCGCCCCAGGCGTACTGCACGCCCAATTGCGAAAGCGCCCGGTCCACCACGATTTCCACCGCTTGCGAGCCGCGTGCCGCCGGTCCGCTGGGTCGCGGCGTGCTCTGCCGCGGGGCGGGGGCGTCCTCGAGCTGGGTGTGCGGGCGCCTGCCGTCGCCCGCCTGGGCGGCTCGGTCGCGCGCGGCTTGATCGGCGGCGGCGCGTTCGGCCGCGGCCGCCGCGGCGGCGCGGATCGCGGCCTCTTCGGCGCGGCGCCGCTCGTCCCAGGCCAGGAAGGCCTCGCGCTGGCCTTGCAGTCCGGCGACGTTGGCGCGGGCGATGTCGAGCCTGCCCTGCGCGGCGTCGCGCTCGCGCAGCAAGGTGTCGCGCCGCACCGTCTGCTGGTCGAGCTCGGTCTTGGCCGCGGCGACGGCGTGCTCGGCGTCGTTCTTCTTCTGCTCGGCCATCGCCGCGGCCGCGTCGGCCTCCGATTTGGCTTGGCGCGCAGTGGAATTCCGATTGCCCTGCTCGATCTGGGCGCGGCGCAGCGCGTCGAGCACCTGCTGCTGGTTCTTCGTCACCAGGCCGAGCACCTGGGAGCGATCGATCGCGCCGCCGGGCGACGAGGCCGCCAGGTACGTGACCATCGAGCCCGAGGACGGCCTGGTGTAGGCCTGTGTGGCGAACTCGTCGAAATTGCGCCGCGCCTGCGCGACCTTCGTCCCGGCGACGGAGAGGTCTTCCCTGGTCTGTGCGACCGTGGCGGCGGCCGCGTCGGCGGCGTCCCGCGCGCTCTGCAAATCGACGAGCGCCTTGTTGACTTCCTCGCGCTTGCGCGCCACCGCGTCATCGAGTTCCTGCAGCTGCTGATTCACCGTGCCCACCTGGTTGATCAGCGCGCCGACCTCGGTGACGCCCGCGTCGACGCGGGCGCCCGCCGCGGCGATCTCACCGTCGCTCGGATTGGGCGGCGCGGGCGGGACAGCGGTGGTCGGTCCCGCGGTCAACACCACGGCGACAGAGACGAGCAACCCCAGAGCGACCGATAGGCCACGCGACCGACCGGTCGGACCTTTTTTGTGCATCGCACCTCCCAAGGACTCGAACGCGGCTAGGCCTCACGAGCCCCAACCGCCCCATCAAGCTCAGTGGGCGGCGGGCAACCCTCGACAACACTCTTTCCCCATCGGTAACTACTTGAACCGTACGACACTTCTTTCACCAAGAAAACATCCGCAACATAATGACATGCACGTAATTTGCGCATAGCCAAGAATTAGCCGGATTGCCGATCGGCGTTAGGGGAAGAAAACGAACCGATCGTTATGAAAAGTGGTGAAAGAGAGACCGCTTATCGAGCGGGAGTGCCGAGGTCGTCACGTTCGGCGACCGCGACGGCGGCGGATTCGGCCGCGGCACGCCGGGACTTCACCCAGTACAGGCCGGCGATGACGATCGCGGTACCGGCCAGCAACACGCTGGTGATCGCGGTCCAGGAGAAAGTTTCCGGCTCTTCGAGGCGACCGACGAAGATTCGCGCGGCCTCGACCGAGTTGCCCTGCTTGCTCTTGGCGGCGTCCTCGGCCCACTCCAGCTTCACCCGGCTGATGGAATCGCTGTAGGTGCCGACCCAGTCGTCGCTGAGCACCACGACGGTGCCGTGTTCGGTCTTGCCGATCTCGGTGGCCAGGTCCCGTAGATTGGAGTCGTGACCGGGATTGCCGGGAATCACCACGATGCTGAGCGGGATCCCGTCGGCGCGCGCCTCGGCCACGATCGCCTCGAGTCCCGACTGGTCCTTCCCCTTCGGCGCCGCCACGTGATTGTCGGCGACGTCGGCCTTGATGGTCCGCAACGCGCTGTCGTTGATGGTGGGCGGCAGCTCCGCGGCCATGGGGGAGAACACCGAGGTGTACGAAGGGGCCATCATCCATCCGGTCTGTCCAGCCGCGTCAGCGGGCGCTGCGACGGGCATCCAACACTGCAGGGTGAGCTAACTACTACCCCGGCTAGCTCGAAAGCACAGTACGCGACCCGATGTTCGGGCGCTGCCACCCGCCACGCCGACCGGCCCCCGCGTATTTCACAGGACAAGCGTACTGTTAGAGTCGTGGCGCGAGGAACCGGCGCTCTCCCAGGCGCAGGAGCCCCTCCAAAGACTCGAGTCGCCGGCACAGCCCCGCCGGTGGCCAACCCTCACAGACGAGTGGAGCTGACGTGACGACAAGTATCGATACTTTCGGCGCCAAGGGCACCCTCGAGGTCGGAAGCAACTCCTACGAGATCTTCCGTCTCTCGGCCGTGCCCGGCACCGAGAAACTCCCCTACGCACTGAAGGTCCTCGCGGAGAACCTGCTCCGCACCGAGGACGGCGCCAACATCACCGCCGACCACATCCGCGCCATCGCGAACTGGGATCCGTCGGCCGAGCCGGACACCGAGATCCAGTTCACCCCGGCTCGCGTGATCATGCAGGACTTCACCGGCGTGCCCTGTGTCGTCGACCTGGCCACCATGCGTGAGGCCGTCACCGCCCTCGGTGGCGACCCGAACAAGGTCAACCCGCTCTCCCCCGCCGACATGGTCATCGACCACTCGGTCATCCTGGACGTCTTCGGCCGCGCCGATGCGCTGGAGCGCAACGTCGAGCTCGAGTACGAGCGCAACGGCGAGCGCTACCAGTTCCTGCGCTGGGGCCAGGGCGCCTTCGACGACTTCCGCGTCGTCCCGCCGGGCATGGGCATCGTGCACCAGGTCAACATCGAGTACCTGGCCCCCACCGTCATGGTCCGCAACGGCCAGGCCTACCCCGACACCTGCGTCGGCACCGACTCGCACACCACCATGGTCAACGGCCTCGGCGTGCTGGGCTGGGGCGTCGGCGGCATCGAGGCCGAGGCGGCCATGCTGGGCCAGCCTGTTTCCATGCTCATCCCGCGCGTCGTCGGCTTCAAGCTGACCGGTGAGATCCAGCCCGGCGTGACCGCGACCGACGTGGTGCTCACCGTCACCGACATGCTGCGCAAGCACGGTGTGGTCGGCAAGTTCGTCGAGTTCTACGGCAAGGGCGTAGCCGAGGTGCCGCTGGCCAACCGCGCAACCCTGGGCAACATGAGCCCCGAGTTCGGCTCCACCGCGGCGATCTTCCCGATCGACGCCGAGACCATCAACTACCTGCGCCTCACCGGCCGCACCGACGAGCAGCTCGCGCTCGTCGAGGCGTACGCCAAGGAGCAGGGCATGTGGCACGACGCCGACCGCGAGCCCGCCTACTCGGAGTACCTGGAGCTGGACCTGAGCACCGTGGTGCCGTCCATCGCCGGTCCGAAGCGCCCGCAGGACCGAATCCTGCTGTCGGAGAGCAAGATCGCCTTCCGCAAGGACATCTGCAACTACGTCACCGAGGGTGACACCGCGCCGCACACCCAGCTGGACGAGGCCGTCGAGGAGTCCTTCCCGGCCAGCGATCCGGCCGTGCTGTCCTTCGCCGAGGACGACGCCGTGCTGCCGACCGCCGCCAACGGCTCCGAGGGCCGCCCGACCAAGCCGGTCAAGGTCTCCGATCCCGAGCGTGGCGACTTCGTGCTCGATCACGGCGCCGTCGTCGTCGCGGGCATCACCTCCTGCACCAACACCTCCAACCCGTCGGTCATGCTCGGCGCCGCCCTGCTGGCCCGCAACGCGGTGGAGAAGGGCCTGTCCTCCAAGCCGTGGGTCAAGACCAACATGGCCCCTGGCTCGCAGGTCGTCGCCGACTACTACGAGAAGGCCGGCCTGTGGCCGTACCTGGAGAAGCTCGGCTTCTACGTGGGCGGTTTCGGCTGCACCACCTGCATCGGTAACACCGGCCCGTTGCCGGAGGAGATCTCCAAGGCGATCAACGACAACGACCTCTCGGTCACCGCGGTGCTCTCCGGCAACCGCAACTTCGAGGGTCGCATCTCCCCCGACGTGAAGATGAACTATTTGGCCTCGCCGCCGCTGGTCATCGCCTACGCGCTCGCGGGCACCATGGACTTCGACTTCGAGACCGACTCGCTCGGCAAGGACACCGAAGGCAACGACGTCTACCTGCGCGACATCTGGCCGTCCCCGCAGGAGATCGACGACACCATCAAGTCGGCGATCAACCGCGACATGTTCACCAAGTCCTACGCCGACGTCTTCAAGGGCGACGAGCGCTGGCAGAACCTGTCCACCCCCGAGGGCGACACCTTCGCGTGGGACGAGAACTCGACCTACGTCCGCAAGGCGCCGTACTTCGACGGCATGGAGATGGAGCCGTCGCCGGTCGCCGACATCAAGGGCGCGCGCGTCCTCGCGCTGCTGGGCGACTCGGTCACCACCGACCACATCAGCCCGGCCGGTCCGATCAAGCCCGGCACCCCGGCCGCGCAGTACCTGGACTCGCACGGCGTGGAGCGCAAGGACTACAACTCCCTCGGCTCGCGTCGCGGTAACCACGAGGTGATGATCCGCGGCACCTTCGCCAACATCCGGCTGCGCAACCAGCTGCTCGACGACGTCTCGGGCGGTTACACCCGCGACTTCACCCAGGACGGCGGCCCGCAGGCCTTCATCTACGACGCCTCGCAGAACTACCAGGCCGCGGGCATCCCGCTGGTCGTGCTGGGCGGCAAGGAGTACGGCTCGGGTTCGTCGCGTGACTGGGCGGCCAAGGGCACCCGCCTGCTCGGCGTGAAGGCGGTCATCACCGAGTCGTTCGAGCGCATCCACCGCTCCAACCTCATCGGTATGGGCGTCGTCCCGCTGCAGTTCCCGGCCGGTGAGAGCGCCAAGTCGCTGGGCCTGGACGGCACCGAGGTCTTCGACATCGAGGGCATCACCAAGCTGAACGAGGGTGTGACTCCGAAGACCCTGAAGGTGACCGCCACCAAGGAGAGCGGCGAGAAGGTCGTCTTCGACGCGGTGGTCCGGATCGACACCCCCGGTGAGGCCGACTACTACCGCAACGGCGGCATCCTGCAGTACGTGCTGCGGAACATGATTCGCGGCTGATCCTCGAGCGTTCCCCGCACACGCGGGGTCGACCGATGATTCGCGGCCGAGCCGGGTAGCCGGCTCGTCGCCAGTGCGGAAGGTCCGCGCATCGCCACGGCGGTGCGCGGACCTCTCCGCATCCCGCAGCGTCACTCTTTCGGAGGAGCCACGCCCATGCCCAAGGTCAGCGATGACCACCTCGCCGCCCGGCGCAGTCAGATCCTCGACGGGGCGCGACGCTGCTTTGCCGAATACGGCTACGACGGCGCCACCGTGCGTCGCCTGGAAGAGGCCATCGGACTGTCTCGCGGCGCCATCTTCCACCACTTCCGCGACAAGGACGCGCTGTTCCTCGCGCTCGCGCAGGAGGACGCCGAGCGCATGGCCGACGTCGCGGCCAACCAGGGCATCGTGCAGGTGATGCGCGATATGCTCGCCCACCCCGAGCAATTCAATTGGCTCGGCACCCGTTTGGAGATCGCGCGCAGGCTGCGCACCGATCCCGAGTTCCGCGCGGGCTGGACCCAGCGCTCCGCCGAGCTGACCGCGGCCACCCTGGCCCGCCTGGAGCGGCGCAAGGCCGCGGGCGCGCTGCGCGACGACGTCCCCACCGACGTCCTGCTCGGCTATCTCGACCTCGTCCTCGACGGCCTCATCGCCCGTATCGCCTCCGGCCACACCAACGAGAACCTCTCCGCGGTCCTCGACCTCGTCGAAGCCTCGGTCCGCCGTAAAGACTGAGCTCCGCCGCAAAGACTGAGCCGCGATCAGCCGCAGCACCGTCCGAGCGAACCACCGGGGACGAACGCCGGCGACGGCTCCTGCGCGGCCACCTCGACCTCCCGCAGCATCCGTTCCCGGTCCGCGCCGGACAGGTAACGGCCCCGGCTGACGACCGCGTGAATACTTCTAGTGTTGCCGATGCTCGCCAGCGGGTCGGCGTCCAGCACAACGAGATCCGCGAACTTCCCCGGTGCGACGGTGCCGGACAGGTGTTCCCATCCCGCGCAGCGGGCCGCGTCGCGCGTGGCGGCTTGCAACGCCCGCATCGGCGCCAGGCCCGCTCGCACAAGGAGTTCCAGCTCCTCGTGCAACGAATAGCCGGGGAACACATAGGGATTTCCGGCGTCGGTGCCCGCGACGATCCCGACACCGGCCTCGGCCATCGCCGCGAGCAGATCCAGCCGCACTCGGAAGGCGAACTCCCGCTCGGCGATTTGCTCCGGCGTCGACGGAGCGGTTCGGTAGCCCGTCCAGAACTGCCGGATGCTCTCGGGCATGTAGCGCCGCAGCATGTCCTCGGCGGACGGATCGTCCGGCGGCGGGTATCCGCTTCCGGTCACGAGCCGGCGTTGCACGGCGAGGGTCGGCGACTGCCAGCAGCCGAGCCGGATCATCAGGTCGGACAGTCGCGCCGCACGTGCCGGGTCGTAGGTCTCGGCCGCCTCGCGCTCCAGCCAGGCACGCTGCGCGAGCCAGCCCTCGGGGTGCCCGGGATCGGCAGGCATGGCGTCGATTTCGGCTTGCAGCTCCGATGCCCGCGCGGACGCGGCGGTCAGCATGCCGTACATGTGCTCGAGGGTGTACAGACCCGTCTCGACGGCCTCCTCGACCGGAATGCGATAGGGCACGTGGCCCGCGAAACGCAGTCCGACCCGGCGCGACTCGTCGGCGATGGCTCCGAAAGTCTCCCGCGTCAGCTGGGAGTACACCTTGACGAAATCCGCGCCCGTGCCGTGTGCCCTGCGGACCGCCGCACGAGCTTCGGCGTCGGTCGCCACGCCTTCCGAGCCGGGCCAGATAACGGGCGGGCCGTCGATGATGCTGCTGGCTACCAGCATCCGGGGTCCGGGTAGTTCACCGCCCTCGATGCGCCGACGCAGCGAATGCGTCTCCGGGAAGCCCCACATCTCGCGAATGCCGGTGACGCCGTATGCGAGATACATCGGCGGAAAGGTCCGCTCCGCCGTGGCGACGTGCGTGTGCATGTCCCACAGACCGGGGATGACGAACTTGCCGCGCAGATCGATGGTCCGCACCGGCGGCGTCGGCAGGTCGGGAAAACGCCCGACCGCGACGATCCGATCGCCCGCCAGCACTACGGTGGTGTCCGGTTGCGACCGCCCGCCCGTCCCGTCGATCACCGTGGCCCCCACCAGGACCGTCACCGGCGCGTTCGGTTCCGCCTCGGCGATCGCGCCCGTTAGCACGCCACCGGTCACCGCGCCGACGGCGCTGCCCGCCAACCACGTCAGGAACTGCCCGCGGTTCATCTCGGTCACGTCCGCTCTCCCTGCTGCCCGATCCGACTGTCGAGCCCGAGCGCACTGTCTCGCAGAGGTTTTCGGGCTCGCGGTGTCTCGCGAGAGACTGTACGCCGAGGGCGGGCGCAGGGTGGTCGACGGCGGCGTCAGTAGGTGTCGTTGAGGTAGTCGGCGGCGTGGGTGGTCCAGAGGACGTTCGTGCCGGGCATGTTGTGGCCGGAATACAGGACGTGCTGGCCGTCGGGCCACGGGGTGAGGTAGCCGATGACGCCCTGCACGGCGGCGGTGTAGCGGTTCAGATTGGCCAGCGGGTTCCGCAACAGGAAGCGCAGCAGTTCCTCGAAGATCAGCGGCGTCACGTTGCCGAAGCGAGCGCCCTCGACGAACGAGAACGGGGAGATGCCGGCATCGATCACGCGCAGCGGGGAATCCGGCGGCGAGGAGGTGATGATGTCGCCGGGATTGGCGTATTCCCGGACGTCGAGGCTGGGCCACGCGCCGCGCTGGCCGTGCAGTCCGTAGGTGGACGGCGGGCACAGATTCCCCACGGACTGACCCGCTTTGCGCACCGGATTGGCGATGTTGACCACGAACGCGATCTCCAGCGGCGAGCCGTCGAAGTTCTTGTACTTGCCCGACCGCACACCCTCCAATATCCGGCTCGCGCAGATACCGCCGAGCGAATAGCTCAGCAGCCCACAGACATTCGGCGAATCCTGAATGGCGCGCACCCCGGCGGCGACGCCGAGCCGGACCGAGGTCTCCAGCGAGGGACCCCACACCTCCGGCGCCGGCCCGACCGAGGCGGGCCAGTTCGGCTCGAACGCGGTGAACTTCTCCGGGTCGAGCAGTTTGGTGACGTCGCGCAGCATGCCCGCGGGCGCGCCGTCCGGATTGCGGGGCTCGCCGGTGCCCCGGAGGGTGATGATGTCGATCATCGTTTCTCCTTGCCCGCCTAGAGGTCTGAAAGCAGAGCCACACCGTAGGGCCGCGCGCCGCCCGGCACACGAGTAGCGCACTACTCGATTTCGCGCGACGGTTTCCCCGACGCGCCCGGGCCGAATGTCAGTCGTCGTTTTCGAGACTGGCGAGCAGACTCCGCGCGATGCGGTCGAGATCCTCGCGGTCCTGCGCCGAGAGCACCGAGAGGATGCGGGTCTCGTTGCGGGTGTGCGCCGTCACCACGGTGTCGACCAGTTCCCGGCCCGCGTCGGTGAGCGCCACCCGAACGGCGCGCCGATCGGCCGCGTCGGCGATGCGGCGCACCAGTCCCGCCGATTCCAGCCGGTCCAGGCGACCGGTCATGCCCGCGCGGGAGAGCATCAGCGTGTCGGCGAGCACGGACGGGTTCAGCTGGAACGGTTCGCCCGAACGGCGCAGCGCCGCAAGCACATCGAACTCGCCGCGCTGCAATCCGTGTGCGGTGAAGACCGCTTCGATCGCCTGCTGCGCCACGACCATGAGCCGCCAGAGCCGCCCGACGATCGCCATCGCCTCCAGGTCGAGATCGGGCCGCTCGCGCCGCCACTGTTCGGCGATGGCGTCCACCGGATCGGGTTTCACTTCGGTCATGGACAAGATTCTATTCGCCGGGATATAGTTCGGTAGCGAATTATCAACCGCCGAACTACAGGAGTCGTCATGACCGCCGCCCTTCCTCGCCGCGAATTCGCCCTCCGTCAGCCGCACGACGCGGAGATTTTGCGGACCGACACCGTCCGGATGCGCCTGCTGATCGACGCGAACGAGACCGGCGGGTCGGTCAGCAGCCTGGAGGTCACCCTGGCCGAGGGCGCCGACGGCGCCGCGCCGCACTACCACACCAAGTCCGACGAGCTGTTCTACGTGGCCGAGGGCGAGCTGCAGGTGCTGGCCGGGGAGGAGATCGTCACCGTGGGCGCGGGCGGCGCGCTGGTGGTGCCCAAGTTCATGCCGCACGCGTTCGGCGCGGCGCCGGGTAGCACCGCCCGGCTGCTGATCGCGCTCATGCCCGGCGTCCAACGTTTCGAGTACTTCCGCCTGCTCGACCGCCTCGGCAGGGGCGAGGCGACGCTCGCCGATCTCGCCGCCACCCAAGAGGAATTCGACAATCACTTCGTGGACGCTCCGCGGTGGTGGGCCGAGCGAACCGCCAACCGGCGGTGATGCGTTCGCGCACCGGAGTGTGGCGCGGACGTCAGCGCGGAACGGGAACAACAACGGACGGCGACGGGTTCGCTTCGATATGACCTTTTCCGTCCCCGTCGTCGTCCGCGGTTACGAGCTCGACACCCAGGGCCACCTGAATCAGGCGGTGTACCTCCAGTACGCCGAGCACGCCCGCTGGGAACTGCTGCGCGCCGCCGGGGTCGCCCAGGACAAGCTCGTCGAGGCCGGTGTCGGGCCGGTGGTCCTGGAGACGAACATCAAGTACTTCCGTGAACTGCGCGGCGGCGACGAGGTGACGATCAGCTGCGAATTCGCTTGGACCGAAGGCAAGATCTTCCGGATGCGCCAGCAGATCCGCAAGCTCGACGGTACGGTGTCGGCCGAGGTCGCCGTCGTCGGCGGCCTGCTCGATCTGGCCGAGCGCAAGCTGGTCGCCGATCCGGGCGAGCGTTTCCGAGCCCTCGCCGAACGACCCGATCTGCTCGACCTGTAGCGTGGCGCGGCGGTCGACATGGCCGCCAATCTTGGGCAATACCCGTCGGCTACCCCCAATCGAAAGTAGCTAGAAGGTTGCGGTAGGGCTATTTTCGGACTGCCGAAAATCTTTCGGCGCTAGCGCCTTCCGTGTCCGGATCCGGTTTGCCAACGGCCGTGAAATCTTTCGATCCGGGCCGGGGCCGACCCCTTCCGCGTTATGATCCAGTTCACGCTCGGGGGTCCTGGCAAATCGCGAGCAGATCGGAGAGCAGACCATGGCCGACGCAATCCACCGACCCGGTGTCACGTCGACGGAAGACCGCGTACCCGCACTGCAGGGCCTCTTGGTGGCCGAGTCGGAACGCGAGATCACCGTCCGTGTCGCCGAGGGCACGTGGACCTTCCGCCGTGACGATGTGCTCCGCATGCTCGACAACGTCACCGACGACCAAGCGGGCGACGGCCGACCGGTTCTGGTGGACATCCGCCCCGGCGCCACCGCCGACTTCACCCAGCGGCTGCGCATCGACCTCGTCGACCGGCCGATGACCATCGCCGCCGCACCCTCGGAAGCGCTGGGAGACGAACTGCTGCAACAACTCACGGCCACCTGGGCCGATCGACTTCGGCTCGTGGACTATCCGGCGGGCACCGGTGCGACCTATACCTACTGTCAGACGAAATCGTTCGCGACGAGTGACGACGGCATCAACTGCGACAGCCTCGACTGAGCGGACCCGCCGATGGTGAGCCGGCTCCCAGGCTCGGTCCTGATCGTGTCCGAATCCGATGATCTGCACGCCACGGCGATGGCGGCGACATTGCGAGAACACCACGGGCTCAGTCCGATACACCTCGACCTGCGCGATTTCCCGCGTGAGTCGGGCAGTTTCCGGCTGGACCGGCTCGGCACCACGCGCTCGCTCTCGCACGTCATCGGGCTCGACACCGTCCGTTCGGTGTGGTGGCGGCGACCGCACCCATGCCAGGTGCCCGGCGGCGTGCGCGCCTCCGACGACGCCTACCGCCAGGCCGAGTGCGACGGCTTCATCCAGGGCCTGCTGTGGTCGATCCCGGCGTTCTGGATCAACGATCCCGGCGCCGACCGCACCGCGGCGCGCAAGATCGTCCAATTGGAGACGGCACAGCGCGCCGGGTTCGCGATCCCGGAGACGCTGATCACCAACGATCCGGACGAGGCGCGCAGCTTCGTCGAATCACGGCCCGGCGCAGTGGTTTACAAGCGCACCGGCACGGGACGCGCGGAATTCGCCGAGACCAGGATCATCACCGCCGCCGATTTCGGCAAGCTGGCGGGCATCCGGTCGGCGCCGACCACCTTCCAGGACTACATCCAGGCCGAATGCGACCTGCGGGTGGTGTGGGTGGACGGCATCGCCTGGACGGTGCGCATCGACTCCCAGGCGGGCGTCGGCCGGGTCGACTCCCGGCTGGACACCTCCGTCGAGTTCACCCGCGACCAGCTGCCCGCCTCGGTCAGCAAATCCCTGGCCACGCTCATGGGCGCGCTCGGGCTCAGCTTCGGGGTCCTCGACCTGCGCCTCGGCTTGGACGGCGAGTACTACTTCCTGGAGGTCAACCCCCAGGGGCAGTTCGCCTACCTGGAGATCAAGACCGGCATGCCGATCTTCCAGAGCCTGTCCAACCTGCTCGTGCACAGCGACGGCATGGTTCCCGGCTACTGACCGCCGGTACGGGTCTCCCGCTCCTCCTCTCGTCGGCACCGTCCCGGCGAAGGGACGACGCCGACGCGAAGAATTTCCCGCGGTGGCTGCGAAAGACTGTGCGCAGCCGCCGGATTCGAGCGAGCGTCGGCGTTACTTGCCGGGGCTCTTACGCCGGTTCGCACCACCCCTGCTGCGGAGCTGCACATGCGACTCCACCAGCACGTTGTGGATGAAACCGTAGGAGCGTCCCGTCGAGCGCGCCAGCGAACGGATGCTGGCGCCCGCCTCGTATTGCTTCTTCAGCTGCGATTGCAGACGGTCACGCGATTTCCCCGTGACGCGTGTGCCCTTACCCAATGTGGCCTTGCTTTGTGTGGCCCTGTCGCTCATGGCTTCCTCCGAGTCGCCGAGCAGCGCGTCATTCCAGGCTAAGCACTGAACAGGCCTTGATCAACGGGTTCGTGTGATGAAACTCACGCGAGCTGAATCAGTTCCAAATATTCCGCGGACCAGTGGTCCTCGGTGCCATCGGGGAGGAGAATGACCCGCTCCGGCGACAAAGCCTCCGCGGCGCCCGGATCGTGGGTCACCAGGACGACGGCCCCGGCGTAGGTGCGCAGCGCGTCGAGCACCTGTTCGCGAGACACCGGGTCCAGGTTGTTGGTCGGCTCGTCGAGCAACAGCACATTGGCCGCCGAGGACACCAGACCGGCCAGCGCCAAGCGGGTCTTCTCACCGCCGGAGAGGGTGCCCGCGGGCTGGTCGAGCTGCGGACCGGTGAACATGAACGCGCCGAGCAGGCCGCGCAGGTCCTGTTCGCCCGCGTCCGGCGCCGCGTGCCGGATGTTCTCCCACACGGTGGCGTCGTCGTCGAGGGTGTCGTGCTCCTGGGCGAAGTAGCCGATCTTCAGACCGTGCCCCGGCACCAGCCCGCCCGCCGACGGCTGCTCCACCCCGGCGAGCAGGCGCAGCAGCGTGGTCTTGCCCGCGCCGTTGAGGCCGAGCACCACGACCCGGCTGCCGCGGTCGATCGCCAGGTCCACACCGGTGAAGATCTCCAGCGAGCCGTACATCTTGGTCAGGTTCTCGGCCATCAGCGGCGTCTTGCCGCAGGCGGCGGGCTCGGGGAACTTGATCCTGGCCACCTTGTCGGCGACGCGCACGTCGTCCAGCTCGTTGAGCAGTCGCTCGGCGCGCTTGACCATGTTCTGTGCCGCAACGGCTTTCGTCGCCTTGGCGCCGAGCTTGGCGGCCTGCGCCTTGAGCGCGGACGCCTTCTTCTCGGCGTTGGCGCGCTCGCGGCGGCGGCGCTGTTCGTCGGTGGCGCGGGCGTCGAGGTACTTCTTCCAGCCCATGTTGTAGACGTCGGCCTCGCCGCGCACGGCGTCGAGGAACCACACCTTGTTGACCACCGCGTCGAGCAGTTCGACGTCGTGGCTGATCACGATCAGGCCGCCGTCGTGGTTCTGCAAGAACCCGCGCAGCCAGGTGATGGAGTCGGCGTCGAGGTGGTTGGTCGGCTCGTCGAGCAGCAGGATGCGATCCGAGCGCCCGCCGCTGCCGTCGGAGGCGGAGAACAGGATGCGCGCCAGCTCGATTCGGCGGCGCTGACCGCCGGAGAGGGTGCGCAGCGGCTGGCCGAGCACCCGGTCGGGCAGCCCCAGGCTGTGGCAGATCCGCGCGGCTTCGCTCTCGGCGACATAGCCGCCCAGCGCCGAGAAGCGCTCTTCGAGCCTGCCGTACTTGCGGACCGCCTTCTCGCGCTCCTTCTCGTCGGCCACCTCGGCCATCAGCGCCTGCTGCTTCTCCATGTCGCGGATCAGCGTGTCCAGCCCGCGCGCGGAGAGCACCCGGTCGCGCGCGAGCACGTCCAGGTTGCCTTCCTTGGGATCCTGCGGCAGATAACCGATCTCGGTGGAGCGCAGGATCTTTCCGGCGTACGGCTCGCCCTCGCCAGCGAGGATGCGCAGCGTCGTCGTCTTGCCCGCGCCGTTGCGCCCGACCAGTCCGATGCGGTCACCGGCCTGTACCCGCAGCGCGGGACCGGGCGCCGACAGCAGGGTCCGGACTCCGGCCCGAACCTCGAGGTCGGTCGCGGTGATCACAGATGGGCTCCTCACGGATGGTGGTGGTCGTGGCATGGCGGGGCCGGGCAGTCGCTGCTCGATTGTGCGCCCCTCGATGCACAAGAACCACCGATTTTACCTGTGCCCGCGACGGGCCCCGCAGCCGAGGAAGCCGGTGTGACCGCGATAACTGCCGTTCGACCGGCTTCGGTAGCGTGCGATGGCATGAGTACCGATCTGTTGGGCAAAAGCGCGCTGGTCAGCGGGGCCAGCCGGGGCATCGGCAAGGCCGTGGCGGCCGAGCTGCTGCGCCGCGGCGCGAACGTGGTGATCACCGCGCGGAAACCGGAACCGCTGGAGGAGGCGGCCGCCGAGCTGCGTGCCCTCGGCCACCAGGGCCAGGTCGTCGCGCTGGCGGGCAATTCCGGCGAGGCGGAGAGCCGCGCCGCCGCGGTCGAGCGCGCGGTCTCGGAGTTCGGCTCGCTCGACATCCTGATCAACAACACCGGCATCAACCCGATCTACGGCGCGCTGATGGACGCGGACCTGGACGCGGTGCGCAAGATCTTCGACGTCAACGTGGTCGCCGCGCTCGGCTACATCCAGGAGGCGTACAAGGCCTGGATGCGCGACAACGGCGGCGCGATCGTGAACGTCGCCAGCGTCGCTGGCATCCGGTCCAGCGGCGTGATCGCCGCCTACGGCGCCTCCAAGGCCGCGCTCATCCACCTCACCGACGAGCTGGCCTGGCAGCTCGGCCCGAAGATCCGGGTGAACGCGGTGGCCCCGGGCGTGGTCAAGACCAAGTTCGCCGACGCGCTCTACTCCGCCGACGAGGAGCGAGCCGCCGCCGCGTACCCGATGAAGCGGCTCGGCGTGCCCGAGGACGTCGCGCGGCTGATCGCGTTCCTGGTCTCGGACGAGGCCGCGTGGATCACCGGCGAGACCGTGCGCGTCGACGGCGGCCTGCTCTCCACCGGCGGCATCTGATCGACGGCGAGCGACGGCAGCCGGTCATCGTCGGGCGACAGCGGCCGCACCCGGCAGGGCGGCGGCCGATCGAGCCTGAGCGATGGCGGCCGTCGTGACCGACATCGTCGTCTGCGGTCTCGGCCCCGGCGGGCGGGCGCTCGCGCACCGCTGCCTGGCTCGCGGCATGGCGGTCACCGTGGTCGATCCCGCGCCCGCACGGCCGTGGACCGCGACCTACGCCGCCTGGGCGGACGAACTGCCCGGATGGCTCGACCCGGCGGTCACGGCCGCGACGGTCGCCCGCCCCACCGCGTGGGGCGCGCGCCGCCACGAACTCGATCGTGCCTACGTCGTGCTCGACACGGGGCGGTTGCAGAACTCGCTGGACCTGGCGGGCGCGGAGATCGTCGCCGAGCGCGCCGTGCGGCTCGAACGGCACGGCGTGACGCTGGCCTCGGGCCGGACGCTGCCCGCCGAGCGGGTGATCGACGCGCGCGGGATCGCCCGCTCCCCCGCCCGCGCCGAACAAACCGCCTACGGCGTGCTCGTCGGCGACACGGTCGCCGCGGGCATCGAGCCGCTGTTCATGGACTGGCGCGCCGACAACGGCGCGCATCCGGCCGCGCCGCGCTCGTTCCTGTACGCGGTTCCGCTGGGCGGCGGCGCGATGCTGCTCGAGGAGACCTGTCTGGCCGGGCGGCCCGCGCTGGACACCGGCGAACTGCGCACCCGCCTTCGGCACCGGTTGCGCGCCCGCGGCATCGCGCTCCACGGCGACGAGCCCGTCGAGCGAGTGCGCTTCCCGGTGCAGGGCGGCCGACCGGGCCAGCGCGCATTCGGCGCGGCGGGCGGATTCACCCATCCCGCAACGGGATACAGCGTGGCGTCCGCACTCGCCGCGGCGGACGCGGCGGCGACGGGCGCCGACCTGTGGCCGCCCTCGGCCCGAGCGGTGCGGGCCCTGCGCACGGCCGGGCTGCGCGCGCTGCTCGCGCTGCCGCCCGCTGACCTCCCCGCGTTCTTCGACGCCTTCTTCGACTTGCCCGCGCCGCTGCAACGCGCCTACCTGTCCGGCCGCACCGATCTCGCCGGCACCGTCGCGGCCATGCGCGCGCTGTTCGCGGCGCTTCCCACCGGATCGCGCATCCGAATCGCCGCCGCGACCTCGGGGATTCCGGTTCGCTCGCGCGGGCGGGATGGTTCGGCCATCATGGAGTGATGGCACGAGCTATCTGGAAGGGCTCGATTGCATTCGGGCTGGTAAACGTCCCGGTCAAGGTGTACACCGCCACCGAGGACCACGACATCAAATTCCACCAGGTGCACGCCAAGGACGGCGGCCGGATCAAATACCAGCGCGTCTGCACCGTCGACAACAAACCCGTGGAGTACGTCGACATCGCCAAGGCGTACGAGTCGCCCGAGGGCGAGCGGGTGATCCTCTCCGACGAGGATTTCGCCCGGCTGCCCGCCGCGGAGAAGCACGAGATCCCGGTGTTGCAGTTCGTGCCGTCCGAGCAGATCGACCCGATCCTGTTCGACAAGAGCTACTACCTCGAGCCGGACTCCACGACGCCGAAGGCCTACGTGCTGCTGGCCACCACGCTCGAGCGCATCGACCGGACCGCGCTGGTCCACTTCACGCTGCGCCAGAAGACCCGGCTCGCCGCGCTGCGGGTGCGCGAGGGCATGCTCGTGCTGCAGACGCTGCTGTGGCCCGACGAGGTGCGCGCGGTCGAGTTCGAGTCCTTGCAGGACGCCTCGGAGCCGCGGCCGCAGGAGATCAAGATGGCCGAGACGCTCGTCGAGTCCATGTCCGACGATTTCGATCCGAGCCAGTTCACCGACGAGTACCAGATCGAACTGCAGAAGATCCTGGACGAGGCGATCGCCAGCGGCAGCGACCGGGTGACCACCAAGCCCGAGGCCGCGCCCGCCGAGATGGACGCCGAGGTGGTCGATCTGGTCGCCGCGCTGCAACGCAGCCTCGAGGCCAGCGGAAGGCGCGCGGCGAGTTCCGGTGGCGGCGCGCAGAAGAAGGCCGCCAAGAAGGCCGCGCCAGCGAAGAAGACCGCCAAGGCGACCAAGAAGACCGCGGAGAAGCCCGCCAAGAAAGCCGCGAAGAAGACCCCCGCCCGCAAGGGCGCGTAGCGCACTGTCGCGTCGAGGACTGGACGCGGGTGGCCGCGTCGGTGATACAGTGCGCGACGAGTTTTCGACATAGAGGACTCGACGTATCACCTACCGGGTACGGCCCGGCGCTCTACGGGGGGACGCATGCACCACCTCGGCAGGACGGTCATCGGTTTCGTCGCGGTGGCCGCGCTGCTGCTCTCGGTCGTCGGCTGCGGCGACGACATCGAGAGCGCGCGCGATTTCGTCGCCGCCAAGTATTCCCGGGCCACCTCGCTGGACCAGGCGAACGACGGCCGCGCCTACACCGCCGCCCTCGCGCCCGCCGCCGTCGGCAGCGCTATCGTCGCGGCCTCGCAGCCGCTGGACAACCGCCGCGTCGGCGATCGCACCTATCTGCAGTATCGCAACGACATCATCACCGTCGCCCCGCACGGGACGGGCTCGATGATCCTCGTCGACCAGTACGGCAACGGATACCGGCGCCACCAGTCGACGGTGTCGAGTTTCGGCTGGCCGAGCCAGCCGCCGGGCAGCGAATACCGCGGCCAGAGCGGCAAATAGAAGGAGAAACACATGCTGGCAGACCTCGCGGCCGACGCGGGCGCGGCGCTCGCCTACACCGGCGTCGGTATCGCGTTGATGGCGCTCGGTTTCGTGCTGGTGGACGTCATCACGCCCGGCAACCTGCGCGAGCAGATCTGGGTCGAGCGGAACCGGAACGCGTCGCTGCTCGTGGCGTCGAACCTGCTCGGCGTCGGGATCATCGTGGCGATGGCGATCTGGACCTCCCAGGGCGCGATCGGTGAGGCGCTGCTGGCCAGCGCGGTGTACGGCGTGATCGGTCTCGGCGCGATGGCGCTGTCGTTCCTGCTGCTGGACCTGCTCACGCCCGGCCAGTTCCGAGATGTGGTCGCGGACGGCGCGATTCACCCGGCCGTCTGGGTGACCGCGGCGCTGCACCTCGCGGTGTCCTTCGTGGTGGCCGCGGGCCTGTCCTGAGTATGGGGGCGGACACCGAGACCGCACCGCTACCGCCGCGCCTGCGGCGCCGCCCGGCCCGAATCGCGCTGCTGGTCACCGCGTTCGTCTGCGCGGCCTGCGGCCTGGTCTACGAACTGTCGCTGGTGACGCTGGGCAGCTATCTGCTCGGCGACACCGCGGCGCAGGCCTCGATCACGTTGAGCGTCATGGTTTTCGCCATGGGCATCGGCGCGCTGGCCGCGAAACCGCTGCGGCGGCACGCGGCGGCGGCGTTCGTCGCGGTGGAGCTGATCCTCGCGCTGCTGGGCGGGCTTTCGGTGCTGATGCTCTACGCCGCCTATGCCTGGCTGAACATCTACACCACGGCGCTGATCGCGATCGCGAGCGTCCTCGGCATTCTGGTGGGCGCCGAAATCCCGTTGCTGATGGAGCTTTTGCAGCGGATTCGCAAACAGGAGCCGGGCAGCGCGGTGGCCGACCTGTTCGCCGCGGACTACGTGGGCGCGCTGCTCGGCGGGCTGGCCTTCCCGTTCCTGCTGCTGCCCGTGTTCGGCCAGATCCGCGGCAGCCTGATCGTCGGCGTGGTCAACGCGGCGGCGGGGCTGGCGCTGGTGTTCCTGTTGTTCCGCACCGAACTCCGGCCGCGGGCGCGGTGGGGCTTCGGCGCGCTGACCGCGCTCGTCGCGGCGACGCTGTTCGGCACCTACCTCTACGCCGACCGGTTCGAGGCGACCGCGCAGCAGGCGCTGTTCGCCCATCCGATCGTGCTGCACGAGCGGACCAAGTACCAGAACATCGTCCTCACCGAGTCGATCTCACCGTTCGGCACCCCGGACACCCGGCTGTTCCTGAACGGCGATCTGCAGTTCTCCTCGGTGGACGAGTACCGGTACCACGAGGCGCTCGTGCATCCGGCCCTCGCCGGTCCGCGCCGCGACGTGCTCGTGCTCGGCGGCGGCGACGGTCTGGCGCTGCGCGAGATCCTGCGCTACCCCGATGTCGAGACGATCACCCTGGTGGAGCTGGATCCGGAGATGATCCGGCTGGCCCGCACCGATGCCCGGCTGAACACGTTGAACCACAACGCCTTCGACGATCCGCGGGTGCGGGTCGTCAACGAGGACGCGTTCTCCTGGCTGCGCGGCTCGCCCGGCGCGTACGACGCGGTGCTCGTCGACTTACCCGACCCCGACCAGACCTCGATCGCCAAGTTGTACTCCAAGGAGTTCTACGCGATGGCCGCCCATGTGCTCGCCCCCGGCGGCACGCTAGCGGTCCAGTCCGGTTCGCCGTTCTTCGCACCGCGCTCGTACTGGTGCATCGCGAACACGATTCGCGCGGCGGGCCTGCGGACGCTGCCGTACCACGTCGACGTGCCCAGCTTCGGCGACTGGGGCTTCGTGCTGGCGACCAGAGAGGCCGAACCGCGCCTGCGCCTCGACCCGCCCGCGCCGCTGCGCTCGCTCGACGAGGCGACGCTCGCGGCCGCGGCGGTGTTCGCGCCCGACCGCCGCGACACCGGCGCGCCGGTCTCCACCTTGATGCATCCGGTGATCGTCGACCTGGAACTGCGGGAATGGCGGCGATGAGCCTCCATTGAGCGGCAGAGCGGCTAGCTCCTGGCAAACTGTGCGCCATGGACACCGCCACCGTGATCGTCCCCATGGGCCTCGGCCATCTGCGCCAGGTGCTCGATCTCGGCCACCAGGTCTTCGACACCGGCACCAAGCCCTACACCTCCTGGTCGCTGACCAGCGTGGCCGAGCACCTGGACAGCCCCGACAACGCGTGCTGGGTCGCGCTGGATTCCGATCGAGTCGTCGGATTCGTGCTCGGCTCAATGGAATTCGAGCTGCGCGACGACTGGGGTTATCTGGAGTGGATCGCGGTCGCGCCCGACATGCAAGGGCACGGCATCGCGCGCAGGCTGGTCGATGCGTGCTCGACGGCGCTGTTCACCCGCGGCGCGCGGCGCATCGTCACCGACGTGGAGAACAACAACACCGCCTCGGCGACGCTGATGACCCGCAGCGGTTTCCGTCCCGCCGCGACCGTCACCCTGTTCGTGCGACCGAACCCCGACGAGCCGGAGGCCGACGCCGACGCGGCGCTGCCGCCGATCGCCCCCGGCACCAAACGCGATCTCATCCGCCGCGGCAGGCTCGCGGGCGAGGGACGCGGTGGTCGCTGAGCACGCTCGACTTTCCGCGAATCCCCTTGCGTGCCCCTGTTTTTCGTGTCTTGACCACCAATTGCCGTACCGGCTTCTCACAACCACGTTTCCGATCCTTGCGGTAAGTGTTAACGGATCGGGAACACTCGAAGCCTAATTGTGCGCTGCGGAACAACCGGCTTGTGGAGTGCACCGTTTACGGATAGGGTCACTTCCTATAACCGGTCTCAGGTTCCAAAAGCCAAGTGTCGGTAGTCGTTTCGATACCGATCCGGGCGGGGCCGGTTTTCTGGTTCATCGGTGAACGAAATCCAGCGGGTTGATGCCGCGTGCTGTCGTGGCATCGGCCGACGGGTCGGTTACGCGCCGGAAGTCGTCTGGGACGACCGCCGGGTCCGACTCAGCAACCCCGAGGTGGATGGTGGAAATGAGCGGAACCGCCCGAATGAAACGCACGGCAGACGTGGAAAGCGCGATAACGGACGCCGTTTCGGAATGCTCCGCTCCGCGCCTCGTCTCGGTGATACCGACAAACGGTCTGCCGCAGCGCGTCGTCCACATTCAGATTGTCACAGACAACTTCCTGACGCGCGAGATGTTGTGCGATTTCCTCAATTCCGAAGCTGATTTCACGGTAGTCGGCGACGTGTCCTGGAACGAGGCCGGATATCTCGCCGCCGCCGCGCATCCGGATGTCATCGTGTTGGACAACGACGAGATCGGCAGCGCCACCGTGCGAATGGTGCGCTCGCTGACCCGGGCCTGTCCGTCCGCGGCCGTCGTGGTGCTCAGCTCGACGGGCACCGAGACCCTGCTGTACGACATGCTCGACGCGGGCGTGCGCTGCTTCCTGCACAAGAAGATCTCGCGCAGCGAGCTGGTCAGCGCGATCCGGGGGATCGCCTCGGTGGAGGACCAGATCACCGTCAGCGTGCCGCGGGATTTTCTCACCGGCGCCGGGGCCAATCGGGGCAGGCTCTCGGCGCGCGAGGAACAGGTGCTGCGCCTGGTGTCCGAGGCCATGACGAATCGGCAGATCGCCAATGCGCTGTCCATCACCGAGGGCACCGTGAAACGGCATCTGCGTAGTATTTTCGACAAGCTCGGCGCGGTCTCCCGCATCGACGCGGTGAACCGGTATCGGGCGCACATCGGCCAGCAGGATTCCGCGTGACGATGCCGTCGGAGTCGATCTTTCCGAAGCTCGCGCACGGCCGTCGCGAACACGAAAGTGCGTCCTGACGGCCGGAGCAGTCGAACAGCAACCGGAACTGGTCGCTATCCGTCTGACCTACACTTGGGCGACCAGTAGTAGCCACGGACGGGAGGCGGATATGCGCATCGCCGAATTGAGCAAGGTCTCGGGCGTGCCCGCACCCACCATCAAGTACTACATGCGCGAGGGGCTGCTGTTTCCCGGTGAACGGACCAGCCCCAACCAGATGCAGTACGACGACTCACATGTGCGGCGGCTCAAGCTGGTTCGGGCCTTGATCGAGGTCGGCGGGCTGTCGGTGGCGGCGACCAGGGAAGTCCTGGAGAAGATGCGGACGCCGGGGATGACCGTGCTGGAATCCGCGGGCAAGGCGCAGTTCGCGATGAGCAAGCCGCCCGCCGCGGAGCCGGACGACGCGCAGCTGGCCGCCGCCGATCAGGTCCGCGATCTGCTCGCCCGCCGCGGCTGGCAGGTCCGCGAGACGAACCCGGCGCGCGGCACCCTCGCCGCGGTGCTCGCCACCCTCGGCAGGCTGGGACAGCAGCACTGGGACCTGCTCGACGACTACGCCGAGCTGGCCGAACGGATCGCGGCCAAGGAGATCGACACGCTGCTGCGCCAGCCGAACGCGGAGAGCATGGCCGAGGCGCTCGTCGTCTGGACGGCGCTCGGCGACGCGATGTTCAGCGCTCTGCGCCGGCTGGCGCACGAGGACGCGGCCTCGGCCTATATCGCGACGCCCTCGGCGACGAGCTGACGCAGCTCGGCGTCCACCTCGGCGGTCGCGGTCGCGGCGTCACGGAACAGCACCGCGCGCCAACCGGCCGCCCTGGCGCCCGCGCAGTTCTGCGGCAGGTCGTCGATCAGGACGCAGCGGTTCGGTTCGACGCCTGCGCGCGCGGCCGCCAGCTCGAAGATCTCCGGATCGGGTTTGCGGCAGCCGACCTGCGCCGAGTTGACGATCTCCTCGAACAACTCCTCCGCGACGACCATCCGCCGCCAGTGCGCTTCCCACGCGGGCGGCATATTCGACAGCATGCCGACGAAATGTCCGGCGCTTCGGTAGCGCCGCAGCGCGTCGTCCCACTGCGCGTTGGCTTTTCGCCCGTCGAACCAGGTCTCGGCGAGGCTGGGCACCGCGGTGTGCACGCCCTGCCTGCGCAGCGCCGCGCGCACCAGATCCAGCCATTCGTCCTCGCCGATCAGCGGCGTGTCCAAAGGCAGCATCATGTCCTCGGTGCCGAATGTCGCGGTGACTTCCGCGATCGCGCGGCGCAAGGGATCCGGCGCCAATCCCGTCTTCGCGCAGAATGCCGCGAATGTCTCGGCTACCGGCGGTGTGAGCACTCCCCCGAAATCCGACCAAATGGCGATGCGCTCCCGCGCTGTGCTGCTCGTCACAGTTCTACTCCGCTCTGTGTTCGGCAATTCTTCGGTGCAGCGGGAACGTATCTGCGAGACTGCGCCGATCGCCATTACACAAAGGTGACAATCCCTCCGGACTATTCCTTCCGAGAGTTTTCCGTCCGAAAGTGATATGTCTTCCGATTCCCCGCGTGTCGCCCTTCGGACCACGTTCTGAGCCTGTCCATTTCGCCGCCTCCGCCCGTAATGTCCCTGTTCTGTCGGCACCGTCGTGATGGCTGCCGGCTGATCGAGGAGGGATTGCGATGGAAACCGAACTCCGGGCTCGAACGCTCGCCGAGGCAATTTCGCAGCGCGCCGCCGACGCTGCCGACAGAATCGCGTACACCTTTTTGCCGGACGGTGAAAAAGAATCGCATTCCTGGACTTTCGCGGAACTGGAGCAACTGACCCGCGCACTTGCCGCGCGCATTTCTCGAGAGGCCGTGCCCGGCGACCGGGCACTGATCGTAGCGCCGGATTCCGCGGACTTCGTGCTCGCGTTCCTCGCCTGCCAGTTCGCCGGCGTGGTCGCGGTGCCGGTGTACCCGCCGTTCCCGGTGACTTCGCCGCGCCGGGTGGAGACCCTGCGCACCATCGCCGCGGACTGCGACGCCGCCGCGGTGTTGTGCGCCGCGCCGGAGCAGACCCGAGGCTTGCTGGTCGAGGCCGCCCCGGAACTGGACCGCCTGCGCTGGATCGGCATCGTGGCCGACACGGACGGCGCCGCGGACTTCGAACCGGTGCCGGTGACCGGCGCGGATGTGTCGTTCCTCCAGTACACCTCCGGGTCGACCTCCGCGCCGAAGGGTGTGGTCGTCACCCATGACGCGCTCATGCACAACCAGGAATTGCTCTGCCGGACAATGGGTTACAGCGCCGAATCGCGCATCGTCGGCTGGCTCCCGCTGTTCCACGACATGGGCCTGATGGGCATCGTGGTGCCCGCCGTCTACGCGGGCAGCCGCACGGTGCTGATGCCGCCGCTGACCTTCGTGCAGCGACCGGTCCGCTGGCTGCGCGCGGTGACCCGCTACCAGGCCACCATCACCGGCGGTCCCAATTTCGCCTACGAGCTGTGCTGCCGCCGCATCCCCGCCGCCGATCGGGCGGGCATCGACCTCAGCTCGCTCGAGGTCGCGTTCAACGGCGCCGAGCCCATCCGCGCGGAGACCCTCGCCAAGTTCGCCGCCGAATTCGCCGGGCACGGTTTCGATTCCAGCACCTACTACCCCTGCTACGGGCTGGCCGAGTCCACCCTCATGACCACCGGTTCGCACCGCGGCGCAGGCGCGGTCACGCTGACGGTGAGCCGCGACGAACTGGCCGAGGGCCGCCTCACGCCTGGCCCGGATCAGACGCTGGTCGGTTCCGGCCGCGTGACCTTGCACCGCGAGCTGCTGATCGTCGACCCGGACACCAGGATGCCGCTGCCCGACGGGCAGGTCGGCGAGATCTGGATCGGCGGGCCGGACGCGGCGCTGGCCTACTGGGGCAACGAGGACGCCACCCAGGAGACGTTCCGCGCGGAAACCGTTGCGCCGCAGTCGGGTCCGTACCTGCGCAGCGGCGACCTCGGCGCGCTGGTCGACGGCGAGCTGTACGTGGTCGGCAGGCGCAAGGACTTGGTCATCATCGGCGGGCGCAACTACTACCCGCAGGACATCGAGCACACCGTCGAGAACGCCGACCCCCGGATCCGGCGCGGCTGCACCGCCGCGTTCGCGGTCGACCGGGAACGCGGTGAGGAGCTGATCGTGGTCGCCGAGGTCAAGGCGGACACCGATCCCGACATCGCCGCGCTCACCGCGACATTGCGCGCGGCGGTCAGCGTCGACCACTCGATCACCCCCGCGCGGGTGGTCCTGGTGCGGGCGGGCACGGTGCCCAAGACCTCCAGCGGCAAGTTGCAGCGGCGCGCGACCCGTGCGGCGTTCGAGGCGGGCACGCTCGACGAGATCACCCCCGCCGCGACCGAGGCGGTGCGGCCATGAGATCAGCGGCGGACATCGAAGCCTGGCTGGTCGCCAGGATCGCCGAACTGCTCGGCGTCGATCCGGCCGGTCTCCCGGTCGACGTGCCGTTCGCGGCGCTCGGCCTGTCCTCCATGCAAGCGGTGGAGCTGTCCGACGATCTCCAGCGCTGGGCAGAGACGAGTTTGTCGCCGACCTTCGCCTACGACCATCCCAGCGTGGCCGCCGCGGCCGCCGCGCTGGCCGCCGCGCTCGGCGGCGTCGGCCAGACGGTGGAACAGGCGGCGATCGCCACCGATACCGGCGACGCCATCGCCATCGTCGGGATCGGCTGCCGATTTCCCGGCGCCGACGGCCCACGGGAGTACTGGGATCTGCTGCGCGCGGGCGTGGACGCCATCACGGAGGTCCCCGCGGACCGCTGGGACGCGGCGGCGCTGTACGACCCCGACCCGGACGCGCCGGGCCGGATGACCACCAAGTGGGGCGGATTCCTCGACGACGTCGAGCATTTCGACGCGGAGTTCTTCGGCATCGCGGCCAAGGAGGCCGTCAGGATGGACCCGCAGCAGCGGTTGCTGCTCGAGGTCGCCTGGCACGCGATCGAGGACGCGGGCATCGGCCCGAGCAGGCTGGCGGGCACCTCGACCGGAGTCTTCCTCGGCGCGTCGTCCTATGACCACGGTGTGGCCGTGCTGGCGCCAGGCACCGAGGTGTCGGCGCAGGACGGCACCGGCTCGGCGCTGAGCATCGTCGCCAACCGGCTGTCCTACTGCCTGAACCTGGCGGGCGCGAGCATGGTGGTGGACACCGCCTGCTCGTCCTCGCTGGTCGCGGTGCATCTGGCCTGCCAGTCGCTGCGCGCGGGCGAATCGGAGCTGGCGCTGGCCGGCGGCGTGAACGTCATAGCGGCGCCGCGGGTGGCGCTGAGCTTCAGCAAAGGCCGGTTGATGGCGCCGGACGGGCGCTGCAAGCCGTTCGACGAGCGCGCCAACGGCTACGTCCGCAGTGAGGGGGCGGGCGTGGTGGTGCTGAAGACGCTCGCGCGGGCCCGCCGCGACGGCGACCGCGTCTACGCCGTGATCCGCGGCGGCGCAGTCAATCAGGACGGCCGGACGAACGGGCTCATCGCCCCGAGCCGTCCCGCGCAGGAGCGGGTGCTGCGCGCGGCCTACCGCGCCGCCGGCGTGGACCCGGCCCGGGTCGCCTACGTCGAGGCGCACGGCACCGGCACCGCGGTCGGCGACCCGATCGAGGTGGGTGCGCTCGCCGCGGTGCTCGGCCAAGGCCGCGATCCCGAGAAGCCGCTGCGCGTCGGCTCGGCGAAATCGAACCTCGGCCACCTGGAGGCCGCGGCCGGCGTCGCCGGAATCATCAAAACCGCGCTCTCCCTGCATCATCGGGAACTGCCGCCGACCATCCACTACCGGCGGCCCAACCCGCTGCTGGAGCTGGACAGGGCTCCGGTGGCGGTGCAAGCGGTGGTCGAGGCGCTGCCCGTCGACGCCGACGGCGCCGCGATCGCCGGGACGAGCTCGTTCGGCTTCGGCGGGACAAACGCGCACGTGGTGCTGTCCACCGCACCGGCGACCGAACCGGACGAGCACTCCGGCGCAACGGATTTCGTGCTGTTCCCGGTGACCGCGCGCTCCGCGGCGGGGCTGCGGCGGCGGGCGCGCGGCTGGGCACGCACCGCCGAGCAGAACCGCGAGGATTCGACCTGGCTCGCCAGGGCGGCCGCCACCGCAGCGCTGCGCGGCGACCACGACGGTCACCGCGCCGCGGTGGTGGCCCGCGACATCGAGGAACTGATCGACGGCCTGACCGCGCTGGCCGACGGCGAACTGGTCCGCGGGGTCTGCGAACCGCACGCGCCGAGCCGTCGCGCCCGGCGGACTGCGCTGGTCTTCCCCGGCCAGGGCTCGCAGTGGGACGGCATGGGCCGCGCGCTGGCCGCGTCGGTGCCCGCGTTCGCCGAGGCGATGCGGCGCTGCGCAACCGAGCTGGAGCGCCTGCTCGGGGTGTCGCTGTGGTCGACCGAGCGCGGCATCGTCGCGCACGGCACCGCGCAGGTGCCGCCCGCGCTGTTCGCCATGCAGGTCGCGCTCGCCGAGACCTGGAAGTCCTTCGGCATCGAACCGGCCGCGGTCTGCGGGCACAGTATGGGCGAGATCGCGGCGGCGCACGTCAGCGGCGCGCTGTCGCTGGCCGATGCCGCGCGCATCGTCTGCGTGCGCAGTGCGCTGCTCACCGAGATCTCCGGTCGCGGCGGCCTCGCACTGCTGGAACTCGATGCGGCGCAGGTGGAGTCGGCGCTCACCGAGTACCGCGATCGAGTGTCGGTGGCGGCGGTGAACGGTCCCCGCGCGACCGTCATCTCCGGTGAGCCGCGAGCGCTGGACGAGATCGTGGCGCGGCTGGAGGCCGACGGGGTCTTCGCCCGGCGCATCGCGGTCGACTTCGCCGCGCACAGCCCCGCCGTCGAGCCGCTGCGGCCCCGGCTGCGCGAGGCCGTGCGCGACATCGCGGTGCGCGAGCCCAGCGTGCCGCTGTACTCGACGGTCACCGGCGGCCCGCTGACCGACACGCTCGTCGACCCCGACTACTGGGCGCGCAACCTGCGCGAACCGGTGCTGTTCGACACGGCGATCACCGCCTTGCTCGCCGCCGATCACGACACCTTCGTCGAGATCGCGCCGCATCCGGTGCTGGCCCGCTCGCTCACGGAGATCGCGACCGCGAACGCGCCCGGCGCGGACATGGTCGCGGTGTCCTCGGCCCGGCGCGACGAGGACGAGGTCTTCGCCTTCCTGCACGCGCTCGGCGTGCTCTACACCCGCGGCGCGGACCTGGACTGGACGCGGCTCTACCGCCCTGGCACCCCGGTGCCGATTCCCTCGCAGGGCTGGAACACCCAGCGGTTCCCGCTGATTCGCGCCGAGAGCGCCGCGGCCGTAGTCGCGCCGGTCGGCGGCTGGCTCGGCCCGCGTGTGCGGATCGCCACCCGCCCTGAGCTCGGCGTGTGGCCGCTACGGCCGGACGCCGCTCCCGAACTCGCCGATCATGTGGTGGACGAGGTGCCGGTGATCCCTGGCGCGTACTGGCTCGACGCGGCGGCGCAGGCCGCGCGCGATCTGGCCGGTGGCGGCACGCCGACCGTGGTGCTGACCAACGTCACCTTCGAAGCGCCGCACGTTCTGCTGCCCGGTACGGCCTCGTCACTCCAGCTGGTCGTCGAATCGGCGGGCGGGCGTTCGGAATTCGTGATCGTCTCCGATTCGCACGGCGCCGCGGTCACGCACGCGCGCGGCTGGCTCGACCAAGCGCAGGCCCCGCTCACCGATCGACCCGCACCGGAGATCGGGGAACTGCTGGCCCGGTGCGCCGAGCCACTGCCGATCGAGGAGTTCTACGAGCGCCTCGCGGGGAACGGGCTGCACTACGGACCGGCCTTCCGCGCGCTGACCCAGCTCTCCCGCGGCGGCGACGAAGCCGTCGGAAAGCTCACGCTGCCAATCCAACTCACGGCGGGCGCGGGGTTGCATCCCGCGCTGCTCGACGCCTGCCTGCACACCGTCGCGGCAGCCGCCGGACCGCGGCTGACCGACGCGCTCGCCCTGCCTGCGGGCGCCACCCGGGTGCAGTTCGCCACCTCAGCCGCGCCCGTCACCGACGTCTGGTGCCATGCCCGCATCGTGGAGTACGGGGAACGGGATCTGATCGCCGACCTCGTCGTGCTCGGCGCCGACGGCCGAGTCCTGTGCTCGGCCATGGACTTCCGCGTCACCACCGCCGAAACCGCCACCGCCGAGCGCGGCAGGCTGTACCGGCTCGCCTGGCAGCCGTGGGAATCCCAGGGCGGGCGAGCGCCGCGCGGCGGCTGGCTGATCGTCGGCGGTGCGCATCCGGCGCTGGACGCGCTGGCCGAACGCCTCACCGCGCGCGGCGACCGAGTCGTGCGCACCGCGGCGCACGAGGCCGCCGACTACGAGACCGCGGCGGCCGAATTGGCCGGAACCATCGAGGGATTGCGCGGCGTCATCGACGCGCGGGCCTATTCGAGCGCGGGCGAAGACCCGGTCGAGTCGGCCGCCTACACGGCGGACTCGGTGGAGCTGGCCACATTCCTGATCGGCCGCACCTGGCGCGAGACGCCGCGACTGTGGCTGCTCACCCCGGACACCCAGCGCGCGGTGCGTCCGTCGCGGTTGTCCACGGCGAGCCTGTGGGGCGTGAGCCGGGTGATCGCCACCGAGCATCCCGAAACGGCCTGCGGCGTCCTCGATCTGCCCGCCGCTCCCAGCGGCGCCGACATCGATCGGCTGGTGACGGTCCTGCGGGATCCGCGAGCACCGCAGCAGGTTTCGATCGACCGAGCGGTTCTGGCTCCCCGGCTGGTTCCGGTGCCGCGGGCCCACACCTCGGTGTCCATCGATCCGGACCTGTGCCAGGTCGTCACCGGCGGCCTCGGCGCGCTCGGCTTGCGCGTCGCCGACTGGCTGACGGCACGCGGCGCGCGAAACCTGCTGCTGCTCGGTCGTTCCGCGCCGGACGCCGTTGCCGAACAGGCGATCGCCGACCTGCGAGCGCGCGACGTCCGAGTCACCGTGGCGGCAGTCGACGTGGCCGACAGCGCCGCGCTCGCCGCGGTGCTGGCCGAAGCCGGACGGATCGGCGGTGTCTTCCACCTCGCCGGTGTGCTCGAGGACGTGGTCGTCGCGGATCTCGACGAGGCCAGGCTGGCCCGCGCGCTGGCCGGCAAGGCGCGCGGCGCCTGGCACCTGCACAACCTCACCCTCGACCAGCCGCTCGCGCATTTCGTGCTGTTCTCCTCGCTCGCCGGGCTTTTCGGCTCGCCGGGCCAGGGCGCCTACGCCGCGGCCAACACCTACCTGGACGCGCTAGCCGCAGCGCGCGCCGCGCACGGGCGGCCCGCGCACAGCATCGCCTGGGGTCCCTGGGCGGCGATCGGCTTGGCCGCCGCAGTGGGCAGCGAACGCCGCCTCGCCGCCATGGGCGTGCCCGCGCTGGAAACCGGAGCGGCGATGGACCTGCTGGAGGCGGCACTGGCCGATCCCGGCCCGGTCCTCGCGGCGGCCGCCTTCGACCTGCCGACGCTGGCCGGTCCCGGCACGCCACCGGCCGCGCGCGAGCTGTTGGCGAACCTGCTGCCCGACGACGAGAGTCATGGCGGCCCGGCCGAGCAGGCGCTGTCGCTGCACGAGATCGACGATCCCGCCGAACGACTGGAGCTGGTGCGCGGCTTCGTGCTCGGCCAGGTCGCGACGATCGTCGGAACCTCGCGGCCGGTCGACCCGACCATGCCCTTCCGCGATCTCGGCTTCGACTCGCTGATGGCGGTCGATCTGCGCAACCGACTGGAAACCGGGCTGGGCCAACGTATTCCGGCCAGCCTCATTTTCGCCCACCCCACCGTCGACCAGCTCGTCGAGGAGCTGGCGCAGCGGATGCTCCCGCCGCGGGAGCCCGCGTCCGATACGCCGCCACAGCGGCACGCCCGGCCCGAAATCGATGCGGACCTGGACCAGGCCACCGATGACGAACTCGCCGATCTCCTATCGGCGGAACTGGATCTTTCCACCGAAGGGGACACCCGATGACGACCGAAACCACCGACGATCGCCGCGCGCTACTACGCAAGGCGCTCAACGAGATCCGCAGCCTGCGAGCCGAAGTCGACCGCCGCACCGAGCCGGTGGCGATTCTCGGCGCGGCGGTGCGGATGCCCTCGGGCATCGAGGATCTCGACGGCTACTGGTCAGCGCTGCGAGACGGACGCGACGCCATCACGCCGCTGGTCGACAGCGAGGACGGCCGCCGCACCGGGCACGCCGCGGGCACCGGCCGCTACGCCGGGCTGCTCGCCGAGGTCGACGGCTTCGACGCGGAGTTCTTCGGCATCTCGGCCGCCGAGGCCGAGCGGATGGATCCGCAGCAGCGGCTGGTGCTCGAGGTGGCTTGGGAGGCCATGGAGGACGCCGGGCTGACGCCCGCCGAGCTGCGCGCCGCGACGACCGGCGTCTTCCTCGGGGTGTACGGCAGCGACTACCTGATGATGCAGTTCGCCGACCCGTCCGGCATCAACGCCTACACCGCGCCGGGCGGCGCGCACAGCATCGTCGCCAACCGGCTGTCCTACCTGCTCGACCTGTCCGGCCCCAGCCTGGCGGTGGACACAGCGTGCTCCTCTTCGCTGATGGCGGTGCACCTGGCGGTGCGGGCGCTGCGCAACGGAGACTGCGACATCGCGTTGGTCGGCGGCGTCAACACGATCCTGTCGCCGCTGTCCACCACCGTCACCGAGAAGGTGCTGCCGCTGGCGCCCGGCGGGCGCTGCCGCACCTTCGACGCGGGCGCGGAGGGCATCGTGCGCGCCGAGGGCTGCGGCATGGTGGTGCTCACCAGGGAGTCGCTGGCCGAGGCGGAGGGCAGGCCGGTGCGCGCGTTCATCCGCGGTACCGCCGCCAACCACGACGGGCGCACCAACGGCCTCACCGCGCCGAGTCCGCGGGCCCAGACCGACCTGCTGCGCCGCGCTCTGCGCGATGCGGCCGCCGACCCCGCCGAGGTGGTCTACATCGAGGCGCACGGCACCGGAACCCCGCTCGGCGACCCGATCGAGTTCGACGCGCTACGCGCCGTGTACGGCGCGGGCGAGCAGCCGTGCCCCGTCGGCGCGGTCAAGACCAACTTCGGGCATCAGGAGGCCGCGGCGGGCATCGCGGGTCTGGTCAAGGCGATGCTGGTTCTCGAACACGACGAGGTTCCGCCGAACCTGCACCTGGAGCGGCCCAATCCGGAGCTCGATCTCACCGGAACCCGGCTGCGTCTACCGAGGGAGCGCACCCCGCTCGGTGGCGGGAACGGACGGAAGCTGGCCGCGATCAGCTCGTTCGGCTTCGGCGGCGCGAACGTGCACGCCGTGCTCGCCGCCGCGGCGCGCGAGGAAGTCGACCCGCACGCGGAAGGCGCTCTGGTGCTTCCCATTTCGGCCCGCAGCGCGGCCTCCGCGCGGGCACTGGCCGGGCGCTACGCCGATCTGCTCGCGGCCGCCGACCACGCGACCGCGGCCGAGATCTGCGCGGCCGCGGCCACCCGGCGCGCGCATCTTCCGGTACGGCTGTGCCTCACCGGCGACACGGTCGACGCGCTGGTGGACCGCGCGCGAACCGCCAAGGCGGCCAGGCACATCGGCGCGGCGGCGCGGCACCGGACGCTGTTCGTGTTCAGCGGGCAGGGTTCGCAGTGGCCGGAGATGGGCCGCCTGCTCGCCGACGAACCCGTGGCAAGGGCCGAGCTCGACGCCTGCGACGCGCTCGTGCGGCGGCTGGCGGGCTGGTCGCTGTGGGAGGAGCTGCTGGCGGCCGAGCCCGACAGCAAGCTGCACCGCACCGATGTCGCGCAGGTGTGCATTGCCGCGGTGGAGCTGGCGCTGGCCGCGCTGTGGCAGTCCTGGGGCGTGCGGCCCGCCGCCGTCGTCGGCCACAGCATGGGCGAGATCGTGGCCGCGACCGTCGCCGGAATGCTCAGCAGAGAGCAGGCTTTCGAGATCCTGGTGCGCCGAGCGGCGCTCACCGAGCGGCATGCCCGCGGCGGCGCGATGTGCAGCATCGCACTGCCCGCCGCGGCGGTGACCGAGCTGCTGGCCGGACAATCCGAGGTCACGATCGGCGCCGTGAACGGCCCGCGCTCGACCGTGATCACCGGCCCGGCGGACGGCGTGCGCCGCATCGCGGTGGAGGCGAGCGCTCGCGGCGCGTCGGTCAAGGACCTGCCGGTCGAGTACGGCTTCCACAGCACGCTGCTCGCCGCGTGCGCACCGGAATTCGCCGCGCACGCCGACGCGGTGCGCGCCACGCCGGGATCGATCCCGATGTATTCGACCGTCACCGGCAAGCGCGTCACCGCCGACCATCTCACCGGCGCGCACTGGGCCGCCAACCTCGCCGACGCCGTGCTGTTCGCGCCCGCGCTCCAGGCGGCGCTGGCCGACGACCACGCGCTGACCACCGTGCTGGAAGTCGGCCCGCACCCGGTGCTGATCCGCGACATCGCCTCGGCGGCAGGCGAACTCGACCGTTCGGTCATCCTGGCGGCGAGCCTGCGCCGGGGCCAGTCCCGGTCCGCGTCCCTGGATCACAGCGTCGCCGAGCTCTACCTCGGTGGCCACGAGCTGGACTGGTCCGCGGTGCTCGGCACGCCGAGCGGACGGCCGCCGCTGCCGCACTACCCCTGGAACCGCAGCAGGCACTGGCTGCCGGAACGGCGGGCCGTCGAGGAGCAGCACGTGCACGCCACCGTCCGCCCCGCGACGGCCAAGCGCAGGGGATCCGGCCCGGTGGCGCTGACCCGCGCCCACCACGTCGACCGGCCGACCCGGCTCGACGCGCTCACCGGATTCGTCAGGGAACGGATCGCGCGTGCGCTGCGCAAACCCATCACCGAGATCGACGAGGCGACGCCGATCCGCGACTACGGGCTGGAATCGCTGGTGGTGGTCGAGATGAAGAACGAGATCGAAGCCGAGTCCGGCACCGTCGTGCCGCTGGCCCAGCTGCTCGAGACCCTCGAACAAGGCAGCGCGCGGGACCTGGCCAAGGTAATCGTCGAGGCCGAATCCGCCGCGGCGGTGACGGGCGACGAAGTCGGAAGCGGGCCGCTGTGAACGGGCGTCAGCACGGCGGAGTCGTCGGCGTTTCCGCGGCGCCGCTGCCGACCGGGCATCGCGGTGTGCTGACCTGCCCACGGCCGCAAACGAATCCGGCGATCCGGTTGGTGTGCTTCGCCCACTCCGGCGGGAATCCGCGGATGTATCAGCGGTGGGTCGATCAGCTCGCCCCCGAGATCGAGCTGTGGTGGGTCACCCTGCCCGGGCGCGGGCCGCGGTGGCGCGAACCGCACGCCAGGACATGGGAACCGCTGGTCGCCGACATCTGCGAGGCGATCGTGGCGCACGTTCCGCGTCCCGTCGCTTTGTTCGGGCACAGCCTCGGCGGGCTGCTCGCCTACGATGTCGCGCTGCGGCTCACCGACGCCGACCTGCCGCCGCAGCACCTGTTCGTGTCGGCCCGTGCGCACCCGCGCAGGCAGTTCACCCTCGACCTGCCCGAGGACGACACGGAACTGCTTCGGCTGGTCGACCGGGTCTACCGCGGGGTGCCGGAGGCGATCCTGGATTCGCCCGAACTGGCCGAGCATTTCGCGCCGACGCTGCGCGCCGACCTGATGCTCGGCGCCGACTACCGCTATCGCGGCGCGGGCACCCTGACGGTCCCCATCACCGCCCTCGGGGGCGTGGACGACCCGATGACACCGACCGAAGAGCTGGCCGCCTGGCAGGACCGCACCACCGCGGCGGCGCGGTGGCGTCAGTTCCCCGGCGGCCACTTCTATCTCGACGAGTCCGAAGCGGGCGTGCTCCGGACGATCCGCCGCGCGCTCGACGCACCGATGGGCAAAGGAGCATAACGATGACAGAGACCGAGATCCGTTTCCCCGCAGCGTCTTCCGCGCTGAGTTTCGATCGCACCGTACCGCGGGCCGAGGCGCATCGCCGCGCGCTCGGTGAGGTGTTCGTCGCCGACTCGGTCGCCGACGGCGACTCCACCTTCTACACGGCGTTGCAGATCCCGCGCGCGCACAGCCTCTGGTACGACAGGACCACCGTCTACCACGACCCGTTCGCGATGGCCGAGGCCGCGCGGCAGGGCTCGTTCGTGGTCCTGCACCGGCACGTCGGCGTCCCGGTGGGGCTGCCGTTCAGCATGCAGCGCTACGACTTCGCGGTCACCGACCGGGAGGCCTTCCGCGACGACGAGAAGTCGCCGCTGGAGGGCATTCTGCGCTACGAGATCGTCTCGCGGGTCGATCGCGGCGCCGATTTCAGCGACCTGACGCTGGCGGGCGAACTCGTCGTCGGGGGCCGGGCCGCCATGGAATTGAGCGCCGATGTGGTCTTCCTGGCCCGCGCCGACTACGAGGCGCTGCGGGCGTACCAGCTCGGGCGGGTCCCCGCGGGCGGGCCCGATTACACGGCCGCGCCGCTGCCCGCCGCGGCCGTCGGGCGGCGGGACTCGCGCAACGTGGTGATCGGCGCGCCGGTCGCGGTCGGTCCCGCCTGGGACTATCCGCTGCTGCCCGATCGCCGCCACCCGGCGCTGTTCGACCACGACTACGACCACGTGCCGGGCCCGTTCATCATCGAGGCGTTCCGGCAGGCCGCGCTGGACACCGCGGTCCGCGAGGGCATGCTCGGCACGCCGAACGCCACGGTCGTGTCCTGCTCGTCCCGCTTCACCCAGTTCGCCGAGTTCGGCGCGCCGATCGAATGCCGTTGCACGCCATTGGATCCGACCCGGCCGGGCACGGCCCGCATCGATCTGGAACTGCGCCAGTTCGACCGGGTCCTCACCGTCGGCACGCTGGAGCTCGCCGAGCTGACCGGTTGCGAGGACAGCTACCTGAACCGGACGGAGCAGCCGTCATGAGTGACACACTGCACGTGCTGGTGGTCGGCGCGGGGCCGACCGGTCTGGCACTGGCCACCGAACTCCGCAGGCACGGACTGACCTGCCGGATCATCGATCGCGCCGTCGACAGACCCGCGAATCAGGCTCGCGCACTGACGATGTGGGACGGCGCGCTGGATGTGCTCGACCGCCACGGCACCGGCGACGCGGTGCGCGCGCGAGGCCTGCCGATGACCGCCGCCCGCTACTTCTCCGGCGGACGTCCCGTCGCGCAGGTGCGTTTCGGACCGGAGACCGGCAACGACGCCGAGCCGCTGATCATCACCCAGCCGTCGGTGGAATCCGTTCTGGTGGAGCACCTTCGGACGCTCGGCGTGCCGGTGGAGTGGCGCACCGAACTGGCGGAGCTGACCGATCGGGGCGAGCACGTCGAGGTGCTGCTGCGCCGCGGCGAGGAAGCCGAACGACTCACCGCCCAGTGGGTAGTGGGCTGCGATGGTGCGCACAGCGCGGTGCGCACCCTGAGCGGCATCACCTTCGAGGGCAGCACCTATCCGCAGTCCTACACGCTGGGCGACGGCGTCATCACGGCGCCGGTGCCGCCGGGCGAGGCGCACTACCACCTGCACCCCGACGGTGTGCTCGTGGTCGTGCCGCTGCCGGACGGTCAGGTACGCGTCTTCGCCGACGCCAGCGGCATCGGCGGCGACCCGGACGCCGCGCCCACCGTGGACGACCTGCAACAGCTGGCCGACAAGCGCGCGCCCTACCCCATCCGCATCCACGAACTCCAGTGGGCCACCAGGTTTCTGGTGCATATGCGGCATTCGGCCGCCTTCCGCAAGGGCCGCTGCGTGCTGGCGGGCGACGCCGCGCACGTGCACAGTCCGGCGGGCGGCCAAGGCCTCAACACCGGCATCCAGGACGCGGCCAATCTCGGCGGCAAGCTGGCGGCGATCATCAGCGGCGGCGCCGACGCCGACGTGCTGCTGGCCGGGTACGAGTCCGAGCGGATGCCGATCGCGCGCGAGGTGATCCAGGCCGCCGACCGCCAGACCAAACTGTGGACCGTGGGTTCGCGTCCGGGGCGCGCGGTGCGCGACCTGGTGCTCGGGACCCTGAGTCGCAGTGGGCTGCTGGAGAAGCGGCTGGTGCCCTCGCTGGCCCAGTACGAGCTCGACTACCGGCACAGCCCCGCCGTCGGCAAGCGCGGCGGCCGCCGGGCGCTCGGGCGCGCGATTCCGGAGGCGGCGCTCATCGGCCCCGACGGCGCGGCGACCGGCCTGCGCCGGTTGCTCTCCGCCCCGGGCCACGTGCTGCTCGCGGCGCTCGACGCGACGCCGTCGGCGGACGACGCCCGGCGGGTGTCGACGCTGCGCGCGCGAATCCACGAGTCGGGCTTGCCGTTCCGATTGCACGTCGTCGTACCAGGCGACCCGTCGGCGACGACCGCGCCCGACCTCGGCGAGGTGTTCTACGCCCCGCCCGGCTTCGCACCGAAGCACGAGCTCGCGGGCTGCAAGCTCATCGCGATCCGACCGGACGGCTATGTCGCCGACGCCTCACCCACACTCGACCTCGACGACCTGCTCGGCAAGCTACCCGGGTTCCGCGCACCGCACGATGCCGCGCCCACCCTGCTCGGACGGAAGGTCTCCTGACATGTGCTCCCCGCAGATCCTCGCCGCCGCCCTGGCCGAGGCGCCGCCGCACGACGACCTGTGCGGCGGGCCCGGACACGGCACAGGCGCGCACCACGATCACGCCACCGCCCACCACGGGCACGATGCGGGCGCGCGCCACGAACTCAGCGCCCCATCGCACCGCGAGCGCAGCGCCGCCACACACCACGGCCACAGCGCCGCGCACAACGGACACGGTGCTACCGCGGACCACCAGCACAGCGCGGTCGCGCACCGAGATCACGGCACCGCCGCGTACAACGAGCACGACGCTGTCGATCCCCCTGGACACCACACGGCCGCGCACAACGAGCACGGAGCGCGAGTTCCGCATGAGCACAGTGCCTCGGTGACGCACAGCCGCGGCGCGGTCGCCGCCGAGGGCGTGGGCCGTCGCCGCGCGCTGCGCACCGCACTGGGCGCGGCGCTCGGCATTGCGGGCGCGTCGGCCGCCGCCGGGGCGATCGGCGCGCCGCGCGCCCAGGCGCAACCACTGAACCTGAGCGGTTTCTCCGTGCGCGACCTGACCCACGCGGTGGGGCCGGATTTCCCGGTGTTCAACCTGTACGTGCGCCAGCCGGTGCAGCGTCAGGTGATGTTCGAGGAGATCATCGGCTTCAACACGGCCGAGTGGACCATGAACGAGCACACCGGAACTCACATCGACGTGCCCGCCCACTCCCAGCGCGGCCTGGCATGCGCCGACGCGATCCCGGTGGAGAACTTGGTCGCGCCGCTGTGCGTCGTCCGCATCGCCGAGCGGGCGGCCCAGGACACCACCACCGAACTGCACGTGGAGGACCTGCTCGACTGGGAGCGGCGCAACGGCCGCATCCCCGACGGCGCGTTCGTCGCGATGGACACCGGTTGGTATCACCGCGTCCACGATCCCGCCGCCTACCTGCCCTTCGACCCGCTGCGGCTGGCCCTGCTGATTCCCGGCATCGGCCCCGACGCCGCCGAATTCCTGCTCACCGAACGCTCCATCGTCGGCTTCGGCACCGACACCAGCAGCCTGGACGTCGGCACCCGATTCGAGCCGATGGTGCACCGAATGCTGCTGCGCTCCGGCCGGTACGGCATCGAGAACCTGGCCGCCCTGGACACGGTCCCGGAACGCGGAGCGACCCTCGTGGTCGGCGCCGCGAAGCTGCGTGGCGGCTTCGGCGCGCCGGTGCGGGCGCTGGCCTTCGTCTGATTGCTGTTGCCGCGCTTGGCAACCCGCCGTAGCATTCCAGAAATAGATAGCAGCACTACCTGTAGTGGATAGTTCGACTCTATATAGGTGGAGGAATCGTGTTCGAGAAACTCGGCAGGTGGTCCGCCGCCCATCGCAGATGGGTGGTGGTAGGCACCGTTCTGTTCATCCTGCTCGGCGGTCTCTGGGGTTCGGGCGCGGGAAACCTGCTCGGCGGCGGCGCCGGGCTGGACGATCCGACCAGCGAGTCGTCCCACGCGGACGAGATCTTGGAGACCACCCTCGGCAGGCACGTCGCCGACGTGGTGGTCATGTACGAGAGCGCGGAGATGACCGTCGACGATCCGCGTTACCGCGCGCGGGTCGAGGACGCGGTCGCCAAGGTCCCGCGCAGCTCCTACACCTGGCTGGAGACGTTCTGGACCACCGGCTCCCCGGACTTCGTCTCCGCCGACCGGCACAAGACCTACATCTCCATGCAGCTGCCCGGCCAGATCGAGGAAGACCGGGTCGTGGTGTGGCGCGAGATCGAGCACCTCTTCGACCAGCCCGGTCTCGAGGTCCGCTTCGGCGGCCTGGTCGCGGTGAACGACCAGTTCAACGACATCACCGAGGAAGACCTCGCGCGCGCCGAGTTGATCTCGTTCCCGCTGCTGCTGATCCTGCTGATCGTCATCTTCCGCAGCGCGATCGCCGCGGCGCTGCCGCTCGCGGTCGGCGTGGTGGTCTCGGTCGGCTCGCTCGCGGTGCTGCGGGTGGTCGGCACGTTCACCGACCTGTCCACCTTCTCGATCAACCTGGTCGTCCTGCTCGGTCTGGGTCTGGCCATCGACTACGCGCTGCTCATCGTCAACCGATTCCGTGACGAGCTGGCCGCGGGCCGCACGGTCGACGACGCCATCGGCACCACCATGGCCACCGCGGGTCGCACCGTCGCCGTCTCCGGCATCACCGTCGCGGTCACCCTCGGCGGCCTGGTGATCTTCCCGTCGCGGTTCCTCACTTCGCTCGGCTACTCCGGCGTCAGCGTGGTGCTGTTCGCGGTGCTCGGCGCGCTCATCGTGATGCCCGCCCTGCTGCGTTTCGCGGGCCTGCGCATCAACTCGCTGCGGATCCCGCTGCCGTCGTTCGGCAAGCGCGGCGGCGAGCCGGGCACGCGCTGGTACAAGGTCGCGCACGCGGTCATGCGCCGTCCGGTGCTCGCCGCGGGCAGCATCGGCCTGGTGCTGGTGCTGCTCGGTCTGCCGCTGTTCGGCGCGACCTGGTCGCGGCCCGCCGACTGGGCGCTGCCCGCGGGCACCGACAGCCGGGTCGTCTCCGAGGAACTCGATCGGGACTTCCCGCTCGATCCGACCAAGGTGATCACCGCGGTGGTCGACATGCCCGGTGATGCCGCGAGTCCGCAAGCCCAGCAGGCGCTTTCGGGTTACCTCGACCGCCTGCGGGCGGTGCAGGGCGTGGACAGCGCCGCCGTCACCGGCACGGCGGGCGACCTGGCCCGCGTCACGCTCGGTTACTCGCTGGACTCGATGGACGCGCCGATCCGCGACGTGGTGCGCGAGCTGCGGGCCGTCGAACCGCCCGCCGAGTCGACCGCGTCGTTCACCAACCGCCCGGCGGCGGTGGCCGACCTGCTCGACATGCTCGCCGAGCGGCTGCCGTGGATGCTGCTGATCGTCACGGTGGTCTCGTTCGCGGTGCTGTTCCTCGCCTTCGGCTCGGTGCTGCTTCCGCTGAAGTCGGTGCTGATGAACCTGCTGTCGCTGTTCGCCACCTTCGGCATCGTCGCGCTCATCTTCCAGTACGGATTCCTTTCCGGCCCGCTGAATTTCGTTCCGGCGGGCTTCATGGACGCGAACATGCCGATGATGATCATGGCGATCGCCTTCGGTCTGGCCATGGACTACGAGGTGTTCCTGCTGGCGCGCATCCGCGAGCACTACCTGCGCAGCGGTGATCCGGTGGAGTCGGTGGCCTTCGGCGTGCGGCACACCGCGCGACTGATCACCAGCGCCGCGCTGTTACTCGCGGTGGTGCTCGGCGCCTTCGTGTTCTCCGGCATCACCATCGTGAAGATGATCGGCGTCGGCTTGGTGCTCGCCATCTTCCTGGACGCCACCATCGTGCGCGGCCTGCTGGTGCCCGCCACGATGCGGCTGCTCGGCGACAAGGCCTGGTGGGCGCCGAAGCCGCTGGCCGCCTGGTGGCAGAAGTACGGAATTCCCGAACCTGGAGCCGACGCGGCTCCGGAACCCGACGGTGCCGGCCGGCCGAGTGGCATCGAACCGGCAGATGCGCTCGGCACCACGGCGGCGACCTCGACAGCGCTGTCGCGGTGATCGTCGGTTTCGTGGCGGGCCCGGTCGACTCCTCTGGCCGGGCCCGCCGCCCCGGAAGGACATAGCTCATGGCAGCGAAGTACCAAGCCGGTCCGGTCCGCAAGATCCTGAACCGCGTCGTGATGGCGTTGGCCGCGCGCGGCGCGGGACCGGACGGCATGTACATCCTCGAGACCATCGGACGGCGCAGCGGCCTCACGCGCCGAAACCCGGTGCGCATCATCGAATTCGACGGACAGCGGTGGCTCGTCTCCCCCTACGGGGAGGTGGGCTGGGTGCACAACCTGCGCGAACGCGACGTCGTCGTGTTGCGCCGCGGCCACGACGAACAGCGGGTGTGGGCGGAATCGGTGCACGGCGACCGCGCGGGCCACGTGCTGCACCAGTACGTCAAGAAGGCGCCGGTGACGATGCCGTACTTCGACGCCTCGTCGCGCTCGGCGCCCGGCGTGTTCACCGCCGAGGCGCACCGACACCCCGTCTTCCTACTGCACGGCTGGAGCGAGACCCCATGACCACCACCCGCCCCGCGGCGAGTTCGGCGGCGCTCGAGACGATTCGCGATCCGAGCCGGTGGTGGGTGCTCGCCACCGTCTGCGTCTCCACGTTCATGCTCACCCTGGACATCACGGTGGTGAACGTGTCGCTGCCCGCCATCCAGGCCGATCTGTCGGCGAGCTTCGGCGCGCTGCAATGGGTGGTGGATGCCTACGCGCTCGGCATGGCCGCGTTCCTGCTGACCAGCGGCTCACTGGCGGACCGAATGGGCAGGCGCAGTTTGTTCGCCGGTGGTCTCGTGGTGTTCACCGCCGCGTCGGTCGCCTGCGGCGTCGCGGGAACTCCCTTGCTGCTGAACCTCTCTCGTGGTGTCCAGGGCGTCGGCGCGGCGATCCTCTACGCGGTCGGCCCCGCCATGCTCGCCGCGGCCTTCACCGGCAAGGAGCGCGGTACCGCGTTCGGCCTGTTCGGCATGACGACCGGGATCTCGGTCGCCGCCGGTCCGCTGGTCGGCGGTGCGCTCACCGAAATCGATTGGCGCTGGGTGTTCTACCTCAACGTGCCGACCGGGCTGGTGGCATTGCTAGTGGTGCTGGCGAAGGTGCCCGAGAGCGCGCGCCGGGGCGGCAGGCCGGTGGATCGGGCCGGGCTCGTGCTGTTCTCGGCGGCGCTGTTCCTGTTGGTGTACGGCATCATTCGCGGTCCGGTCGCCGGATGGACGGCGGGTTCGACCATCCTGTGCTTCACCGGCTGCGTCGTGCTGGTCGCCGCGTTCGTGCTGGTGCAGCGCCGCGGCAGGCATCCCATGCTCGATCTGGGGCTGTTCGCCAACCGCACCTTCGACGCGCTCTCGGCCGCGACGTTCGTCCTGAATTTCGCTGTCATCCCGGTGATCCTGTTCGGGGTGCTGTGGATGCAGGGCGTGCTCGGCCACTCCGCCATCGAGACCGGACTGCGCTTCCTGCCGCTGACCGCGATGCTGCTGGTGGCGGGCGTGCTCGGCGGCGTGTTGAGCGTGCGGGTCGCGACCAACCGGTTGATCGGCGCGGCGCTGATCCTCACCGGTATCGGGTTCCTGCTGCTCAACGCCATCGGCCCGGAGGACGACTGGACCGCCGCCCTGGTGCCGTTCCTGGTCGCGGGTATCGGTATGGGGCTGTTCAATCCGCCGCGGGCCAACGCCTCGGTCGCCATCGTCGCGCCGGAGGACTCCGGCATGGGCTCGGGCGTGAACGAGACCTTCCAGCAAGTGGGTTCGGCACTCGGCGTCGCGGCGCTCGGCGCGGTCGCGCACGCGCGGATCGCCGACAGTCTGTCCGGCCAGCCGGTGCCCGCCGCCGCGGTGGACGCGGTCGCGGCCGGATCCATCGACCGGCTCACCACCGAAAGCTCGGCCGCCCACGCGGCCGAGCTGACCGACGCCGCGCACCGGGCCTTCGTGTCCGGCCTGCACGCCGTGGCGACCATCGGCGGGCTGGCCAGCGTGATCGTCGGCGCCGCCGCGCTTTTCCTGATCCGCCGCCAGGATTTCGTCCAGGATCCGGCCGCACCCGAACACGACGACGCACCCGCCCTGCCCTGACGGGCGGGCCGAGATCGAAGGGGAATCATGAACTGCCGCAAACAGATCGGACGAGCCACGGCGGTCGTGGCGACGGGTGTCGCCGCGCTGGCCTACGGCACCGCGGGCGCCGACGTGGTGGTGCCGCTACCCGGCGCCCACCAAGTGCAGACGCTCATGGACGGGACGGTGGTCACCGTGCGCCTGACCGGCGAATCGGTGACCATCAACCCCTCGCTCGGCGGGACGCCGCTGCACCGCAACGCCTGGGTGTCCGGCAGCGCGCACGTCGAGGTGACCGGCGCGGGCGACCGGCCGGGCGGCAAACTCATCCCCGGCTACACCGTCGGCTGTCAGGTGGACATCTCCGGCGGCGGGGTGGAAGGGGGCGTGGAGGGCGGCCTCAGCTGGCGCGATCCGCAGAACGTCCGCCCGAACGTCGGCGCGGAGTCCGGTGGGGCGCTCTCGCTCGGCCCCGGCCAGACCCGCTCGTTCTACCTGCTGGACGTCGAGGTCCCCGACGACTTCGGCAACGAAGACCACAAGCCCGTCAACCGTTTTCGCGGCAACACCGCCTCGGTCACCTGGGCCGACTCCACCATCGCACTGACCGGCTGCGCGGGCTACGCCCAAGCCCGAGCCTTCATCCGCGTCGAGATCGAGACCGCGAACGTCGCCTCCCACCTCACCGTCTGGGGCGCGCCGTTCAGCCTCGGCTAGTCGGTCGCGACGGCGCGAGCTCTGCCTTCCTCGAAGAAATCCAGTAATCGCGCGACGGTGGGCACCTGGTCGCGCGGGCGCGAGGCGCCGAACGATTCGTTCCAGTAGGGGCCGGTGCGCGGGGTCCACGGGCCGACATACGCGTAAGGGCCCGGGTGGGACGAATCCCCTGGGGACACACCGAAATTGACCTCGTCCAGCGTGCTGGACAGGTCGAAATGCTCGGGCCACAGAACCGGGGTGATGTCGGGCGCGAGGCAGCGCAGGGCGGCGTCTCCGGTGGCGAACCAGTCGGCGATCACGGCCGCGGCCTCCTCCTCGACGCGCACTTCGTCGTCGAGGCCACGTCCGGTGGTGTCGGCGTACACGCCCTCGGGTGCGCCCGGCTCGAGGTTCGCCGCGTCGGCCAGCTGGCGGTAGGTGCCGGTCAACGGCGCGCGGCCGAACGGTCCGACCAGGCTGGCGCCGACCACCGACACCGGCAGCCGCGCCCCGCCGAACCCGCCGAGCACCACCCGCAACCGGATCGTGCCGTCGCGCCGGTACTGCGGCCCGGCGATCAGCAGCTCCGCCGTCCCGTGCAGGGAGTTCCTGGTCTCCCGGTACGTTGCCTCGTCCACTCCCGCATCATGCGCCGTCGCGGATCGGCGCACAGCGGTTTCGCCGCATCGCGTCTCGCGCGGCGCTCACCGGGCGAGGTCGCACAGGACCATGTCGATCACGTCCTGCACTCCCCCGTGCGGAGTGAGCGCGGTGATGATGTTGGGGAGCTGATTCATCGCGATGGTGACCGCGTGCCCGTCGGTGGCCGCGCCCACCACGCTGCTGCCCGCGATCGAGCCGCCGTGGCCCCACGTCTCGATGCCGCACCGATTCACCCTGCGGAACAGCCCGAGTCCGACCTCCTGGTCGAGCAACGGCACCCCGCTGGGAATCGTCGTGCGCATCTGCTCGAGCTGCGCGGGCGCGACAACCCGGCCGGTGATCAGCGCCATGAAGAAGCGGTTCAAGTCCCGTCCGCTGGCGACGATCGCGCCGTCGGGGAGTCCCCAGTTCGGGTCGATGTCGGTGATGTCGACGCGTTCCCCTCCGACGACGAGATAGTTGCGGGGATGCGGCCCCCGCACCACCTGTTCCAGCGGATACAGCGGCCAGTAGGTCTCCTGCAGTCCGAGCGGCAGGATGATCCGGCGCGTCACCTCGACGCCTACCGGCAGACCGGTCAGCCGTTCGATCAACGAGCCGATGATCAGATAGTTGGTATTGGAGTAACCCCATCGGGCGCCCGGCTCGAACTCGGCCGGTCGGTCCAACGCGGTTCGGATCAGCTCGGACGCCGGACGGTACCGCTGCATGCCCGCCACGCTGTCGAGGTCCACCTCGTCCAGGTAATCGGGGATGCCGCTGGTGTGCTGGAGCAGATTGCGCACGGTGATGCGGCGCCCGTCGCCCCCGGGCCCGGTGACCACGCCGGGCAGGTAGGCATCGATCGGCGAGTCCAGCTCGACACGCCGCTCGCCGACCAGCTGCAAGGCGACGGCGGCCACGAACGACTTCGTGTTGCTCGCGACGCGCACCCGCGCGTCGTCGGGGAACGGGGCCCCGGTGCCGAGATCGCCCACCCCGCTGTTGAGCCGCGTCTCGCCCGAGTCGCCGCTCACCACCAGCTGCGCGCCCGGCACACCCGAGGCGACCACGACCCGATCCAGCTCCGACTGCCAATTCGCCTCGACCCCCGGTTCCGCCCCGACGGGACTCGGCCCCGCCCACACCATCGACGCGACCAGAACGACCGCCACCACGAACCAGCGCATGATCTCCCCTCTCCCCCGACCCCACCGCGATCACCGACGTGAATCCGGCGATCACAGGGATCGGATACAGAGCGAACAGTTCTCGAACGTCCGAAGTCCCACCCCCAGCCTCCCTCATGTCGAGCGCTCGAGGTAGCCCCCTCCGGTCCGCGATTTCCCACCGCACGATCGGCGGTCGATGTTTCGAAGTCGCCTTCAGCGGTGTCCGCAGCGCTCCTGCGGCGAGCCTCGTGAGCGCCTGTCCATGCGGCCGGTAACCCTGATTCTTTCCTGAGAATGCAGGCCTCCTGGGAACTCGAAAATTGTGAGAGCCGTTGGCGGGGAAGCACATCGGGTGGGTTCAACGGCGGGAAGGGTGCTGGCCTCATGCGGATAGGCACGATCGAAAAGGTGCGTTTCGGGGGTATCGCCGTTGCAGAACGCATCGAACGAGTGCTTACCGCGCGCATTGTGGCGGTGGTCTGAGTGTTCGCGTGGTGGGGTGGCTTGGTCTCGCGGATCCGGTTCGTGGTCATCGGGGTGGTGGCCGCGGGCATGCTCGGTTTGGCCGGTTACGGGGCCGGGCTCACGGATCATCTGAGTTCGGGCGGAATGTTCGACCCGACCTCGGAGTCCTCGGAAGCCGCGCGGCTGGCCGATGCGGCGTTCGGGCGCAACCACGAAGGTGATGTGCTCGTCCGCTACACCGCGCCCCCGGGAACGACCGTCGACGACCCCGAGTTCGCGGCCAAGGTCGTCGCAAGCCTCAACGACCTACCGCGGCGATACCCGGAGCAGATCTCCGGCATCACCGCCGCCTACTGGCGTACCGAAACCGGCAAGATCAGTGGCCCCCGGCTCGCGACCGACGATCGCGGGCACGCCTTCGCGGCCATCGCCCTGCGCGGCGACGACGACACGACGATGATCCGCAACTACCGAGCTGTCAAAGGCGCCTTCGACATCGCAGGCGTCGATGTGCGGGTGAGCGGGTTGCAGCCGGTCGCCGGCGCACTCAACGACACCATCGCCGACGACATCCACCGGATGGAGCTGCTGGCCTTTCCCGTCGTCGGGCTGCTGTTGTTCTTCGTCTTCGGCGGTCTCGTCGCCGCGGCGCTGCCGTTGGTCGTGGGCGGGCTGACGGTCTTCGGCGCCTTCGGCATCGTCAAGTTCCTCACCGAGTTCACCGAGGTCAACTCGTTTGTCTCCGCGGTGGTTTCGATGATCGGGTTCGGCCTCGCCATCGATTACGGACTGTTCATCGTCAGCCGGTTCCGCGAAGAACTCGCCGAAGGCTACGACACTCCCGCCGCCGTGCGGCGCACCGTGATGACCGCGGGGCGCACCGTTGTCTTCTCCGCGACGATGATCGTCGCCAGCGTCGGCGGAATGCTGCTGTTCCCCCAAGGATTCCTGAAATCCTTCGCCTACGGCGCGATCGCCACGGTATCGATGGCGGCCCTGACCGCCATCACGATCCTGCCCGCGATGCTGGCGGTCCTCGGTCCGCGCGTGGACATGCTGGGTATCAAGCGGTTTCGCCGGACCAGACCCGCCGAGGAGGTCGAGAACGGGTTCTGGGGTCGCAGCACCCGCTGGGTCACGCGCCACCCGGTCGAGGTATTGGTCCCACTGGTGCTCGGGCTCGTGCTGCTGATCCTGCCCATCGGCAATCTGGCATTCGGCGGACTCAGCGAGAAGTACCTGCCGCCGGACAATCCGACACGCCTGGCCCAACAGGAATTCGACCGGCTGTTCCCGCTCCGCAAATCCGATCCCCTCGAACTGGTCTTCGTCTCCGACGACACCAACGCGGTCGGCGCGCTGTGGAAACAAGCCAACACCGCACCCGGCCTGGCCGCGCCCTTCGGCGTGCCGACCCCATCGACCACACAACCCGAGGTCTTCCGCACCACCGCCGCGCTCACCGACTCCAGCGACGCCGGGCCCTCCATCGATTACCTGCGTGACCTGCCACAGCCCGAGTCCGTGCGCATGCTCGTCGGCGGTATGCCCGCCCTGCAGAAGGACAGTGTCGACACTCTGCTGTCGCGGATACCGTGGATGGTCGCCCTGGTCGTGCTGGTCACGACGGTGCTGATGTTCCTGACTTTCGGATCGCTGGTGCTGCCGATCAAGGCCGCACTGATGAGCGCGCTCGGCCTCGGTTCCACCCTCGGAATCCTGACCTGGATCTTCATCGACGGCCACGGCGCGACGCTGCTGAACTTCACCCCGCAACCGATCACCTCGCCGGTGCTGGTGGTCATCATGGCCATCATCTACGGTCTCTCCACCGACTACGAGGTCTTCCTGCTCTCCCGCATGGTCGAAGCCCGCGCCCAAGGCGCCTCGACCACCGAGGCGGTGCGCATCGGCACCGCGCACACCGGCCGCATCATCACCGCCGCCGCCTTGATCCTGCTGGTGGTCGTCGGCGCGTTCGCGTTCTCGGACCTGGTGATGATGCAGTACATCGCCGTCGGCATGATCGCGGCGCTGGTCATCGACGCCACGGTCCTGCGCATGCTGCTGGTCCCAGCGACCATGAAACTGCTCGGCGACGACTGCTGGTGGGCGCCGAAATGGCTGAAACGCATTCAGCAGAAGGTCGGCCTCGGCGAACCAGTCCTCGATGACGCGCATCCTCGTAACGCCAACCCGGTCGATCTGATCCGCACCACACCGGTCACCGATCCGGTCACCACACAGCTGCCCGCGGTGTTCGGTCCCGACCCCGCGCCGTCACCACGGCGGGTGTCCCGACTTCGGCCCCCACACCCGCCCCGAGCCATCTCGACCGACACCGAACCGCCCACCACGCCGATCCATCGATAACGGCCGCCCAGCCGAAGGCCCGAGCACAAGAGCTTTCCTCCGCGCTGATCGTCGAGCGGCAAAGTTCGGTCGATACCGCCCAGAGGGCTTCGTCGGGGCGCGGCACCCGAGTCGCGGACGGCCCCAACGGATCTAAATGGTACGCACATATCGCATCCATGGTACCTTCGTACCGCATTAAATGATACGTACATACCACAACGAGGACGAAGGGGAGGCTCGTGCCGAAGATCGGGCGATTCACCAGCGCCGAAGCGAAGGCGGATTTCTTTCGCGCTTACGACACCGTGGCAGCGCGATGGCCAGTGCCCTCGATCGACATCGATGTCGAAACACCTTTCGGCACAACACGAGTCCGCAAATCAGGAGCCGCCGAGGGCGCGCCGATCGTGCTGCTGCCCGGCATCGGGGGCAACGGCATGGCGTGGCACCGATTCATCGGCGATCTGTCGCGCGACCGTGTGGTCTACACGCCGGACGTCATCGGATGGGCCGGGCGGTGTGAGCAGACCGCGCCGCTGCGCGATGCGGAGGACATCGCGACTTGGCTGGTCGCGGTCCTCGACGGTCTCGGTGCGGATCGAGTGCACCTCGCAGGAAATTCCTACGGCGCCTGGCTGGCCGGCGTGGTCGCGGTGTACCACTCCGAACGCCTGGCCAGTCTCACCATGATCGAGCCCAGTGGAGCCACCTTCGCCAGGCCGAGGGTGGGGCTGCTGGTCAAATTCCTGATGGCGGGCATGCGGCCGACTCCCGAACGCATGCGAAAGCTCACCAAGTGGTTGATGCCAGGACTCGAGCACACCGACGAAGAATTCGCGGTAGCCATGGCGACGACGAAGTTCCGGTCGGGAGTGCCGTGGGATCGGCCGTTCACCGACGAACAGCTGGCCGCCATCGCCGCGCCGAGCCTGATCCTCTACGGCGCCGAGACAATCGTCAGCGATCCGGTGCACGGGGCCGCTCGTGCCCACGCTTGCATCCCGACCGTCGAGGTCGAAACCTACCCGGGCGTTGGACACGATCTGCTGTGGGCCAATCCGGACCAGGTGATTCCGCGCTTCATGAAATTCATCGACAGCCTGTGAGGCGGCCACCTCAGTCGAGACAGAACTCGTTGCCCTCGATGTCTTGCATCACGATGCACGACTCGTCGTAGCCATCGGCGGACAGTAGCCGCACGCGTACCGCGCCGAGGGCGACCAGTCGTGCGCACTCGGCTTCCAGTGCGGCGAGGCGCTTCTCACCCACGAGGCCGGTGCCGACCCGGACATCGAGATGCACCCGATTCTTGACGACCTTGCCTTCGGGAACACGCTGGAAGTACAGTCGCGGGCCCGCTCCCGAGGGATCGACGCAGGCGAACGACGAACCCTGACGCTCAGGCGGACGCGAGCGATCGACTTCGTCCCACGTAGCGAACCCCTCCGGCGGCGGCGGTACGACGTAGCCCAACACCTCGCACCAGAAACGAGCGACGCGCTCGGGTTCCGCACAGTCGAAAGTGATTTGGACCTGCTTGACCGATGCCATCGGTCCACCATAACGGCGTGTGCCGGTCACCGAGACCTCGAACATCGACCTGAAGTCATGGGTTGACGTGCCGCCGGTAACGCGTCAGCCCGGAGACCCGGCGCTCCCTGTGCTCCGTAACGCCGCACGGTGGGCAATCGATGGTCAGGTGACAGCGAAGCAATGTGGCAGAGAGGATTTCGCATGAGAAGGACGACAACTGTCGTTGCCGCCGCCGTTGTTTCGGGTTTCGCTACCACGCTCGGATCCGGTGCGGCCCACGCCGCGCCGCAGGACTGCGTTGTCACGCGGGACCTGGTCGGCGCGACGGCGACGTGCCACGACGACGGACCCGCCGGGCGGGAGTACGCCCTGATCGTCGAGTGTTTCGGCCTGCACGGTGTGCCCAACGCCTTTCCGCTCATGGCCATCGGCCCTTACCAGGGTTCGTGGAGTGGCTCCTTCGGCCCGTCCGGCCGGGGCACGGCCTCGTGCATGGGCCCGCTGAGCATCGGGACCGCGACGAACGCCTACGTGACGATCTACCGGGACTGATCCATCACGCGCCGTCGAGCGCGACAGCACCTTCGCATCGGCGATAGCCCAGCCGGAAGACACCCTCCCTCGAACGACCTACATCAGGCCCGGCGCATGAAACGCCAGCATGTAGTAGACGTTCTCGATGTTCCGTTCGACCACGCTGACCAGCTCCCAGCCCTGGGATTCGAGCAGCTCGATGCCGTTGACCAGGTGGACGACCGGCTCGAAGATCGCACGTTGATAGCTGGCCGAGCCGAACACGAAACCTCCGGTCTGAGGCGAGCTCAGGACCAGGTTCCGGCGCGGATATGCACGCCGAGTCGCACACTTGCGCGGTGAGGGGACTCCAGCTGGATCCCGGATGCCGACCGCGCGCTGATCATGTGCTGAACGCGGAAAGCGAGCGCGAGGTGGAGCCGCACCGAGGCGAGGCCCCACCGCATCGCGGGTCGATCATCATGCTCGTCCCCTCCGCGCGCCGATGTCTACCGGTCGAATCGTGTTCGGGTGCAGGCCCGTTACTGGCCCGGTAGACGGCGACCGCAGAGTTGACGCCTCAGCGCTGGCGAACCGGCCGGACGACGATCTCGTTGACGTCGACGTCCGGCGCTTGGCCGACCGCGTAGGCGACCGCATCGGCGATCGACTCGGGTGCGATCGCGTCGCGACGGTACTCGGCCATGAACGCCTTGGCCTGCGGGTCGCTGATGGACTCGGCCAGTTCGGTGGTCACCACACCCGGCGAGATCGTGGTGACCCGGATTCCGGGCGGCGCCTCCAGCCGCAGACCCTCGGTGATCGCCCACGCGGCGTATTTGGTCCCGCAATACACGGCCGCGGTCGGACTGACCGCGTGCGCGCCGATCGACGCCACCGTCACCAGATGGCCGCTGTCTCGGGCGAGGAAATGCGGCAGCGCGGCCGCGATGCCGTGCAGCAGACCGCGGATGTTGACGTCGATCATCCGATCCCATTCATCGACGAGGCCCGCGTCCAGCCGCGACAGCGGCATCACACCTGCGTTGGCGACCAGGACATCGAGTCGGCCGTGCCGCGCCACAACGTCGTCGACGGCGGAACGAACGGCCTCCCGATCGGTGACGTCGAGTTCGCACGGCTCGATCGCGCCTCCGCTCTCGTCGGCGAGCGCGTGCAATAAGTCCACACGCCGCGCCGCGGCGACAACGCGCATACCGTCGGCGGCGAGCCGACGGGCAATGGCGCGTCCGATGCCGCTGCTCGCACCGGTGACGAAGGCGACGGAGTCGGTCATGTTCTCTCCCTTGGGTCGGTCACGGTGACCGCCACATCGGCGAGACACCGGCATCGCCAATCGGTCGACGCGACTTCCACTCTCGAAGCCCTCGACCGCCCCCGGCAGACCGAAACGTTCCTGGGAGTAACGCACCCGGAAACCCGGGGCGTCCGCGCCCTACGATGCGGATATGACCGGTGCCGAACTCGGTGCGTATCTCAGGCGGATCGCCAACAGAGCGATCCAAATGCCGCAGGCGATGATCCCGATCCGTTCAATGAGCCCTGCGGGTCCCCCGTCCACCAATTTGGCGGTGAGGGCGAAGGCGACGTATGAGGTGGCGACCAGAAGGCCGGTGGCTTTCGAATATCGGGACCAGCCGCGGCTTCCGAGTGCCTCGTCGCGTCGTGCGAGCACGAAGCAAGCCGCGGTCAGCGAAGTGAACTGAACCAGACCGAGGAGACTATGGATGGCGCCGTGAATGGTCAGCTCCTCCGACGCTCCCGGTGGGTACCCCAGCGAAGGGTCGGGCAGGACAGGCCCGATGGCGACGAAGGTGAGGCCATAGATGCCGAGCAGGATGGGGACCCAGGTGTTTCCACGTCCGCTACGCAGCAGCCGCCTCACTCCGACGGTGAAAGCGAGCAGGAGCGCTCCGGTGACGATGTAGTTGGTTATCTGCATCCACCCACCAGGCCCCAGTTCGAGGTTGCTGTCGGGGACCACCAAGGCGTTGTAGTCAGGGCGTATCGCCCCGAGGACGAGAACGACACTGATGTTGAGCAGTGGAGCGATGATTCCACAGGCCAGCAGTATTCGCGTTGCCGCTGACTGCTGTCCGGTATTTCGTGCTGTGGTTTCAGGGCTGAGGGTGTCGGTCACGACACGTGTCCTTTTGTCGTCGATCAGTGTGGGGGTTCGAGTTGCGTTCGGCTCGCCGACCGCACCCGAGGAGAACACCACTATCGACCGATCGGTCAGGCCGGGGATTGGAAAAATGTTCCCCAGGCCCGGTACCCCATAGCCGTTTACGGCTCCATCCGAGGATTCGGCGAGCTCGCCGACCTTCGCCTGGCCACCGGAGGCGAGTATGCGATGCCAGGCGGCGATCACCTCGGGATCCGGCGTCCGCGTCGACCTGTCACACTGCGCCAGAGACGATTTCGCCAGCGTCGTCGGCAATCAGTTCGCGACCCCCGAACTCGATCACCAGGGCGACCGCCGTCGTCGCGGCAACCCGCAAGCCCAACCCAGCGCCACCCACATCGCGGTATCCGATGATCGCAGCAACCGACGGCGCGGCGGACCGACCCGCGAAATCCCACCTCGAACCGGGTCCGCAGCCGATATTCACAACTCCAACCGGTTCAGGCTACGGAAACGTGAACACCCTGGGCAGCGGCCACATTGCCGGCCGCTGCCCTCGAACCAGCCGTGCTCGACTGCTCACTCGCTGGTGACGTCCGCTACGGCGGGCAACGCTAGTCCTCGATCCAGCCGAGCTGAATCGCGTTCTCGTGCATGACGTCTTCGACTACGGGCAGCGTGAGGAACGAAACCGCATACAGAACAACGAGGACCCCGATCGCAACGGCCCAACCTCGAACACTGGATTCCGGCAAACGCGCCCCGTCCTGTCCAGCGTCAGCAGTGCGGTCCGGACGTAGGCGCGTCCGCGGGAGCCGCCGGTCGGCCGGTCTCAGCATCCACGACGCGATGGCGCAGATCGCGAACATCATTGCCCCCGACCACGACTCGATACCGTCACCGACTGCCAGATGGGACGCAACGGCACCCGACCACAGGAAAAAAGCGCCCGCGTACGCCCATTCCTTGATCAGGGGGAGCCCGGGCGCGATGATCGCGACGGCGGCGCCGACCTGCCACGCACCCAGCACGTAGGCGAGAAAGTGCGGGTATCCCAGATGCTGCAACTGGATTTCTATCCATTCGATCGGCACAAGGTTCCACACCGATCCCGCAACCAATTCGAAGACGATGACGAGCGTGGTGACCCAAAAGGCGATGGATCGGATCCGGCTCGAGTTCCGGTTGTTTCGTGCGACGGTGGCTGACTTCTCATCGGTTGCACGCTGGAAAACGTTGGTCATGGCCATGGTCAACTCCTGCCGAGGATGATGCCGATTCTGATCATTTTCAGAACTCCTGCTTTGCTGACAGTGTCACGACCTTCCGACGACACAGCCGTCCGGAATGTCAGGTGTACGTGGGCGAATGGATTCCAGAGCCGGCACCGAGCCGGTCGGAATGGCGAGACAGTTCCACCCCGGATGATCCCGCCGACCGGGTCACTCTCGATGAGTCGATCAGAGACACCCATCACCGCTGCCACCTCGACCGGAACCCAATCGGCGCGCCAGGTCACCACTGTCCCCTGTTCGTGCCGCAGCCCCGATGTCAACCGGCGAACTTCGCGGCGGCCTGCGCGGTGACCGGGGTGAAGAGGTTGATCAGATTGCCGTCTGGATCGCGAAGCAGCAAAGACCGGTTCCCCCACGGCATCGTCGTGGGCTCGTTGACGAAATCCTCGACCGTATCTCGCAACCGCCGGTAATCGGCATCGACGTCGGGGACCAGGAATTCGATGATCGCCGTGTGATTGTCGGCTGGGTGCGCGCTGCCTGCCGCGAACAGCGCCACGGTGCGGGTGCTTCCGATCGCGAGGGTGCCGGCCGGTGTGACGATTTCGGCGAAATCCGGTGTAGCCCAGTGTGCTTCGACGCCGGTCACGTGGTGATAGAAACTGACCAGCCGCTGGATGTCGTCAGTGATCAGACGGATCGAGACGAGCTTCATTGTGTGCTCCTGCTGTCGGATGAGGCGGGGGTTCCACCGCCGCACGCCACGGTAGAGCCGATACCGGACAGTTTCCGCCCAGTATGGATGCGAGAATTTCCCGATGACGCGCCCCACCGCCCGAGTCCTGGCCTTGCTCGAGCTGTTGCAGACCGGCGGTACTCATACCGTCGGCGAACTCGCCGGACGGCTCGGCGTCGATGAACGCACCGTCAGGCGATACGTCACCCATCTCACCGACCTGGATATCCCGGTCCGATCGGTGCGGGGCCGCTACGGGGGATACCGGCTCGCTCCCGGATACCGAATGCCACCGCTGATGCTGACCGACGACGAGGCGGTGGCCGTATTGCTCGGACTTCTCACCAGCCGGTCGACAACTGCCACCTTCGCGGCCGACAGCGCGACGGCCAAACTGCGCCGCGTCCTACCCCCACGTCTGACGGCCCGGCTGGACGCACTGATCGACACCGTCGAATTCACCGCCGACGCGCGCCCGGAAGTGGCTGTCGAGACCCCCGTCCTGCTCCGGCTCGCCGAGGCCACCCGCGAGCACCGACCGGTCGCAATCGGGTACACCGACCGAAACGGGCGGTCCAGCCAGCGGACCGTGCACCCGTACGGGCTCGTCGAGCACTCCGGCCGGTGGTACCTGACGGGAGAGGACAGCAGCAGTGACGAACTACGCCAGTTCCGGCTGGACCGCATCACCGCGGTGAGCACACAGCCCGGAACGTTCGCTCCGCCTGCCGGATTCGAGCCAGCCGCTCATCTGCTGTCCGCATTGGCCAACGCGCCCTATCGGCACGAGGTATCGATCCGAGTCATGGGGACACTCACTCAGGTCCGCCCGCTGCTCCCTGCGACGATCGCGACCGTGCATAAGATCGACTCGCAGCCCGCTGACACCGAACCGTGGGTCCGGATCCGAATCCGCGCCGAACAACTCGACTGGATTCCCGCCCTGCTCGCCGGCCTGAACCGCCCGTTCATCATCGAGCACCCCGACACACTCAACGACGCCGTACGCGCCCTGGCCCGCCGACTCACCGCGGCCGCCGACGGCCAATACCAAAACCCATAGGTAGCAGCCCGGACGCTCGGTAAAGCCGCTGATCGCGCGGGCTGTTCCGGGCCTGTAGGAGTGCGCAGTCGGCCCTGCTCGCCGGGGTGAAATCTCGGTTGACCCTGGCACCAGCCTCCAACTAGCCGAATGGTGTGTAGTCGGCTGTCGGCGATGGGACGCTTTTCCTGCCTTGTTGTTTGGCTGCGGTGAAAGCGGATCGGTGGCTAGTGGCCGATCTTGTCCAGTTCGACGAGCTCCTCATCGGAGAGCGGCAATTTCGCGCCGACGACATTCTCGCGCAGATGCGCGACCGAGGAGGTACCCGGGATCAACAGGATGTTCGGCGACCGCTGTAGCAGCCAGGCCAGAGCGATTGCCATCGGCGTCGCGTCCAGCCTGGCGGCTACGGCCGAAAGTGCCGAGGACTGAAGGGGACTGAATCCGCCGAGCGGGAAGAAGGGAACGTAGGCGATGCCTTCGTCGGCGAGCCGGTCGATCAGCTCGTCGTCGTGGCGGTAGGCCAGGTTGTACATGTTCTGCACGCACACGATCGGGGCGATCGACTGCGCCTGTGCGACCTGCTCGGTGGTCGCGTTGCTGACCCCGAGGTGCCGGATCAGCCCCTGTTGCTGGAGTTCGACGAGCGTCTCGAACGCCGCGGCGAGCGAGCCGGCTTGGGGCCCCTGGGCATCGCCGAGTCGGAGGTTGACCAGGTCGAGCGCCTCGACGCCGAGGGTTTCGAGGTTGTCGTCGATGGCGCGGCGCAGATCGTCGGGCTCTCGGGCCGGGGGCCAGCCGCCCTGCCGGTCACGGATCGCGCCGACCTTGGTCACGATGTGCAGTGACTCGGGGTAGGGGTGCAGCGCCTGCCGGATCAGCCGGTTGGTGACATGCGGTCCGTAGGCATCGGCGGTGTCGATGTGGGTGATGCCCAGGTCCACCGCCTCGCGAAGGACCGCGAGTGCGCCGTCGTGGTCGGCCGGTGGCCCCAAGACCCCCGGACCGGCCAATTGCATTGCGCCGTAACCGAATCTGCTGACGGTCAGATCCCCCAGGGACCAAGTACCGCCGGGAAGCGCGGTGGACTGCATGCCCATGACTGTTCCTTTCGTATCGAGCTGGTTGGTGGTGCACAACTGAACGTTGCTCCAGAATGGAGGTGTAACTCTCCGATAGGAAGTACGCACTTCGAAGTGCGTAATGCACTCGCGGATCACAGGAGCGGTCGATGGCAACACAGACAGCGGCGCAGAAACGGGCACAGACCAAGGCGCAATACGACGCATTCCTGGCGGCATGCCCGAGCCGCCAACTGCTCGACCGGATCTCCAACAAATGGGTCACGCTGATCCTGTGTGCGCTCGGCGGTGACGGTGGTTCGATGCGCTATTCGGAGCTGTCCCGCCAACTGGCCGGCGTCAGCCAGAAGATGCTCACCCAGACACTGCGCTCCTTGGAACGAGACGGTCTGATCACCCGCACCGTGACGCCGACTGTGCCCGTCACGGTCTGCTACGAGTTGACCGAACTCGGTCTCTCACTGCGCCAGATGATGCGTGGGGTGAAGAGCTGGGCCGAGATACACATGGACGACGTGCTCGACAACCGAGCCAGCTACGACACCGGCACCGCCTGATCAAGCCGCGGATGCTTGCACGAACGCTCGAAATATTCGCCAGTGACCTTGCGGGCCATGGCGATCCGCTGCTCGGTGGTGAACCGCGCGCGCTTGCCGACGGCAGACGATAACTTTGCCAAAGAGCGTTGCAGCACGGCCCTGGGGCGGCCATCCTGTAATAGCCGCTTACAAGTTCGGATCGCCCACCTGGGCCGGCCGAATGCACCACCATGCCGATGAGCGAGCATCTGCACCAGCTGGACAGAGACTTCGGTGTCGGGTTGCGGCAGTCTTTCAGAAGGCGGGTCGACCAGGTCTCGTCGAGGTCAGTTGAATGATCGGGATGGTTCGGCCCGCCTGGTCCGCCTCCCGGCGGTATGAGATGTACGCCGGGAAGACCCGATCGGCGATGGTCCAGAGTCGTTGGCGCTCGGCCTCGTCGTGGATCACGGTCGCCCGCATCGGGGCCCCAGCGAATACGACGTCGGGATTGGACAGAAGGTTGTAGTACCAACCGGGATTGGTCGCGCTGCCCGCGTTGGACGCCGCGATGACAAGGCGATCACCGTCCAGGAAGTAGATGAGGGCGTTGCGTCGCGGAGCTTTCGTCCTGGCGCCCTCGGTCTCGAGGATCGCAGTCGGGAAGATGAGGGTTGTTGCCATGCGGCCACGCGTGAGTCGCAGTAACAGCGGATCGAGTTTCCATGCGATGTGACGGGAGATGAACCTCGGCAGGCGAGCGGCAGCGAAAGCCGAGTAGGTCCTGACAAACCATCCGGGCCGACTGGTCGGGTCGAGCGGCCTCGACCGCAAACGGTGCGCTCCAGCAGTTCTGACGACAGCGATCTTCTTCATCCACAATGAACGTCCGCTAGCCGCCTATCGCGCGGTCGGACAGCCTGTCTGGCACTCGAAATACCTCCTGGGCGCTGAGTGAATCGGCGACGTGAACGCCGCCAATCCGCCTACCTCGACTTCCTCGATGCCGTCGACGCCGCAGACCGAGCCATTCAGCTGTACTTCCGCGACCGCCGGGCCGCCGCGACCGAACCTGTACCTGTTCAGCAAGCGCGGGTAGCGGAGGTCCGGCATCTGTTCGAAGACGCGGAACAACGCGGCAACAGGGTCTTGCTCGAAGGCCCATCGGGCGTGGCTGAGGCAGCTCGCAAACTGATCGAAGTGCAGGCCGACTTGGTCCGAGAGGTTCGAGAATTCGGCCAGGCACACGCGGCTGCGGCAGAAGACGCTCATGAACGAGCCTGGGCGGCCGAAGCGACTGGACTGAGCTACATGGCCGCGCGTCACGAGTTCATTGATGTGGCACGTGCGGCGCTGGACGAGGTAGTCGACGGAAGCTGACCAGGTCGACTCCGACTTATAAACGGCGCCTGCCCTTCTCGGCGCGCCAGAGCAACCGATGATCGGGCGCGCTCACCGGCATGAGGGGCCTCCCAGCGCGACGTCGGCCCGTTAGCGCAGCCGAGCGCTCAGCGGCAATACAGGATCTACTCGAGAGCGGTCTGGCTGAGGCGCTTGCTCAATGGTCGGGTGTGGCCTCGGGCGTGTACGAGCAAGTCGCGTCGCGGCGTTCGGACGGCTGCGCGGGGCGGCTGGCGGCGTATCGGGCGGGAACCGTCGGAGGCAGGGACATGCCTTCGGCAATCCAGGCACCACTGGGTAGCAGGGATGGTCTGCAGCAGGTGAATCGGTATCTCGGCGTGACAGCGGCGGCAACGGCCGTAACGGCCTGTAGCGATGAGCGTGAGCGTGTTCTCGATGTCGGCCAACGCTTGTAGTGCTGCCTTGGCCAACTTGATGGTGACATCACGCCTGGCGGCATCAGCCGCGTTCGTGGGTGCGGCGCGGTCGAGTTCGGCTTCGAGTTCTGCCAACTGCTGCAGGCGGAAGCGGCGTTGCTGGTTCAGTCTGGCGTGCAGGGCGGGCAGGTGATCGTTGAGGCGTGCGGGTGAGATGGGGTGTGCGTAGGTCATCCGGATCTCCGGGGCTGATGGTTTGGAAAGTTGTTCGAGATGTGGTCACGTGAGAAGGAAGGGACCGCCCTGGCGGCGCCCGGTGCATAACCACCTCCACGCGATCGGAATATTCGCTGACAACCCCAGGATCGTTTACACCGGATGGCTGCGCCTGTCCGGCTGCGCCAATTGTCGGTGCGTAACTTGTCCGATTTCTCCACGCTCCGGGGGTCCTGCTTGCCCGCGCGCCGTCTTCAGACGCTGCAGCAAGATGTCGCCCAAGGCAGGGTCGTAGGCCGAGTGACACGATCCGCGGAACGTCCCCCGTGTAGCGCCCAGGCACTTATCGGCGCCGCCAGCCGTGGGTGCTCCACCCGATCGGCTCACGAGGTCGACGGCCCCGCTGTCAAGGCACGACGGTGACCGGGCAGCGGGCACGGCGCAGCAGCCGCGCGGGCGTGGATCCGATCAGGCGGACAGGGATTACGCTCATGCTGAACCGCTTGTCCGCTGTTGTGATTGTCAGGTCAATGCACGGATGTGACCGCAGCGGCCGGTGTGGTCGCGATAGTTGCGGTGCGGATGCCGGGCACTGTGCGGGTCAGGGCGATGGCGATGCGCCGTTCGGATTCGTCGGCGAACCGGCCGCAGACGGTGGCGTCGGCTTCATCGACGGTGACACGCCAGCGCCGTGCGCCGGTGTATTGATCGAGGCGATTCTGTGCCTCGGCAGCGAGTGTGTCGTCGGGAGTGAGCATGATTCGCAACGCGTCGCCGCGGCTGAACATGCCGACCACGCGGCTGTCGGCATCGACGACCGGCAGACTGCGAAGTCCGTGCGCAATCAGCCTGTTCAAGGCCTCGACCAGTGCCGCGCCACCGGGCACCGACACCGCCGGCGTGGTCATCACCGCGGCGACGGTGTCATCGAGTTCACCGGCCCGCAAGAGGTCACCGCTGTTGAGTATCCCAACGAGGCGATCGTTCTGGTCGAGAACAGGCAACGCCGCGTAACCCAGTTCGGCAAGCATCAGCGCCGCCTCGCGTGCTGTGTTGTTGTGCCGCAAGGCGATGATCGGTCGTTGCATCACCTCGCTCACCTGCATGTCCTTCATTCCGTTCAACTCCGTTCAACTGGCTGCTAGCTCGGCGCGAGAGGACAGATCCATGGTTGGGCTGTCCTCGTGCTCGCCGGAGGCTGGGTCGGTCAGCAGGTAGGGGACCGCGCGTAGCAGCGTCACTGCCATGGTGGCGCCGGTGGGGGCGCGGTAGGTGCGGCGTTCGCCCGGTCGCGCTCCGGCGATGGCGCTGCCCAGTGGCGAGTGCGTGGAGTAGACCTCCATCTCGCTGTCTTGGGCCTCGCGTACCGCGAGCAGGAACGTTTCGACCTCTCCGGTGTCGTCGTAGCGGACGGTCAAGACCATGCCGGGTTCGGCTACTCCGTCGTCGGGCGGGTTCTGACCGATGAGGGCGTTGCTCAGCAGCTGGTGGATCCGGCGGATACGTGCTTGGCGCGCGGAACGCAGAGCCTGGCCCAGTGCGTAGTCGTCACTGCCCTCATCAGACATTTCGGCGTCGCGTTGCGCGTGGAGCTCGAGTAATTCGGTCCGAAGCCGGTCATAGGCTCGAGGGGTCATCCAGACGCCTGCGGTGCTGGTCATGTAGGTTTCCTTCCTGCTGGGGCCGGGAGGTATCGGCAGGGGCGGGCGGGCCAGGGCGGCGTACCGCCCCTGACAACGCGCGGGCTCTGAGAGCGGGCCGGGTTTTTCAGTCGCTCGGACCCACGGCTACGCGGGTCAGTGCCGAATCAGCGATCGGATTCGCGCGGCGCGTCAGGTCCGTAGGGTGTGTTGACGACGATGGCTGGCCACGGTCGGTTGTCGATCTGATCGATGCCCACCATTTCGCTGCTCCTACCTGCGACTTCTGCTCACACCTCCAATGATGGCGTGGCTGCCGAGGTGATCAGTTGCGCTATTCCGACAATCGAGGCGTCGAGATTGTGGCGAGGGCACAACGCAGGGTTGTCAGACGTTGTCGGTGGCGGCGAGTTCGATCATCATCGCCAGGCGTTTGCGGGGATCGTCCAGGTCGAGGGTGGTCACCTCGGCCATCTTGCGCAGCCGGTTACGGATGGTGTTCTCGTGCACGCCGAGTAGGGCGCCCGCCTCGGCGGGGTCGCCTTGGGACTGCAACCAGGCGCGCAGAGTCGCCACATACTGGGTGGAGTTCGCGCGGTCGTGGCGCTGCAACTCCGACACCGGCCCCCGTGCGGGGGTGCGCCCGGAAAGCCCTGCGGTACGAAGGCGTTGCAGCAAGATTTCGTCCCACGACTCGTCATAAGCAGGCGGTGCGGTATCCGCCGAGCGTGCCTCGTGCAGCGCCAGGCATTCCTCAGCCTCTTGACGCGCCAACGCCAACTCCGTGGCCCGGGCAACACCGCTGATACCGGCCAGCACTGTCATCCGCTCGGGCAGCGCCGTCTGTAGCTCGCTCATCCAGCGGCGCGCCGTCACCGCTTGATCAGCGGGCAGCACGGTGTAGATAGTGTCGCCGACCAGGGCGCTGCGACTCGGACGTGACCAGCCGAATCCTGTTGTCGCGCGTTCGAAGACCTGCAGCAGTGCGGCATGCTGCTCGTCGCCGATCCGAGCTCGCAGCGCGATCACCCGCAAACTCTCCAACGCCAACCCCAGCCTGCTGGCCACCGTCGCCGCGTCCGCGGCACCCTCCAGCAAACCGATCACCAGGTCGGATTCCACCTGACGCTCCAGGTCCGCGCTGGCCCGCGACCGCAACAGGTGCAGCGCCACCGTGCGCGCCCCATCGACCAAAGCCGCGCGCCGAGCCCCCCGCAACGGTGCTGGGCACGACACCCATACCGAGCCCAGCAGTTGCCGACCCACACGTACCGCCACGACCATCCGCCCCGTGAGACCGCGTTCCGCCTGCGCGGGAACGAACAACGGTTCTACCGAGGCTGCCAAATGCGCGAAAACACCGTGAGCATCCAACAGAGCCCGCAACCACGGCGGCATCTCCCGGCCCAGGATCGTCTCGACCCATGCGGGGTCGAGATGCTGCTGAGGCCCCCTGGAATAGGCCAGGACCCGAGATTGACGATCCTCGATCGTCACTGCCCCCTCGACTGCGTCGGCCAGATTGTCGGCCAAGGCAAACAGATCGGTCGGGCCCCGCCCGGCCTCGGTCTCACGGCCTTCCAGCACCAACCCATAGACCACCGCGGCCACCTCGCTCCAGGCCACCTCGCGACTGATCACCATCACCGCCACACCCTCGACCCGCGGCTCGTCCTCGGTCTCCGCACCCCCTCGTACAAGCGCGACAACAGCCCGTGCCGACACTGCCCAGTCCACCACCTCCGAGACCGAGCGTGCCCCGATCCCCAGCAGCACATCACCCACTTCCGCGGTGTCCTCATCGGCACCGTGGATCACCACGCTGCGCAATGGGGTGGATCGAGGAACCGAACCCAACCTCAAACGGACCCCGTAACCACCCAGAATGTTCGCCAACCGATCCAATGTCACCATCGGCCGCTCCTGTGTCGAATCGACGTCAGCACGATCAGACGACCCGACCCGACCAGGAAGGTCGTGGACCAAGACGCCGGACCGCCTTCCATAATGGACTCGAGCCGTAGACGCGTGCGCTGTGTTCGGCGAGAGGCTTCCGCGGCCCGCCTGTGTCTCGTCTCGGCCGGTCACGGTTCGGCGGATCTGTCCGGTCGCGCAAGGAGATCGGCGAGTACGACTGCTCGAGAGATGTGGGCGTTCTTGACGCCATGTCAGCTATCGGCGCTCGATGACGTGAAGCAGCTTGCCCAGCACAGCACAGATAGCGTAGGGATTGGGCGAGGCTACTGAAAGGTAACCAGATGGGTACTGTGCGTGCCGCGTCGTGTTTGCTGGAAGTGTCGAATTTGGATCGTTCGATCCGCTTCTACTGCGACGTGCTCGAATGCCATGTCTCGATTCACGAGCCGGACGCCGCGCTGCTCTTGACACCCGAAGGCTTCCAGCTGTATCTACGGGTGAGCGGGATGCCTGCCAGGCGCTACGTCGGTGACCTGGGCGTCGTGCACCTCATCTGGTCCACCGACAGCAAAGCAGAACTGGATCGCATCGAACACCGAATGCGCGCGCACTACCCCAGTACCCATACCAGCACCGCGAACGGGATCAGTTTCGTCGACGGCGTCGACCCGGATGGTTGCCGCGTGCTGATCACCTACCCGACCCCCGAACAGCTTCCACGCGAGGTAATCGATCACCGCTTCCGATGACTCCTGACCGATGATCCCGCCACACGATCTCGACCGAGGAGGTGTCGAACCGCCACGCCTTGCCGTTCTGATCGACCCATTTCGCGGCATACACCCGCGCGGGTTCGACGATGACCTTCTCGACCAGCCGCGCAGCAGCCTCGTGCCGCCAGCGCGAACCCTTCGTATCCCACGGCCTGACGCGACTCGCCCGGTGTGGACCCGATATCGGCCAGCACCGCGAGAGCTTGCGCGCCATGCAACGAATCCTGTTCGGCACGAAGCGCTTTCAGTGTCTGCTTCAGTACGATCGTCGCTCGCATGTCGTCATGCTCGGCGCGGGTGACACAGCAGGCCACCGCGCCCGATGCCGGGTGCCGGGTGCCGGGTGCCGGGTGCCGGGTGCCGGGTGCCGGACACTCATACACCCGAATACCGTTGCCCTCCGGGTTGTCCAGACACTCGCACCGCTGCCCGTTCGCGCCGGTGTGCTCACCCAGGTCGTAGACGACATACGCCTCCAACGGCAGCAATTCACTGAGCTTGCCCACCCGCCACAGCTTGCCCTCGGAGGCGGTGATTCCCCGAGCGTTCCAGTCGGTGACGATCGTGGTCTGCGACTCCCCGTTGACGATCCGATCCCGCCCTTCACACAGAACAGCAACCTCGGTCTCCCGCAACGCATACCGGTCAAGAACGTCATCGCCGGTAATCGGATGGGTGCCAACGACTTTCCCGTACCCGAACCGTCGTGAACCGCCCTGCATCACCCTTTGGCAGACCGAAACGTTCCTGGGAGTAACGCACCCCCGAACCCGGGACGTCCGCGCCCTACGATGCGAATATGACCGGTACCGAACTCGGCGCCTATCTACGGGCCAGGCGCGAACAAGTCGCACCGTCGCGAACCGGCCTGCCAATGGCGGGCGGATATCGGCGCGTACCGGGTCTACGACGTGAGGAGGTCGCGCTGCCCGCCGGGGTGACATATCGGTTGCACACTCCTCAAATGCCGATTCCAGGGCGATCGAGTGGCTCTGAGCTCAGAGCGCCCGTGACACGCTTAACCACGAGGTGCCCGACCACCTCGAGTGCGGCGGATGGCTATGACGGGGAAAGTATGCCAAATCTAGCTTCAAGTGGAAGCGGCACTATCCAGCAGGCGGTAGGTAGCTGACCAGCGCGGTCGCTACATGAGTGGCGACGATGCAGGGATCTTCTTCTCCAGCAAGTTGGTTGATTACGTTGAATACAACATTCGAGTTCTCTGTCTCAAGACGCACAGCGCACATGAACTGAGGCTCGACGCCTGCAAAGCGGTAGCGGTAGCCCGCGTATGTGCCGATGTCGACCTCGGTAAGAGCATCGGTCTCCGACTTCCAGTCATCGAGGCGATCCTTCGTCTGGTACTGCACTTCCGGCGCATAGCCCGTTGCCGAGTTCACCCAGGCGCATTTTCTGCCAGGTGATTGCACTCGAGACTTGTAATCGAACCCGAGTTGCTGCATGGCCGATTCGGGGAAGGCTGCACAGGGATCCCATTGCGGCGCTTCGCCGCTCGCTGTTTCGGGCGGACCGCAACCCGCCAGCATCGCCGAGAGCAGGGGGGCAATCATCGCCACCACAACCCGAGTCCGCTTCAACTCTCGGGACAGAGGCAGCCGTATTTGACTGAGTGCGATGTGGAGCAGTGGGCGTGATCGGGTCTCGATCGCGACCGACACCTCATCCAATGCGGGCGCGAGTTTCCGTGATTGCTCAATGTTGGTTTCAGACACGGTTCCCCCTGCTACCTCGGCTCGGAACACGGTGCGATCGACTCCGTGCCATAGACGTTCGGGGGCAAACGATAGTCGCATGCGGCCGATCGTGGCGATGGCGAGTCCAGATGTCGAAACCCCCCACGAAGCGCTTTCAGCGTCTGCTTCAGCCCCGCGATGGTCCGTTCGATCACCCGCAAGTCGTCGGCGTCACCGACACCTGTCAGCACCTCGGTGCGGCGGTCGGTTTCGGCATCCAGATTCCCCGCCGTAGTCTCGATACGCTGTTGCAGTTCCGCGATGCGCCCGGCATTGTCGTTCCCGCGATCCAGCCGCGCCAGAATCTCCGGGTGCTCGTAGGCGGCGATCACCTGCTGCGCGACGTACATCTCCAACGCACCCGCATCCCGGAACACCCGCCCGCACCCACACGCCACCCTCGCCGAATCCTTCGCCCGACACACATACCGGCGCTGAACAACGGTGCCCTTCTTGCGTTCACGCTCCAACTGCGAACCCACCAACCAGCTACCGCACCGCTGCCCGGCCCGCTCGCCGCCCTCTGGCCACACCGCCACATTCGGCTAATCCGGTCAGCCAATACTGACCGTTGCGCGCACGCGGGCGATCGGGATCCTTCGCCCGGCTGTGTGCCTTGATCGCCGCTCGCATGACGTCATGCTCGGCACGGGTGAACACAGCAGGCCACCGCGCCCGATGCCGGGTCCCGGTACGCTCATGCACCCGAATCCCATTGCCCTCCGGGTTGTCCAGACACTCGCACCGCTGCCCGTTCGCGTCGGTGTGCTCACCCAGGTCGTAGACGACATACGCCTCCAACAGCAGCAATTCACTGAGCTTGCCCACCCGCCACAGCTTGCCCTCGGACGTGGTCATACCCCGAGCGTTCCAGTCGGTGACGATCGTGGTCTGCGACTCCCCGTTGACGATCCGATCCCGCCCTTCACACAGAACAGCAACCTCGGTCTCCCGCAACGCATACCGGTCAAGAACGTCATCGCCGGTAATCGGATGGGTGCCAACGACTTTCCCGTACCCGAACCGTCGTGAACCGCCCTGCATCACCCTTTGGCAGACCGAAACGTTCCTGGGAGTAACGCACCCCCGAACCCGGGACGTCCGCGCCCTACGATGCGAATATGACCGGTACCGAACTCGGCGCCTATCTACGGGCCAGGCGCGAACAAGTCGCACCGTCGCGAACCGGCCTGCCAATGGCGGGCGGATATCGGCGCGTACCGGGTCTGCGACGTGAGGAGGTGGCGCTGCTCGCCGGGATGAGCGCTGACTATTACACCCGTCTCGAACAAGGACGGGAGCGCAGGCCGTCGGCGCAGGTCGTCGACGCACTGGCCGCGGCGCTTCAATTGGGCGAGGACGCTCGCAAGCACCTATTCCGGCTCGCCGGACTGAGCCCGCGGACCCGAGAAGCCGACGACGACCGCGTCGACCCGAGCCTGCTCGAACTGGTCGCCGCCTGGCCGCACAATCCTGCGGTCGTCTACAACCGCGCCTACGACGTCCTCGCCGCCAACGCCATCGCCGACGCACTGTTCTGCGGCTGGAGTCATTCACGCAACCTGCTGCGGCTGGTGTTCACCGACCCGGCCGCGCGGACCTTCTATCGCGACTGGTCCGCCGTCACCCGCAACGTCGTCGCCGGTTTCCGCTTGGGATACGGTGCGGCGCCGCATGATCCGCGCGTCGGCCAAGTGCTCACCGAACTGCTCGACGCGAGTCCCGAGTTCACCGAACTCTGGGCCCGGCACGACGCGCGCGGGAAAGCGTTGGCGCGCAAGCGGTTCAACCACCCCGACGTCGGACCGCTCGAGTTGACCATGCAGACCTTCGACGTGCGCTCCAGCCCCGGGCAGGAGCTGGTCGTCTACCACGCCGAGCCGTCGTCGCCGAGTGCCGAGGCGCTGGCGTTGCTCGGCTCGCTTACTGCCACTCGGCGCACGTCGGACTGACCTCTCCCCTCCTTGCGTAGTACTACCGGCGGATGGCGATGAGGACGAAGGCGTGGCGGCGGTCCAACATCGATGGATGCGCATATCCAGATAGTGCAATGAAGCGCGGCTCTGCCGAGGCCTGCACCGGTCCTCGGTAGCTACCGGCGTCAACAACCCGGTTGCTACAGCGCGTGGATCAGCCACAGTTCACCACCGGCAAACAATGCGGACGCTTAGGCTCGGAGCATGGTCGACGATGCTGATCTCCGCTACCTGCGGCGCTGCGTGGACTTGGCGCGGGAGGCGCTCGACACCGGGAACGCGCCGTTCGGCTCACTGCTCGTCAGCAGGGGCCGGATCGTCGCGGAGGCAAGGAACGAGGAAGGTGGCGGCGACCCGACGCGGCATCCCGAGCTCGCACTCGCCCACTGGGCGATCGCCAACCTCGACCCCGCCGCCCGCGCGGCCGCGACCGTCTACACCTCCGGCGAGCACTGCCCGATGTGCTCGGCCGCCCACGCCTGGGCCGGTCTGGGTCGGATCGTCTACGCCAGCTCGGCGGCGCAGCTGACCGAATGGCTCAGCGACCTGGGAGTTCCACCCGCCCCCGTTCGTTCACTCCCGATCAACGAGGTCGCGCCGGGGATCCCCACCGACGGCCCCGCACCCCAACTGGCGGGCGCGATGCGGGAACTGCACCGCCTCCACCGCACGCCCCGAACCTGAGCGGCGGAGTCGCCGAACGTCACTGCGGCCGGAGCACCACGATTCCCGGCGTAGACCGCACGTAATCGATCAACGGTGAATCCACCACTTGGTTGTTCGCGGCGAGCGAGGACGCGTTCCGGAAGACCGGACCGTTCGGCGTCATCACGAAGATGCCGACATGGGTGACGTCCAAACCGGGCTGGTCGGCGTACGCGCCGATGTAGTCGCCGGTGCGGAGCTGTCCGATGACGTGCTCGTCCACCGCCGCGCTCGGAATGTAGGTGATGTCGCGGGCGACTACCGGCAACCCGGGAAGATACGTCCCCCCATCGCCTTTCGCGTTGAGCTGCTTGCCGACGGTGACCGCGGCGGAAGTCAGGGTCGCGGTGATGTCGGCTGCGGCGATTCTCGGCGTGTGCGCCCAATCGGTGAAGAAGTGCTTGCGGTTGCGGAAGTCGACTTGCCCACCCGCGTAGCGGGTTTCGATCAGGTTCGCCACGAACTGGTCGCGATCGACGGATCTGGTCAGCGCCTCCACGTAGTCGAGATAGGTGAAGCAATCCACCCGCCGCAGATCGACGACCAGCTGCTCCGGTTGGGTCGCGGAGCCGACCAGCATGTTCGCCTGATACGGCGTGCCGAGGAAGCGACTAGACAGCAACTCGATCAGCTCCCCCTTGGTCGCCCCGGGCACAGTCGCGCGCAAGGTCAGCAGCTCATCGATCTTGCGCGCGCTGACGTCGTCTATGTTCGGCGCCCCCACCGCCGCGGGCAGCGTCGGCGGCATGCCGCACGCGAGAGCCAGCAGAACGAGCAGTACGCGGGCGATGGTGCGCAAGACGCCTCCCGAGGGTCGATCGGTGCACGAGTGCGGTACCCACCGTAGCCCGGCTCCCCCACCGGCCCGAAGTCACAGATTTAGTTGCTTAGCTCAAGCAAATGAAATATAGTTGCTGACTGCAAGCAAACTTTCTCGTGCGGGGAGCGAACATGCCGGTATCACCCGATACGGCGCAAAGCCTGATCAAGGAGCTCTACCTCATCGGCAGGGCCATCCGGATCGCCCTACTCCATCCGGAAGAAGGGCAACTACTACCCGGCGGCATCGGCGTGCTCGGCACGCTCGAATCGAAGGGGCTCTGCCGCCAGGTCGACCTGGCCGTGGACCTGTGCATCAGTGCGTCCGCGCTGAGCAGGCACGTCACCGAGCTGGTCGGAGCGGGCTACATCAGCCGCCACGCCGACCCGAGCGACGGCAGGGCCACCCTCATCCAGGTCACCGACGAGGGGCGCGAACTGCTCGGCCGGGTGCGGACGTCGCGGGCGCGCGGCCTGCAAACCGCTCTCGCTGACTGGAGCGAGGACGACGCCGAGCAGGCCTGCGAGTCGGTACGCAAGCTCAGGAATTCGCTCGCCGCGCACGCGCAGCACGCGGGAACGGCGCACCCCCAGCCGGTTTCGAAGGAGAGTCAGGGAGCAGATGTCTAGTTCAGTCGAGACGCCCGTGCGGCGCGATCCGGCCGCCATGACCCATCGCGAGGTCCTCGAGGCGATGACCGGCCTGCTGGCCGCGCTGTTCACCGCTCTGCTGAGCACCACGATCGTCGCCACCGCGCTGCCCACGATCATCGGCGATCTCGAGGGATCGCAGACGGCATACGCGTGGGTCATCACCACGGCCCTGCTGGCCAACGCGGCATCCACCCCGATCTGGGGCAAGTTCTCCGACCTGTTCAACAAGAAGCTGCTCGTGCAGTCGGCGATCGTCATCTTCGTGATCGGCTCGATCATCGCCGGATTCGCCCACAATGTGGCGCTGCTACTGGTCGCCAGGGTGATCCAGGGCGTCGGCATGGGCGGACTGACGGCGCTGGCCGTCGCGATCATCGGCACCATCGTCGCGCCGCGCGAACGCGGCAGGTACTCCGGCTACATGGGCGCGGTGATGGCGGTGTCGATGTCCGGCGGCCCGATCCTCGGCGGCGTCATCGTCGACAGCCCGCTCGGCTGGCGCTGGTGCTTCTTCGTCTGCGTGCCGCTGGCCGTGATCGCCCTGGTGCTGCTGCACCGGACCCTGCGGCTGCCCACCGAACGCAAAACGGACGTCTCGATCGACTGGCTCGGTGCCGCGCTGCTCACAGCTGGCGTCTCGGTGCTGCTGATCTGGGTGTCGTTCGCGGGCAAGGCGGGCTACTACGAGTGGGTCTCGCGGGAGTCGGCGCTGTATGTCGGCGCGGGCGTGCTGCTGCTCGTGGCGACCGTGTGGGTGGAGGCCCGCGCGAAGTCGCCGATCATCCCGCTGCCGATCGTCACCGAACGCACGACCGGCCTGGCGATCCTCGCGTCGATCGCGGTCGGTGTCGGCATGTTCGGCGCGACTACCTTCCTCGGCCAGTACTTCCAGACGGCGCGCGGCTATTCACCGACCGCGGCGGGCGTGCTGAGCATCCCGCTCGTCATCGGCATGCTCATCGCCTCGGTCGGCTCCGGACAGCTGATCACCCGCTTCGGCAAGTGGAAGCGGTTCGTGGTCGCGGGCGGCGCGCTGCTCGTGGTCGGGTTCGCGCTGCTGTCGACCATCGACCACGCGACGAACCTGTGGCTGGTGGGCGCGTACACCGTCATCGTCGGTCTCGGCGTCGGCATGATGATGCAGAATCTCGTTCTCGCCGTGCAGAACACGGTGAGCGTGCAGAACATCGGCGCGGCGTCCAGCAGTGTCGCGTTATTCCGCACCTTCGGCGGTGCGATCGGCGTCTCGGTTCTGGGTTCGGTGCTGGCCACCAGGGTGAGCGAGCTGTCCACGGAGGGATTCGCCAAGCTGGGCATCCACACCGGCGCCTCCGGCGGCAGCAACCTGAATCTCGACGCGCTGCCCGGACCCGTCGCGACGATCGTGCGCACCTCCTACGGCGACGCGACCGGCCGCATCTTCCTGATCGCCGCGCTGGCGACGGCCGTCGCGCTGATCGCCACCGCACTGCTGCCGAATCGCCCGCTGCGCAACACGATCGACATCGATCCGGCGTTGGATCCGATGCGTGCGAACGCGGAGGACACTCCCCCGGTCACCGAAGCGACGGTCGATCGGAACGAGGACAAGGTGCGAGCATTGCAGCACTGAGCACCAACCTGTTCCCGACAGGGGCGGCATCCGGGCATCTCCCGGGTGCCGCCCCTTCGCGACAGGACGGCACCGATTCGATCGACAGTCACCACCCACTCCGGAAGCCCCTGCCTGCAGTCCACGTTCTGCAACCTCCCCGGCCTAGGCTCGGAAACCACAGAGTTCTCTCACGAGTTCTCGGAGCCAGAACGCGATCCGGCGCAGTAGCATCCGCGGAATACGAGAGGAGAGGCGCATGGCTGGTGGGCGGAACGGATTCCTGCTGCTCGGTGGTGTGGCGTCGGTCGGGGCGGGTGCGTTGCACCTGTTCGCCGCGGGACTGCACACCGAGCACGCCACCCTCGCCCGGCTGATGGTCGTGCTGGCGGCGGCACAGTGCGCGGCCGGGCTGCTGGCGTCGGTGAGCGCGCGAAAGGCCGTGCCGCTCACGGTGATCGGGGTGAATCTCGTCGCGGTGGGGATCTGGGGGTACACCCGGTTCGCGGGGCTGCCGTGGCCTGACGGTCTCGGCACGGCGGAGGCGCCGCAGTTCCTCGACAGCACGTGCGCGGCGCTGGGGGTGCTCGCGATCGCCGGTGCGGCCGTCGCCCTGGTTCGCCCCGGGACGACATTGCCCGCGGTAACCACCGCGACCGCCGCCGGTCTGGCCGGTGTCCTAGCCGTCGCGGCGATGCTCGGCGGCGCCGGACACGTGCACAGCCACGGCGAGGGCGACCACACCCATGCCGCGGGCGGCGAGCACAGCGACCACGACCACGGAACAGGCGCCGCATGGCCGCGGCCGTGGGATCCGGCGACCCCGATCGACGTGTCCGGCGTGCCGGGCGTGACCGCCGCGCAGGAGCAGCGCGCGACCGCCCTGATTCGCAGCACCCTCGACCAGCTGCCCGCGTTCGCCGACGTCGATTCCATCGGCGCACTGGGCTTCCGCTCCATCGGCGACTCGGCCACCGGTTACGAGCACTACATCAACACCGGCTACATCCGCGACGACCGATTCCTCGACGCCGCCTACCCGGAGTCGCTGGTCTACCGGGTCGACGGCGCCGATCGAACCCTGGTCTCGGCGATGTACATCGCCAAGGGGAAGAAGATCGACGACCCCGAGCTGGTGGATTACGGCGGGCCGCTGATGCAGTGGCACGTCCACGACAACCTCTGCTGGCGGGCGGGCGACAACGGTCCGCAGGTCGCCGGGGTCACCGACGCCCAGGGCAACTGCCCGCCCAACTCGGTCAACCCCGGCGCGGGCAATCCGATGGTCCATGTCTGGATCACCGCCCACCAGTGCGGGCCGTTCGCGGCTCTGGAAGGTCACGGCGCGGGGCAGGCGGCCACCGGCGCGGACGGTCGTCGCACCGACACCTGCTCCCACGATCACGGCGGGCACCGCTGAGCGCTGCGGCAAAGCGCCTGGCTCGCAAGGCAACTCGCCGACGACGTGCGCAAGGCGCGGCGAAGCGCCGGCAGCTACCTTTCAGCTCACGGGGAATGTAACTCTCGCCACGACGCGGGCCGGTTCCTACCGTCGGTAGCCGTGACAGCGAATGTGAGCACGTCGTCGAACGACATCAAAGAAGCCACCGCGCGGGCGGTCGCGCAGGACTCGCGGGTGGTCTTTCGTGCGTCGGGTGTGCCGGAAGGAACGGTCGGCGGCTTCCAGGCCGTGCGCGTCACGGTCCGCAGCACCGGGCCGCAGACCGCCGAACGCGGTGCCGAACTCCAGCGAGCCGTGGACGCGCACTGCCCGGTCCTGGATCTCTCGACCGCGCCGACCCCGGTCGAGACCACGCTCATCACCGCCTGACCTTCCGCCCGCATTCGGACCTTCTCGCATTGGAGCACTCGATGACCGCATCCCCGCAGCCCGCCGACCCCACCCAGGCGTGGAGCTTCGAAACCAAGCAGATCCACGTCGGCCAGGTGCCCGACGGCACGACCAACGCGCGGGCGCTGCCGATCTACCAGACCACCTCGTACACGTTCCGCGACACCGAGCACGCGGCCGCGCTGTTCGGATTGTCCGAAGCGGGCAACATCTACACCCGCATCATGAACCCGACCCAGGACGCGGTGGAGCAGCGCATCGCGGCGTTGGAAGGCGGTGTCGCCGCACTGCTGCTGGCCTCCGGGCAGGCCGCGGAGACCTTCGCGATCCTGAACCTGGCCTCGGCGGGCGACCACATCGTGTCCAGCCCGCGCCTGTACGGCGGCACGTACAACCTCTTCCGGTACTCGTTGCCCAAGCTCGGCATCGAGGTGTCCTTCGTGGAGGATCCGGACGATCTCGACCAGTGGCGTGCGGCGATCCGGCCGAACACCAAGGCGCTCTACGGCGAGACGATCTCCAACCCGCAGAACCACATCCTCGACATCCCCGGCGTCGCGGTGGTCGCGCACGGCGCTGGCGTCCCGTTGATCGTCGACAACACGGTCGCGACGCCGTACCTGATTCAGCCGCTCGCGCACGGCGCCGACATCGTGGTGCACTCGGCCACCAAGTACCTCGGCGGTCACGGCACGGCCATCGGCGGCGTGATCGTGGACGGCGGCACGTTCGACTGGACCGGCGGCCGATTCCCCGGCTTCACCGAACCCGACCCCAGCTACCACGGCGTCCGCTACGCCGACCTCGGCGCGCCCGCCTACGCGCTGAAAGCCCGCGTGCAGCTGCTGCGCGATCTCGGCGCGGCCATCTCGCCGTTCAACGCGTTCCTCATCAGCCAGGGGCTGGAGACGCTGAGCTTGCGCGTGGAACGGCACGTCCAGAACGCCCGAGCCGTAGCCGAATTCGTGGTGGCGCGCCCCGAAGTCACCTCGGTGTCGTACGCGGGTCTGCCCTCCTCGCCGTGGTACGAGCGGGGCCGCGCGCTCGCGCCGAAGGGCGTCGGCGCGGTGGTCGGCTTCGAACTGGCGGGCGGAGTGGACGCGGGCAAGCGCTTCGTGGAGGCGCTGACGTTGCACAGCCACGTCGCCAACATCGGCGACGTGCGCTCGCTGGTGATCCACCCGGCCTCGACCACCCACTCCCAGCTGACTCCCGAGGAGCAGCTCTCCGCTGGCGTCACCCCGGGCCTGGTCCGGCTCGCCGTCGGCATCGAGCACATCGACGACATCCTCGCCGACTTGCGCACCGGTTTCGCCGCCGTCTGACCGATTCGCCGGTGCGCGAACACAGCTACCACTTGGTCATCGGAAGGGACACTCGGGCCGGGTAGGGAACGGCAGCGCCTCGGGACAACCATCCCGGGGTGCTGTCGTGTCGAAGGTCAGCTCTCGCGGTACCGCGCCAGAACCTGCTGCACAGCGTCGGCATACGCCTATGCAGCGCACTCCGAGCTACTATCCTGGCGACGTTGCTGTTTCGACGGGATTCACCTGATTCCGCCCGGTGTGGACCGGCCTTCCATGGCTCGGCCGCCGACCCGCGACAGTGTGACGGGACGGTCTGGTCCGCAGAAAAGCGGGAGAGGACGGCCATGGAACACCGCTTCGACAACCAGACCGCGGGCTGCTGCGCACCGACCGCTCGACGGTCGACCGAGACCGCCACGCCCACCGCGCACGAAGGTGGCCGTCCTCCCGCCTCGCTCGCGCCCCTCCCCGGCGGGACGTTCCTCATGGGCGACGACAGCGCGTGGGCCTATCCGGGCGACGGCGAAGGGCCACGCCACGAAGTGACCGTCGACGCGTTCGCCATCGACAAATACACCGTCACCAATGCCGGTTTCGCGGCGTTCGCCGACGCCACCGGCTACCGCACCGACGCCGAACGCTACGGCTGGTCGTTCGTCTTCGCGGGTCAGCTGCCGGAGGACGCGCCGCCGACGCGAAGCGTCGTCGGCGCGCCGTGGTGGCGGCAGGTGGAGGGCGCGGACTGGCGGCACCCCTTCGGGCCGGATTCGGGCATCGATGACATTGGGGACCACCCGGTGGTCCACGCCTCCTGGGACGACGCCCAGGCCTTCTGCGTGTGGTCGGGCACGCGCCTGCCGACGGAGGCCGAGTGGGAGTACGCCGCGCGCGCCGGGTCCGCCGATCCGTTTCCCTGGGGACCGGACCTCGAGCCCGGCGGGGAGCACAGGATGAACGTCTTCCACGGCCGCTTCCCGCGCACAGACCCCGGAGCGCATCTGGGCACCATGCCGGTCGACGCGTTCGCGCCCAACGACTTCGGCCTGCACAACGTCACCGGCAACGTGTGGGAGTGGTGCGCCGACTGGTTCGCCCCCGGCTACTACCGGCACAGCCCGAGCGAGAACCCGACCGGACCCACCAGGGGAGCCGGACGCGTCATGCGCGGCGGTTCCTACCTCTGCCACCTCTCCTACTGCCGCCGGTACCGCGTCTCCGCGCGTCAGGGCAGCGAACCGGTCTCCTCGACGGGCAACCTCGGCTTCCGCGTCGCGAAGGATTGAGCCGCCGCCCGATCTCATCGGTCCTCGAAAACCGGCCAGCTCTTCGTAACCGACTTCGCCGCCCTCATACTCCGCCGATGCCTTTCCCGAGCACGAGGGCGCCCATGATCAGCAGCACGATCGCCATCACGGCGTGGTTGTTGGATTGCAGCCAGACGCGCGTGTCGTCGAGCACGCCGCGCAGCCGATCGGCGGCGAGGGCGTAGCCGAGCACCACGACAAGCACGCTCGCGGCGGCGAGCACGGTGAAGACGACAACGGCCACCACCTTCTCCCCCGACCCGAGACCGCTGGAGCCGATCGCGACCCCCGCCGACAGGCACAGCAGGAGATTCTTCGGATTGACGGCGGCCAGTGCCGCGCCCAACCCGGCCGCCTTCCCGATCGTGAGCTGGTCGATGGCCCGCATCCAGCCCGGCGTCGCCGTGTCGAACCGGTTGTGCCACTGCTGCCCCGCGAGCACCAGCAGCAGGACGCCGAGGGCGACTCTGACCCACGACATAGCCGCCGACGGCTCGCGTTCGGTGGAGGCGCCGAGCGAACCCGCGGCGAGCGCGACGACCGATGTCGCGACCACAATGCCCGCGACCCATCCGATCGCGAATCCATTGCCCGCGCCCGCCGCGTTGGTCGACAGGATCATGAGGATCGCGGCCATGATCGGAATCGGCGAGATCGCGACTCCGGTCGCCAGCGGAAGCAAATCGCCAAGGACTTCGGCCATCCTGGCCACGCTGAGGGCGTTTCACCGGTTGTTCGTCACACGTCGCGGGTGAAATCGCACGTCAGGTGGACCGGTCCTCGGCGCTTTCCGGATCCTCGACGTCGGGGGCCTTCTCGGCGATCAGCACGTTCGCCCAGCGCGTGGTGGGGTCGATGTCGAGCAGGGCGGCCTTGGCCAGCAGGGTGAGCGGGATGGCCAGCAGCGCGCCGAGCGGGCCGAGCACCCAGGACCAGAACACCAGCGACAGGAACGTCACCGTCACGCTCAACCCCACGGCGTCGCCGACGAACTTCGGCTGGATCACCGACTGGATGACGAAATTGATCACGCTGTACAGCACGATCACCCAGATCATCAGCCCGACACCGCCGTCGAGCAGGGCGAGCAGCGCGGGCGGCACCAACCCGACGATGAATCCGATGTTCGGGATGTAGTTCGTGATGAACGACAGCAGCGCCCACAGGATCGGTAGCGGCACGCCGAGCAACCACAGTCCGATGCCGTCGAACACCGCGACGATGAGACCGAACACCGTCGAGACGATCAGATATTTCCTCGTCCCCTGCGCGAAGGCCTCGATGGCGTAGGCGATCTCGGGCCGGACGCGCTCGACGACCGCCATCTTCGCGCCGATGGCCATGCCGTCCAGCGTCATGAACACCAGTAACGCGAGTACGAAGAACAGGTTGGAGAAGACGGCGAGCAGACCGCGCAGTGCCGACTCCAGCACTTCGACGAGTTTGCCGATGTCGACCGAGCTCAGCAGGTTCTGAATCTCCTCGGGGCTCACCCCGGCGTCGGCCAGCGCGCGGCGTACGCCGTCCAGCAGCTCGTCGACCCGGTCGGTGTAGTTGGGCAGTTCGGTGGCCAGCTGCGCTGCCGACACCACCAACGCGCCGATCAGCACGATCAGGATCGACCAGACAGCGATGAGTGCCACGATCATTCCGGCCCAGGGCCGCCAGCCACGCCGCCGCGCCCAGGACTGGAGGGGCTGGACGGCGATGGTCAGCATCAGCGCGAGGAAGACCGGGGCGAGAATGCTCGCGAAGATCTTGATGCCCGCGATCGCGCCTACGGCGCTCGCCGCGGCCAGCAGCACGATGAGGCCGCGCGGGATCGCCCAGGCTCCCGCGGTCCCTGCCGGTGGTTCGGCGTTCCGCGGCTGTCCGGTTCGAGGCGATCGCTTCTCCCCTGGCCCGCCTTCGGTCAACTCGCGACGACCTCCCCCGCGATCGCGGTCGGGTGTCCAGCCATGCGCGCTCCTCCGCTCTTCGATGCGCCGCCGTGGTCGACGCTAAGTCCGCCGACGCCACGGCGCTTCACACGTTTCGGGTGAGATCGGCGCGGTCGCCGGTGCCTATGCTGGCGCCATGAGCCTTCGGTGCGGGGTGTATCTGCCGCCGTTCGGTGAGCTCGCCGACCCGCGGGTGCTGGCCGATCTCGCGGCGGAGGCGGAGCAGGCCGGGTTCGACGGCGTCTTCGTCTGGGATCACGTGGTGCGTCCGCACCGGCCGGGACTCGCGGTGTGCGACGCGTGGATCGCGCTGGCCGCCATGGCTCTGGCGACCCGTCGCGTGACGATCGGGCCGCGGGTCACGCCGTTGTCGCGGCGGCGGCCGCACGACGTCGCCCGGCAGGCCGTGGCGCTCGATCAGCTCAGCGACGCCCGGTTCGTGCTCGGCGTCGGCTCGGGTGCGGATACCGGTGGCGAATTGAGCAAGCTCGGTGAGGCCACCGAGCCGCGCGAGCGGGCCCGGCTGCTCGACGAAAGTTTGCACGTGATCACCGCGCTGTGGAGCGGCGACGAGATCCGGCACGACGGTCCCCGCTACCGCGTCGACGATCTGCGTTTCCTGCCCCGTCCGGTGCGGCGCCCCCGCATTCCGATCTGGGTGGCGGCGCAGTCCGTGCGCGGCGCGCCTCTGCGCCGGGCCGCGCGCTACGACGGTCTGTGCCCGGAAGCGTCGCCCGGCGAACTCACCGAGATGCTCGCGGTGATCGCGGACTACCGCACCGACCTCACCGGCTACGAGGTGGCCATCGCCGTCCTGCCGGAGCGCGACAAGGAACGCGACGCCTACGAGCGGGCCGGAGCCACCTGGTGGCTGCGCCAGCTGCCCGAGATCTGCACGCGCGCCGAGGCGTTCGCGCTCATCGACCGGGGACCGCACTGACACACCCGATTATGTTGCGGTGGTTGGACTCTCGATGAGCGGAACCCGTGCCCGTGCGCGTGCGCGACAATAGCGTCGGACCCATGAGCGTGCGCGGACGACGGCCTTTGAAACTCGTCACCGGGGTCAGTGGCTCGCCCGAGGTGTACGCCGCGGCGGTGGATCCGCGACGGTCCACGCTGGCGCAGGCGGTCGAGATCGCGAAGCTCGCGGAGGCCGAGAAGTTCGACGCGCTGTTCGCCGCGGACCTGCTCAGCTTCGGCGCGCAGGGCGCGATCGGCGCGCAGGAACCGCTGATCTTCGTGTCCGCGCTGGCGGCGGTGACCTCGCACGTCGGGTTGATCGCGACGGTGACGACCACCTTCCACCACCCGTACAACCTGGCCCGCCTGTTCGGCACCCTCGACCACGTCAGCAACGGGCGCGCCGCATGGAACGCGGTGACCTCCTCGGTGGGCGAGGAGAACTACGGCGACCAGGAGCTGCCGAGCCCGGAGGAACGGTACGCGCGGGCGGCCGAATCGCTCGCGGTGGTCAACGCCCTGTTCGACAGCTGGGCGCCGGGGGCGCTGACTCCCGACGGCCGCGGCGGCGCGGTGCTGCGTCCCGAACTCGTGCGACCGGTCGACCACGCGGGCCGGTACTTCACCGTGCGCGGTCCGCTGAACATTCCGCCGCTGCCGCAGCGACGGCCGGTGCAGTTCCAGGCCGGTCAATCCGAGGGCGGCGTCGAGCTCGGCGCCCGCTTCGCGGAGGTGGTCTTCACTTCGTTACCCACCTTGGAAGACGCCGTCACCTACACCAAGCGGATCCGGGCCCGCGCCGCCGAACTCGGTCGCGCGGAGGGGCTTCCGCTCGTCATGAGCTCCTTCCACGCCACCTACGGCGCCACCGACGCCGAGGCGCGCGCTGCGGTCCAGGAGCGGGAAGAGGCCACCGACTTCGAGGCGGGGCGAATCGCCTTGGCCGACATGCTCGGCGGTGATATCGACCTGTCCGAGCTTCCGCTCGACAAACCGATCCCCGAGCGGCTGCTGCCCGACGTCGGCGCGGTGCACCGCCGACGCGGACGCGTCGAGATCTTCACCGGCTTCGCCAGGTCCGGAAAGACGTTGCGGGAGTTGATCCTCGCCGCCAAGGACACCGGTCACTGGGCCGCGGCGGGCACCCCCGAGCAGCTCGCCGACGCCATCGCGGAACGCTACGACGCGGGCGTCCTCGACGTCGTCGCCCTCGGCGGCCTGGACGACCCGCGCACCAGCGACTTCCTCCGCAACGGACTGCTGCCCGAGCTGCGCCGCCGCGGCATCGTCGGCACCGACTACGTCGGCGACACGTTCCGCGCGAATCTGGAACTGCCGCCGCTGCCGGAGTGAATCCCGCCGCGCCCGTCGGGAATTCGTTCACCCCAGGGCGGCGAGTTTGTCTTCCAGCACCGACCGTTCCCGTTCGTTGGCGCACAGCCGCACCGCGCGCTTCAGTTCGTCGCGGGCCTCGTCCGCCCGACCGAGCCGCGTGAGCAGTTCGCCGCGCACGCTCGGCAGCAGGTGCGAATTCGCCAGTGCCCCAGCGGCTACCAGTTCGTCCACGATCGGCAGCGCCGCGGCGGGCCCCTGCGCCATGGCGACCGCGACCGCCCGGTTGAGGTCGACCACCGGGGACGGCGCGAGTCTGCCGAGCGCCTCGTAGACGAGAACGATACGTTCCCAATCCGTTTCGTTCACCGACGGCGCGACGGCATGGCATTCCGCGATCGCCGCCTGCAACCCGTAGGCGCCGAGGCCGCGGCCGAGCCGCTCCGCACGGGCTAGGGCGGCGCGGCCGCGCCGGATCGCGCCGTGGTCCCAGCGACGGCGGTCCTGGTGCTCGAGCAGCACCGGCTGCCCGTCGGGGCCGGTGCGGGCGGGGAACCGCGCCGCGGTCAGTTCGAGCAGCGCGAGCAGGCCGTGCGTCTCGGGTTCGTTCGGCACCAGCCTGGCGAGCACCCGCGCGAGGCGCTGCGCCTCGCTCGCCAGGTCGAGCCGGATCAGATCGTCGCCGGAACTGGCCGTCGACCCTTCGGTGAAGATCACGTAGATCACGCTGAGCACCGATCCGAGCCGCGCGCGCCGCTCCTCGGCCGAGGGCAACGCGAACGGCACTCGCGCGGCAGCCAGGGTCTTCTTCGCCCTGGTGATCCTCGCCTGCACGGTCGCGGTCGGGACGAGGAACGCCTTGGCGATCTCGTCGCTGGTGAGACCGCCGACCACCCGCAGCGTGAGCGCTATTCGCGCCTCCCGCGGCAGCACCTCGTGGCAGGAGATGAACATCAGCGCGAGTACGTCGTCATCGATCTGGTCCGGGTCCCAGAGCACGTCCCCGGCCTGCTCGGCGGGCGCGCCGCCCGAGGCGGCGCCGCCCTCGCCCAGCTCACCGGCCAGGGCGGCGTACCTCTGGTCGAGGGCGGAACGCCTGCGGAACGCGTCGATGGCGCGACGTCTGCCGACAGTGAGTAACCATCCGGCGGGGTTGCGCGGCACGCCCTCGCGCGGCCAGGTCACCAGCGCTTCGGCCAGCGCCTCCTGGGCGAGGTCCTCGGCCAGCGCGAAATCGCCGGTGTAGCGCGCGAGCGCGCCGACGATCCGCGCGGACTCGATCCGCCAGACGGCGGCGACGGCCTCACGGCCGGTGTGGTCGACCATCGCCGGTCGGCCCGCTCAGAGCTGGCCGGTGGCTTCGCGCCACGCCCGCTCCTTCTGGATCCACACGTTGTCCTGCGGGAACTCGTCGATCGTCGGGACACGGCGAATCTCGGTCTTGAAGCCGGGGCCGGTGATCGGCAACCGCTTGGCCCACTCGATGGCCTCTTCCTTCGACGCCACGTTGAGGATGTAGAAGCCGCCGAACAGTTCCTTCGTCTCGCCGTAGGGGCCGTCGGTGACCACGGGCGTCTCCGAGGAGTGGTCGACGACAACGCCTTCGGCGGCGTCCTCGAGGCCCTCCGCGGCCAGCAGCACGCCCGCGCGGATCAGCTCGTCGTTGAACCGCCCCATGGTCTCGAGCATCTTGTCGAAGTCGATCTCGCCCATCGCCTTGTAGGCCTCGTCGGTGGCGCGCATGATCAGCATGTACTTCATGGTCTGTCTCCCTGTGCTGTGCGGGTCCCTCGTGGACCCTCTCGCCCATAGGTCGAACGGGGATCGCCACGGATCGACATCGGCGCCGAACTTTTTTTCCCGGCGATCGCGGGCAGCATATGACGCGCTGTCGGCGAACGGGTGCGGTCGGCGATCATCGGACCGTCGCGCGCAGTTGCGGCGACGCCCGACGAGCCGCTTGGGTCGGGCGCGAGGCGACGCGTACGGGACTCCGCGAGAAATCGGTATCGTGGTGCGGTGCAGACCTTTTCGACGCCACACGTCGGCGCCGTCAACGATTTGACCGCACGGTGGTGCGCCGCCGCGGGCGAGGGCGATTTCGTCGTCTCCGGAGCCGGGCTCTGGCCACTGCTCGCACTGCTGGCCGACGCCGCCGACGAACCCGCGCGATCGGAACTGGAAGCCGCCATCGGCCTGCCCGCCGACACGGCGCTGCAGGCGGCACTGCGGACGCTCGACATCCTCGCCGACGCCGTCGACCTGTCCGCGGCGCTGGGTATCTGGGTCCGTCGAGACCTTCCGCTGCGCGACGAGTGGCTGGCCGCGCTGCCGGTCGGCACGGTCGACCTGCTGACCGGTCAGCCCGAGCTGGACGAGTGGGCGCGGCGGCACACCAACGGCTTGATCGAACGCTTTCCGCTGAACGTCACCTCCGACACGCTGCTGGTCCTGGCCACCGCGCTGGCCGCCAAAACGAGCTGGCGCTTGCCGTTCCGCGACACCGTCATGTCACCGCAAGCCGGTCCGTGGCGGGGCCGCCGACTCGTCGCGCTCACCCGCACCGACCACGACCTGCGCAAGGTGGCCGTGCTGGACGACGAACGGCCGGTGACACGGCTGGTCGTGGCCGGGAAGGCCGATCTCGACGTGCATCTGCTCATCGGCTCCGACAGTCCCGCCGAGGTCCTCGCCACCGGGTTGGCCGCGCTCGGCGGGTCGGTGCCCTACCGCACCGGGCTCGAGCCGGGGCCCGTCGCGCCGGGGTTGACCGCGCGTCAGGTGTTCGGCTACGAACAGCGCGACCGCCTCGAGGTTCGCCTGCCGCCCTTCGCGATTCGCTCCGAGCACGACCTCATGAAGCAGGCCGCCCTGTTCGGCTTGCGCGCGGCGAGCGACAAGGGCAGCGGACATTTCCCGCGAATGTCGCCCGCGCCACTGGCGATCGCGGAGGGCGCCCAGGACGTGCTCGCCAAGTTCGATCGCGAGGGGTTCGAGGCCGCGGCCGTCACCGCGTTCATGGTGGCGCCAGGCGGGCCGCCCGCCCTGCCCGAGCAGCGCCACACCACCGTGTTGGAGGTGGACTTCGACCGGCCGTTCGGCTTCCTCGCCGTCCACCGCCCGAGCGGGATGGCCGTGGTCGCGGGGTGGGTGGCCACTGCGGCCGATGCTCCGGAACCGAATGGGGAGCCCGTGCCGGTTCCTCGACTCGCGCGGTGATCGGCGCGTCAGCCGACGTCGCGCCGCTGGGCGCGCAGGCGGCGCGCCCGCGCGGTGATCGTCGCCGACACCGTCCGCAACTCCCCGGACAGCAGGAACGCCTGCACCAAACCCTCGACCTCGTCGAGCACCGTGCCGTCCGGCCCGCACACCAGGCAGTGATACCAGCACCGACCTCGGTGCAGACCGCCCGCGCCCGGCCCGAGCAGATCACGGTAGATCCGCGTCGCCAACTCCGACAGCGCCGCCGCCGTCTGCGCGGGCGTGCCGGAATTGCTGACCCGCCACCACCGTTCCTCCAATCGGCCCGGTAGCGAGATCTCGACCACATAAGTCAGCTCCGACCTCGGATCTCCCATACCAGCAATGGTGCCCACCGGAGTCCGTCCTATTCGTCAGCGACGCGCCGTCCGGAACCGGCCTCCGGTCATCGTCTCCGGAGCGCGGACGCCCGTTTGATGCCGCCTTCGCTGGGTACGCGGGCGACAACGAGCGGGTCGTGTGGACCGGGAGGTGCGGGATGCGTCAGTGGCGACAGATCATCGCGGGAGCGGGAGTCGCGGTGTGCGCGCTCGGACTCACCGGATGCGGTGACAACGACAGCGATACCGGCGCGACCGCGAGCCCGACCACTCCGACGACTCCGATCGCGACCCCGGCCACCCCGACCACGCAGGATTCCGCGAGCCAGGGCTCCGCCGAGACCGCCTCGATCTCGGCGGCGCAGCGCGCGCTGCGGACCGCGGCCGACGCCGTGCCGAACGGCCGCGCCTTCGACGTGGAGATCGAGACCAGCAACGGCAAACAGGTCTTCGACGTCAAAGTGGCCTCCGACGGCAACGAGGTGAAGGTGCTCGTCGACCAACTCGGCGAACAAGTCGTCGCCCAGAGCCGGTCCGACGAGCCCAGCGACGACGTGGCCAAGGTCGAGTCCGCGACATTCGACGCCGGTCGCGCACTGGAAGCCGCGGCGGAGCGCGAGCCCGGCGCGAAGCTGGTCGAGATGGAGCTGGACACCAACCGGGACGGGTTGCTGATCTGGCAGATCGAACTGGTCCGCGCCAACGGTTCGGAGGTCGAGGTCGACGTGGACGCCCGCACCGGCGCTGTCGTCAGCATCGGCCAGGGCTGATTTTCGATTCGAGGTGCCGCCGACGCCGTGTCGGGCACGGTGAGCACCGATGTGACCCTTGCCACAGGCTGGTACATGCGCGTACCGTGCAAATGGTACGCCGAAGTACCACGCTGGGAGATGGCGCATGAGCACCGTGACACTGCCCGAAGGACCCTCCACGCCACCGCTCGTCCAGAGCCTCGCGATCGTGGCAGGCCGGACCCGCGCTTGGCGGCACTGGCGCCGCAAGTACGGCTCCGCGTTCACGGTCTATATGCCCAGATTCGGTCGCACCGTGGTGATCTCCGAACCCGCCGAGGTCAAGGCGCTGTTCACCGCGGGCAGCGACGTCGCGGACAACCTGGATGTCAACCTCGGCCAATTCCTCGGTCCCGGTTCGCTTTTCGCATTGAGCGGGGCCGAACACCGCAAGCAGCGCAAGCTGCTCACTCCGCCCTTCCACGGCAAGCGGCTCGCGGTGTACGAAGCGCTCATCGAAGAGGAAACCGAGCGGGAGCTGGCGACCTGGCCCTCGGGCGTCGAGTTCGCGACGATGGACTCGATGATGCGGATCACCCTGAACGTGATCCTGCGCGCGGTGTTCGGCGCGGAAGGCCGGGAGTTCGAGGAGCTGCGCGTCCTGCTCCCCCGGCTGGTTCTCGTCGGATCGGCGTTGGCGGCCTTGCCCGTGCCGCGGAAGTTCCTCGGCCGCTACGGGCCATGGGCCAGATTCGCCGCGCACCGCGAGCACTACGACGAGATCGTCGCGCGACTCATCGCCCGCGCCGCCGCCGACCCCGATCTGGGTGATCGCGACGACGTGCTGTCGATGATGTTGCAGGCCCGCTACGACGACGGCTCCGCGATGACGCACGGCGAGATCGCCGACGAACTGCTCACCCTGCTCACCGCCGGGCACGAGACCACCGCGACGACGCTGGCCTGGACCGTCGAGCGGTTGCGCAGGCATCCGGAGATCTTGCGGCGCTTGGTCGCCGAGGTCGACGCGGGCGGCTCGGAGCTGCGCGAAGCGACACTGCTCGAGGTGCAGCGCGTGCGGCCGGTGATCGACGCGACCGCGCGCAAGGTGCGTGCCGAGTCGATGACACTGGGACGCTGGACGCTGCCCAAAGGGCAGAACGTGCTGGTGAGCATTCGGCTCATGCACGACAACGAGGAGCTCTTCCCAAGAGCTCGCACCTTCGACCCCGACCGGTTCCTCGGGGTGCGACCGGGCACCTTCACCTGGATCCCGTTCGGCGGCGGTTCGCGCCGCTGCATCGGCGCGGCCTTCGCCACGATGGAGATGAACGTCGTATTGCGCACGCTTCTCAGGGATTTCACGCTGGAGACGACCACCGCGCCGGACGAGCGCGCGCACTTCCGCGGTGTGGCGCTGGTGCCCGCCAAGAAGGGCCGGGCGGTCGTGCGCAGGCGACCGCCGCGCCCCGCGGTCCCGGCCGACACGCAGGCCGCTGAGGTGACGGCATGATCGAGGGTCGCGTCGACGTCGGTCGCGGCGTCCACCTCGCCTACCAGCGGCTCGGCGACTCGGAAGGGACGCCGATCGTCCTGACCGCCGGACTCGGCCAGCAGCTGCACATCTGGCCCGACGGCCTGTGCCGCCTGCTCACCGAACGCGGTCATCCGGTGCTGCGCTTCGACAATCGCGATGTCGGCGAGTCGACGCATCTGACCTTCCCACCGCCGGGTCCGCTCGACTTCCTGCGCAAGCGGTGGCATCCCGAGCAATACGAGCTGGGCGATCTGGCCGCCGACACCGTCGGCTTGCTCGACGCGCTCGATCTCGGCTCCGTACACCTGGTCGGCATGTCGATGGGCGGCATGGTCGCGCAGACCGTCGCCGCGCGTTATCCCGAGCGGGTCGCCTCGCTGATCTCCCTCATGTCCACGACCGGTGCGCCGCGCGTCGGCCGCCCCGCGCTCTCGACGTGGCGGCGCATGTTCGGCAGACCACCGCGCACCCGCGCCGAGCACGTGGACGCCGCCGTCCGCATGTACCGGCACATCGGGTCCGCGGGCTATCCGTTCGACGAGGCCGCCGTGCGCGCGGCGGCGGCGCTCGTGTGGGATCGCGACCCGCGGCCCGCGGCGGGCGTCGGCCGCCAGCTCGCGGGAATCTTGAAGTCCGGCGACCGAACTCGAGAACTCCGCGCGGTGACCGCGCCGACGCTGGTGCTGCACGGCGATCGCGATCTGATGGTGGCGCCCACCGGCGGCGCCGTCACCGCCCGCGCCATCGCGGGCGCGCGCCTGCGCACGCTCACCGGCTTGGGTCACGACCTGCCCGAAGGCATCTGGCCGACACTCGCCGACCTCATCGACGAACACATTCGCACCGCAGTAACCAGGAGCACCGATGCCTCGAACCGCTAGACCCCTGTCCGGTCACCCGGCGATGATCACCGGCGCCGCCTCCGGCATCGGACGCGCACTCGCCCAGCATCTTTCCCGCCGGGGGTCGCCGGTCGCCATCGCCGACATCGACGCGGCGGGACTGAAGGAGACCGCCGCATCGCTCTCCGGTCCCGTGCTCACCCGCGTGCTCGACGTTCGCGACGCGGCCGATCAGCGCGCGTTCGCCGACGAGGTGCGGGCCTGGCTGACCGCGCCCTTGGCGGCAGTGTTCAACAACGCGGGGGTCGCGGTGTCCGCGTCGGTGCTCGACGCGAACGCCGAGGACGACGAGTGGTTGCGCCAGATCAACTTCGACGGGGTGGTCAACGGCACGCGCGCCTTCCTGCCGCTGCTCGTCGAGCAGGACAGCGGCGTGATCGTCAATATGTCGAGCGTGTTCGGATTGGTCGGCATGCCGAACCAAAGCGCCTACTGCGCCGCGAAATTCGCCGTTCGCGGCTTCACCGACGCGCTGCGCCAAGAACTTCGGGGCACCGGCGTCTCAGCGGTGAACGTGCACCCCGGCGGCATCACCACCAACATCGCGCGAAATGCCAGGGTGCGCAAGGATCCCGAAGGCCTCGGGCGCAGCAAGGAGCAGCTGGCGACCGAGTTCGAAGCGGCCACCCTCACGTCGCCCGAGAAGGCCGCCGACATCATCGCCCGAGGCGTCGAACAGGGCAAGGCGCGGATCTTGGTCGGGCCGGACGCCTACCTCATCGACGCGCTGGCACGGATCACGCCCACCCACTACTACGCCGTGATCGCGATGCTGGAGCGTCGGCTGCGGGCCAGGGGCCGGAGCGAGGCGCTGGCATGACCGAACATCTCGACGTGGTGATCGTCGGCGCGGGCCTGTCCGGCATCGGCGCCGCCCACCACCTGCAGACGGCTCTCCCCGACCGGACCTACCTCGTGCTGGAGGCGCGCGAGGCGATCGGCGGCACCTGGGACCTGTTCCGCTATCCGGGCGTGCGATCGGATTCGGACATGCACACCCTCGGCTACCGGTTCCGGCCGTGGACCGACGCCAAGGCGATCGCCGACGGACCTGCGATACTCGACTACGTGCGCGCGACCGCGACCGAGGCGGGCATCGATCGGCGAATCCGCTTCGGGCACAAGGTCGTCGACGCGTCCTGGGACAGCGGGACGGCGCGCTGGACCCTCACCGTAGAGCACGCGGGCGCGACGGTCACCATGACGTGCTCGTACCTGTACGTCTGCGGCGGCTACTACCACTACGACCGCGGCTACACCCCCGAGTTCGACGGTGTCGAGGATTTCGGCGGCCGGGTGGTGCACCCGCAGCACTGGCCCGACGACCTCGATCACGCGGGTCGGCGCGTCGTCGTGATCGGCAGCGGCGCCACGGCGGTGACGCTGGTCCCGGCCCTGGCACGGGAGGCCGCCCACGTCACCATGCTGCAGCGTTCGCCCAGCTATATCCTGCCCGCCCCGACCGTGGACGCCGTGGCCACCCGCTTGCGCGCGCTGCTCGGTCCGCGCCGCGCCTACGCCGTCACCCGGTGGAAGAACGTGCTCATCAGCACGCTCATCTACCAGCTCAGCCGGCGGCGGCCCGCGATGATGCGCAAGTTCATCCGCGAGCAGACGATCAAGCATCTGCCCGCTGGCTACGACGTGGACGTCCACTTCAACCCCAGCTACGGCCCCTGGGACCAACGGCTGTGCCTGGTTCCGGACGCCGATCTGTTCCGGGTGATCGGCGACGGGAGCGCGTCGGTGGTCACCGACCGGATCGACCGGTTCACCGAACGCGGGCTGCGGCTGGCCTCCGGCACGGAGATCGAGGCCGACATCGTGGTGACCGCGACGGGTCTGCGATTGCTCGCGCTCGGGGGCATCCGGCTCTCCGTCGACGGGCGGGAGGTCCCGTTGCCGCAGACCATGGCCTACAAAGGCATGATGCTCGGCGGGGTGCCGAATTTCGCGTTCACCATCGGCTACACGAACGCCTCGTGGACGTTGAAGGCCGATCTGGTCGCCGAATACGTCTGTCGGCTGTTGCGCCATATGGACGCGCACGGCTACGACCACTGCGTGCCGGTGCCCGACCCGGCGATGGACGCCAGACCGCTGCTGGACTTCCAGGCCGGTTACGTCCTGCGCTCGCTGGACCGGTTCCCGAAAGCGGGAACGCGGGCGCCGTGGCGGCTCGGCATGAACTACGCCCAAGACGTGCTCACCCTGCGGCACGGCCGGATCGACGACGGCACCCTCCGCTTCGCCCGAGCGACGCCGCACCGCGCCGGGTCCGACGTGCTCGCGGAGCCGGGCGGTCACTAATCTGGTCGATGTGACCCGCGCCGAGCCCGCCACCACCGCCGCCGAAACCGCGCCGGAATCCGGCTTCCGGCGCAGGCTGCTCGACGCGATGGCGGAGGCGATTCGCGAGCGCGGATACCGCGACGCCACGGTGGCCGACGTGGTCCGGGCCGCGCGCACCTCGCGGCGCACCTTCTACGAGCACTTCACCAGCAAGCAGGACTGTTTCATCGCGCTGCTGACCGAACGGAACAACGAGACCATTCAGCGGATCTACGACGCCGTCGATCCTCGCGCGCCCTGGCGAACGCAGGTCCGCCAGGCCATCGAGGCGTGGATCGACGCGTCGAAGACCGACCGGACGATCACCCTCGCCTGGATCCGTGACACCCCGGCGCTCGGTGAGGACGCGCGGCGACTGCACCGCGAGGCCGCCGACGCGTTCGTCGGCCTGATCCAGAACCTCACCGCCACACCGGAATTCGGCGCACCGGGCGTGCATCGAGCGACTCGCAGAACCGCCACCATCCTCTACGGCGGCTACCGTGAACTCATCGCCTCCGCCGTGGAGGACGGCGAGGACGTCTCCGATCTCGTCGAGGTCGCCGTAGAGACCGCCATCGCCCTGCTCGGCCCGCGCTACGAACCCGAGGACCGCGACTAGGTGGTGTTTCCAGCGTGTTCGGCGAAGAATGTTTTCCCGCTCCGACCTCCAAGGTGGGGCGCTGATCGACGCCGCCCGCGCGATCAGCGGCGGTCGAGACGCTGCCACACTCGATCCAACCCACCGAAAGCAAACGGCTGTCTACCAACTGTCGTTTCGGTCGAGCTAGGGGAACCGCTGCTGCCGCCCGGCGGAGGACGAAACCCATCCGGCCACCGAGTGTCCGCCGAGTAGATCACTCCAGCGAGGTCGGCGCCTCGCAGATCTGCTCCGGACAAATCCGCACTCGTCAGGTCTGCGCCAGCCAACCTGGCCGCAGGCAGAGCCGCAGTGCTCAATCGAGCTTCGGTCAGATTGGCACCTGACAGATCTGCCTCCGACAGGTCCGCACCACTCAGATCGGTCTTTTCGAAATTCGACCCAGCCGCCGCCACGTTTCGAAGGTCGGCGCCCTGCAGATTCGCTTTTGTGAGATCCGCCCGTTCCAGTCGAGCACTGCGCAATATCGCTGCGGATAGGTCTGCACCAGCCAAACTGGCCTCGGTAAGAACGGCTCCGGTGAGCTGCCATCCAGGCATCTTGCAGTCCTGCAGGGCGCACCCCGGGAGAATCGACCTCCAAAAGGTTGTCTTGATCGATGACCATGACCGATCGTCATCCTGAGCGAGCTGTCGGCGGTAGGCGATCGACCGCACGATCGATTGACGCACTTCGCGTTCTCCTGCACCGCTGAGGCCGTCCGGCGCATCGACCGGTTCGAGCATCGGAACCCGTATGTAAGCACGAAGCAGATCGACGCAGACGCGACGTTCCTGATCGTTTCCGAACGCATGCCAATCATCGGACAGCGCAACGAGGGCGTACACACCCGCCATGCGGACGGCGGGACTGTTGTCGGCAAGCTGGCCCGCGATCGATGTATAGCGATCCCGTAACGCGATCTCTCCTTCGCGTGCAGCCGTCTCGCGATGATGCTTGTCTTCCTGTCTGCGGACGAGGTGGCCATTGAGCAAGATGAGACAGGCGGCAGTGACCGCACCGGCGCCGGTAAAGACGGTTGCGAGCGGTTGCGCCGCAATAGTCCAGAAGGCGCGGGTGCTATAAGTCACCGACACCACCGTGACAGCAGCAGCGCCGCCGATCAACAGAATGCTCGCAGCCGCAATGACCAATGGCAGCTTCTGAACCCGTTGCGGCTTCGTGCTTTTCGCGCCACGCATGGACATCGTTTACCACGCCGTCCGGGCGTCTGCCCAGTGAACGGCACCAGCGACTCGACGGCACGACCCCCGGACACGCCGATCAACTGCCGCGTTTCTGCTCAGCGCGAGGATTGCGAACTTGTGCCGACGACTCGTCGGCATCCGAGCGTGGCGCGCTGAGCCCCCAGAGGAATTCGCGTCTGGTGAGTGTTCACAGTTTCACGAACACTGCTATTCGCAGAACCGGGTACTCGACTACCTTCCTCTGCGACAGCTCGTACCGAAAGGATCCCCTGTGTCTCGACCGATCCGGATCGCGCTCGCGGTCGTCGCCGTATTGGCTGGTGTCGCATCGACTTTCGTCCCTCGAACGCCCGCCGCCGCGGCGGGCATCGTGCGCTGGGAGGCGCGCGTGAGCGACCGCATCCTCGACATCGGCATCTCCTCCCCGAACCTGGAAGGCCCCGACTGGTCGGTCAAGGTCGTCCGCTTGCTGCTGCCGCCCGGCTGGTCCAAGGACGCCAATCGCACCTGGCCGACGGTCTGGGTGCTGCACGGCGGCTTCGACGACCACAAGTCCTGGACCGACAAGGGTGATCTCGAAGCGCTCACCGAGGACGCCAACGCCATCTTCGTGCTGCCCGAAACCAGTTGGTGCAGCGCCTATTCCGACTGGTACAACAACGGCGCTTGGGGCGCTCCCGCCTGGGAGAAGTACCTTTTGGAAGACGTGCGCACCATCCTGGAATCCACCTACAAGGCCAACACCACCCGCGCCATCGCGGGCAACTCCATGGGCGGCCTCGGCGCGATGAAGTTCGCGGCCGAGTACCAGGGCATGTTCCGCTCCGCGGCCTCCTTCAGCGGCAACGTCGACCCGCTGCACGCCTCCGGCGCCCCCGGCGACCCGGACAAGCCCGGCCAGGGCTGCGCCGCCGACTGGAAACGCGTCTGGGGTGACTACAACATCCCCGCCCAGCGTGCGATCTGGGAGCAGAACAACCCTTACAGCCAAGCCGCGAAACTCACCGGCAAGCCCCTCTTCGTCTCCTACGGCCGCAGCGGCGGCGTGGAAGAAGCGGTCTATCAACAGAACTACCGCTTCGTAGACCGCCTCCAGCAACTCGGCGCCACCGTCGACGAGCGCTACGTCGAGGGTGACGGCCACGACTGGCCCGCCTGGCGCGCCCAGATGCAGAACGCATTGAACATGCTGCTGACGTCGGTAGGCGCCTGACCGACCGCACGGCCCCGGCACCGCGTCGGGGCCGTCACCGTCCCGTCGGCCACCGGTACCTTCGAGCACAGGCAGTGTCGCCGACGGAAGGACCCACGCATGACCGACGCCTCCCCCTTCGATCTCAGCGGCCAGGTCGCCGTCGTCACCGGCGGCAACTCCGGGATCGGGCTCGGTTTCGCCCGCGGCCTGGCCCGCGCGGGAGCCGACGTTTGCATCGTCGGTCGCGATGGCGAACGCAACGCCACGGCCGCCGCCGAGTTGCGCGAGTTCGGCGGCCGCGTGCTTCCCCTCGTCTGCGACGTCGCCGAGGAGCAGCAGATCGTGGACACCGTCGCGCGCGCCGCCGCCGAACTCGGGCGCATCGACTCCTGCTTCGTCAATGCCGGTGTGGCGCAAGGTATGACGCCTTTCCTGGACACCGGTTTGGCGGAGTTCCGCCGCGTCACCTCGGTCAACCTGGACGGCGCCTTCGTCACCCTGCGCGAGGCCGCGAAGGTGATGGTCGCCCAGGGCACGGGCGGCAGCCTCGTCGCCACCGCCAGCCTGGCGGCCAGGCAAGGCGTGCCTCGCGGCCAGTCCTACGCCGCGAGCAAGGCAGGCATCATCGCGGTGATCAACTCGATCGCCGTCGAACTCGGCAAGCACGGCATCCGCGCCAACGCCGTGCTTCCCGGTTGGATCGATACCCCGATGACCGAGCACATCTTCGCCTGGGACCGCTTCAGGGAACGCGTTCAGCCGCGAATTCCCGTGCGGCGCTGGGGCTCGCCCGAGGACTTCGAGGCGGTCGCGGTCTATCTCGCGAGCCCGGCCAGCGCTTACCACACCGGCGACACCCTGCTGATCGACGGCGGCTACAGCATGTTCTGACAGACGGCGCCGCGCCCGGAGCCGGGACCGGCGGCGGCGTTCCGGGCCCGTCGACAATACCGCCGACGGGCCCGGGTGCTCGATCAGCCGATCACATCGGCGATGCGGTCGACCTGTCCGGGATCGGAGCCGTAGCAGTAGAGCATCACCTCGTCGGCGCCGAGGTCGGCGAATTGCCTTATGGTCGCGCGGATCTCGTCGGGAGTGGCGCGTAGACCCGCGACCATGTTGTCGGCCCAGCCGCTGAACTCGTAGTAGGCGCCGATCGCCGTGCGGGCTTCGTCGACGACTGACTGCGGACCGAGGGCGACGTTGACCTGCGCGACGAGCCGCGGGTCGCCGTCGCGTCCGTGGTCGTGCCAGGACTTGCGGACGGAGTCGAACAACCCGCCCGCCCAGTTCGGCGGGACCGCGGAAAGGAAACCGTCGCCCCAGCGCGCGACGCGTTCCAGGGCGGCGGGCTTGAAGCCGCCGAACAGGATCGGCGGACCTCCCGGCCGCACCGGAGCCGGGCCGATCGGACCGCACTCCGCGCCGAACGGCTCTCCCGACCACAGGCCGCGCAGGTGCGCGAGTTGTTCGTTCATCCGACGGCCGCGGGTGCGCAGCTCGACGCCGGTGGCGAGATGGTCGTCGGCGCGTCCACCGACGCCGAGCCCGAGCACCAGCCTGCCGCCGGACATACGGTCCAGTGTCGCAACCTGTTTGGCGAGCAGCGCGGTATCCCGCAGCGGGGCCAGCAGCACCTCGGTCTGTACCTTGACGCGGCTGGTCGCTCCGGCGAGGACCGACAAAGCGACCAACGGTTCGGGATTGTCGTAGACGAGGCGGTCGAGCAAGCCGAGCGTCGAGAACGGCCCCGCGTCGGCACGCCGCGCCCAATCGAGCAGAAGAACGGGGTCGGAGATCGGCAATCCGAGTCCGATATGCATGGGATTCCTCCAGAAAAATGGGTGGGCAAACAGCACCGCCCACTCCATCGCCTGGATCATCGAGGCGTGGTCTCCCGTTCTGCGGCTGTACTTCTTGGGAGCACCAATCGGATTGCGACCACTATAGATTCACCGGGTCGTTGCGCACAAACGGGCGTACCTACTTCATGTATTTCAGCAGGCCGAGGTTCGGCTCGAGCGCGCCGTCCTGGCCGAGCGCCACGAAGTCCGCCTCCACAGCCGAGAGCGCGAGTTTCCCCGCGCGTACGGCGCGGTAGCGCACGAACGACCAGAGGAAGACATCGAGGTTGTCGAAGCGGGTGCCGCCTTCGAGCACCTCCTCTTCGTGAAACCACACGGCCACTTGACCATTGGTGAGCACGACGTACAGATTGCCGCCGCCGTCCGCGCCGATCGAGTAGACGTCGTCGTCGGTGAGCTCGGTGGTGTAGTCCGAATCGAGGAGCCCGCAATCGTTTCCGCCGAAGTCGAAACCGTAGGACCAGGAGAAGATGTCCAAGAACTGCGGCAAGCGGCCCGAGCGCACCCGGCGGTCGAGCGCAGCCAGCGCCGCGGCGTCCGTGGGCGCGAGGCGCGCGAGAAACCTTGCCACCGGCGGGGTTTCCTCCGGCACCTGGACGGGAGTCGCATCGGGAAACCACCGCGCCAGGTCGGCGTCGAGGTCACGATCGGTGTAGCCGACGAGGTCGGCGAGGGTAAGCGTCACGCGGGGATTGTAGAAGCGGCTTCGGACATCTTTCGACGGCTCAGGGACAGCCGGTGGCCAGGGGTTCGCCGCGCAGTGCGCTGTCGATCAACTCTTGAAAGGCGCCGTCGATCGGTTCGTCGGCGTGCGTCACCCGGCGGCCCGGGCACAACGATTGCACGCTCGCGTTCGTCGCGCCGGGCAGCGGTTCGCGTTCCTCGCCCGCGTCCTCGGAGAACAGGTGGTAGGCGGGGAGGTCGGGGGGAATCGCCGGTGCGGCGTTGAGCGCGGTGAGGAACGGTGAACCAGGGGTCAGGTCGCGGCAGCCCGGGTAGAACGGTGCGCACAGCACCGCGAGAGCCACGCCGTTTTCCGGCGTGCCGAAGTCGAGGTAGATGCCCACCGCCGCGCGCCCATCGAGAAACTTCACGTAGTGACGCTGGGCCAGACCACCCATCGAGTGGCCGACGAGATCCACTCGCGCCGAACCTGTTTCGCGACGAATCTCGGCGACCTTGTCCGCCACGGCGCGCGCCGAGTCGACCAGCGGCGCGGTCGCGGCGGGCGTGCCCGGCAGCACCATCGCGTACGCGGTGTAGCCGCGCGAGCCCAACCAGGCCCGCAGGGTCTCGAGCTTGCCGACGTTCGCGTCGAACCCGCCGATCACCAGGACCGGGTTCCGCGCGGCACCGGGCACCGGCTCGGCGGCGGCGGGTCCGCCCACAACGCCGAGACCGAGCGCGACCGAAACCAGACAGACGAGCAGCCTTCGCACGGTGTCCATCGACCTGCTTCCTCGAGGGGCCGGGGTGCCCTGGGGACAGTAATGGACACACGCCGCCGTCGCCGCGAGTCACCGCGTGTCTGCCGCTTGCAGGCTTGTCCGCTGTCGCGGTCCGACCGTAGCGCCGAGGCAGGCACCGCGGCGCCAGGCCGCGGCCGAGCCGCTGGACCCCATCGAGCGTCTACTGCTCGGCGATCTGCTGGGCGGTCGCGTACGCGAGGTGCAGGAAGTCGGCACCGGCGAGTACGGCCAGGGATTCACCGATCATTCGGGTCGCGCGCGGCGCGAAGACGTGGCCGACGGTGAAGCCCGTCACCACCCAGACGTCCAAGCAGAACGGGCACGTCAGCAGCTGACCGATGCCGCGCGCGACGCCGTCCTCGGCTTTGGGGCGCTCCATCACCTCGCCGGGGCCGCCGTTGCCGGCCGGGCGCGTGAACGGGGCCCGAAGCGGTGCGACGACAGCGTCTTTGGTGACGGTTCGGGAGAGCTTGTGGGCCGCGAACGCGGTCGTCACCAGGTCCTGCACACTCATGGCCTCCGGAAGTCTCCGGTGGGTGAGCCTGCCGAGGATCGCCACCGCGATCACGGTGAGCGCGTACATCACCAGGCTCGCGAGGTAACCACTCCTCGATCGGTTGCCCTCCGTCATGAACGCACCCGCAGGTCGGCGGATTCGCCCCGCCTCCGTCGATGGACGGCGCCGCTGGGACGCACCCGCGCGGCACCTCGGCCGTGGTCGGCGCGAGTCGGGAGCGATCGTGGCGCCAGCGGAAGGAACCTGCGGGCCGCGGGAGAAGTGCTCGACGACGCGGGCGAGTTCGGACAGCCCGACGATGCGCTGGCCAGGTAGCGGAGGGCGGCGCGACTCATGTCTAGCCGACACCCAGGGCGGTGAGCAGGACCAAGACGACCGTGGTGACGGCCAGTACCCCGTGCGCGGCCACGATCGGGACCGGGAAGTGGCGTTCCGGCGGAGCGGAGTCGATGACCTCGGCCGCGGCGGCGGTGCGGGAGCGATAGACCGGCAGCCAGCGCAACAGCATGGCGAATCCGAGGGCGGCGACGGGCACCAGCAGGGCGAACGCGATCCAGGCCAGCGCCGTCGAGTCCACTACCAGGTAGATGATCCAGACGACGAGGCCAGCCGCGGCTAGCAGGAAGTGACCGAAAACGACCGGCGGCGGCAGATGGCTGGCGGTTGGCTGTCGCGCGCCGCCCTTGGCGATCCAGGTGCCGAGCAGGACCGCGCCGCCGCCTGCGGTCAACAGCCAGGTGATCAGTGCTGCGATACCCATGATGTGCTCCTCGAGGTGAGTCGGGAAGGGATTGTCGACTTGGGAATCGGGCATTCGGTCGGGCAACGACCTCCAGGGTGCTGATCCGCCCTGGAGGCCGACTTTTCCAGTGATCACATCATCATCGGCATGCCGGGAAGCATGTTGAGCAGACCCATGAACATGTCCATCATCCGCTCGCACATACCGGGCATCGCGATCACCTCCTCGGGTCTCGCGAATCGCTGATCAGTTGCCGCCTACCCACGATCGCCGCGAATATGCGGACGCGACGGCGCCGAGCCGTCGACCCGGGTTCGACCGGGATTTCCCGCGGTCAGCTGATTGATGGGATGTTTGGCTCCACGTCGCGGGACTCGAAAGGTGCGACGGCTCCGCTCCGAGCCGATGGAGCTAGTGCGGGGCCAGTGGAGCTGGTGCGGGGTGATCGAACAGGTACGCCGCGGCCATTTCGCTGGCCTCTTGCAGGCGGGTGGCGGCGTTGGGGGTGCGTTCGAAGACCCAGACGCCTTGGAGGAAGACCAGCAGGAAACGGCCCAGCGCACGTGGATCGCGGTCGGCGGCCAGTTCGCCCTGCGCATGGGCGCGCGTGAACGCCGAAGTGAACGTATCTTCCCAGCTTGCCCAACCCGATTCGATCAGCGCGGCGATTTCGGGGTCTCGGTCGGCGAGTTCGACGGCGGTATTGGACACCAGGCAGCCCAGGTAGCGGTGTTCGTCGCGGGCTTCGGCGACGAAGTGAGCGATGAGCGCTCGAAGGGCGGGTACGGCCGGGCCCGGTCGCGAGAGCGCGCCGGTGAGCCGCTCGTCGGCGAGTTGCAGGTAGCGTTGCAGCGCCTTGATGAACAGTGAGCGCTTGCAGCCGAAGGCAGCGTAGATACTGGCCTTGCCTATGCCGAGATGCTCGACCAGATCGGACATCGAGGTCGCTTCGAACCCGCGCTGCCAGAACAGATCCATGGCGAGGTCCAAGACGACGTCTGGGTCGAATTCCTTGGTGCGCGCCATGTTTCGAAATTCCTCCCTATTGCGACCGACCGGCCGAATATGTGCGCCTCGGCCGTCACGCCCAACCGCTGCCCCGTAAAACTACAGAACAGGCGCTCGAGACATGAATCCGCCGTCGCCATCACGGCCGGGCCGCCGACCGGTTCGGCGATGGCGTGACCGGCTACCGCTGTCGGACATCGCGGTGGGCTGGTCGCACCGTTCTCGAAGGGTCGACGACGGCTGGCGCTCAGACCCTCGGACCACCGCCACCGTAGCCGTCGTATCCACCACCCGCCGGACCACTGCCGCCGGGACCGCCCGGCCCCGGCTGGTGCGGGCCGCCGTAGCCCGGGCCCGCCCCCGGCCCACCCGGTGCGCGACGGTTGGACCGGCGGGTCACCAACACGACGATCAGCGGAATACCGATCACCACCAGCGCGACCGCGCCGAGGATGGCGAACCAGATCAGATACCGGACGAGTTGCAGGTATCTGTCCGAATCGGGCGGCGGCTCCGGAGTGGGGTTGCCGACTTGCGCCAGAACGTCGATGGCGGTCGCGAGAATCATTGTGGTGCTACCGATCTGCTCAGCGGGAGTCCTCGACGAATCGTACGGTGTCCAGGAGCGTCGCGAATGCCCTTCGGCCGCAAGCACTCAGGGGCCAGGAAGGATTCAGGAGAGGAACGGCTTCGCCCAGTCGGTGAACCGCTCCCCCAGCTCCGCTTGCGCCGCTGCGAGTACGGCTGCCGGGTCCTCCGCCGGGGGCAGGCCGAAGTTCTCGTCGAGCCACGCCACGAACTCGTCGTGGCAATCGCGGTGCGCCTCGTCCTCCTCGCGATAGAAGTACACCTCTTTCCAGTCGACTCGGATCTCCGAGTCGAAGCCGAGGAGTTGGAACAACTCCCGCACGTGGCGAGCGACGACGTGCTGACCGCCCTCGTCTCCGAAGACGACTACCGGCAGCGTCGCCAGATCGGCCCGGTCGTCGAGGCGCCACAGCGCGTAGAACGAACCGGAACCGTTGGCCTGCGCGAACGGAATCAGCCGGTCGGTGAACTCCGGATCTTTCGACCAGCCCGCCACCAGGCCCGAGATGTCACCGAAGTCCGTGAGACCGAACCCGTCGGCGTAATTCTCGTAACCGATCCTGTCCTGCAATTCCATCAGCAGGTTGAGCTCGTCGACCGGTGAGTACGGGCTGTTCAATGCGTTCTCCAAGCGGGCACGTCGGGCAATCTCGTTGTGGCTGGCCGGGTTTCGATGCCGGTGGATCGTCCGCGGGCCATGCCGCAGGATCCTAATCCTCACCCACGTCGACCAGTTCCTCGACATCGCCGACCTGGCTCACCTCGCGGGTAAGGTCCGCGAAACAGCGGAATTCGATTCCACCGCCCTGTGCGACTACCTCTCGCCGGTCGTTATCGCAGATCGGGTGCTGATGGCTACAGTCCCCGCTTGCGGTTCCAATCCATCGCATACCAGGCGTAGGCGATGTTCCCGATTCCAGCGGTGAAGAGGAACAGCCAGAAGTGGACCCAGCTCGAGGCGGAATTTCTCGGACACTCCACCCGAAAAAGTTCCGCGTGACTCGGACCGAGGTCCGCGACACCGTCGACGCGGAGCCGATCGTGTGACTCGTGCGGTTGCGGGTATGGCGGGGGCATGTCCGGACGAAGCTTCGAAGGACGCGGCTGGTGAAGGTTGTCGTCACCGGGGCCAGCGGCAATGTGGGGACCGCGTTGCTGCGGGCGCTGCGCGCCGAGGACTGGGAGATCGTCGGTGTCGTTCGCCGACCGCCCGCGGAGCGCGGACCGTACGCGCGGGCCCGCTGGGTGCGGTGCGATATCGGTGCGCCGGGGGCCGTCGGGGTGCTGCGCGAGGCGTTCGCGGACGCGGACGCGGTGGTGCATCTGGCGTGGGCGATCCATCCACGTAGCGGGGAGCCGCTGATGGAGCGGACGAATCTGGCCGGTAGCGCGAATGTGCTACGGGCCGTTGCGGACTGCGGCGTGCGGCATCTGACGTGCGCGTCCTCGGTCGCGGCGTACGCGCCCGCGCCGCGCTGGCAGCGGGTCGACGAGGCGTGGCCGTCGAGCGGGGTTCCCGGCAGCGCCTACAGCCGGGGCAAAGCGGTGCTCGAAGCGCTGCTCGACGGTTTCGCGGTGGAGCACCCCGGCGTGCGGGTCGCGCGGATCCGGCCGTGCGGCGTGACGCAGGCCGCCGCGGCCGCCGAACTCGCCGACTGGGCGTCGAGTCCGTGGCTGCCGCGCATCCTGATCGGTCACCGCTGGCTACCGATCCCGCTGTGGAAGGACCTGCGGTTGCAGCTCGTACACAGCGAAGACGTCGCCGCGGCACTCCGGCTGATCCTGACCCGGCAGGCGAGCGGCCCGTACAACCTGGCCGCCGAGCCGGTGCTGACAACCGCCGAACTGGCCGCCACCTTCGGCGGATTTCGCCTTCCGGTGCCGCTGCCCGCGCTGACCGCCGCGGCGTGGGCGAGCTGGCGACTCGGCGTACAGCCGCTGCATCCGGGCTGGCTCGAGCTCGCCGACAGGGCGTGCCTGATCGACACGGCCAAGGCGCGCCGGGAACTCGGCTGGGCACCGCGTCACCCGGCCGATGCGGTCGCCGCCGAACTCGCCGAGGGACTTCGCACGCGCCGAACCGGAGACAGCCCGCCGCTCGCGCCCGCTCGCGCGCGACCCCGACTCGGGCACCCCACCCATCAGACCCAGGCGTTCCCCTCCCCCGCTCCCGCACACAGCCGGAAGACCGCTCGGACGCGACCACCCCGTTCGGTGACGAACAGGGCGTAGCCGTTTCCGAACAGCGACGCGCACTCCAACCCGAGGTCTGAGCATTTCCAACCCGCAGGTGGAAGATCTTCCGCGCGGTCTGCGAGAAGAGTTGGTGGTGTCATTCCGGGACGCCTTCCGGGTGTCCCGAAAAGCGCTCAGTTGAAGGAAAGATCATGAAATCAACCAAAATGCGCGCAGCCGTCGCAGCGGTAGCGATCGCACCTATGATCGCCCTCGGCTCAGGCGTTGCGACCTCGGCCCCGGCCGTCGAACCCCCTGTGCCCGTTCAGGTGGCGCCCGCCTCCGACCAAGTTCCCGCTGAGGTCGAGCCGGCTTTGCTGTGGTGGAACCCATTCCTGTGGTGGGTCTGCTTCGTACCGCCGATCTTCCCGTTCGGTACGGGCATCTGCCTCGCATGACGTAATCGCAACGCGACAATGCCGAAAACGCCGCGCGTCACACACTCCTGTGGTGTGGTGACTTGTAGCAGTAGTGCTCGAGGAGGTGCCAACGTCAATAGCGCCGCACGGGAGCATCGCGGCCCCAGCGATGGGATGGACTATGTTCAGGAAACTCGCAGTGGCCGTCTTCGCACTCGCGGCAGGCGTGCTGCCGGCCGGGGCGCAAGCAGGCATCGCGCATGCCGCGGCCCCGGCGGTGCTCGGCGGCGGCTCCGGCATCGTCGTCGGCGACCAGGGCGTCTGCACGCTCACCACGATCGGGCACGACGCCGCGGGTCGGCTGGTCGGTCTCACCGCGGGTCACTGCGATGCGGCGGGTACCTCGATCACCGCCGAGGCCAACCGTGACGCCGGCGAAGTCGGCACCTTCGCCTTCACGAACCCGGATATGGACTACGCCGTCATCGAGTTCGATCCGGACCGAGTCGTCCCCGTGAATCGCGTGGGAAATACGACGATCACCGCGGTGGGCGGGCCGGTGCGGTTCCCGGAAATCGCCTGTAAGCAGGGCTACACCACGGGCCAGACCTGCGGTCTGGCCTACGGCGACGTGTTCGAGACCAACAACTGGGCTTGGACCCAGATCTGCGTCCTGCCCGGCGACTCCGGCGGGCCGATCGTGGTCGGGACAACGCTGGTCGGCATGGTCAACGGCTACCTGTACGTGCCGTGCCTCGGACCGCAGCTGGGCGGGAACATGGCCGCCATCATCGCCGATATCGACGCACGCGGTGGCGTCGGCGCGGGCTTCGACCCGATCTGAGGTCCACCGCGCCGAAAGGAGTCGCCGCTGCGCACGCGGCGCCGGTACTCCGCGGCCCTACCGATCGTGATAGTCGATCACGCCACTCTCGATGGCACGTTCGACAAGGAACACCCGTTTCTGATTCGGCGGCAGGGCTTCGACGTCGAATATCTTGAACAGCGCTCGCATATGGGTTTTCACCGTGGCGACGCTGAGACACAGATCCTGGGCGATCTGACAGTTCGACGCGGGGTAGGTGAACGCGGTCTCGGAATCATATGGGCGACACAGCGCCGCCAGAATCGAATACTGTGCCTCGGTCAGTGCATTCCGGGTCGGCAGCCGCATCTGGACGACCGTTTTCCCGTCGTCGGACGGTTGGCCGTCGGTGAAGACGAACACCGATTTCCCGAGGCGCACCGAATCGCCGGACTCGAGCTTCCGAAATCCGCCGACGCGCTCGCCGTTGACGAAAGTCCCGTTCATCGACAGACCGTTGTCGATCACGACCCAGCAGCCGCCCACTCGCTCGATGATGGCGTGCAGGCGCGAAACCGTCGCGTCGGCCGCCACGATGATGTCCGCGGCGTCCGACCGCCCGATCGTCATCCGGGTCGCGCCGTGATCGAGTGGAATCTCACGCCAGCCCCCGTGCCGGTCCCGATGGGACAGCGTGGCACAACCGGCCGGCTGTCGCCGCGCACGCTCGTATGCTGCCGAGTACGATCCATTACCCAGCGCTTTTTGTCCCTGTGGCGTGGACATGATGCGTAGTTCCCGTTCCGAAGTACGTCATGACTACGAGCACCCGACCCATAACACAGAATGCGCTCTTTCACGGCTGAATGCACGCGGCGAGCTACTCGCGTGCGGCAACCAGGGGGCTATTTCCTGCCCGAGGCTCGATTTCTACTCGTCCGCCGGACCACCGGTGTGACAACGTGCCGGCGTGCCGAACTCACGGACGGAAGACCGCTCGGACACAGCCGTCCCGCTTGTTCTTGAACAGGTCGTATCCGGTCACCGCATCCTCGAGCGGCATGTCGTGGGTGATGAGATATGTCGGGTCGAGTTCTCCGCGCTGAACGTAGTCGAGCAATCGCGGCACGTACCGCTGCCCGTGCTGCTGCGCAGTGCGGATGGTCAGGTTCTTGTTGGTCACGGCGCCCATCGGGAACTTGTCGGTGAGGCCGTAGACGCCGAGCACGGCGACGGTCCCGCCCTTGCGGCAGGCGAGGATCGCCTCGCGCAGCGGCGTCGCGCGATCGGTCTCCATGCGCAGCAGTTGTTTGGCGCGGTCGTAGATCTGTTGCAGACCCGTGCCGTGCCCTTCCATCCCGACGGCGTCGATGCAGGCGTCCGGTCCTCGCCCGCCGGTGCCTTCGCGCAGCGCGTCGAGCACGCTGCCCACCGCCGTGTAGTCGATGGTCTCCGCGCCGATGTTCTCGCGCGCCAGGGTGAGCCGTTCGGGGAGCCGATCGATGACGATGACGCGCTCCGCACCGAGCAGCCGGGCGCTGTGCGCGGCCATCAGCCCGACGCCGCCGCTCCCCCAGACCGCGACCGTGTCGCCGGGCGAGATGTCGCAGAAGTCGGCGCCCATGAACCCGGTGGGCACCGCGTCGGACAGGAACAGCGCCTGCTCGTCGGTCACCCCGAAGGGGACGGTGAAACAGTTGACGTCGGCGAACGGCACCCGGATGTACTGCGCGTGCGAGCCCTGATAGCCGCCGAACGGGTGGGTGTACCCGTAGATGCCGCCGGTCGGATAGCCGAAGATCGGCTGTTGCAGCTCGGCGTTCGGGTTCGTCGTGTCGCACAGCGAGTAGAGGTCGTTGTCGCAGTACCAGCACGAGCCGCAGCCGATGAAGGACGGTACGACGACCCGCTCGCCGACCGAACGCGCGACGACCTCCTTGCCGACCTCCACGATCTCGCCCATGAACTCGTGACCGAACACATCGCCTTCGCGCATGCCCGGCAGGTAGCCGTCGATGAAGTGCAGGTCCGAACCGCAGGTGGTGGTCAACCGGACTCGCACGATGGCGTCGTGCGGATTGACCAGCCTCGGCTCGTCGACGGTCTCCACCGCCAGGTCGTCGACGCCGTTCCAGCAGAGTGCGCGCATGTCGTCTCCTCGGTCAGCGAGCGCTGGGGTTGTGTTCGAGGGTGGGCAGCTCACCGGTTTGCAGCAGTGCGCGCGCACGGTAGAGCGCCTTGAACGCCGCGGGTCCGATCAGGAAACCGGGGACCGGCGCCGACGCGCGCATCGTCACCTCGGTGCCCAGGCCGTGCGGCGCGTCGGCGAAGAACAAGCCGATCTCGGGTCCACGCTCGCGAGCGGAGCCGTCGGGGGCGGCGCCGACGAAACGCAGGCCGTCCGCCTCGGTCACCAGTGTGGTCTGCCAGGTCAGCGCCTCGTCGTCACCGCGCAGCAGCGTCCATTCGTAGGCGGCGGGGCCGGTCGCGCGGACGTCGCCGAGATCGCCGAGCACCCGGGACAGGTTGTCCGCGTCGCGGCAGAACCGTTCGACCTCGGCCCGCGACCGGGAGATCGTCACCGTCCGGCTGGGTCCGGTCCGGCTGGCGGATTCGAGGAATTTCTCGACGAGTTCGGTCAGTTGCCCCTTGGCCGTGTCGACGTAGTGCATGGGACGTCCCTTCGAGCGGTCTGCGGGTCGAGAGCCGGAATCCCCGGTGCGCTTCCCCGACCGCCTACCCGACGAGTCCCCGGGCAAACACAGCACGTCACCGGTCCCGCGGCCGATGCGGACCGCCCCCTCACGGCGGTCCGCCGCCCGCACCCGACGCGCGAGGTTCGGTTGACAGTCAAACTAGACGACTGTCCAACTTTGCGCGAGGGTTCCGCTCACCACTAGCGAAATCCTTGTCGGTCACCGTGCCGCGCCGCTTGGATTGCCGGGTTCAGAAAAGGCGGGACGGCGACGACGCGCTGCCCCGCCACCTTGCGACGAGCATTCGGGAGCACGAGTGAAATTCCATCGGGTACTGGCGATCCCGGTCCTGGTAGCCACCGCGGCCCTCACCCTGACGGCGTGCGGCACCGACGACGCGTCCTCCGGGACAGTGGTGCGCATCGGCACCACCGACCGGGATCAGGTCTGGGACGTCTTCGAGCGCAAGGCGAAAGACCAGGGCATCACCCTGCGGATCACCAACTTCTCCGACTACCAGCAGCCGAATCTCGCGCTCGCGCAGGGGCAGATCGATGTCAACCTGTTTCAGCACCTGCAGTTCCTCGGCCAGTACAACGTGTCCAACAACGACACGCTGACCCCGATCGGCTCCACCTACATCGTGCCGCTCGGTCTGTACTCGAAGAAGCACCGATCGCTGGCCGACATCCCGCAGGGCGGCCAGATCGCCATCCCGAACGACCCGACCAATCAGGCCAGGGCGCTGTTCGTGCTGCAGGCCGCCGGACTGCTGAAGCTGTCCGGCGACAGCCGCCAGCCCTCCCCCGCCGACATCGACAAGGCCGCGTCCAAGGTCACCGTGACGCCGGTCGACGCGGCGCAGACGGCGCTGTCGCTGGCCTCGACGGATGGCTCGGTCATCAACAACACTTTCCTGGAGCGCTCCGGCATCGACCCGAATTCGGCGCTATACAAGGACGATCCGAAGAATCCGGCGGCCGAGCCGTACATCAATGTCATCGTCACCAGGGCCGAGGACAAAAACAACCCGCTCTACAAGCAGGTGGTCGACGTCTGGAAGGACCCGGAAGTGCAAGCGGCGCACGCGGAGTCGACCAAGAACACCGCGGTCGAGGTGACCCGCCCCGCACCGGAGCTGGAACAGATCCTGCAGCGGGTGCAGCAGACCATCCGCGACGGCAAGTGAGTTCGGCGACCGAGCCAGACGAGCGCGCGGCCGCAGTCGAATTCCGCGGCGTCGCCAAGGTTTTCGGTAAGGGCGCCGACCGCCATGTCGCACTCGACGGCATAGATCTGCGGATCGAGCGTGGCGAGATCTTCGGCGTCATCGGCTATTCCGGCGCGGGCAAGAGCACGCTGGTGCGTCTGATCAACGCGCTGGAGAAGCCGACGAGCGGCACCGTCCTGGTTTCCGGCACACCGATCACCGATGTACCGGAAGCCCGGGTCCGGCGGATCCGGCGCGATATCGGCATGGTGTTCCAGCAGTTCAACCTGTTCCGCTCGCGCACGGTCGCGGGCAACGTCGAGTACCCGCTGAAGATCGCCGGGTGGCGGCGGGCCGAGCGCAAGGCGCGCGTCGCCGAACTGCTCGAGTTCGTCGGCCTTTCGGAGAAGGCGCGCAGCTATCCGGACCAGCTCTCGGGCGGGCAGAAGCAGCGGGTCGGCATCGCGCGGGCGTTGGCGACTTCGCCCGCGCTGCTGCTGGCCGACGAGGCCACCTCGGCGCTGGACCCGGAGACCACCGGCGAGGTGCTGCGCCTGCTGAAGAAGGTCAATCGCGAACTCGGCGTCACCATCGTGGTGATCACCCACGAGATGGATGTCATCCGCGCGGTGGCCGACCGGGTCGCGGTGCTCGCCGAGGGCCGGATCGTCGAATTGGCCGAGACCTTCGATGTTTTCGCGGCGCCGCGAGCCACGCCTACCAAGTCGTTCGTCGGCACCGTGCTGCACAACCGGCCCGATTCCGGCGAACTGGCCCGGCTGCGCGAACGCCACGGCGGCACCCTGGTCACCGTCGACGTCGACGACGAGCGCGGCCTCGGCGCGGCACTGACCGGCGCGGCGCACGCCGACGTGCGGTTCGAGGTCGTGTACGGCGGGGTGAGCACGCTGCAGGACAAGACCTTCGGCAGCGTCACGCTGGCCCTGCACGGGCCGGACGACGCGGTGGCGAAGGTGATCGACGAACTGGAACGGAGGTGAGCGGACCGTGCACACGGATTGGGAGCGCCTGCGGCCGGTGCTGACCGAGGCGATCGGCACCACCGTCTACCTCGTGCTGATCACTTTCGTGGTGGGCGGGCTGATCGGGCTCTTTCTCGGCACCGCCCTGTACACCACGCGCAAGGGCGGACTGCTGGCCAACGCGCCGGTCAACGTGTTGCTCAACGTGGTGGTCAACATCGTGCGGCCGATCCCGTTCCTCATCCTGCTCGCCGCGCTGGGGCCGGTGACGCTGGAGGTGGTCGGCACCACGATCGGCACCGAGGCGGCCGCCTTCGTGATGATCGTGGCGGCCTCGTTCGGGATCGCCCGGATCGTGGAACAGAACCTGGTCACCGTCGATCCCGGCGTGATCGAGGCGGCGCGGGCGGTCGGGGCGGGACCATTGCGGATCATTCTGACGCTGCTCGTCCCGGAGGCGCTCGGTCCGCTGATTCTCGGCTACACCTTCGTGGTGATCGCGATCGTCGACATGTCCGCGATGGCGGGCATCGTGGGCGGCGGCGGGCTCGGCGATTTCGCCCTGGTGTACGGGTACCAGCGCTTCGACTGGCAGGTCACCCTGGTCGCCACCCTGATCATCATCGCGGGCGTGCAGGGCATCCAGTTCCTCGGCAACTGGCTGGCGCGCAAGGTGCTGCGCAGGTAACCGGTCAGAGGGCCTGGATGTACCAGTCGAGCGGGCCGACGCCGGGTTCGTCGCTGCTGCGCAGGTAGTGGAACCTGGCCCGGCGGGCCACGCCGACCGAGGCGGCGTGCGTGGGATCGATCCGCAGCACCACCTCGTCGGCCAGACCTGTGCTGGCCAGGTACCGGCAACCGAGGATGACCGCCCTGGTGGCCAGACGGCGGCCGCGCCAGGCCGGGTAGATGTCGAACCACAGGTCGGCCTGGCCCGCCGCCAAGTAGATCCGATCGGTCCGGATATCCAGGGTGCCGACGAGGGCCGCCCCGTTCTCCGCCGTGATCGCGAACATCCGCTCGGGTCCCTCCGCGGCCCAGTCCGCCACGCACTTCTCGAAGTGGGCCGTCACGCTCTCGAGCGTGCCGGGACCGCCGTCGAGCCCGCGGACCCGCTCGGGCTCCGCGGCGGCCAGATGCGCCTCGGCATCGGCCACCGTGATCGGTCGCAGCGCGATCACGCCGTCGGATAGCTGCACCACTCCATAATCGTCAACAAGATCACGATTCGGCAACCGACATCCCGGAGATTTCGCCACAAAGCGGGCAGCGGACCTCAGCCGACGTTGGATGTGCAGGCGGAGAGCACCGTGCTCGCCGGGCGTGGCGAGGCACTGCCGAGGTCCGGGAACGGCGGCGCGCTGAGGCCGAGCACCTGGATCGCCGCGCGCTCGGCGCCGCTCTTGGTGTGGTCCCAGGCCCAGCCGACGCGACCGTCGGCGCCCTGCGCCACCGCGCCGCAGGCGTTGCGGAAGTGCACGACGACCTGGCAGTCGCGGGCGCCGCACTCATCGATCGCGTTGGCGTCGGCCGCGGCGAGGCTGTTGTAGTTCACCGCGTAGGACACCGCACCGGTGCTGCGCGAAATGGCCATGGCACCGTAGAGATCACCGATCCGGGTCTCCCACGGCTCGGCCTGCTCGGCAGCGGCGGGCCCCGCACCGGCGACCACCGCGCCCGCGGCGATCGCGCCCACGAAGATACTGCGCGACAACGACATTGAATTTCCTCCCCGTTTCAGAAACGATTCGGGTCAGATCATTGTCCACGAATTCGTAAATGTCCAAATTTGCCGCGGGAACGCGGTCGTGGCGCGCTCGGCTACGAATTGTTCCCTCGCTGTGAGTATTTCATTTCGAGAACGTCCCGCGCCGCGCGAGCGATGTGAACCGCTCTCAGCCGACATTCTTCGTGCAGGCCGACACCGCAACCTGCGCGGCCCGCGGGGACGCGCTGCCGAGATCGGGGAAGGGCGGCGCGCTCTGGCCGAGCGAGGTCACCGCGATCCGCTCGGCCTCCTCGCGGGAACCCGCGGCGGCCCAGTCGAACCGGCCGTCGGCGCCGCGGGCGATGGCGCCGCAGCCGTCGACGACGTTCAGCACCAGGTCGCAGTCGTAGACGTTGCACTCGCGGATGGCCGCGGCGTCGGCCTGCACGCGGCTGGGATGGTCCATCGCGGCAACCACCCGGCCGGTGCTCGGCGAGAACGCCAGCGTTCCGTAGAGCTTGGGCGCCGCCTCGGCCGCACCGGCGGCGACGACCCCGAGGGCGGCGGTGGAGGACACGGCGACGGCAAGAGCCGACTTGCGCAGCACAGACAACAGGATCTCCCCGTTTCAGAAGCGATAACGGGGAGATCCTTGCCGAGCGTGCCCGGTTTGTCCAGATATTCAGCGGATCGCGAACGTCAACGGCCCCAGCAGATCTGGACGTCGGGGACGATCACGGGCGAAGCGAATCAGCGCGCGTTCGCCGTGCAGACGACCTCGACGATCCGCACGCCGCTCAGATTGGCGGAGCCGACGTTGGCCAGAAACGCCGTCGGAGTGACCTCCGCGATCTTCTGGTAGCCGGCGCGCTCGGCATCCGCCCTGGTCGCGCCGGTCGCCACGACGGCGGCGTCGTTGCTCTCCATCAGCACACCGCAGCCGTTCGCCCACGAGGCAGCCACCTCGCAACCGTCCGTGCCGCAGTCGGCGATCGCCGCGGCGTCGGCGTCGGCGGTGCTCGCCGCGTTGACACTCAACCCGTACACCAACGTGTTGGGGTTCACCGCGATCGCCGCGTGCAAGCTCGCCGCGTTCGCGGAACCGGCACCCAGCACCGACCCCACCGCAAGGCTGCTCACCGCGACGGCGAAGCCGACCTTACCCATCAATCTCATCGATTTATCTTCCTGTTCGGATCGGCCCCGGAATCGGAGCCCCCGCAATCATTGCCGACGGCATGGAAGTTCGAAAGTCGACCCTTCTCGGGGCTAGAAACGAATCGGGCCCGGATCATCGCGATCCGGGCCCGATATCGAAGAGCGTTATACGGTGAAACCGAGGGCGCGCAGTTGTTCGCGGCCGTCCTCGGTGATCTTGTCCGGCCCCCACGGCGGCATCCAGACCCAGTTGATCTCGAGATCCTCGACCAGACCACTGCGCACCAGGGCGTTGCGGGACTGGTCCTCGATGACATCGGTGAGCGGGCACGCCGCCGAGGTCAGCGTCATGTCCAGCTTGGCGACCTCGTTCTCGACCTTGATGCCGTAGACCAGGCCGAGATCGACGACGTTGATGCCCAGCTCGGGGTCGACGACGTCGCGCATGGCCTCCTCGATGTCCTCGAGGTGCTTGATCTCCTCGGCCGAGAGTTCGACCTGCTCGGCCGTTTCCGTCGTCGGCGTCGACTCACTCATGACGTTCCCCATTCTTCGGCAGGGCGCTGCCCATCGTGCGCTTGGTCTCTTCCGCGGAGGTTATCCGGACCACGGCGTCCTTGAACGCCATCCAGCCCAGCAGTGCGCATTTGACCCGCGCCGGGTACTTGGACACACCGGCCAGCGCGATGCCGTCGCCGATCATGTCCTCGTCGCCCTCGACCGTGCCGCGGCTGGAGATCATCTCGTTGTAGGCGTCGACGACCTTCAGCGCCTGCTGCACCGGCAACCCGATGACCTGATCGGTGAGGATCGAGGTGGCGGCTTGGCTGATCGAACAGCCCTGGCCGTCGTAGGAGACGTCGGCGACATCGCCGTTGTCGTCCAGCTGGACGCGCAGGGTCACCTCGTCACCGCAGGTCGGGTTCACGTGGTGCACCTCGGCGCCGTACGGTTCCCGCAGCCCGCGGTGGTGCGGGTGCTTGTAGTGGTCCAGGATCACTTCCTGGTACATCTGCTCCATGCGCATGTCTTATGCAACTCCGAAGAAGCTCTGAGCCTTCCGCACCGCGGCGACCAACGCGTCGACCTCGTCGAGCGTGTTGTAGACCGCGAACGAGGCCCGGGCGGTGGCCGGAATGCCCATCCTGCGCATCAGCGGCCAGGCACAGTGGTGGCCGACCCGGATCGCGACGCCTTCGTCGTCCAGAATCTGTCCGACGTCGTGAGCGTGGATGCCGTCGACGACGAACGACACCGCGCCGCCGCGATCCACATTCTCGGTCGGGCCGACGATGCGCACGCCGTCGATCGCGCCGAGACCCTCGAGGGTGGCGCCGACCAGCATGTGCTCATGGGCCGCAACGGCTTCCATGCCGATCTCGTCGAGATACCGCACCGCCGCGCCCAATCCGACCACCTGCGAGGTCATCGGCACGCCCGCCTCGAACCGCTGCGGCGGCGGGGCGTAGGTGCTTGCCTCCATGGTGACCGTCTCGATCATCGAGCCACCGGTGATGAACGGCGGGGTCTCCGCGAGCAACGCGCGACGGCCGTAGAGGACGCCGACACCGGACGGGCCGAGCATCTTGTGCCCGGAGAACGCGGCGAAGTCGACGCCGAGTTCGCGGAAGTTCACCGGCATGTGCGGCACCGACTGGCAGGCGTCCAGCACCACCAGAGCGCCGACTTCCTTTGCCCGGCGCACCATCTCGGCCACGTCGGCGACCGCGCCCGTGACGTTCGACTGGTGCGTGAACGCGACGACCTTGGTGGCGGGCGACAATTCGAGCGAATCGAGGTCGATCCGGCCGTCCGCGGTGATGCCGTACCACTTCAGTGTCGCGCCGGTGCGCCGCGCGAGTTCCTGCCACGGAACGAGATTCGCGTGATGCTCCAGCTCGGTGATGACGATCTCGTCGCCGGGGCCGACGTGGTACGGGAACCGGTCGTCGGCGAACGAGTAGGTCACCAGGTTCAGCGATTCGGTCGCGTTCTTGGTGAACACGATCTCGTCGGCGTCGACGCCGACGAACCGGCCGATGTCGGCCCTGGCGCCCTCGTAGGCGTCGGTCGCCTCCTCGGCCAGCTGGTGCGCGCCGCGGTGCACCGCCGAGTTGCTCTCGGTCAGGAATCGCCGTTCCGCGTCGAGCACCGCGAGGGGCCGCTGCGATGTCGCGCCGGAGTCCAGGTACACCAACGGTTTCCCGTCCCGAACCGTGCGGCTCAGGATCGGGAAGTCGGCCCGGATGCGGGCGACGTCGAGGGTGCGGACCGTAGCGGTCATGTCAGGCTCCAGCGGTAGCAGCGGTCGTGAAGCGGACGTAGCCGTTGGCGTCGAGTTCCTCGGCCAGCTCGGGGCCGCCCTCGGCGACGATGCGACCGCCGACGAAGACGTGCACGAACTGCGGCTGGATGTAGCGCAGGATGCGGGTGTAGTGCGTGATCAGCAGGACGCCGCCGTCCTCGCGCTCCTTGTAGCGGTTGACACCCTCGGAGACGATGCGCAGCGCGTCGACGTCCAGGCCGGAGTCGGTCTCGTCCAGGATGGCGATCTTCGGCTTGAGCAGGCCGAGCTGCAGGATCTCGTGGCGCTTCTTCTCACCGCCGGAGAAGCCCTCGTTCACGCTGCGGTCGGCGAAGGCGGCGTCGATCTCGAGCTCGTTCATCGACTCCTTCACCTCCTTGACCCAGGTGCGCAGCTTGGGAGCCTCGCCGCGGACCGCGGTGGCGGCGGTGCGCAGGAAGTTCGACATCGAGACGCCGGGCACCTCGACCGGGTACTGCATGGCCAGGAACAGGCCCGCACGCGCGCGCTCGTCGACCGACATCTCGAGCACGTCCTCGCCGTCGAGGGTGATCGAGCCGGAGGTCACCGTGTACTTCGGGTGGCCGGCGATCGCGTAGGACAGGGTCGACTTACCGGAGCCGTTGGGGCCCATGATCGCGTGCGTCTCGCCCGACTTCACGGTCAGGTTCACGCCCTTGAGGATCTTGATGGGCTCGCCGGTCTCGTCGGGGTTGGCGACCTCGACGTGCAGGTCCTTGATTTCCAGGGTGGTCATGGAGTTCCTTTGCGGGGTAAGAGTTTCGGTGATCAGACGCCGATCGCGGCGAGCTCGGCCTCGATGGCCGTCTCGAGCCGCTCCCGGACCTCGTGGACCGCGATCTTCTGGATGATCTCGTGGAAGAAGCCGCGCACCACCAGGCGGCGGGCGGCGTCCTCGGGGATGCCGCGGGCGCGCAGGTAGAACAGCTGCTCGTCGTCGAAACGGCCGGTGGCCGAGGCGTGTCCGGCGCCCAGGATCTCGCCGGTCTCGATCTCGAGGTTCGGCACCGAGTCGGCGCGCGCGCCGTCGGTGAGCACCAGGTTGCGATTCACCTCGAAGGTGTCGGTGCCCTCGGCGGCCGCGCGGATCAGCACGTCGCCGACCCAGACCGTGCGGGCGTCGCCCTTGGGTACGTGCGCGGAGCTTGCGGAGCGCCCATCGAACCCAGCCGGGTCGCCTTGCAGCGCACCCTTGTACAGCACCCTCGACTTGCAGTTGGGCACCGCGTGATCGACGAGCAGGCGCTGCTCGAAATGCTGTCCCGCGTCGGCGAAGTAGAGGCCGAGCAGTTCGGCGTCGCCGCCGGGGCCGTCGTACTTGACGGTGCCGGTGAGGCGAACCAGGTCGCCGCCCAGGGTCACCGCGGTGTGCCGCAGGGTGGCGTCGCGGCCCAGCATGGCGTGGTGGGCGGTGGTGTGCACGGCGTCGTCGGCCCAGTCCTGGACCGCGACGACGACCAGCTTGGCGCTGTCGCCGAGCACGAATTCCACGTTCTCCGCGTAGGTTCCGCTGCCACGCTGGTCGATGACGACGGTGGCGACGGCGAAGTTCCCGAGCCGGATCTGCAAGTGACCGTAGGCGGTCTTGTCCTCGCCAGGGCCGGTGATGGTGATGGTGACCGGTTCGGCCACTTCGACTTCCGAGCCGACCGACACGATGGTGGCCTGCTCGAAACCGGAGTACGCCTGCGCCGCGACGCGATCCGCGGGCACACCGGCCTGGCCGAGGCGCGCGTCGGTGCGGTCCACCGTCTCCACGGTGACGCCCTCGGCCGGCGCGACCTCGACCTGCGCCTTGCCGTCCCGGGTCGCGGTGCCGTCGTGCAGGCCGCGCAGGCGGCGCAGCGGGGTGAACCGCCACGCCTCGTCCTTGGCGTGCGGAACCTCGAAGGCGTTCACGTCGAACGACGTGAAAACCTCGCCTTTATTGATCGCCGGGGTACGAGCCTCAGCGGCTTCGGCAACGTTCTCGACGGCCATCAGCCGACGGCTCCTTCCATCTGCAGTTCGATCAGGCGGTTGAGTTCCAGCGCGTACTCCATCGGGAGTTCCTTGGCGATCGGCTCGACGAAGCCGCGCACCACCATCGCCATCGCCTCGTCCTCGGTGAGGCCGCGGCTCATCAGGTAGAACAGCTGGTCCTCGGAGACCTTCGAGACGGTCGCCTCGTGGCCCATGGTCACGTCGTCCTCGCGGATGTCGACGTAGGGGTAGGTGTCCGAGCGGCTGATCGTGTCGACCAGCAGCGCGTCGCACTTCACGGTCGACTTCGAGCCGTGCGCGCCCTTGTTGACCTGGACGAGGCCGCGGTAGGACGCCCGGCCACCGCCGCGCGCCACCGACTTCGACACGATGGTCGAGGAGGTGTGCGGCGCCAGGTGCAGCATCTTCGCGCCGGTGTCCTGGTGCTGGCCCTCGCCCGCGAACGCGACCGAGAGGACTTCGCCCTTGGCGTACTCGCCGGTCATCCAGACCGCCGGGTACTTCATGGTGACCTTGGAGCCGATGTTGCCGTCGATCCACTCCATGGTCGCGCCCGCCTCGGCCTTGGCCCGCTTGGTGACCAGGTTGTAGACGTTGTTCGACCAGTTCTGGATGGTGGTGTAGCGGCAGCGGCCGCCCTTCTTCACGATGATCTCGACGACCGCGGAGTGCAGCGAGTCGGACTTGTAGATCGGCGCGGTGCAGCCCTCGACGTAGTGCACGTAGGCGCCCTCGTCGACGATGATCAGGGTCCGCTCGAACTGGCCCATGTTCTCGGTGTTGATGCGGAAGTAGGCCTGCAGCGGGATGTCGACGTGCACGCCCGGCGGCACGTAGATGAACGAGCCACCCGACCACACGGCGGTGTTCAGCGCGGAGAACTTGTTGTCACCGGCGGGGATCACCGAGCCGAAGTACTCCTGGAAGATCTCCGGGTGCTCGCGCAGACCGGTGTCGGTGTCCAGGAAGATCACGCCCTGGGCCTCCAGGTCCTCGCGGATCTGGTGGTAGACGACCTCGGACTCGTACTGCGCGGCGACACCGGCGACCAGCCGCTGCTTCTCCGCCTCCGGGATGCCGAGCTTGTCGTAGGTGTTCTTGATGTCCTCGGGCAGGTCTTCCCAGCTCTCGGCCTGCTTCTCGGTCGAGCGCACGAAGTACTTGATGTTGTCGAAGTCGATGCCGTCGAGGTTGGAGCCCCAGTTCGGCATGGGCTTGCGGTCGAAGATGCGCAGCGCCTTGAGCCGCTGCTCGAGCATCCACGGCTCTTCGTTCTTCTTGGCCGAGATGTCGCGGACGACAGCCTCGGACAGGCCTCGTTGCGCGCTGGCACCGGCCACATCCGAATCGGCCCAGCCGTAACCGTATTTGCCCAGCGAAGCGATGGTCTCTTCCTGAGTGAGCGGTTGCACCTGGTCGGTGGTCGTCGTCATTCGGCACTCCTTCCGGAGTCGTTCGTTCGTACCGTCGCGGGCTGTGCGGCGGCTGGTTGTGCGTCTTGGGAATTGGTAATCGGTAATACGAGCAGCGGAACGTGCGTGGTGCACGCGCAGTCGCCGTTGGCGATCGTCGCGAGCCGTTGCACATGGGTGCCGAGCAGATCGCGGAACGCCTCGAGTTCGGCCTCGCACAGTTGCGGGAATTCCTCGGCGACGTGCGCGACCGGGCAGTGATGCTGGCAGATCTGCACGCCCGCGCCCACTTTGCGGGTGGACGCGGCGAACCCGGCGTCGGTGAACGCCTCGGCGATCTCCTCGGCCTTGGCCTCGGTGGTCTCCGGGGTGTGCTCCCCGACGGGTTCGATCCCGGCCACGATAGTGCGTGCCCGTTTACGCGCGAACTCGGTGATGGCCTGGTCGCCGCCGATCTCGCCGAGCTGGCGGATCGCCGCGCCCGCGAGGTCGTCGTAGGCGTGCCCGAGCTTGCCGCGACCCGCAGCGGTCAGCTGATACTGCTTGGCCGGACGGCCGCGCCCCTTCTGCTGCCACGGCGCGGACCGGCTGGCCCTGGCCTGCCCCGAATCGATGAGGGCGTCCAGGTGGCGGCGCACGCCCGCCGGGGCGAGCCCCAGCCGGTTGCCGATCGCCGTCGCGGTGATCGGCCCCTCCTCCAGCAGCAGCTGGACGATGGCGGCACGGGTGTGATGCCCCTCGGCCCCGACCGTGGCGACGGCAGCGGACGGCGCGGCACCGGTCTTGCGACCGGACCTCTCGTCGTTCTTCCGCAAACCCACGGTTTTCACAACATCAGTGTGGCGGAATTCGTTCCCGAAATCTAATAAGGGTGCCCTGAGTAGAACAGGGCTCGACCTGCGTGACCGGGGCGGTGGCAGCGCCCGTTCCTTCGGGCAACAAGGGCGCGATTCAGCAAACCGGACAACCGCCCCTCCGCCTCCACACGGTTCGCGCGGCTCCAACCTGGAGCTTTCCGCTGCGACCCGCGTCCGCCCCCTTCCGTCCCGGGCCGAGTCCCGCACCTTTTCGTGCCGCTGGCACACCCGGGCGATGCGAGATCCGGACCTGCTGCGACATTGGCCACACTCGCTCGAGAGACTCGGGTGAGTACACATGAATATCGTTCGTAAATATCTACGGACGAGTCGCGATGCTCGATCCCGTCGGCCACTCGGTGCGGTACGAGACCGACGCCCGGCCGGGCGCGGGCTGTCGACGGACTCTGTCCAACGACGCCCGCTAGCGGTACCTCCGCCCTACCCTTCGGCCGTGCGCGGGCTGTTGACGGACTCTGTCCGGCAGCGCCCACTAGGCTGCGTCTCGTGGCGGTACTGGAGGGCGCGCGGCGCAAGGCAGTGGTATTCGGGCGCCGGGCGCTCGGTCTGGACGTGCCCGCGGCCGATCACACTATCGCGGTGTTGCACCGCGACGAATCCGAGGTGCCCGAACTCGACCGCAGAGAGCTGGTCCAGCTCGACCGCATCCGGCTCATGGGCGCGACCGGCACGGTCCTGATGGCGATCAGCGCGCTGGGCATCGGCGCGCAGCCGGTGCAGCAGAACCCGACGTCCGGCCTGCGCGTGCTCGGTATCTTCGCCAGGGCGCACACCGGCTCGCTGGCGATGTGCATGATCGGCGCCGTCGTCGTGGTGCTCGCCTGGCTGCTGCTCGGCCGTTTCGCGGTCGGCGGCCTCGGCGGCTCCCCGCGGCACCGGCTGACCCGCTCGCAGCTCGACCGCACCCTGCTGCTGTGGATCATCCCGCTCAGCGTGGCCCCGCCGCTGTTCAGCAACGACGTGTACTCGTACCTGGCGCAGAGCGAGATCGCGGCGCGCGGCATCGATCCCTACAAAGAAGGCCCCGTCGCCGGTCTCGGAATCGACAACGTCCTCACCAACAACGTCCCGACCATCTGGCGGGATACGCCCGCCCCGTACGGGCCGCTGTTCTTGTGGATGGGCCGTGGCATCGCCGAATTGACCGGGGACAACATCATTCTCGGCGTCTGGGTGCACCGGGTGCTCGCGCTGGCGGGTGTGGCCTTGATCGTCTGGGCGCTGCCGCGGTTGTCCGTCCGCTGCGGTGTCGCCGGGGTGAGCGCGCTGTGGCTCGGCGCGGCGAATCCGCTGGTGCTGTTCCATTTGGTGGGCGGCGTGCACAACGACGCGCTGATGATCGGTCTGATGCTGGCCGGACTCGAGTTCGCGCTGCGGGCGATCGAGGACACCCACCCGTTCGACGGACGGGCCTACGCGCTGCTGATCACCGGTGCGCTGCTCATCGCGCTGTCGTCGACGATCAAGATCACTTCGATCATCGCGATGGGTTTCGTCGGAATGGCGCTCGCCCGCCGCTGGGGCGGCGGCTGGCGGCCCGTCCTGACTGCGGCCGCGATGCTCGGCGCGATAGCGCTCGGCACGACTTTGGTGGTCAGCTCCGCGAGCGGGCTCGGATTCGGGTGGATCTACACGCTCAACACCGCGAGCGCGGTGCGCAGCTGGATGTCGTTACCCACCGCGCTCGGCATCATCACCGGCTTCGGCGGCGTGCTGCTCGGTCTCGGCGATCACACCACCGCACTGCTCAGCATCACCCGCCCGATCGCCATCAGTGTCGCCGCGTTCGTGACGGTGCGCATGCTCATCGCCACCAGCACCGGACGACTGCATCCGGTCGGCGCGCTCGGGGTCTCCCTCGGCGCCATCGTGCTGCTGTTCCCGGTGGTGCAGCCGTGGTATCTGCTATGGGCGATCGTGCCGCTCGCGGCCTGGGCGACCCGGCCCGTATTCCGTGTTCCAGCGGTGGCGTTCTCCACTGTGGTGAGCGTGTTGCAGATGCCGCGCGGCGCCGATCTCGAGGTGTTCCAGATCGTCGGCGCCGCCATCGCCACCGTCATCGTCGGCGTGCTGTTCATCGTGATCACGCGTAACTCACTGCCGTGGCGCGCTCAGGCGGGGGTGTCGGCTCCGTCACAGCAGCCGACGTCTTACGGTGTCTCTTCGTGACCGCTGCCTCCGGACCCGCCGTTAGCGTCGACGGCGTCGTCAAGCGTTATGGCGAGACCACCGCGGTCGACGGCCTGACCTTCGATGTCGAACGGGCGCAGGTGCTCGCGCTGCTCGGGCCCAACGGCGCGGGGAAGACGACGACCGTCGAGATGTGCGAGGGCTTCGTCCGTCCCGACGCGGGTTCGGTGCGGGTGCTCGGACTCGACCCGATCGCCGATTCGGACCGCCTGCGTTCCCGCATCGGCGTCATGTTGCAGGGCGGCGGCTCCTATCCCGGCGCGCGGGCGGGCGAGATGCTCGACCTGGTGGCCGCGTACTCCGCCGATCCGCTCGACCCGCAGTGGCTGCTGCGCACCCTCGGGCTCCAGGACAATCGCCGCACACCGTACCGGCGGCTCTCCGGCGGCCAGCAGCAGCGCTTGGCGCTGGCCTGCGCGCTGGTCGGACGACCGGAGATCGTGTTCCTCGACGAACCCACCGCGGGCCTCGACGCGCAGGCCCGGCTGATCGTGTGGGAGCTGATCGACGCGCTGCGCCGTGACGGCGTCACCGTGGTGCTGACCACGCACATGATGGACGAGGCCGAGCAACTCGCGGATCAGCTCGTCATCATCGATCACGGACGCATCGTCGCCTCCGGCACGCCCGCCGAGGTGACCGCGCACGGCGCCGCCGGGCAGCTGCGCTTCACCGCACCGCCCAAGCTGGACCTGAAACTGTTGAAAACCGCGCTCCCCGAGGGCTTCTCGCCGCGGGAGACGTCGCCGGGCTCGTACCTGGTGGAGGGCGAGATCGACCCGCAGGTGCTGGCCACCGTGACCGCGTGGTGCGCGCGGCTGAACGTGCTGGCCACCGACATCCGGATCGACCAGCGCCGCCTCGAGGACGTCTTCCTGGAGCTGACCGGACGGGACCTACGCGGATGACTCAGCCAGAACCCAACCGCTTCGCGCCGGGCACCTTCGCTCCCGATCCGCGTCCCACCACCCGCGCCGCCATGCTCGCCGCGCAGACCCGGCTCGAGCTGATCCTGTTGCTGCGCAACGGCGAACAGCTGCTGCTGACCATGTTCATCCCGATCACGCTGCTGGTCGGGTTGACGCTGCTGCCGTTCGGCGGTCTCGGCCAGGACCGGGTGGACAAGATCGTGCCCGCCGTGATGATGGTGGCGGTCATGTCCACCGCCTTCACCGGACAGGCCATCGCCGTCGGTTTCGATCGCCGCTACGGCGCGCTGAAGCGCCTCGGGGCCACCGCGCTGCCGCGGTGGGGCATCATCGCGGGCAAGAGCGCCGCGGTGCTGATCGTCGTGGTCCTGCAGGCGATCCTGTTGGGCGCCATCGGTTTCGCGCTCGGCTGGCGGCCGGGTCCGGCCGGGCTGCTGCTCGGCGCGGTGGTGATCGCACTCGGCACCGCCACGTTCGCCGCGATGGGCCTGCTGCTCGGCGGCACGCTGAAGGCGGAGATCGTGCTGGCGCTGGCGAACATCCTCTGGTTCGTCATGCTCGGCATCGCCAGCGTGGTGTTCGCCTCCGACGAGCTGCCGACCGCCGTCGACGTGCTCGCCAGGCTGGTGCCCTCCGGCGCGCTGGCGGTCACCCTGGAGCACGCGCTGCGCAGCAGCGTCGACTGGTTCGGCCTTGCGGTGCTCGGGGTGTGGGGCGTGGCCTGCGGCGCGCTGGCCGCGCGCTGGTTCCGTTTCGAGTGAGCGTCGGTACAAACGACGGTATGTAGTAGTCCGGGTGCGGCGGCCCGATCGCCGGTCGCTACCATCGTTGCGTGCTGTATCGCGCATTCCTGCGACTCGTCGACAAGCTCCCGCTCCCCTCGCTGCGGACGCAGCGGCTGATCGCGCTCGCGGTCGTGCTGACCCAGGCGGGCATCGCGGTGACCGGCTCGGTCGTCCGGGTCACCGCCTCCGGCCTCGGCTGCCCGACCTGGCCGCAGTGCTTCCCCGGCAGCTTCACCCCGATCGGCGTGTCCGAGGTGGCGGTCGTGCACCAGGCCGTCGAATTCGGCAACCGGCTGCTGACCTTCGTGGTCTCCCTGTTCGCCGGGCTGATCGTGCTCGCGGTGACGCGCGCGCGGCGCAGAAACGAAGTGCTCCTCTACGCCTGGCTGATGCCGGGCGGCACCGTGGTGCAGGCGATCATCGGCGGCATCACCGTCCGCACCGGTCTGCTGTGGTGGACAGTCGCGGTGCACCTGCTGGCGTCGATGCTGATGGTGTGGCTGGCCACGGTGCTCTACGCGCGAATCTGCGAGCCGGACGACGGCGTCCAGACCGTCCAGGCGCCCGCGCCGCTGCGCTGGCTGACCGCGTTGAGCGGTGTCGCGCTGGCCGGCGTCCTGATCGCGGGCACCCTGGTCACCGCCGCCGGACCGCACGCGGGCGACAAGAGCATCGAACGGCCGGTCGAGCGGTTGCAGATCGAGATCGTCACGCTGGTGCACCTGCACTCACAGCTGCTGGTCGGCTACCTGGCGCTACTGGTCGGCCTCGGCTTCGGACTGTTCGCCGTCGGCATCTCCCGCACGGTGCGCACCCGCCTGTTCGTCCTGCTCGGCGTGGTCTGCGCGCAGGCGCTGGTCGGCGTCGTCCAGTACTTCACCGATGTTCCCGCCGCGCTGGTCGTCACCCACGTGGCCGGGGCCGCCGCGTGCACCGCGGCGACCGCCGCCCTGTGGGCCGCGCTGCGCACCCGCGAACCGGTGCCCGCCGTCGCGCCCGACCCGGCGATTCAGTCGGCCTGATCCCGCGCGGTTCGCGGCGGAACCGCGCGGAATGGGCGTGGGTCAGACCACCGACGGCCGCGTCAGGCTCGACCAGAGCGGCTCACCCTGGGCGGCAAGCCTGTTCGCGAGCTCGGCGCGCGCGTCGGTGACGCCGCTGGTACCCGAGACACAGAACGCGGTCTCGGCGACGGTGAGCAGCTTGATGTTGACCATGCGAATCTCCGACAGCGGACCGGTGACCGCGTCGGGGAAACCTTCGCCGTTCATGCCCAGCAGCACGGTGACGAGCCCGTCCTCGTCGACATAGCTACTCGCCGCCTCCGGGGGAAAGTCCAACCCCGGGAGCGAGATCGACAGCGTCCCATAGTGTTCCAGATTCCTGGTGAAACGGAATCCGTGCTGCGAGGCGGTCTGCGCGACCGACATCACCACCTGCCCCAGCCAGGAACCCATCACGTCCGCGAACGGCGCGTCCGCCGGAATGTCGGTGGCGGCCGCGTAGACCTCGACCTCGATACCGTTGGTCGGCTCGGCGTCCGACCAGGCGGTGGGGAACGACAGGCCGAGGCTGGTCACCACCAGCCCGTACTGGCGACGCACCACCCGGTAGCTCGGGTGGTCGATGCTGGGCGGCTCCGGCTCGTCGATGCCCATGTTGGCCCAGAGCTCGGTCGGAAGGAATCTCGATTGGTAGCGCGGGGCCGACACTTCCTGATCGAGTCGCCCCCACGCGTTCCAGACATCGTCGTGCAGCGCCCACATCTGGGCCTCGTACCGCTCATGGATGTCCAGTTCGTCCATTTCAGTCACGCCGCGACGCTACCCACGGACCGAGACGTGCGGCAAAACCGCGCCGCGTGCCTCGATCGGCGATCCGGTGGCGACTGCCACGATGGGTAAGAGAGAAACGGAGACCGAGCCGAGACAACGGCCGCGCCGAGCGAAGACTCGGCTCCGAGGAATGACACAGCTCCGAGTGATGACACAGCTCCGAGGAATGACACAGCGTCGAGACCACCGGAGGGTAGCGAGATGACCAGGTTCGCCAACCAGCAGTCCATTGTCGTCGGCGTCGACGGCAGCCGCTCCGCGCTGGCTGCCGCGCGCTGGGCGGGCGCCGTCGCCGCGCGCGAAGGGGTGCGGCTGGTCGTCCTCAGCATCGTGCCGACCATCGACTACCGGATCACCGCCGCCATCGTCGCCGACGCCGACATCCTTCCGACGCTGCGCTTCGTGGCCAAGAAACACGTCGCCGCCGCGGTCGACGCGGTGCGCGCCGACCAGCCCGACCTGGAGATCACCCAAACGGTGGTGGAGGGCGTTCCTGGCGACGAACTCGTCGAGGCGAGCGAGACGGCGCTGCTGCTGGTGGTGGCCGCCACCACCGACGACCGGATCACCACCCTGCTGCTCGGTTCGACCGCGCTGCGGGTCGCGAACAAAGCGCACTGTCCCGTGGTGGTGTGGCGCGGCGACGTCGACAATCCGCTGCCCGATGAGCGCCCGATCCTGGTCGGTGTCGACGGTAGTCCCGCCAGCAACGCCGCGGTCGGCCACGCATTGGAAATGGCCGCACGGCTCGGCGTGCGCGTCATCGCGCTACACGCATGGAACGATCCCGACCTGCTGCAATGGACGCCGGTACCCGATGCGTGGGAGATCTTGGCGCAGCAGGAGCGAGAGTTGTTGAGCGAGCGGCTCGCCGGATGGTCGAGCCAATACCCGGACCTGCAGGTCGAGAAGCTGGTACTGCAGAGCCCGGCGACGCGCGCGCTACTCGACCACGGAGCGGACGCTCAGATGATCGTCACGGGCAGCCACGGACGCAACCGGTTCACCGGCTTGCTGCTCGGCTCGACGAGCCAGAACCTGCTGCACCACGCGCCATGCCCGGTGCTGGTGGCCCGCGCCGAATCCTAGACGCGCAGGGCCTGAGACCGGCCGGGCCGCCGCATCACTTCTCGTTGCGCGCCTTGGGGAAGCGGGTCTGCCGAGCTACCCAGCCCGCCATCTGCGCCCAGTGGCTCTTGCGCGGGGTGACGACGGAGGTGAGCTCACGGTCCCACTCGTCGGCCTCGGTCAGACCGTCGACGACCTCGACCAGCCGCTTGGCGGTGGGCAGATCGGCGACGACGCGGTCGCCGAGGATGCCGTCGGCGCCGACCAGGGTGACACGCACGCCGATGCGGCCGATCGGCTGCAGGACGGCCGTGGCCGAACCACCGTGATCGGCGAGGAATCCCTTCACCGAGTCGACGAGGGAACTCGACACCTTCACCGGGGGCGGGGCGGTCTCAACGCTCATGCTGGCGAGTTTACCGACCGGTAGGAGGTGGTCCAGACCCGGCGGGTGTAGAACTGAATCTCATGCGCGCCATTCAGGTTTCCGAACACGGTGGTCCCGAGGTCCTGCGGTACACGGAGGTCGAGGAGCCGAGCATCGGGCCGGACCAGCTGCTGGTGACCACCGAGGCGATCGGCGTCAATTACATCGATACCTACATCCGCACGGGGACCTACCCGCAGCCGGTCCCCTACGTGCCCGGCTCCGAGGGCACCGGCGTGGTGTCCGCGGTCGGCTCCGGCGTCACCGAGTTCGCGGTGGGCGATCGGGTCGCGTGGGCGGCCGCGCCGGGCAGCTACGCCGAGCGGGTCGTGGTCCCCGCCGCCGTCGCGATCCCGGTGCCGGACGGCGTCGATCCCCCGGTCGCCGCGTCGGCGCTGCTCCAGGGCATGACGGCGCACTATCTGATCGAGTCGATCTACACGCCGGAACCCGGCGAGACGGTGCTGGTGCACGCGGGCGCGGGCGGTGTCGGCCTGATCCTGACGCAGCTGGCCGCGGCGCGGGGCGCGCGGGTCATCACGACCGTGTCCTCCGACGAGAAGGAGACGCTCTCCCGCGAGGCGGGCGCGGCGGAGGTGCTTCGCTACGGCGACGACCTCGCCGACCAGGTCCGCAAGCTGACCGATGGGGTCGGTGTGGCGGCGGTCTACGACGGCGTCGGCAAGTCCACCTTCGACGCGAGCCTCGCCTCGGTGCGCGTGCGCGGCACGGTGGCCCTGTTCGGCGCGGCGAGCGGCCCGGTCCCGCCGTTCGACCCGCAGCGGTTGAACGCCGGTGGCTCGCTGTTCCTGACCCGTCCGTCGCTGGCGCACTACACCCGCGATCGGGCCGAATTGCTCTGGCGCGCTGGCGATATCCTCGCGGCGCTGGCGAAGGGCACGCTGCGCGTCCGGGTCGGTGCGACCTATCCGCTCGCGGAAGCCGAACGGGCGCACCGTGATCTGGAAGGCCGGAAGACCACGGGGTCGATCGTGCTGCTGCCCTGAGTCGTCGATCGTTGGTGGCGTGGCCGGTTCAGCATTTCCGGCCCGTCCGCCCGCAACGACTTCCGGTTCAGTAGTCCCGGCCGGTCAACCCGCGATAGATGAAGCGGGTCAGCCCTTCCACGGCTTCGTCGTCGTCCAGCTCGACGTTGCCGTCCGCCACCGCACCCAGCAGCCCCTGCGTGAGCAGGAACATCATGGCGAGGCTCGCGTCCGGCGTGCTCGGCAACCGTAAACCGGCGGCGGCGAAACCGGCCAGGTGATCGGCGATGTCGGCGCGCTGATCCTTGGCGAATTGTCCTGCGCTGCGGCCGAATTCGACATCGACCAAGGCCGCCTGCTCGACCGCGCGCAGCACCGCGACGTGCTCGCGCGCGAAACGCCAGTAGCCCTCGATGTGGTACCGGACCGCCTCGGGACGGCTGAAATCCGGGTCGTGGTCCTCCCCTTCGGCGCGTACGTCACCCGCGTCGGCCATATCGCGCAACAGCGCCGTGAGCAGGGCCTCCTTGCTCGCGAAGTGGTTGTAGAAGGAGCCCGCCGCCCGTCCGGCGGCCGCGGTGATGTCGGTGATCTTGGTGTTCAGATACCCGCGTTCGGCGAAGACCCGCAGTGCGGCCGCCTTGAGCGCCTGCTCCGTCTCGACCGATCTCTCCTTGCGGCTCGTCGCCACCGCGCCACCTCCTTGACAGGACAAGGTACCAACTCCAATACTGAATTCGGATTCAGTGAATTGAAATTCAGTATTGGAGTCATCGTGCAAGTACTCATCGCGGGAGCCGGACCGACCGGCCTCACCCTCGCCATCGATCTGGCCCGCCGCGGCGTGCCGGTGCGCATCGTCGACCAGGCCGCCGAATTCTTCGCGGGGTCACGCGGCGACGGCATCCAGCCGCGCACGCTCGAGGTGTTCGACGATCTCGGTGTGCTCGACGCGGTGCTCGCGGCGGGCGCGCCCATCCCGGTGCTACGCGCCTACCTCGGTGGCGAGTTCGTCGGGGAACGCCGGATGGCCGAACCCGTCGCGCCGACGCCCGCGGTCCCCTACCCCAATGGGTGGACGCTCGGGCAGTCACGCACCGAGGCGATCCTGCGCGACCGGCTCGCCGAGTTCGGCGTACGCGTGCAGACCGGCACCGCCCTGGTGTCGTTCGAGCAGGACGACGACGGCGTCACCGCGATCCTGGACCGCGACGGTGCGCGGGAGACCGTGCGGGCGGCGTACCTGGTCGGCGCGGACGGCGGTCGCAGCACGGTGCGCAAGGGCTTGGGCATCCCGTTCGAAGGCAGCACGGACGACTCCCTCCGCATGCTGCTCGGCGACGTGCGCGCCGACGCCCTCGACCACGAGTACGGCTACTGGTTCGCCGCCGACGCCGAACGTCCGATGGACGGCATCGTGCTGGCGCCGTTGCCCGGCGGCGCGCACTTCCAGGTCGCCGCGCCGCTGACCGAGAACGCCGCGCCGACGCTCACGCTGCTGCAGCGCTACGTCGACCACCACAGCGGCCGCTCCGACATCGTGCTCACCGATCTGGCCTGGGTCACCGTCTGGCGGCCGAACATCCGGCTGGCCCAGCGCTTTCGGGACGGCCGGGTGTTCCTCGCCGGGGACGCCGCGCACACGCACCCGCCCACCGGCGGCCAGGGCATGAACACCGGCATTCAGGACGCCTACAACCTCGGCTGGAAGCTCGCCGCCGCGCTCCAGGGCGACGAATCCGCGCTCGACAGCTACGAATCCGAGCGACGGGCGGTGGCGGCGCGAGTGCTCGGCCTCAGCACCGCGCTGCTGGACAAGCTGACCCAGGGCGACGAGGACGCGCTCGAACGCGGCGAGGAGACCCGCCAGCTGGACATCAGCTACCGGGCGCCCGGCGATCACCGGGCATTGGCGGTGGGCGACCGCGCGCCCGACGCGCCGGTGAAGGACGCCGACGGACGCCAGGTGCGGCTGTTCGACCTGTTCCGCGGACCGCACGCGACGCTGCTCTGCTTCGGCGCGACGGGTCCGCTGCCCGCCGAACCGGGCGCGCGGAGTTACGCCGTGCTGCGCCCCGGCGTGACGACCGCCGAACCGTACGTTGTCGATGTCGACGGGCACGCGTTCTCGGCGTACGCCGCCGTCGATGGCGAACGAGTCCTAGTGCGTCCCGACGGACACCTCGGCCGCCGCGACTGATCGCACCGACGAAAAGGCCGACGCGCGACGCGTCGGCCTTTCTCGAATCCGGGCGACTACCCGAAGAAGCTTCCGATGGTCTCCCAGCCGAGCACCGAGTCCACCGCCAGACCGCAGAACACCACGGCCAGGTAGTTGTTCGACTGGAGGAACAGCCGCAGCGGCTTGACCGACTCCCCGCGCCGCACGCCCGCGTACAGCTGGTGCGCCATGAGCAGGAACCACGCGCCCGCCACCAGCGCCACCGCGGCGTAGAGCACGCCGGTGGCCGGCACCAGCGCCAGCGTGGTGAGCACGGTGAGCCAGGTGTAGATGACGATCTGCTTGGTCACCGTGCGCTCGGTGGCGACCACCGGCAGCATCGGCACGCCCGCCGCGCGGTAGTCCTCCTTGTAGCGCATGGCCAGCGCCCAGGTGTGCGGCGGCGTCCAGAAGAAGATGACGCCGAACAGCGCGATCGCGGGCCAGCCGATGCCGCCGGTGACCGCCGACCAGCCGACCAGCGCGGGCATGCAGCCCGCCGCGCCGCCCCAGACGACGTTCTGCGAGGTGCGCCGCTTCAGGCCGAGGGTGTAGACGAAGACGTAGAACAGGATGGTCGCGACGACGAGCGCGCCGGCGAGCAGGTTCGCCTGCCACCACAGCCAGGCGAAGGATCCGATGCCGAGCGCGACGCCGAAGACGAACGCGTTGCGGGTCGGCACCGCCTCCCTGGCCAGCGGGCGCTTGGCGGTGCGCTTCATCACCTTGTCGATGTCCGCGTCGGCCACGCAGTTGAGCGTGTTGGCGCTCGCGGCGCCCATCCAGCCGCCGAACAGGGTGGCCAGGATCAGCGGCATGTCCACGTCGCTGCCGCGGTCGGCGAGCAGCATGGTCGGGATCGTGGCGACGAGCAGCAGCTCGATGACGCGCGGCTTGGTCAACGCGATGTAGGCGAGCACCCGTCGCATGAGCCGGGACGGTAGGCCGGGACCAGTGAAACGGTCGGCAAGCACCGTCGCGGAGGAGCCGTGTGCGCCATCGCCACCCGGCTGTTGCCCAATCCGCACTGTCTCTCCTCGCACGCTGTGCATCGCATCCGGCAATGGAACGAGCAGCTCGCTCGGACCCGCTGTCACGGATGCGCGAGAGCCGGACGTCCGTCCGCCTCGGCGCCCTACAGCCGAATGCGGCGCGGCTACTACTACAGAGGATGGTAGACCCCCGCCGACATCGCTCCGCCGCGAGCCCCGCCCGGCGCGAGGCCCCGACGCCCGATCAGTGCGCCCCGACACACTCCGCGCACGGTCCCGGCCGAGGCCGAGACGCGCCCGAGGGACGCAGCCGGATGCGGTCCTCCATCAGCCCGCGCACGGCCGGATCGGAGGCGAAGATGCGCCGTTAAAGCGGGTTCCCGGCATGGCGCTCAGCGGGCACATCTAGGGTGGTTGGATACACAACCGGTATGCATGCCACAGCTGCCGTGCGTTCCCACCGCCGTTACCAAGCACACCGCCGTCGACGAGACCAATGTCAGGAGAATCTCGGTCGTGTCAGTCACAGACGACATCCGCGCCCTCACTCAGCCGAACTACCCGGACGACTGGACGGATCTGGACACCAAGGCCGTCGACACTGTCCGCGTCCTAGCCGCCGACGCGGTGCAGAACGCGGGCAACGGCCACCCGGGCACCGCCATGAGCCTGGCTCCGCTGGCCTACACCCTCTACCAGCGGGTGCTGCGCCACGATCCGAGCGACCCGAGCTGGGTCGGCCGGGACCGTTTCGTGCTGTCGTGCGGCCACTCCAGCCTCACCCAGTACATCCAGCTCTACCTGACCGGCTTCGGTCTGGAACTGGACGACCTGAAGAACCTGCGCAAGTGGGGCTCGCTCACCCCCGGCCACCCGGAGTTCCGGCACACCGACGGCGTCGAGATCACCACCGGCCCGCTGGGCCAGGGTCTGGCCTCCGCGGTCGGCATGGCGATGGCGGCGCGCCGCGAGCGCGGCCTGTTCGACCCGGCCGCCGCGCCGGGCGCCAGCCCCTTCGACCACTTCGTCTACGTGGTGGCCTCCGACGGCGACCTCGAGGAAGGCGTCACCTCCGAGGCGTCCTCGCTCGCGGGCACCCAGCAGCTGGGCAACCTGATCGTCTTCTACGACGACAACCGGATCTCCATCGAGGACGACACCACCATCGCCTTCACCGAGGACGTGGCCGCGCGCTACGAGGCCTACGGCTGGCACGTGCAGACCGTGCAGGGCGGCGAGGACGTCGTCGCGATCGAGGCCGCCGTCGAGGCCGCCAAGGCCGAGACGGGCAAGCCGTCGATCATCGTGCTGCGCACCGTGATCGGCTACCCGGCCCCGAACAAGATGAACACCGGAGCCTCGCACGGCGCGGCGCTCGGCGCCGACGAGGTGGCCGCCACCAAGAAGATCCTCGGCTTCGATCCCGAGCAGAGCTTCCAAGTCGACGACGCCGTCATCGCGCACACCCGCAAGGCCGTCGAGCGTGGCAAGGCGGCGCACGCGGAATGGCAGCGGCAGTTCGACGCGTGGGCCGCGGCCAACCCGGAGAACAAGGCGCTGTTCGACCGGCTCGTCGAGCGCAGGCTGCCGGAGGGCTGGACCGACAACCTGCCGGTGCACGAGCCCGACCCCAAGGGCATGGCCACGCGCAAGGCGTCCGGCAAGGTGCTCGCCGCGCTCGCCGAGGTGCTCCCCGAGCTGTGGGGCGGCTCGGCCGACCTCGCCGAGTCCAACAACACCACCATGCCCGGCCAGCCCAGCTTCGGCCCCGAGTCGATCTCGACCGGCATGTGGAAGGCCAACCCGTTCGGCCGCACCCTGCACTTCGGTGTGCGCGAGCACGCGATGGGCTCGATTCTCAACGGCATCGCGCTGCACGGTCCGACCCGGCCGTACGGCGGCACCTTCCTGGTGTTCAGCGACTACATGCGCCCGGCGGTCCGCCTCGCGGCGCTGATGCGGGTGCCCGCGATCTACGTCTGGACCCACGACTCCATCGGCCTCGGCGAGGACGGCCCGACCCACCAGCCGATCGAGCACTTGGCCGCGCTGCGCGCGATCCCGGGCCTGAACGTGGTGCGTCCCGGTGACGCCAACGAGACCACCTACGCCTGGCGCACCATCCTCGAGCGTGAATCGGCCGAGAACGCCTCGCACTTCTCGGTGTCGGAGATGCCGCACCAGGACGGCCCTTCCGCGCTGGCGCTGACCCGCCAGGATCTGCCGATCCAGGAGGGCACCAGCTACGAGGGCGTCGCCAAGGGCGGCTACGTCCTGGCCGAGGCGTCCACCGGAACCCCGCAGGTGATCCTGATCGCCACGGGCTCGGAGCTGCAGCTCGCCGTGGCCGCGCGCACTACGCTGGAGGCGCAGGGCATCGGCACCCGGGTGGTCTCGATGCCGTGTGTGGAGTGGTTCGACGCGCAGGACAAGGCTTACCGGGACGAGGTGCTTCCGCCCGCGATCCGCGCGCGCGTCGTCGTCGAGGCCGGTATCGCGATGCCGTGGCACCGGTTCGCCGGTGACGCGGGCGAGATCGTGTCCATCGAGCACTTCGGCGCCTCGGCCGATTACAAGACCCTGTTCCGCGAGTTCGGCATCACCGAAGACGCGGTCGTTGCCGCCGCGCAGCGCACGCTGGACAACGTGAAGGGATAAGACCTCATGGCACAGAACGAAAACCTCGCCGCACTCGCCGCGGCGGGCGTCTCGGTGTGGCTCGACGATCTGTCGCGGGACCGGATCCAGTCCGGCAACCTGGCCGAGCTGGTCGCGACCCGCAGCGTCGTCGGCGTGACCACCAACCCGACGATCTTCCAGGGCGCGCTCAGCAAGGGTCACGCCTACGACGCGCAGGTGAAAGCGCTTGCCGCGCAAGGGGCGGACGCCGACGCGGCGATCCGCACCATCACCACCGACGACGTGCGCGCGGCCTGCGACGTGCTGGCCGGGGTGTACGAGTCCTCCGGCGGCGTGGACGGCCGGGTCTCCATCGAGGTCGACCCGCGGCTGGCCTTCGACGCCGAGAAGACCGTCGCGCAGGCCATCGACCTGTGGAAGACGGTGGACCGCCCCAACCTGTTCATCAAGATCCCCGCGACCGAGGCGGGCCTGCCCGCCATCACCGCGGTGATCGCCGAGGGCATCAGCGTGAACGTCACCCTGATCTTCTCGGTGGCGCGCTACCGCTCGGTGATGGGCGCCTACCTGGACGGTCTGCGCCGGGCCAAGGCCGCGGGCTACGACCTGGCCAAGATCCATTCCGTCGCTTCGTTCTTCGTGTCCCGGGTGGACACCGAGATCGACAAGCGGCTGGAGGCGATCGGCTCCGACGAGGCGCTCGCGCTGCGCGGCAAGGCCGGTGTGGCCAACGCCCGCCTCGCCTACGCCGAGTACCAGGACGTGTTCGACGGCGGCAAGCACACCTCCACCTACGCGCACCTGGCCTCGGTCGGCGCGAACCGGCAGCGGCCGCTGTGGGCGTCGACCGGCGTCAAGAACCCGGACTACTCCGACACCCTCTACGTCACCGAGCTGGTCGCCCCGAACACCGTGAACACGTTGCCGGAGAAGACGCTCGAGGCGGTCGCCGACCACGGCGAGGTCCGCGGCGACACCGTCCGCGGCACCGCTGCGGAGGCCAAGGAGGTCTTCGACAAGCTCGCCGCGGTGGGCATCGACCTGGACGACGTGTTCGACGTGCTCGAGCGCGAGGGCGTCGACAAGTTCGAGAAGTCCTGGGAGGAACTGCTTTCCGCCACCGCCGAGGAGTTGGGCGCAGCGTCGTCGGCCGGGGGCAACTGAATCCCATGGCAGGCTCGGCCAAAACGTCGACAGTCTGGAAGAACCCACTCCGCGACGAGCGGGACAAGCGGGTACCGCGGATCGCGGGACCGTGCAGCATGGTCATCTTCGGTGTCACCGGTGACCTGTCCCGCAAGAAACTGATGCCCGCCATCTACGACCTGGCGAACCGGGGGCTGCTGCCCCCGGGTTTCGCGCTGGTCGGTTTCGCGCGGCGCGATTACGCGGACGAGGACTTCGCCGCGGTCGTGCTCGACGCGGTGAAGGCGCACGCCCGCACGCCCTTCCGTCAGGAGGTCTGGGACCACCTGGCGGAGGGAATCCGGTTCGTGCAGGGCACCTTCGACGACGACGCCGCCTTCGCCAGGCTCGCCGACACCCTCGGCAGGCTGGACAAGGAGCGCGGCACCGGCGGCAATCACGCCTTCTACCTGTCCATTCCGCCGGACATGTTCCCGGTGGTGCTCGACCAGCTCTCCGAGCACAAGCTCGCGCAGCCGAGCACCACCGATATCGCCGGGCGCAGGCCGTGGCGGCGGGTGGTGATCGAGAAGCCGTTCGGGCACGACCTGGACAGCGCCGTCGAGCTCAACGAGCTGGTCAACCGGGTGTTCCCGGAGGAGACGGTGTTCCGCATCGATCACTATCTCGGCAAGGAGACGGTGCAGAACATCCTGGCGCTGCGCTTCGCCAACCAGTTGTTCGACCCGATCTGGAACGCCAACTACGTCGACCACGTCCAGATCACCATGGCCGAGGACATCGGCCTCGGCGGACGTGCGGGCTACTACGACGGCATCGGCGCGGCGCGCGACGTCATCCAGAACCATCTGCTGCAGCTGCTCGCGCTCACCGCCATGGAGGAGCCGATCAGCTTCGAGCCCAAGCAGTTGCAGACCGAGAAGATCAAGGTGCTCTCGGCGACCAAGCTGGTGGAGCCGCTGGAAGAGACCACGGCGCGCGGGCAGTATTCGGAGGGCTGGCAGGGCGGCGAGCACGTCGTCGGCCTGCTCGACGAGGAGGGTTTCGACCCGGAGTCCAAGACCGAGACCTACGCGGCGATCACCCTCGAGGTCGACACCCGGCGCTGGGCGGGCGTGCCGTTCTACCTGCGTACCGGAAAACGCTTGGGCCGCAGGGTGACCGAGATCGCGGTCGTCTTCAAGCGGGCGCCGCACCTGCCCTTCGACCAGACCATGACCGAGGAGCTCGGTCAGAACGCGCTGGTCATCCGGGTGCAGCCGGACGAAGGCATCACCATGCGCTTCGGTTCGAAGGTGCCGGGCTCGGGCATGGAAGTGCGTGACGTCAACATGGATTTCAGTTACGGCGAGGCGTTCACCGAGTCCTCCCCCGAGGCCTACGAACGCCTGATCCTCGACGTGCTGCTCGGGGTGCCGTCGCTGTTCCCGGTGAACGCGGAGGTCGAATTGTCCTGGCGCATCCTGGATCCGGTGCTCGAGCGGTGGGCGGCGGACGGCAAGCCCGATCCGTATCCCGCGGGCACGTGGGGTCCGGCCTCGGCCGACGAGATGCTCGAGCGCACCGGCCGGGAATGGCGGCGCCCGTGATCATCGACATGCCCGACACCACGACCGGCGCGGTCACCAAGCGCCTGGTGCAGCTGCGCGAGAGCAACGGCGTCATCACCATGGGCCGGGTGCTCACCCTGGTGGTGTGCACGCTGGACAGCTCCGAAGCCGAGGACGCCATCGACGCGGCCAACGACGCCAGCCGCGAACATCCCTGTCGCGTAGTGGTTCTCGCGCGCGGCGACCGCGAGGCGGAGACCAAGCTGGACGCGCAGATCCGGGTGGGCGGCGACGCGGGCGCGGCCGAGGTGATCGTGCTGCGCCTGCAGGGCGAGCTGGTGAGCCACGAGAGCAGCGTCGTCATCCCGTTCCTGCTGCCCGACACCCCGGTGGTGGCGTGGTGGCCGCGTGGCGCGCCGGAGTTCCCGTCCAAGGACTCGGTGGGACGCCTGGCGACCCGGCGCATCACCGATGCCACCTTCGCCGCCGACCCGCAGGCGACGATCAAGAAGCGGCGCGCCTCCTACGCCTCGGGCGACACCGACCTGGCGTGGAGCCGGATCACCTACTGGCGGGCACTGCTGGCCGCCTCGCTGGACGAGCCGCCCTTCGAACCGGTCGAGTCGGTGACCGTGTCGGGGCTGCGCGACGAGCCCGCGCTGGACATGCTCGCCGGCTGGCTGGCCGCCCGGCTGGGCTGCCCGGTGCGCAGACGCTCGGGCGCGCTGCGGGTGGAGGTGAACCGCCCGTCGGCGTCCATGTCCATCGAACGCCCGCAGACCGGGCGCACCGCGACGCTCACCCGCACCGGTGATCCCGATCAGCGAATCGCTTTGGCGCGGAGGGAGACTCGCGACTGCCTCGCCGAGGAACTGCGTCGGCTCGACGCCGACGAGATCTATCACGAAGCCCTCGCCGGAATCGAGAAGGTGACCTATGAGTGAGACTCCCCGCGACACCGTAGAGGTCCACCCCGACGCCGACGCGCTCGTCGCCGCGGCGGCCGCCCGCTTCGTGCAGGTGGTCACGGCCGCCCAGGCCGAGCGCGGCTCGGCGTCGGTGGTGCTGACCGGTGGCGGCACCGGCATCGCGATGCTCGAGCAGGTGCGCAAGGCGCCCGGCGACATCGACTGGTCGCGGCTCGACATCTTCTGGGGGGACGAGCGTTTTGTCCCCGCTGGCGATCCCGAGCGCAACGAGCTGCAGGCCAGGCAGGCGCTGCTCGACCATGTGCCGGTCGATCACGCCAGGGTGCATCCGGTGGCGACGTCCGACGGCGAGTACCCCGATCCGGTCGAGGCCGCGGCCGAGTACTCGGCGGCGGTGCACGCCCACCTCGCCGAGCACGGCGCGTTCGACCTGCACCTGCTCGGCATGGGCCCCGACGCGCACATCAACTCGCTGTTCCCGGACACCGACGCGGTGCGCGAGGAGCACGAACTCGTTGTGGCCGTGACGAATTCCCCCAAGCCGCCGCCGGTCCGCGTCACGCTGACGCTGCCCGCGGTGCGGCGCTCGCGACACGTGATGCTGGTCGTCGCCGGGGCGGGCAAGGCCGAAGCGGTCGCCGCGGCGGTCGGCGGCGCCGAGCCGGTCGACATCCCGGCCGCGGGCGCGGCGGGTCGGGAATCCACCATCTGGTTGCTGGATCGAGAAGCCGCGAGCGCGCTGCGCTGACAACGGAGGTCGGGTGCCGCACCTGCTCGTCGACAACCCCACCGGTCGCTCGATGGACCGGCGGCATGGTCGCGCGGCCCACGCCGATCCGCCGTGCTCGCCGCGCGCGGGGCAGCGATGAGCGGGGCGGCGCCGGTATCCGGCGCGGATCCGGCGCGGGCACTGGACGAGCGGTTCCGCGCCGAGATCGGCACGCTGGCGCCGCGACATATTCGCGACGACAACCTCGGCCCCGGCCTCTCCCCTGACACGCTGTGGGAGGTCTTCGACGCGCAGGCCACCAGCAGGCATCTCGATCTGGCGGCGCGCGCGCTCGGCGTGGCCAAGCGCGGCTACTACAGCATCGGCTCGTCCGGTCACGAAGGCAACGCGGCGCTCTCGGTCGCGACGCGGGCCACCGACCCGGCGCTGCTGCACTATCGGTCGGGCGCGTTCTTCGTGCACCGCGCGCGCCGGGTGCCGGGGCTGGATCCGATTCGCGACGTGCTGCTCGGCGTGGTCGCCGCGGCGGTCGACCCCATCTCCGGCGGCAGGCACAAGGTCTTCGGCAGCAAATCGGCGCACGTGATACCGCAGACCTCCACCATCGCCTCGCACCTGCCGCGAGCGGTCGGGCTGGCCTTCGCGATCGAACGGGCGGGGCGGCTCCGCATCCCGTCGGAATGGCCGCGAGACTCGGTGGTGCTGTGCACTTTCGGCGATGCCTCGGCCAACCACTCGACGGCGGCGGGTGCCGTCAATGCCGCGATTCACACCGCGCACCAAGGGATTCCGGTGCCGATCCTGTTCGTCTGCGAGGACAACGGCATCGGCATCAGCGTGCCGACCCCTCCGGACTGGATCGAGAACGCGTACGGAACACGGCCGGGGCTGGCCTATTTCGACGCCGACGGCTGCGATCCGATCGACGCGCTCACCGTGTCCGAACGCGCCGTCCGCTGGGTGCGCGAGCAGCGCAAGCCCGCGTTCCTGCGGCTGCGCACGGTGCGGTTGCTCGGTCATGCCGGTTCGGACATGGAGGCCGCGTACCGCCGTCCCGCCGACATCGCGGCCGATCTGGTGCGCGACCCGGTCGTCGCGACGGCCCGGCTGCTCGTCGAACGGGGCCTGTCCAAGCCCGACGAGGTGGTCGCGTTCTACGACGAGATCGGGCACCGGGTGACCGCCATGGCCGAATTGGTCTGGCGGGAACCGAAATTGACGTCCACGGCGGCCGTCACCGCGCCCTTGGCGCCCGCTCGTCCCGAGGCGGTGCGGGCCGACGTGCTGCGCGACGCGCCGCCCTCTGAGGGGCCGGGGCATGCTTCCGATGCGGTCGGCGCGCCCCCTGGGCGGACGGCGCCGCACGAGCAGGCGGATTCGCGGTCCGAGGCACGCGGCACGGCATCCCGGTACGGCGCGCGCCTCACGGGTCCGGACCGTCGCACGACCCGCACCACCGCGCCCGCGAGCGACCCCGGGACGACCGTCGCGCAGGCGATCAACCACACCCTGGCGGACCTGCTCGCGCGCGACCCCGACGTGCTGGTCTTCGGCGAGGACGTCGGCCGCAAAGGCGGCGTGTACGGCGTCACCAAGGGTTTGCAGAAGCGTTTCGGCGCGCGCCGCGTCTTCGACACGCTGCTCGATGAACAGAGCGTGCTCGGCACCGCACTCGGCGCGGGGCTCGCCGGTTTCGTCCCGATTCCGGAGATCCAGTACCTCGCCTACCTGCACAACGCCGCCGACCAGTTGCGCGGCGAGGCGGCCACCCTCCAGTTCTTCTCGCACGGCCGCTACCGCAATCCGATGGTGGTGCGGATCGCGGGGCTGGCCTACCAGAAGGGCTTCGGCGGGCACTTCCACAACGACAATTCCGTTGCGGCGCTTCGTGACATCCCCGGGCTGGTGATCGCGGTGCCGTCCCGCGCCGACGACGCGGCGGCGCTGCTGCGCACCTGCGTCTCGGCGGCGCGGGTGGACGGACGGGTATGCGTCTACCTCGAACCCATCGCCCTGTACCACACCAAGGACCTGCATCCCGGCGACGGCGCGTGGTTGGCCCCCGCCGCCGGGCCGCACGTGGAAATCGGCCGCGCCCGCGTCTACGGCGACGGCGGCGACCTCACGATCGTGAGCTTCGGCAACGGCGTCCCGATGAGCCTGCGGGTGGCGGACCGGCTCGCGGCGCGCGGTGTCCGCGCCCGCGTGCTCGACCTGCGTTGGCTCAATCCGCTGCCGGTCGCCGATCTGCTCGCGCACGCTCGTGCCACCGGCCGTGTCCTCGTCGCCGACGAAACCCGCCACAGCGGCGGCGTTTCCGAATCGGTGTGCACCGCGCTGATCGATGCCGGTTTCGCCGGTCGCGTCGCGCGGGTGACCAGCACGGACAGCTTCGTCCCGCTCGGGCCCGCGGCGGACACCGTGCTGTTGGACGAGACCGGTATCGAGAAGGCCGCGGCGGAGTTGCTCTCCTGACCGGCGCTGGCGGACGAAGTCCGTCGGAGTGAAGCGGAGGTACGCGTCGGCGCGGATCCGCGTGTTCGCGGTTCGATGGGCGGCGGCGGGAAATACCCTGGACAGGCAATGGTGACCAGCGGCGAAAGGGCAGGACGATGACCACGATGTCCATCCTGGGCGAGGTGCGACCCGAGCACGACGCGACCGAGGGCGACGCTCGCGTGCTGCTGCACTACCTGCGGTCCTACCGTCAGCCGGTGCTGGACGTCTGGTCGGCGTGCACGTCACGGAGCCAACTCGAACGCTGGCTGGGCGCGGTGACGGGCGGCAGCGGCAACTACACGATCGAGCCGGTGGACGGTCCGGTCGCGGGTCCGATCGCGGTCCGTGTCGAGCACTGCGTCGCGCCGCACGAACTGGTCGTGCACGTCGACGGCTGCATCGTCGAGCTGCGCCTGACCCAGGTCGGCGTCGTCACCAATCTGGAACTCGTCCGCCGCCACCTCTGCCATCCTGAAGCGAGCTCCGTCGGTCCGCGCTGGCAGTACCTGTTGGACCGGCTCACCGCCTACCTGGAGTTCCAGCCGCTTCCGAACTGGGCCGACTACCCGGAGCTCGCGGCGGAATACCGCTGAACGACCCGCCGCTCCGGAAGGGCCGAGGACGGTCCGCACCGATTCAGTAGCGGTACCAAGGACCGTCGTACGGGTCGAAGTGATAGTCGTATCGGTGTTTCGGCTGCGGCGCTCCGTTCGGCATGTAGGCGAAGCCCTCCCTCGTATACAAACCACGCCCCGTGCTGAACAGACACCCGCCCTCGTACGGCTCGACCTCGAAGATCGTGTAGGCGCCATAGCGCGTGCTCGTTTCGGAGGGGACACAGTCGACGGCCGCCCGGTCGAGGCTGCCCTTCGACAGCCACCACCCGAGGCGTTCCGGTAGCTCCCACGTGAACAGCGCGACCGCGACGACGACGACCAGCGGCGCGACCGCACTCAATCGTGCGTTGTCGTAGGCGATCAAACCGATCACGCCGCAGACCAGCCACAACACTCCGGCCGTGAGCAGCCCCAACAGTAGAAGTATCGTGCGGTCGTCGCTGTCGTCCTGGGTCACCTCCTGAACGATCAGACCGAGTGAGCATGCCGCCGCGAGTACCGCGGTGCCCAGCGTCCAGCCGACCCACCACCTCGGCGCCCCACGCCGCCAATCGATTCCCCCAATTCTCATGAGGCCACAGTACCGACCGCTCGGCCTGGACGGCAGGGGCCGACGACATCCGAAATCCCGGCCGCCGCACCGCGACTCACCGAATGCGCGACACGCCAAGGGATCTCATCCGCCCGTTGCGCCGCCCCGAATCACTGATGATCGCTGCTGTCCGCGATCACGCCACCCGCCGGGGTGTCACCCCGGCGGCCCAGTTGTGCGGAAGGCGGTGCTCGATATGGCTTTGGAATTCATCTTTCCGGTTGCCGCGGCGGTCTTGGCGCTGACGGTGTTCGTGGTGGGTGACCGGCTTCGCCCGGAGTCCTGGCGGCAGACCAGCGACGAGGCGTCCGGAACCCTCGTGCTCGACCTCATCAAGACCTTCTTCACCGCGGTCGTCGCGTTCGTCGTGGTGATCTGCTGGCAGCAATATCAGAACGCGCACAACCACACCGTCGCGGAATCGAAAGCGCTGGTGGACACCTACCTTGCCGCGGAGGGGCTGCCCGACACCGACCGGCAGCGCGTCCAGGGTCTGGTTCGCGCGTACACCGAGCAGGTCGTCGGCGGCGAGTGGGCGGTGATGGACGCCGAACGCAAGCTGAGCCCGGTCACCCAGGACACTTTCGACACGCTGCGCGCCAGCGTCACCGCGGTGTCCTCGAGTGACACCGCGACGAACGATACGCGCGCCGAAGCGCTCGCCGGACTCGACCAGGTCGCCCAGGCCCGGCACGATCGAGCCGTCGACGCCGACCGTGGCGTCCCCCGATTCCTTTATCTCGCACTGTTCTTCGGCACGGTTCTCCTGCTGCTCAGCCCGGTGCTGTCCGGCCTGCGGGTGACCAAACGCAGCGTCGCGATGACCGCGCTGCTCGGCGTGGTGGTCGGCGCCGCCGTGCTCGCCATCCACAATCTGGACCGACCCTTCTCCGGCGGCAACGTCGTCCCGAGGGACGCCTACGAATACGCGCAGTCTCGCTTCGAGCAGATCGGTGACCGATCGGCGAAGTCCGCACCGGCCACGGCGATCGGCGCAGGCGATGTTCCGCACCGGTAAGCCCGGCCGCGCCGGTGCGCGAGGGAACGATCCCGGCTCGAAGAGTCGTTGCGCGAGAGCCGGATTCGTCGCTCTGCCGGTGGCGGCAGCCCTGTTGACGCAACCGATCCCGGCATTCGCCGAGCCGCTAACGCCACCCGGCATCGCCACCGGCAGTGCGGGCGGGGCGCTTCTCGTCGGCGAACATCCCGACTCCGGTAGCGCCATCACGGATCTGACAGCGATCGATACCGGAAGTGCGTTCGCCGCACTTCCTTTGGCTCTCGTGCCGTCGAATGGCTCGCCGATGCGCGAGCCTGCGACAGTCGCAGGCTCCCTGGGCTACGAGCCGGAGCCGATTCCCGTCACGGATACCGACCTGGCTCTCGAACCAGCCGCCACTCCCGCCGAAACCCTCGGCCTCGACGCCGGGAGCGTCCGCACGGCCTGTACCGGCAGCGCGGCACTCGCGCTCGGCTCGGCGCTGGGGAGCGCGACAGGCAGTGGTCCGCTGGGTCCTGGCTCGAGCGGGTCGGCGCTCGGCAGCGGTCTGGTGGGCCCGGGTCTCCTCGGCTCCGGCTCGGCGCTCGGCAGCGCCACGGGCAGCGGCCTCGTCGGACCGGGTTCCAGCGGTTCGGCCCTCGGTAGCGCCGCGGGGTCGGCACTCGGCGGCAGCGCGCTGCTCACCTGCCTCCTGCTGCTCCCGATGACGCCGCCCGCGCCCGGCATTCCGCTGCGACTCGAGCCGCCGCTGCCCGTTCCGGCACCCCAACCCGCGCCAGAACCCATTCCGGCGCAGGCTTTCACACCGGAGCCCGGTCCGCCGCCCCTCCCCGCACGACCGCCGAAAGCGGCGGATCCGCAACCCGTCGAACCCACCGCCGACCCGCTCGCCTGGAACCTCTTGGAACTCATGACGGTCCTGGTGATCACAGTGCTCGCCGCCGTCCGCACTCGGGTCGTCGCGAGTCGCGTCCCGAGACTGCCGTGATGACGTCGGGTGTCAGGCCGGGACGTCGGCGGCGGTCGACGCCAGGTCGGCCAGGTGCGCGGTGATCAGCGCGTTCACTTCGTCGCCATGCTCGAGCTGGACGAGGTGCCCGGCGTCGGGAATCTTGGTCACCGCGCGCAGGTCCGGCACGTACGCGCGCAAGGTCCCCAGCGGATCGCGCCCGCTGAAGCCCTCCATATCCGGATCGCGCTCACCGTAGAGGAAGTAGGCGGGCACGCTCACCCGAGCGTCCGCGTAGTCGGCCGTGAGCGCCCAGTTCCGGTCCAGGTTGCGGTACCAATTGAGGCCGCCGGTGAAACCCGTGCGCTCGAAATCGGCCGCGAGCGTGGCGAACTCGTCTTCGGACAGCCAGCGCCACGGCAGCGCCGGAGCTTCGGGAAGCACGTCGAGGTAGCCGGTGCCCTCGGCGGGGAAACGCCAGGTGTCGAGGTAGTGGTAGTCGGCGCTGAGCGAGTAGTAGACGCGGGCGAGGAATTCGCGCGGGCGAGCCGCCAGTTCGGCGTCGGCGACACCGGGCCGCTGGAAGTAGTCCAGGTGCAGGAAGTGGCGCGCGGCCGCCTTGGCCCAGAGCTCGGAGGGCGCTCGCGGCGGGCGCGGCGCGTAGGGGTTGTTCAGCACGATCACGCCCGCCACGCGCTCGGGTGCGCGCAACGCCAGTTCCCATACCAGCGCGGCGCCGAAATCCAGCCCGACGAACACCGCGCGCTCGGCGCCGATGTCGTCCAGCAGGCCGAGCAGATCGCCGATGACGGCGCGATTCGTGTACTCCGCCGGATCCTCGGAAGCCTCGGTCCGGCCGTATCCGCGCAGGTCAGGGGCGATGGCGTGGTACCCGGCGGCGGCGACCGCGGCGAGCTGCCGATGCCAGACGAACCAGGTGTGCGGGAAACCGTGACAGAACACCACGGGATCGCCGCTGCCCTGTTCGGCAACGTGCATCCGGATGCCGTTGGTGGTCACGAACCGATGCGTCAGCTCCACTCTCGCCTCCAAATCTAGAACGCGTTCTACGAGTAACGGTAATGTCCGAGAGTCGTGAGCGGAATACCACGAGAACTGCACGGCCGGGTCGCGGTCGTCACCGGTGCGAGCCGGGGCATCGGCAAGGGCATCGCGCTGGAACTGGGCGCGGCGGGCGCGACGGTGTACATCACCGGGCGATCGGCGACGGCGGGCCGACTACCCGGCACCGTGCACGACACCGCGGCCGAGATCGACGCGTTCGGCGGGCACGGCGTCCCCTTCGTCTGCGATCACCGCGACGACGACGCCGTGCAGCGCCTGTTCGAACGGGTGCGCGCCGAACACGGCCGCCTCGACGTGCTGGTGAACAACGTCTACAACTCCCCCGCCGCCGCCCGCTGGCTCGGCAAGCCGTTCTGGGAGGTGCCGCCGAGCGCCTGGGACGAGACCTTCGACGTGGGAGTCCGATCCCATTACGCCGCAAGCTTCTACGCCGCGCCGCTGCTGATCGGGTCGAGCGGGCTCGTCGTCAACGTCTCGTCACCGGGGTCCCGGCGTTATATGCACAACGCGGTCTACGGCGTGGCCAAGACCGCACTGGACCGGCTCACCGCCGACATGGCCCACGATCTCGCCGACACCGGGGTCACCGTGGTCTCGCTGTGGCCGGGGATCGTAAACACCGAACTTCTGCAGCTGGTACCCGCGGATGCCGAGGGACGCCGCCTGGTCACCCTGCCCGGCGAGGGCACCTTCGACCTCGGCGCGGCGGAGACGCCGCGCTTCCCCGGCCGCGCCGTCGTCGCGCTGGCCGCCGATCCGCGGCGGCGCGCACGCACCGGACTTGCCTGGCGGGTGGCCGATCTCGCCGACCAGTACGGCTTCACCGACATCGACGGACGGGTGCCGCGCAACGACTGACCGTTGTCTCCCCGCCGCTGCGGCCGGGCATGGTCGAGGCGCAATGCTCGCGGCGCGGCCAGTGCTGTCCCTGGCAGGGCAGTAGGCTCGGCGCGGCCGCGCTCGCGGCGATCCTGCTCGCGCTGCGCCTGGATATCCGTCCCGGTCGAGCCGCAGGACAGGCCGCTGCGGCGCGGTGCGCGCTACTCCCGTCGCTCACGGCCGTGCTCGGCCTGGCCATCGCCCCGGCGCTGGTCGTGACGCGCGGTGAGCGGCGCGCCACGACGCGCCGCAGTGCCGAGGTCACTTCCGCGGGAACGGCGTGTTGCTCGTCGTGAAGTACTGGGTCGCGGCCAAGACGGCGATGGGCGCGGTCACCAGCGGATGCGTTGCAGCAGTGGGCGATAGCGGAACGCGGCGGTGTGCGAGTGGCCGTACACCAGGCCGACGTCGAGTGTCCCGTCGCTCAGCGCGGCTAGGTGCGGGCCGGTGCGTCCGGCCGGTGTCGGCTTCACCAGTTGCACGCCGAGGGATCTCTCCAGCTTCCGCAGTTGCGCGCTGAGACTCGGCTGGGTCAGGTGATCGCGCGCCGACGTTCGCGGCAGGCCCGGTGACCGAACCGTTGCCCGCTCAGGCGAACTTGATCTCCAGGCCGATGCCGAGGATGGCGATGACCCAGATGAGGCCGGTGAAGATCGTGACGCGGTCGAGGTTCTTCTCGACGACGGTGGAGCCGGACAGGCTCGATTGCACGCCGCCGCCGAACAGGCTGGACAGGCCTCCACCCTTGGCGCGGTGCAGCAGCACCAGCAGCACCAGCAGCAGGCTGGTGATGATCAGGAGGATATCCAGGAACATCCGCATGGCGACCATCCTATGGGGTGCGCGGATCCCCCGCCTAATGGGGCTCGACGGCGATCGGCTCGGCCTCGATGCCGGGCTTCGTTACGGACGGTCCATCGCGACCAGGTGGGTGATCTGTTCCTCGCCCGCGTCGAACTCCGCCACCGCGTGCTCGCGAATCCGATCTTGGGCGGTGAGCCGCACCTGATGCTGCTGCATGTGCTCGGCCCAGGAACGCACCACGAACGCCTCGACGTACCGATCGACCACGCCGACGTCGCGATACAGCCGCCATTCCATCGCGCCCGTGCGCTGGCGTGAGCGGCCGACGAACGCCATCGCGCCGAGGAATTCCTCGACCTTCTCCTCCGGCACGTCGTAGCCGCGCAGCACCAGCACGGGTCCGTCGTCCGGCTCCGGTTCCACCACCAGCTGCGGCTCCGGCCAGAACGCCGACGGGGTGAGATCGAGTTCCTCGGCGTTGTGCCGGATCGGCAGCCACACGCTGCTCACCGCGCTGGCGGCCAGTAGCGCCGCGGCGATGAGCAGCGCGGTGACGGGGGCGAGCGCACCGGCGACCAGCCCCCAGAGCAGCGAACCGATGGCTTGCCCGCCCATGAAGACCAGCATGTAGACCGAGAGGCCGCGGGCGCGGACCCAGGCGGGCAGCAGCAGCTGCATGGTGGAGTTCATCGTCGACATGGCCAGCAGCCAGGCCAGACCCGCGCCGACCAGCAGCACCAGTACCACCGCCACGTGGTGCAGCAGGGCCGCGCCCGCCGACGCGATGCCGAACAGCACGGCGGCCGCGGTCAGCCGCTGCGTGGGTGTCAGCAGCGCGCGGATCCGCGACAGACCGAAAGCGCCGAGCACGGCGCCGACGCCGAGCGCGCCGAGCATCAGGCCGTAGCCGGAGGAGGACAGGCCCAGCGAGTCGCGCGCGATCACCGGAAGCAGCGCCCACAGCGCGCTGGCAGGGGCGATGAACAGGATCGAGCGCAGCAGCACCCGCCGGATCGCGGGCGCGGCGCGGATGAACCTGGTGCCCGCCTGGAGAGCCGCCAGCGGTCGCTCGGTGGGCAGCTTCCGGTCGGTGACCGGCCTGCGCCACACGGTCAGCACCGCGACGATCCCGGCGAAGGACACCGCGTTGAGCGCGAACACCAGCGTCGGCCCGGACAGCGAGACCAGCACGCCCGCGACCGCGGGTCCCACCGCGCGGCCGATGTTGATGTTCATGCTGCCCAGTGCCGCGACGGAGGGAATCTGTTCGCGCGGTACGAGTTCCGGCTGGATCGCCTGCCACGCTGGCGCGGTGAGCGCCTGTCCGCAGCCGAGCAGGAACAGCAGGGTGAGCAGCACCGCGGGCGTAGTGTGGCCGGTCGCGGTGGAGACCGCCAGCAGCGTGGCCAGCAACGCCATCGTGGACTGGGCGCCCAGCAGCAGACGGCGGCGGTCGACCAGGTCGGCGAGCACGCCGGAGGGTATGGACAGCAGCATGACCGGCAGCGTGATCGCGGTTTGGACGAACGACACCAGCGTCGCCGCGTTCGGCTCGTCGACCAGGATCCACTGCGCGCCGACGGTCTGCATCCAGGTGCCGAGATTGGACACCAACTGCGCGATCCACAGCGCTCGATAGATCGGCGACCGCAGCGGCGCCCACGTGGAAAGCGGGGTCGTCGCGTCGGCGGTGGTCACTCCGAAGAGCATATCGCCGCGTGCGCAGCCCTCCTACGGCACAGCGCAGCCCCGGACCATGCGGGTTCCGGGGCTGCGGGGCCGCGAGCTTGTGCGCGATCGACAGCGGCAGAAGCAGTGATGCTTCCCGCGACGGCTGGCGACGCGCCGCGAAACTAACGTCCGGCCAGGTAGGACTTCTCGAATTCCTCGAAGCTGATCTGGTCGTCCTTGTCCTTGTCGAGCAACCCGAAGTACCTGGAGCCGGCGGCATCGCTGACCGAACGGGTGCGATCGAGATATTTCTTGAGTTCGTCGACGGAAATGTAGCCGTCATCATCGAGATCGATCTCGGCGAATACCTGAGTGGCGTCGGCCATGGCAACTCTCCCTTCGTAGCTGTCCGAATCGGTTTCCGATCTTCTGGTCGAACTACGAGCATCGAGCTTGTCGAATATACCGCCGCCCTCGCCACCGGCGGATCGCTTCTCGCCGCGGTCGCGCACCGTCGTCGACCGCCGCGAGCGCACGGAGTTCCGGGTCGGCGGCGATGCGCGCGGCGGTGTCGGCACCCGGTGGATAGTGGCGGACGCCGACCAGCCATTCGCTGCGCAGCTCCGGCAGAACTATCTGCGTGGCGTCCCACGCGTCGACCGCGACGCCGCGCCAATCCATCGCTGCCTCGTCGGGTCCGAACGCAGGACCGTCCGATCGTCCCGCCGCCGCGAGCAGGGCCATTGTCTCCCCCAGGTAGTCGTTCCAGCGGGCGTAGGACGTCGCGAGCGCCGCCGAGGGTGGAACCGTCAACCGCAGCAGGCACACGCCGTGCGCCCATTGATCGTCGCCCAGCAGCAGGTCCGCGGTCATGCGCACTCGCCCGCGGCGCAGCGCCCGCCCCGGCCAGCACCACACCGGCGGCGCGTCACCGCACGCGATCCCGCTGCGCTCCATCTGCCCGACCATGGCGCGGTAGGCGGGCCGCCAATTCACGACCACCCGCTCCCACGACGCTCGATACCGCCCCCGGTCCCGCAGCGCCGCAACGACTTCCGGCGCCTGCAACGTCCAGACCCGCACCCACACCCTCCCCACATCGTCCACTTCGGGCTTCTCGGCGATCACTTCACCCGGTCCCCGGCATTGTGCCCATCCCGCCGGAAAAGCCGAAGTCGATTTCGGAAGCGGCCGTGCGAAACCGAGCAAACCGCGTGTCGCGGACGACCGGCGAAGGGTCGACCGGCCGAGGTCGGTTGACGCGGTGCGGGACGGGATCTCGGTAGCATCGCGCGCATGCCGTCCTCACTCGTGCGCTTGGTTCCGGTGTTGCTGCTCGCGTTCGGTGTCGCCGCGTGCGGGAATGGGGACGAGAGCGGGCCGAGTGAGCCGGAGGCGACGCCGATGGGGCGGACCTTCCTGTCGACCGAGGTGGAAGGCGCGCCGATTCCAGGTGGCGGGCCGCTCAGCCTGCAATTCACCGACGGCACCGTGATCGCGTACGCGGGGTGCAACACCATCTCGGGAGCGGTGACGCTGGACGAGCACGTGCTGCGGGTGGACGAACTGGCGAGCACGCTGATCGGCTGTCCCGGCGACCTCGCGGACGCGGATCAGTGGGTGGACACCCTGCTGAGCTCCGCGCCGACCTGGCAGCTCGACGGTGACACGCTGACATTGAAGAACAACGAGCAAACCGTCACGCTGCTGGACAAGAAGGTCGCGCAGCCGGACAAACCGTTGCGCGGCACCGCGTGGGTGGTGAACGGGCTGATCACGCCGGACGCGCAGATACAGTCCCAAGCCATCATCGACGCGAAGCCGACGCTGGTCATCGCCGAGGACGGCGCGGTCTCCGGTTCCGCGGGCTGCAACCGGCTGACCGGCACGGCGACAGTCGAGCCGAGCCACGACGCCGCGAAGGTCACCTTTCAGGTGGCCACCACCAAGATGATGTGTCCGCCCGAGGTGATGGAGGTCGAGGCCGCGGTGCTGCGCGTGCTCGACGGGCAGACCACGGCCACCATCGACGCCGACGTGCTCACCCTGCGCAACGCGAACGGACACGGCCTGACCCTGACGGCCCGGTAGTCACTTCCTGGTGAGAACCACCCGGTCCGCGATCATCTCCGCCTCGCCCGGCGGGGTGAAGTAGAGCTCCATCACGACCCGGTCCGCCGATTCCAGCCGGATCGTGGTGCGCATCGGAATCGTCTTGCCGACGAAGCGTTCGCCGAGCACGCCCGGGTCGGTGAACTCGCCGAGGACGGTGATCTCGGTGTCGCTGCCGCCGCTGTCCTTGGCGCCCTTGTAGGTCATCATCATCGGCGTGACGCTGCTGTTCCGCCTCTCCGCGTTCAAGGCCGGTCGTGAGAGCCCCGGAAGTTTCGTGCCGGGCCGGCGGTGGGGTGCCGCTCGGGTTCTGGGCGTACCCGGTGAGTTACCCGGCCCGTGCGAGATCAGTTGTCGCGTCGGTAATCCTCCGGTTGGGCTCCCGGGGGTTTGGTGTGCCCGACGTCCTCACGAAATCAGTTGTCGCCGGTCTCGGCGATCCACTGCCAGCGGGAGACGATCTCGGTCTGGAGCGGCTTGTCCGGCGTGCCGCCCGCGACGTAGGTCGACTTGTCCCCGCGCCATTCGCCGACCAGCTGGTTCAGCCTGCGATGGCCCGGATCCTGGGTGTTCGGGTCGACGCTCGCCGCGGACGTCGTCGGCGACACCGCGGTGCTGGTCGTATCGTCGGAACACCCGGCGCCGAGCGCGGCGACGGCGACCAACGCGAGGGAACTCAGGGCACGGGAAAGAGTGGAGCGCACGGAAATCCTTGTCGGCCTTGGTGATCGGAGTCGGCCCATCATCACACACGGCGCCGTGCCATTGCCCGGCGCGCGGTTACGCCCAGAACGAAACACACGCCCGAGGAAACGAAGCGGCCCGGTATCGCACGCGCGATACCGGGCCGTTCCTGCGGCGTCAGCGCGACGCCGTCGACCGACTCAGGGCAGCGGACCACCCGCGGCGATCGCCGACAGCGTGGCGAACTCGTCACCCTTCAGCGACGCGCCGCCGACCAGCGCACCGTCGATGTCGGACTGAGCGACCAGCTCGCCGACATTCTTGGCATTGACCGAACCGCCGTAGAGCACCCGCACCTCCATGGCGACCTCGGGCGAGGCCAGCTCGCCGAGCTCGGCACGGATGGCGCCGCACACCTCCTGCGCGTCGGCGGGGGTGGCGACCTTGCCGGTGCCGATGGCCCAGACCGGCTCGTAGGCGATGACGACCTTCGAGATCTCCTCGGCCGTCAGGCCTTTCAGCGAACCGCGCAGCTGCTCGAGGTTGTACTCGACGTGCGTGCCCGCCTCACGGACATTCAGGCCCTCGCCGATGCACACGATCGGCGTGATGCCGTGCTTCAGCGCCTGCTTGGCCTTGGCGAGCACGGTGGCGTCGTCCTCGTTGTGGTACTGCCGCCGCTCCGAGTGCCCGACCACCGCGAAGGTGCAGCCGAGCTTGGCCAGCATGCCACCGCTGATCTCACCGGTGTAGGCGCCCGAGTCGTACACGGAGACGTCCTGCGCACCGTAGGTGATCAGCAGCTTGTCGCCCTCGACGAGGGTCTGCACGCTGCGGATGTCGGTGAACGGCGGGATGACCGCCACGTCGACCTTGGCGAAGTACTTCTCCGGCAGCGCGAAGGCGATCTTCTGCACCAGGGCGATGGCCTCGAGGTGGTTGAGGTTCATCTTCCAGTTGCCCGCGATGAGCGGTTTACGTGCCATGGATCAGTCCTCCAACACACTGATGCCGGGGAGTTCCTTGCCCTCCAGGTACTCCAGCGACGCGCCGCCGCCGGTGGAGATGTGCGAGAAACCGTCCTCGGGCAGGCCGAGCGCGCGCACGGCCGCGGCCGAGTCGCCGCCGCCGACCACGGTGAACGCACCCTTGCCGGTCGCCGTGACGATGGCCTCGGCGACCCCGCGGGTGCCCGCGGCGAAGTTCGCGAACTCGAACACGCCCATCGGGCCGTTCCAGAACACCGTCTTCGCCTCGGTGAGCAGCGCCGCGAACCGGTCGACCGACTCCGGGCCCACGTCCAGGCCCATCCAGCTTTCGGGGATCTCGTTGGCGGGCACGATCTTGGAGTCGGCGTCGGCCGCGAACTTGTCCGCCACCACGATGTCGCGCGGCAGGTGGATGACGTCGCCGAAGCGCTCGAGCAGCTCCTTGCAGGTGTCGATCATCTCTTCCTGCAGCAGCGAGGAGCCCACCGAAAGGCCCTGTGCGGCAAGGAAGGTGAAGCACATGCCGCCGCCGATCACCAGGGTGTCGACCTTCGGAGCCAGCGCCTCGATGACCGCGAGCTTGTCGGAGACCTTCGAGCCGCCGAGCACGACCGCGTACGGCCGCTCGGGGTTCTCCGTCAGCTTGGCCAGCACGTCCACCTCGGCCGCGACCAGCGTGCCCGCGTAGTGCGGGAGCAGCTTGGCTACGTCGTAGACCGAGGCCTGCTTGCGGTGCACGACGCCGAAGCCGTCGGAGACGAACGCGCCGTCGTCGCCGACCAGCTCGACGAGCGCCGCGGCGAGTTTGCCACGCTCGGCGTCGTCCTTGCTGGTCTCGCGGGCGTCGAAGCGCACGTTCTCCAGCAGCAGCACGTCGCCGTCGGTGAGGCCCTCCGAGCGCGAGAGCGCGTCGTAGCCCACCACGTCACCGGCCAGCTGGACGTTGCGGCCGAGCAGCTCGGCCAGCTTCGCGGCGACCGGAGCCAGCGAGAACTTCGGGTCCGGCTCGCCCTTCGGACGGCCCAGGTGCGCGGTGACGACGACCTTGGCGCCGGCCTGGACCAGCGCCTCGATGGTCGGCACCGAGGCGATGATGCGGCCGGGGTCGGTGATCTCGCCGTTCTCGTCCAGGGGAACGTTCAGGTCGGAGCGCACCAGCACGCCCCGGCCCTCGACACCCTCGGTGAGCAGATCTTGAAGCGTCTTGACTGCCATGCCGATCAGAGGGACTTGCCGACGAGGCCGATGAGGTCGGCGAGGCGGTTGGAGTAGCCCCACTCGTTGTCGTACCAGGACACGACCTTCACCTGGTCGTCGATGACCTTGGTCAGCGGCGCGTCGTAGATCGACGAGTGCGGGTCGGTGACGATGTCGCTGGACACGATCGGGTCGGTGTTGTACTTCAGGATGCCCTTCAGCGGGCCCTCGGCGGCGGCCTTGTACGCGGCGTTGATCTCGTCGATGGTGGCCGACTTGCTCAGGGTCGCGGTCAGGTCGGTGACCGAGCCGGTCGGGACCGGAACGCGCAGCGCGTAGCCGTCCAGCTTGCCCTGCAGTTCGGGCAGCACCAGGCCGATGGCCTTGGCGGCGCCGGTGCCGGTGGGCACGATGTTCAGCGCGGCGGCGCGGGCGCGGCGCAGGTCGCTGTGCGGGCCGTCCTGCAGGTTCTGGTCCTGGGTGTAGGCGTGGATCGTGGTCATCAGGCCACGCTCGATGCCGAACTCGTCGTTGAGCACCTTGGCCAGCGGGCCGAGGCAGTTGGTGGTGCAGGACGCGTTGGAGATGATGTTCTGGCTGCCGTCGTACTGGCTGTCGTTGACACCCATGACCACGGTCAGGTCCTCACCCTTGGCCGGGGCGGAGATGATGACCTTCTTGGCGCCCGCCGCCAGGTGGCCCTTGGCCTTGGTGGCGTCGGTGAAGATGCCGGTGGACTCGACGACCACGTCGACGCCCAGGTCGCCCCAGGGCAGGGCCGCCGGGCCTTCCTTGATGGCCAGGGCCTTGATCCGCTGGTCGCCGACCACGATGGTGTCCTCGCCGTCCAGCGAGACATCCTGCGGCAGACGGCCGAGGATCGAGTCGTACTTCAGCAGCGTGGCCAGGGTCGCGTTGTCGGTGAGGTCGTTGACCGCGACGATCTCGATATCGGTGGTGCCGAGCGCCTTCTGCGCCTCCACCGCCCGGAAGAAATTACGTCCGATACGACCGAAGCCGTTGATGCCTACCCGGACTGTCACGTTATCGCTCCTCAGCTTTCAAGCGGATTCATTCCGATGCCTTATTCACACTAGTGCCCTGCGGTCACCTCTCCGACACGCACCTCGCATGGTGAGGACCGTCCGAGGGCCGTGACCGGTCACGATCCGGCGCCCACCCGCCCAGGTGGACGCCATGTCGCGGCAGGCGCGAACGGCCGTTCGCGCCGCCATCGCGGGCCCCGGACGGCGACAATCCCCCTCGACAGAATCCCGCGTGTCGCGGAAGCGAAGCGCCCCAAGGTTTTTCACCCATCACACCGCCCGCGTGCACGCCGATGGCGCCCGCGGGTCCGGCACGACGCGAGCCGCGGCCGGGACGACCGAAAAATCGCTGGCGCATCCCGCGTGGCGCGGCCGGATGGACTGCCGCACGGCCAGGTCTGGGTTGCCGACGAGGGTGCCGCTGTCGCCGTCTGGACCACCCCTGCCACCGACGCGGGGCTGGTCTTCGTCGACCTCGCGCCGCGGTTCGCCGAGCTGGCTGGTGATCGCGCGGCGGCTTACGCGGCGGCCGAGGCCGCGCTCGCGCCACACCGCCCGGTCGAACCGGTCTGGTTCCTCGGCACCGTCGGCGTCGACCCAGACGGTCAGGGCCGCGGGCTCGGCGGCGCGGTGATCCGGCCCGGTCTGGAGGCCGCCGAGCGCGCGGGTGTGCCCGCATTCTTGGAGACCTCCGAAAAACGCAACGTCGGCTTCTACGAGCGGCTGGGCTTCCGCGTCACCGCGACCGTGGACCTGCCGGACGGCGGCCCCACCACCTGGGCAATGCTTCGCGATCCCGGCGCGTGAACTCCGCACCGGCCCGAAGACCCACGGCTACCTGATAACACACAACACGCCCCGAGCGCCGGATATCGGCGTGCGGGGCGTGCGGTGAGTCCAGAGCTGTCAAGCCTCGTCGAGAAGCTCGGCGGTTACGGCGGATTCGGTGTCGGGGACGCCGAGTTCCTTGGCGCGCCGGTCCGCCATCGAGAGCAGGCGCCGAATCCGGCCTGCCACAGCGTCTTTCGTCATCGGCGGATCGGCGAGCTGACCGAGTTCCTCCAGCGACGCCTGGCGGTGCTCCACGCGCAGCTTGCCCGCCGCGGCCAGGTGATCGGGCACCTCGTCGCCGAGGATCTCCAGCGCGCGCTCCACCCGGGCGGCCGCGGCGACGGCGGCCCGCGCCGAGCGGCGCAGGTTGGCGTCGTCGAAGTTGGCCAGCCGGTTGGCGGTGGCGCGCACCTCGCGGCGCATCCGGCGTTCCTCCCAGGTGAGCCGGGTGTCCTGGGCGCCCATCCTGGTCAGCAGCGCGCCGATGGCCTCGCCGTCGCGCACCACGACGCGATCGGTGCCGCGCACCTCGCGCGCCTTGGCGGTGATGCCGAGCCTGCGGGCCGCGCCGACCAACGCGAGCGCCGCCTCCGGTCCGGGGCAGCTGACCTCGAGCGCGGACGAGCGACCGGGCTCGGTGAGCGAGCCGTGCGCGAGAAACGCTCCGCGCCAAGCGGCTTCGGCGTCGGCGATGCTGCCGCCGACCACCTGGGCGGGCAGTCCGCGCACCGGGCGGCCGCGCACGTCGAGCAGGCCGGTCTGCCTGGCCAGCGCCTCGCCCTCCTTGGACACCCGCACGACGTAGCGGGAGGTCTTGCGCAGACCGCCCGCGCCGAGCACGTGCACGTCGGAGCCGTAGCCGTACAGCTCGAAGATCTCCCGGCGTAGCCGTCGAGCGATGGATCCCATGTCCACCTCGGCCTCGACGATCACCCGGCCCCCGACGATGTGCAGGCCACCCGCGAAACGCAACAGGGCGGAGAGTTCCGCCTTGCGGGAACTCACCTGGGACACCGTGAGCCTGCTCAGCTCGTCTTTCACTTCGGCTGTCATCGCCACGAGACGCGCTCCTTTCCACCCAACCCGGACCGCACATCCGCGCCCATGTGCCGTCCCTCGACTCGAAGCCCTGCCATTTGCGGCCGAGGTTGCCGGATCAGCTGATCCAGGGCGGCGGCAAGCTTTCCGGGGTGATGCCGGTCCGTTCCCGCTTCGGCGACATCGGAGAAGGTTACTCGCGCCCGCAACTGTTCGGCAGCCCTGGCCACATGTTCGCGTTCCCGGCCCTCCGGCACCGAGCCGGAATCGACCAACACCTCGTCGACAACGAATTCCGGTGCGTGCTGGGACAATACATGCAGATGGCGCTCGGCGGAGAAACCGGCCGTTTCCCCCGGTTCGGCGGCCAGGTTGAGCACCAGCACCTTCCGCGCCCTGGTGTAGACCAGCGCGTCGCGCAGTTCCGGCACGAGGACGTGCGGAATCACACTGGTGAACCACGAGCCGGGCCCGAGCACCACCACGTCGGCGTGTTCGATGGCCGAGGTCGCCTCCGGACTGGCGGGCGGATCGGACGGAATGAGCCGGACGCGCCGCACCTTGCCCGGCGTCGTGGCGACCGCGACCTGGCCGCGAATGCAGCGGCTGACCCGCGGGTCCGCTTCCAAGCCGGAGACGTCGGCCTCGATGTCGAGCGCGATCGGCGACATCGGGAGCACCCGGCCGCTGGCGCGCAACATCTTGGCCACCTCGTCCAGCGCCGCGACGGGATCGCCGAGCACCTCGGTCAGTCCCGCGAGCACGAGGTTGCCGACCGAATGACCCGCCAGCGCGCCGGTGCCGCCGAAACGATGCTGAACGGTCTGCGTCCACACGCCTTCGGGGTCCGCGGCCAGAGCGGCCAGCGCCATACGCAGATCCCCCGGCGGCAGCACCCCCAGCTCGGCGCGCAGCCGACCCGAGGACCCGCCGTCGTCGGCGACGGTCACCACCGCGCAGATCTTCCTGGTCAGCCGCCGCACCGCCGTCAGCGTCGCGTACAGCCCGTGCCCACCACCCAGTGCGACGATGGCGGGATTCGATTCCCACCCGGTCATTCGCGCCCCAGATCCCGGTGCACGACCCGCACGACGTCGGCGGAGCCGTCGGACTCCGGCCCGATGAGTTCGCCCAGCGCCTCGGCGATCGCCACGCTGCGGTGCTTGCCCCCCGTGCAGCCCACTGCCACCGTCATGTATCGCTTCCCCTCTTGGCGGTAACCGTTGGTCGTCAGGTCGACGAGGTGGCGGCAGGTGTGCAGGTAGTCGGTCGCCCCGGGGCGCGACAGCACGTACTCGCTGACCACCGTCTCCTGTCCCGTGTGTTCCCGCAGTTCCGGTATCCAATGTGGATTGGGTAGAAAACGCACATCCAACACCATGTCGGCGTCCAACGGAACCCCGTACTTGAAGCCGAAGGACTGCACGGTCAGCTGCAGCGCGGCGGGCGCGCCGCCGCCGTATGCCTCCTCCAGCTTGCGGTGCAGCTGGTGAATGGACAACTCGGTGGTGTCGATCACCAGGTCGGCAGCCGTCTTCACGGCCGAGAGGCGCACCCGTTCGGCGGCGATGCCCGCGGACAGCGTGCCGTCGGCGCTCTCGCTCTGCAGCGGGTGGCGGCGGCGGGCGAAGCCGAAGCGGCGGATCAGCACGTCGTCGGAGGCCTCGAGGAAGAGCACCCTGGTCCGCACGCCGAGCGCGCGCAGCTGTTCGGTGACGACCGAGAGATCGCCGGTGAAGAATCTGCTGCGCACGTCCATGACCAGCGCGAGGCGCCGGATCGGCGGCTCGGCGGAAGCGCCGAGTTCGACGAGTCTGCCGATCAGCTCGGGCGGCAGGTTGTCGGCGACGTACCAGCCGAGATCCTCCAGCACCCGCGCGGCGGTACCGCGGCCCGCGCCGGACAGACCGGTCACGATGACGACCTCGACCTGCTGGCGCAGCTGGTTGCCCGCGCGCTGGCCGCCCGCACTGTTGTTCGATTCGACGCGTGTCATGTCCTACCGGAATCCGTGTCTAGGTGCCTCTCGATCATCCCGCACCGGATTCGGTATCGGGCACGCGCGCTCACCCTCCGTGGTGCACGAGGACGGTTCACGAACATGTGGAAACGCTACCGAGGATATATGCAGGTCGGACCGGAGCCGGAGATTTCGGGATCACTCACTCCTCCCGCAGCGCGGCGAGCACGGCTTTCGCGGTGGCCACGCCGATGCCGGGTACCTCGGTGATCTGCTCCACCGTCGCCTCCTTCAACTTGGCCACCGAACCGAAATGAGTGACCAGCGCGGTCCGGCGCGCCGCGCCGAGCCCGCGCACCGAATCCAGCGCCGAGGCCGTCATCCGCCGCGAGCGTTTGCTGCGATGGAAGGTGATGGCGAAACGGTGCGCCTCGTCGCGGACCCGTTGCAGCAGGAACAGCGCCTCGCTGTTGCGCGGCATGATCACCGGATCGGGTTCGCCGGGCACCCACACCTCCTCCAGACGTTTGGCGAGGCCGATCACCGCGACATCGGTGATGCCGAGTTCGTCGAGCACTTCGGCGGCGGCGGCGACCTGCGGCGCGCCGCCGTCGACGACGTACAGGTTCGGCGGGTAGGCGAACTTGCGCGGGCGTCCGGTGCGCGGGTCGATGCCTGGCCGCGAGGTCAGTTCGATCTCGTCGGCGTCGTCGGACGGCATCGGGTCCACCGCGGAGGTTTCGACGACGACCGTCGAGCCGCCGAGCGGCGAAACCCCGGCTTCGCTCCCAGCCGGTCCCTCGGTTCCGAGAAGAGGAACGGCGGTCGCGCCGTCGAGTTCCTCGCGCTCGGCCTCGTCGCGCTCCTTGCGGAGCCGGTAGAACCGCCGCCTCGTCACCTCCGCGATGCTGCCGACGTCGTCGGAACGCCCACCGCCCGCGGCCTCCTTGATCGCGTAGTGCCGGTATTCGGACTTGCGCGGCAGACCGTCCTCGAAGACGACCAGCGAGGCCACCACGTCGGTGCCCTGCACGTGGCTGATGTCGACGCACTCGATGCGCAGCGGCGCGGTGTCCAGATCGAGCGCGTCCTGGATGTCCTGCAGCGCCGCCGAACGCGAGGTCAGGTCGCCCGCGCGCTTCAGCTTGTGCTGGGCGAGGGCTTCCATGGCGTTGCGCTGCACGGTCTCGGCGAGCGCCTTCTTGTCGCCACGCTGCGGGACGCGCAGCTGCACCGCCGAACCGCGCAGCTTGCTCAGCCACTCCTGGATCTGCTCGTGGTCCGCGGGCAGCTCGGGGACGAGCACCTCGCGCGGGACCACGGTCGCGGGCTGCTCGTCGGGACTCTGATCGGCATAGGAGACCTGCTCGCCGTAGAACTGGGTGAGGAACTGTTCGACCAGCGCGGCCAGCTCGCCGCCGGGCTCCGCGGTGTCGACGGCGTCGCCCGCCTTGTCCACCACCCAACCGCGCTGACCGCGCACCCGGCCGTCGCGGACATGGAAGATCTGCACCGCCACCTCCAATTCGTCGGTGGCGAAGGCGATCACGTCGGCGTCGGTGCCGGTGCCGAGCACCACCGCTTGCTTCTCCAGTGCCCTGCGCAGCGCCTGCACGTCGTCGCGCAGCCGGGCCGCGGTCTCGAAGTCCAGATCCTCGGCGGCCTCGTGCATGCGCCGCTCCAGCTCGCGCACCATCCGGTCGGTGCGCCCGGCGAGGAAGTCGCAGAAGTCCTCCACGATGCGGCGGTGCTCGTCGGCGGTGACCCTGCCGACGCACGGCGCGGAGCACTTGTCGATGTAGCCGAGCAGGCACGGACGGCCGATCTGGTTGTGCCGCTTGAAGACTCCGTTCGAGCAAGTGCGCGCGGGGAACACCCGCAGCAGCAGGTCCAGCGTCTCGCGGATCGCCCAAGCGTGCGCGTACGGGCCGAAGTACCGCACGCCCTTCTTACGAGCGCCGCGGTAGACGAACAGGCGCGGGTACTCCTCGTTCAACGTCACCGCGAGCACCGGGTAGGACTTGTCGTCCCGGTAGCGCACGTTGAACCGCGGATCGAATTCCTTGATCCAGTTGTATTCCAGCTGCAGCGCCTCCACCTCGGTGGAGACGACCGTCCACTCCACGCTCGCGGCGGTGGTGACCATCTGCTTGGTGCGCGGGTGCAGCGAGGCGACGTCGGCGAAATAGGAATTCAGCCGACTGCGCAGGCTCTTGGCCTTGCCGACGTAGATGACCCGCTTGTGCGCGTCCCGGAACTTGTAGACGCCGGGTTCGACGGGGATCGTACCGGGGGCGGGGCGGTACCTCGATGGATCTGCCACTCGAACAGCCTATCGAGGCGGGGCGACAAGGTTGGTGTCCGTCCTGGCCGCGACTCCGCGACCAGGACCGGCGCTCACCTCGGGACGGCCAACCCGTGCGCCCGCAGCGCGTCGACGAGCGCGTCGGGCCGCTCCTCGGTCGGCAGCGGGTCGACGAGCGCGAAGCGCGAGCCGAGCGCGGTCGCGCCGCCGTCGGCGGGCGCGCTGTCGCCGACCATCAAGGCGCGCGCCGGGTCGACGCCGAGCTCGTTCAACGCGGCGAGGAAGATCCCCGGCTCGGGTTTGATCACGCCCACCTCGAACGAGAGCGCCACCGCGCCGACGAGCCGGTCCCATCCTCTGGTGCGGAACGCCGGACGCACGTCGAACGCGATATTGCTCACCACTCCCACCGGAACACCCTGTGCCGCAAGGAACTCCAGGACGGGTCCGGTGTCGGGGTACGGCGTCCAGGCGAGCGGATCGATCAATCTGCCGTAGAGCCGTTCGGCCTGCTCCTCGGTCGGCACGCCGGAGGAGCGCAGCACCTCCATGTATGCGTGCCGGTGCAGCGCCGGGTCCAAATCCCTGTTGTCCCAGGCGTGTTGGCCCGCGGCGTCGAAGGTCATGAACTGCTCGACCGGCGCCGTCATTCGCCGCAGGATCTCGGCCTTGGCCTCGACGTCGAAATCCGCGCCGTCGGCGCCGACCAGCTCGTCGCCCCACGATTCGTCCTCCTCCAATCGAAAGATCGTCCCGGAGAAGTCGAACAGCACGGCCTCGATATCCACCCGCACCAGCGTACCGACGCCGAGGCGAACGGTCCGGTCGAGCGCGGGCGGGGTTCGGGTGGTAGAACGGCGCGACCGCGCGCACCTGGGAAAAACGGAATCTCACCGTCTGCGTGCGCGGTTCGGATCGTCACGGCAACTGACGGCCTCGCCCGAAAGCCGCACCGCTGTCGGCCCCGAGGGCTACAGTCCAGGCCATGACGCGCGCGCGACACATCTGGAGCGGAGCCGCCGCGGCCACGATGCTCACGGTCGGACTTCTCACCGGATGTACCACCACCGAGGAGACGACCACCGCCGAATGCACCAGCGCCCCCAACGGCACGCCGGTCGTCGCGGCGCCGCCGACCGCGGCGGGCACGGCGACCACCCAGAATCTCAGCACCAACCCCGAGATCGCCTCCGGCTATCGCAGCGGAATGACCGCGGTGCGCACCGGCTCGTACGCGGTCTCCACCGCGAATCCCCTTGCCACCGAGGCAGCCTGCCGAGTGCTGCGCGACGGCGGCACCGCGGCCGACGCGCTGGTCACCGCACAGCTGGTGCTCGGCCTTGTCGAGCCGCAGGCCTCCGGCATCGGCGGCGGCGCGTTCCTGCTGTACTACGACGGCGCCACCAAGTCGGTCGAGGCCTACGACGGCCGCGAGGTCGCGCCCGCCGCGGCCACCGAGAACTATCTGCGCTGGATCAGCGACACCGACCGCACCGAGCCGCAGCCGAACGCGCGCGCCAGCGGCCGCTCGATCGGCGTGCCCGGTGTGCTACGGCTGCTGGAGCTCGCGCACCGCGAGCACGGTAAGACCGGCTGGCGCGAGCTGTTCGATCCGGCCGTGGCGATGGCCGACGAAGGCTTCACGATCAGCCCCCGGCTCGCGGGCCAGATCGCGGAATCGGCGCGGGACCTGGCCAGGGACGAGGCCGCGAAACAGTACTTCCTGAATCCCGACGGTTCACCGAAGCCCGCGGGCGCCAAGCTGACCAACCCGGCGATGTCGAAGACGTTGGGCGCCATCGCGTCCGAGGGCGCGGACGCTTTCTACACCGGCGCCATCGCCGAGGATATCGTCGAGGCCGCCACCGCGGGGTCCGGCGGTCGCACTCCGAGCCTGCTCACCGCCCAGGACCTGGCGAATTACCAACCCAAGAAACGCACCGCGCTGTGCGGCGGCTACCGCGGGCACGAGATCTGCGGCATGCCCGCGCCCTCCTCGGGCGGCAGCACGGTCGCGGCCACGCTCGGCATTCTGGAGAACTTCGATCTGGCCGCGCTGAAGCCGGAATCCGTCGATCGCAACGGCGGCAAGCCAAGGGCCGAAGCGGTGCATCTGATCTCGGAGGCCGAGCGGCTCGCCTATGCCGACCGCAACAAGTACGTGGCCGACACCGATTTCGTTCCATTGCCCGGTAATTCGGCGCAGACCTTGATCGACAAGAACTACCTGAAGCAGCGCGCGTCGCTGATCGATCCCGGCCGCAGCATGGGCACCGCGAAACCGGGCGACTTCGGACCGGTTCCGGTGGGGGTCGGCCCGCAGCCGCCCGAGCACGGCACCAGTCACATCTCCGTGGTGGACGAATACGGCAACGCCGCGGCGATGACCACCACGGTCGAGTCCGCGTTCGGTTCCTTCCATCTCGTCGACGGCTTCGTCCTGAACAACCAGCTCACCGACTTCGCCGCGGACCCGATGGACCCGGACGGCACGCCGGTGGCGAATCGGGTGCAGCCCGGCAAGCGCCCGCGCAGCTCGATGGCTCCCACCCTGGTGTTCGATCGCGGGCCCGATGGCGCACGCGGCGAGCTCACCCACGTCACCGGTTCGCCGGGCGGTTCGGTGATCATCCAGTTCGTGGTGAAGACGCTGGTCGGCATGCTGGACTGGGGTCTCGATCCACAGCAGGCGGTCTCGGCGGTCTCGTTCGGCGCGGGCAACACCCCGACAACCGGCGTCGGCGGCGAGCACCCCGCCATCGACGCGAGCGACAACGGCGACCACGACCCACTCGTCCTCCGGCTCCGAGAACTCGGCCACCAGGTCTCCGTCGCACGCCAGTCCAGCGGTTTGAGCGCGCTGCAGCGCGACGGATCCGGCCTGATCGGCGGCGCCGACCCGCGGCGCGAGGGCGCGGTCCTCGGCGACACTCGCTGAGTTCGAAACCGGACCGCCAGCGGGCGGCGAAGATCAGTCGCGCTCGGGCTCTTGCGCCCCCGCGTACTTCGCGCCGAGTTCGCGCAGCCGATCCATCGCGCGGGCGGCGTGGGCCTTGTCGTTGGAGCGGATCGCGAGCAGTGGCACGTAGTCGTCGTCGACCAATTCCAGTCGCGCCCAGGACTTCTTGTCCGGGAAGGTCACGCCGCGGATGTGCTCCCAGCCGAAGAGGTGGTCGCCGAGGATGTTGCGCACCGAGACGCCACGGTGCCCGACTCGCACCCGCGGCCGGGTCAGCATCAGCACTCCGCCCGCGATGAGCACGCCGATGGTGACCATCGCGATCTGGTCGGCGAGCCGGAAGTTCACGCCGGTCGAGCCGCTTTGCAACCAGACGCCGCCCACCGCGAACATCGCCACGATCACGGCGGCGACGATCCGCGCGGTCAGCACCGACCGCCGCGGACGCACCTCGAAGTCCCAGTCGCCCTCGGTCGCGGCGCCGGACGACGGCGCGGCGTCGTTTCTCCTCCAGATGCGGACGACCGGCATGACTACGCGGGCTGCCGCAGCGCGCGCAGGGTGAGCGCGGCGTCCAGCGCCGCCGCGCAGGCCTGCTCGCCCTTGTCCTCGGCCGAACCGGGCAGCCCGGCGCGATCCAGCGCCTGCTCCTCGGTGTTGGTGGTCAGCACGCCGTTGGCGACCGGGGTCGCGGCATCGAGCGAGACCCGGGTCAGGCCCGCGGTCACCGCGTCGCAGACGTATTCGAAATGCGGTGTGCCGCCGCGGATCACGACGCCGAGCGCGACCACCGCGTCGTGGGTGCGGGCCAGTTCCTGGGCGACCACCGGCAGCTCCATGGCGCCCGCGCACCGCACCACCGTCACGTCGCGGACACCGGCCTGCTTCGCCACCCGCTCGGCATTGGCCACCAGCGTGTCGCAGATCTTGGTGTGCCAGCGCGAGGCGACGATGCCGAGCTTCAGGTCCTTGGCATCCGACAGCTCGAAGCTGGGTACGCCGGTGCCGCTCATCGTGTTCCGCCTTTCCGAAGGTGGTGGTTCACTGCGCCGTCTCGCCGAGATCTAGTTCGTCGAGACCGATCAGGTCGTGGCCCATGCGGTCGCGCTTGGTGCGCAGGTAGCGCAGGTTCTCGGCGTTGGCACGCAACGGCATCGCGACGCGCTCGGTGATGCGCAGGCCGTAGCCGTCGAGGCCGACGCGCTTGGCCGGGTTGTTGGTGAGCAGGCGCATGGACCGGATGCCCAGGTCGACCAGGATCTGCGCGCCGGTGCCGTAGTCGCGGGCGTCGGCGGGCAGGCCGAGTTCCAGGTTCGCGTCGACGGTGTCGTGCCCGGAGTCCTGCAGCTGGTAGGCCTGCAGCTTGTGCATCAGGCCGATGCCGCGGCCCTCGTGACCGCGCATGTACAGCACGACGCCGCGGCCTTCCTTGTCCACCATCTCCAGCGCGGCGTCCAGCTGCGGGCCGCAGTCGCAGCGCAGCGAGCCGAACACGTCGCCGGTCAGGCATTCCGAGTGCACTCGCACCAGCACGTCCTCGCCGTCGCTGATGTCGCCGCGCACCAGCGCGACGTGCTCGACCTCGTCGTAGATGCTCTGATAGCCGACGGCGGTGAAATTGCCGTGCGCGGTGGGGATGCGCGCCTCGGCGACCCGCACCACCTGCTTCTCGTGCTTGCGCCGCCAGGCGATCATGTCCGCGATGGAGATCAGCGCCAGCTCGTGCTCGTCGGCGAAGACGCGCAGCTCCTCGGTGCGGGCCATATGGCCCTCGTCCTTCTGGCTGACGATCTCGCAGATGACGCCCGCGGGACGCAGACCGGCCATGCGGGACAGGTCGACGGCGGCCTCGGTGTGGCCGGGACGACGCAGCACGCCGCCTTCCTTGGCGCGCAACGGCACCACGTGACCGGGTCGGGTCAGGTCGTCGGCCTTGGCGTCGGCGTCGGCGAGCAGGCGCATGGTGGTGGCGCGGTCGGCGGCCGAGATGCCGGTGGTGATGCCCTCGCGGGCGTCGACGGACACGGTGTAGGCGGTGCCGTGCTTGTCCTGGTTGGTCGCGTACATCGGCGGCAGGCCGAGGCGGTCGCAGTCGTCACCGGTCAGCGGCACACAGATGTAACCGGAGGTGTAGCGGATCATGAAGGCGACCAACTCGGGGGTGGCCTTTTCCGCGGCGAAGATGAGGTCGCCCTCGTTCTCGCGGTCCTCGTCGTCGACGACGACTACGGCCTTACCGGCCGCGATGTCGGCGACTGCGCGCTCGATGGTGTCGAACCTGGTCACGTCTGCTGTGCTCCATCTCGAATTAGGTGCCTCACTACAGTAAGGCCTGTCCCGTGCGCCCCCGGCGGCGCACCCGCACGCGTGGGCTCAGCCGCGCTGCTGCAGTCGTTCGACGTACTTGGCGATGACGTCGACCTCGAGGTTCACAGTGGTCCCCACGGTCGCCGCGCCCAGGTTCGTCATCGACAGCGTGGTCGGGATGAGCGACACCTCGAACCAATCGCGGTTGCCGTCGGCGGCGGGCTCGTCGGCGATGCCCAGGCCCGAGACGGTCAGCGAGATGCCGTCGACGGTGATCGAGCCCTTCTCCACCACGTAGCGGGCGATCGAGTCGGGCAGCGAGACGCGCACGACCTCCCAGTTCTCCGAGGGGGTCCGCGAGAGGACGGTGCCCGTGCCGTCGACGTGGCCCTGCACCAGATGTCCGCCGAGACGGCTGTTCAGCGCGGCGGCTCGTTCCAGATTGACGCGCGAGCCCGCGCCGAGCCCGCCGATCGAGGAGCGGTCCAGCGTCTCCTGCATGACGTCGACGGTGAAGGAGTCGCCGTCGACGACCTCGACCACGGTGAGGCACACGCCGTTGACGGCGATCGAATCGCCGTGTCCGGCATCCGAGGTGACGAGCTTGCCCCTGATGGTCAGGCGCGCGGCGTCGGCCAGCTGCTCGGTGGCGACGATCTCGCCCAGCTCCTCGACGATGCCTGTGAACATGCGTGACTCCCTGTCGCGTGTGTACGTACGGTTGCGGAACAGCCGTGACCCGGCCGCTATTCCCGGCGCCCGGCGCCCTCCCAGGGTAACGACGCCCGGTCGCCGCGAACCCGACGCAGTTGGTCTCCCGGCGGGTGCTCCTGTGCGTAGCAGGCGCACGGGCAACCCGGTCTTATCCGTTGGCAGGTACTCACGCAGAGAACCACACCAGGGCAGGCACACCTGCTCCCAGCATCCGAAACCGTAATTCTGCGACACACCGCGAAAACATCCTGGTGGACTTTTCCGGTCCACCCGACGACCGCATGCCGGCATTATTCGCAAACAATTCCGTACGGTCATACCGGAATTTTCCGGTTTCCTCGTCGACGACAATTGTTCAGCCAGACTTTCCGGGTATCCCCCGGTCGCTTCCGGCCCGTCCGCGTAACCTCGAACCAGTCCTGATGCCCAGCTCGAAACACGGATACACCAACTTCTTGCGCGGGGGCAGGAACGGAAGCAATATTGTTATGTAGCTGATTCCTACCGTTCAACTTCTGATCCGAGCAGTTCGCCGTCGAATACTTCGACAAGGCCGACGCCCGCTTCGTCCGGGTAGCGCCCCGAGGAGTTCGACACCGGGAAATCCACCACTCGAGGAAGTCAGAACAACACAGTGGGACAACACGAGTTCGTCAAAGATGGGGGTGCCGCGTGACCACGTTTCTCGATTCGACACTGGAAGTCCGCTGCGTGCAGTACCGGCGCGAGTTCCACATGCCCGCATCGATCGATCCCACGTCACGCCGCATCCTGCTGCACATAGGCACCCATTTCGGCGCCATCACGATGCCCGCCGATCTCGGCGAACAGGTGCAACTCGAGCTCACCCGCGCGCAGATCGCCGCACCGGTCGTCCACCACCCGCGCGCGAGACGCTGGACGTTCATCACCGGTCCCGCCCGGCCCGATTCGCTCACCGTCGCCGTCTCGGCCGAACTCTTCCGGCTCTACGCGACGGTCGCCTGCACCGGAAGCCAGGTGGTGCTGCCCTCGCCCGACGACGAGCGCACCGGCTACCGCGTCTGGGTGCGCCCGCCGGAGAGCGCGACCACACTGCCGCCGCTGAACATCGTCATCGAGGCGACGCGAGCCCTCGGAGCCCCGAAAACCCGCGCCCGGTAACCGAATCCGACCCAGCGGCACTCGCCATGCGGGTGCCGCGCCGATGGCTCAGTGCCAGACAGCGGCCGCCTGCCGCCGCAACTTCTGCACCGTGGCGCCGGGGTCGGCGGTGTTGTAGACCGCGGAGCCCGCGACGAAGCAGTCGATGCCCGCCTCGGCCGCCTGCTCGATGGTGTCGGCGTTGATGCCGCCGTCGATCTCGACGATCAGCCGCAGTTCACCGGCATCGACCAGCCTGCGCACCGTGCGCGCCTTGTCCAGCACGTGCGCGATGAACGACTGGCCGCCGAAGCCCGGCTCGACGCTCATCACCAGCAAGGTGTCGAACTCCCGCAGAATCTCCAGGTACGGCTCGATCGGCGTGTTCGGCTTCACCGAGAGACCGGCCTTCGCGCCCGCGGCGCGGATGTCCCGGGCCACGGCGATCGGGTCGTCGGTCGCCTCGGCGTGGAAGGTGACGTTGTGCGCGCCCGCCTCCGCGTACGGCGGGGCCCAGCGGCCCGGATCCTCGATCATCAGGTGGCAGTCCAGCGGGATGTCGGTCGCCTTCAGCAGGCTCTCCACCACCGGAAGGCCCAGCGTGAGATTCGGCACGAAATGGGCGTCCATCACGTCGACGTGCAGCCAGTCCGAGCCTTCCACCCGGCGGGCCTCGTCCGCGAGATGAGCGAAGTCGGCGGACAGGATGGACGGTGCGATCATCGGCTGGCCAGGGCGGGAAAACGTCGGAGAGGACACAGCCCGGCAGTGTACCGAGCCCGGATCACATGCCGTACCCCAGGGAATCGGTGATTGTCGGCGGCCTCCAGTGGGTAGCCTGGGCAGAGTGATCAACATTTCGGCGGAACAGGGGCTCTACAGCACCCCGGTGGAGATTCGGGTGGCCGCATCGGTCACACAGCTGCCCATCGTTCGCGGGCTCGCCGAAACTCTCGTCCTACTCAGCGATTTCACCCTCGACGAAGTGGCCGACATCCGGTTGGCCGTCGACGAGGTGTGCTCGACCCTGATCGCGCTAGCCGCGCCCGGCACCAGCCTGGACTGCCGATTCACCATCGGGGAGACCGAACTGCGGGTGGAGGTCACCGGCGTCGCCGGGTCCGAAGGGATGCCCGACCAGCGCAGCTTCGGCTGGCATGTGCTGCGCACGCTCACCGACGCGGTGGAGGCGACACAGAATTCGTACGATTCGGCGGTCTCCGGATATCCGACGACGGTGGAGTTCCGTCGGGTCCGGGGGAAGGCGTAGTGGCGGACGAGGACACCGTGTTCGACCAGGAACGTGATGAGAACGCCGAATCCGAGCCCACCGACGCCGCCGAGGACGCGGAGGCCGTCGCCGAAGCGGGGTCGGTCACCGGCTACGACGATCTGAACGCGCTGTTCGAGCGATTGGCCGGATGCGAGCCGGGCACCGCCGACCACGCCGCGACGCGCGCCGAGCTGATCAGCCGCTGCATCCCGCTCGCCGACCACATCGCGCGCAAGTTCAGCGGCCGCGGCGAACCGTTCGACGACCTGACCCAGGTCGCGCGAGTCGGGCTGGTGCACGCGGTGGACCGCTTCGACATCTCGCGCGGATCGAACTTCCTCTCGTTCGCGGTGCCGACCATCATGGGCGAGGTCCGCCGCTACTTCCGCGACAACACCTGGGCCATGCGAGTGCCGCGCCGGGTCAAGGAAACCCACCTGCGCATCGGCGCGGCCATCGACACCCTCTCGCAGACCCTCGGCCGCTCCCCCACCGCCAAGGAGATCGCCGCCGAGCTCGACGTGGATCCCGACGAGGTGACCCAGGCCGTCATCGCGGGCAACGCGTACCAGCCCAGCTCGATCGACGCGGCGGCGCTCGGCCGTGACACCGAGGCCTCGCTGCTGGACACGCTCGGCGAGGAGGAGTCCCAGTTCGACCGGGTCGAGGAGTACGTCGCCATCCGGCCGCTGCTCGCCGGACTGCCGGAACGCGAACGCCGGATCCTCACCATGCGGTTCTTCGAATCCATGACCCAGACGCAGATCGCCAAGCAGATGGGCATCTCCCAGATGCACGTCTCCCGGATTCTGGCGAAGACTCTTGCCCGCCTGCGGGAGCTGTCGAGCCGGGACTGACGGTTCAGCCCGCCGCGCGCTGTTTGCGGACCTTCGCGGGTGCGGAGAGCCACCAGGCGGCATCGATCAGTTCGCGCAGTTGATCCGCTGCGACCCGGTCGAGATCGATGAGGATGTACGGATACCCGTCGTAGTGCGGCGTGGTGTAGAAGGCGGGATCGCCCGAGGCGAGCAACGCCTCCTTCTCCACCATCTCGCACAGCAGCACGAGCCCGCCCTCGGCCTCCGACCGCAGCCGCGCGAACCCCTTGCCGCCGACTTTGAGCGCGGGGCTGCGCCACCAGGTCGACTCCTCGACCGCCGGGAGTTCGGTCGCGATCGTCACCACGTCTTGCCACGTCAGGGTCATGGAACCAGTGTGCGCGGGTGCGTGGGTCGGTGGATTGGACGGATGGAACAGGTCCGCCCGGCTCGGCCCGGGGCTGCCGCTCCGCCGCGGGACGGTCACCGTCGCCGAGCCGGTTGCGCGGCTGCGTTTGCCGCAGTGCGCTCAACCGGCTCGGCCGACACTCAACTCGGTTTGCGCAGCGCCGCCATGAACATGGCGTCGGTGCCGTGGCGGTGCGGCCACAGCTGGGCGGCGGGGCCGTCGCCGACGTCGGTGACGCCGGGGAGCAGGTCGCGGGTGTCGAGTTCGACCGCACCCGTGCGGCGGACGTGGTCGGCCACGATCGACACAGTCTCGGCCAGGTGCGGCGAGCACGTCGAGTACACCACCACGCCACCGGGGCGGAGCAGATCCCATGCCGCGGTGAGCAATTCGCGTTGCAGCACGACCAGGTCGCGCACGTCGGCGGGGCTGCGCCGCCAGCGGGCCTCCGGCCTGCGCCGCAGTGCGCCGAGGCCGGTGCACGGTGCGTCGACCAGGATGCGGTCGTAGCCGGGCTCGAGTCCGCTGTCGCGGCCGTCGACAACGTGCACCCGCACGGGCAGGTCGCGGGTGGCCTTGCGCACCAGTTCGGCGCGGTGTTCCGCGGGTTCGACGGCGTCCACCTGGAAGCGGTCGATCGCCGCGAGCGCGCCGAGCAGCGCGGCCTTGCCGCCCGGACCCGCGCACAGATCGAGCCAGCGCCCACCGTCGGGGCCTTCCAGCGGGGCTCGGGTCAGGCTCAGCGCGACCAGCTGGCTGCCTTCGTCCTGCACCGCGGCCATGCCCTCGCGCACCGGCTCCAGCTTGCCCGGATCACCGCCCTCCAAGTAGACCGCGTAGGGCGACCAACGACCCTCTTCGCCGCCCGTGACCAGCGCCAGTTCCTCGGCGGTGATCTCGCCGGGCCGGGCGACCAGGTGCACGACCGGCCGATCGTCGTCGGCGGCGAGCAGGTCGCCCAACTCGCCCGCGCGGGCGCCGAGCGCGTCGGCGAACGCCTGAGCGATCCACGTCGGGTGCGCGTACTCGAAGGCCAGCCGTCCCACCGGATCCTCCGGCGCCAGCGCCTCGACCCATTCCTCGGCGGTCTTCTCCCCCGCGCGTCGCAGCACGGCGTTCACGAAACCGGACTTGCCCGCGCCGAATTCGGCCCTGGCCAGCGCCACCGAGGTGTCGACCGCGGCGTGCGCGCCGATGCGGGTACGCAGCAGCTGGTAGACGCCGAGCCGCAGCACGTCGAGCAGCGGTCCGTCGATCTCCTCGACCAACCGGCCCGCACCGTGCGCGATCACCGCGTCGAGCAGACCCTGGGTCCGGCAGGCGCCGTAGGCCAGCTCTGTCGCCAGCGCGGCGTCCCGTCCGGAGACGCGCCGGTCGCGAAGCAGGCCGGGCAGCACGAGATTCGCGTACGCGTCGCGCTCCCGGACCGCGCGCAGCACCTCGAGCGCGACCTCGCGCGCGGGGTCGACGGAACCGGCACGCCGGGCGCGCTTGCCGGAAGTAACCTTCTCCGCCCCAACGGGTTTCGCCGCGCTCCGCCCGGCTCGCTCGGGTCGTCCCGCGTCGTCCGCTCGCCGCTTGCCGTACGTCCCCGAGCCCTTCTCCGGCCGCTGGCGGCCGGAGGCGTCTGCCCGGCGCTCGGCACCGCCGGACCGGCGCTCGTCGTAGGACGCCGAGACATCCTCGGCCCCACGGCGACCAGCGGCGTCGGCACCGGACTTGTACCCGCGATCGCTCGACCTGCGATCGCCATAAGACGCCGAGCCGCCCTCGGCCCCACGGCGACCAGCGGCGTCGGCACCGGACTTGTACCCGCGCTCGCCCGACCTGCGATCGCCATAAGACGCCGACCCGGCCTCAACTTCTCGCCGTCCGGAGGCGTCGGCGGCGGACCGGTATCCACCGCTGGAACGGTCCCCGGTGTCGCTCGAGCGGCGGCCGCCGTACGACGAGCCGGTCTCCGAAGTTCCGCGGCGACCGAAGTCGTCCGCGCCAGACCTACGCCCCTCGGGCCGTCCGGCCCGCTTGTCGTCCCAGGCTCGTTCACGACCGCCCTTGCCACCGGGCGTCTGCGCCCGGTCGGCGCGACCATAGCCGGTCCGTCCTGCCTCGGAACGACCTGCGCCATAGCCGGATTCGCGCGCCGCGCGATCACCCGGCTTCTCTGTCCGCCGCGGTTTGCCCTCGAAACGACGGTCGGCTTGTCCCCGATAGCCCGACGCGTCCCGATCGGAGCGGTAGGGCTTGCCTGACTCCGACTTCCGTTGCCCACCGCGGTTTCCGGCCGACGCCGAGTCACGATCGGACGACTTCCCCGACGCGGCGTCGCGCCGAGCCTCCTGCTTGCGGGCGGCGCGTTTGGCCCACCCGCCGTCGACATCGTCGGATTTGCGCGGCCGATCCACGGGGCTCATTCGACCACCGCGCCGGGCTGCAGACGGGCGCCGCGCGCCCAGTCGAGGGCCGCCATCATCCGCTTGCCTTGCGGCTGCACCTGATTCAGGCGCACGGCGGTGGTCGCGGTGCCGACGAAGACGCCGTTCTTGCGTACCTCGATGACGCGTTCGGGCAGCACCTCCTCCACCATCTCGACCGGGCCGAGCTTGAGGCGGGTGCCGTTCACCTCCGTCCAAGCGCCAGGCGCGGGGGTGACGGCGCGGATCCGCCTGCTGATCGCGAGCGCGGGCAGATCCCAGCGGATGTGACCGTCCTCCGCGGCCACTTTCGGCGCGTACGAGACGCCGTCGGTGGGCTGCGGCACGGCGTGCAGGGTGCCGTCTTCCACACCGTCCAAGGTGGTGGCGAGCAGGTGGGCGCCGGTTTCGGCGAGCTTGGCGAGCAGCGTGCCCGCGGTGTCGGTCACCGCGATCTTCTCGGTGACCACGCCGAAGACGGGCCCGGTGTCCAGACCCGCCTCGATCTGGAAGGTGGACGCGCCGGTGATCTCGTCACCCGCGTCGATGGCGGCCTGCACCGGCGCCGCGCCACGCCACGCGGGCAGCAGCGAGAAGTGCAGGTTGATCCAGCCGAAGCGCGGAATGTCGAGCACTTGCTGCGGCAGCAGCGCGCCGTAGGCCACCACCGGACAGCAGTCGGGCGCGAATTCGGTGAGCTGCTCGATGAATTCGGGTTCGCTGGGGCGGCGCGGGGTGAGCACCGGGATGTTGTGCTCGTCGGCCAGCGTGGCGATCGGCGACCGCGTCACCTTGCGACCGCGACCGGCGACCGCGTCGGGCCGGGTCACCACCGCGACCACCTCGTGGCGTTCCGACTCGATGAGCTTGCGCAGCGAGGGCACGGCGGGTTCGGGAGTCCCCGCGAAGACGACGCGCATCAGCGGCCCCGTCCGAACGGTCCGGCCTGACCCGCACCGCGCGACTCGCGCACGGTGACGCCGGCGTTGAACCAGTCGGATTCCCGAATGGTGCGCATCGCCTCCTTGCGAGACGCCGGGTCGAGCCGGTCGATGAACAGCACACCGTCGAGGTGATCGGTCTCGTGCTGCACGCAGCGCGCCAGCAGCTTCTCCGCGGCGAACTCGACGGGCTCGCCGTGCATGTTCACACCGGACGCCCGCACCCGCAGTGCGCGACGGGTGTCGTAGCGCAGCCCGGGAATGGACAGGCAGCCCTCGGGACCGACCTGTTCCTCGTCGCCGACCACCGTGTAGGTCGGGTTCACCAGATGCCCCGCGGCGTCGCCGGTGTCGTAGACGAACACCCGCAGCCCGACGCCGATCTGCGGCGCGGCCATGCCGACACCGCCGTCGTCGTGCATGGTGTCGGTCAGGTCGGCGACCAGCTGGCGCAGCTCACGATCGAATTCGGTGACCTCCGCCGCACGGGCGCGCAGAATCGGATCGCCGAACAGGCGAACGGGCTGAATGGTCACGGCGGCTCCCGGAAGCGGACGAACACGGTCGTCTCATTCTAGAGAGCGGCGCCGATCACCCCGATCTCCCCGACACGACGCCCCCGACCTGGTACAACTCACATGCGGACCGGGCGGGGTGTTCATCCGACCTCCGCCCGGCCGCCCGAAAGGTCCGGTCGACGCTCCGCGGATACCCCGAACCCGGGGCGGCGCCCGAGATCGGTCTCCGATCCGTGTCTGGGGCCGAGCGGTACACCGGTGAAGTTCCGGTGTACCGCTGTGTTCAGCGGGGGCGAACGAGGCCCGCTTGCGCTTGGATGGCGCGGGTGGCGTTGTCCAGGTGGTGTGGTTCGGCGATCGTGGTGTTGCCCTCGTAGGTGACGCCCGCCGGCACGTCGTCGCTGCCTTGTGGATCGGCGTCCCAGAAGTTGTCCCGGTAGACGACGTTCTCCAGCGGCGGCACGACTTGCAGGACGGCGGTGTTGTCGGCGCGCATGACCACGTTGTTCTCGACGGTCACCCAGGAGGCGCCGTAGTCGGTGTAGAGGCCGAAGTTGTACGGGGTGCGGGTGTCCGTGATGACATTGCCGCGGACGAGCGCGCCGTTGCCGGGGCCGTCGCCCTGGGGGCCGGCCAGGTAAATGCCGCCGCCGTCGGCCAAGGTCGTGAGAGTGTCCGTGACGAGGTTGTGCAGCAGGCGGGTGCCGCGCGCGGGTCCGGCCACGATGCCGCAGTGCGGCACGTCGGTGACCTGGTTGCGCGTGACGGTGCAGTCGAGGGTATCGCTGATCGCGATGCCAGGAGAACCGGAGTAGTCCAGACCGATCTGGTGGACGCGGTTGTCCTCGATCAGTACGTCCCGGCTGCCGGTGGCCGTGATACCGGAGGCCGCGAGGGTGTCGAAGTCGCAACCGCGCACGGTGAGGTTCGCGCCGTTGGTGAGCCCGAGCCCGGTGGCGCCCAACCTGGTGAACCGGCAGTCCTCGATACGGACGTCGGTGCTGTCGTCGACACGAACGCAGGCAGGAATCATGGCGGATTCCCGCGGGACCGTCACCCACATCTGTCCCTCCACGATGGTGACCGTGTCGACCGGGCCGCCTTCGTAGTAGCCGCCGCCGTGATAGTGCAGGAAGCCTTCGGCATGGGGACGCAGCCAGGTGGCCTCGGCGAAGACCAGCCCCTGGAAAGCGACGCCGGCCGCGCCCGTGACGTGCAGCAGCACCTCGAGAACGGGAGCGATCACCTCGGTACGTTCAGGCTCTTCGTCGGGACGTGGCAGGTAGTGCAGGACGTGCTGGCCGGGCCTCGAGCGGTCCAGGACGAAGGTGCCCGGTTCGGTGAGGAAGACAGGGTCGTTCTCCACCCTGGTGGGCAAGCCGGGGCCGTGCGAAGTCTGTCCTTCCCACGCGAAGTTGTACAGGTCGTGGGCTCGGGCGAAAGCAGGCTGCGCCATGGCGATCGTCGTCGAACCTTCGCTGACGACTGCTTCGGCCACCGCGCAGCGGGCCTCGGTCCACGGGTAGATGCCCCGGTAGACGAACTCGACGTCGGCCGGGCTCTGCCAATTGAGCGTGACGTCCGTGACGTAACCCGCTTCGGTGCTGGTCACAGCGCCGGGGAGGGTGTCGATGGCGGCACGTTCGGCTCTGCGCCCGTCGACATAGAGCTGGCGAGTGTCCAGCTCGCCCACATCGGCCAGCCAGACCCCGTCACGTACACGCCAGCCGGTGATGTGTCGGCCGCCGCTGATCATGGCTTCCTCCTGCGTGGCGGTCCCGTAACCGTAGGCCTGAAAGACTATGTCCCCCTTGGTGACCGCGAGGGGTTCGCGCAGGATGTGCCGTCCCGCCCTGAGGTGGGCGACGATTGTGCCGGTGTCGTCTCCCGCGGCCTGCGCGACCCGGCCGACCGTAGCGAACGGCTGGCTCTCGGTGCCCGGCCCGGAGTCGTCACCATTCGGATCGACATAGAACTCCAGCATGTAGCAACCCTTCTGTACGTTTATGGTGTACACAAGATATAACACCATAGACGGCGGGAGGCCAATGATCGACGACAAAGCGGAGGATCCCGACCACGGGGTCGAATTGCTGTGGCGGGAGCGCGAACTGGAGCCGCGCCGGGGGCTGAGCCTGGGAAGGATAGTGCGCGCCGCCATCGAACTGGCCGACGCCGAGGGTCTGGAGGGCCTGTCGATGCGCAAGGTAGCCGAGCGGCTCGGCTTCACCACGATGTCGCTCTACCGCCATGTGCCCGGACGCGACCAGCTCGTCGACCTCATGCTCGATGCCGTCCGCGGGGAAGTCCACCCCTCGGTCGGCACCGGAGACGGCTGGCGGGCGCGACTGGAGTCGTGCGCCCGCAGCGAATGGGAGCTGCGCACGCGCCACCCCTGGATGGCCGAGGTGCGCGGCAGCCGTCACCTGCCCGGCCCCAACGGCGTCGCCTCCTACGAACGCATGCTGAGCGCGGTCGCCGAATCCGGCCTGCGCCCCGCGGAAGTGATCGCCGCGGTGAATCTGGTCGGCCGGTTCGTCGACGCCGAGGCCCAGACGTTGGTGGAGACCGCACGGCAGGAACGACAGAGCGGGGTGAGCGAGCGGGAATGGTGGGGCGCTCGCGACACGCTCTACCAGCGCCTCGACCGCTACCCGACGCTCACGGCCCTGTGGGAAGCGGGCGGCTACGACGAGCCAGAGGCCCCGTTCGAGTTCGGGCTCGCGCGCGTGCTCGACGGTATCGAGATGCTCATCGCCCGCAATCGTGATGAAATTCGTGATGAAACCTGTCTGATGTGCGGGAAGCCGGTGCGGCGACCTACCTCCGGCCGACCGCGCCTCTACTGCTCACGCGCATGCCAGCAGCGCGCTTACCGAAAGCGACTCGACAAGTGACTACCCCGCCTCACCGGCTGGCACGTTCATCATGAAAATCTCACGGAGGGCTTGGTTTTCTGTCCTCAGCGCGGAGATGCCGCGCGGGAAAGGAACCCATCCCATGAAGATCAAGTCCGCGATCGCCGCTGCCACACTCATCCTCGGCCCCGTGGCCGCCGGCCGGTTCGGTGAGCGGGTGGTCCGGAGGGGTCGGGCCACCCGAACTCTCGCGCGGCGGGCGGTGGCGCCCTCGCCACGATCGCGCTGCCGCCGCCCGTACTCGGACAGTCATCATTCAGCTGTCCAACGAGCATCCACCCAAGGCATAGGCGATCGCGGCGTCGAAACCGAGCGCGGCGCCCTCCCCCCAGGCCGCGGCGTATGCCTGTTCGCTCATCGCCTGGCGGGTTCGGCGCTCCCACTCTGCTTGGGCTGGGAGCAGGTCCGCGAGCCATATCGGCGAAGTGCCCACCGACCGGCCGATCTGCTCGGCGGCCGCCATCAACACGACCGCCCGTTCGGCCTCCTGCTCTTCTGTGGCAATCCACGCCAATGCTCGTAAGCACATGCTCGCGTTCGTGCGGTCTTTCACCGTCCGGTTCACCCGCAGTGCCTCCGCGAGCAATCCGGTCGCCCGCGCGAGGTCTCCTCCCCGCCACGATGCCACCGCCAGCGACCACAGCACATAAGGCCGGTACATCGCTTCACCGTGATCGTCGGTGAGCGCGAGCGCGTGCTCGTAGCACTCGACGGCCTTCTCGGTGTCGTGGCCCAGATCGTGGACGGCCCCGAGGTTCGTCAGGGCGTCGATCTGGAAGAGCACGTCCCCATCTTCCGCAGACACCTCGACGGCCTTCTCGAGGTGCGGGCGTGCGGCCGAGGGATTCCCGCTGAACAGTGCGAGAACTCCCTCGGCGAAGTCGATGCGAGCGCGGGTCCCTGGGTCGGTCGTCTCCTCGACCAGTGCGCGCCCTTGGCGCACCCAACCGGCCGCCGCGGCAAGGTCACCCTGCACCGCGGCCATCAGGCAGGCGGCGTAGAACGCCCCGGCTTGGTCGGTAGTGAGTTCTCCGGTGCGCAGCGCCAGCAGGCGATCCAGCCAGCGTCGCCCTTCGCCCAGCGAGCCTTGGGAAAACCAGAAGGGCCACACAGCCGCGGCGATCCGAATGCCGACGTCAGGACTCTCCGACACGGAGAATTCCAGCGCTTGCCGCAAGTTCGGTCGCTCCCGACGCAGCCTGCCGACCCACTCGAGTGCCCGGGTACTGGAAAAGCCCGCGTTCGCATCCAGCGCCAGCCGTTCGCACCAGTCGCGGTGGCGGCGGCAGATCTCGAGGTATTCGCCGGTCTCTCTTGCCTTTTCGCGGCCGTAGTCGCGCACGGTATCGAGCATGCCGAACCCCACCTCGGTCCCCGCTTCCTCCCTCGTCAGGATCGACTTGTCGACGAGGGAGGCCACCGTATCCAGGAGATCCTCCGCCGGATCACCACAGACGTACTGCGCGGCCTCGAGTCCGAAGCTTCCGGCGAACACCGACAACCGCGCCCACACCCGTTGTTCCGCCGGTGTGCACAGGTCATGGCTCCAGTCGATACACACGCGCAGCGTCTGCTGCCGCGGTGGGGCGCTGCGGCTCCCACGAGTCAGCAACGCGAACCGATCGGTCAACCGCCGCAACACCTGCTCCGGCGACATCACCCGCAGCCACGCCGTCGCCAGCTCGATCGGCAACGGCAAACCGTCCAGCCGCCGACAGATCCGAGCGATCGTGACCTTGTTGTCCTCGGTGATCTCGAACCCCGCGACAACCGTGGCAGCACGCTCGGCGAACAACCTCATCGCGTCGTCGCGCGACAGGTTCTCGGGCAGCCGATCGGGATCGGGGACCGCCAGCGGCTGAATCGGCAGAACCGCCTCTCCGTCGAGACCGATCGGCTCGCGACTCGTCGCCAGAATTCGCAACCCGGGACACGTCCGAAGCAGCGAGTCGGCGAGTTCGGCCACCGCGTCCACCAATTGCTCGCAATTGTCGAGTACGAGCAGCGATTCCCGATCGGCAAGGAATTCCACGAGTACCTCGCGCAGCGGCCGCACCGACCGGTCCTGCAACCCCAGCGCCGCCGCCACGATGCCCCACACCAGCGACCCGTCGCGCACCTCGCCGATATCCACGAAGGTCGTGCCGTCGGTGAACTCGGCCTCGGCAAGGGTGGCGACCCGAACCGCCAGCCGCGTCTTGCCCACCCCGCCGATCCCGGTCAACGTCACCAACCGCGAGGTCGACAACGCGTTGCTCGCTTCGACCAGTTCCGTGCGCCGATCCACGAAACTGGTCAATTCCAACGGAGTCCTACCCGACCGGCCCGAACGCGACGAGGTCGCGGACACTCGGCGGACGATTGCCGAGGGAGGCTTTCCGAGTTCGGCTCGCGGAGAGTCGTTCTCAGTGTCGGGTGGCGTGCGCAATGCCATCTCGTCGACCGAAAAACCATGATGGGCTTGCGATGTCCGGAGTCGCTCACCCAGTTCCGCGGCGGTCGGGCGGTTGCCCGGGTCGCGGCACATGGCACTTTCGATGATGGCGCTGACCTCTTCCGCGATGCCGTGCTCCCGCAGATCGGGCACCGGCTCGGAGGTGATCCTGACGAATTGAGCCACCACCTGCTCGCCGCTTCGGCGTTCGAATGCGGCATGGCCGGTGATCGCGGCGAACAATGTCGCACCGAGACCGTAGACGTCCGCGGCAGGCGTCACCGGCTCGCCCGCTATCACTTCCGGAGCGGTGAAAGCCGGTGTACCCGTGATGATTCCGGTGCCGGTGACGAACCCGCCCGCGAAATGGGCGATTCCGAAGTCCACCAGCGTCGGCTCGTCGTAGTCGGTGAAAAGGATGTTCGCGGGCTTGACGTCGCGGTGCAGAATCCCGAAGCGATGCGCCGTCTCGAGCGCCCCGGCCATCTTCACCCCGAGCCGCAGCGCTTCCCCTAGCTCCAGTGGTCCGTTGTGGCGAATCCGTGCGTCCAGGGAACCGTGCGCGTAATACGGCATGACGAGGAATGGGCGACCGTTGCCGGTGGCGTCGGCATGGAGGACATCGACGATGTTGGGATGTCCGGTCAGCCTGCCCGCCGCCCGCTGCTCGCGGAAGAACCGCGCCCGATTGTCCTCGTCGAGATCGGCCGTGAGCACCTTGACCGCCACCACGCGGTCGAGCGCGGCCTGCCTGCACCGATAGACCGCGCCGAAACCGCCACGACCGATCTCCACGGCGTCCTCGAACCCGGCCGCGGCCAGCTCCGCCACGACCGAACCGGACACGTCGCGTTGCGTCGCGAATGAATCGGCGCCGGCCATCGACCTACACCGATCCATCCGATCCAAGCCAGGTCGAATGCACCACTGCGCACCTCTCGATGACGTCTTCCCAGAATATCGCCGGTTGGCCACACCCGACGAGAACCCACTTGTTCCGACCGGCATCGGCTACGCCGGTCACCGCGGCGTGAGTCGGCGCAACACCTCGACGCCGTCGGCGGCGATGTCGGAGGCTCGCCTTCGGCGGATATCCACTGGCTACAACCCGCCTGGACACGGGATCATTACTCACCTGCAGCGCTCGTCGATACGAGACCAGAGGGGGAGCATGAGTTCACGCGCGACGGCGGTCGAGCTGGTTCTGCGTTTCTACGGCCGGGAAATGGCCTCTCGTAAGGGCATAACGATTCCGGCGTTGCTGGGGCCGGCACTCGGCAATATCTGCAACCTGTACGTCGCACCGCTGATCGTCGCCATGGTTGTCGGCCGGGTCGCGGCGACCGGCGATACGAGTTTCGGGGCCCTTGCTCCGTACATCCTCGCCTTCGGTGGCACCCTGCTGCTCGCGGAACTGCTGTGGCGCATCGGAATTCACTGCCTCAACCGAGTCGACGCCTACGGTATCGAGCACCTGCACGTGGTCGCCATGGACGAGCTGCTCGCCAAGGACGCGGCGTTCTTCCACAACAACTTCGCCGGTTCGCTGACGAAGCGCTCGCTCAGCTTCGCGGCTCGGTTCGAACAGTTCGTGGACACCCTCGCTTTCGAGGTCCTGGCGGCACTGGTGCCGCTGGTGTTCGCCTCGATCGTGTTGTGGCGCTACAACCCCGTGCTGGTCGCCGTGCTGGTGGGAATGATCGTGGTGACCGTGCTGGTCATCATCCCGTTGGTCCAGCGCCGCCAGAAGCTCGTCGACGACCGCGAGGCCGCCATCGCGCGGGTTTCCGGGCATGTGGCCGACAGCCTGGCCAATATGCAGGTGGTGCGCGCCTTCGCCGCCGAACCGCAGGAGGCGGCCGAGCATCGACGGCGGGTGGCCTCGTCGCGGCGAAAAACGGTGCGCTCCTGGGATTACGCGAACCTGCGGATAGATACGCTGGTGGCGCCGCTGGTGGTACTCACCAATGTGATCGGCCTGCTGATCGCGTTGGGACTCAGCCGCGGCAACGCGGGGGTGGAGGCCATTGTTGTGGCATTCACCTACTACTTCAACGCCACCGGGATCATGTTCCGGTTCAACCAGATCTACCGACGGTTGGAGACCGTGCTCACCGAGGCGGCGCAGTTCACCGAGCTGCTGCTCGACGAACCGAAGGTACTCGATATCGAAAATCCGGAACCACTGCGGCCCAAGGGCTTCGACGTGCGGTTCGAGGGTGTGGACTTCACGCACGGTGGCGCGCGGCAGCTGTTTCACGGACTGGATCTGCACGTGCCGAGCGGCGCCAAGGTAGGCCTGGTGGGACGGTCCGGGGGTGGCAAGACCACCATCACCCAATTGCTGCTGCGATTGATGGACATTCAATCCGGAACGATACGCATCGGCGGGCAGGACATCGCCCGGCTACGGCAGGCGGATCTGCGCAGCCTGATCGCCTACGTGCCACAGGATCCGGCCATGTTTCACCGGACCCTGAGCGAGAACATCCGGTTCGCGCGCCCGGACGCCACGGAAGAGGAGATCACGCGGGCCGCGAAGGCCGCGCACGTCACCGAGTTCGCGGACGCGCTGCCGCAGGGTATGGCAACGCTCATCGGCGAGCGCGGCGTGAAACTGTCCGGCGGCCAGCGTCAACGAGTCGCGCTGGCTAGGGCCATCCTGCGGGACGCGCCCATCCTGCTCCTGGACGAGGCCACCAGCGCACTCGACTCGGAAAGCGAATCGCTTGTGCAGCAGACGCTCTGGGAGTTGATGGAAGGACGGACGGCACTGGTCGTCGCGCACCGGCTGAGCACTGTGGCCGGGATGGACCGGCTGGTGGTGCTCGACAACGGGCGAGTCGTCGAGGAGGGGACACACCAGGAGTTGCTCTGCGCGCAAGGAACCTACGCGCAGCTGTGGCGGCGCCAATCGGGTGGGTTCCTCGGCGAGGACGTGGTCGCCCGTCAGGATTTCGACTGAAACAAGCGGCGGATGCGCCCGCGGATGCCGACGGCGTCCCGAGGTGCTGGCGCGGCGGTTTCGGCAGCCGTTTCGACCGCGGTCGCCTGCGCGAGTCGCATGTGCAGTCGTTCGCGGACCTGGTCCGGAGTGTAGGCACGGCGACGGCGCTCGGCGCGCACGATCACCACACCGGTCGCGACCACACCTGCCGCACCCGCCAAACCCACTGCCTTCCACCACCGCATACCGCATAGGCTACGTCCATGACGGGGACGAGCATCAGTCTCGATCGAGCGCTCGAGATCACCAGGACCGGTGACATCTGGCTGTTTCGTGGCCATTCGGCAGCCGACCGTGCGATTCGCATGACGACGAACAGCCCGGTCAACCATGTCGGCATGTCGGTCGTGCTCGACGATCTGCCCGCGCTGATCTGGCACGCCGAGCTGGGCCGATCACTGCCCGACATGTGGACCGGCGTCGCGCACCGCGGCGTCCAGTTGCACAACCTGCGCGACGCGGTACTGGTGTGGGCGCACCGCTACGGTCAGCAAGCCTGGTTGCGCCAATTGAACCTTCCGGCGACCAAAGAGATGGAAGACAGCTTGCTGCGCACCATCGCCCGACTCGACGGAACCCCCTTCCCTTCCACCGCCGGTCTCGCCGGACGCTGGCTACGCGGCCGAGTGCGGCTCCCCCGACGCCGATCGAACCGAGCGGCCGCCAAGGAGCTGGAAAGCGCGTACTGCGCGGAGATCGTGGCCGCGACCTACCAATCGATGGGACTGCTGTCGCAACACCGAAGCCCCAACTGGTACGACCCCGGACGGTTCTGGAGCGGTGACGGACTGGAGCTCGGTGGCGGCTACGAACTGGGTGGCGAAATAGCCGTGCAGATACCCGCCGGACCGGACTCCTGACGACCGCACACGACTGCGATGCAGGGTGTCCCTATCGACTCGGCTGAACCGCCGCCGCCGGATGCGGCGCGCTGCGCAGCTCCCACCAGCAGGCGAGCAAGATGGCGGAGTACGCGGCGGTGACCGCCGCGAACGGTAGCCCGACCACGATCATCAACAGCGGCAGCAGCGACATCAGCGTTCCCCTTCGTCGATCGACAAGCCGTCCCGAGCTCGTTCACGTCGCTGTGCACCGCAGCCCCCGGCCGGATGCGGCAGTACCCAGAACCGCGGCGTTGTCACGCATTTCGATCGAACACAGCGCATGAGATCGGAAGGCGCGGGGTCAGAGACCGAGATAGAACCGAATCGTCGTGCCGTCGCCACCGGTGTGCACGCGCACCAGATCCGCCATGTAGTGGACCAGAATCAGCCCCCGGCCGCCGACCTGTCCAGGCTGCGGTGGCCTGCGACCGGCCAGCGGATCGGTCAGCCGCCCGCCATCACGAACCTCGCACACCAGCTGCCCTTGCTCGGCCCAGATCGCACAGGTCCCGCTGCCGCCGCCGTGCACCACGCTGTTGGTCGTCAGCTCGCCGACCGCGAGCTCGGCATCCTGCAACCGCTCGCCCCGCAAGCCCAGCCTCCCGGCCTGCTCGACGGCGAAGTGCCGGACAGCCCGAAGCTCGTCCACGCCGAAGGGAAAGACGGCGGCATCCGGCGCGGTCGGCAGCGACTGGTTGTAGCGGGCCACGATCGCCTGCCAGTCGTAGACATCGCTGGCCGCCTCGCGACCGTCGCTGATGAGGGTGGGGTGGGTGATACGGGCGTCGGCCAGCACACCCGCGTCCAGCCGGACCTCGTCGTAAGGGCACAGGATCGTCACCGCCCGGCCTTCGAAGGCCGCGTTGATCAACGCCTCGTGCTGCGCGCACGCGGGGTACTCCACCGCGCTGCGTCCGGCCCAGATCGGCTCGCCGATGATGCGCACCCGTCCTTCGGGGTGCGCGTCGGCGAAGCCCCTGAGCACCTTGGGAATGATCCGCCCCGGATTGCGACCGGCCTCGGTCATGTCCAGGAACAAGATGCCCTCGGCGTCCGCGCCCAAGCCGTTCCTGATCAGTTCCAGGTTGGGGCCGGGTACCGCGACTGCCATCGGCTCGCCCGCCGCCATGCCCTCCCGCAGGAACGACACCGTCTGCTGGGTGTACTCCTGTTCTGTGCGGTAGAACAGGGCAGGATGTTCGAACGCCTCGCTTGCGGCCACTGCGCTCATCGCGGCGTCACCTCGATTCGGTTCAGGTTCGGCCAGAACATCTCCAGTACCCGCGGCAGCGACGGCGGTGGGGATTCCACCACCACCCGCCCGGCGGGCAAGCGCATCGCGGTCACCGCGAGCACCGTCGCCCCGGATACATCGATGTAGGCCACATCCGACAGCTCGATATAGGAGACATCCGTGTGGCAACGGGCCAGCTCGGCCAAGGCGTCTTCCCAGGACGAGCAAGTGACCGCGGTGATCTCGCCGGAAGCGCGTAGTCCGGGGCGATCCGGTAGCGCGCTCACTTCCAGCTCCGTCGTTCCGGACAGCGCTCCATCGGAGTCACCCACCGCGAGTGGGGCATCCACCTTCGGACTCCTTCGACACCGTCGGCCGCCTGCTGGCCGTCGCAGCCAGGACCAGCGGAAGGACGACCCTTCCAGCGGCACAGTGTATCCGGGTGGGTCAGGCGGCAGACATTCCCATACCCCAGGACGATCAGGCGCTGTCGCGCCCGGCGCCATGGCTCACGTGGATACCGACCACGCAGGTGTCGTCGTCGGTGTTGGCGTCGCTGCCGTCGAGCAGGTGGTCCAGACGATCGTCCAGGGTTCCGGTGAACTCCGCCGAGATCGCGAGCAGTCGTTCCACGCAGTCGTCCAAGTACCGGTCGCGGCGCTCGATGAGACCGTCGGTGTAGAGCAGGAGGGTGTCGTCCGGTTCCAGCTGGAGTTCGGCTTCCTCGTAGACCGCCTCCGCCACCGCGCCGAGGATCATGCCCTTGATGGTGGGCAGGGTCGAGGCGTGGCCCGCGCGGATGAGCACCGGCGGGAGGTGTCCCGCGCGGGCCCAGCGCAGCACCTGTGTCTGCGGGTCGTAGAGGCCGCAGACGGCGGTGGCGAAGATGTTGTCGGTCAGGTGGTGAGCGACCAGATTCAGCCACGTCAGCATCTGGCCCGGCCCGGCGCCCGTGGCGGCGAGACCGCGCAGAGCGTTGCGCAGCACCACCATGCCGGTGGCCGCCGCGATGCCGTGGCCGGTGATGTCGCCGACCGAGACCAGAATCTTCTTGGACGGCAACACGATCGCGTCGTACCAATCGCCGCCGACCAGGTGGTCTTGCTCGGTCGGCTGGTAGCGCACCGCGATCCGCAGACCGAAGGCCTCGGTGGACGGCTGCGCGTCGGGCATGATCGCCTGCTGGAGTTGCCGTGCGAGGCGGCTCTGCTCGGCGGCGTGCTCCTCGGTGTGCGTGAGCCGATCGCGCGTGGCCGACAGCGCGATCTCGGTCCAGTGTTGCGACGAGATGTCCTGGTAGGCGCCGCGAATGGCGAGCAGGTGCCCGGCCGCATCGGCCACCGGTTCGGCGATGATCCTGATGTGCCGGATCACACCGTCCGGCCGGATCAGGCGGAACGCCGTGGAAGCCGGACGGCGATAGCGCAGCAGGGTCCGCAGAAACCGTCGCACCGCTTCGGTGTCGGCCTCGTCGACGTGACCTGGCAGCTGCGCCAGCGGGATGGGATCCGCCGTCGGCGCCAGCCCGTGCAGGGCGAAAAGCTGGTCGCTCCAGGTGATTTCGCCGGTGGCCGCGTTCTCCTCGAACCCGCCGACCCGGCCGAGACGCTGGGCGTGCTGCAACAGCGCCGCCAGCCGCGCCGCCTCGTCCTCCACCCGCCAGACCATCAGCACGGCGTCGCCGTGCCTGCTGATACTCAGCGCCGCCGAGACCGTCAGCGGTACCTGGTCGACCAGTTCGGTCAGCGTCACCCGCTCGGCTCGGTAGGTCTCGCCGGTCGCGAAGACGTGCTCGATCCGTTCGAACAGCCGTCCCTCGCTCGCGGCCATCGGGTACGACTCGAGCAGCAACGTGCCCCTGATCAGGCCGCGGGCGCGACCGGCCGGGTCGACGAAGCAGGTGTTGACGTGGTGGACGCGGAAATCGGCGAGCGCGCCGTCGTCGTCGAGGTGGGGCAGCAGCACCAGCGCGGGGTCGAACAGGCCGTCGGACAGCCGCACCAGATCCGCGACGTCGGGCCGGTCCGACGCGTGCACCGCGGCCAGGTCCGATTCCAAAGTGTGCGCGCACAACTCGGCGAGCGCTTCCAGCTGCCGGTGCACCTGGGGCGGCTGTGGCTCGAGCGGCTGCGGCCAGCACACCTCGAGCACGCCGAGCAGTTTGCCGCCCGCACCCACCGGGATCGCCGCCCGCCCGCCGCCGCGGTGGCCGATCGACGGCAGACCGGCCTCGCTCAGGTTCTCGATCCACTGCGCGGCGCGGTTCACCAGCGCCTGCCGCGCCGGGGTGGCCAGACCGGGCGGCACATAGCGCCACCGCTGGGCCTCGTGCGGGCCGATCCCGGCGAAAGCCACCAGCGTCAGCGACGCGTCGGTCCCGGCAGCCCAGATCGCCACGGCCGTGGCGCCCAGCGGCGCGACGGCGTGCTCGAGCACCGACTCCGCCACGCGCTGGGTGTCGCCCGCCGCGAGCAACCCGCTCTCGGCGGTGCGCAGTCGCACGGCCGCCGTCGGCTCGCTCGGGGTGGCGGTGCTCAGCAGGAACTGGCCCACCGCCGCGCTGACTTTGTCCTGCGCCGCCTGGTTGACCAGGTCGGCGGCCAGTTCCAGTGTCGTGACGCCCGCCTGTTCGGACAGGGTGTCCAGCTGGCGCGCCGCCTGCGCGGGCCCGCACCGAAGCCGTTCGATCAGAACGCCTTTGGCCATCTCGATCAGCGCCCGACCGTCGGCGGTGGCGTGGGCCCGCTGGACCTCCTTGCGCAGCCGCTCCACGGTGGCAGCGAGGCGGGTGACGGTGGGCTGCTCGGCCGGACGACCGTCCTGGATCACGGAGTCGCTGATGTCCGATTCGGTCATCAGGCACGCAGCCAGTGCTGAATGCGGGCGAGCAAGGCGTCCGCGTCGACGGGCTTGGTGACGTAGTCGTTGGCGCCCGACGCGAGGCTCTTGTCCCGATCGCCGAGCATGGCCTTGGCCGTCACCGCGATGATCGGCAGGTTCGCGTACTGCGGCATCTCGCGGATCGCCGCGGTCGCGGTGTAGCCGTCCATCTCCGGCATCATCACGTCCATCAGGATCAGATCCGTCTCGGGGTGGGCGAGCAGCTTGTCGATGCCCTCGCGCCCGTTCTCGGCGTGCAGCACGCCGATGCCGTGCAGTTCGAGAATGCTGCTGAGCGCGAACAGGTTACGGGCGTCGTCGTCGACGATGAGCACGGTGCGTCCGGCGAGTTCGCCGACCGGCTGCCGCGGCGCGGCGGCCGGTGTCTCCTCGCGGCGCACGAGGGCCAGCACGTCGCCGGGCGCTTCCGCGCTGACGTGCAACGCGATTCGCTCACGCAGTTCGTCGAGGCTGGACAGCAGCTCCAGCGGTTGGCGCGAGATGCGTTCGTGCAGCAGGCGTTCCTGCTCGGCGTCGAGCCTGCGGTTGTGGGCGAGCACCGGGACGCTGCTCAGCGCGGCGTCTCCGTCCATCGTCTCCAGGAACAGCAGCGCGGCGCCGTCGGGCATGTCCAATTCCAGCACCACGCAGTGGAAGGCCTCGGCGGCCATCGCCGCCGCCGCTTCCTCCACGCCGTTGGCGCTGACGATCTGGACGGGACCGCGCGGATCGTTGCCCGCGGCGAGGTCGGCCACCGCGGTCTGCGCGACCAGCGACAGCAGGCCCTCCGGGCGTTCCTCCACGACCAGCAGCCTGCGCTGCTGCTGCGGCGTCGCGGCGCTCGGCGTGTAGTCGGAGCGGCTGTCGTCTTGCCGCGTGTCCTCGCGGTCGTGGTAGGGCGCCTCCTGGAAGTCCGGGCGGGCGACCGGGAGGTACAGGGTGAACGTGCTGCCCTGGTCGAGCGCGCTGTCCGCGGTGATCGCGCCGCCGAGCAGGTAGGCGATCTCCCGGCTGATCGACAGGCCGAGCCCGGTGCCGCCGTACTTGCGGCTGGTCGTCCCGTCGGCTTGCTGGAACGCGCCGAAGATCGACTCCAGTTGGTGCGCGGCGATGCCGATGCCGGTGTCGATCACCCGGAACGCGAGGGCCGGGCCGTGCCTGCGCACGGCGGCGGGCAGTTCCCGCGCCTCCGACGGCTCGATGCGCAACTCGACCGATCCGGTCTCGGTGAACTTCACCGCGTTGGACAACAGATTGCCGAGCACCTGCCGCAACCGCGAATCGTCGGTGACCAAATCGAGGGGCAGGCCGGGCGCGGTGGTGATGCGGAACCCGAGACTCTTCTGCGTCGTCATCGGCCGGAAGGTGGCCTCGACGTAGTCCAGCAGTTTGCGCAGCGGCACGCGCTCGGGCGTGATGTCCATCTTGCCCGCCTCGACCTTGGACAGATCGAGGATGTCGTTGATCAGCTGCAGCAGATCCGAACCCGCCGAGTGAATGATGCCCGCGTACTCGACCTGCTTGGGCGTGAGGTTGCGGGTCGGGTTCTGGGCAAGCAGCTGAGCGAGGATCAGCAGGCTGTTCAGCGGCGTGCGCAGCTCGTGGCTCATATTGGCCAGAAACTCCGACTTGTACTTCGACGCGAGCGCGAGCTGCTGGGCGTGGGTCTCGAGCTCCTGCCTGGCCTGCTCGATCTCGAGGTTCTTTGCCTCGATGTCGCGGTTCTGCCTGGCCAGCAGCGCCGCCTTCTCCTCCATCTCGGCGTTGGACGACTGGAGTTCTTCCTGACGGACCTGCAGCTCTTCCGAACGGGCTTGCAGTTCGGTGGTCAGGCGCTGGGATTCGACGAGCAATTCGTCGGTGCGGGCGTTGGCGATGATGGTGTTGACGTTGACGCCGACCGTCTCCATCAGCTGGTCGAGGAAGTCCCGGTGGATGCGGGTGAAGCGGTGCAGTGAGGCCAGCTCGATGACGCCGAGCACTTGGTCCTCCACCCCGATCGGCAGGACGAGCAGGTTGACCGGCGCCGTCCGCCCCAGCCCGGAGGAGATGGTGACGTAGTCCCCTGGCACGTCGTCGACCGCGATCGTGCGGCGGCTGCGCGCGGCCTGACCGACCAGCGACTGACCGAAGGTGAACCGTGTCTCCCCGCCCGGCTCCTCCGGGCTTCCGTAGGAGCTGATCAATCGCAGCTCCGGCCGCTCGGCGGTGTCGTCGGCCAGGTAGAACGCGCCGAACTGCGCCGAGACCAGCGGCGCGAGCTCGTCCATGATCAACTCGGCCACCACGTGCAGATCGCGCTGGCCTTGCATGAGGCTGGAGATGCGAGCCAGGTTGGTCTTGAGCCAGTCCTGGTCCTGGTTGGCCTTGGTGGTCTCACGCAGCGACTCCACCATCGAGTTGATGTTGTCCTTGAGCTCCGCGACCTCGCCGGACGCCTCGACGGTGATGGATCGGGTCAGATCGCCCTCCGCGACGGCGCTGGTGACCTCCGCGATGGCGCGCACCTGGCGGGTCAGGTTGCCCGCGAGCTCGTTGACGTTCTCGGTCAGCCGCTTCCAGGTGCCCGAGACGCCCTCGACCTCGGCCTGTCCACCCAACCGGCCCTGCGACCCGACCTCGCGGGCGACGCGGGTGACCTCGGCGGCGAACGCCGAGAGCTGGTCGACCATCGTGTTGATCGTGGTCTTCAGCTCGAGGATCTCCCCGCGCGCGTCCACGTCGATCTTGCGGGTCAGATCGCCTTGGGCGACCGCGGTGGTCACCTGGGCGATGTTGCGGACCTGGTTGGTCAGGTTGTTCGCCATGGAGTTGACGTTGTCGGTCAGGTCCTTCCACGTGCCCGCCACGTTCGGCACGCGAGCCTGACCGCCGAGCATGCCCTCGGTGCCGACCTCGCGGGCGACGCGGGTGACCTCGTCGGCGAACGCCGACAGCGTGTCGACCATCGTGTTGATCACGCCGGCGAGCGCCGCGACCTCGCCCTTGGCCTCCACGGTGATCTTCTGGCTCAGGTCGCCGCGCGCCACCGCCGTGGCGACCTGCGCGATCGAGCGCACCTGGTTGGTCAGGTTGGAGGCCATGACGTTGACGTTGTCGGTCAGGTCCTTCCAGGTGCCCGACGCGCCGCGCACCGTCGCCTGGCCGCCGAGGTTGCCCTCGGTGCCGACCTCGCGGGCGACGCGGGTGACCTCGTCGGCGAACGAGGAGAGCTGATCGACCATCGTGTTGATGGTCTCCTTGAGCTCGAGGATCTCCCCACGCGCGTCGACCCGGATCTTCTGGGTCAGGTCGCCGCCCGCGACGGCGGTGGTGACCTGAGCGATCGAACGCACCTGCGCGGTGAGGTTGTCGGCCATGACGTTGACCGACTCGGTGAGGTCCTTCCAGGTTCCGGAGACGCCCTTGACGTCGGCCTGCCCACCCAACCGTCCCTCGGTGCCCACCTCGCGGGAGACGCGGGTGACCTCGTCGGCGAAGGACGACAGCTGGTCGACCATCGTGTTGATGGTGTTCTTGAGTTCGAGGATCTCCCCGCGCGCGTCGACCCGGATCTTCTGAGTGAGGTCGCCGCCCGCGACCGCGGTGGCGACCTGAGCGATCGAACGCACCTGCGCGGTCAGGTTGCCCGCCATGAAGTTCACCGAGTCGGTGAGGTCACGCCAGGTTCCGGAGACGCCTTTGACGTCGGCCTGACCGCCGAGGATGCCTTCGGTGCCCACCTCGCGGGAGACGCGGGTGACCTCGTCGGCGAAGGACGACAGCTGGTCGACCATCGTGTTGATGGTGTTCTTCAGCTCGAGGATCTCCCCGCGGGCGGTCACCGTGATCTTCTGACTCAGGTCGCCGCGCGCCACCGCGGTGGTCACTTGCGCGATGTTGCGGACCTGGTCGGTCAGATTGCCCGCCATGAAGTTCACCGAGTCGGTGAGGTCGCGCCACACGCCGCCGACGCCGGGGACCTCGGCCTGGCCGCCCAACTGGCCCTCCGAGCCCACTTCCCTTGCCACGCGGGTGACTTCGTCGGCGAAGGAGGACAGCTGGTCGACCATCGTGTTGACCGTGTTCTTCAGCTCGAGGATCTCCCCGCGCGCGTCCACGTCGATCTTCTGCGACAGGTCGCCCTGCGCCACGGCGGTGGCGACCTGGGCGATGTCGCGCACCTGGCTGGTCAGGTTGCCCGCCATGGCGTTCACCGAGTCGGTGAGGTCCTTCCAGGTGCCGGACACGCCAGGCACTTCGGCCTGTCCACCGAGCCGCCCGTCCGTGCCGACCTCGCGCGCGACGCGGGTGACCTCGGAGGTGAACAGCGAGAGCTGGTCCACCATGCCGTTGAACACCATCGCGATCTCGCCGAGCAGCCCGTCGGCGTCGGTGGGCAACTGGGTGCCGAAATCGCCGTCGCGCACCGCCGTCAATCCGGCCAGTAGTTGGCGCAGCTCGACTTGTTCGGTGGCCGTAGCAGCCTGCTTCGGGGCGCGGGCCGGTGCCGCGGTATCCGTCATTGCCATCCTCGCTTCGTCCCGATTCGGACCGGATGAGGTCCGACTGGGCACGCCGACCCGCGCGACACCGCACACGGCGGGTCGCTGACGAGCGGCGAGGTGCTGGCTGCTGAACACCCGCCCGGCGGTACTTTACGTCTCCGAGTGCTCGTGGGCGAACCCATTGGCGCACAGCTGATCAGAACCGTCGCTCAGCCGAGGTGGGCGTTTCGAGTTGGCGCGCCACGGGTCTCGGACAGCGGCGATGTCCGGCGTCGGCCGAGTGGTGGCTGCGCACGGCGAGCCGAAGAAGAGGTCCAGTCGTGCGATCAGAGCGTCCGACGGGTGCCCGGGTGGTTATCGCCCGGGATCGCGGCGCGCGCCGGTGCGCAGGCGGTCATTGTCCGCGTGCAGTTCGGCGTTGGCGTCTTCGAGGTCGAGGATGCGGCCGATACCCGCCAGGTTGATGCCTTCGGCGACCAACGCGGCGATGCGGTGCAGCCGGGTGAGGTCGTCGCCGCTGTAGCGGCGGGTGCCGCCATCGCTGCGGGCCGGGGTGATCAGCCCATGGCGTTCGTAGAGGCGCAGTGTCTGCACACCGACGCCTGCCAGATCGGCGGCGACCGAGATCGCGTACACCGCGCGCGCGGGATCGGGCTGCTGAGGTGGGCGAATCATCCTGCTCCTCGATACTGCTTCATACTTCTCAGATTTTCTATCGTAGTCTCTTGCATAGAACTTTCGATAGTGCTATAAAAAATCTGCACTCGCTGACATAGATATCCGCAGCCGACTACCGAGAACACAGTTGGTTGGAGGTTTGGAGGTGACGATCATGCTGACGCATACCGATCCCTTCCTCGATCTGGACCGCTTGGGGCAGCAGGTGTTCGGCACAGCAGCTCACCCAGCGGCGAGACCGATCAACGCCTGACCCGCCGAACCGGATTCGCTTCGAATCGGAGTAGCGCCATGCACCCCATGGAAGCCTTCGGCGTCCGCGAACCGCTCGACACGCGGCTGTCGGTACTCGACCCCGACCTCGAACCGCTGTTCGCCGAGGTAGACGACATCTTGCGCGAAGCACTCGCGCCACGACCGGTCCCGGTGTTGCCGAAGCTGCGCACCCGTGCGCCACGGCGGCCGACCGACCTCGACCGCGATCGGCGGGCACCGAGGCTGACCGGACGGGCGCCGCCGAGAATGCGCGCGACCCAACGCGGCCCTCCGCGCCCGACCAGACCCATCCGGTTCATCTCGAACAGTGAAAGCGAGGTGATGACATAGCAAAGTACCGAAAGGTCCGCGGCGGTGATGTCGTCGATCCTCCGGCGACCAGGCGCATTCGAACACTCCGTACGACTGGATAATTCGCGCACCGCCACACCCGTGGCAAGGCCGGACCTCACGGCCACCGCCGACCGCGGACCAACCTCTCGCACAGTCACGTCTTCCTTCACCGGGACGGGCCCGGAGCGATCACCAGGGCCCGTCCCACTCTGTCCGAGCGCACACGACGTCAGGAGGTTGGCCATGACCACGATCCCCGCCCGCGACGACGCCGATTACGCCGATCAGCGCACCCTCGTCCACGACGCCGACCGCCACATCGGCCTCGACACCCGCGCCCTGCATCCGCTCGCCGAACGCGTCCGCGCCGCCTTCGACGCCGCCGACACCACCGACCGGATCGAGCAATCCGTCCGCATCCCGCTACCCGATGAAGACGAATACCCCCTCGCCTACTGACACCACCACCATCGAGTCCCCGGCTGGCACCACGGCACCGCGCCCGTAGACCCGCACCCTGCGGCAGTCGATACTCCAGCGACACCGCGGCAGCGGAATCACCGAACACCCATGGCACTCCACCACATCCCCCAACACGCACTCGCTCTGCTCACCGGGCTCGCCCTGCTCGCCGCCCTCGGCGCCGCGCCGATCACCCTGCTCCTGCTGACCGCCACCCTCGGCTGCGCAATCCTCGCCGCCGTCCTGCGAGAACCACGCTCGACCACGCGACCACACGATTGCACCGGGCCCGGCCTCGTCACCCGCGATCGGGGAAAGACCGAAGACCAGCCCGCACGGTGACCATCCGACCTAGGCGGATACATATATCGAGCTACCGGGAACAAAACCGTTCACCTGAACACATATAGTCGTCATACTGAGGAAATACGACGAGTGGAGTGTCAGTGACGGAGCCGGGTTCTGCGCTGCTGGTGCGGGCGTTGGAGGCGAACGCGTCGCATACCTCCGAGTCGGTGCGGGCGGTGACCGCCCAGCTGATCCGTGAGGGCGCACTCGCCGCGGGTGCGCGCTTGCCGACGATCAGGGAGCTCGCGCAGCATTGCGGGCTGAGCACCCGCACGGTCGTCGCCGCCTGGGGCGAGTTGCGCAAGGAAGGCCTGATCGCCACCAACCGCCGCGGTGGCACGGTGGTGGCCGCACGCCACGAGATACCCGCGGGCCGGGCGCTCGCGGACCGGGATCTGCTGACGGGCAGTCCCGATTACGCTCTGCAACCGGATCTGGCGCCCGCGATGCTGGCCGGGTTGCATACCGATCGGCTCAACCGTCCCGGACGCGACTACATCACCGATCGGCTGCGCGACGCGGTGGTCGACGGCTGGCCTTTCGCGGCCGAGGCGTTCGTCGCGGCGGGTGGCGGTTCCGAGGGGCTGTTTCTCGCCGTGGACGCCGCCGCGCCCGCGGGCTCGCTCGTCGCGGTCGAAGAGCCGGTGATGCCGGGCTTTCTCGACACCCTGGCGGACGTCGGATACGAGGTGGTCGGCATCGAATCCGACGAGCAAGGGGCCCTTGCGGATTCGCTGGCCTCGGCGCTTCGGCGGGAACCATCGGTGGTGGTCCTCCAGCCGGAGGGCGGATACGCCGCGTGCGGGGCGCTGTCAGAGGAAAGGGCGGCGGAACTTGCCGAGGTGTTGTCGGCGGCGAAGTCGATGCCGTGGATCGTCGAGGACGACGCGGTGGGGCCGCTGGCCCGCACCCAGGCGCCGTCGCTCGGGCGTTTCTTTCCCGGGCGCAGCGTCCGAGTGCGCAGCTATTGCAAGGCCTACGGAATGGATATCCGGACCTGCGTCATCGGCGGGAGCGCGGCGCTGGTCGATCGAGCCATTCGCGCCCGGGTGCACGGTATCGCCGCCAACAGCCGAATCCTGCAGAACGCGTTGGCGCACTTGATCGACGACCGCGAGACGGCCGCGTTGATCGACACCGCGCGCCGGCGCTATGCGGCCAGGCGGGCGAGCTTGCTGTCGGCCTCGAGCGAGCACGGCGTCACCGCACGGTCCGGCGTCAACAGCCTGGTGGTCTGGGTGGAGGTCGCCGACGAGCACGGTGCGCTGCTCCGGTTGGCGCGGCACGGGATCGTCGTCGGGTCGGGCGCGAAATCGCATGTCACCCCGCCCCGGCCGGGCGCGGTGCGGGTGGCGGTGCCGCAGTTGCCCGATGACGCCGCCGCCATCGCCGAACTCGCCCGGCTGCTCGCCGAAGCCGCTGGAGCCGCGAACCGAGAGTTCTTGGACTGACGGGGCGATCACCGGACCGACAGCGGCTCGAGCCGGGGAGAGATCACGAGGTCGGCAGCGCGGTCAGGTGCGGGGCGATCTCGGCGCTGACGCGGTGCAGGCAGTCGAGATAGCGGGGATGGTCGACCGCGAGCGGGATGTAGAACAACACATCGGAGGCGGCGACACGGTCGGGGTCGGCGCGTAGCCGATCGACGATCTGCCCGGCGGTACCGAAGCGAATCCGGTTGTCCGCCAAGAACCGCCGCCGATCGGATTCGCCGTGCAGTTCCGGATAGAAGGCGGGGCTCGAGCGAATGTCGGTGTCGAGCAAGGCAAGCGCGTCGCCTTCGCTGTCCGCGGGCAGCACCGCCACGCTCGACCCGATCCTCGGAGTGGTTCGGCATTCGGCCAGGTAGGCGTCGACGAGCTCGCCAACGCTGCCACCGGCGCGTGCCTGCGAATTCCCGTGCGGCAGCAGCCCGTCGCCCGCGGCGCCCGCGCGGCGAGCGGTAACGATGTTCCCGGTGGACTGCCAGATCCGGGAGCGCAGTGTTCCCGGTGGTGGGTAGAGGGCGATGTCATCGGTGACGCGGCCGTCGGCGAGTATGCGTTGCAGAGCTGCTACCCGATCGGCGTAGAGCGATTCCCGGTCGGTGTCGGGAACGCCGAATCCGGCGTAGCTGGTGGCGGAATGCCCGAACCCGAGCCCCTTGCCGACGCCGAGTTCGAGTCGTCCGCCGCTCAGCGCGTCGGTGACCGCGGCATCCTCGGCCAAGCGCACCGGATGCTCGAACGGCAGCGCCACCACGCCGGTGCCGAGCCGAATCCTGGTGGTGTGCTGGGCGGCCGCGGCCACGAAAGGGAACACCGAGGGCAGGGCGGCGTGATGCGCCTCGAAATGGCGAGTCGCGAACCAGATCGTGTGGTAGCCGAGTTGTTCGGCGCGCACGCTGATCTCGATGGTGCGCCGGTAGACCTCGGCGGCCGGTGGGCCGCTGCGCAGCTGCACGAACAACGAGGGAGTGGTCACAGCCCGTAATGTCCTCTCAGCGTGGCGGTCTCGTACTCGCTGCGGACGATGCCGCGCCGCCGCAGCAGCGGGACGACGTGGTCGACGAAATCGGCCAGCCCGCCGGGCAATTCATCGATCATCAGATTGAATCCGTCGCAGGCGCCGGACTCGAACCAGTCCGCGATGAACCCGGCCACCTGATCGGGTCCGCCGACGACCTTCGCGTGCACACTGCCGGAAGCCAGCAGGCGCGCGGCGCCGCGGGTATCGGCTCCGCTGGATCGGACGTATTCGAGCAGCACCGCGCGCTGCCCGCGCGAGCCCGCGTCGGCGTTCTCGTCGGGAATCTTGTCCCACGGGAACGGTGCGTCGAGCTCGAGCACGTCGGGTTCGACACCGAGCCGATCGGCCAGCTGGACCAGCTGGACATCGTCGGGAATGAGGTCGATGAGTTCCCGTTCCCGTTGCCGGGCCGCGGCTTCGGTGTCGGCGAGCACGATGATCAGGCCGGGAAGCAGTTTCACACTGTCGGGGTGACGCCCGGCTGCCTGGGCTCGCGACCGGAGATCAGCGCGGCGCCGGGCCGCCGACGCGGGATCGACGTGCGCGGAGTACACCGCGTCGGCGGTCCTGGCTCCCAGTTCCACACCGTGCGTCGAGGCGCCCGCTTGGATCAGCACCGGCCTGCCATGGGTCAACGGCGGTGTTTTCAACGGTCCGGCTACTCGAAAGAGCTTGCCGTCGTGATCGATCGGCCGCACGATCGCCGGATCGAGGTAACGACCGGTCGCCTTGTCCCCGGCGATCGCGTCGGCGGGCGCCGAATCCCACAGCGCGGTAACCACATCGATGAACTCGGCGGCGCGGGCGTACCGCTCGGATTTCGGCAGCGCCTGATCCATCGAGTAGTTGAGCGCCGCGGCATCGCCGCCGGTGACGACGTAGTTCCAGCCCACCCGTCCGCCCGATACGGCGGACAGTGCCGCGAATGAGCGGGCCAGATTGTAGGGGTCGTTGTAGGACGTCGTCGCGGTGACGATCAGACCGATATGGCTGGTGTGCGCGGCGATGACGGCCTGGGCGACGAAGGGATCGAGCAGCCTGCTCGGCGCATTCCAGTCCTTGGCTTGGAGATCCGGCGAATCGGCGAGGAACACGGCGTCGAGCAGGCCGCGCTCCGCGGTGCGCGCCACGTCGAGATAGTGCTCGATGCCGACGAAATGCGCCGCGGGCTCCGCCGCGCGCCGCCAAGGGCTGCCGATCGCACCGCCGGGTATCAGGTTGGCGTTGAGGATGACATGTCGTGGATGGTCGGCCATTGCGGTCTCCTGGTGATCAGGCTGACGGGATGGGTCGCGGCGTGGCGGATTCGCCACGGACGAGCGGGCGGGCCGGATCACCGGCCCATTGCGACAAACCGCCCGGGTACAAGGCGATCTCGATGCCGAGGGTGGCGAGGACGAAGACTTGCAGGGCCGCGGCCATGGCGCTGCCGCAGTACGTCGCGGCGGTCGTTCCCGCGGTGAGGCCGAGGTCCCGATAGCGGGTACGCAGGCTGTGCTCGTCGCGCAGCAAGCCGCGCTCGTCGAAGTCGTCGAATACCGGTGCGCTGACGGCAGCGGGAATGTGACCGGCGAACTCGCCGTCGCCTCGAAAGTGTTCGCGCGGGCGGGCGTCCAGGAGCACGCCGCGTTCGGGCAGGGCCGCCAGGGCGGCGGTATCGATGACGGGAAGTCCGGCCGGTTGTGCCGTCGCGGTCCCCGGTGCGGCCGGTTCAGCGCCGGAAACGAGGGCGCCCCCGGCTTCGCGCCACGCTCGCAACCCGCCGTCCAGGATCCGGACGTCGGGCAGTCCGGCCCACCTCAGCACCCACCAGGCTCGGGCGGCGGGCACCGCACGGGAGTCGTCGTAGACCACGACCGTGCTGTCGGAATGGATGCCCCAGCGGCGTAGTGCGGCGGTGAGGGTTTCGGTGTCCGGGAGTGGGCGGGCGCCGGAGTACCGGGTGGCGGCGCCCGCCAGATCCGCGTCGATGTCGACGAACCGCGCACCGGGCAGATGCCCGCGCCGGAAACTGGTCCGATCCGGTCCGCCCGCGCCGACCCGCACGTCGAGCAGCACCAGCCGCTTCGGCGGATCGTCACGTAGCCGGCCTGCGGATATGAGATGGGCGGCGCGTTGGCCGGACATCGGGCTCCTTTCGGCGGTTCGGGTGAAGCGCGCTGCCGAGGATATGTATCCCGACGCTCGGAACACATAATTCGAGTCTCTGTGACTTTTTGTGTTCACGGCAGCGTGTTGGCGCTTTTATGTTTTCCCCGCCGGGTCGTCGGACCCGGCGCATTCGAGCGGGAGGGCTGCTGTGGGAGTCGTGACGAGCCGCATCGTCGACGCCGGATGGTTACGGTCCCGTCTGTCGGATCCGGGCGTCGTCGTCATCGAGGTGACAAACACGCCGGGGTTCGAGCCGGACCAGAGCACCATCGCCGATGCGCGCACCGTGTACTGGAAGGATCTGCTCTGGCATCGTTCCCGCCGCGAGTTCGCGTCGGCGCGGGTGCTCGCCGACCGGTTGCACGCGCTGGGCGCGGACGCGACGTCGACGGTGGTCTTCGCGGGCGAGCCGACCCAATTCGCCGCCTACGCGATCTGGGTGGCCGCGGCCGTCGGTGTCGGCGGCGATCTGCGGTACTTGGACGGCGGCTTGCCTGCCTGGCGCGACAGCGATCCGGAGTTCGATCCACGGGCGGCCGTCGCCGGGGCGCATGCGCCCGTCGCCGCACCGCTCCCCCAGCTTCCGCCCCGCCATGACGAACTCGTCGTCGGCCGCGACGAGGTGCGCGCCGCGATCGAATCACCCATCGCGATCGTGGATCTGCGCTCGCCGGAGGAGTATTCGGGCCAGCGCGTCGCGCCGCTCACCGAACCGATCGATCACGGCGCCGAACGGGCCGGGCACATTCCGGGCGCGCTGAGTCTTCCGGTGCAGGATCTGCTCGACGAGCACGGTCTGCTGCGGCCGGTGGCCGAGATTCGCGAGCGCGTCGCGGCACTCGGCATCGAGCGGGCCGAGGAGGTCATCGCCTACTGCAGGCTGTCGCATCGCGCCGCGCTCGGCTGGCTGGTGTTCACCGACCTGCTCGACGATCACCGGGTCCGCGTCTACGACGGTTCCTGGACCGAATGGGGCAGCCTGGTCGGCGCGCCCATCGAGGACGGAGCCGAGCCGTGAATACCTACCGGCACATCGTGTTTCGCCGCATCGCGGGTGTGATCCTGTCCGCGGTGGCGATGATGTGGGCCGCGGTCACGCTGGCTTTCCTCGCGGTGCATATCACCCCGGGAGATCCGGTCACCGCGATCATGGGCGAATCCAGCGACCCGACCCTGCGCGCGCGGATCGAACAGGACTGGGGGCTGGACCGCCCGCTGATCGCGCAGTACGGGCACCATCTCGCGCGGCTGCTGCACGGCGACCTCGGCTATTCGTATGTGCGCGGCGAACCGGTGACCGACATCTTGTTCGGGGAGCGATTGCGCACCAGTGCCCAGCTCGCCGGATTCGCCTTGCTCATCGCGGCCGTGCTCGCGCCGCTGCTGGCCGTCCTCACCGCGGGCAGGCGCGATGTGTTCAGCCGATCTGTCACCACCGCGGAGATCGTGGTGGCCTCGGCGCCGCCCTTCTGGACCGGTCTGATCTTGATCTGGGTCTTCGCCTTCACATTGAAGGTGCTGCCGGTGACCGCGGGAAACGAGTTCCAGCGCTCGATACTTCCCGCCGTCACCCTGGCCCTGCCGATCGCCGCGGTACTGGCGCAGGTTATGCGGGAGGGTATCGAACGCGCGCTCGAGCAGCCGTTCGCGCTCACCGCCCGATCCCGGGGGATCGGCGCCACTCGCCTGCGCCTACGGCACGGACTGCGGCATTCGCTGATACCGGCCGCGACCCTGGCCGGATGGGCCGTGAGCGGGCTGCTCACCGGCACCGTGGTGATCGAGGAGGTCTTCGGCCGGGCGGGGGTCGGACGGGTGACCGTCGAGGCCGTCACCTACTCCGATGTCCCGGTGGTTCTCGGCGTAGCGCTGCTGGCCGCCGCGGTCTACCTGACGGCCACGGTGATCGTCGACATCGCCTGTCTCTGGATTGATCCACGCCTGCAGGAGGCCGCATCATGACGACGACAGCCGCGCTGCGGCAACGGTTTACGGTACCCCTGACGAAACGGCCCGCCGACGTGTGGGTCGCGGCAGCGGTGCTCGCCCTGGCCGTACTCGCCGCGGTCGGGCCCGCGCTGATCGCCTCCGGCGATCCCTTGCAGACCGATTTGGTCGCCGCGCATCGGCCGCCGTCGGTGGCGCACCCGTTCGGTACCGATCAACTCGGCCGCGATGTGTTCACCCGCGTCGTACACGGCGCTCGGTTGTCGCTGTTCATCGGGGTATCGGCGACGGCGCTCGCGGTGCTGATCGGTGTGACGCTCGGCCTGGTGGCCGGTGTCGGCACCGGAGTCGTCGACGCGATCGCCTCGCGCACCTTCGATCTGCTAGGCGCCTTCCCGGAGATTCTGCTCGCCCTGGTGCTCATCACCTTCACCGGCACCGGCACGCCCAATCTGGTCGTCGCGATCGGAATCGCCGCGGCGCCCCGATTCGCGCGGGTGATGCGTGCGGAGACCCGAGCCGTGCGCGGCAGCGAGTACGTCGCGCAGGCGGGACTGCTCACCCGGTCGCGGCCGCGGATCGTGGTCCGCCACATCCTGCCGAACGCGCTGCGGTCGCTTCCGGTCGTGGTCACCCTCGGTCTGGGCACCAGCATTCTCGGTGCCGCGGCATTGAGCTTCCTGGGTTTCGGGCCGAAACCCCCGGAGCCGGAGTGGGGTTCGATGCTCGCCGAGGCGCACGGCGACTTGCGCATCGCGTGGTGGACGGTCGTGTTCCCCGGCGCCGCCATCACCGTCGTCGTCTTGGCGACCACGGTGCTCGGCCGATACGCGGGTCATCGCTTCGAACGAAGGGCACAGCCATGACGCTCACAGCACCATCCGCGAAAGGCGCCGACATCGTGCTGCGAGTGCGCAACCTGCGCGTCGGCTTCGCCGGAAGGGCGGGCGATATCGTCGACGGAGTCGGCTTCGACCTTCGGCGCGGCGAGATCCTGGCGATCGTCGGCGAATCGGGCTCGGGCAAGTCGGTGACCACGCGCAGCCTCGTCGGGCTCGCCGGCGACGGCGCCCGGGTGCGCGCCGACCGATTCGAATTGTTCGGTACCTCGGCGCTGGAACTGACCGAACGGCACTGGCGTGAGATCCGCGGCGCGCGAATCGGTCTGGTACTCCAGGACGCGCTCGTCGCGCTCGACCCGCTGCGCACCATCGCCGACGAGATCGGTGAATCGCTGCGCGCGCTGCCGCGCCATCGACGCGGGACACGGATCGACCAGCTGCTGACCTCGGTCGGTATCGCCGATCCCGAAACGCGCAGGGGCCAGCGGGCATTTCAGCTGTCGGGCGGTCAGCGTCAGCGAGCGCTGATCGCCTCCGCGCTGGCCGGTGATCCGGACATCCTCATCGCCGACGAGCCGACCACGGCGCTCGACGTGACCGTTCAAGCGCAAGTTCTCGATCTGCTGGTTCGGCAGGTCGAGGGCGGTCGGTCGATGATTCTGGTCAGTCACGATCTGGCGGTGGTCGCGTCGGTGGCCGATCGCATCCTGGTGATGAAATCGGGTCGCGTCGTCGAGGCGGGACCGGCCAGGCAGGTGATCGAGAATCCCGAGCACGAGTACACCAGACAACTGATCGCCGCGGTTCCGCACGGCCGGGCCGACGCGCCGCCCCCGCCCTCCGGTGACCCGGTTTTCGCCGCCACCGCGCTGGCCAAGTCGTATCGGGTGCGCGGCCGCACGGTCCCGGCGGTCGCCGATATCGGGTTCGACGTCCAGGCCGGTGAAGTGCTCGGCGTGGTCGGTGAATCCGGTTCAGGAAAGTCGACGGTGGCGAAGATGATCACCGGGATGATCGCGCCCGACGGCGGCGAAATGCGTTTCGGCGGAGCGCCGTTGACGCGCACGACGCGCCTGCCCGGCCGAATCGGCTTGGTGGCACAGGACTCGGTCGGTTCGTTCGACCCCCGCTACCGCGTCGGCGAGATCATCGGCGAGAGCGTCGCACTGCGAGTCGGCAGGCACGATCGCCGCGACGAGGTTCTGCGCCTGTTGGCGGCGGTGCACCTACCCGCCGACAGCATCGACCGCCACCCCCGCGAACTGTCCGGCGGACAACGTCAACGCGTCAACATCGCCAGAGCGCTCGGAAGCGAGCCGAGGTTGGTGGTGTGCGACGAACCGGTCTCGGCGCTCGACATCTCGGTGCAGGCCCAGATTCTCGCGCTCATCGCCGAACTCGCCCGGACCCGCCGGGTCGGCATCGTCTTCATCTCGCACGACCTCGCCGTCATCCGGCAGATCTGTCACCGCGTGCTCGTCCTGCACGACGGCGCGATCGTCGAATCCGGTTCGTCCGACGCAATTTTCACCGCCCCGACTTCCCCGTACACCCGTGCCCTACTCGATTCCGTTCCGCGCCTGGCGGCGCAGGACACCACAGAAAGCTATTCGCTTGCGTAACCGCATCATTCGACTGTTCACCGTGCTGGTCGTCGGCATGGCGTCGGCCGCAGGCGCCTGCGCGTCGGACCCGGAGCCAGGCAGCGGCAACGATGGACCGACATCTCCCCCGCAATCCGGCGGGACCTTCACCATCGCCTTGCCGAACTACCCTCAGCGCGGCCTCAATCCGCACTACGGCGCGGCCTTCGACGCCTCCCAGGTGTTGCGCAACAGCTACGACAGCCTGATCGCCGAGGACCGGAGCGAGCAGTTCCACCCGTGGCTCGCCAAAGAATGGACCGTCTCCCCGGACGGCAGGGTCTACGAATTCGCCCTGCGTGAGGACGTGACCTTCCACAACGGTGAGAAGTTCGACGCGCACGCGGTCAAGGCGAACATCGATCTCCTCCGCAATCCGGACAACCCGTCGTGGACCGTGCTGGGCCTGCTGCAGTACTCGAGCGTCAGCTCGGTCGATGTGCTGGCCCCCTACCAGGTGCGCATCACGCTGAGCACGCCCCGCGCGGACTTCCTGTCCACGCTCGCCGGGCTCAGCGGCGCGATCGTCGCTCCCGGCACCCTGACCGCCGACAAACAGACCCTCACCAGCGGGACCGGGCTGGTCGGTTCGGGACCGTTCATCCTGGACAAGGCGGTCCAAGGCCAAGAGCTCACGTTCCGTAAGAACCCCGACTACCGGTGGGGCCCGGCCACCGCACGGCACCAGGGCGCCGCTTACGTCGACAAGGTCGTCGTCAAGTACATCCCCGAGGCATCCACCCGGGCCGGACTGCTGCGCAGCGGAGAGGTCGACGCGATCGGGACCGTCAAAGCCACCGATATCCCGCTGTTCGACGGCATCGACGGTTTCCAGTACGAGCAGATCGGCTCGGCGGCCGCGCCGACGGTGATCATGCTCAACCTGACCAACGGCCCCACCACGGATGTGCGGGTGCGGCGGGCCATCGCCAAAGGCGTCGACATCGCCGCGGTGGTGGACAGCCTGACCAACGGTTCCCAGCAGCGCGCATGGAGCCTGATCTCGCCCGACAGCGCCTACTACGACGCCAAGTACGAGAACAAAGGCACCGCCGATATCGCCGCCGCCAAGACTCTGCTCGACGAAGCGGGCTGGACCGGCAAGGACGCCGACGGGTACCGCACCGACAGCGCGGGCCGCCGGTTGGCCATCCGCTTGCTCGCCACCGTGCCCACCTATCCCGAGGACGATTTCCTCGAGGCCTGGCAAGCCGAGCTCCGCCAGAACCTCGGTATCCAGGTCGACTTGCAGTTCGTCGAGAACGCCCAGGTCTACGACCTGCTCGCGCGCAACCAGTACGAGGCGTTCCCCCGCCAGGTCGGCGGTCTGGACCTGTCGCTGCAATTCAACCGCGCCTACGGCTCGACCTCGCCGGACCTGAAGTACGGACAGATCGACGGGATCACCATCGGATCCATCGTCGCCGGGTCCAAGCTGGCCGATCCGGAAGTGGATCGGTGGCTCGTCGAATCGACGAAGGCGACCGACCGGAACCAACGCAAGCAGTTGTTCGACCAGATCACCGGCTACCTGCTCGACAAGGCCGTCGCGATACCGCTGTACACCGACCGCAACAGTGTCGCCGCCAGTTTCGCGATCCACAACGTGACCTCGCTGTTCGACCCGCCTCGCAACAGCGTCAATGCCTGGGCATACGACATCGCCGTCCGCTGACCAGTCTGCCGCCACATCACCGCTCCAGGAAGGTTCGATCATGACTGCCGCAACCCAAACCCTGACCTTCGATCGCAATATCCCCCGCGGCATAGTGCACCGGGAATCGATCGCCGAGGTGTTCCTCACCGACGCGCACCCGAGACCGGACGGCGCTGTGTTCGCCGCTCAATTGCCCCGCAATCACTCGTATTTCAGTGATCACCGCGGCACCGCGACCACCTACGATCCGCTCCTGCTCATCGAAGTCTTCCGCCAGGTCGCGATCTACTACGCGCACACCTTCCTCGGGGTCGCCCGCTCGGAGAAGTTCATCTTCGGCTCGGCGGATTTCGCGATCATCGATCCCGACACGCTGCGGATCGGCAGCTGCCCGGGACACTGCGTCGTCGAGGCGCGGGTGGTCGGCGAGAAGCGGCGTGACGATCAGATCATCGGACTCTCCCTCGAGATGGTCGCCGAGATCGAGGGGCACGTGGCGGCCAGGGAGGTGATGGTCTACCAGTGGATGCCCGCTCCGGTGTGGAACCGCATCCGGGTCCGCGGGCGCGAATCGCTGGGTCTGCCTGCGCAACACGTGATTCCGGAGCAGTTGCCGGTGGCGCGGATGCGGCCGGGCTCGATCGGCAGGCACAATCCACGCAACGCCATTCTCGCCAACCCGGTCCTCTCGGGTGACGAATTGACGGCGTTGACCATCATCGACACCAACCATCCCTCACTGTTCGATCACGCCCTCGACCATGTGCCGGGGATGTTGCAGTTCGAGGCGGCCCGGCAGGTCGCGATGGCAGCCGCGAACGCGCTCCTCGGACTGGACACCAGCCGCATGGTGATGCATCGGCTCGGCATCGAATTCAGCAAATTCGGTGAGTTCGAACGGGATACGATCGCCAGGGCCACCGTCGCCGCCGTTCCCGGCAATCTCGGCGGCGCACGAGCCCAGATAAGTCTCGCCCAGGGCGAGGATGTCATCGCCGCGGGCGAAGTGGAGCTGCGGTTCCGCCCCGCCGACGTCTGGACGATGGTCCAGTGAGCGCGGCTCCGTTCGTCTGGTTCGATTTCGGCGGCGTGCTCTCACCGCCGCTCGACGAGCTGTTCCTCCGATACGAGCAGGTCGCGGGCATTCCGGTGGACCTGTTCAAATACGCGATCGCTGAGGTGGGCGCCCAGTACGGGCTCGCGCCGCTTGCCCCGATCGAACTGGCGTTGCTCGATGAACGCGCCTGGGTGGGCAAGCTGCACGCCGTCCTGCGCGCCAAGGCGCCCGAACTCGATCTGTCCCGCAGCGAGCCGGATTTCGGCAGGCAGTGGTTCGCCGGCCATCAGGTCAACGGTGCGGTGCGCGACTTCGCGATCGAGCTCGCCGAGAACGGTACCCGCGTCGGGGTGCTGAGCAACAATGTCGTCGAATGGGAGCCGTACTGGCGCACCATGATCGATCTGGACGATGTGCTGAGCGCGTTGATCGATTCGTGCAAAGTCGGGTTCCGCAAGCCCGATCCGGAGATCTTCGCCCTCGCGGCCGAGCGCGCGGGCGTCGATCCCCGCCAGTGCATCCTGGTCGACGATCTCGCCGAAAATTGTGCGGCGGCACGGGAATCGGGCTGGACGGCGGTGCGATTCCGCGATGCCGGGCAGGCGATCGGCGAGGTGCGTGAGGCGCTGGAGCGATGGCCGGGTTGAGCACCGGCTCACAGGGTGGCGGCGAGGTAGCCGTCCGGCCGGACCAGCGCGGAGGTCCACGCCTGGTCCGGGGTCACCTTGCCGGTCACCACGGCGGCGTCGGCGGGACCGTCCGGTATCGGCGTGTGTTCGTCGGGCCGGATCGCCACGAACCGGCCCTCGCGCAGCAGTTCGGCGAGGGTGCGCTCCCGGCCCCCGGCCTCGGTCACCACCAGATCGTGCTGGAAGCCGCGTTGGAACTGGCCGCTGATGAGCTGGGCGAGGGCATCGTGGATCGCCGGGACCGCGAGCATGGCCACGACCGCATCGCGCAGCTCCGGCGCCCGCGGGTTCATCATCCGCGACTGCAGCACGGTGTTGCCGACCACCGCCGAAGCCACGGCGACGCGTTCGCGCGAATAGTCGTCGAGGATCTCGGACCGGTCGCGTCCGGTGATCACGCGGGCGAGCCGCCAGCCGAGCGCGAACGCGTCCTGCATACCGGTATTGAGGCCTTGGCCGCCGAGCGGGTAGTGACTGTGGGCGGCATCCCCTGCCAACAAGAGTCGTCCGTCCCGAAGGCTGGTGCGGTAACGGCCGTGATCGCTGAACCGGGTGAGGTGACCGACGCCGCTCAGCGCGGGGGCTGCGCCGAGCACGTATTCCAGGCGTTGCCGGTACTCGGCCACGGAGGGTTCCGGGCGGTGGTCGAGGGGACCGCTGAAATCCATCGCGATGATCCGAGCCGGGCCGTACGGGTTCGGGTTGTGCATGGTCCATCCGGTGGGCGTCGGATTCCAGCCCGGCGGGATCTGCCCGGGCATATCCGAGAATGCCAGCCCGGCAAGGGCATTCATGGTCGCGGGATAGACGCGTGCCGGGAAGTCGCCGGTGCGGGCGACGAGGCTGCGGGCGCCGTCGGCGCCGACGACGTATTCGGCGCGGATCCGAAGGAGACCGTCGTGGCCGTCGGCGTCGGCGACCACGACGTCGTCACGGACCTCGAGCGCGGAAACGGTGTGGCCGCGCAGAATCCGCGCGCCGAGGGCGCGGGCGCGTTCCTCGAACGCCGCCTCCAGCCGAGCCTGCGGAATGCCCGCGATCGGAGCGGGCTCGACGCCCGGCGCGCTGATCGTCAGCACGGGCTGGGCCGCGAACTGGAACGGGGTCCGACGTACTCCGTGCGGGTCGCGTCGAATCGTCTCGGGGTCCGTCGACGGGAGGTATCCGCGGCGCGCCAGCAGCGAGAGCGAGCGGGCGTGCACGGTGCCCGCGCGCGGGCGAATGTCGAGCTCGGTGCGGGTTTCGACCACGACGGCCCGGATCTGCTGCAACGCCAGTTCGGCGGCCACCAGCATGCCGACCGGGCCGCCGCCGACCACCAGAACATCGGTCTCGACGACGGAATCGGTAGTGCGCGAGGGGGGCCGGGACGCCGTGGTCATCACATTCTCCTGGGGCGAGGTGGTCGGAGGCCGGTCCGCGACAGCGGTTGTACGAGAACCACCGTAGCTACTAGCATCATAGTAGCTAGCAGTCGGGTAGTACCTGTCGCACGTTCCACAAGTCCTCTCACCCACCGTCACAGGGGTATTCATGTCGACCGTCACCGCCGAAACCGAAACCCAGAGCGCGCCACCCAGTAGCGCGACGCTGCCCGTGGTTCTCGCCGCTCAGTTCGTCACGCCTATGGCCATCGCGGGCACCGCGATCGCGCTACCGCTGATCTCGCGCGATCTCGGCTCGAATCCCACTGCGCTGCAATGGGTTGTCAACGGCTTCAACATCGCCTTCGCGCTCACCACGCTGCTGTGGGGCGCGGCGAGTGACCGCATCGGGCACCGGCGCACCTTCGGGATCGGGGCCGCGCTCGTCGTCGCGGGCAGCGTCGGCAGCGTCGTGGCTCCGAACTTGCTCGTGCTCGACTTGGCCAGGGTGATCGCCGGTGTCGGCGCCGCGGCGATCCTGACCGGCGCCACCGCGCTACTGTCGACCGCGTACCAAGGGCCGCAACGTATTCGGGCCTTCGCTGTCTTCGGCACGGTCAACGGTTTGGGCCTGGCGCTCGGTCCGACCATCTCCGGCCTCTTGATCTCGCTGCTCGATTGGCGGGGTGTGTTCGTGGTGCACGCGGTGATCCTCGCGGCCGCGGGCATCGGTACACGCGTGCTGCCCGCCGCGAAACCCGCTGTCACCGAACACGGCCCGATCCTCGACCTGGGCCTACTGCGCAATCGGGAATTCCTGGCGATGTGCCTGGTGCCGGTCGCCGGCTCGATCGGCTTCGTCACCCTGCTGACCTATTTGCCCTCCGCGCTCAGCGGCATCACCGACCTGTCGGCGGGCACCTCCGGGTTGCTCATGCTCGCCATGACGATCCCCGTCTTCGTCGCACCGGTCGCCATCGGACAGCTGGTCACCCGCTTCCCGTCGCTGACCATCGGCAAGGTCGTCTACCTCAGCCTGGCCGCCTCGATCCTCGGCAACGCGGGCGTTCTCGCGCTCTCGCAGGACCGTTCGGTGGCCTGGATCATCTTGCCGATGGTGCTGCTCGGCCTCGGCTTCGGCTTGCCCATCGGGCTGGTCGACGGTCACGCGCTGTCGGTCGTGCCCGCCGAACGCGGCGGGACCGCGGCGGGCGTGCTGAACTTCTTCCGCATCGGCAGCGAAGCGATCTTCGTCGCCGGCTACGCCGTCGTGCTGTCCGCGGTCGTCGGCACCCAGCTCAGCGGATCGGCCGCCGACGACACCGCCGCGGGCCAATACGGACACCCCGACGTCTACCGCTCCGCCTTCACCACCACGGTCGGCGTGCTCATCGCCCTGCTCGTCGTGCTCACCATCCTCATCGTCGTGGTGCGCGGCACCGCACGAGCCACCGAGAACCGGGAAATCGGTTCCAGCCCAGAAGGAGTCAGCTCATGACCCACGCACTCGACGCCGTCCGGGTCGATGTCGACGGCATCGCGAACATCGCGCCGCCCACCATGATCGAACCGCTGTCGCAGCGCTCCGCCGGAGGATTGCCGCAGGTGAAATTGCCCAGTGGGCATACGGCCGTGCACGTGACCTCGTACCGGGACGTGCACGCGGTACTGACCGACCTGAGTTTCGCGCGGGCGGAAACCAACGTCGACGACGGGCCGAGCTTCCTGCCGACGATCATGCCGACGGAAATGCTGCTGAATCTGGACCATCCCGGGCACGGGCGGCTGAAAGGCTTTGTGGCGTCGGCCTACAGCGCCGCCACGATGACCCGCCGGGTGCCCGCGGTCCACCGGGTCCTCGACGACGCTCTCGCCGAACTACGGGCGCAGCGGGCGCGGGGGTCGGCGGATCTCGTTGGCGCGCTGCTGGATCCGGTGACCATCGGAGTCAATGTGGACTATCTCGGCATACCGACGGCCGATATCGCTTATTTCCGGCATCTTTCGCGAGAGATGCAGCTGGCCCACGACACCGATATCGACCAGCTGCTCGCCGACTTCTGGACGCTCTATCACTACCTCGAGGATCTGATCGCCCGGCGGCGCGAGCTGCGACCCGGCCTGATCATCGACCTGCTCGAGGCGCGTGAATCGGTCTCGCCGCCGGTTTCCGACGCGGAGTACGCGGCCATCCTGCTCGGATCGTTGGTCGGCGGTGATCAGAACATCCTTTCGGTGATCACCAAGATCGCCTATGTCGCGCTCGCGCGACCGGAGCTGTGGCAGTACCTGGTGCACAACCCGGACGCCATCCCCACCGCGGTGGAGGAGTTCCTGCGGTTGCTGCCGCTGGGCAGGATCTCGACCTTCCCCCGGGTCACCACCCGCGAGATCACGCTGACGCGGGGCGTGCTGCACCCCGGCGACATCGTGTACGCCGACGCGCATTCGGCGAATCGGGATCCCGAGGTGTACCCGGATCCGGCGGTCATCGATCCCGCGCGCGACGGGAAGCGGCACCTGCAGTTCGGGTACGGCATGCACCACTGCATGGGCGCGGCCATGGCGCGGATGGAGATCACCGAGGTGCTGCGCCGGCTGGTCACCGAGCTACCGACGCTCGAACTCGCGGTTGCGGAGCAGGAAATCCCCTGGGAGACCGGCGTTCTCGTGCACCGGCCGACGTCGCTCCCGGTCACCTGGTAGCGGGCTGGACCGGATGACGACCGCGGTCGGCGTCGAGGATCGCTCCCAGCAGCCCGGGGAACGCCCGCTCCATATCCTCGCGCCGCAGCTTCGTCATCCGGCCGTTGCCGACATCCCGCTGCCAGATCAACCCCGCCTTGCGCAGCACCCGAAAATGATGCGTCCGGGTCGACGGCGCCCACGGCATCCCGAACACACTGCAGAATTGCTCGGCGCCCTCCGGCTCGGCGTACAACTGCGCGATCACACTGCGCCGATTGTCGTCCGCGAGAGCGGCCAGCACCGCGGAAAGATCGAACTCCTCGAGATCGGGATGTCCATCGGCATCGGCCACGATCCCATTCCTTTCCGCCACGGCAGCTTTTTTGACGGCTGTCATACCTATGACAGTCATAGTACCTACCGCGTCGACCTGCCAACTCGGGCGCGCGCCGGGCTCAGGTGCCGTGTCCGGCGCTGTTCGGCGCGGTGGACGAGCGCGTCGACGATGCGTTGCCAGGCCGGTGATGCCTCGGAGATCCGGGAGGAGATCAGTTTCCGGGTCGTCGGCCCGGCGTCGTGCTCGTGTTCGATCTCCCAGGCGTCGAGGTCGTCGATGAGCTGGTTCAGGCGCGGATCGTGCGGGTCCCAGTCGAAGGCGTGATCGACCGCGAGATACAGGCGCATCGTCTCGGGGTCGTCGAAGTCGGCGTTCTTGTCGCGAATCCGCTGGGGCATGGCTTCCGGATCGAGTGCTTGCAGCAGGATCCAGGAGTCGCGCTCGAGGAGCACCCGCTGTTCGCTGACCCCGAGACCGCGCATGCGGTTCAGGATGGCGACCACCTCGGATGGCAGGACAAGCCTTTCGCCGCTTGCCAATTCGGCGATCCGGGCGCGGTATTCGGTGAGTTGGTCGATCTTGCGCCGCAATTCGGCGTCGACATCGGTGATGGCCGCGGCGAATTCGGTGGGCCGCGCGTGTAGCAGGGCGTCGATCCTGGCCAGCGGAACACCGGCGTCGGCGAGGGTTCTGATCCGGATGAGGTCCACCGCCGCTTGCGCGCTGTAGCGGCGGTAGCCGGAGGCATCGCGCTCGGGCTCGGGCAGCAGGCCGACGTGATGGTAGTGGCGAACGGCGCGCACCGTCACGCCCGCGGTCGCCGCGAGCTGGCCGATCGTGAGCACCGTCCTCCTCGGGTCTACGCCGAACATGATCGCGTCGAGTGTAGGCGGCATGGCTTGTCGGTGAGATCAGCGGCGAGCCGCCCGTGCGAGGACGTCGCGGATCGCCTGGACCACGGCGTCGGGACGGTCGAAGCAGAGCCGATGGTGCGCGGTGTCGGAGAGAACGCGTTGTTCCCCGTGCGAGACCGCGCTCACCAGGGCCGCGTCCATGCGCCTCCTGCCGGCTCGCATCTGCCGCTGCGTCTCCGCCGGCTGGGCGGGATCGGCGCCCAGCGCGCTGAGCGCGACGACCGGAACATCAGGGAGGTTCGGTCCGGCCCGCAGTTCGGTGGCCAGTTCGGTCAGATTGCTGCGCTCGGCTATGCCGACCCGGATCCATTCGTCGCTCTCCTTGGCCTCGATCAGCGAGCGCCGGACGTGCTCCGGGTAGTCCGCGAGCAACTCGGCGCGCATCGCGCGCAGCACCGGGCGCAGCTGCTCGAGCTGCTCCGGACCGGTGCCCATCCGCTCGGCCGCGGCCAGCCGCATCGCGGGCGGCATGAAGTCGTCCCAGTCGCGGTGCAGGCCGTCCAACCAGACCAGTCCGGCCACGTCTCGCGGGTACAGCTGCGCGAACCGATGCGCGTAGAAGCCGCCCAGCGAGTGTGGCGCGAGAACATAGGGAGCGGGGATGTTCTGAGCACGCAGCAGCACGCGCAGTTCCGTGGCGACCGCGGCGGCGGTGCGCGGCAACGGCACGGGGTCGCTGTAGCCGGTACCCGCGCGGTCGTACACCACCGCGGTGGTGAATTCTGAAACCTGCTGCTGCACACCGAGGTAATCCAGTCCGACCGCGCTGGCGCCCGGCAGGAACACGACGGCGGGGCCGCCACTCCCCGACCGATGCACGAAAACGCGGCGGCCGTCGACTTGCTGGAACCCACCGACCGGCGGAGCGAGCCGTGCCGAGGGGGTGCTGTTGTTCGTCATGCGACAAGCCTCCAACCCTGACGCACGGTCAAGGTCAAACCCCGGTGCGCGGATACCGCGAGAGATACGCTGGCCGGGTGGAGGTCAGCCGATTGCTGGAGGCCCGGGGCGCCTTCCAGGTGGCCGCCGAGCACGTCGTCCATGCGCCGCCTGCCTTGTTCGGCGGGTTGGGGGTTCGGCGAGCGTTCGGATTCGACGTCGACCAACCGGAGCCGGCGCGACGCAACAAGATTCCCGGTGGCACCGTGAAGATCGTGTGCGCGCTCGATGGCACCGTCGACGGCGTGCGCCGTGATCCGTCGGTGCTGGTGATGGGCATGTACGACCGCGGAACGACCGCCACGCATGTCGGCCGGATGTGCAGTGTGCAAATGGAGCAGCCGCCAGCGGTGCCGCTGAAGCGGTGACCGGCGTGGGCATTTCGGCGTTCGCTACCGGGCAACCCGCCGCTCGGTGAAATCGGCGTCGCGGTGACTGCGGGCCACCATCGCCGAGCGCAGGTACCAGAGTCCCGAGGCCTGGGTCGGGTCGAAGTCGATGAGCTGACCGATTCGCTTGAGGCGGTAGTCGACGGTGTTGGTGTGCACGTGCAGCAGGCGCGCGGTGCGCTGGCGGTTGAGGTTGGTGGCGATGTACATCTGCAGGGTCTCGAAGAACTCCGGATACTCTTCCAACGGATCCAGCAGCGAACCGAGGAAATCGCGGGCCGGGCCGGGACGGGTCAGCTGATACTCCAACGCCATGTCGTTGAACCGATACAACCCGGTGTCGAACCGCAAGCGCTGCACGATGTCCAGCAGCTCGTGCGCCTCGTCGGCGGCCTCGGGAATGCGCCGCAGCCCAGCCTCCACCGCGGTCGCCCTGATCGGCGTCTGAGCCGCGTCCGACAGCCACTTCACCAGGAAATCCAAGGTGTCGTCCTCGAATTCGTTGGCGGGCAGCAGAATCGTTCCTCCGTCGACGCTCAACAGCGAGAGCGCGCGTTCCCCGCATCGGGTCGCCAGTTCCGCCTGCACCCGGCGCAACTTGCGCCGCGCCACCACCTTCGGATCGAGCTTGGGATTCGCTTCGTCGCGGTGCGGCGGAATATGCAGTGCCAGAATGTGATAGGCGTCCGCGATCGGGACGCCGCACTCGCGGGCCATCGTGGAGGTGCTGTTGCCGCCGAGCAGCGCCGAGGTGAGCGTGTGCACCGCCGCATGGTGTTCGCTGACCACGGCTTTGAGCTCTCGCACGTAGGCGACCGACACGGTCGCGCCGATGGTGTCCAGGATATCCATCAGCCGCCGTGCGACATTCAGCAAACTCTGCTGGTCGCTGGTCGTCGCCTTGGCCAGGACCATATCGAAGCCGAGTTTGACACCCGCGTGGATGGCGTGCTGGATCGTGTCGATCGGAACTCCCTCGCGCGCCCACTGCGCGGCCGCCACGCCGACCCGCCCGATCTCGGCATCGATGTCGTCACCGCCGTCGAGCATCCGTGTCGCCAGCTCCAGGCACACACGCGTTACCGCGGCGACATCGCCGTCCAGCGCGTCACCGGGCAGGGTGTTGCACGGTACGACCGTCTCCAGGAAGTGACCGACCATCCGCTCCGAGATCGTGCGAACGTCCCGCAAATGCGTCGATACGGGACGACCTGACACCGTTAGGTCCTCGGCGACCTGCTCTGCGGACATCGAACCTCCCGCGGCTAGAACACGTTTCCCCACCGTATCCTCGCGAAACCCCACTCCCGCCACCTCACAACCGACTTTGTGGCAGCTGGGCGACTTCCCGACTTCCTTTGTCTCCCAGGACATATTGGTAGGACCCGCAGTCTCAGTAACTGCTTCGGCGCGCGAGATCCTATTGACTTTACGTGTACTCTAATCAATATATGAGGCAGAAATCGGAGAGGTGAGTGACCGAACCACCCCCGCGGCGAACCTACGATTCCCTGCGGCGACACGCTCAGGCGCAGCGCACGCGGGTGGAGATCGCCGACGCCGCTCGTCGGCTGTTCGTCGCGCAGGGCTGGGCGTCGACCACCGTGCGCGATGTGGCGCGCGAGGCGGGCGTTTCGGTGCCGACGGTCTATGCCGCGTACGGCAACAAGGCGGGCCTGGTCTGGGCGCTGGTGGACGCGGCCGACCTGTCCGCCGATCTCCCCCGCCTGCTCACCGAATTGGACGAATCCACCACGCCTGAGCGGCAACTCGCCGCAATGGCGGGCTACGACCGTCGGCTCCTCGAACGCGCCGGTGATCTCGTCGCGCTGATCCGCGAAGCCGGTCGCACCGAGGTTGATTTCGCCACCGTCTACGCGCAGGTCCGCCGCGCGGCCGACCGGGTCCGCGCCGAGGTCTTCGAGGCTTGGCCGGATGACGCCCTGCGTCCCGGCGTGGACCTGTCCACCGCCCTCGACATCTACGCCGCGCTGTGCAACATCGACGTCTACACCACGCTCACCGTCGAACGCGGGTGGCAACCCGACCAGGTCGAGCGGTGGTGGAGCGAGGCGCTGGTCCGTCAACTGCTGCGCGGATGACATCTCCTACTTCGAACCGAAATCACCGAAGACGAAAGGACATTCACCATGCCTGATCAGGGCGTCACCTTCATCAATGTGATCGAACTACCCGCCGACCGCATCGAGGAATTCGTCGAGCAGTGGCGCGAACGCGCGGCTCTCATGCGCGAAGCACCCGGATTCCGCGATGTGCGACTGCACCGAGCGCTGATGTCCGACACTCGATTCCAGCTGATCAACGTCGCCCATTGGGACAGCGTCGAGGCGTGCGAGGCCGCCGGACTCAACAAGACGGTGGTGGCCTCGGTCGCGGAGGCCGAGAAATTCGCCGACGCGAACCCCGGCCTCTATCACGTTGTCGCCGAATACCTCTGAACTCACCGACCCGCGGTGGTCTCGCACGGCGAATAGTCACCCGAGGGCGCGCGCTCCTCGGTGTTCTCGATGTAGTCGAGCAGCGCCTGTCTCGTCCGGGTCAGCGTGGCGATCTGCTCGTCGAGTCCGGCGAGGCGGCCGCGCAGGGTGTCGAACAACTCCGGGCACGGTACGAGATCGGCGTCCTCGCCGGTGATGCACGGCTGGAGGTAGCCGATCTCCTCGGTCGACAGGCCCGCGTCGAGGAGCTTCCTGATCTGCGTCACCGTCACCACCGAGTCGTCGGCGTACTGCCGGTAGCCATTGCTGCCGCGGTCGGGTTCGAGCAGCCCCTGGGCTTCGTAATACCGCAACTGATGGGCGTGGACCCCGGTTCGTCTGCTCAGTTCGCCGATCAACATGGCGCGCTCCTTGACCTTCATACCGGTGTGAACGTTGAGGATCGTGTCATGACGATCGACTCGACACAAGAGCAGGCGCCGACGCGCGAATCCGGCACCGAGACCGTGACGGTCCTCGGCCTCGGCATGATGGGTCACGCGCTCGCGAAAGCGTTCCAACGCAAGGGATATCGGACCGTGATGTGGAATCGCACGGCGGCGAAAGCCGCGGATCTGGTGGCGGACGGCGCCGAGCTCGCGGCGTCCGTCGGCGACGCGGTCGCGGCCGGTCGGCTCCTTGTCGTGTGCCTGTCCGACTACGACTCGGTGCACGAGATCCTGGATCCGCTGAACAGGGCGCTGGACGGACACGTCCTGGTGAACCTGACCTCGGGCACCTCGGCGCAGGCCAGACAGACCGCGGAATGGGCGGCGCGGCAAGGGTGCGCGTATCTCGACGGCGCCATCCTCGGCGTTCCCGCGGCGATCGGCTCGACGGATGCCGAGATCATCTACAGCGGCCCGCGCGCGGCCTTCGACGCACACGAAGAGACCCTCCAGAACTTCGGCCGCGCAACCTATCTCGGCGAGGACCACGGTCTGTCGTCGTTGCACGACGTGGCGGTGCTGAATCTGATGTGGGGAATCCTGAACGCGTTTCTGCACAGCGCAGCACTGCTGGGCGCCGCCGGAGTACGCGCCGATGCCTTCGCGCCCTTGGCGACTCGCGGCGTCGGCACCGTCGGTGATTGGCTGACCGGATACGCGCAGCAGATCGACGCGCGCGACTACCCGGTGCTGGACGCCACAATCCACACGCACCTCGCCACCATGGAGCACGTCATCGAGGAGTGCGAGGCGGCGGGCGTCAGCGCCGAAATCCCCAGGTTCGTCAAGGCATTGGCGGACCGGGCCGTGACCGCCGGACGCGGCGACGAAGGCTACGCGGCCTTGATCGAGCTGTTCCGGGACGACTCGGTGACGCCACGGTGAGCGCCGAACCGTTCGACCCTCGCGCGCTGTTGGGGGAGAGCGAACTCGGTGTGCTCGCGACCATCAAAGCGTCCGGACGGCCCCAGCTCTCACCCGTGACGCCGTACTACGACCGCGCGACGGACCGGATCTACTTCGCGACCGACGAGGGTTCGGCCAAGACGGTCAACCTGCGGCGCGACCCGCGCGCCAGTCTGGAGGTCACCCGACCGGACGGCTGGGCGTGGACCACCGCCGAGGGCACCGCGACACTGACGGGGCCCGGAACGGATCCGCACGGTCCCGAGGTGGAGGCCCTGGTGGAGTACTACCGCGCCGCCGCGGGCGAGCATCCCGATTGGGCGGAGTACCGAGCGGTGATGGTCGCCGAGCGGCGGGTGCTCGTCACGATCGCGGTCGAGCACGTCTACGGCGCCCGGCTGCGGTGATCGGGCCGGGCGGTTCACATCCCGCCCGGCCGACCCCGATCAGGAATTGCCCGCGATGATCACCTGCGGGATACCGGTGCCCAGCGGCACCGCCGCGCAGGTGGGCGTCGGGGCGTGCACGGGATCGAGCGCCCGCAGCACCAGCTGCTGCACGAACGGGTCGTAGACCATGTGGAAGTGACCGGTCAGGTTGGCCGGGCACAGATCCTGCACGACGATGTTCTCGGCGCCCGCCCCACGCAGCGCGATATTGCTGAAGGGCTGGATCATCTCGTCGACCCGGCTGCCGATGGTCACGTAGCGGACACCGGGCACGGTATCGCCGCCCGCGTTGAGTTCGAGCATGATCGGCGAGCCCTGCGCCTGCTGCACCGCCGCGGTCGAGGTGACCCTGGCGAACACGTCCAGCGCGCCCGGGATCACCTGCGCCACCGGCACCAGCCCGTACATCACCCCGCCGTAGCTCGGCGACGCCACGCCGACCCACTGGGCCACCTTCGCGGCGCCGCCGAGCTTGTTGGTGTAGAGCCGGGTCACGTTGGCGCCCTGGGAGAATCCGACGAGATCCACCTTCGCGGCGCCGGTCGCCGCCAGCACCCGATCGACGAACATGCCGATCTGCTGGGCGCTCGCGCGCAGGTCCTCGGTGCCGTAGGTGTCGGCGCCCGGCGCGCCGCCGTAGTTGAGCGCGAAGACGCAGAATCCGGCCGCCACCAACTGCGGACCGATCGCCGACCAATCGGAGTAGGCGGTGGAGTCGGTGCCGTGCGCCAGCACGACGGGACGGGGGTGGGCCGCGGTGGGACGGCAACCGAAATCGTTGGTGCCCAGCGGCGTGGCGTTCTTGTTCTCCTTCAGAAGCCGCGCGGCGGCCAGGTGGTCGGGCTGCGGCGGCGCGCCGACGGTCGGCACGTCGGGCGCCCGGACGACGAGCGGTTCGGCGATATCGCCCGGTTCGGCGACGGCGGTGGTCGACCCGCCCACACCCGAGCCGACCAGCACTCCCGCGACCAGCGCGAACGCCATTGCGCCGCGCCAAACCTGTGACCTACCCCAACCCCACGAACCAATCGGCTGTTCCATATCACAATGATCTACCCGATCGACGCGAAAAACGCACGCTCGAGCGATGTTTCGTGATCGTTACTATTCGGTAGCTTCGTCCTCGGCGAGGATGCGGTAGAGCGAACGGCGAGTGTCGTTCAGGATCTCGGCCGCCTTCGCCGCTTGCTCGGGGGTGCCGACGGCGGCCACCTGTGCGACCGCCCCCATCACTCCGCCGACCAATCCCCGCAGGTCGATAGCTTGCGCGCCGACGTCCGCCTTGACCTGCGCCCAGGGGTCGCCGAGTTCCTCACGATGCTCGGTGACGTACTCGCCGCCCGCCTCGGTGAGCTTGGCGGTCTTGCGACCGGCAACCTTCTCGATGAGGACCAGGCCCTCGTCCTCCAGCTGCGCGAGCGCCGGGTAGATCGATCCGGGACTCGGCCGCCAGATGTCGTCGCTGCGCTCACGGATCTGCTGGATCAGCTCGTAGCCGTGCATCGGCCGCTCGGTCAGCAGCAGCAGCACGGCGGCGCGCACGTCGCCGCGCCTGCCACGACCCCCGCGGCCGCGACCTCGTCCGAATTGCGGGCCGAAGCCCGGCCCGAAACCCGGACCGAAGCCGGGACCGAACTCGGGGCCGAAGCCGTGCCTGCCGCCGTGCCGGTGCGGTCCGCGTCCGAACTCGCCACGGCCGGGCTTGCGCCAACGGCCGCCGCGTCCGAACTCTCTGTTCTGCGTGTTCTCGATGTTTTCCATGTCGGCCCTCCTTGGGCTCTCGTGTTCATTTCACAGTATCGACGATATATCGACAATGCATCGAACACAAGGAGGTCTTCGAGTATTCCCCGCGAGAAACGCCTCGGGCGCGCCTGTGCACCACAGGCGCGCCCGAAGCAAGTCGCTACAGCGAGTCGATCCAGTCCTGGAGCCGCTTTCCCTCGGCCGCCATCAGCTCGGGATCACGGAAGGTGTTGGTGAGCAGGGAGATTCCCTGATAGGAAGCAATGAGCGCCACCGCGAGATCCCGGGCGTCGGCGCGGCCGATTTCCGCGAACTGTCGCTCGACCCAGTCCAGCAGCGTCCGCATCACGTCGGCCGCGCGACCGTCCAGCGGGTCGGTGCGCTTGTGCAGCTCGGCGGTCAGCGAGCCGAATGGGCAGCCGTGCCGGACGGCCATCTCGCGCTCGTCGACCCAGCCTTGGACCAGCGCCTTCAGCCGCTCCCGCGGCGTCGGCAGGGCATCCAAGTTCGCGGTGAGCTCGTCCAGACCCTTCGCGTGCGCGCCGATGGCCGCCTCGATCAGCTGATCCTTGGTTTTGAAGTAGTAGTACACGTTGCCGACGGGCACTTCGGCGGTGCGCGCGATGTCGGCGATGGTGGTCTTCTCGACGCCGCGCTCGTAGAACTCGCGCACTGCCGCGTCGACCAGCCGCTCGCGCTTGCCCGCCTTCTCGACTGAGTTAGTCACACAACTGACTATAGACAGCCGCGCGATCCTCCACTACGTTTCTTTTAGTCAGCCAACTAACTAGGAGTGCACATGATCGTGGTGACCGGGGCGACCGGCAATATCGGACGCTCGCTCGTCCCGCTGCTCGCAGCGTCGGGGACGCGGGTGACGGCCGTCTCGCGGGGAGTCGGGTCGATCGCCCTACCGGAAGGAGTCCGGCACGTCGCGGCGGATCTCGCCGATCCCGCGAGCCTCTCCCCCGCCCTCGCGGGCGCCGAGGCGTTGTTCCTGTTGATCACCGGTGAGCAGTTGATGGCGGGACCGGAACCGGAGGAAGTTCTGGGCGTCGCTGCCGAGGCGGGCGTACGGAGGGTGGTCTTCGTGTCCTCGCTCGGTACTCAAACCCGCCCCGATGCCGCGGGCTACGACCGAATGCGCGCTTACGAGAAGGCACTTCGGGCTTCGTCTTTGGAATGGACCATCCTGCGGCCCGGCGGTTTCTTCAGCAACACCTACGCGTGGGTGGAGTCGGTGCGCGGCGAGCAGACCGTCGCCGCGCCGTTCGGATCGGTCGGGCTGCCCTCGGTGGACCCGGCCGACATCGCGGCCGTCGCCGCCGCGGCGTTGCGCGAGGACGGGCACGCCGGCCGGATCTACACCCTGACCGGACCCGTACCGATCACGCCACGCGAGCAGGCGGCGGCACTCGGTGCGGCCCTCGGCACCGAAGTCCGTTTCGTCGAACTCTCGGCGGCCCAAGCGCGCGAAGCCATGCTCCGCTTCATGCCGAAAGCGGTCGCCGACCACACGCTGGAGATTCTCGGTTCGCCGACGCCCGACGAACTGCTCATCAGCCCGGACATCGAGAAGGTGCTCGGTCGGCCAGCGAGCACGTATGCCGAATGGGCGGAACGGAATCGGGCTGTCTTCGCCTGACGCGCAGGACCCGGCGTCCGCGCCCAGCGGGTGCACGCTGCTCCCGCCCGGAGCTCCGCACGGGCTTCGTTCGGCGATCTGACGGCGGTGTGGGGTTTCGACCGGCGTGACAGGGCACCTGGGGGTCAGCCGATGTCGATGGGGTCGATTTGGACGCGGAGGGGGGCGTCTGAGCGGTGGGTGCTGCGGATGGCTTGGGCGGTGGTGAGGGCGCGGGAGAGGGCGGCGCCGGTGCGGCGGGGAACGCGCAGGAGCATGCGTTCGACTTCGGCCGGGGAGTCACCGGAGAAGGGTTTGCGTGCGGTGGCGGGGAGCGGGACGGGGCCGAGCACCTCGACGTCGGCGGGAAGGTCGGCGGCGGTGAGCAGTTCGTCGATGGCCTCGGTGGCGCCGTCCACCGCGGCCAAGCGGACGGCGGGCGGGAAACCGACCTCGGCGCGGGCGTCGACCTCGGCGCGGGCGTGTCCGAGCGGGTCCCAGCGCACCAGCGCCTGCACGGTCGGCAGGGACGGCTCGGCCATCACCACGACCTGCCCGTGCGGGCGGACCAGCGCCGCGGCCGACATCCAGCGGCGCAGCGCGTCCTCGGCGGCGCGCAGGTCGGCGCGGCCGAGCAGCGCCCAGCCGTCCAGCAGCAGGGCGACGCCGTACCCGCCGCGCACCACCGGTTCCGCGCCGACGGTGGAGACGATCACCTGCGGACCCGGTTCGACGGTGTCGAGCACCGCGCCGCCGCCGGAACCGCGGATCGGCACGCCGGGAAAGGCGCGGCCCAGTTCCTCGGCGGTGCGCACGGCGCCGATCACGACGGCGCGCAAGGCGCGGGAGCCGCAGGCCGAGCAGCGGAACGCGGTCTCGGTGATGCCGCACCACCGGCAGCTCGGGCTGTGCGCCTCGTGGACGCCGCCGGGCGTGCTTTCCGGAAGCGCCAGCGGGCCGTTGCAGTGTCTGCACCGTGCGGGCGTCCGGCATTTCGCGCAGGACAACGCGGGGACGTAGCCGCGGCGCGGTACCTGCACCAGCACCGCGGCCCCCTCCTTCAACGCGGCCCGTGCCGCCGCGAACGCGACGCCGGGGATGCGGACCGCGCGCGCCACGGGATCGCGCTCCATCGCCATGTCGCTGTCGCCAGGAGCGCTGATTCGAGGCGCGGCCTTGCGTAGCACCGAGCGATCGGCGACGAGGTCGTGCGCCCAGCCGGAATCCACCACCGCTTGGATCTCCGCGGTGCGGGCGAACCCGGCCGCGACGAACGCCGCCCCGGTCTCGTGCGCCCGCAGCATCGACACCTCGCGCGCGTGCGGGTAGGGCGCGCGGGGCTCGGCGTAGGTGTCGTCGCCGTCGTCCCAGATCGCGACGAGACCCAGGTTCGCGGCGGGCGCGAACACGGCGCTGCGCGTGCCGACGACGACCTTCGCGCTGCCGCGCAACACCGCCAGCCATCGCCGATACCGCGCGGCGGGTCCCAGCCCCGCCGTCAACCCGACGGCCGAATCACCCACCAGCCGAACGCATTCGGCGAGGACGCGATTCAGATCCCGTTGATCGGGCACCATCAGGATCGCGCTGCGCCCGGCCCCGACCACTGTCGCGGCGAGTTCCGCGAGCCGCCGGGCCCAGTCCTCCCCCGGCATCGCCTGCCAGGCCGCCCGCACCCCCTTGCCCTGTCCGAGCGCCGCGAGGAACGCACCGCCGTGGACGTAACGCTCCCACGGCGCGGTATCGAAGCCCAGCTCCGAACGCACCCCGGATGTGCTCTGCGGCAACGCCTTCGGGCCGACTGCACGGTTGGCAGCCGCGGCGGCTCCGCCCGCGACCGCACCGGGCGCGGTCTCGCCACCACGGCTGCCCGCTACACCATCGACCGCGTCTGCCCCGCCGCCCGCGACGCCATCGACCGCGTCGGCGCCACCTTCGGCCACATCATCCACCGGTGTGGCGCTCCGGGATGCACCCCCCGCAGGGCCACTATCCGCTGCTCCCCCACCAGCACCTGCCACGGGCGCCGCACCCTGCACCGCACCGCCCGCAGCCCCATCGTGCTCGGCCCCGGCACCACTTTCCTCTGCACCACCTACAACGGGTGCCGCACCCGGCGCCGTGCCGCTCGCAGCGGCGACTTGCTCGGCCGAGTCACGATTCTCGTCTGCACCGCCGGCCAGCTCGCTACCCGCAGCGGCACTACCGACGGCAGCCGGGCCATCCGTGACCACGTCTGTCGCGACGGCGCCAGTGGCGGTCCCGCGAAGCTCCGGAGCCATCCTCGCGTCCTCGGTCGAGACGAAGCCATCGTCTCCGGTCGGGACGGTCGCCGATCGTGGAGTGCGAGAATCGTTCTCGCCGAGAATATTTCGCGGCACATCCGCAGCCGCGCTACGGTCGCCCGAGTCATCGGAAGCGGACGCATCGGACTCGCCAGCCGAATGGCCTGGTACAGAACCGTTTTCGACAACTCGCATCGGCGGGTCCGCATGTCTGTTCTCCGCCATGACCTCAGGCGCACCCTGCTGCTCGAGATCGGCGACGGAGACGGAGTCGCCCCCTTCTTCGTCCGCCGACGACGCACCGGACGAACGAACGCCTACCTTCTTGGTCCCCCCGTTCTCCGTCCGCGCATGCCGCGGCGGAATCGCCAACCGCAGCACATCCGCGCGGGTCCCCGCGTAGCGGGCGGCGATGGCGGTGGCGAGGTCCAGGATCTCGGGCGTGAGGACGCGTTCCGCGGAGACGACGCGCTCCAGCTTGACGAGCTTGCCGCCGTGCTCGCTGTGCGTCAGGCGGGCGAGCACGTAACCATCGACGAGGCGGCCCGCGAAGCGGACGCGCACCCGCACGCCCGGTTGGGCGATCTCGTCGAACTCGGGGGGCACCAGGTAGTCGAAATCGCGGTCCAGGTGCGCGGGCGTCAACAGCGGAAGCACCCGAGCGATAGGTCGCGCGGGTGCTTCCGCTGTCGTCGTCGGTCCCACGGACACATCATCCGTGGAGGTGGCGGATTGGTCCGCCGCGGGTCGGCTCACTCCGGCCCGGCCGGCCTACAGGCCGGCGGCCGCGCGCAGCTTGTCGGCGCGGTCGGTGTGCTCCCACGGCAGGTCGACGTCGGTGCGGCCGAAGTGGCCGTAGGCGGCGGTCGGCGCGTAGATCGGGCGCAGCAGGTCCAGATCGCGGATGATGGCGCCGGGACGCAGGTCGAAGACCTCGGTGATCGCGGTCGAGATGCGCTCCGGGTCGACCTTCTCGGTGCCGAAGGTCTCGACGAACAGACCGACCGGAGCGGCCTTGCCGATGGCGTAGGCGACCTGCACCTCGACCCGGTCGGCCAGGCCCGCGGCCACCACGTTCTTGGCCACCCAGCGCATGGCGTACGCGGCCGAGCGGTCGACCTTCGACGGGTCCTTGCCGGAGAACGCGCCGCCACCGTGCCGGGCCATGCCGCCGTAGGTGTCGACGATGATCTTGCGGCCGGTCAGGCCCGCGTCGCCCATCGGGCCGCCGAGCACGAACTTGCCGGTCGGGTTGACCAGCAACCGGACGTCGGAGATGTCCAGGGTGGGCAGGCTCAGGTCGGCGAGCACCGAGTCCAGCACCTTCTCGCGGATATCGGGCGCGAGCAGGTTGTCCAGGTCGATGTCGGCCGCGTGCTGGGTGGAGATGACCACGGTGTCGAGCCGGACCGGCCGGTGGCCGTCGTATTCGATGGTGACCTGGGTCTTGCCGTCGGGACGCAGGTACGGCAGCACGCCCGTCTTGCGGACCTCGGTCAGGCGGCGCGAGAGCCGGTGTGCGAGCGCGATCGGCAGCGGCATCAACTCGGGGGTGTCGGTGTTGGCGTAGCCGAACATCAGGCCCTGGTCACCCGCGCCCTGCTTGGCGATCTCGTCGTCTTCGCCGCCGACGCGCGCCTCGTGCGAGGTGTCGACACCCTGCGCGATATCGGGCGACTGGGCGCCGATGGCGATGTTGACACCGCACGAGTTGCCGTCGAAACCCTTTGCGGACGAGTCGTATCCGATCTCGAGGACCTTCTCGCGGACGATGCGCGGGATGTCGGCGTAGGCGGAGGTGGTCACCTCGCCCGCGACGTGCACCTGGCCGGTGGTCACGAGCGTCTCCACGGCGACCCGGCTGCGCGGGTCTTCCGCCAGCAACGCGTCGAGGATGGAATCGCTGATGGCGTCACAGATCTTGTCCGGATGACCCTCGGTCACGGACTCACTGGTGAATAGGCGGCTGCCAGACGTGCGCACAGTTGTTCCCTCTCCCTCAACGGGTTTCTCGTATCGGATGGCCACAGCGACAGTAATGCGATACCGCCGTCGCGCAACCCTTCATCTCAGACTATTCCAAACCCACGACGCGACGAATCCGCCGGTTATCGCCGTCCCAGACTATCCGCACCCGCGGTGGTCGCGGCGCACATTCGCGCACTGCGCCCGCAGTCGACGTCCGGATCGAGCGGCACGCCGATCGCTCGGCGCGGCAACGGAATTCGATCGAGCCAAGGCTACCCGGCGCGCAGCAGCGTGCCGAGCGCGTCCAGCACACGGCTGGCGAGCAGCGCCTTCGACCCGTGGTCGAGAGCCTGTTCGGTGCCGTCGGCGCCGAGCAGCCAGCCGTCGTTGGTGTCGACCTCGAAGGCCTTGCCCTCGCCGACCGCGTTGACTACGAGCAGGTCACACCCCTTGCGGGCCAGTTTGGCGCGCGCGTGGGTGAGCACGTCGCCGTGCTCGTCACCGGTCTCGGCGGCGAAGCCGACGATGGCGGTGCCCGCCAGCTGGCCGTCGCGCCGCGACTGCACCAGACCGGCGAGGATGTCGTCGGTCTTGGTCAACGGGATGACGTCCGGCTCGCCCGCGCCCTTCTTGATCTTGGCCGCGGCCACGTTCGTCGGCCGGAAATCGGCGACGGCGGCGGCCATGATCACGGCGTCGGCGCCGACCGCGTGCTTCTCCACCGCCGTCTTCAGCTGCTCGGCCGTGGTGATGTGCACCAAATCGACGGCCGCCGGAGCGGCCATCTCGATCGTGTTGCCGGCGATCAGCGTGACGTGCGCGCCGCGCTGCGCGGCGACCCTGGCCAGCGCGTAGCCCTGCTTGCCCGAGCTGCGGTTGCCGAGGAAGCGCACCGGATCCAGCGGTTCCCTGGTGCCGCCCGCGGTGATCACCAGGCGACGGCCGACCAGGTCGCGCGGAATGGCGTCGGCGCGCTCCAGCAGCAGCGCGGCCAGCCCGAAGATCTCCTCGGGCTCGGGCAGCCTGCCCGGACCGGTGTCGGTGCCGGTGAGGCGTCCGGAGGCGGGCTCCATGACGGTCGCGCCGTGCCTGCGCAGCGTCTCGACATTGGCGATGGTCGCCGGATGCTCCCACATCTCGGTGTGCATCGCGGGCGCGAAGAGCACGGGACATCGCGCCGTCAGCAGCGTGGCGGTGAGCAAGTCGTCGGCGCGGCCGTGTGCGGCGCGCGCCATCAGGTCCGCGGTGGCGGGGGCGATGACCACGAGGTCGGCCTCCTGCCCCAGGCGGACGTGCGGGACCTCCGGCACATCCGTGAACACGTCGGTGTGCACCGGGTTCCCGGACAGCGCCTCGAAGGTCGCCTTGCCGACGAACTGCAGAGCCGACTCGGTCGGGATCACCCTGACCTCGTGCCCCGTCTCGGTGAAGCGCCGGACGAGCGCGCAGGCCTTGTAGGCGGCGATCCCTCCGCTGACGCCGACGACGATGCGTGTGGTCACTACGCCTCCGTGGGCTCGTCCCCGGCCACGCGGGGAGTTCGATACTGCTGCATCACGCGCGAACGCGAGATGGGTTACTCGCCCTCGGAGTGCTCGAGCAGGTCGGAGTGGATTTCGCGCATCGCCACCGACAGCGGCTTCTCCTGCAGGCCCGGCTCGACCAGCGGACCGACGTACTCGAGGATGCCGTCGCCGAGCTGGTTGTAGTAGTCGTTGATCTGGCGGGCCCGCTTGGCGGCGTAGATGACCAGCGCGTACTTGGACGACGTGCGCTCGAGCAGCTCGTCGATCGGCGGGTTGGTCAGGCCGACCGGGGTGTCGTACGCGGGCGCGGTCTTGGTGTCGCTCACTGGTGAGGCTCCTGCGGGTTGTCGTGGAAAAATCAGCGGGTAGTCGAGCGTGCGATACCGCCGCCCTGGCCCCGGCCGCGATGACCGGGACACGGGTGTTCGGCGGCTACCTCGAATTTGTGCTAACGAACAACGATACCAACTGCTCACAGGCGCTGGTCACCTCGTCGTTCACGATGACGATGTCGAACTCGTCACATGCCGCCAGTTCGGTGCGCGCGGTCTGCAACCTGCGCTCGATCACCTCCGGCGATTCGGTGCCGCGTGAAGTGAGCCGGGAGACCAGTTCGTCCCAGCTCGGCGGGGCGAGGAAGACCAGGAGAGCTTCCGGCATCGCCTTGCGCACCGAGCGCGCGCCCTCGAGATCCACCTCGACGAGCACGTTCATGCCCGCGTTCAGCGCCTCGCGCACCGGGCCGGCCGGGGTCCCCGACCGCTGCAGGCCGCCGTGGATGTCCGCCCATTCCAGCAGTTCGCCCGCCTCGATCATGGCGTCGAACTGGTCACGGGAGACGAACCGGTAGTCGAGTCCGTCGACCTCCCCGGGCCGGGGGGCCCGGGTCGTCGCCGACACACTGAAGACCAGTTCGGGCAGGCGTTCCCGCACGCACCGCACGACCGTGGACTTGCCTACGGCCGAGGGGCCGACCAGTACAACCAGCCGACCCTTCCGCGTGTGTTCGACCACCCTCGTCGTCAGGCGTCGAAGTCGAACCGGGCGAGCAGCGCCTTGCGCTGCCGATCGCCGAGTCCGCGCAGACGGCGGGTGGGGGCGATCTCCAGCTCGGTCATGATCTCGGCAGCCTTGACCTTGCCGACCTTGGGCAGGGCCTCCAGCAGCGCCGACACCTTCATCTTGCCGAGGATCTCGTCGGTCTCGGCATCCTTGAGGACGCTCTTCAGGTCGGTGCCGCCACGCTTCAAGCGCTCCTTGAGCTCCGCCCGAGCGCGGCGAGCGGCAGCCGCCTTCTCCAAAGCAGCGGCGCGCTGCTCGTCAGTCAGCTGGGGAAGGGCCACGGTTCCTCCGTCTCATCGTTCATTGCTTGATCTACCGCCGGTAACCCGCGCGGTCTCAGCGACCGTACCCACGACGTCCGCCGATTGCGAACCCACCCCCCAGGTCAGCGCATGATTCTGCATGCCGTAGGGGCGAGTCGGACCGGATGCGCGTCGCGCCCCGGGCGCTGCGGTGATCGTACCGCCGAATCTCGGAAACGCCCTGCTACCAGCATATTTTCGAAGCATTCCAGGGTTAGCGGAGCGGTTGCCATGACTTCTCTCGACGTGTCAGCAATCGGTCAGGCTTCCGACCAGGAACTTTCTGGAAATTCCCCGCGTGTCGCACTGTTCGTCCGCGTGTCGGATCGAACACATGTCCCATCGCTTGGGATTCGGCACCACCGAAACGACGACAAGCCAGGGCGCGAGAGGGCGCGAGCGGAACGAGAGAGCCGGGGGCACGGCGTGCCGCTGAATCGCCGTCTACGCGATTCACCACACGTCACCCGGGTTTCCCCGCGCGGGACGCGCGTAAACCCCTCAGGAGGGCGGCCAGACACCACGAAGCGGCCCGCGGGTTCGGTCGGTACCGAGCCCGCGGGCCGCTTCGAGGACGATGCGCCGGGAAAACCCCGGCCGCGCTGCGACTTTCTCAGCGCCGCAAGAAGGCGAAATCCTCCTGAAGCGCGCTCACCCTGGCACGCAGTGCCGAAACGGACGGGCCTTCGCGCAACACCTCCCGCGAGACGTTCGGCACCACCGCGCCCAGCACGGACTCGGGCACCAGGTCGCGTACCGATCCCGGTCCGCCGCCCTGGGCGCCGATGCCCGGCATCAGGATCGGGCCGTTCAGCGCGGACAGGTCGGGGGCCTCGGCGAGGGTGGCGCCGACGACGACGCCCACCGACCCGAAGTCCTGGCCCCCGTTGCGCGCGGCGGCCTCGTCCACCATCGTCTGGGCGATGCTGCGCCCGTCACCGACTCGCGCCAGCTGCACCTGCGCGCCTTCGGGATTCGAGGTGGCGGCGAGCACGAACAGGCCGCGGTGGTTGGCCTCGGCGAGTTCGAGCGCGGGCGCGAGCGAACCGAAACCGAGGTACGGCGAGACCGTCACCGCGTCCGAGCCGAGCGGCCCGTCGCCGAGCCAGGTGCGGGCGTAGGCGTCCATGGTGGAGCCGATGTCACCGCGTTTGGCGTCGGCGAGCACCAAGGTGCCCGAGGCGCGCAGCACCTCCACGGTCCGCTCCAGCACCGCGATCCCGGCCGAACCGTAAGCCTCGAAGAACGCCACCTGCGGCTTGACGAGGGCGACGGTGCCGTCGAACGCCTCGACGCAGATCTCGGCGAACTTCTCCACGCCCTCGGCGTCCTCGGTCAGCCCCCAGGCGGCGAGCAGCTGCGGGTGCGGATCGATGCCGACGCACAGCGGGCCGAAGTGGTGCATCGCGTGGTGCAGGCGCGCGCCGAACGTCTTCATCGAGTCTCCTGTGTTGTCGGCGCGCCGGGGCGCGCGGGTTCGCGGCCCCTGGTGTCTCGCGTCCCGGCGATCGAGACTCGCGCTACGCGCATGCGCTTCGATCGCCGGGCCGCGAGACGGCCGCGAACGGTCGCTCGTAAGGCTCGCTCCGTGCGGGGCCGGTCTGAATGGTTCGTCACGTTCCACCTGCCCGGCAGACCGCCGCATCGCTGCCTCAGCCGCGCAGCGACGAGTGCAGTTCCTGCAGGGACCGCACGCCGATGCCGCCGTTGATGCTGGCCTCGATGCCCTGCACGGCCGCGGCCGCGCCCTGCACCGTGGTGATGCACGGGATGTTGACGCCCACCGCCGCGGTGCGGATCTCGTAGCCGTCCACCCGCGGACCGGAGTTGCCGTACGGGGTGTTGAACACCATGTCGACCTCGCCGTCGCGGATCTGCTCCACGATCGTCGGCTCGTCGGCCCGGTCCTCGTCGGAGTGCTTGCGCACCTGCTCGCACGGAATACCGTTGCGGCGCAACATTTCCGCGGTGCCCTCGGTGGCCAGGATGCGGAAGCCGAGGTCGTGCAGGCGCTTGACCGGGAACACCATGGCGCGCTTGTCGCGGTTGGCGATCGAGACGAACACGGTGCCCTCGGTGGGCAGCGAGCCGTACGCGGCGGCCTGGCTCTTGGCGAAGGCGGTGCCGAAATCGGCGTCGATGCCCATCACCTCGCCGGTCGACTTCATCTCCGGCGAGAGCAGCGAGTCCACGCCGCTGCCGTCGGCGCGACGGAACCGGTGGAACGGCAGCACCGCTTCCTTCACCGCGACCGGCGCGTCCAGCGCGACGTGCCCGCCGTCGCCCTCGCTCGGCAGCATGCCCTCCTTGCGGAGTTCGGCGATGGTGGCGCCGAGCATGACCCGCGCGCAGGCCTTGGCCAGCGGCACCGCGGTGGCCTTGGAGACGAACGGAACCGTCCGGCTCGCCCGCGGATTGGCCTCCAGCACGTAGAGCACGTCGTCCTTGAGCGCGTACTGCACGTTGAGCAGGCCCTTGACGCCGATGCCCTTGGCCAGCGCGATCGTCGAGCGGCGCACCGCCTCGATGTCGCTGCGGCCCAACGTGATCGGGGGCAGCGCGCAGGCCGAGTCGCCGGAGTGGATGCCCGCTTCCTCGATGTGCTCCATCACGCCGCCGAGGTAGACCTCCTCGCCGTCGCAGAGCGCGTCCACGTCGATCTCGATGGCGTCCTCGAGGAACCGGTCGACGAGCACCGGGTGCTCGGGGTTCAGCTCGGTGGCGCGGGAGATGTAGCCCTCCAGGGACTTCTCGTCGTAGACGATCTCCATGCCGCGCCCGCCGAGCACGTAGGACGGGCGGACGAGCACCGGGTAGCCGATGCCCGCGGCGATCTTCTTCGCCTGCTCGACCGTGGTGGCCGTGCCGTACTTCGGCGCGGGCAGACCGGCAGCGACCAGCACCTCACCGAACTCGCCGCGATCCTCGGCCAGGTCGATGGCGGCCGCGCTGGTGCCGACGACCGGAACGCCCGCGTCGGTCAGCCGCTGCGCGAGACCCAGCGGGGTCTGCCCGCCGAGCTGCACGATGACGCCCGCGACGGTGCCGGACTCGCATTCCGCGTGGTAGACCTCGAGCACGTCCTCGAAGGTGAGCGGCTCGAAGTAGAGGCGGTCGGCGGTGTCGTAGTCGGTGGAGACGGTCTCCGGGTTGCAGTTGACCATCACCGTCTCGTACCCGGCCTGCGACAGCGTCTGCGCCGCGTGCACGCACGAGTAGTCGAACTCGATGCCCTGGCCGATGCGGTTCGGGCCGGAGCCGAGGATGATCACCTTCTCGCGCTCGCGCTGCGGCGCCACTTCGGACTCCGCGGCGGGATCGAGCTCGTAGGCCGAGTAGTGGTACGGGGTCTTGGCCTCGAACTCCGCGGCGCAGGTGTCGACGGTCTTGTAAACCGGGCGCACGCCGAGCCGGTGGCGCAACGCGCGCACGCCGGTCTCCCCCGCCAGCTCGGGCCGCAGCGCGGCGAGCTGGTTGTCGGAGAGGCCGTAGTGCTTGGCGCGGCGCAGCAGCGGCTCGTCCAGCACCGGGGCGTCGATGATCTCCTGGCGCAGCTCGACCAGACCGGCGATCTCGGCGACGAACCACGGGTCGATGCCCGAGGCCGCGGCCACGTCATCGATGCTCGCGCCGTAGCGCAGCGCCCGCTCGACCTGGTAGATGCGGCCCTCGATCGGGGTGCGCAGGTCGTCGAGGATCTTCTCGATCGCGGCCTGCGCGTCACCGTCGACGGGCGCCCACGGGCCGTCGTCCAGAGTCCAGAAGCCGGTGGCCTTGGTCTCCAGCGAGCGCAGCACCTTGCCGAGCGCCTCGGAGAAGTTGCGACCCAGCGACATCGCCTCGCCCACCGACTTCATGGTGGTGGTCAGCGTCGCGTCGGCGCCGGGGAACTTCTCGAACGCGAACCGTGGCGCCTTGACGACGACGTAGTCCAGGGTCGGCTCGAAGCAGGCCGGGGTTTCCTTGGTGATGTCGTTGACGATCTCGTCCAGCGTGTAGCCGATGGCCAGCTTGGCCGCGATCTTGGCGATCGGGAAGCCGGTGGCCTTGGAGGCCAGCGCCGAGGACCGCGAGACGCGCGGGTTCATCTCGATGACGATCAGGCGGCCGTCGCGCGGGTTCACCGCGAACTGGATGTTGCAGCCGCCGGTGTCGACGCCGACCTCGCGCAGGATGGCGATGCCGAGGTCGCGCAGCTTCTGGTACTCGCGGTCGGTGAGCGTCATGGCCGGGGCGACGGTCATCGAGTCGCCGGTGTGCACGCCCATCGGGTCCACGTTCTCGATCGAGCAGACCACCACGACGTTGTCGCGGCCGTCGCGCATCAGCTCGAGCTCGTATTCCTTCCAGCCGAGGATGGACTCCTCGATCAGGACGTTGGCCGTCGGCGATGCGGCGAGGCCGCCGCCCGCGATGCGGTCGAGGTCCTCGTGGTTGTAGGCCATGCCGGAGCCGAGGCCGCCCATGGTGAAGGAGGGCCGCACGACGACGGGGAAGCCCAGCTCGGCGACCGTCTCGCGCACCTCGTCCATGGTGAAGCAGACCCGCGAGCGGGCGCTCTCGCCGCCGACCTTGGCGACGATGTCCTTGAACTTCTGCCGGTCCTCGCCGCGCTGGATGGCGTCGAAGTCGGCGCCGATCAGCTCCACGTTGTACTTCTCCAGCACGCCGCGCTCGTGCAGCGCGACGGCGGTGTTCAGCGCGGTCTGCCCGCCGAGGGTCGCGAGAATGGCGTCGGGACGCTCCTTCGCGATGACCTTCTCGACGAACTCCGGCGTGATCGGCTCGACGTAGGTCGAGTCGGCGAACTCGGGGTCGGTCATGATCGTCGCCGGGTTGGAGTTCACCAGCGACACGCGCAGGCCCTCGGACCTGAGCACCCGGCACGCCTGGGTGCCGGAATAGTCGAACTCACAAGCCTGGCCGATGACGATCGGGCCCGAACCGATCACCAGGATGTGGCGTAGATCCTCGCGGCGAGGCATCAGGCTCCTTCCATGAGACCGGCGAAACGGTCGAACAGATATGCGGCGTCGTGGGGGCCTGCGGCGGCCTCCGGGTGGTACTGCACGGAGAACGCGCGGCCGTTGACCAGGCGCACGCCCTCGACGGTGCCGTCGTTGGCGCAGACGTGGCTGACCTCGGCGCGGCCGAACGGGGTGTCGAACTGTTCACCCTGCTCGCCCTCCAGGGCGAAGCCGTGGTTCTGCGCGGTGATCGAGATCCGGCCGCTCTCGTGCTCGACGACCGGGATGTTGATGCCCCGGTGGCCGAACTTCATCTTGTAGGTCTCGCGGCCGAGCGCCCGGCCCAGGATCTGGTTGCCGAAGCAGATGCCGAACAGCGGCAGTCCCTGCTCGAGCACGCCCTGGGTGATGGCGACCGCGCCGTCCTGGGTGGCCGGGTCACCGGGACCGTTGGACAGGAAGACGCCGTCGGGCTTCAGCTCGCGGATCTGGTCCAAGGTGACGGTCGAGGGCACCACGTGCACCCGCATGCCGCGCTCGGCGAACATGCGCGGGGTGTTGGTCTTGATGCCCAGGTCGACGGCGACGACGGTGAAGCGGCGCTCGCCCGTGGGCTCGATCGTGTAGACCGAATCGGTGCTGACCTCCTCGGCCAGATCCGCGCCCAGCATGGACGGCTGGCCGTTGACCCGGGCCAGCAGCGCGTCCTCGTCGGCGAGCGCGGGGCCGGAGAAGATGCCCGCCTTCATCGAACCGCGGGTGCGCAGGTGGCGCACCAGAGCGCGGGTGTCGACACCCGCGATGCCGACGATGTCCTGCTCACGCATGGCGTCGGGCAGCGTCGTGGTCGCGCGCCAGTTCGACGCGCGGCGCGCGGGGTCGCGCACCACGTACCCGGCCACCCAGATCTTCGAGGACTCGTCGTCCTCGTCGTTCCATCCGGTGTTGCCGATCTGCGGTGCCGCCGCCACCACGATCTGGCGGTGGTAGCTGGGGTCGGTCAGAGTTTCCTGATACCCGGTCATCGCGGTGCAGAACACCGCCTCGCCGAGCGTCTCGCCCACGGCGCCGTAGGCCGTGCCGCGGAACACCCGGCCGTCCTCGAGCACCAGCGCAGCCGCTTCATTCACGTTCGTTCATCTCCCGTCGTCGTCCTGGCCCACGCCGGATACACCGTCTTGTCGTCACCTCGGAAGCCGGTGTCTATCTCGGTTCCGGTCGGCAGCTTCCAGCGAATTACCAGCACACCATCTTCTGTCATCACCTTGCCCGCGTGGCCGCGTTCGGTGCGCACCGCCGTGATGGACTCCTGCGGAATCCAGATCACCGTCGCCCCGTCGCGCTCGAGCAGGATTCCCCGCTCGAACCGCGTGAGTTCCGCGGTGGCGCGGAAACCCAGATCGCCGACCGCGATCCGGTCCTGCCAGCTCGGCGCGATCGTGCTGCCGAGATACAGGCCGGTCGTCGGCTCCAGCACTTGGGCGCCCAGGTCGGCGGGCACCGGCGGCAGTTCGCCGATCCGCTCCCGCTGACGCGCCGCGCGGTTTTGCCAGCCCCGGTACATCAGCCAGACGCCGAGCGCGAACAGCGCGAGGCACCCGACCACCCACAGCGTTCTCTCCACTTACGGACCTCCTGCGTCCAATCGGCGGCGCTCCCGGTGCCCTCCGTGGCCACGCTCCGCTACCGCCTCCGGGCCCGTCGCTCGCGCCGCGGTACCCAAGACCGCCTTGCCCTCGCGTGCGGTCACCCGGCCGCGCAGCAACGTCGCCGTCACCTTGGCCGGGAAGGTCATCGCCTCGAACGGCGTGTTGTTCGAGATGCTGGCCAGCTCGGCGGCGCGCACCGTCCAGGTGGCCTCGGGGTCGACCAGGGTGAGGTTCGCGGGCTCGCCCACCTCGAGCGGGCGGCCGTGGTCGTCGAGTCCGACGATCCGCGCGGGCTGCTCGCTCATCACGCGGGCCACGCCGCGCCAGTCCAGCAGCCCCGGCTCGACCATGGTCTGGACGATGATCGACAGCGCGGTCTCCAGCCCGAGCATGCCGGGACGGGCCGCGGCGAATTCGCAGCACTTGTCCTGTTCGGCGTGCGGGGCGTGGTCGGTGGCCACGCAGTCGATGATGCCCTCGGCCAGCGCCTGCCGCAGCGCCGCGGCGTCGGAGGCCTCGCGCAGCGGCGGGTTGACCTTGTTGACCGCGTCGTAGGTCTCCAGCCGCGTGTCGTCCAGCAGCAGGTGGTGCGGCGTCACCTCGGCGGTGATCGAAATGCCCTGGGACTTGGCCCATTTCACCAGTTCCACGGTGCCCGCGGTGGAGGCGTGGCAGATGTGCACGCGCGCGCCGGCGTCCCTGGCCAGCAGCGCGTCGCGGGCCACGATCGATTCCTCGGCGGCCCGCGGCCAGCCCGCGAGACCGAGCCGGGCAGCGGTCGGGCCCTCGTGCGCGACCGCGCCCTTGGTCAGCCGGGGCTCCTCCGCGTGCTGGGCGATGAGCACGCCGAGGGAGTTCGAGTACTCCAGCGCGCGGCGCATGATCAGCGGGTCGTACACGCAGTGGCCGTCGTCGGAGAACATCCGCACCGCGCCGACGCCCGCCGCCATGGTGCCCATCTCCGCGAGCTGCTTGCCCTCGAGCCCGACTGTCACCGCGCCCACCGGGAACACGTCGACGAGGCCGACCTCCTGGCCGCGCCGCCACACGTGGTCGGTGACGACCACCGAGTCGGCGACCGGGTTGGTGTTGGCCATGGCGAACACGGCGGTGTAGCCACCGAGCGCCGCGGCGGCGGAGCCGGTCTCGATGGTCTCGGTGTCCTCGCGGCCCGGTTCGCGCAGGTGGGTGTGCAGGTCGACGAAGCCGGGCAGCAGGATCTGGCCCTTCGCGTCGATGATCTCGGCGTCCACGATGCCCAGATCGGTGCCGATCTGCCGGATCTCGCCCTCGTCGACGAACACGTCCACGGGCTGACCCTCGCCGTAGATCAAGGCCCCCTTGATCAACAGCCCACTCATGCTGTCCTCCTTTCGGACTGAGCGGGGCTCTCCGTGGTTACGCGGGCTGCCTCCTCCGAGCCCTGACCGCTCATGCCTGCGCCTCGCTGACGCTCGGCTCCGGCATGCGCGAGGCGCGCTGGCCCATGACTCGCTCACTTCGTTCGCTCATGCCGGGCGCCACCTTCCGCTCGTTGCCGTTCATGCCACTGCCTCCTGCGCGCCGACCAGCAGGCGGAACAGCACCGCCATGCGCAGGTGCACGCCGTTGGTGACCTGCTGCAGGATCGCGGCCTTCGGCGAGTCCGCCACGGCCGAGGCGATTTCCATGCCGCGCAGCATCGGACCGGGGTGCATGACCACCGCGTGCTCCGGCAGCAGCGCGAGCCTGCGCTCGGACAGGCCGTAGTTCACCGAGTACTCGCGCGCCGAGGGGAAGAATCCGCCGTTCATGCGCTCGGCTTGGACGCGCAGCATGAGCACCGCGTCGGCACCGGGCAGTTCGGCGTCCAGGTGGTGCGAGACCCGGGCGGGCCAGGCTTCGACGCCGACCGGCAGCAGCGTGCGCGGCGCGACGAGCACCACCTCGGCGCCGAGGGTGTGCAGCAGGAAGACGTTCGAGCGCGCCACCCGGCTGTGCAGGATGTCGCCGACGATCACGACCCGCTTGCCCTCGATGTCGCCGAGCCGCTGGCGCAGCGTCAGCGCGTCCAGCAGCGCCTGGGTCGGGTGTTCGTGCATGCCGTCGCCCGCGTTGATGATCGCGGGACCGGATGTCCGGCCCTCCGAACGCGCCCAGCCGTCCATCCAGTGCGCGATCTGGTGCGCGGCGCCGGAGGCCGGGTGCCGCACGATCAGCGCGTCCGCGCCCGCGGCGTGCAGGGTCAGCGCGGTGTCGCGCAGCGATTCGCCCTTGGACACCGACGAGCTGCTGGCGCTGACGTTGATCACGTCGGCGCTCATCCACTTCCCGGCGACCTCGAAGGACACCCGGGTGCGGGTCGAGTTCTCGTAGAAGACCGTCATCACGGTGCGCCCGCGCAGTGTCGGCAGCTTGTGCACCTCGCGACCCAGCAGCGCCTGCTCGAAGCGCTCGGCCTCGTCGAGGAGCTCGGACGCCGCGGCGCGGTCCAGATCGGTGACGCTCAGCAGGTGTCTCACGCTTCGGCCTCCTGGTGCAGATAGACGCCGTCGCGACCGTCGTGTTCGGTGAGCAGCACCGAGATGTCCTCCGCCCGCGCGGTGGGCACGTTCTTGCCGACGAAGTCCGCGCGGATCGGCAGCTCGCGGTGGCCGCGGTCGATCAGCACGGCCAGTTGCACCGAGCGTGGCCTGCCCAGATCGCGCAGCCCGTCCAGGGCCGAGCGCACGGTGCGGCCGGAGAAGAGCACGTCGTCCACGAGCACGACGAGCGCGTCCTCGATGCCGCCCTCGGGCACCGAGGTGCGCTCCAGCGGTCGGTGCGGACGGCTGCGCAGGTCGTCGCGGTACAGGGTGATGTCGAGCGAGCCGAGGGCCGGGCGGACGCCGGAGAACTCCTCGATCTTGTCGGTCAGCCGCGCGGCCAGGGTGGTGCCGCGGGTCGGGATGCCGATCAGCACCACGCGCGGCGAACCGGCCTCGTCGGAGTCCAGCGCGGTCTTCTCGATGATCTGGTGCGCGATGCGCGCGATGGTCCGGCCAACATCGGAAGCCGACAACAGCTCCCGCCCCGTCGCCACCCATTCGGGTGTGTGCCGCTGAGAATGCGTCGTCTCGGCAGCGCCGGACTTGGCGGCCCGGTCCCCGGGCACGGCCATGCCGACCTCCTTCCCCGCCTCACCGGACGGTCCGTTAAAGGATGTCTTACGGCTAGCAGCGTAACAGCGCCTCCGACCCCGCTTTCACCAGGCATATCGGCCTGTGAGCTGCCCCACGAACGCGCTGTGAGCGGCGCCACCGAAACATCGGGTGACGCACCGAGCGCGCGGGGTCATCCGCTGCCGAACTTATTCAGCGTCGACGGAAGGGCTTTTTTGCTCGGATCACGGCCAAGTCAGACTGACCTGGACACCTGACCATGGAAATTCGATGCCGACCGAGTACGACGAGGCGCCGAGCGTTGCGGCGGCAGCCTTTAGCGGAGTCAGCAAGACGTTCGCGATTTTTTGCAGGATGCCCGCGATCTTGGTTCCCCATCCCGCCAAGCGGTGATGCCAGGGACTGGTCGGCGCGTAGACGCGGCCGGTCGCATACGACGCCAGGGCTGCCCAGGCATGGACAGCAGCCAAGACCTCGGTCGCTTCGTTCTCGTCCAGTTCGTGCGACGGCATACTTTCGATATCGGTGCGCATCTTTGCGGCTACTACGTCGAGCAGTTGCGCAAGCTGGTTCTCGACCGACTCCGACGTCTCCCGGTCTCCGACCTGTTCGGCAATGGCGTCCATCTCGGTGACTACGTCCGCTCGAAACCGAGTATCAGGGCCGTACATCAGAGCTCCCTCCTGCACGGGGGCGATCGGTGACCAGCACTTCTCACTTCATGATCACAGACTGCCGCCGATCGATGCTCGAAGCTCGCTGAACCGATCGAGATGACGCGGTGCTTCTGCATGGATATCGGGGCGATGCGTAACAGAGCCACGCAAGCGCTCGCGGCCGAGTCGGGTCGTTCGACTGTTTCGCATCTAGGCGAGGCGCCTGTGCACATATGTTCGAATGGGGGTAGGGTCGGGCGGGTGACCGCTTGGCTGCAGGGTTCGCTGTTCGACGGGTCCGGGGACGTCTGCCTCGGCTCCCTCGATGGCATTCACCGCACGCCGCTGTCGGATGGTGCGTGGGTCGATGTGCGGCCCGGGTGGCTGACCGGTGCGGACACCCTGTTCGATCGGCTGGCGCGGGAGGTTCCGTGGCAGGCCGAGCGCAGGCCGATGTACGACCGGGTCGTGGACGTCCCCCGGCTGCTGCATTTCTACGACGAGCACGCGGCGCTGCCGGATCCGATTCTGGACGAGGCGCGCGACGCGCTCAGCCGCCACTACGCCAGCGAACTCGGCGAGCCGTTCCGGACGGCGGGCCTGTGTTGGTACCGCGACGGCCGCGACAGCGTCGCCTGGCACGGCGACACCTTCGGGCGCGGCGCGAAACACGACACCATGGTGGCGATCCTGTCTGTCGGCGCCCCGCGCGCGCTGCTGCTGCGGCCGCGGCGCGGCGGCGCGAGCATCCGGTATCAGGTGGGGCACGGCGACCTGCTGGTGATGGGTGGTTCCTGCCAGCGGACTTGGGAGCACGCGGTACCCAAGACCCGCAAGCCGGTCGGTCCGCGGATCAGCATTCAGTTCCGTCCGCGGAACGTGCGCTGAGGTCATCGGTCTCGAACGCCTGGCACCGCAGCGTCGACGGGCGGATGCGAGAGAGCGTCCCCTGCGGCTGGGTGTCGTAGCCGCGACTCGTGATCTTCACGAGCGGAGAGCCGCGCATCGTATGAACCGCGAGTAAGGACCGCAGACTGCGGGCTGCGGGCTGCGGGCTGCGGGCTGCGGGCTGCGGGCTGCGGGCTGCGGGCTGCGGGCTGCGGGCTGCGGGCTGCGGGCTGCGGGCTGCGAAAGAGATTGCCCGCGAATCGAATCGCCATATCGGGAGCTGACGAACGCACCATGCGAATCGACTCGCGGCCGATTTTCGAAATCCGATAGGTGAACAAGTGGCGCAGGGCACAGCGCGCGGCCGAAAGGCTCGATAGATTGAGACTATGCGCAACCCTGGGGCGGGAGTCTTGGCCGTGATGCCGCTGCACACGATCAGCGAGGTCTATGGCGAGCCGGGGCTGCGCGAACGGCTGCTGCTGGAAATCGCGGAACTGCCCGATGGTGAGCGGCTGAACGAGGCGCTCGAACTGGCCACCGAATTGCACCGCGACGACAAGTACGGCCGGGAACCCTATCTGAATCATCTTCTGCGCGTGGCGATCCGGATCGTCAGCCACTACGAGGTGCGCGATACCGACGTGGTGGCGGCGGGCCTGCTGCACGACGCTGTGGAAGACCATCCGGCCGAACTGGCGGGCGCCCGCGACGGCTCCCCCACCGACGGCGCGCTCACCGAACTGTCCGAGCGCTTCGGCGGGCGGGTCGCCGACCTCGTCGCCGCCGTCACCAATCCCGAGCCCGATCCGGCCCGCGATCGTCACGAGCAGTACCGCGACCACGTCGCCACGACCTTGGATCGCGCTCCCTGGGCGCGGGTCGTCAAGCTGTCGGACTTCACCGACAACGGCGTCGGCATCCTCTACGCCGAGAAGCCGATCATGCGCAAGCTCGCCACGAAATACCGTCCGCTCACCGACGTCTACCGCGATTTGGTGAGCAGGCCGGACACTCCCCTCGCGGATCACGTCAAGCAACACATCCTCGGTCAGCTCGACCGCGCCGACGAACGCTTCGAAGCCATCCTCTCGCGGGGCTGATCAGCGGCCGCTCGGGATAGGCGCGGCAAGGCCGCAACGGCTCGCCATCCTGGGCGCACGGCTGATCAACGACCCTCGTCAGAGCCGCTGAGTCGCACGGCGGACCGCGGCCGTTCCGCCCGGCATCATGTTCCCGTCGCGCCCTGAGGCGCTCGCAGCACCGACGCGACCAGATCGTGCACCGCGGCCCGTAGGCGATCCGCCTCCCCCGCGCGCACCATCCTTGACGCGAGCTCGGTGCCCAACGGCGCGAGCAACAGCGCGCCGACCACTTCGGCGTCCAGGTCCGGGCGTGCCTCGCGCAGCATCGCCGTGATGTGCGCGGCCCAGAAGGCGTGGAACTCTTCGCGTCTGGGATGCGGTGGCACCGCGTTGTAGGCGACGACGAGTTCGATGTTGTCGATCACCAGGTCGGCCATCGCCGCGAAGTAGGCAAGCAAACGCTCGGCGGCGGGTGCACCCGGCCCCAGGGGCGGCGGTCCGCTGGAGACGGCCTCCATCAGGGCGACCGCAGGTTCGGCGACCAGTTCGTGCAGCAGCCCGGCACGGCTGCCGAAGCGGTGAAAGATCGTCCCCTTGCCCACGCCCGCCGCGGCGGCGACCCGATCCATGGTGACGGCCTCGGCTCCGTGCTCGGCGAGCAACGTCCTGGTCGCGTCCAGGATCGCGCGCCGGTTGCGGGCGGCGTCGGCCCGTTCTCGCGTGCGCCCGTCGGACATGCACCCGCCTTCGTCGTTGACAAAGTTGACCGACGGTCCATATCGTGGCGAGATATCTGGACCGACAGTCAACTTATGGAGTTCTCGATGCGGGCAATCGTAATGACAGGGGTGGGCGGACCCGAGGTGCTGGTTCCGTCCGAGGCGCCGCGGCCGACGGCGGGCGCGGGCGAGCTGGTCGTCCGGGCGGAGGCCGTTCCGGTGCTGTATCCGGAGACCGTGATCCGCGCGGGCGGATTCCCCACGCCCGCCGAACCACCGTTCGTGTTCGGTTTCCAGGCGGCGGGCACGGTCACCGAGACCGGAGCGGGCGTCGAACCTGGATGGGTCGGGCGTCGAGTCGTGGTGGACACCAATGGTTTCGGCGCCTACGCCGAATACGTCGTCGCCCCCGCCGCGCACGCGACGCCCATCCCCGACGGTGTGGAAACCACCGTCGCCGCGGCGGCCATGATGAGCGGATCCGTCGCGGCGGCCCTGATCGACACGGCCGCACCCACCGAGGATGAGACGGTGCTGATCGAGGCGGCCGCGACCGGTGTCGGCGCCTACTCGACCCAGTACGCGGTCCGCCGGGGCGCGCGCGTCATCGCGACGGCGGGCGGCCCCGCCAAGGCCGCACAGGCGCGCAAGCTTGGGGCCGCCGAGGTGATCGACCACAACGACCCGGCGTGGACGGACCACCTGCGCGACGTGCTCGCTGCGACGACGCTGGATGTCGTGTTCGACGCCATCGGCGGGCCCGCGACACCGGCGCTGCTCGACCTCATGACGCCGGTGCGCGGTCGCATGCTGGGCTACGGCTTCCTCTCCGGCGGTCCCGCGCCGATCACCGCGATCGACCTCGTGACCCGCGGGCTGACCCTGATCGGCTGCGCCGGTCCCGCCTGGCTCGGCAAGGTGGCGGGTCATCGCGCGCAAGTCCTCGACGAGGTCGCGGCCGGAACGCTCGAGCCCCTGCTCGACCAGGTACTGCCGCTCGACCAAGCTGCACGCGCGCACGAACTGATCGACCAGCGCGCCACGTTCGGCACGATCGTCCTGCGCCCGAACCACACCTGATTTCACCCGGCCGCTCGTCGCCCGACTCGCACGAGCCACCGAGTTCTGCCGGGCACGGCCCACGACTCTCCCGGAGTAGACCGAAACGCGTACGAGCGGCCGACGCCATCAGGCGCGGGCGGCAGACGACGAGCGTCTGGCGGCGAGTCATGGACAGCCGACAACGGACAACCCGCAGCAGACAACGAGCCACAAGCGGCAGACGCCATCAGGCGACAGAGAACGGACTCCGGGCGGCAGACGCCAGCAGCAGGCAGCGGGCAAGCAGGCGGCGAACAGCGGGCGGCAGACGACGAGCGGCGGGCGGCAGACGCCATCAGGCGCGGGCGATAGGAGACGAGCGTCTGGCGGCGAGTCATGGGCAGCCGACGACGAACAACCGGCAGCAGACAGCGAGCCACGAGCGGCAGACGCCATCAGGCGACAGAGAACGGACTCCGGGCGGCAGACGCCAACAGTAGGCAGCGGACAGCGCGGCTCATGGACAAGCCGACAGCCGCCAGCGGGCAGCGGGCAGCGGGCACCGCGGCTCACGGACAAGCCGCCAGCGAGCGGCGGGCGGCCGTCGCAATCATGCGGCAGAGAACGGACTCCGGGCGGCAGTCGCCAACAGTGGGCAACGGCAGCGGGCAACGCGCAGCGGGCAGCGGGCAGCGGGCAGCGGGCAGCGGGCAGCGGGCAGCGGGCAGCGGGCAGCGGGCAGCGGGCAGCGGGCGAGGCCAGCTTCGTCGGCAGTGGCGGTTATGGCGGCTATGTTGGCTTGATGGGGAGCGCAATCGACACGCAGGTAGCGGCCGTCAACGAGTTGACCGCGCGGTGGGCGGCTGTCGCGGACGAGAGAGATTTCGTCGTCTCGGGGGCCGGGATCTGGCCGCTGCTCGCCCTGCTGGCCGCAGCCGCGGACGACCCGGCTCGCGCGGAACTGGAAGCCGCGGTCGGGCTGCCCGCCGAGCAAGCCCACAGTGCCGCGCTGGAGGTGCTGCGGATCATGGCCGAGGCCGAAGACCTCTCCGCCGTGCTTGGCGTGTGGTTCGCCGAAGAGTTTCCGCTGCACCGCGCGTGGTCCGACAGCCTGCCGCCGGACACCATCGGACGGCTGACGAGCCAGGACGCGCTGAACGCCTGGGCCGCGCGCGGGACCGACGGCTTGATCGACCGCTTCCCGCTGCGGATCGATCCCGACACCATGCTGGTACTCGCCACCGCGTTGGTCGCCAAAACCGAATGGCGCGAGCACTTCGTCGACGCCGTGCTTCGTCCCGAAACCGGGCCGTGGCGCGGCATCGACGGACGCGGGCTGACGCGCACCACCGGAGACCTGTCCCAGGTCTCCCTTCTCGACGGCTCGGAACCCGTGACCCGCGTGGTGGTAACCGGAAAGGGCGATCTCGACGTGCACCTGCTGCTCGGCGCGGCACCAGACGCCACGGAGTCGCCGGACGCCAGCCCACCGGGCGCGGTGCTCACCACCGGCCTCGCCGCACTCACCGGGCAGGTACCCGTCCGCGATCACCTGCCGCCCGGAACCACCGGCCCTGGACTGCGCGTGACCCGACACCGCGCTCCCCGCCCCGGGGACCGTCTCGATATCCGCATGCCGCCCTTCGAGATTCGCTCCTCGCACGATCTGTGCGCCACCCCCGAACTCTTCGGCCTCACCGCCGCCATGCGGACGGACCGAAACCACTTCCCCGCGATCTCACCGGAGCCACTGGCGCTCGCGCAGGGCGCACAGGACGTGCTGGCACGTTTCACCCGCGAGGGTTTCGAAGCCGCGGCCGTCACGAGCATCGCGGCGGTCGCGGTCAGCATGCCGCTCTCGGCCGAGCACCTGATCACCCAGGTCGAGGTCGTCTTCGACCGCCCGTTCGGTTTCCTCGCCGTCCACCGCGCGACCGGACTCGCGGTGGTCGCGGGCTGGGTCGCCGAATTGCCCGGTCGAGCAGGCGGCCCGGACGACCTCTTCGGCTGACCGATCGTGGACCGTCAGTGCCCGCGCCGCGCGAAATCTGGTGCGTGCTCGGGCAATACGCCCCTGGCGAGCAGAAACGGCGGAACGCTTCGCACCACGGGGATGCGCCGCAGCACCCTGATGGGCAATGGCGCGTTGTCCGCGCCGGTGAGATCCACCTGCCCGCTCAGCGCGGGCCGGATGACAGCGGCGTGGAGCAACCGCTGGATGCCCTGTGTGACAACGGTCGGGAACCAGCGCCGCCGCTGCACCTTGGCCAGCTCCGCGACGCCGACCCGTCCCGAAAGCAGCGGCGCGGCAAGAATTCTCGCCGCCGCCACCGCGTCCTGCACGGCGAGGTTGATGCCGACGCCACCGGCCGGGGACATGGCGTGCGCGGCGTCGCCGAGGCAGAGCAGCCCGTCGGTGTACCAGCGTTCGAGGCGGTCGAGTTGCACGTCGAGCAGCTTGACCTCGTCCCAGTCGCGCAGCGTGTCGACCCGATCGGCCAACCACGGTGCGGCCGCGGCCATCTCGCGCATGATCGCGCCGACCGGCCCGCGCCTGGCCGCGGCGTCGCTACCCTTGGCGATGAGCGTGGCACACTGCCAGTAGTCCCCGCGATCCAGCATGACGGCGGCGCGGCGGGCGGTGACGATCGGAATCGCGCCCGCGGGATCGATCCCCGTGCGCGGCAGGCGAAACCACCACACGTCCATCGGCGTCGCCCACCGGCGCGACCGCAGCCCGGCGGACGCTCGCAGCACCGAACCGCGCCCATCGCAGGCGACGGTGAGCGCGGCCTCGATCGCACCGGTGCCACCGTCGGCCGTCCGGTATTTCACCCCGGCGACCCGGCCTTCGGCGAGGATCAGACCGGTGGCCTCGGTGTTCACGCGCAGCCGGAACGTCGGCTCGCGATCGGCGGCGCGGGCCAGCAGGTCGAGCAGATCCCACTGCGGCACCATGGCGATGTATTTGTGTTTGCCCGGAAGGTTTTTCAGCGACGCCAAGGTTTGCAGCGAGCCGCCGACGGGGAGCAGGATCGAGTCCAATCGCCGCGCGGGCAGTTTCGCGAACTCCTCCCCTAGGCCGAGTTCGTCGAGCAGGTCGAGGGTGGTGGGATGCACGGTGTCGCCGCGGAAGTCACGCAGGAAGTCGCCGTGCTTCTCCAACACGGTGACCTCGACGCCGGCGCGGGCCAGCAGCAGGCCGAGCACCATGCCCGCGGGCCCACCGCCCGCCACCAAACAGGTCGTACGTTCCATCGACGGTCTCCCCTCGCACGGCGATCAACCCTCGGCGACTAGTTCGATGGTAGGCCGGGCCGCGACTCACCGACGCAGGACGAAGAAGTACGGCTCGGTCATGCCGCGCAGGTCCATCACACCGAACAGCGTGTGCGCGTCGACGCGGCGGAAGTGGTCGATGATCGGCAGGTGGTCGTAGACCATCGCCGCGCCCACCTCGCCCCGGTACTCGATATCGCGCAGCCGCGCGGTGGGCTTGCGGGCGCGCAGCGCGGGACCGAGCACCGGCAGCATCGAGCGCAGCATCCGCACACCGGACAGCGGCACCTTGCCCGCCAAGCTCAGCGGCACCCTGCGGGGATCGACGGGGAACACCGTCCCCGCGGCGTCGGCGAACAGCAGCGGGTGCACGGCGTCCGGACCGTCGAACTGCTTGCCGTACCAACCCGAGGCGACAAGCATGCCGTCGAACGGATGTCCGGTGTCGATCTCCTCGCCGCGCCAGCGCCCGGTCGCCACCTCGGCGACCCGCACGCCGGGCAGTCGATCGAACAACGCCCACGCCTGCTCGGCGGTGCACCCTCCGGTCTGCAATCCGGCCAGTTCGGCGGTTCCTGTCACGGGCGTTTCGGCGACCATTCCACACTCCTCGTTGCGACGTTGCGAGAAGTAGTCTAATGATCTCTCATCGCCGCACGGGAGCGGCCTCAGAGCGGCGCGTCCAGCCGACTCCACGGTGATGTGCGTGCCGATGAGGCGGTTCGTGCTGACCGGCCGCGGTCTCGCGCTCCTCGCCACCGTCGGCTCGGTCACGGCGCTGCTCGTCACCGGCTGAGCGCGCTCGGTCCGGTGGCCGCATCCGAGTAGCGAGAGCATTTTTCTTGACCTCGAGTCGCATTGAGGTCTTAGCGTCTTCGCCAGTCGATCACCGCGGACAAGGAGAAGTCGCTCATGATGCTGATCACCGGATCCACCGGGAACGTAGGTAGCGCGCTACTGAAGCAGCTGCGGGCCGTCGACGCCGGACCTCTGCGAGCTCTCACCCGCAACGCCGACGCTTCCTTTCCCGAGGGGGTCGAGGCCGCCGAGGGCGACTTCGCCGACGTCGCTTCGCTGGAGCCCGCGCTGGACGGAGTGCGCTCGATGTTTCTCGTCTCACGGCTCGGCCCGGATGCCGACATCCTCGACGCCGCGCGCCGAGCGGGTGTGGAGCATGTGGTGCTGGTGTCATCGATCACCGTCCAGACCCATCCCCACCTCGGCCCCGCCGCCGAGAACGCAGCTGTGGAGCGGTTGCTCGAAACCAGCGGTATGGACTGGACCATCCTGCGTCCGACGCAGTTCGCCTCCAACGCCCTGCTCTGGGCGGACGCGATCCAGGAACGCCGATCGGTCCAGGTGCCCTACGCGGATGTCGGGCTTCCCACGATCCACCCGGCGGACATCGCGGCGGTGGCCCGTGTCGCGCTGACCGAGCCCGGTCACCGAGGCCACCGTTATGCCTTGACCGGCCCCGACCGCATCACGCCACGCGAGCAAGTGGCGACCATCGCCGCCGTGCTGGACCGGGAGATCGAATGCGCCGAGATCGGTCGTGTGCAGGCTCGGGCGACCATGGTGACGGTCTTCGGCGAAGAAGCCGCGGACGCGGTACTGGACGTGACCGGCGGGGATGTCAACGATGAACTGCTCGCGGTCCGCGACACGGTCTCGCGGATCACCGGCTCCCCCGGCAGGCCATTCCGTCAGTGGGTGGAAGAGAACGCCATGGCTTTCCAGTGAGGTCGGCTCGTTGCTAGACGGCGGCCGCGTCGCCGCGACCGCCGCCGAGACCGGTCACGGTGATATCCGCGGCCGATTTCATCAGCAGGGTCAACTCGGAGAGCACGTCAGGACGGGCGGCGACGAAGCTGACCTCCTCACCGGATGGATCGATCCGGTCGTCGAACGGCGCGCCGTCGAAACCGGTTACGGTGACGCCTGATTCCCGCGCGATGAGACTGCCCGCGGGCAGATCGACCAGACCGGCGCGATACCCCACGAAGCCGTCGATATCCCCGCGGCTCAGCATGATCCAGCACAGCAGCGGCGACCACAGTTCGATGAGCCGCCGGGCGCCGGACCCCAGGGCGAGGCGTAGCGCGCGGGCCGTCGGGTCGGTGTGGGCGACCGGATAGCTCTGGAGCCAGGCCAATGTCGGCCCGGCGAGGGTCCGCGGCCGGCGCAGCGAGCCGCCTGGACCGGTGGCGCCGCGCCCGCGCTTGGCCGACCGCCTGCGTCCGGTGGTCGGCACCGCCACCATCGACGCGCTGTTGACCAGCACGCAACGCACGCTCGACGGTCTGGCCGCGGTCCGATTCGCGCTCGGCAACGAGGTGTCGGACGCGCTGGCGCAGGCCAGGTCTGGCACCGACCGCTGGATCTTCAAGGGCGGTACCGGCGCGCACACGCGGGTGGTCACGCTGCCGGACTGCGTGCGGCAAGCGCTGCACGATCGTCGAGAGATGTTGGTGCGCATGGAGATACTCGACCCCATCAATGTGGAGCTGTGCGACCGGTACGCCGCGCTCTACCGTTCCCTCGCCGAAGGCGCCGAGGACGACGCGCATACCTGGACCGGCAAGGGCACCCAAATCGACGCTGGCGGAGCAACCCGGCGTGGCGGAGGTTCGCGAGCTGTTCGACGGACTCGAGATGAGTCTGCCCGCCGACCACGACGATGCCGACGTCGACGACATCGTGGCGAAAGCGCTGCGCGACAGCGCCCGTCCGCTCCGCGGCGCCGGCGACCAGCTCGGCGTCGGCTGATTCGAACGGCCGAGCCCGGTCCATGACGCGCGCCACAGCGAATTGACCTCGAGCGCACTCGAGGTATGAGGATCACTGAGTGCCCGTCGCCGGTGATCCGGTCGGTACCAGCGGCGGGCACACCCCCGGCCCGGGACACCGCAGACGTCCCGGTGGGCTCCCGCCGGGCCCAGTACACCCACCGGCGGGAGCCGGATCGGGCGGTGCGGCTCAGGCGGAGACGGTGATCTCCCACTCGTACACGGTCAGTTCCGACGCGCCGGTGGTGTGCACCGGGTCGGCGAAGGCGATCTCGCGCGCCGCCGCGAGGCTCTCGGCACGGATCACGTAGGCGCCGCCGGTGCCGTCGGTGAAGCGGCCGCTCTCCACGAGCCGACCGCGTTCCACCAACTCGTTCAAAAACTCCTTGTGCGGTTCGATGACCGCCGGGTCGAAGCGCGGCGTGCGCATCACCATGACCAGGTACTTGTTCACGCCTCGGGCTCCGGGCGCGGGGCACGGGTCGCGGCCGCCGCGGCGCGCACCTGCGGCGCGACGAGCACGACCTGACCGAGCACGCCGTTGATGAACGACGGCGAGTCGTCGGTCGAGAGTTCCTTGGCCAGCTCCACGGCCTCGTCGACGGCCACCACCGGCGGAACGTCGTTGGCGTGGAACAGCTCCCACACGGCGATGCGCAGGATGGCGCGGTCCACCGCGGGCAGCCGGGACAGCGTCCAGTCCTGCAAGTAGGACTCGATGGTGCCGTCCACGCGGTCCAGGTCGTCGGCGACGCCTTCGACCAGGGTCCGGGTGTAGGCGTGCACGGGGGCGACGGTCTGGTCCTTCGTCGCCAGGTCGACGCGCTCGTCGAGCAGGTCGGCGGCGTCGACGTCGCGGGCCTCCGCCTCGAACAGCAGGTCCACGGCGCGGCGCCGGGCCTTGTGCCGGGCGCCCAGCTTCTTGAACGTGGATTTCTTGTCTGCGGGCTGTTCCGCCACGATCACATCATCCCTGTCGTTCTGTATCAGGGCGGCAGGAGCGCCCGCCACGGTGGACCTGCCACCGGGTCGCGCGCTCCCGTCGCGAGCGACCGGTGATCAGGCGTTGACGCGGCCGAGGTAGCTGCCGTCGCGCGAGTCGATGCGCAGCTTGTCGCCGGTGTTGATGAACAGCGGCACCTGAACCTCGGCGCCGGTCTCCAGGGTGGCGGGCTTGGTGCCGCCGGTGGAGCGGTCACCCTGCAGGCCGATGTCGGTGTGCTGCACCACGAGCTCGATGGAGACGGGAAGCTCGACGAACAGCGGCTCGCCCTCGTGCACGGCCACCTGGACGGCCATGTTCTCCAGCAGGAAGCGGGCGCCGTCGCCGATGGTGGCCTCGGCGATCGAGATCTGGTCGAAGGTCTCGCCGTCCATGAAGATGTAGTCGGAGCCGTCGTGGTACAGGTAGGTCATGTCGCGACGATCGACGGTCGCGGTCTCCACCTTGACACCCGCGTTGAAGGTCTTGTCGACGACCTTGCCGGACACGACGTTCTTCAGCTTGGTCCGCACGAAGGCGGGGCCCTTACCCGGCTTGACGTGCTGGAATTCGACGATCTGCTGGAGCTGACCGTCGATCTTCAGCACGAGGCCGTTCTTGAAGTCGCTGGTGTCCGCCACTGTCTTCGGATCTCCTGTTCTCAGGTAACCGGCGTCATTCGACGACGGTCAGGTCTTTGCTGGTGTGGGTGAGCAGCTCAGGGCCCCCTTCGCGCACCACGAGCGTGTCCTCGATTCGGACGCCGCCGCGGCCGGGAAAGTACACACCTGGTTCGACGGTCACCGCCACGCCGGATAGAAGTGTACCGGTTCCGTTTTTCATGATCCCCGGCGCTTCGTGGATGCGCAGGCCGACGCCGTGCCCGAGACCGTGCACGAACAGCTTGCCGTGGCCCGCCGCCTCGATCACCGAGCGCGCCGCCGCGTCCACCTCACCGGCCTGCGCGCCCGGTCGCAGCGCCTTGCGCCCGGCCCGCTGGGACTCCACGACCAGTGCGTAGACCTCGCGCTGCCAGTCGGTCGGGCGGCCGAGCACGAAGGTGCGGGTCATGTCGGAGTGGTAGCCGCCGACGACGGCACCGAAATCGATCTTCACGAAATCACCCGCGGCCAGCACGGCGTCGGTCGGACGGTGGTGCGGTATCGCGGAATTGGCGCCCGCGGCCACGATGGTCTCGAAGGAGATGGCCTCGGCGCCGTGCTCGTACATCGCCCATTCGAGGTCGCGGGCGACCTGCCGCTCCGTGCGCCCCGGCCGTAGTCCGCCGCGTTCGAGCAGCGTGGCCAGCCCGGCGTCGCCCGCCGCGCACGCCTTGCGCAGTTGTTCCACCTCGTAGGCGTCCTTGACCATGCGCAACTGCTCGACCAAGCCGGGCGTCGCAACGAGTTCCAGCCCGGTCTTCTGCTCGACGAAACCGCTGTGCTGGTCGACGGTCACCACATGGCTCTCGAAACCGACCCGGCCGAGCTGCCATTCCCCCGCCAGCTCCACGATCCGTCGCGCGGTGCCGCGAGCGATCTCGGCGCGCAGGTCGGGCGCTTGCTCGACGACCTGGCTGCGGTAGCGGCCGTCGGTCCCGATCACGGTGCGTTCCTCGTCGTTGCGCATGTCCCAGGAATGCACGAGCAGCGTGGCGTTGGAGCCGGTGAAGCCGGTCAGATACCTGATGTTCACCAGGTCGGTGACCAGCAGCGCGTCGACCTCGTTCTCCACCAGCAGACTGCGCAGTGCGCCCCGGCGCGCCGCGTAGTCGGGCCCACGGCCCGCGTGATCAGCAGACATGGGTCAAAGCTACCGCCGACACGCGGTGGTGCGGCAGTCCAACACCCGAACCGTCACCTGCTGGCGCCGGGCGCAGGGAGGACGAGCGGGACGAATCGGGCGCGGATGCCGAATGGGGACTTGCCGCGCGCTCGACGGCCCGCGTGAAACCCGCATGCCGTTCGCGCGAGCGAGGCGCCGGAGTCATGAGCCTTTCAGGCCCGAACCCGCCAGGCCGCCCTACGTGTCCCTCCCCGCGATTCCGATCCATCGGGTGTTCACATGCGCTGCGGTTATGCACATTTCGCATCGAGCACTTCGAAACGGGCCGTGCATCAACAAGGGTGGATCGCATGGCCTACCTAGCATTCGCCGCGCTGACGGGATGGTGTGCGGCGCTGAGTCTCAACGATCTTCGACAGCGCAGGCTACCCAACGCGCTCACTGGATGGGGCGCGCTGGCCGTCTTCGGATACGCCCTGTTCACAACACAATTCACAGCTGCGGTGATCGGGGCCGCACTGCTCGCGGCACCCTATGCGATGGTGCACTTCGCCGCTCCGGCATGCCTCGGCGCGGGCGACGCGAAGCTGGCGATCGGACTCGGAGCCGCCGCGGCGCTCGGCGGTGCGCAGGCTTGGGTGTGGGCCGCGCTGGCCGCGCCGGTACTCACCGCGGGCGTCGGACTGGCGATGCTGGTTCGCCATCGAATCTCTCGGATTGCGATGGGTTCGCGGCCGCCGCCCGACACCGTGGCACACGGCCCGTCGATGTGCCTGGCGACGCTGTTCGCTTTGGCGGTAGCGAGCGGGTGATGCCTTGACGGTATCGAGTGAGCGATGCCTCGACGGTGGCAGAACGGCAGCCGCTCGCGGTGCGCGGCGCACGGACACCCGACCGCTTGCGAACTGTGAGCACGTTCGGGCTCGAACAGCGAGCAGTCGGCGGCGGCGTACGTCTGGCTTGCGAGTGGCGATAGCCAGTAAGAAGACTCGGGCGCGGCTCGCGTCGGCTACGTGCCAGTGATCACGGCGGACCGGATGCGGGTCGGACCGCCCCGACATGGAAGGATGGACAGCGTGCTGCGCTGGATAACTGCCGGAGAATCCCATGGTCCCGCCCTCGTCGCCATCCTGGACGGGATGGTCGCGGGTGTCGAAGTGACGTCCGAGGACATCTCCGCTCAGCTCGCGCGCCGCAGGCTCGGCTACGGGCGCGGCGCCCGGATGAAGTTCGAGGCCGACAAGGTGACCATGGTCGGCGGCGTGCGCCACGGGCGCACGATGGGCGGTCCGGTCGCCATCGAGGTGGCCAACTCCGAGTGGCCGAAGTGGACGACCGTCATGTCCGCCGATCCCGTCGATCCGGCCGAGCTGGCCGACCTGGCCCGCAACGCCCCGCTGACCCGGCCCCGCCCCGGGCACGCCGACTACTCGGGCATGCTCAAGTACGGCTTCGACGACGCGCGCAACGTGCTGGAGCGCGCCAGCGCCCGAGAGACGGCCGCGCGCGTCGCGGCGGGGACCGTGGCGCGCAACTTCCTGCGCCAGGCCTTCGGGGTCGAGGTCGTCTCGCATGTCGTCTCGATCGGCGCCGCCGCCAACACCACCGGCGTGATTCCCACAGCCGCGGATCTGAACGCCGTCGACGCCAGCCCGGTGCGCGCGTTCGACGCCGACGCCGAGGCGGCGATGATCGCCGAGATCGAGGCGGCGAAGAAGGACGGCGACACCCTCGGCGGCGTCGTCGAGGTGGTCGTGGAGGGACTTCCGGTCGGTCTCGGCTCGTTCGTCAGCGGCGAGAACCGCCTCGACTCCCGGCTGGCCGCCGCGCTCATGGGCATTCAGGCCATCAAGGGCGTCGAGGTCGGCGACGGTTTCGAGACCGCGCGCAGGCGCGGCAGCCAGGCGCACGACGAGATGCGGCCCGGGCCGGACGGCGTGCTGCGCTCGACCAACCGCGCGGGCGGCCTCGAAGGTGGCATGACCAACGGTGAGCCACTGCGGGTGCGCGCGGCGATGAAGCCGATCTCCACGGTGCCCCGCGCCCTGTCCACCGTCGACATGAGCACCGGCGAGGAGGCCGTGGCCATCCACCAGCGCTCCGACGTGTGCGCCGTGCCCGCCGCGGGCGTCGTCGCCGAGGCGATGGTGGCGCTGGTCGTCGCGCAGGCCGCGCTGGAGAAGTTCGGCGGCGATTCGCTGAACGAGACCGTCGACAACATCACCAGCTACGTCAAGCGGATCGGCACCCGCCCGCACGTCCCGGCGGACAGTCGGCCGCAATGATCGTGCAGACCGACCCGCGCGCACCGCGCGTGGTGCTGGTCGGACCGCCGGGGGCGGGGAAATCGACGATCGGCCGCAAGCTCGCCAAGGAACTCGGCGTCGACCTGTACGACACCGACGCGGGCATCGAGCGCGAGACCGGCCGCACCATCCCCGAGATCTTCGCCGCGGACGGGGAACCGGAGTTCCGCCGGATCGAGGAGCGAGTGGTGCGGCGCGCCATCCTCGCTGAGCGCGGCGTGGTCTCGCTCGGCGGCGGCGCGGTGCTGTCCAAGGACACCAGGGCGCTGCTGCGCAACCGGACCGTGGTGTACCTGGAGATCAGCGTGGCCGAGGGGCTGCGGCGCACCGGGGCGAGCAACCAGCGCCCCCTGCTCAACGGCGACGATCCCGGCGCGAAATACCGCGAGCTGATGCGCAAGCGCCGCCCGCTGTACCGCGAGGTCGCCACGGTGCGGGTGCGCACCGACGGGCGCAGCCCCGGCCGGGTGGTGCGAATGATCCTGGACAAACTGGGCATGGAACCCGCGGCGCCCACCGCCGATCCCGAACCCGAAGCCACCGCGACCGGCCGCGCCGCGGCCCAGACGCCGGAAGGGCAGGGCAGCAGCCGCTCCCGTGCCCGTCGCCGGGCCAGGGCTCGTGCCGCCGCCCGCCGCGCGGCAGCCAAGAACGAGATCGCCGCGACCGACCAGACCGGTGCGGCGGGCAAGAACGACAGCGCTGCGGCCGAGCAAACCGGCACCGGCGCCAAGGACGACGGCACTGCGGCCGAAGTGAACAGCGCTGTGTCCAACAGCACCACGGACAAGGCGAGCGGTGCCGCGGGCACGGCGAGCAGTGCCGCGACCACCGAGAACGCTGCGGCCGACGAGGAAACCGGCTCTGCCGCAACGAAACTCGGCCGCAGGACCGGAAGCGCCGACGTCGCGACCAAGGGCTCCGACATCGCGCGCTCGGGCGCGGCAACCGAGGACTCGTCCGCGGCGACCCAGGACGCTCGGCACGCAACCGCGGTGAACGCGAGCCAAGGCAGCGCGAACCCGGACGTCGGCGTGCGCGAAGACCGCGGTGCGGCCGGAGTCGGTGCCGCCCGAGGCGAGGGAGCCGACGCCGAGCGGGCATCCGGCGCACAGTCCGACGCCTCGCGCGCGGGAAGCACAGCCGAGGGCACGGCTTCCGGCAGGCGACGTCGTCCTCGCCGCAGGCGCCCGGCGGCCCGAACGTCCTCCGGCGAACCGAATCGCACCGAGTCCACCGCGCCACGCGCGGAGCCCAGGTCCTGGCTCCCCCGGCTCATCGCCTCCGGCGCGCGACCCGAGGACACCGGCACGACGCCCACCTCGGGACGCGCCCGTCGCCCAAGGGCGTGCCGCCCCGCGGGCGCACCGAACCCTGCCGGCTCGCAAGCATCCGCCGTTTCCGTTGTGGGTCAAGCCGATTCGACGACTCCGGCACCGAAGAACGCGGAACCCGCGAGTGCCTCGGCCACGGGCGAGAACCAGAGCGCCCGCTCCCGGGCGCTTCGCCGCGCCGGTTCCGACGCACCCGCCGACCTCACCGCGCACACCGCGGCGGCAGAATCGGCGACGAAGACCAGTTCCAGCGGCCGCGCCCGGCGCGCCCGCGCTCGCCGCGCCCGCGCGCGAGCACTCGAGCAATCGGCACGAACAGAATCGGAGCAGCAGTGACAGAGCCGAGTCGTATCCAGGTACGCACCGCCGACCCGTATCCGGTGATCATCGGCCGCGGCTTGCTCGGCGAACTCGTCGAGTCGGTGACGGGCGCGACCAAGGGCGTGCGCACGGTCGCGATCTTCCACCAGCCGCCGCTGGCCGAGACCGCCGAGGCGGTGCGCAAGGCGCTGGCCGAGACCGGCCTGGACGCGCACCGCATCGAGATCCCGGACGCGGAGGCGGGCAAGGACCTCGCCGTCGCCGGTTTCTGCTGGGAGGTGCTCGGCCGCATCGGCCTGACCCGCAACGACGTCGTGGTCAGCCTCGGCGGCGGCGCCGCCACCGACCTGGCCGGTTTCGTCGCGGCCACCTGGATGCGCGGCGTCCAGGTCGTGCACGTGCCGACCACCCTGCTCGCCATGGTGGACGCCGCGGTCGGCGGCAAGACCGGCATCAACACCGAGGCGGGCAAGAACCTGGTCGGCTCCTTCCACGAGCCGGCCGCGGTGCTGGTCGATCTGGTGACGCTGGAGACCGTGCCGCGCAACGAGATCGTCGCGGGCATGGCCGAGATCATCAAGGCCGGTTTCATCGCCGACCCGGTGATCCTGGACCTGGTGGAGCGCGATCCGGAGGCGGCGCTCGATCCCACCGGCGACGTGCTGCCCGAACTCGTGGCCCGCGCCATCCAGGTCAAGGCCGACGTGGTCGCCGCCGACCTCAAGGAATCCAGCCTGCGCGAGATCCTCAACTACGGCCACACGCTGGGCCACGCGATCGAGCGCAGGGAGCGCTACCGCTGGCGTCACGGCGCCGCGGTCTCCGTCGGCCTGGTCTTCGCCGCCGAGCTCGGCCGCCTCGCCGGACGCCTCGACGACGCCACCGCCGACCGCCACCGCGCCATCCTGTCCAGCGTCGGCCTGCCGACCAGCTACGACGCCGACGCGCTTCCGCAGCTGCTGGACACCATGCAGACCGACAAGAAGACCCGCTCCGGCGTACTGCGCTTCGTCGTCCTCGACGGACTGGCCAAGCCCGGCCGGCTGGAGGGCCCGGATCCCAGCCTGCTGGCCGCGGCGTACTCCGCCATCGCCCGGGAGCAGAGCCCGAGCGGCGGCGCGATCCTGCTGTAGCGGAAACGTCGGAACAGCGCCGTAACACGAATCTCGGCTGCGGCGCTGTTCCCTGTCGTCACCGCCAAGAACCTCGCGAAGTATTCGCGCCCAGACGACTACAGCGCCACACCCTTTCAAGGGGCGGCGCTGTTTCGCGTTCGAGGGTCAGGCGCCCGCGGCGGCGGGATTGTTGGTGAGCGACGGCGTGCTCTTGTCGGCCCGCCGTCCCGCGAGCATCCGGCCGATGCCGACGCCGATCAGGCCGGGGATGAAGATCAGCAGGATGATGAACGACGCGCCCGCCGTGAGTTCGAACAGCAGACCGTTGTCGCCGAGGTCGAAGCGCGGCAGGAAATCCAGCAGCCAGGAAACCGCGCCGCTGCCGAGCCCGCCGGCCACGGCCGCCTTCAGCCACCGGATGGTCAAATCCGAGCCGCGTTCCGGATCCGGGTGCGCCGCGCGGTCCCTGCGCCCGTCCAGCGCGCCCCACCCCACGATGACGACCAGCAGCACGAGCAGGCACAGCATCCGCATCCACGAGCCCTGCGTCGGCCACTGCACCATCGCGAACCCGAGCACGGTGCGCAGAGCCACGACCAGCGCACCGAGCAGGACGGCTCGCACTACCCAAGCAATCATGGGAAACACCTTAACGCGCAGGCCCGGGGAACAGAACTAGAACCGGTGTCAGAAATTTCCGGCCGCCGAAATCATCCGACCGAATGTCGGTCGAGATGTCAGGCGTCGACCGCCGCCGCCATCGCGGCACGCGGCGCGGGGCGACCGGTGAACTGCTCCACTTGCCCGTAGGCCTGGTTCAGCAACATCTGCAACCCGCTCACCACGGTGTGCCCGGCGCGTTCGACGGCCGCGGCCAGGGGGGTCGGCCAGGGGTTGTAGATGGCGTCCAGCACCACCGGCGCAACCGCCACCGCCTCGGCCACCAAGGCGCCCGCCGCGGCGGGGATCGTGCTGACCACCGCGCCCGCGCTCGCGCTCGCGCCGCGCACGGCGTCGCTGTCGAAGGCGATCACGTTCGCCGTCATCCCGAGCCTGTCGGCAAGCTCCAGCGCGCTACGGGCGCGTCCGGCGTCCCTGGCGACCACGGTGACCGACTTCGCGCCGAGTTCGGAGAGCGCGAGCAAGGCCGGCCGCGCCGTGCCGCCCGCACCGAGCACCAGCCCCTCCGCGATCTCGGTCACGCCGCCGCCGCGCAGCGCGCCGAGCACGCCGTCCACGTCGGTGCAGTCGGCGCGCCAGCCCCGCGCCGTGCGGACCAAGGTGTTCGCGGAGCCGACGAGCACCGCCCGATCGGTGCGCTCGTCGGCGCAGGCCAAGGCCGCCTCCTTGCCGGGCATGGTCACCGACAGGCCGACCCACTCCGGTCCGAGCCCGTCCACCAGTCCGGGCAGCTGTTCGGCCGCACACTCGATGCGCTCGTAGGTCCAGTCCAGGCCGAGCGCACGATACGCGGCCAAATGCAGCTGGGGCGAACGGGAATGCGCGATCGGCTTGCCGAGTACCGCCGCCTTGCGCACAGATTCACCGTCCACTGTCGAGAATCCCGCTCTGCTGCGCCTTTTCGATATTGCGCAGGTGTTCGGAGTAGCTCTCGGTGAACAGCGTGGTGCCCTTCTGGTCGATCGTCACGAAGTACAGCCAGTCGCCCGGTTCCGGATTCTCCATGGCGCGCAATGCGTTCAGCGAAGGCGCGGAGATCGGGTTGGCGGGCAGGCCGGACATCGCGTAGGTGTTCCACGGGGTGCGGGTGGCCCGGTCCTCGTCGGTGGTGGCGACCTCGGTGCGGTCCAGCGAGTAGTTCACCGTCGAGTCGAATTGCAGCGGCTGCTCGACTTCCAGCCGGTTCACGATCACCCGCGCGACCTTCGGCATGTCCTGCGGCAGCGCTTCCCGCTCCACCAGGGACGCCGCGATCAGCGTCTCGTAGGGGCTGAGCTTGTTCTTCCCGCTGGAACTCAGCAGCCCGGTGGACTCGTAGCTCGCTGCGCTCGAGGTGATCAGCTGGCGCAAAATCTGCTGCGGGGTGCCGCTGGGGTCGAAGTCCAAGGTGCCCGCCGCGATCAGACCCTCGATCTGCCGCTTGCGGTCCGGCGCTTCGCGCACCGACTGCTCGGCCCAGGACGGCACGCCGAGTCCGGCCAGATCGGCGCTGGAGCCCGCGGCGTCGAGTTCCTCGTAGGTCACGCACTTCTGTTGCGCACCGGTGCCGATGCAGCTGGCGGCGGCGATCTTGGTGTAGATCCCCTCCTTGCGCGCCCCGGTGTTGACGTCGTGCTGGTCGTGCAGCTGACGTCCTTCGGAGATGACCAGGTTGCCGACACGCGAGTTCTTGCCGAGCAGCGCGGCGACCGCTTCGGCGGCGGGACTGCGGCTGGGGATCTGGTAGTACCCGGGCTGCACCGAGCTCATGTTCGAATTGCGCACGGCCGCTTCGAAGAACGCTCCGGTGCTCGCGACGACGCCCTTCTCGACCATGGTCTCCGCGATCTGCGACGAGGTGTCGCCGGGGTGCACCTGCACGACGACCAGCGGCCCTGCGGGGCCCGCGAAATCCTCCGGCGGCTCGAATTCGCCGACCAGCTTCTTGACCGCGAAACCTCCCGCGCCGATCAGCAGCACCGCGAGCACGCCGCCGATGAGCCACATGTTGCGGCGCTTGCGCTTGCGCTCGGCCGCTTTGCGGGAGGCCACCCGGGAACGCTTGCGGCGCGAACCGCGCGCCGGCCGTGACTCCTTGCCCTTGGCCGCGAGCTTGCGAGCCGACGATCGCGGCGCGCGCTCAGGCGGCTCCGGCGGTTCCGGCTCGTCGTAGTCCGGCTCGTCGTCGTAGCCGTCGTCCTCGTACAACGGCTGATCCTCGTACCGGGGCTCGTCGTCGTAGAGCGGCTCGTCGTCGTCGGTGTAGCGGGGGATGACGGTGGTGTCGTCCTCGTAGTCGTCCCAGTCGTGCGGCCCGGCCGACCGGCCGCCGGTATCTCGTCCGTCTCTGTCCCAGGCTCGGTCGTCCCGTCGGTAGCGCCGATCAGCCTCGCGCTGTCGGTACCGTTCCTCGGCCCGCGCCCATCGATCAGTCATGCATCGTCTCCGGACGACACATCCCGCGTCGCTTCCTCGAACGACCTCAACACCGCACTCCGTTCGTCCAACCATCCTTGCAGGATCGACACGGCCGCCGCCTGATCGATCACCTGCCGCTGGCCACGCGCGCGAACTCCACTGTCCCGCAATGCACGTGCAGCTGACACCGTAGTCAAACGTTCGTCGGAAAGCCTGATCGGCACGGGAGCAATCTCTGCTCGCAAACGTTCGGCGAACGCGATGGCCAGCCCCGCCGCGGTTCCCTTTTCCCCGCGCAATGTGCGCGGCAGACCGACAATAACCTCAACGGCTTCGTATTCCCGCACAATTTCGGCAATTCTGGCTATATCGGTTGCCGTACCCGCGCCGCGCGCGTTCTTCTTCGCGCGCGGCACGGTCTCCACGGGGGTCGCGAGTATGCCGTCCGGGTCGCTGGAGGCGACGCCGATGCGGACACTACCGACGTCGATGCCGAGGCGTCTGCCACGGCCGGGATCGGCCGCCGGATCGGGCCGGTCCGCGGCGTGCGGCAGGCCCGTCGAACGCGAACTCTCGGAGTCGGGCATCACCCGGCGATTTCGGCCACCCGGGCACGGACCGCGGCCAGACCCGCCGCGATCCCGGAGGGATCGGAACCGGCGCCCTGCGCCATCTCGGGCTTGCCGCCACCACGACCGGCGATGCTCGGCCCGAAGCTGCCGACGAGATCGCCCGCCTTCACGCCGAGTTCCTGCGCGGCCTTGTTCACGGCGACGACGAACGGCACCTTGCCGTCGGCGTTGCCGAGCAGCACCACCACCGCGGGCTCGCTGCCGAAGCGCCCACGGATATCGGTGGCGAGGGTGCGCAGATCGCCCGCAGCGACGCCCTCCGGCGCGGCCGCGGCGACCAGCAGCAGACCACCGAGGCGCTCGGCCTCGTCCACGAATTTGCCGGCCGAGGAGAGCACCGCGGCGATCTTGGTGCGCTCGAGTTCCTTCTCGGCGATCTTGAGCCGTTCCACCAGCTGCTCGACGCGGGCGGGCACCTCGTCCGAGGGCACCTTCAGCGAGGCGGCGACACCGGCGAGCAGCGCCCGCTCCTTGGCCAGATACTTGTAGGAGTCGAGGCCGACGAACGCCTCGACGCGCCGCACGCCCGAACCGACCGAGGACTCGCCGAGCAGCGTGATCGGGCCGATCTGCGACGAGTGCTGCACGTGCGTGCCGCCGCACAGCTCCATCGAGAACGGGCCGCCGATCTCGACGACGCGCACCTCGTCGCCGTAGTTCTCGCCGAACAGCGCGAGCGCGCCCATCTGCTTGGCCTTGGGCAGGTCGGTGACGAAGGTGTTGACCGGGAAGTCGGCGCCGACGGCGTCGTTGGACACCGCCTCGATGTCGGCCTTCTGCTGTTCGGTCAGCTGGCCCTGCCAATTGAAGTCGAAGCGCAGGTAGCCGGGCTTGTTCAGCGAACCGGCCTGCACCGCGTTCGGGCCGAGCACCTGCCGCAGCGCGGCGTGCACCATGTGCGTGCCGGAGTGGCCCTGGGTCGCGCCGCTGCGCCAGGCCGGATCGGCCTGGGCGAGCACCACGTCACCCTCGGTGATCTGGCCCTGTTCGACGGTGGTCTTGTGCACCCACAGCTTCTTGGCGATCTTCTGCACGTCGTTGACGCGCAGCTTGAGACCCGCGGCCGTGATGCTGCCGCGGTCGGCGATCTGGCCGCCGGACTCCGCGTACAGCGGGCTGCGATCCAGGATCACCTCGACGTCGTGCCCCGCGGTCGCGGTGGGCACCCGGACGCCGTCGGCGATCAGGGCGAGCACGTGCGCCTCGGAAGTGAGCTCGTCGAAGCCGGTGAACTCGGTGGCGCCGCGGTCGACCAGCTCCTTGTAGATGCTCAGGTCGGCGTGCGCGTGCTTGCGGGCGGCGGCGTCCTCCTTGGCGCGCTGCCGCTGCTCGGCCATGAGCGTGCGGAAGCCCTCCTCGTCCACGGAGAGCCCGGCCTCGGCGGCCATCTCCAGGGTGAGGTCGATCGGGAAGCCGTAGGTGTCGTGCAGGGTGAAGGCGTCCGATCCGGCGATCTTCTTGCCGCCCTTGGCCTTCACCGCGGCCGCGGTGTTGTCGAACAGCGTCGAGCCGGTGTTGAGCGTCTTGAGGAACGCCGTCTCCTCGCCGACCGCGACGGTCTCGATGCGACCGAAGTCGGTGCCAAGCTCGGGGTAGGACGGCGACATCAGGTCGCTGACGACCTTCATGAACTCGGCCATCACCGGCTTCTCGGCGCCGAGCAGGCGGGCCGAGCGCACGATGCGGCGCAGCAGGCGGCGCAGCACGTAGCCGCGGCCGTCGTTACCGGGGTTGACGCCGTCGGAGATGAGCATGGCGGCGGTGCGGGCGTGATCGGCGATGACGCGGAAGCGCACGTCGTCGGCGTGCTCGACGCCGTAGGACCGGCCGGTCAACTCCTCGGCCTTGTCGATGATCGGGCGCAGCAGGTCGGTCTCGTAGACGTTCTCCACGCCCTGCAACAGCATGGCGACACGCTCGACGCCCATACCGGTGTCGATGTTCTTCTTCGGCAGCGAGCCGACCGGCGGGTGGCCGAGCTTCGGGCTCAGCTCGCCACGCACGTCCTGCATGAAGACGAGGTTCCAGATCTCGAGGTAGCGGTCCTCGTCGGCGACGGGGCCGCCCTCCTTGCCGTAGGCGGGGCCGCGGTCGTAGTAGATCTCCGAGCACGGGCCGCCGGGGCCGGGCACGCCCATGTCCCAGTAGTTGTCCTTGCCGTCGCGGAACTGGATCCGCTCCTTCGGGATGCCCGCGACCCGGTGCCAGATCTCGGCGGCCTCCGGGTCGTCCTCGTAGGCGGTGACCCAGATCCGGTCGGTGTCGAAGCCGAAGCCGCCCTCCTCCTGGGACTTGCTGATCAGCTCCCAGGCGAGGGTGATGGCACCCTCCTTGAAGTAATCGCCGAAGGAGAAATTGCCCGCCATCTGGAAGAACGTGTTGTGCCGGGTGGTGACGCCGACCTCTTCGATGTCGCCGGTGCGCACGCACTTCTGGACGCTGGTCGCCCGCGGGTAGGGCGGCGCCTCCTGGCCCAGGAAGTACGGCTTGAACTGGACCATGCCTGCGTTGACGAACAGCAGGTTGGGGTCGGCCAGGATCAGCGAGGCACTCGGCACCTCGGTGTGTCCGGCACGGACGAAATGGTCCAGGAAACGCCGTCGAATCTCGTGGGTCTGCACAGGTATCCAGCCTACCGGTGGGGCGCACCTGGTTTTTCATCGACCGGCCGCTACGAAAGCCCCGGCGACCTTCCGGCGAACGCGGCGGCCACCGGGCACATCGCGGCCCTCACTTTCCGCGCACGATGCGGCGCAGGCGGTCGACGCGCGGGCCGACCTCGCGTTCGTAGCCGTGATCGGTCGGGCGGTAGTAGTCCGCGCCGACGAGATCGTCCGGCGGGTACTGCTGGGCGAGCACGCCGTCGGGGTCGTCGTGCGGGTACTTGTAGCCCTGGGCGTGGCCGAGCAGCGCGGCGCCCGTGTAGTGACCGTCGCGCAGGTGCGGTGGCACGGCGCCCGCTTTGCCGGCGGAGATGTCGGCCATGGCGGCGCCGAGCGCGGCGGGGACCGCGCCGGATTTCGGGGCGGTGGCCAGGTGGATGGTCGCGTGGGTCAGGGTGAGCTGGGCCTCGGGCATGCCGATCAGCTGGACGACGTGCGCGGCCGCGACCGCGGTCTGCAACGCCATCGGGTCGGCCATGCCGATGTCCTCGCTCGCGGAGATGACCAGCCGCCGCGCGATGAAGCGCGGGTCCTCCCCCGCACTCATCATGCGCGCCAGGTAGTGCAGCGCCGCGTCGACGTCGGAGCCGCGGATCGACTTGATGAAGGCGCTGATCACGTCGTAGTGCTGATCACCCGCGCGGTCGTAGCGCACAGCGGCCTTGTCCACGCTCGCCTCGACGAGCGCCAGGTCGACAGTGCCGTCGAGCGAGGACTCGGCCGAGGCCTCGAGTGCGGTGAGTGCCCGGCGCGCGTCGCCGCCGGCGATCCGCACGATGTGGTCGAGCGCCTCGTCGGTGACGGTGTAGGAGCCGCCGAAGCCGCGCGGATCGGTGAGCGCGCGCTCGAGCACGACGCGGATGTCGGCGTCGGTCAGCGAACGCAGTTGCAGCACCAGCGAGCGCGACAGCAGCGGCGATACGACCGAGAACGACGGATTCTCCGTTGTCGCGCCGACCAGCAGCACGATCCGGTTCTCGACCGCGGCGAGCAGCGCGTCCTGCTGGGTCTTCGAGAAGCGGTGCACCTCATCGATGAACAGCACGGTGCGCTCGCCGACCGCCAGCCTCCTGCGCGCCAAGTCGATGACCGCCCGCACCTCCTTGACCCCGGCCGAGAGTGCGGAGAGCGCCTCGAAGCGGCGGCCGGTGGCCTGCGAGATGAGCGAGGCCAGCGTGGTCTTGCCGGTACCGGGCGGACCGAACAACAGCACCGACGCTGCGCCGGAGCCTTCGATCAACCGGCGCAGCGGCGAGCCGGGTCCGAGCAGATGTTGCTGTCCGACGACCTCGTCCAAGGTGGCGGGCCGCATCCGCACGGCAAGCGGCGCGGCGCCTCCCGGACCGCGAAAATCCACGCCCGCTGCGCCCAGCGCATCCGACTCCGCCGCCTGGCCCGGCACGTCGAACAGCCCATCGCTCATGCTTTCGACCGTACAACTCGGCTCCGACACGCCCGGTCGAGCCAGCAATCCGCCGGGCTTACGCCGTGTCGATTTGCGAGTGCGCCGCGCATCGGCTGTGATCTTGTGTCGTGGCTGAAAACGTGGTCGTTTCAGATGCCGTCCCGACCGGTCCGTTCGGCAGGCGCGCGCTACTGAAGGGTGGCGCGGCGGCGGCCACCGCGGGCGTGCTGCTCGTGCCGACGCTCGCGCGCGCGTCCGGTCCGGTGTTCCGGCACGGTGTCGCCTCCGGTGATCCGCTGCCCACTGGCATCGTCCTGTGGACCCGGGTGACGGTCTCCGACGACGCCACGCCCGGCTCGGGCGTCGGGGCGGACGCCTCGGTCCGCTGGGAGATCGCCGACGACGCGGACTTCGCCTCGATCGCCGCCTCCGGAACGGCGACGGCCACCGCCGATGCCGACCACACCGTCAAGATCGACGCGTCCGGCCTGGCCCCGAGTCGCGACTACTGGTACCGATTCACCGCGCTCGGCGAGACCTCGCCGACCGGTCGCACCCGCACCGCGCCCGCTCCCTCGGAGACACCGGACCGACTGCGCTTCGGCGTCGTCTCCTGCTCGAACTGGGAGGCGGGCTACTTCGCCGCCTACCGGCACCTCGCCGACCGCTCGGATCTGGACGCGATCATCCACCTCGGCGACTACCTGTACGAATACGGCCGCGGTAAGTACGGCGGCCGCCACGGCGCGGTGCGGCCGCACGATCCGGCCAACGAGATCGTCACACTGACCGATTACCGGATTCGCCACGGCCAGTACAAGACCGATCCGGACCTGTCCGCGCTGCACGCGCTGCTGCCGTTCATCTGCACCTGGGACGACCACGAGTCCGCGGACAACTCCTGGTCCGGCGGCGCCAACCATCACGATCCCGCGATACACGGCAGCTGGCAGGACCGCAGCGCCGCGTCGGCCCGCGCCTACCTGGAGTGGATGCCGGTGCGGGCCACCGGTTCGGGGACGAACGTGCAGATCTACCGCAGGCTGCGCTTCGGCACCCTCGCCGAGCTGTCCATGCTCGATCTGCGCAGCTACCGCGATCAGGAGGTGTCGCCCGGCGCGGGCTGGCGCGAGGTCGACAACCCCGCGCGCACGATCACCGGCAAGGCCCAAATGGATTGGCTCACCGCGGGTTTGGTCTCGGCGCCGGTGCGCTGGAAGCTGGTCGGCAACTCGGTGATGATCGCGCCGCTGGTCTTCCCGCCGCTGGAGCCCGCGACCACCGCGGCCATCACCTCCGCGCTCGGCGTGCCGCAGTCCGGCGTGCCCGCCAACGCCGATCAGTGGGACGGCTACACCGCCGACCGGCAGCGTCTGTTCGGCGCGATCACCGAACACCAGGTCGGCGACGTCGTCTTCCTGACCGGCGACATCCACTCCTCCTGGGCTTCGGACCTGCCGGTCAATGCCGCGAACTATCCCGGCGGACCGACGGCGGGCGCGGAGTTCGTCGTCCCGTCGGTCACCTCGACGAGCATCGGCGAGATGCTGGAGGCGCCCCCACGCACCGTGGCGGTTCCGATCGAGGAATCGTTCAAGAGTTTCAACCACCACATGCGCTACGTCGAGCTGGAGTCGCACGGGTACGGGGTTCTCGACGTCACTGCCGAGCAGACCCAGATGGACTGGTTCTATCTGGCGGACGTCACCGATCCTGCGACCGCCGTGCGGCACGGGGCGAGCTTCGCCGTACCGAGCGGCGGTCGGATCGAGCCGCGTCCGACGCCCATCCTCTGATCGCCGCACTGGCGGTTCGCTGAGCAGTCTGAGCGCTGAGTTCGCCCGGCGACTACTCCGACCAGCGCTCTTCCAGCATCGCCGACACCTCGTCGGCGAAGTCGCCGATCACGTCGTCGCCGGTGCAGCGCGCGTCCTCGGCGAGCGCGGCCCAGCGGTTGATCAGCGCCGCCGAGCGCGGTACCGACAGGCCGTGCTCGCGGGCGGCCGCGATGCGGGTGTGGTCGGCGGGCAGGAACCAGTAGGTGGTGAGCCACACCCAGATGAGGCGCGCCTCCAGGATGCGTTCGGCGAGCACCTCGTCGTCGGCGAGCGCCGGGAACACCCCGACGACCTCGGAACGCCACGCCTCCACCATCTGCCTGGCGCGATCCCTGGACAGCTCGAAATCGCACAGGCAGCCGGGGAAGGAGACCAGCGCGTAGGCGATGTCGAGGGTGGCGTCGCGGAAGCCGCCCCACTCGTAGTCCAGGAACCTGGCGCCCTCCTGGTTGAGGATGACGTTGTCCGGGCACAGGTCCGACGGGCTGAACGCGCGGAACCGCCCGGCCGAGAACAGCCGGTTGCCGCGCACGATGCGCTCGGCGATCTCACCGGGTACCTCGATGCCCAGCTCGCGTTGCAGCATCCCGGGCACTTCGGAGATCGCGGACTCGGCCTGCTGGGCGATGCCGTCGACCCGGTGCACCACCTCGACGCGGCGCAGCAGCGCGACGAAATCGGCCTCGCGCCCGACGGTCGCCGCGTGCATCCGGCCCAGCGCCTGCGCGAAGGCCATCAGCGCGTTGCGGGTGGCGGGCTCGGCGCCGGACTGCAGCACCGCGGTCATCCTGGCGTTCTCGCCGAGATCGGACAGGATGAGCAGGCGGTCGGGCAGGCTGTGCGCGATCAGGTACGCGCCGGGCCGCTGCTCGCGGCTGAGCGCGGTGGTGAACTGGTAGGAGACGGCTTCCCGGAGGAACGCCGAATCGATGCTCGCGACGCCGGGGGCCAAGCCTCCGGTGCGGCGGTCCTGAGCGGCTCCGCGCACCTGCTTGACGATCAGCGTCCGGGGTAGCGAGAACGAGTTCTCGGCAACACGCACACGTAGGACTGTCGTCCTACCACTACCGCTGAGTTCCATCGGATCGCTCAGCTTCACCGGAGCACCCATTCGCTTTGTGAGCAACTGTTGTGCTGCGGACACGACTTCGGCGGCGCGTTCGGCCAATAGTGCGGTCATCGCCTCTCAAGCTACTCGCATGGGGTCACTTCTAGCGAGCGGTTACGCAACCTTTCCGCTTCGCTCGGCGTGTCTCGTGTCGCGGGCGCGGACGAAAGCCGTGCTCGCTTGACACCATTGCACGCGTCCGGTTTTCTCATCGTGAACTGCTGTGCGCCACATCGCAAACCAGTTGCGTCGAAAGGTCTCCGACATTGACCGACACACCGTCCTCCGCACCGAAGGATCCCACAGGCGGCACACCCCAGCAGGGCGGTGGAAGCGAGCGGTTCGCGGCTCAGCCCGGGCAGCACGAGAGCGGTACCCCCTACGAACCGCCATCCGGCGCGGGGCACTCACGCCACGAAATGCCTGGTGGAGCGGGGTATCCACAGTTCGAGGGGCCGGGCGCGGCACAATACGGCGCCGAGCCGGTGGAGCCGCCGCCCGCGGTCGCCGCGCAGCCCGCGTACGGGCCCGCGGGCACTGGGCCGGGCGTGTCGCCGGACGCGCCGCAACACGGAGCGTCGCCGCACTACGGAGCGCAGCAACAATACGGTGCACCGCACGAATACGGGGCGCAACAGGAATACGCGGCGCAGCAACCGGGTACGATGCCGCCCGGCGCGACGCCCGCGGGAGCGGTACCGGGACAACCTATCTACGGTTATCAGGTAGGAACGCCGACCGGTCTCGACGTCGGCCACGCGATCAGTTATGGGCTGGAAAAGTTCCGAACGAATCCCGCTCCATGGCTAGGAATTACGGCGCTGGGTGTCGTCATCTATTTGATATTCGTGTTGATGGTCCAGACATTCGAACCGAACTCGCTGCTGCCGCTGATGTTGCTCTTCCTCGCGGTGATGGCGGCGCTGTGGTTGTTGCAGGCCGCGATGGTGCGCGGAGCGCTGTACGAAACCGACGGCGCCAAACCTGTTTTCGGTTCGTACTTCAAGTTCGTCAACGCGGGAAACGTCTTGCTGACCGCCCTGCTCGCGTTCCTCGGCACGTGGATCGGTCTGGCGCTGTGCGTATTACCCGGACTGGTCGCCGGTGTGCTGTGCATGTTCGCGCTGCACTTCGTCGTCGACCAGGATCTCGGCCCGTTCGACGCGATCAAGTCCAGCGCCACCCTGGTGGTCAACAACGCTTGGAAGGTGTTTCTGCTCGCCCTGTCCGTCGCGATGATCACCTTCCTCGGCCTGCTGCTGTGCGGCATCGGACTCCTCGTCGCGGGTCCCGTCTCGATCCTCGCGGTGACCTACTCCTACCGCACCCTCACCGGCGGACGCATCGCCCCGGTCTGACCAGAACCGAGCCGAGACCGCCAGCTGGCCGGTTCACAAAATAAAGCTTCCGTTCCACACACCTTCCGTACGCCTCACAAAGCCGGCGACTCTGTGAGGCGTACTGCGCATGTGCGGCAGCCAACGATTCCCTTGGGCCCGCACAGCACCGAGAGGCGGCGACGGCACGTCCTTGCCGGGCGCGGCGGGAAGCGGCTCCTGGCTGGTGGGGCCTGGGGGCGCCGAGAACAGGCAAACCCCTCGACGCGAACGCGCCGTCCGCTCGGAGGCGACAGGCGACTCCGTGCGGACGGCGCGTCGGACGGCCGTGGCTCGGCCTACGGCTCGGTGACCTCGAGCTTGATCTCGACCTTTTCCTGCTCCGGCTTGACGTCCAGCCCCGCCTCCTTGCGCTGCTGCGCGGTGATCGGCGCGGGCGCGTCGGTCAGCGGGTCGACGCCGCCGCCGGTCTTCGGGAAGGCGATGACCTCGCGGATGGAGTCCAGGCCGGCCAGCAGGGCGGTGATGCGGTCCCAGCCGAAGGCGATGCCGCCGTGCGGCGGAGCGCCGTAGGCGAAGGCGTCGAGCAGGAAGCCGAACTTCTCCTGCGCCTCGTCGTGGCTGATGCCCATCACCTTGAACACCCGCTCCTGGACGTCGCGGCGGTGGATACGGATCGAGCCGCCGCCGATCTCGTTGCCGTTGCAGACGATGTCGTAGGCGTAGGCGAGCGCCGAGTCGGGGTCGGTGTCGAAGGTGTCCAGCGACTCCGGCTTCGGCGAGGTGAACGCGTGGTGCACCGCGGTCCAGGCCGAATGGCCAAGCGCCACATCGCCACTCGCGGTCGCGTCGGCGGTGGACTCGAACAGCGGCGCGTCCACGATCCACACGAACGACCAGGCGTTCTCGTCGATCAGTCCGACCTTGCGCGCGATCTCGCCGCGCGCGGCGCCGAGCAGCGCGCGCTGGGCCTTCGCCGAGCCCGCGGCGAAGAAGACGCAGTCGCCGGGGACCGCGCCCACGTGCTTGGCCAGCCCTTCGCGTTCGGCGTCGCTGAGGTTCTTGGCGACCGGGCCGCCGAGCGTGCCGTCCTCGTTCACCAGCACGTAGGCCAGACCCTTGGCTCCGCGCTGCTTGGCCCACTCCTGCCAGGCGTCGAGCTGACGCCGCGGCTGGTTCGCGCCACCCGGCATCACGACCGCGCCGACGTAAGGCGCCTGGAACACCCGGAACGGCGTGTCCTTGAAGTACTCGGTGCACTCGGTGATCTCGACGCCGAAACGCAGGTCCGGCTTGTCGGAGCCGAAGCGGCGCATGGCCTCGGCGTAGGTCATATGCGGGATCGGGGTCGGGATCTCGTGGCCGATGAGCTTCCACAGCGCGACCAGGATCTCCTCGGCCAGCAGGATCACGTCCTCCTGGCGCACGAAGCTCATCTCGATGTCGAGCTGGGTGAACTCGGGCTGACGGTCGGCGCGGAAGTCCTCGTCGCGGTAGCAGCGCGCGATCTGGTAGTAGCGCTCGATACCGCCGACCATGAGCAGCTGCTTGAACAGCTGCGGGCTCTGCGGCAGCGCGTAGAAGTTGCCCGGCTGCAGCCGCGCGGGCACCAGGAAGTCGCGGGCGCCCTCGGGGGTGGAGCGGGTCATCGTCGGCGTCTCGACCTCGATGAACTCGTGGTGCGCCAGCACCGCGCGAGCCGCGGCGTTGACCTTCGAGCGCAGCCGGATGGCGTGCCCGGGCCCTTCGCGGCGCAGGTCGAGGTAGCGGTACTTGAGGCGCGCCTCGTCACCGGGCTGCTCGTCGAGCTGGAAGGGCAGCGGGGCGCTCTCGTTGAGCACCTCCAGCTTGCTCACGTTCACCTCGATCTGGCCGGTCGGCAGCTCGGGGTTCTCGTTGCCGTCCGGGCGCTGCTCGACGACGCCGGTGATCAGCACGCAGTACTCGGCGCGCAGCCGGTGCGCCTGCTCGGCGGCCTCGCCTTCGCGGAACACCACCTGCGCCACACCCGACGCATCGCGCAGATCGATGAAGATCACGCCACCGTGGTCGCGCCGCCGGGCCACCCATCCGGTGAGGGTGACGGTCTGACCGGCATGCTCGCTTCGCAGCGAACCAGCCAAGTGGGTGCGCAGCACGGGATTCCTTTCGACGACTCCGGCACCGGCGGGGTGTCGCCGGATGCGGTTGCCATCGTAGTTAGACACGTTCGTCAAGGGGAAACCGATATCCGCGCGGCCGTGTCAAGCTGTAGCCAGCAGGTCGCCCGCCAACCGTACGAAACGCCACTAAGGACGATCATGACGTTCAACGAAGGGCTGCAGATCGACCCGGACCGAGCCTCTTCCGGCGGACCGGGCATGGGCGGCAAACTCGCGCTCGGCGGCGGCGCGGGCGGTCTGATCCTGCTGGTCATCACGCTACTGCTCGGCGGCGACCCCGGCTCGGTCCTCGGCCAGTTCACCGGCGCCGAGAGCACCCAGCAATCACAGCCGGGCACGGCGGGCACGCCCGAGCACTGCAAGACCGGCGCGGACGCCAACAAGTACGTCGACTGCCGGGTCGTGCTCACCGCGCAGAGCTTGGACGCCGTCTGGGCGGCCGAACTGCCCAAGCAGACGGGCAGGCAGTATGTCGAGCCCGAGCTCGTGCTGTTCTCCGGCGCGGTAGCCACCGGTTGCGGCAACGCCACCAGCGAGGTCGGCCCCTTCTACTGCCCCGCCGACCAGACCGCCTACTTCGACGTCCGCTTCTTCCAGGAGCTGACCGACCGCTTCGGCTCCAGCGGCGGCCCGCTCGCCCAGGAGTACGTCGTCGCACACGAGGTCGGCCACCACATCCAGAACCAGCTCGGCAACATCGGCCGCGCACAGCGCGACCCGCGCGGACCCGAGTCCGCGGCGGTGCGCACCGAACTGCAGGCCGACTGCTACGCGGGTATCTGGGCGTACTACGCGGACAAGACGCCCGCGCCCGGCGGCACTCAGCCGTTCCTGCGGAGGTTGTCCGACAACGACATCAACGACGCCCTCTCGGCCGCCTCCGCGGTCGGCGACGACCGTATCCAGCGCTCCGCGCAGGGCCGGGTCAATCCGGAGGCGTGGACGCACGGATCGTCCGAACAGCGGCAGAAGTGGTTCCTGACTGGCTACCGCACCGGTCTGGTGCGGGCCTGCGACACCTACTCCGCGCCCGACCTCGACAACCCGCCCGAGCTGCGCTGAGCCGCGCGTCACGACCGGGCCCGCCGATCGCACCGGCTGATCAGGGCGAATGCCGCGCGAGCGGGTTGTCCGCGCGCCCGCCCACCATCTACCGTGAACTGGTGATCAGCTGCGGCGACCGGCAGCGCGACTTCACGCACCACAGCTACGGTGAGCCCGCCCGAAGGCGAGCGCCGTATCCGATCGGACGGCGATTCCACGATCGCCTGCCCGCGGTGAACGCGTGGTCGCATCGAGCGCATCCCAGAACGGTCACCCGGTCGCGTCTCGGCAACGCCGCCGAGTTCGGTGCGGGTTCGCACGCGACCAGGAACACGCCGAGCCTCGCGGGCGCCCGAACCCCGCACGCGCGGACGGAGGCGTCGCCGCGTCGCCCGCACACAGCTTCCGGAGCGCGCCGACGTGCGGCCGTCGCGTCGCGCTCCCTCCGGGAGATCGCGCCGTTCCACCGACCGACCCGAACGGTGACCCTCCCCTCGGTGCTTCCGGACGCGGTGCGTCACGGACCACTTCGAAGGACCTGATGATGCGTTATCTCGCATTCGGTTACGGCGTCGTGAGCTACCTGGCGTTTCTCGCCGCATTCCTCTACGCGATCGGTTTCGTCGGCAATTTCTGGGTTCCCCGCAGCGTCGACGCGGGAGTGCAGGCTTCGATCGGTGAGGCCATCGTGGTCAACGCGCTCCTGCTCGGCGTGTTCGCCGTCCAGCACAGCGTGATGGCGCGTCCGGCGTTCAAACGCCGGTGGACGCGGGTGGTGCCCGCCTCGATCGAGCGCAGTACCTACGTGCTGCTGGCCAGTCTGGCGCTGTTCCTGCTCTATTGGCAGTGGCGGACGATGCCCGCCGTCGTCTGGGATGTCGAGGCCACCGCGGGCCGCGTCGTGTTGTGGACGCTGTTCTGGATCGGCTGGGCGACCGTGCTGCTCTCGACGTTCATGATCAACCACTTCGACCTGTTCGGGCTGCGTCAGGTTTATTTCGTCTGGCGTGGCGAGCCCTACCGCGACCTGCCGTTTCGCACCAGCCTCTTCTATCGCGTGATCCGGCATCCGCTCATGCTCGGCTTCCTCGTCGCGTTCTGGGCGACGCCGACCATGACGGCCGGTCACCTGTTCTTCGCCGCCGCGACGACCGGCTACATCCTGATCGCCCTGCAAATCGAGGAACACGATCTGGTGGCGGTGTTCGGCGAGCGCTATCGCGACTATCAGCATCGCGTGCCGATGTTGCTGCCGTGGCCGCGGCACCACGACACCCCTGCGCCGACCGCCCAGCATCGCCCTGCCTAGGACCACTACCGCGTCACGCCACCACCGCATCGACCTGCGGCATCGTCGGTTCGACTCGTCGCGGCCGGACGGCACTCACCATAGGCCCGCATCGATGCCGCATGGGCGCTACGCTCATCGGCGTCCGAAGCCGCTGCGCCGGAGCGAGTCCGCCCTCGCCGTCCGGTTGAGGCGATCACCCGACGCTGCCGAAATGGGATGTTCATGCGGAGAACGTTGTCGATCCTGGTTGTCCTCGCGATGTTGTTCGCGACCGGTTCGATCGTCGCCGCGGCCGATCCGGCCACGCCGAAGGTCCCCGCCGCGCCCGCACCGGAAACGAATCCGCCTGTGCCCGCGGCTCATCCGCCCGTTCTCGTTCCCGCGCCGGTGCCCGCCAGGTCGGCCGTCGCGCTGCTCACCCTCACGACGATGCCGGGCGGCTGGCAGGAACGGATCGATCTGCGTCCGCTGCTCGAGGTCTACGCCGACGGCCGCGCCGTCCGTCAACCGGATGCCATCGCGCCCGAACGGAATCCGAGCACTCCCCCGCGCCAGGTCGACGGCGCGGTCCGGCGCGAGGTGATCGACGCGGCCTTGGCCGAGCTCACGGCGCTGTCGACGGTCGACCTCGGCATGCCCGCGTCGGGCGACGGCGGCAGTCAGATCATCGACGTGATGCCCGAACCACCGGGCCAGAACCTCCACCTGATCGTGTACGGGCCCGACTCGACCGACGGCCTGACCGCCGAGCAGCAGAACGCGCGCAAGCGCTTTTCCGACGTCTACCGCAGCCTGCTCGACGCTTTCGTCGCCGACCGCTGACAGTCGATCGCCGACCGCTGATCATCGACGGCTGAAGGCTGACCGCCGACTACTGACCACTGCCAGCTGACACCGACCACTGTCGGCTGACCACCGTTGGCTGAACTCTGACCACTGTCGACAGATCACTGACGGCCGGTAGCTGACGCCTCACGGCACACGGCACACGGCACACGGCACACGGCACACGGCACACGAGAGAATCGAGGCCGCCCTCCCGACTACGCTCCGCGCGGTCGAAAACGGTTCAGGGCGTGCTGGATTCGACGGCCCGCTGGCGGCGGTCCCAGTCCTCGGGACGAATGTGGCGGCGGTCGCGGCGAACGCTGCGGGTGCTCCCCGGCCAGGTGAGGGTGTTGGTACCGGTGGGCGTGACAAAGTAGCTGGTGCAGCCACCGATGGTCCAGACGCGGTCGGCGAGAACGCGGCGACAGTGGGCCACGAAGCGGTGTTGAGCGACGTCGGTCGGGGTGTAGCGGGTGACAGCGCGCTCGCGCATGTGGGCGATGGTGCGCGCGATGAGGCGCGTGGTGGGTTCGATGGCCTGGAACTGAGAGGTGTGCGGCAGCGCGGTATTGGGACCGGTGACGCAGAACAGGTTCGGCAGACCGGCGAAGGCGATGCCGCGATAGGCGGCGAACCCGTTGCGCTCGTAGCTTTCTCGCAGCGAGAAGGTGGGCGTCCCGAAGTCGGGGAAGCGCGGGATCGAGTCCTGGACGTGATAGCCGGTGGCCCACACGATCGCGTCCACCTCGTGGACGACACCGTCGGCGGTGCGCACGCCGGACGGAGTGAGGTCGACGATCTTCTCCGTCACGAGGTCTACGTCGTCACGCGCGAAGGCCGCGTAGTACTCGTCGGAAACCATCGGCCGCTTGCACCCGAACCGGTAGTCGGGCCGCAACTTCTCCCGCGTGCGCGGATCGGGCACCTGGTTACGCAGCGCGCGCAAGCAGACCTGTTCGAAGACCGGCAGCAAGCGGGGATGGAACTCCGCCAGGTGCACCAGCTCGAGCAACGAGAACACCATGCCGCGCAACGCGAGTCGCGCGGGCGGGAACTTGCGCAGCACCGTCCGCACCGGTCCGGCGATCGCACGATCCCCACGTGGCAGCACCCACGCCGGACTGCGCTGGAACGACACCACGTGCGCACCGGCGCGTGCCAGCGCGGGCACGATCTGCACGGCGCTCGCGCCCGAGCCGACGACGGCGATCCGCTTCCCTTCCGGTCGGAACCCGGGATCCCAAGAGCCGGAGTGCATCTGAACGCCCTGGAACTGTTCCCGGCCGGGAACATCGGGGACGAACGGCACGTGCAGCGAGAAGTACCCCATGACGACGGCGCGCGCGCTGATCACGCGCCCGTCGGCCAACCGCACCCGCCACCGGTGCTCGGTCTCGTCGAATTCGGCACCGACGACCTCGCTGTTCAGCCGCACGTGGGGTCGTAGATCGAAGGCGTCGACCACGGATTCGGTGTAGGCGCGCAGCTCGGGTTGGGTCGCGAACAGCCGCGACCAGTCGCCGGGAAAGAAGGAGTACGAGTACAGCACCGACGGCACGTCGACGGCGCATCCCGGATACACGTTGTCGCGCCACGTGCCGCCGACCGACTCCGCGCGTTCGAGAATCACGAAATCGTCTATACCGCAACGCTTCAGATTGATCGCGACGCCGAGCCCGCTGAAACCGGAGCCGATCACCACGACTTCACAGCGTTCGGTGACCTCGCTCATCGCCCACCCTCCTGACCAGCGCCGTTCGTCTCACGACGGGCTTCGACCCGCATCGGCAGGCTCTCCGGATGGACCAGCGCGCCGATGACGGTCTCGCGCGCCGTGAATCCGGGCTCCAGCCGCAGCCGCCAGCGCCCGCACAAGGTGGCGATCTGCAATGCCACCTGGGTCAGCGCGAATATGTTGCCGGGGCACTGCCGCGCGCCCATGCCGAACGGGATGTGCGCGCCGCGCGACATCCCTGCCGTCGCCTCGGGCAGCCAGCGGTCGGGGTCGAACCGGTCGGGGTCGGCGTGCACTCGCGGGTCGCGGTGCACCGCGATCGGGCAGACGAACAGCATCGCCCCCTCGGGCAGCTGGTACCCGCCGAGTTCGTAGTCGGCGGGCACGTGCCGCACGGTGAGCCAGGGCGAGTAGCGGCGCAGCGTTTCCAGCACGAGCCGCTTGGTCAGATCCAGCCGGGGCAGGTCGGCGAGTTCGGCGGGTCGTCCGCCGAGCACCTCGTCGAGTTCAGCGTGCAGGGCGCGCTCGATCTCCGGATTGCGCGCCAGTTCGTAGAGCAGCCACGTGGCGGTCATGCCGATGGCCTCGGTGCCGCCGACGAGGAAGTTCACCAGTTCGTCGTGCACGTGCTTGTCGGTCAGCGGCGCGCCGTCGTCGTCGCGGGCCCGGATCAGCGTGTCCAGCAGGTCGCCGTGGTCGAGTGCCGGGTCGGCGGCCAGGTCGGCGCGGTAGGCCGCGATGATGTCGGCGGTGGCGTCCTTCAGTTCTTCGACCAGCGCGAGGAAGCGGCGGTTACCTCGGGTGGGCAGCCGGTCCAGCCACGCGGGCCGGGTGACGCGGCGCGCGAGCAGCGTCATGACCTCGGGCAACAGCCGGTGCACGCGCCGCGCGGTGATCTCGCCGAGTTCACCGGAGAACAGCGCGCCCGCCACGGTGCGCAGCGCGAGGTCGTGCATCTCCTCGTTCACCACGAGCGTCGCGCCGTCGCGCCACTGGTCGGCCCGTGCCCGCCCCATCGCCGTCATCACGGTGGCGTACTGGGCGATTCGCGCCTTGGCGAACGCGGGTGCGATGAGCCTGCGCGAACGCCGGTGTGTCGCACCGGAGACGACGGTGACGCCGTCCCCGAGCAGCAGTTCGGCGCGTTCGATCATCGAGCCCTGATCCGACAGACCGGTGAATGCCTCCCTGATCAGCTCCGGTTCGGTGACGACATACGTTTCGTAGCCGGGGATTCCGATACGGACCACCGGTCCGTGGGCCGACAGTGTGGACAGGAACCGGTGCGGTGTGCGGCCGAAGCGGTGCCAGTGCCCAAGGAACGGCAGCGCGCCGGGCGCGGTGGGCACCGCGGACTCGATGCCCGCGCGGCGTCCCCGCAGCAGAGATGTCACGAGACCAACCTCCTCGTAATCCGTTCAGCCGCGGGCAAGCACGGCGTCGACGCCGCCGACCGAGCGCACCCACTCGACGTAGCGCGCCAGGCCCGCGTCGCGGGAGACGGTCGGGTTGTAGTCGAAATCCTTACGGGCGGCGGAGGTGTCGTAGGTGCTGGAGACGGTCAGCGCCGCCGTGGTCCAGCTCGACAGCGGCGGCGCCCACCGCTCCTTGACGGCGGGTATCCGCCAAATGGTGTCGAAGACGGCGATCGCCGCATCCAACACCGGTCCGGGCACGGTGCGGGTCGGCGGGGTCAGGTCGAGCGCGACGGCCAGGTCGCGGACGAACTCCCACAGGTCGATGTCCTCGGGATCGGCCAGGAAGTAGGCGTTTCCGGCGACCGCCGGGGAACGGGCGGCTTGCAGACAGGCGGCCGCCGCGTGCTCGCAGTAGGTGATGGACGCCATGACCCGACGTCCACCCGAAAGGTCCGGCAGCCGACCGCTTTTCAGCTTGCGCAGCAGCAGGCTCATCCATCCGGCCGAACGCGGGCCCCAGATCATCCTCGGCCGCAGCGCGCAGGTCGTGAAGCCGGGCGAGTCGGCCGCGAGCACGTACTGCTCGGCCACCACCTTTGTTGCGACGTAGAGGCTTTTGGGCGCGTCGACATAGGGTTCGGACTCATCGATGCCGAAGCGGTCGGTCTCGTAGGAGGTGGCCACCGACGGGCTGCTGACGTAGACGAACCGCGAAACGCCCGCATCGCGAGCGGCAGCGATCAGGTTGCGGGTGCCCTCGACGTTCGCGCGCCAGAACTGATCCCGCGCACCGACTTCCGAAACGAGTCCCGCGCTGTGGTAGACGACGTCCACGTCGTGGCAGGCCGCCCGCAGCGAGTCCGGATCGCCGAGATCGCCGACGGCGTTGTCGAGACCCGGCACGCCCGACAGGTAACCGAGGTCGCTGCCCGCGCGGACCAGCGCCCGCACCTCGTCGCCCGCGCCGGTGGCGGCGTCGACGACGTGGCTGCCGAGAAATCCGGTCGCGCCGGTGACGAGAACCTTCATCGGTCCGTTCCTTTCGTTCGCGGGAAGCCGAGCCGATCCGCGGCCCACCGCGCCAGCCGCTCCCGCCCGATCTTCGCGTTGTGCCGGATGTCGACGGGAAACTCGCTGTGCGGCAGAAAGGTTCGGATGCGCCTTGTCTCCGCCCTGTGCTGCGCGAGGGTCCACAGTTCGCGCCGCACCCGGGTGAGTTCGGCGGGCGAGAGATCCACGGCGGGCTCGAAGCACAGCACCGGGATCTGTTCACCCGGCGCGCCGACGCCGACCAGCGCGGTCCTGGCGACTTCCGGGTGCGTGTTGAAAATCTGCTCGCACCGGACGGTGTACAGGTCACCGTCGGCGGTCCGCACGCGCTGGGAGAGCCGCCCGCAGAACCACAGGCGGCCCGATTCGTCCACACGTGCCAGGTCACCCGTGCGGTGCCAGCGCCGGATACCACCGTCGGCCAGCCGCTCGTCGATCTTGTGCCGCACGTCGGCGGCGGCATTGCGGTGGTAGGCGCGGCTGACCTGCGGTCCGCTCGCGACGATCTCGCCGATCCGCCCGGCGGGCAGGACGAGGTCCTCGCTCCAGTCGGCGATGGGCTCGTCGGTGACGCCGATGATCCGGACCCGGGTCCCGCCGCTGCTCTCCGGCAGTGGGCGGCCGACGCACACGCCCGCGCCCTCGGCGGTGGCGGCGCGCGTTCGGTCCAGCTCGGACCATTCCAAGGTGGTCAGCGGCAGCGCCTCGGTCGCGCCGTAGGTGGTGAAGATCCGCGCGTCGTCGCCGAGCGCGGACCGGATGCGTTCCAGCGCAATCAGATTCGCCGGAGCGCCCATGGAGATGACCCGCGCGATGTCGGGCAGGCTCTCGCCGGTCTCGGCGAAATGCTCACCGAGCCTGGCCAGCAGGGCGGGCGAGGCCGTGAGGTCGGTGGCGCCGAAGGACCTCGCCACGTCGGTGAGCAGCGCGGGATTCACCTTCGACACGCGCACCGGGTCGACCGGACCGAGCACGACGTGCGCACCTTGCAGCAGATCGAACAGCCCGAACAGGGGAACCGAGGTGAGCGAGACGAAACCAGTTGGGCGGCCGTGCAGTTCGGCGACAACATCGAGGGCCGCGCCGAATCCCGACCTGGTGAACTCGACGCCCTTGGCCGGACCGGTGCTTCCGGTGGTGAACGCGATCATGAACAGGTCGTCCGGATCATGTTCGGCCGCCGGCGTTTCCGGCTCGGCGCGCAGATCGTCCAGGCTGTGGCCGCCCCAGAACGACCGACCCGCCGTGACGTGCACCCGAATCGAGCCGAACGTGCGCCGTGCGGCCAGCCGCACCGCGTGCGCTTCGGGGATCCCGATGAACGCCTCCGCGCCGACGCTGCGGAAGCAGTGCAGCATGCGGCGCACACCCATGCCGGGATCCACCACCACGGGCACCGCGCCGACCCGGAACAGCGCGAACAGCACCGCGAACAGGTCAGGATCGGGGCGCACGAGCACGATGACCTTGACGCCCTTGGTGATTCTGATCCGCGCGAAGCCCGCCGCGTAGGAGCGGACCCGCCGCCCCAGCTCGGCGTAGGTCATGGTCGCGAACCGCAGGTCGGCGCCGCGATCGGCCCTCGCCGCGTCCGCGCGGGTCGGGTAGCTGATGGCGGGCGCGTCGGCCCGTTCCGCGATCCGGTGCTCGAGCAGGATGCTCGGGTCCGCGTATCCGGTCGCGCGCGTCACCCGGCACCGCCGACGGGCACCCGGTAGCCGACACAGCCCGCCGTCGGCCCCGATCCGCCCGCGACGAGCAGCAACTGGTCGCCCTCGCGCACTGCACCGGAACGGATCAGCTGGTGGTAGGCGATGATGAGACCGGAGCTTCCGGCGTTCCGCGACCCGGTATCGGCCTGGTGGTGGCGCGCGAAGCCGAAGTCGGCCGCCAGCGTCGCCGCGAAGCCCGGCGCGGGGTTGTTGGTGACAAGCACTGTCGAATCCCTCGCGGTATCAGCGTGATTCGCGAGGTAGTTCCGCACCGCCGTGCGCGCCACGTCGGTGACCCGCTCGGCGAAATCGTCGGCGACGTCGACGGTGATCGTGCGCGCGCCGTCGCGGCCCATCGCCTTCAAGTCGAGATAGCCCGCGACGCCGGGATGCGCGCCCTCCGGCCGCGGGGCGGGCTGCAAGTGCACCGCGCCGAGCCCGGTCGCGTCATCGATGCCCTTCGTCACCAGAAAAGCACCGCCCACGGTGGCATAGGGGAAGTCGGCCGCGTCCGCCCGCCCGCCGGGATGGGCGTCGCTGCCGACGATGAGGACGTGCTCGGCGGTGCCATTGACCAGCAACGCGTTCGCGGCCTGGAGCGCGTTCAGCACGCCGCAGGCGCCGTTGCGCAGGTCGAGGGAGAAACCGGGCCGGGAGGACCCGGATTCGTAGTCGAGGTGCATGCCGAGCTCGCGCTGGATCAGCGCGGCGTTGGACGGCTCCACGATGTTGGCGTCCCGGTACACGCCGACGTTCACCAGCACGTCCACGTCCGCCGCCGACAGCCCCGCCCCGGCGAGGCACTCCCGCGCCGCCGCGACCGCGTGGCCGATCGAGCCGAGCGCCGGATCCACGCTCACCGCCGAATTCCGCAGAATGGTCACCACGATCTACTTCACCAACTCACCGATGGTCGCCGACAACACCCCGAACACCATTCCCGACGCGGTCGGCACGAAACAGATCTTCGAACCCGCCGGAATCAGGCCGCGCGACAGGTAGTCGTGCAGCACCAGGAAATGTGTGCTCGCTCCGGTATTTCCGTACTTTTCGACGCACGCGAGCCGCGGCGGCATGGGCGCGCCGTGGATCTTGCTGCCCGACTCCGCCAGTTTCTCCGTGAACCCGACGCCGAGCTGATGGAAGACGATGTAGTCGAAATTCTCCTCGGCGAACGTCGAGCCTTTCTTGGCGAGCACGTCGCGATGGAATTTCGCCCAGGTCTCGCGCCGCGGCGCGGCCTGCATGGTGAGGTTGTCGGTCAGCATGATCATGTTCTCGGTGCTGTCGCTGGGTTTCGCGATGCACAGGCCGGAGTATTCCGCGCAGGTGATCATGTCGATGGAGTGGACGGCCTCGGCCTCGTCGACGGCGCGGTCGAGCACCACCGCGACGGCCGCGTCGGCCAGCGTCAGCGCCGCGAACTGCGGGTCGCGCGCGTCCACCGCCTCGGCCAGCGCACCCTCGGTGACCGGCGAGATGACCTCCGGGGTCACCACCATCCCGGTCCGGACGGCGCCAGCGCGAATCAAGTTGTCCAGCAGGTAGATACCAGTCATGGTGCCGCCGCACGCATTGGCGACGTCGTAGCCGGTGGCGTTGACCGCGCCGATGCGCCGGGCGATCTCCCCCGCCGCGGACGGCTCGAACACCATCCGGAATCCGTCGTGCACGGTGGTGCCGCCGCAGATGATCACATCCAGGTCCGCGGGGTCGTATCCCGAGTCCGCCAGGCAGTCGAGCGCCGCGGCGACACCCAAGGTCAGGGTGTCCTCCTCGGTGCGGTCGACCATATGCCGGTGTGCGATGCCGGTAATGCGTTCGACATCGAACTCGCCGCCGCTCGACATGCGGTCGAGCACTTCGTTCGTGGTGAATTCTCCGGCGGGGAGAGCGGCCCCGAGCGCGCGTATTCGAGAGCGATTCATACGAGATTTCCTCCGATGGCCGCGGCTCCCATGGGAAATGGAGCGGCACGGCGCTGATAAAGCAAGGGGGCCAAAGAAACCCGGCTCGACCGGATGATTTCGACACTACGACCAGACCGCGACAGCAGTCCACTCGGCGCCACCGGTCAGTGAGGGGGATCACCAATCGATGTGTGCGCCTTGCTACTTCGTGACAAAAGCACGGCGCGAACATCGTCTCCCGCGATGAATTCTCGTCTCCGATTGCGCCGAGCACCCGATTTGTGATTAGGCTCGGCCCGGTGACCGTCCCGCTCCGCGCGCCGATGTCGCTCCTGGATCTGCCCGGCCCAGACGGCTGGCCGGTGCTCGGCAACCTCCCGCAACTCACCCCGACGCGACTGCACCGGCAGCTCGACAGCTGGTGCGCGGAATACGGCCCCGTCTACCGGCTGAGCATGCCGGGCAGGCGGCTGGTCGTGGTCGGCGATCCGGAGCTCGGCAAGGAGATCCTGCGGCAGCGTCCGGGAACATACCGCCGACAGTCCTCGATCGAGTCGATCATGAGCGAGATGGGCTCCAACGGACTGTTCTCCTCCGAGGGCGAGGCGTGGCGGCGGCGCAGGAGGCTGGCCATGCCCGCGTTCAACGCCGCCCATCTCACCCGGTTCCACACGACGCTGGAGCAGATCACCGAGCGACTACGGCGGCGTTGGCTGGCATCCCCGCCCGAGGACGTGCGCGCCGATCTGACCCGGTACACCGTGGACGTGACCGCCAAGCTGACCTTCGATTACGACATCAACACCCTCGAGCAGTCCGGCGACGTCATCCAGCAACACCTCGAGCACGTCTTCCCGATGATCAACCGCCGCTTGAACCTTCCGTTCCCGTACTGGCGCTACGTCAAGCTGCCCGCCGACCACGCGCTGGACCGGGCACTGGACGCGCTGCGCGCCGAGGTGAACGCCGTCATCGCCCGCGCGCGCACCGCGGCGCCGGAGCAGCCGACCAACTTCATCGAGGCGTTCCTGCTCGCCAGCGACGGCGGCGAATCGTTCACCGACGATGAGCTGTTCGCCGAGGCGCTGACGATCCTGATCGCCGGACAGGACACCACGAGCAACGCCACGGCGTGGCTGCTCTACCACTTGGCCTCCGAACCCGAAACGCAGGAACGCATCCGGGAGGAGATAGCCAGGATCCCCTCGACGCTCGAGCGTCAGCCGTATCTGGAAGCCGTTGTCGCCGAGTCGATGCGACTGCAACCCACCACTCCCCTGCTGCTCATGGAGGCCGTGCACGACACCGTGCTGCGCGACATCGCGTTGCCCGCGGGCACCTGGGTGTTGGTCGACGTGCGGTACCCGGGCCTCCAGGAGGAGAACTTCGCCGATCCGCAGCGGTTCGACCCCGAACGGTGGCTACGCGGCGCCGACGGCCGGGCGCACCGCCCCGACGTCTCGATTCCCTTCGGGTCGGGGCCACGGTTCTGCCCGGGGCGCGGGCTGGCGATGCTCGAGGTCAAGAGCGTCGCCGCGATGGCCTGTCGCACTTTCGATTTCCGGCTCCCGGACGGTGTGCCGCCGCCCGACGACCGGTTCCATTTCGCCGTCATCCCGGTCGGCCTGCGGCTCGACCTCGCGCCACGGTCGGCGGACCGAGAGTTCGGAGGATAGGGGTATGGCGATCAAGCGATTGTCGGCCACCGACGCGACCTGGTTGTCGCTGGAGTCGCCGGAGATGCCGATGCACGTGGCGTTCCTGATGGAATTCCACTGTCCCGACGGCGATGCCGAGGGGTTCGTGCGCCGCTGGCGGGCGCGGCACGCGGCGCCGTTCAGCGCACCGCCGCCATGGAACCTGGCGCCGGTGCGTGGCCGCCTCGCCGAATCGCTCGCCCTGGTAAGGGAAGTCGAGGAAATAGATCCGGCCGACCACATCAGGCAGTGGTCGCTGCCCGCGGGCGCGGGCCGCGACGAACTTGTCGAGCTCGTGACGCGGGTCCATCGCGAGCAGCTGGACCTGGGCAAGCCGCCATGGGAACTGCACTTCGTGACGGGACAGTCCGAGGATCGCTTCGCCGCGGTGCTGAAGGCGCATCACAGTCTGCTGGACGGTGTTTCGCTGGTGCGCGTCATCACCGGCGGTCTCTCCACCGACCCCGAGGCGCGCGGCCTGCCGCCGTTCTTCACCATCGGACCCGAGTCCAAGGATTCGACGCGCGCGAGCCGGATCAGTTCGCTGTTCACGGCAATGCGCGGGTTCCTCGCGGTACTCGCCGGGGTCGCCGGTGCGGCGCGGGATGCCTTGCGGCGCAAGGCCGGACGGGCGACGGCGCAGCAGACCTATCGGCAACCGCCCTCCGTCCTCGACGGTCCGATCACCGGCGCGCGCGATCTCTCGCTGCGCCGCTACCGGCTGAGCGAGATCAAACGGCTGGCGCGTGCCGCGGACTGCACTGTCAACGATCTGGTGCTGTACCTCGTCGCCACGGCGCTGCGCAACTACCTCACCGACCACGCCGAACTGCCCGAGCGCCCGCTCACCGCCGGTGTGCCGACCGACTTGCGCGACGGTGACCAGCGGGTCGGCACCCGCGCCGGGCTGATGTTCACGGCGCTGGCGACCGACGTCGAGGATCCGGTGCGACGCCTCGCCGCCGTCAAGGACGCGATCGACACCGCCAAGCGCCACATGGGCGCGATGTCGCCCGGCGCGGTCATCGGATACGGCCTGGCGACCACCTTCCCGTGGGTCTTCGCGCTGCTGCTCGGCATCCGGTCGGCTCCGTCCTCGCACCCGATGGGAATCTCCAATATCCCCGGCCCGCGGGAGACGCTGTTCTGGGACGGTGCGCGGCTCGACGCGATGTATCCGATATCTCTTCTGATGCATGGCAATTCGCTGAACTTCACCTGCTTCGGCTACCGAGACGAGCTGTTCCTCGGTGTGCTAGGCGCCGCCGACAAGCTGCCGCCGATCGAGCACCTGACGGCCGCCGTGGATGCCGCGCTGGCCGAACTGGACGGGCTCCTCGCGCCCGCGACCGCGGTCGGGCAGTCCTGAGATGTGCGCGGTCTGCGGCATCGTCGACTTCGCTGCGCCGGTCGATCCCGGCCCGCTCGCGTCGATGTGCGCGGTGCTGCGCCACCGCGGCCCCGACGACCACGCCACCTGGCACGACCGGCACGCCGCGCTGGGGTTCCAGCGCCTGTCCATCGTGGACGTGCGGCACGGCGCGCAGCCGACGGCCGACGAGAGTGGTTCGGTCCGTGCGCTGCTCAACGGCGAGATCTACAACCACAAGGCGTTGCGCCGCGCCCTCGCGGCGCGCGGGCACCGGTTCCGCAGCGACAGCGACGCCGAGGTCCTTCCGCACCTGTACGAGGAGTACGGGGACGGTTTCGTCGAGCACCTGGACGGCGATTTCGGCATCGCGATCTGGGATGCCACCCGGCGGCGTCTGACGCTGGCCCGCGACCGGGTCGGGGTCAAGCCGCTCTTCTACCACCTGCGCGGCGCCCGCCTGACGTTCGCGTCGGAGATCAAGGGCATCTTCGCCTCCGGCGCGTGTACGCCCGAGATCGACCCGCAAGGGCTCAGCGACTGCCTGTTCTACGGTCACACCATCGCGCCGGGCACCTTCTGGCGTGACGTGCGCGATCTGGAACCGGGAACCGTTCTCACCGCGGACGCCCACGGCGTTCGCACCAGGCGTTACTTCCGCGTCTTCGTGCGCGAAGACCCCGACGCACCGCTGCTCACCGGACGCGCGGCGATCGAGGCGTTCGACGAGCGGTTCACCGCCGCGGTCGCCAAGCGCGTCCCCGACGAGGTGGCGGCGGGCGTCGCGCTCAGCGGCGGGCTCGACTCCTCCGCGATCGCCGCCGTCGCCGCCCGGCGCTGCGACGCGCCGCTGACGACGCTCAGTGTGCGGCTGTCCGGCGCGATCCACGACGAGACCGAGATGTCGCGGCTGGTCGCGCGGTCGCTGGGCGTCCCGAACGTGGAGGCGGAGACGACGGGTGCGCGCGTCTGCGAGTTGCTGCCGAAGAGCATGTGGCACTTCGAATCCCCGTTCTGGTACGGCGGTGTAGCCTCCCCCTTCCTCGACCTGACCGCCCTCGCCCGAGACCAAGGGCTCACAGTGGCGATGAGCGGTGACGGTTCGGACGAGCTGCTCGCCGGTTACGACTTCTACCGGTTGATGCGGCTGAGTTCGCGGTTGACCGACCTGCGACTGGACGCGCTGCGACCGCTGGTGTGGCGGCAGGCGACGAAATGGATCGGCGCGCCGAGCGGCATCGACCGCCATCTCGTCGAGATCTCCACTCGCAGTGCGGGTTACACCGAACGGTACGGACAGATGCCGCCGTGGGTCCATCTGTGGAGCGCGCTGTCCGGTACCGCGCGGCCCGCCGTCCTCGCCGACCTGCCCGAACCGTCGGCGCTGCCGCGCCCGCCCGAGCACAGCACGCTGCACCGGCAGATGCATTTCGAGTTCCACACCCGGCTGCCGCACTGGGTGCTGCCCATCTCCGACCGGCTCGGCATGGCGCACGGCCTCGAGGTGCGGGTGCCGTTCCTCGACCGCGACGTCCTCGACGTCTGCGCCGAACTCGACCCGCGCATGCTGCTGCGTCTCGGCACCGAGAAATACGTGCTCAAGCGGGCGATGGCCGATCTGCTGCCCAAGCGGATCGTGCGGCGGCGCAAGAAGCCGTTCATGACGCCGATCGGCCCGTGGTACCTCAGCGGACCGGGCGCGCAGCTGGCCGCCGACCATCTCTCCCGCGCCGCGGCGCGACGCTATGGGCTGTTCGATCCCGAAGTGACGGAGAGGATCTGGCGCACGGCTGTCGACCGGCCCGGCACCTGGGACGGCGTCACCGCCGAATGGGCCGCGATGGCGATCCTGTGCACCCACCTCGTGGTCGACCAGTTCAGCGCCGACCGCTTCACCGCCGATGCGATCACCGGAGCCCGCGCATGACCGTGACATTGCCGCGTGCCGCCGAATGGCACGAACTCGCCCTGCACGCCGCCGCTCAGCCGGGCCTGTCGCTGCTCTTGCCGCTCGGCGCTGCCACCCGGCCCCTCCGCAAGGTGCCGAAGTTCGGCTGGGCGGTGTCGGATCCGGAACTCGCGCGCGAAATTCACCGGGACAGCGAACATTTCAGCATCGCCACCGACGGCGCGTCGGGACACTGGTGGTCGCAGATGCTCGGCGAATTCGGCGCCGAACGTTTCGAGGGTCCTGAGCACCAGCGGTTGCGCGCCGGTCTCGGCGATCTCTTCGGCAAGCCCGCTGCCGAGCACCTCGTCGAGGACGCGACCGGCGCGCAGCTCGAGCGCCTGCGCACCGATCTGGCCGCGGGCCGGACGGTCGACATCGCCGAATTCGGCCGGGTTTTCACGGCGCGCACGATGGTCGACGTGGCCGGTCTGCCGCGCGAGACCAGCACCGACACACCGTATCTGGACCTATTCGCCGCCATGGAGCGGCTGGCAGACCTGGGCAAAGGAAACTGGGCGACCACCGTCGTCCGGCCGCGCCACCGGCGCAAGGGCCGCGAGCTGGCGGCGCTGATCGGCGCGAACGTCGAGCACGTGTACGACTCGGCCGACTCGGGCACCGTCATCGGGCGCTGCCGCGACCTGGGGCTGACACTCGAGCAGACCCGAGGATTCACCGTGCTGCTCGTGGTGGCCGGGACCGTCACGCTCGCCAGCACCATCGGGCGACTGGTCGCGCTGCTGCACGACACCGGCGACCAGCACCGGCTGCTGGCCGACCCGAGCTCGATCCCCGACGCGATCCGGGAGGGGCTGCGGGTGACGAGCTCGATGCCGGTCGTCGGGCGCGGGGTGATCGGCGATGTCGAACTCGGCGGCAGGCGATTGCGCTCCGGTGACCGCGTCAAGGTGATGACCTGGTACATCGACAATTCCGTCGGCCGGTTCGACCTCGACCTGGGTTACGTGGCGCGGACGCGGCAGCTGTGGTTCGGCGGCGGTAAGCACTTCTGCCTCGGCGCCGCGCTCACCCACGTGCAGCTGACCCGCTTCCTGGAGACACTGCTCGCTGCGGGCCGTCCGTGGGATATCACCCGCCGCCGGTACCGATTCAACGCGTTCGTCCCGCTCTATCGCAGGCTCGACATCCGCTTGCGCTGAGACACCCACCGGCGTCGAGACATCCCTAACGCTGCGGCATCCGCTTGCCCCCGCGGAGTGCGGGCAGCCACCAGTTCCAGCGGCCGAGCAACCGGAGGGTGGCGGGTACCAGCACCAGTCGCACGACGACCACGTCGAGCAGAACCGCCACCGCCAGCGCGAAGCCGAGTTGTTTCAGTTCCAGGGTGCTCGCGGTGAGGAAACTCGCGAACACCACGACCATGATCGCCGCCGCGACCGCGACGGGTTTGGCGGTGGCGCCGATCCCGTCGGCGACCGCTTCGCGGTTGGCCTCGCCCGGATCGATCGCGCCGCGCGCCACGGCCGCGTCCCAGTTCTCCCTGATCCGGCGGATGACGAACACCTCGTAATCCATCGAAAGGCCGAACAGGATCACGAACACGATCAGCGGCATCACGACCTGGACGAAACCGGGGCTCGAGAAGCCGAAAGGCTTTTCGCCCCAGCCCCATTGGAATACCGCGACGGTGATGCCGAGCGCGGCCGCCGTGGCGAGCAGGTTGACCGCGACGGCCTTCACCGGCACGGCGACGCTACGGAAGACCACCAGCAGCAACGCCAGCGCGCACAGCACCGTGATCACGACGGCCAAAAGGTAGGCGTCGCGGATCGCGTCGCTGATCTCGAGCAGACCGGCGGGCGCGCCGCCCGCGCTGACGCGCAAGTCCGGGGTCGAGGCGGCGAGAGAGCGCGCCCGCGCGTCGAGTTCGGCGACCAGGTCCGAGCCCGCGGCCGAGTCGATCAGCGTGCGGGTCACGACGGTCAGGTGGACACGGCCGTCGGACCACTGCGCCAACACGGCGGCGACGCGGGGATCGGCGCGCAGCTCGTCGGCGAAGCCTTGCACGACGCTCGCCGCACCGGGGTTCAGCGGCCCGCCGTCGGACGCCGTGGCGACGAACTCCATCGGCGAGAGCATGCCGGACGGGAACTTCTCCGCGACCGTGCGAGCCGCGATTCCAGAGGGATAGTCGGTCAGCGACGCGATACCGAGGTCGAAGCCGGTACGCAGGCCGGTCAGCGGCAGCGCGGCCACGACGAGCAGGCTCGCGGCGGCCAGGCCGAAGACGACCGGCCTGCGCATCACCCGACGTGTCCACCGGCGGGCGGCGGCGCTGTCGTCCGAGTCGACGCCACGGCCACGCACACGCCAGCGGTTCACGGCGGGGCCCAGCACGGTGAGAATCGCGGGAAGCAGCGTCACGGCGGCCAGCATCGCCGTCGCCACGGCCACGCCGACACCGAGCACGATGCCGCGAAAGACCCCGGCGGGCACCACGAGCAGCGCCGCCAGCGACACGATCACGATCGAGCCGGACGCCAGGACCATGCCGCCGGTAGTGGCCATGGTGGTGGTCACGGCGGCGCGAATCGCGTCGGCCTCGGACCGAGAGGTCACCCCGCGCGCCGACAGCTCCTCGCGAAACCTGCTCACCACGAACAGGGCGTAGTCGATACCGACGCCGAGACCGATCATGGTGGCGATGGACAACATCAGCGGGTCGACGGAAGTCACGGTGTCGGCGACCAGCAGCACGCCGGTGCAGGTCAGTAGCCCGGCGACGGCCGTGAGTATCGGCAGCAATGCCGCGGACACCGCACCGAGCGCGAGGACCAGGAGCACGAAAGCCACTGGCATGCCGAGTGATTCGGCGCGGAGCGCATCGGCCTGCTCGGCGATGATCACGTCGTTCTGGATCGCGGTGTAGCCGGTGAGGTCGACCCGGATCACGTCACGATCGGGCAGCGCGGACAGCGCGTCCTGCACGTCGGCGGAGACGGCGACGCGGTGGGACTGGTCGCCCTCGATGGCGACGACGGCCAAGGCGGTGCGGTTGTCGGCCGAGATCAGTTGCCGGGCGCTGTCGGGAGTCACGAGCAGCGTCACGCCGCCGATCGATTCGACGGCGCGCCGTGTTCGCTCGAGCTGGGCGCGGTATTCGGTGGTGTCCACGCTCGCGGTGTCGGAGTCGAAGACCAGCAGCGCCTGTTCGGCCCGCAAGCCGGGAAAGTGCTCGGCGATCAGACGCTGCACCTCGACCGATTCGGCGCCGTCCACGGTGAGATCCGGTGCCTGCACGCGCGATTCGAGCACCGGATAACCCGCCCCGCACAGCGCGAGAACGACCGACCACACCGCGATCACCGCGCGCGGATGGGTCGTCAGCCATCGCGTCCAGCGCGACAGCGGACCATGGTGCGCGGAAACCGCTGTGGTCGAGTCGGTTTCGAGTGCATCGAGGCTCATCGGGCGACAAGTCCGGGTCCGAAATCGCCAACCATCGCACCGCGCCCTTCCCGGCCCAAGAGATCGCTCCCTCGAGCGTGGGCCGGTGAATCACCGTACGCAGCAGAGCGATCGAGTGTCACTGCACCGTCGGGAGAACATTCGCCGCCGATCTTGTTCGGGAAGACGAACTGCGTGTGTCGCCGATGTGAGCCCGGTCATGGTGGCGTGATTTCGTGGCGTAGGTTACCGTTGCGTCACTTATGGGAACGGAGTAGTTCCTCATTGGGAGGGTTTGCAAGGCATGATCAGACGTCGGGGTCCGATCGCTGCGGCGGCCGCAGCACTGTCCGTATTTCTCGTGATGGCGGGTGGGGTGGTGTCCGCGCCGTCGGCCGAGTCGACGCCCACGCGCGCCGGGCTCGACGCCCAGTTCGTCGCCACCCACAATGCGCCGCCCCAGTATCCGAACGTCTTCATCGAATGGGATGTGCCGATCACCATGAGTGACGGCACGGTGCTGAAGGCGAACGTCTATCATCCCGCCGACGCGACGGGTCAGCCGATCCAGGAGCCGACGCCGACCGTCGTCAACCTGACGCCCTACACGAAACTCGTTGCCAACCTGGCTGATTCCGCGCTGGCGATTCCCGGATTCGGGGACCCGTTGATGCACGTGCTGCGCGATCTGGACTTCTCGGCCTTCGGGATGAGCGGGCTCAGCGATCTGATGCGCGCTCTGCCCGGCGGCGCCGCTCGGACCTTCGGTGTGGACCGCAAGCTGATTCAGAGCGGCTACACGCAGGTCGTCGTCGATGTGCGCGGAACCGGTTTCTCGCAAGGTGTTTGGCAGGTCTTCGGCCATCGCGAGCAGCAGGACGGCGCCGAGGTCGTGGACTGGGCGGCCAGCCAGCCGTGGTCCAACGGACGGATCGGGATGAGCGGCATCTCCTACTCCGCCGTCAACCAGCTGCACACCGCCGAACGCAGACCCGCCGCGCTGCAAGCGCTCTTCCCGGTCGTCCCGGGCAGCGACCTCATCCGCGACGTCGCGGCGCCCGGTGGCGCGCTCGGCATCGGTTTCATCCCCGAATGGCTCCTCGCGGTCAATGCCACGAAGTTGCTACCCGACGTGGTCTCGATGCTGTCCGGCAGGTTCGACTGGACCTGGCTCGCCGACCGCATCCGCGACCCGTTCACCTTCTTCAACGTCGTCATCGCGGCGCTGGCCACGCCCAGCATCGACCAGATCCCGCCGGAAATGCTGTCGGTGCTCGACGACGAGAGCCCGCTGCGGACCGCGTGGGTCGGACATCCGGAGCGGATCCAGGTGCCGACCTTCATCTACGGAGGCTGGCACGACATCTTCACCTACTCCTCGCCCCGGGTGTACAACGCCATCGACTTACCCGACAGCGAGAAGAAGCTGGTGATGGGCGATACCTACCACATCACCACCGGCGCGGGCCTCGGCCTGCCCGGCGCACCGCCGTCGCTGGACGTGCTGCAGCGCGCGTGGTTCGACAAGTGGCTCAAGGGAATCGACAACGGCATCGACGGCTACGACCAGGTGACGTCGTGGCAGCAGGGCGGCGGATGGAGCGACAGCCCGTCCTTCCCACGCCCCGGCATGGAGTACCGGCGGCTGTACTTGAACGCGGCCCCCTCGGGCACCGCACCGACCGCCGCGGGCGACGGCTCCCTGACCGCGGCGCCGGGCGGACCCGCACGGCTGACGATCGCGCCTGGACTCGCCACCCTGTGCTCGCGCGACGCCGCGCACGGGACGGCGGGCATCATCGCCGCACTGGACATCTGCGCCGAAGACGCGCGGATCAGCGAGGTGAACGCGCTGACCTTCACGACGGCGCCGGTGGACCGGCCGACCCAGATCTCCGGCCCGCTCGCCGTGCACCTGAACACCGTGCTCGACACCACGGACGGCTACTGGACGGTGACCCTGAACGACGTTGCACCGGACGGTCGTTCGACCGTGTGGACGACCGGGCAGCGCACCGCCTCGTTGCGCGCGGTGGACGAGGCGGCCTCCACCCGCTCACCCAACGGCGACTACACCGATCCCTACCCCATCCTCACCTTGGCGAGCCGCGAGCCCGTCGTCCCTGGTCAGCCGACCGTGCTCGACATCGGACTGTTCGCCACGGACGGCGTGCTCCAGCCGGGACATCGGCTGCGCATCGACATCTTCGCGAGCAACTTCCCCAGCAGCGTGCCGCTGCGCCCGCTGCTGAACGAGAGTGGTCTTCGGCCACAGCATCTCGTGCTGGATCCCAACGAACCGAGCTGGGTCAACATCCCGGTCGAGGGCGATCCCAGCTGGTGAGCGGACCGTGACGGGCCCGCGGCGAGCACTGTGCCCGGCGTGGTTTGTCTCACACCGAAGGCGATGCCACCATGGTGGCGTGACCGTTTCCGAGCTCGGCGCCCCCGGCCGCAAATACCGGGGCGCCGGGCCCGAACAGCGTCAACAGCAGCGGCGCGCCAGGCTCGTCGACGCGGCGATCGAGGAATTCGGCACCCGCGGCTATCGCAACACCACCATCGACGCCGTCTGCGCGCGGGCGGGCGTCGGCAAACGCTACTTCTACGAATCGTTCGACGGCAGTGAGGGTTTGCTGCGCGCCGCGTACACCGTGGCCACCGATCGGTTGCGCGGATCCATCGTCGACGGAGCCGCTGCCTCGTCCGGCACCGTCAGCGCCGCCGTGCACGGCTCGCTGACCGGCTTCTTCAGTGGCATCGCCGACGACCCCCGAATCGCACGGATCGCGTTCTTCGAAATACTCGGCATCAGCCCGGCCGTGGACGCGGACTATCGCAGGGTGACAGGATCCTTCGTCGACACCTTCCTGGAGCTGGCCACCCCGATGATCGACCTCGAAGCGGTGCCGAAACCGCTTCTGCGCACCATCGCCACCGGGCTCGTCGGCGCCGTACTCACGATCGCTCAGCAATGGGTGCTGGAGGACTACCGCCAACCGCTCGACGGGGTTGTCGACAGCGCCCACACGGTACTGACCTCGGTGCTGGAGGGACTGGGCCGGTAGTTCGGCCCGAGAATCGGCGAGGGAAATGGTTGTCGCGGCAGCGTGTCGGACCGCCATTTCCGCACCGCCAGAACCGTTTCCCTATCGACGGGAGAGAAATGGCGGTCAGAAGTCGTCGGCGCGGAGGTGGTCGAGGGCTCGGGTGATCCAGGTGGCGAACTGGGTGGTCAAGTCGGCAGGTGTGGTGGGGCGGACGGTGATGTGGGCGCCGCGGAGTTCGGTGTAGCGGCCGTCTCCGGAGATGTCGTACCACTGCACGACGTTGCGGGGTTTGGTGTGGGCGTGCAGGGGGCCGGTCAGGAGGACGGCGGAGCCGCCGCCGTCGGCGGGGCGGCCGAGGAGCCGTTGGTAGCGTTCGCGCGGGGTGTTTCGGGCGTTGTCCTGGAGGTAGCCGTCGCGGCGGGGGCTGAGTTCATCCGGGTGGAAGGTGACGGGTTTCTCGGCGCCCGGCGCGCAGGCGGGGAGCGCTTGGGTCAGCCGGGCCGGGAGCTGGTCGGCGTCGAAGGCGCGCAGGCGGATCGGGCCGTGCTCGCTGTCGGTGCCGTACTGGGACAACGTGACGGCACGATGCCCGGTGCGGGCGCCGATGATCCGGTATTCGCGCAGGTCGTCGCGACCGGTGCTGGCGCGGTGTTTGCAACTGCCGCCGAGGATTTCGATCCGGAGTTCGGAAGTGCCCAGCGTGTGCAGGGCGGCGCGGATCTCGTCGAGTTCGTCGGTGGAGTAGCGCTGCCGGACCGCCTCGCGGTGCGCGGCGAACTCGTCACGGAAGGCGAAGCGGCTGAGGTGGCGCAGCGGACTCGGGATCCGATCGTGCGCGTCACCCAACCACAGCGCCGCGAAATCGTCCGTTTCCCACGACCATTCACCCATCCACGACCCTCATCTCACGATCGGGCATGCGGCGTCCCGCACACCTTGTTGCCATGCGAAGTCGGCACTTCTAGCTCGGCATGCGGAGCTCGGTCAGCGCCGAGCGCCCGAGGCCCAGCATGCGGAGCCAACCACCGATGTCAGTCGCCGTCGCCACCGATGACGCCGCCGGGGATCGTCTTCGGGATCTCGCCGAGCAATTCATCGGTGTTCTCCTGCGTGACAAGGTATTCCGGCAGCTTGTGCTCCTCGTCGTCCTTGCCGCCGCCGCGCGCGCCCGGCGCACCCATGCCCGGCATACCGGCCATCCCACGCGCGTTGGCATTGCTCGCCGCTGCCAAACCACCCACCGGACTCTGTGTGCCCGGTGTGGTCGGCACGCCCTGGATGCTGCGGCCCATGCCCGGTGGTGTGGGGACGCCCGGGGTGCCGGGTCCCGGGCCGCCGCCGGGTGATCCGGGACCGGAGGGGAGGCCGCTCGGTACCGTGCGGTTCGGGTCGGTCGGGTTGACACCGGCCGGGATGGTCGACGTCGGAGTCTGGGTGGTGGGCGTGGTTGTCGTGCTCGTCGGACTCGTCGAGGTGTCGTCGGTGGTCGTGTCCTCGGGGGTTTCCTCGTCCGTCGGCTCCTCGCCCGGGGTGTCGGGTACACCGTCGCCGTCGGTGTCGCCCGGTTCTCCGGAACCAGGTCCGGGACCGGGGCCGCCGGGGCCTGGTCCAGGACCGCCGTTGTACCCGCCGGGTGGTGGAGGCGAAATGTCCAGCGAGGAAGTGGGACTCACCGGGGTTGGCAGCACCGGAATCTTGCCGTCGATGTCGGCGAACGGTTTGACGTAGTGCGTCTCCATCGCCACTTGCGCAGCCTGCTCCTCCGACGACTGCTCTCGCTGGAGCTTCCACCGATTCGGCGGCCACAGCCAGGATGTCCCGGTGATCACGACGGGGTCGGGCAGTGCCTTCTTGGTGTTGACGATCGCGTCTGCGGCGTCGCGTACGCGGGTGTACAGCTCCGCGAGGATTGGAGTCAGCTCGTCGGCCTTCTTCGTGTACTCCTTGATCCGATCCTTTGCCTTGTCGGCTGCCGGGCCCGACCAAGCCTGATCGATCGAAGCCTGGATCGAGCGTTCGAAAGTTCGCAGACCCTGATCCCACAGGTTGCGCACTTGCCAGTACTGCTGAGCCTGGTTCACCGCATTGGTGACATCCAGCGGGCTGAAGGCGTCGTTGATGTCGGGATGCTTCCAGCGTTGTGGATGTTCGCCACCGATGGGAATGCGTGGGCCTTCGTAGCTCACTTCGTCGTCCCATCCGGGAGAATGAACGGCCCGAGAATCTGTCCCTCGCGCGGCCGCTCCGGGAGAGTTTCGTTCAAATGATTGAACTGGTCGGCAAACCAACTGTCCGTCTGCATCATCCGCTCGCGGACAAGTCTGTGCACTTCCTGGATGTCTTCGATGATGCGGTAGTGCTCGTCCATAATCTTCACAACGGAATTCCCGTCTTCCGCACCACTTGCCTTCGAGCGGAATCGGCTGACCACTGTGCTTGCCGAAACCATCTCTTTGTTGCCTTCCCCCAACCCCCAGCGATCCTGACGTGCAACTTCGTTCATGATCCTCCTGATTTCCAAGATGGATTCTTTGAACAGCTCGCAATCGCGGTCGATATAGACGAAGTCTTCGGGCTTCAGTGCGATCGAAAGATAGCCGTCTCGCGCAGCATTGAGCATGTTCGCCATTGGCCGAGGCGTTGCTTCGGAATCGTCGCTCAACTCTTCACTCCCTCCCCGTGATCGTAAGCAATTGGTCTCATGCGGCGGCCGGAATTGCCGGAACGATCTTCTCGGCCAGAGTACGCGCGAGGACGCAGGTGTCGAGGTGTCCCGTCTCACGGGTGACCGAAGGGTTCGTCAAGCTGACGTCTAGACTTCCACCCTTCATCTCTACGTTCACGACACACGATTCCTCCGGAGTAGCCTCGACTTGTCGCGTAGAGATTGCTCCACGACCGTTGATCGTGAATTCTTGTGCATCGCGGAAGTTCTCGTGTCGCACCATGTCGATCGTGAGGTTCGTAGTCGTGATCGTCGCCGCGTAGCCGTTCGATCGCAGGTACTTGCACCCACGCCATTTGATGCCATCTGCGGCATTCGAATCCGCTTCCCCCCGCGGCTTGAGTTTCTCCGAGTCCAGCACGCTTTGCGGAATATCCGTGCACGTGTTGAAACCTGACGGTACGTCCGCCGCAACTCCCGCCCCAGCATTGGTCGCAGTGGAACTCCCAGACGGCGTCGCATCCCCGTCCACCGACGATCCACACCCCACCAGCACGAACGCGGCCCCGAGAGCGAGAACCCCCACCCGCCACGCATTCGACTTGCTCGTCATCGGCACCTTCACCGCCGGACCCTCGGCGTCACGGGGTGGACCGGCTCCTCCGCCCCCAGCCAACTGCGGCTGAGACTACCACCGGCGCGCTAACACTCGCGAGATGCGGAAGCACCCAGCGCGGAACCGTTCCGATCAGGAGATCGGTTGCTGGAAGTCGCCACCCGCGACGGCTCTGGTGAACGCCACCCACTCGTCGGGCGAGAACGCTAGCGCACCGCCACGCGGGGTTCTTCGAATCGCGTACGCCCACCCGCTCATCAGCGAGGAACCGACTTCCGCGGCATCGACCGCTGGGCGCGCGCGAACCTTCCCGTTACGCACGGCGGGGCCTACCTGCACACCGAGGGACTGGGCGCGATCATCGATCGCCTCCCCCAACTCACCGCACACGCCCACAGCGCTCTCGCCGAGAACTCCGACTGGGACCTGTGGTTCGCCTGAGAGCGCCTCGGGGAGCTCGCCGTCGGTTACGAAGACCTCGCCACGGAACTCGTCGCGGGCCGCCGCAGGCCTCCCGACATCACCTGACGAAGACGAACAACGGCGCCCTCCCCCGAATCCGGAGAGGGCGCCGTCGCGAAACCCGTTGCGAATCCCTAGAACTGGTCCTGCTCGTAGTCCGAGCTGAGCAGTTCGTCGGTGTGCGTCGCACCGATGACGTCCGGCGTCGACTCACCGAGCGGTCCGGTGAGATCGTCGTTGCCGGTACGGCTCTGGTACGGCTGCACGTTGCGCGAGTGCTGGTCGTCGTCGGACTGGCGGGCTCCGGCCGCACCCGGCGCGCCACCGCCCATGAACGAGCTACCGGTGCCCGCGGGCGTCGTCGCCGCGCCGAGACCGGTCGGCAGCGTCGCGCCCGGCATGCCGATCGGACGGACGGCGGGCACCGCGGCGCCGGGCAGACCCGGTGTGCTCGGCACTCCGGAGTAGCCCGGTCCGGGGCCACCGCCACCGGGACCGGGGCCGCCCGGACGACCCAGCGGACCGAGCAGACCGCTCGGCGAGCCGGGCGTACTCGCGGCGCCGGTGGTGTTCAACGAGGACGGGATCGTCGAGGTCGACGTGTTGAGACCACTGCCGGGGCTGGTGCTGGCCGCCTGCGTCGCGGTCTCCTGCGCCTGCGCCAGCAGCGGCTCTCCGATGTTCTGCGCCGCCGCCTGCGCGACCTCCTGCGCCGAGGGCAGTCCACTCTGCCCGAGCAGCTGCCCGACGACACCGTTCAGCTCGGCGGTCTTGCCCGCCAGATCGCCGCGGGTCATGTTCACCACCGAGACGGCCTGCCCGAGATGCTCTGTCGCGCTGGCGATCAGCGCGGCCTGGCCGGGCGGGGTGAGGATGACCGGCGCCATCGCGGTCGCCTGGGTGGCGAAAGACCCTGCGATACCGAGCAATTGGGCGTTGCCCTGCTGGACCACGGCCGCGGCGCGCTGGGTGAGCTCGGAGATGTCGAAGCCGCGCTGGCTGGTCTCCTGCCCCTGCTGGTTGGCTTCCTGCCCGGCCGCCTGCGCCTGGCGCGAGGCCTGCCCCTCCCAGACCTGCTCGACGGTGGCGAGACTGCCCTTGCCGAGCTGCATCGCCGTCTCGATGATCTTCGAGGACTGGCTCAGAATCGCGGTCGGGTCGAGTGCGCCGAGCACGCCGGTGCCGAAGCTGCCGAGCAGATCCAGGATCGGCTTGAACAGCAGGTCGACGCCGGGCAGCGCCGGAATCTGCAGGCCGTTCATCAGCGCGCCGATCGGGTCGGCGGGCAACTCGGGCAGGGTCGGCAACTGCGGGGTCGCGGCCGCCGCGGGCGTCGCGGCGCCGGACGGGTTCCCGCCCAACGCGCCACCGAGCAGTCCGCTCGTCTGACCGATGAGGTTGTTCGCGGCGTCCTGCACCTGCGTGGCAGCGTGGCTGATCGCGGTGTTCGCACCGGCGAGCAGGCTTTCCACGTCCGTGGGCATTCCACCGAGGATGTCCTGGGCCTCCGGCGCGGGCGCGCCACCGAGGCCGGGCAGTCCGGCGGGCATGGCGCCGTGCGCGGGCGCGTCCTCGCTCACCCGCTGCGACAACACGAATTCCGGCGCCTCGATGGGCGCGATGTCCTCGGGCAGCTGCGGCAGCGGCAGATCGAGGAGGGCTTGATCGGTGGGAATCGCCATGGCGGCAGCCTGATTCGCGCCCGCCGCGGCGTGGTCGAGCGAGTCGAGAGCGGGCTCGGACGGGGCGATGAGGCCCGTGGGCGAGGAGTCCAACGGCTTCACGCTCCGCCTCCGATCTCGCCCGTCTGGACGTTCATCGCGGCCGCGTTGCCGGTGTCGGTGCCCTCGAAGAGCGAGGCGGCGTTGAACGCCTTGAACGACAGGTCGGCGTACTTGGCCGACAGGTCGTTGATGTCTTTGGCCTGCAGCACCTGCGCGGCCGCGAAGCTCAGCAGATAGTCGGCGCCGATCAGCCCGAAGACCGGCGTGAGTGCGGCCACCTGAGCCGGTCCGTCGAAACTTGCCGAGGAAACCTGCGCGGCGATCCCGGCGTTCTCCGTGGCGAATGCCCGGACCGCTTCGGTCTCCACCGAGAGATCACTCATCGAGTTGCCCCCCAATTCGTCGTGAACATCTGTGTCGTGCACATAGCGTTGTCGAACGTCTCCCTGCCCGAAACGACTGTGCCCCCGGACAGCTCGGCCGTCCGAACGGCGAAGCCGCTGCGGTTGGGCTCAATATAGCGGACGCTACCGGCAAGTTTCGAGACCGTAGCCGAGCGAAGCGGAACCGATCGCGCCACGACGAGCGGAACTGGAACGTGTTGCAAATTAGAACAAGTTCTATATTCTATCGCCATGAAGGTCGCAGTGACCGGCGCCGCCGGCTACCTTGGCACGAATCTGCTCCGCCTGCTCGTCGATCTGGGACACGAAGTCACCGCGATCGACCGAGTGGCCCCCGAGCGGTCGGCGCACCCGAACGTCACCTGGGTCGCGGGAAACGTGCTCGATCCCGCGTCGATGCGCGAGGCGTTGACGGGCGTCGACACCGTGTACCACCTGGTCGCCGTGGTCACTCTCGCCGAGAAGAACGACCTGGCGTGGAAGGTCAACACCGAGGGCGTGCGGGTGGTGGCCGAAGCCGCGCTCGAGGTCGGCGTCCGCCGGATGGTGCACGCGAGCTCCATCCACGCGTTCAACCAGTACAGCTGCGGCGGCCGCATCGACGAACGCACAGTCCGCTCCACCGACCCCGCGCTCCCGGTCTACGACCGCTCCAAGTGGGCGGGCGAGGTCGAGCTGCGCAAGGCCGTCGACAACGGCCTGGACGCCGTGCTCTGCAACCCGACGGGCGTGTTCGGACCCCTCGACTACAGCACCCCCCTTTCCCGGATCAATCTCGCACTGCGGGAAGCCGCCCTCGGCAGGGTGCCCGCGATGATCGGCGGCAGTTTCGACCTCGTCGACGTGCGCGACGTGGCGCAAGGCCTGATCCTGGCCGGCGAGAAGGGCCGGACCGGCGAGAACTACCTACTCGGCGGGTCGATGATCTCGATGCTCGATCTGTGCCGGATGGCCGCGGCACACGGCGGTAAGAAGGGACCGAGGTTCACCATTCCGCCCAAACTGGTCGGTGGCCTGATTCCGATCCTCGCGCCGATCGGCAAGATGCTCGGCACCGACATGCTGTCCAAGGCCGCGCTCGGCGCGCTGGTCTCCGCGCCGGTGGTCGACCACGGCAAGGCCGAACGCGAACTCGGCTACCGGCCGCGCCCCATCGACGACACCGTGCGCGATCTGGTCACCTTCTTCGCCGATACGACCGCGTTCGACGCGACGGAGACCCGCCGCATCGCTTGACACACCCTAGAACACATGTTCGACTGACTGGGTGCGGTGGCAGAACCAGACCCTGGACGCCGACGACGGCGCACTGCCCGGCTTGAGCCGGGCGGGGTTCGTTCGCACCGTACAGACACCGGAATTCGAGGGCATCACGTTCCACGAAGTGCTCTGCAAGAGCGCGCTGAACAAGATGCCCGAGAATTCGAATCTGCCCTTTCAATGGACGGTCAACCCGATGCGCGGGTGCTCGCACGCCTGCCGCTACTGCTTCGCCCGCCCCACCCACGAGTATCTGGACCTGGACGCGGGCCGTGATTTCGACGCGCAGATCGTGGTGAAGACCAACATCGCCGCGGTGTTGCGCAAGGAGCTCGGCCGCAAATCCTGGCATCGGGACCCGGTGGCGCTCGGCACCAACACCGATCCGTACCAGCGCGCCGAAGGCCGATATCGGTTGATGCCCGGCATCATTCGCGCGCTGACCGATTCCGGCACGCCGTTCTCCATCCTCACCAAGGGCACCTTGCTGCGCAGGGACCTGCCGCTGCTGACGCTGGCCGCCCGCGAGGTGCCGGTGAGCCTGGCCGTCTCCATCGCCATCCTCGACCAGGAACTGCACCGAGGCCTGGAGTCCGGGACGCCGTCGCCGCGCGCCCGGCTCGACATGGTGCGCGCGCTGACCGACGCGGGCTTCGCGGTGCACGTGATGGTCGCGCCGGTCATCCCGTACCTCACCGACAGCCGCGCGCATCTCGACGAACTGTTCGGCGCGATCGCGGCGGCGGGCGCGTCCTCGGCCGTCGCCTTCCCGATGCATCTGCGCGGCAGCACCCGCGGCTGGTTCCTCGGCTGGCTGGCCGAGGCGCACCCCGCCTTGCTACGCAAATACCGCCAGCTGTACGGCCGCGGCGCCTACGTCACGCCGGAGTATCCGGCCTGGCTCCGCGAGCGCGTGACGCCCCTGCTCGAGCGACACCGTCTGACCAGGAACGGCGACGCCATGGCCGCGCGGGTGCGCGCCGAGGACCCGCCGCGCGCCTCCGACACCCAGCTGGCGCTGTTCGCCTGATCCGCGACCCGCCCGACCTCGGGAAATCAATCCGCGGCGGACTGCGCGCTTCAGCGGCGATACCCGCCTGAGGCGGAGTAGGTTGGCCATGGCACCTCTCACTCGACGAGGAAGTGAAGCAGGCATATGGTTTCGCACCAAAACGATGTCGGCACAGCCAAACTGGAAAAGGTCGTCATTCGGTTCGCCGGGGACTCCGGCGACGGAATGCAGCTGACCGGCGACCGCTTCACCCACGAAGCGGCCGCGTTCGGCAACGACCTGGCCACCCAGCCGAACTTTCCCGCCGAGATCCGCGCGCCGCAGGGCACGCTACCCGGCGTCTCGTCCTTCCAGATCCAGATCGCCGACTACGACATCCTCACCGCGGGTGACCAGCCCGACGTGCTGGTGGCGATGAATCCGGCGGCGCTCAAGGCGAACCTCGAGGACCTGCCGCGCGGGGCGACCGTCATCGTGAACACCGACGAGTTCACCAAGCGCGCCCTCGCCAAGGTCGGCTACCCCACCGACCCGCTGGAGGACGGCTCGCTCACCGATTTCGTGGTGCACCAGGTGCCGATGACCTCGCTGACGCTCGCCGCCACCGAACCCGCCGAGGTCGGCAAGAAGGACGGCCAGCGCGCGAAGAACATGTTCGCGCTCGGCCTGCTGTCCTGGATGTACGGCAGGCCGATCGGCGGCACCGAACGCTTCCTGCGCGAGAAGTTCGCGGGCAAGCCCGACATCGCCGAGGCCAACGTGCTCGCCTTCCGCGCGGGCTGGAACTACGGCGAGACCACCGAAGCCTTCGCCACCACCTACGAGATCGCGCCCGCCACCCTCGCGCCGGGCACCTACCGCCAGATCACCGGCAACACCGCGCTGGCCTACGGACTGGTGACGGCGGGACAGCTGGCCGGGCTGCCGGTCTTCCTCGGCACCTATCCGATCACGCCCGCCTCCGACATCCTGCACGAGCTGAGCAAGCACAAGCACTTCGGCGTCACCACCTTCCAGGCCGAGGACGAGATCGCGGGCATCGGCGCGGCGCTCGGGGCCGCGCTGGGCGGCGCGCTCGGCGTCACCAGCACCTCCGGGCCCGGTCTCGCGCTGAAGAGCGAGACGATCGGTCTGGCGGTGATGACCGAGCTGCCGCTGGTGGTCGTCGACGTGCAGCGCGGCGGGCCCTCCACGGGTCTGCCGACCAAGACCGAGCAGGCGGACCTGTTGCAGGCGCTGCACGGCCGCAACGGCGAGTCCCCGGTGGCGGTGCTCGCGCCGCGCTCCCCCGCCGACTGCTTCGCCACCGCCGTGGAGGCGGCCAGGATCGCGCTCACCTATCGCACTCCCGTGCTGCTGCTCTCCGACGGCGCTATCGCCAATGGCTCGGAGCCGTGGGCGATTCCGAACGTCGCGGAACTGGCGCCCATCGATCCCGGCTTCGAACCCGACGCCGACGACGAGACCGGATTCCAGCCCTACGCCCGCGATCCGGAAACCTTGGCCCGGCCACTGGCCGTGCCGGGCACGAAGGGGCGCGCGCACCGCATCGGCGGACTGGAGAAGGCCGACGGCAGCGGCAACATCTCCTACGACCCGGCCAATCACGAGCTGATGGTCCGGCTGCGGCAGGCCAAGATCGACGGCATCGCGGTTCCCCGGCTCGAGGTCGACGACCCCGACGGGCGCGCCGAGCTGCTGCTGATCGGCTGGGGCAGTTCCTACGGTCCGATCGGCGAGGCCTGCCGTCGCGCCCGCCGCCGCGGCGTCCCGGTCGCCCAGGCGCACCTGCGGCATCTGAATCCGTTGCCGCCCGACCTCGGCGCGGTGCTGCGCCGCTATCGGACGGTGGTCGCGCCGGAGATGAACGGCGGCCAGCTGGCCATGCTGCTGCGCGCCAAGTACCTGGTGGACGTGCAGCCGTGGACGAAGATCGCCGGTACCGCCTTCTCGGCGCAGGAACTCGTCGGCGTCATCGACGCCGCGCTCGACGGCTCCATCGAGGACATGGAACAGGACAAGGCGTTCACCGCCCGTGCGCGGGCCACTTATCGGACACAGGACGCACGACGCGCGGCCACCGCCGAGCGGATCGGGGGCAACTGATGACCATCGTCGAAACCTCGCTCGTCGGAACGGATCTCGGCCTCTCCGGCGTGTCCGGAGTGCCCGGCGCGGACGGACCGCAGAAGGTCAAGGACTTCACCTCCGATCAGGAGGTCCGCTGGTGTCCCGGCTGCGGCGACTACGTCATCCTGGCGACCGTGCGCGGGTTCCTCGCCGAGCTCGGATTGCGCAGGGAGAACCTGATGTTCGTGTCGGGGATCGGCTGCTCCAGCCGCTTCCCGTACTACCTGGAGGCCTACGGCATCCACTCCATCCACGGCCGCGCGCCCGCCATCGCCACCGGTCTGGCCGTGACGCGCCCGGATCTCTCGGTCTGGGTCGTCACCGGCGACGGCGACGCGCTGTCCATCGGCGGCAACCACCTGATCCACGCGTTGCGCCGCAACGTGAACATGACGATCCTGCTGTTCAACAACCGCATCTACGGCCTGACCAAGGGCCAGTACTCGCCGACCTCGGAGCAGGGCAAGATCACCAAGTCCACGCCCATGGGCTCGGTCGACCACCCCTTCAACACCCTCTCGCTCGCGCTGGGAGCCGAGGCCACCTTCGCCGCCCGCGCCATCGACTCCGACCGCGCGGGACTCACCGAGGTGCTGCGCGCCGCCGCCGAACACCGCGGCACGTCCTTTGTCGAGATCCTGCAGGACTGCCCGATCTTCAACGACGGCTCCTTCGACGTTTTGCGCCGCGGCGACGCCGAATCGCGACTGATCCCGCTGCACCACGGACAGCCGCTGCGTTTCGGCGCCGAAGGCGAATACGCCGTCGTGCGAAGCGGTTTCGGCCTGCGTGTGGTCCGCGCGGCGGAGGTCGAGGAGGCCGACATCGTCGTGCACGACGCCTACACAGACGACCCGGAATACGCCTACGCCCTCTCCCGCCTGTCCGACCAGGACCTGGGCCATGTAGTCACCGGTATCTTCCGCAACGCCACTCGCCCCACTTACGACGACGCCGTGCGCGCCCAGAACACCGCCGCCGCCGACCGCAACCCCCTCACCCCCGACTCCCTCCAGACCCTCCTCACCGGCCCGGAAACCTGGACCGTCGCCTGACCCTCGCGCCACCTCCGCACGCTTCGCAGCGGCTGCGACCCTTGCGAAGCAGATAGCTGTGTGAGGTGTCCCTGCGATCACCGCGCCCTACGATGGATTTGTGCGGATCGCGGTCGGACTCTCCACCGCGCCCGACGCCAAGGACGCCGGCGCGGAGGCTGCCCTGCGTGCGCGCGACCGGCTCGCGGGTGCGTCGCCCTCGCTCGCGGTGCTCCTCGCGTCGCGGGCACACAGGCATGAGGCTTCCGCCGTGCTCGACGGCGTCCATCAAGCGGTCCGCGTGCCCGCGCTCGTCGGATGCGTGGCGCACGCGATCGTGGCCGGGCGGCGCGAGCTCGAGGACGAACCCGCGGTGGCGGTGTGGCTGGCGTCCGGTGCGCCCGCCGAGACGTTCGAACTGGACTTCGTCCCGACGACCTCGGGCGGGCTGCTCGCCGGCTATCGCTTCGACCGCACCGCGCACGATTTCCACCTGTTGCTGCCCGACCCCTTCACCTTCCCGGCCGAAGCGCTGCTCGAGCACATGAACTCCGATATGCCCGGCACCGTCGTGATGGGCGGGCTCGTGAGCGGCGGCCCACGTCCCGGCGGGAGCAGGCTGTTCCGCGACCACGAGGTGGTGTCCTCGGGTGCGGTCGGCGTGCGACTTCCCGGGCTGTGCGGTGTGCCGGTCGTGTCGCAGGGCTGCCGCCCGATCGGACAGCCCTACATCGTCACCGAGGCGAGTGGCGCGGTGATCACCGAACTCGGCGGCCGATCGCCGATCTGGCGGCTGCGCGAGATCGTCGACGCGCTACCGCCCGATCAGCAGGAGTTGGTGGCGCGTGGCGTACAGATCGGCATCGTGGTCGACGAGCACTTGGCCACCCCGGGGCAGGGCGATTTCCTGATCCGCGGACTGCTCGGCGCCGACCCGGCGAGCGGTGCGATCGAAATCGGTGAGGAAGTCGAGGTCGGCACGACCGTGCAGTTCCAGGTCCGCGACGCGGACGTGGCCGACCGGGATCTGCGCGCCGCACTCGCGCAGGCCCGCGCGGCGCTCCCCGGCCGCCCCGCGGGCGCCCTGCTGTTCACCTGCAACGGACGCGGCAGGCGAATGTTCGGGGTCGCGGATCACGACGCCACCGCCATCGAGGACATCCTCGGCGACATTCCGCTCGCGGGCTTCTTCGCCGCGGGCGAGATCGGCCCCGTCGCGGGCCGCAACGCACTGCACGGGTTCACCGCGTCGATGGCGCTGTTCGGCGAGTGAGCGTCACCGTGCAGCGCCCTCCGCCGCGGCACGACAAGCTGGATCGTCGCCTGACCTCGCGGAGATCGCACCCGCCTCGCGGGGTTGCGTCCCATGTTCGCCGCGAGGCGGGTGGATGACCTGCGAAGTCCGGCGATCGCCTCGTCGGTCCGGCGCTCGGCGGCCGGATCAGCCGCGCTTGGCGAAACCGAGGTCGACGACGGCCTCGCGTTCCTGTTCCAGTTCGGTGACCGTGGCGGTGAGGCGGGCGCGGGAGAACTCGTCGAGCGAGAGGTCCGGGACGATGGTGTAGCCGCCGTCGGCGCAGGTCACCGGGAACGAGCTGATAAGGCCCTCGGGGACGCCGTAGGAGCCGTCGGACGGGACAGCCATCGAGGTCCAGTCGCCCGCGGGGGTGCCGAGGACCCAGTCGTGGATGTGGTCGATGGCGGCGCTGGCCGCGCTGGCGGCCGAGGACGCGCCACGGGCCTGGATGATGGCGGTGCCGCGCTGCTGCACGGTGGGGATGAAATCGTCGCGCAGCCAGGCGGCGTCGACCAGGTCGAGGGCTGGGCGGCCCGCGACGGTGGCGTGGCCGATGTCGGGGTACTGGGTGGCGGAGTGGTTGCCCCAGATCGTCACGCGGGCGATGTCGGCGGCGGGTGCGCCGGTCTTCTTGGCCAGCTGGGCGATGGCGCGGTTGTGGTCGAGGCGGGTCATCGCGGTGAAACGCTCGGCGGGCACGTCCGGGGCGTTGCTCATGGCGATGAACGCGTTGGTGTTGGCCGGGTTGCCGACGACGAGCACCTTGACGTCGTCGGCGGCGCTGGCGTTGATGGCCTGTCCCTGCTCGGTGAAGATCGGGCCGTTGGCTGCCAGCAGATCGGAACGCTCCATGCCCGCCGTCCGCGGGCGCGCGCCGACCAGCAGCGCGATGTTGGCGCCCGCGAAGCCGACCCACGGATCGTCGCTGATGTCGATGGAGTCCAGCAGCGGAAACGCACCGTCCTCGAGTTCCATCGCCACGCCCTCCAGGGAGGCGACCGCCGCGGGGATCTCGAGTAGCCGCAGCCGCACGGGAGTCTCCGGTCCGAGCATCGCGCCGGAGGCGATACGGAACAGCAGACCGTAGGCGATCTGCCCGGCTCCGCCGGTCACGGCAACGGTCACGGGCGTGTTCCGAGCGGCGGTGCTCACGCGAACTCCTTGCGTCGAACGGATACTCAGGCCCAACCCTACTCAGCCTCACGGCGGTCGAAACGCGCCCGTGAGCAACGCCTCACGCCCCACACAGCCCGTGTACGCCGCACATAGGCACCGCCTGTGTGGGGCGTACACGGAGCGTGTGGGAACGGATGGATCAGCCGAGTTCGGCGATCTCGCGGTCGCTGAGCACGACCGGCGAGACGTAGTCCTTGGCGCGGGCCAGTTGCACGGCGCGGTAGAGGGGGCGCTCCTCCAGGCGAGCGTCGCGCGCTTCGGCGCGCAACTGGTGCACGAGCAGCGCCGAGACCGCGACCGCGGCGGCCAGGTGGCTGGCCGCGAGTGCGTCGGCGAGCTTGCGCAGCCCGAGCAGGTGCAGCTCCCGTCCGCTGCCCGCGTCGGTGTACATGGCGAGCGGGATCAGCTGGACGTCCGGGCCCGCGGTGACGCGCAGCGCGATGCGGCTCAGCCGCGCGGGAAAGACCAGGAGCTCGACGCCGGTGGCCGCCGTGACCTCGACTCGCCGCTCGCCGAACACCCGGCGGGCGTGGATGGTGGTACCCGTCACCCACATCCGGCGGCGCCGCAGCGCCAAGGCGTAGCCCACGGTGGGCAGGCCGACGACCAGACCGATGGCGACCGCGATCGGCCACTCGACGACGGTCGCCGCGAGCAGCGCCGCGCCGATCCCGACGCCGGCCGCCGCCAGCGCCAGCCTGCGCAGCATCGGCTCGTACATCTCGGGTGCGACGAGATCGAGTCCGACCGGCGGAACCGGTTCCGGCTGACCAGGATTCGCGTCCACTCTCCACCTCTCCGCAAGGTCACCGCACCGGCGGTGCGCAGACACGGTACCGCGCGCGTATCCGAGGAGTACGGCGTTGGGCGGGGCACGGGGCTTTCGTCCCCGCGCCCTGCCCGCCGAGCCGGGTCAGTGCCCCGCGATCAGCGCCTCGCGCAGGACGCCGACGACCTCGCTGAGCGGCACGTGCCGCTGGTCGCCGGTCGCCATGTCCTTCACGGCGATGCTGTTCTCGGCCAGGTCGCGGTCGCCGAGCACCACGGTGAACTTCGCGCCGGAGCGGTCGGCCGCCTTCATCGCGCCCTTGACGCCGCGCCCGCCGTAGGCGAGGTCGACGCGGATGCCCGCGCCGCGCAGCTGCGCCGCGAGCACGACGAGGCGCTGCTTGGCCGCGTCGCCCAGCGGCACGCCGAACACCTCGCAGCGTGACGGAACGGCCGCCGACTTGCCCTCGGCTTCCAGCGCGAGCACGGTGCGGTCGACGCCGAGACCGAAGCCGATGCCCGACAGCGGCTGGCCGCCGAGTTCGGCCATCAGCCCGTCGTAGCGGCCGCCGCCGCCGATGCCGGACTGCGCGCCCAGCTGGTCGTGCACGAACTCGAAGGTGGTCTTGGTGTAGTAATCCAAGCCGCGCACCATCCGCGGGTTCAGCACATAGGGCACGCCGAGCGCGTCGAGGTGGCCGAGGACCTGCTCGAAGTGCGTCTTGGCGCTCTCGGAGAGGTGGTCGATCATCAACGGAGCGTCGGCGGTGAGCTCGCGGACCTCGGGACGCTTGTCGTCCAGCACGCGCAGCGGGTTGATCTGCGCCCTGCGTTTGGTCTCCTCGTCCAGCGGCAGGCCGAACAGGAAGTCCTGCAACAGCTCGCGGTACTGCGGACGGCAAGTCTCGTCGCCGAGCGAGGTGATTTCCAGCCGGAACCCGTCCAGACCGAGGCCGCGGTAGCCCGCGTCGGCGATCGCGATGACCTCGGCGTCCAGCGCCGGGTCGTCCACGCCGATCGCCTCGACGCCGACCTGCTGCAACTGCCGGTAGCGACCGGCCTGCGGGCGTTCGTAGCGGAAGAACGGCCCCGCGTAGCACAGTTTGAGCGGCAGCTGACCGCTCTTGTCCAAGCCGTGCTCGATCACGGCGCGCATCACGCCCGCTGTGCCCTCGGGGCGCAGGGTGAAGCTCTCGCCCTTGCGGTCGGCGAAGGTCCACATCTCCTTGCTGACCACGTCGGTGGACTCGCCGACGCCGCGCGCGAACAGCGCGGTCTGCTCGAACACCGGCAGCTCGATGTGCCCGTACCCGGCCAGTCGGGCCGCATGCACGAGGCCGTCGCGCACGGCGACGAACTCGGCGGAGCCGGGAGGCACGTAGTCCGGTACCCCCCGCGGGGCGGAGAAGCTGCTGGTCTTGGTCACGATGGTCCAGTTTCCACCACCACCGCCCGTCAAGTCCAACCGGTTTGCCTCCGACCCGTACGAGGAACTGCCGAGCGGTCTCAGGAAGAGATGGCACACTCTTACCTCGGAAGCAAGCCGACACGGGAGGAACGTGGTAGTGCCGAGCAACGAACAGCGACGAGCAGCGGCCAAGCGCAAGCTCGAGCGCCAATTGGCCAACCGGGCCGAACGCGCGCGCCGACGCAAGCAACTGACCATCGCCGGATCCGTGCTCGGTGTGGTCGTCGCGGTCGCGGCCGTCACCGGCGTCTACTTCCTCACCAAGGGCGAGGACAACCAGAACAGCGCCTCCGAGACGAAGGACGCGTCGCTGTCCGCCGCCGCGCCACCCAACGCCAAGGCCAAGCCCGAGCTGGTCGACTGCACCTACCGCGACGGCGCCAAGCCCGCCGACAAGCCGGTGCAGAAGCCGTCCAAGGCGCAGGGCATCCCCACCACCGGCGGGGACGCCAAGGTCAGCGTGAGCATGGACACCAATCAGGGCCCGATCGGCCTGACCCTGAACAACGCCGGATCCCCCTGCACCGTCAACAGCTTCGTGAGTCTGGCCACCCAGAACTACTTCGACGGCACCGACTGCCACCGGATGACCGCGGACGAGAGCCTGAAGGTGCTCCAGTGCGGCGATCCGACCGGCACCGGAATGGGCGGTCCCGGTTACGAATTCGACAACGAGTACCCGACCGATCAGTACGCCGAGGGCGACCCGAGCAGCCAGATGCCGATCGACTACAAGCGCGGCACGCTGGCCATGGCCAACGCGGGCCCCGGCACCAACGGCAGCCAGTTCTTCATCGTCTACGGCGACTCACAGCTGCCGCCGCAGTACACCATTTTCGGCACGGTGGACGAGAACAGCATGGCGACGCTGGACAAGATCGCGCAGATCGGCCAGGACAACTCCAACGGTCCCGGCGACGGCAAGCCCAGCGCCCCGGTGACCATCCAGTCGGTTCAGCTGGACTGAATCTCCGGCAACTTCTTCGGGCCCGGCGCCGTCCCCGGCGGCCGGGCCCGAGCCTTGTGCGCTACGACAACTGAGGGTAGGCGAGCCTAATTATCCGGCGGCACAGGACATGTGCCGTAACTACTCCGGCGCTTCGCTGCGCGTGTCGGAATTGTGCGATATATGCTGTTACCGGCACGTCCGTACGGTTGTGCCACGCGTTTCTCGGGTAATCTCGAAACAAGGAGTTCGCGTAGCGTAGCCATCCCTAAAATGGGCGATCCCCAGCCACAAGGGATGCCGACGACACGAGTCCTCCTGGTGTCCACGTTTGCAGGCGGGGCACCCGCCGACGGGCTACAGTTCCGCGTGGCGGTGTCCGTGACGAAGCACCACAATCATCCATAGTGATCACTGCAGCATCGGGGAGCAGCCATGTCCGAGGAACTGGACGACATCGGCCGGGAAACCGCGGCCATGATGAAGAGTATGTTGCAGCTGGCGACCCTGGTCGCACTGCGCACCCGTGAGCGTGGTCAGAAGGAAGCCGAGGCGCGCGCCAAGATCACCGAGGCCCGCGTGAAAGAGGCTCGCGAACTCCAGATTCGGGAGGCTCGCGACGCCAAGGCCAAGGACCCGCGCAACCTCGAGCTCGCGCGCATGGTGGAGAAAGCGGCTCCGGCCAAAGGCATTTCACTGGAGAAGGATCGTTTCTCCGCGCAGGCCGAAGCCACTCGTATGGCGGCCACCGCGTCCGCCGCGAAACAACCGGTCGTTCGGTACGATTCGGCCGAGCGGCGCATGGCGATCGCGGCGCATCTCTCGCGCATCGGCGTCGCACCGGAGTTGGCGGCGGTCCGCATGCTCATCGAGGTAGGGCAGGGACAACCGCCGGAGGAAGCGGTCCGAGCCCGCACCGAGGAGAACCGCTCCGTCGCGGCGCGCGGTCGCGAGCCGGACGCCCGCGGTCTCGAACGCACCAGGCAGTAATCCGCCCGGAAAACTGAATCATCAAGAACGCCCGCTGATTTCAGCGGGCGTCTTGGTTTCTAGACCCGGAAGTCGCCGACCGTCGGATCGCCGAACATGCCTTGCGCGGGCGACTTCAGCGGCAGCGGGCTCAGCATGTCCTTGTGCCCGTTGCGCACACTGCAGTACTTGAACGGCCCGCGCGGGTCGAACAGCTTGGTCATGTGCGGGTCGGCGTGGTCGAGGAACCAGATACTCAGGCCGGTACTCGGTTCCATGCGGTAGTGCTCCCAGGCGCGCCACAGCGCATCCAGTCGCGCCACCGCCTCGGCGTGCTTCCACCATTCGGGGCACCACACCGTTTCGCTGATATCGGTCACCTGCCGCCGGTAGACCAGACTCAGGTAGTTCTCGACGAATTCGACGACGTTGGTGTAAATCATTTGCTGCTGCTGTTCGGTCACGACTCCGCCTCGCTGTCGCTCGGCTCCGTCGCGACCGGAGGTGCTGTGTACATGGTTCGCTCGCTACGCTCCCTCACGACTCCGCCTCACTGACACTCGGCTCCGTCGCGACCGGAGGTGCTGTGTACATGGTTCGCTCGCTACGCTCCCTCACGACTCCGCCTCACTGACACTCGGCTCCGCCGCGACCGGAGGTGCTGTGTACATGGTTCGCTCGCTACGCGTGCTCACAGGGGCCGAACCTCCTCGACTTGCCCGGCGTCGGGTTGTTGCGGTGGGACCTTGGTCAGCGAAGGCGAGCCGATCAGGTCGGTGATCTCGGTCTTGCGTTGCGGATCGTGCTGCGCGATCGACTTCTTCACGTCCGCAGCGTACTCGCCCTCCCACCACGGAACCGTTCGGATGAGCACCGCGGGCTGACCCGAGGTGAAGACGATCGCGCGGCCACGTGGCAGCGTGGCGAGCGCATTGACGTTGAACGTCCTCGACGAACCCAGTGATCGCGAATAACTCTTGCTGCCTTTGGATTCCGAGACCGAACCGGAGATGGAGTCGTAATCGCCGATCGCCTCGGATCGATCGCGCAGGAAGTTCATGTCGTCGACGCCGCTGCCGAGCACCTTGATGTTGGCCGCCGACCACAGCGCGAGCATGCCCGCGTCGCCCCAGCATCGCGCGCCCTGCGCCCAGGACTGCAACACCGTCATCACGACGATGCCACGCGAACCGAAGTGGCTGTACTGCTTCGGCAGATCCTTCCAGCGCACCACATTGGCGGCCTCGTCCAGCACCGCGAGCAGCGGGATGGGCAGGCGACCGCCGCGCGAGCGAGACGCCTTGCGCATTGCCACGTCGATCACGGCCTCGGTCAGGGCGCTCACCAGCGGGGCCGCCGAACCGCGCCCTTCCAGCGAGAGGCAGTACAGTGTGCCGTTGCGCTCGATGAACTCGAGCTCGTCGAACTGCCTGCGGGTCTGGCCGGTGCTCGGATCGGCGCCGGGCAGGATCCAATCGTGCACGTTGGACAGCTGCAGACAGCGCACCATCTTCTTGGCGGTGCCGAAAATGCCGCTGCGGGTACGGGGATCGGCGTTGTACTGCATCGCGAGGCCGGAGGCCATGTAGTGGTGGCGGGCGTTGCGCAGCAACTCGATCGGCTCGGTGTCGACCGGGTTGGTGACCCAGTCCCAGACCTGCACGATCGGCCGCTGCCCGACCGCCGCGGCGAGGAACAGCGCGGCGAGCAGATCCTCGGCCTCGGGATCGAAGAACTCGTCCGACTTGGACTCGGTGCCGTTGTCGGCGTCGGCGAAGTGCCCGGCCAGTCGCTGCGCGCGCATCTCACAGCCCTCGTGCCGCGCGTCGACCCAGTCCAACGGGTTCCAGTACCAGCTGGGACTCTCGTCGGCGACGCCCTGCGGATCGAACACGAACGTGGGGCTGCCCTTGGACTCTCGCACGTCGCGGGTCGCGTCGACGACGTCGCGCTTGTTCGAGGTGGACAGCACCGGACCGATGGCGGACAGGATCGCCGGGATGACCCGTGAAGTCGACTTGCCTTGGCGCGGACCCCAGATGTCCAGGTGCAGATCCTCGTAGGAGCCGTACAACATGACACCGTCCGCGACGCCGACGCCGATCGGCACGCCGGGCGCGTCGTCGTAGCCGAGGTTCATCCCGAGCTGTTCGGCCTTCTCCCGCACGCCCGCCTCGGTGAGCGCGCGGATCGCGCCACCCGATCCCATGTGCTGCGCCTTCTCGTCCACCGGCAGCGCGCCTTTGGTCTTGCGCTTGGTCATCTGCTTGCGCACCACCAGGTAGGCGACGGCGCACGACACCACGAGCAGCAGGATCACCGTCGCGCCGGTCGGCCAGGTGTACTTGCGGCGCGCCAGCCCGGCGACGATCTCGATCGGGTTCATCGGCAGGTTCTGCGGCTCGGCCGCCATCGCGTTGCCGAGATGCAGCGCCAGTAAAAGCGTTCCGATTACCACGGCACCGGCGTAGACCGATAACAGGCCGAGATCGGGACCGGGTATCGCCGGATCCGTCACCTTCTTCTTCTTTGCCATGTCTGTCTCCTCGAATCGCCGTGCGGTCGAAAGCGTGTGGTCAGCGGAACGCGTCGAGCCGCCAGCCGTCGGGCGTGCGCACCACGGTGGCGATCACCGTCGCGGGCGCCAGCGGTTCCTTGCGCCCGTTCGGGTAGACGACGGTCTGCTCGATGCCGATCTTGAACTGCGCCAGGTCCGGATCGGGCCCCGGCGGCGGCCGGTCCCCCGAAGCGAAGGTGAACGCCTCGACGGTGGCCTTCGCCTTGGCCCAGTCCGACCACTGCAGCGAGGGCTTGGGCGTCCCGGTGACCGACGGCTCGCCGTCCAACATTCGTATCATGCTGGGCCCCAGCCATTTTCGCGCCCGAGCCAGCGAATCGCCCGGCGCCTCGCTCGCGGGCCGCCAGGTGTAGATCTCGCGCAGCGCCGCCACCGCGACACCGTCCGGCGTCACCGGATCCGGCGCGGGAACGTTCTCGAGCAGTCTGGTCGTGGACGTGGCGGGCTGCGGCGCACCGGAACCCGATTCGCCGGTCTGGTCACGCCCGCAGGCCGCGATCGTCATCGCCACGCTCACCACCAGCATCACCACCAGTTTCGCGCGTGCAGTTGCTCTGTCTTTCAAGGCTAACCGCCCGGACCGACACGGTGGTGGTCCGATCAGCACTCGCGCCTCGGCGTGTTCGCTCACAGTACCCTCCGCAGCCGTGCGTCGCCGGGCACCGCGACCTCGATCACGCCGCCGCCCGACCGCGCGTCCGAACCCGGCACGGACTGGATCATGCGTCCGTCACCGGCGTAGATTCCCACCTCCGCGGGCCCGCGCGGCCCGAAGGAGCTGAACACCAGATCCCCCGGCTGCGCCTTGCTTCTCGGCACCTCGACGCCCGCCTCCCACTGCTGCTCGGCGGTGCGCGGCAACGTCACCGCACCCGAGGAGGCCGCGAACACCGCGGCCGCGGTCAGGCCGGGGCCGTCCATGCCGCCGCCGGTGGGACCCTGCGGCCCGCCGCCGCCCCACACGTACGGTGTGCCGAGCCAGTCGTGCGCGGCCTCCAGGATCTGTTCGCCGCCACTGCCCTCCTGCGGACTGAAGCGTCCCGTCGAACCCGGCGCCCGGTACTGCGGTTCCATCGCGAGGATGTTCGCCACGTAGGGCCGGGTCTCGGAGTAGTGCGCCGCATACTGATTCGGCATGCCGCCCGACGCGAGCACCGCGCCCTCGCCCGCGTTGTAGGCGGCCAGCGTCAGCGCGGTGACATCCCCCTGGACGCGCCCTTCGGCCACCCACTGGGTGACCTTGCGGGCGATGGCACACATGTAGCGGCCCTGCCCGATGATCGCGTCGCCGTCGTCCCACACGCTGGCCACGCCGTTGCCGTCGGCGTCGATGACATACGGCCTGCCGTCGTCAGGGTTGGTCGCGGCCGCGGTGCCGGGCAGGAACTGCGCGAGACCCTGCGCGCCCGCGGGCGAGGTGAGACCCCTGCGGAAGCCCGACTCCTGCCTGCCCTGGGCGGCCAGCAACGAGGACGTGATCTGCGGGCAGAGCGAACCCGCACGGCGGTACCAGATCTCGAGTTCTTGGGGCACCTTGCCCGCGGCCAACGCGCCGCCCGCGCTGCCGAAACCGCGCTGGCACCGCGGATCGGCGGAGTACCACTGCGCGCCGCCGAGATCCGGCGTCGGCGCGCCGTCCAGCCAGGGCAGCGGGTCGATCTGACGGCCGCCGGTGAAGCGACCACCGGGGACGATCTCGAAATGCAGGTGCGGGCCGCTGGATTCGCCCGCCGAGCCGACCGCGCCGATCTGCTGACCCGCACGCACACTCTGCCCCACCCGCACCAGCACGCCGTGGTCCCACATGTGTCCGTACACCGCCGAATACGACCGGCCGTTGGTGTCTACCGAGTCGACGACGATCCAGTTGCCGAAACCCGAGGCCGGTCCGGCCGCCACCACCCGGCCGTCGGCGACCGAGAAGATCGGGGTGCCGTCGCTCGCCGCCATATCGACGCCGCGGTGCCCGCCGTTGCGGGAGCCGAAGGTGTCCGAGATCGTGAAGGTGCCCGCGGCCATCGGCAGGGTGCGCCGGATCGGGCCGATGCCCGCGGCCAGCGAGGGCGTGCCCGTGACGCTCGGATTGACCTGGGAGGCAGTGGGTTCGGCGGCGCCGGCGGGACTGTCGCCCGGCACGTCGCCGCCCAGCGGTGGCAGCGCGGTCTGTGAGGGGCCGAGCACCGACGCGTCCTCGCACGGGTCCTCGACGGCGGGCAGCACCACGACGAGTACCAGGGCGATCAGTCCGATCACCGCGCCGAGGGCCGTCCACAACACGCTGCGGGCGGTCACCACGCCCTCGCACGGGGACGCGGCGGGGCGCCGGTAATCGAATGCGACTCGGGGAAAATGGTCACGTGTGGCGTCGGGCTTCGTTCAGGGTGTCGGCGAGGGTGCGGTTCATTTCGGCGGCGGCAGCCAATTGTTGTTGCAGCAGCGCCACTTTCCGGCGCAGCGCGGTCGCGTCCATGCGTTCCAGCCCGGGGCCTTCCGCGGCGCGCACCCAATTGCGCACCGAGTTGGTGTGGACGCCGATCTGCTCGGCGACCACTCGGCATGCCTCGGATTCACTGCGTAGCTTGCCGGTCAGCGCGATGACCTGCTCGACGGCGGCCTTTCGCACTTCCGGCGACACTCTGCGATACGAACGATGCGGCATCATGCGGCACTCCTTCCGCCGAACAACACCGCCCATCCAGGCGCTCGGCCGATCCTTGTTGCTTCGCGTCCTGGACGGTATCTCATGCCGCGCTCCCGTTCGGGGATTCACCGCCACGCGCGGTGGATTCGGTATTCGGGCCGCCGGTGAATTCACTGAACCGCTGGTTCGTGTCGTGAATCCCGCTTTCCTTCTCCGACAACGTGAATTCCATGTGGAAGGGAATGCCAGGACGCCGATCCTCACCGATCTTCAGCAGGAATTTACCCGTGCCCGGCGGAGAGGGGCGCTGCTGGCCCGGTTTCAGCGCCTCACCCGTCAGCGCTTGCGGCGCCGACCATCCGGTCACCATGTCCTCCTCGGCGGAGGTGAACGGCACTGTGCTGTCGAGCCGCTTGACCTCCTCGGCGGGCAGCGCGCCGAAGATCTTGGCGCGGGCCCGCTCCAGGAAGCCGAGCGCCTTGGCGATCGCGGCTTCCGAGCCGAGCGCCTGCAGGTCCTTGATCGTGTGACTGATCATGATCAGCGCGGTGGCCAGGCCGCGCTGCAGACGGGTCAGCTCGTCGACGCGGTCGACCATGAAGTCGCCGAGGCCGAGCACCTGCCACAGCTCGTCCATCACCACCTGGAAGTAGCGCTGCGGGCCGAGACCCGCGTCGGCCAGCACGTGCGCGGCCTCCACCGAGGCGAAGCCGTCGGCCCAGCAGGCCAGCATCACAGCGGCTTTGAGCTTCTTGTCGCCGGTCGGGATGTGCGAGACGTCGATGCAGACGGCGACCGCCTCGGTGTCGATCGGCACCGAGGTCTGGCCGTTGAAGACCGCCCCGAACGGGCCCTGGGTGAGCGCGCGCAGCGAGCGGCGCAGGTTCTTGATCGCGACCTGGTATTCGGCGGGATCGTCGGCGCCCGCGTCGAGCTGGAGCTCCTCGCCGCCCGCCTGGATCACCTCCAGCAGGTTCTCCATGATCGGCGGCTGGTCCGGGGTGTAGCCGCTGCCGGGCTGGTAGAGGATGCGCAACGCCGTGGAGATGAGCGTCTCCTCGTAGTCGCGCACCCGCGCGCCGCGCACCAGCTCGATCAGGCCCGCGATCAGCGTGACCTGCCTGGCCCGCATGTCTTGCAGCACTTGCAGTTGCAGCGCGGGGAACTCTTCCAGCCGCGGCACCACCGAGCCGAGCACACCGGCCGCCAGCGGGTTCAGCTTGCCGTGGCCATAGCCGAGGTCGATGATCTGACCGCCGACCAACTCCACCAGCTTGCGGTAGTCGGGCTTGACGTCGGCGAGCACCAGCGGCGTGATGCCCTGCGCGATACCGCCGAGCACGATCCTGCGCACCAGTGACGACTTGCCGAAACCGTTGAGGCCCAGCACGAACAGGCTCGGCGCGGTGATGAAGCTGCCGCGCATGAACCAGTTCATCGGGTCGAAGCAAACCGGCGCTCCGGTGTGCAGGTGCGAGCCGAGCGGCGTGCCGATCAGCGGCGCGCCCGCGCCGACCGACCACGGCCACAGACCGGCCACCTGCGCCGTCGTGGCGCGGTATTCGACGGGGCGGCCGACCACGTTCATCCGGCCGCCGCCCGCGCCCGCGTAGCCACGGTCGGTGAGTTGGGCTGTGCTGCGGTCGAATCCGTCCTCGATGGTCTGTTCGGCGCGCGCGGCGTAGTTGCGGCGGCGGATGTCGTCGGTGCGGATGCGGAAGGTCGCCCATGCCGCGCGCAGGCCGGAGCCCTCCCGGCTGACGGCCTCCAGCCGGGCCCGCGTGGAGTCGTCGAGCAGTGGCGGGCCGGACTGTTTGCGCTTGTCCGCCTTGGCTTTCGCGCGCCGGGCCGCCTTGTCCACGTGCGGTGCGCCCATGGCGCGGTCGGCGGTGTAGTCGACCTTCGCCGGGCGTTGCGGCGCCCGCCCGCCGCGACCGTTGTCGGAGCGGACCGGCCGCTCGCCGCGCACCGGGCGGTCCGCGGGGCGTTGCGGCCGAGCGCCGTTGGCGCGCGCGCGTTCGTGGGCGGCTCGCTCGGCTCGCGCGTGCTCGGCGCGTGCCCGGTCCATCGGAGAGCGGTCGGCGTGCGTCCGCTCGGGACGGGCGCCGTCGGCGCGGGCGGGGCGCGCGCGCCGCTCGCCCGCGTCCCGAGGCTGCCGCCGCTCCCGATCGGACGTCTCCCCCAGACCGGTCCGCTCCTCGCCGCTCACCCGCGCCGGATCCCCGGCCGGACGCCGCCTCCGCTCGGGCATCTCCTCGGTGCCGGAGCGCTGCCCGCCGCCGCGTGGGCTCGCGCCCTCGACGGGCGGGCGATGCGGCCTGCCTTCGGCCGCGGGGCGACCCCATGCCTCACGTTCGACGTCCTCGCGTCGCCTGCCGCGGCGCGCCTCCGCCTCGTCGCGCTCCCGTACGGGTGGCTCGTTGTCACGTGCCATGAATCGCTCACCCCGCCAATGCCTTCGGAATCGTCGCGTGCTCCGGCAGGATCACCCCGCACCCGAGGGAAGCCGCGAAGGCCGCCGCCTGGTACCGGTAGCACCGCCGGATCTTCAAACGCGCCTGGGTCGACAGGTCGCGCGTGATGGCCTCGATGCGCGGCAGGTCGCCGCGCAGGGGCTCGGTGATGGTCACCAGCGCCCCGAAGCGGGTCACACCGTGACCCCTCGCCTGTTCCTCACGGGCCTGCTGGGTGGCGCCCACCCGCAGTGTCGCGGCGGCCGAGACGACGCCGCGTTCGCTTTGCTGCGCCACCAGCGCGTTCTTGAAGTCGTCGTCGACGATCTCGGCGGCGTCGGCGGCCGAGTGCGGCCGGTAGACGATGGCGATGCGCTTGCGCGGCACCTCCGGGTTCGGCGCGAGCAGCCGCTGCAAGACCCGCTCGTCCACCGCGCCCTCGGGTGCGGCGTCCATCTCCCAGGTGACCGACCGGCCGCCGTCGTGGATGAAGTGGTCCCACTTCTCGTCGTGCGAGACCGGCCCCGCGTCGGCCCAATCCAGCCCGTGCCCTTCGGGTTCGGAGGCCGCGACCTCGAGGTCGGCCTGCGAGGCCGGGTCGTAGCTGCGCCGGATGAAGGCGATCACCTCGTCGGCCGACATCGGCTGGGCGCGCACGCCCGCTTCGGCGAGCGCCGCGCAGATGCCCGGCAGCCGCCTGCCGATCTCGACGGCCTCCTCGGCTGGGTTCTTGCGACGCTCGGCGGTGGTGGCCTTGAAAGTGATGGCGACGCGCGGCAGCAGCTGCACCCGCTCCTGCGGCAGCTCGGTGGCCAGCTCGTACATCACCTGCTGGGCCAGTTCTGGCGCTTCGGGGCGGGTGATGGTGGAAACCTCGGTGAGCAAACGGTTTCCGGTCTCGGGAACGGTGTCGATGACCGGCACCACGGCCACGATGTCGCTGGTCTGGCCCACCGAGGCGAGGAAGGTGCCCCAGGCCGAGACCCAGCGGTCGATGACCGGCTGGTCCACCGCCTCGTGACCCTGCGGCCAGGCCCGCAGCACCACGGTGTACTGCGCGAACTGCGGTAAGTGGATCATGCCGAAGCTGTAGCCGCCCGCGTCGATGCCCTCATACAGCTTCGAGGGCGCGAGCAGCCCGGGCAGCCGGGTGACGCCGCCGGGGATCCGGGAGAACCGTCCGCCCCGATACACGTGTTCGCCGCGGTTCCGCGAGCGCATCCAGTTGAACATCATCAATCCCGTCTCATAGCCGGAGCGGCCCCCCGTCCGCCACACCAGTGGAACCATCACGGCGACGCCGACGCCGCCGACGATGAGACCCCATTGGAAGCCGCCGACCATCGCGCAGATCAGCGCCGTAATCACGACGACGAAGCCGATCACGGTCTCTTCCCAGCGCAGGCCGAAAAGGCCTGCGCTGCGCGGCTTCTGCCACAGCCCGTAGGAGCGGCGCTCGTAGGGTTCGGTCATCGTCATCGCGGAATGGTGCTCCTCCCGAGGTCGGGCGACCGGTTCGCCCAACGGTCGCCTGCCACATCACCCATGGAATCGTCGGCGTTGCGCATACTGCCCGCCGCGGCTCTCGCCGCGCCGATGCGGCCTGCCGCTCGCGCCGCACCGGACGGTACTCCGGCCGAGCCCTGCGGCTCGGAGGCGCGCGGTGGTTGACCCGCCGCGCCACCGCCGCCACCGCCGCGCGGAGGTGTGGGACGTGGTGCGCCACCGCCGCGTCCACCGCCCGCGCCACCCGGCGGGCGCGGGCCCGAGCCGCTGCCGCTGACGTAGCCCGCCGAACCGGGAGAGGCCGCGGCTTTGACCCCAACGGCCTTGGTGCCCATGGCCCCGAGCGCCAGCGCGCCGACCACGGCGCCGCCCGTCCAGGCCAGACCCGAACCGCCGGAACCGACGATCGCGACGGCCGGGGTGACCAAACGCATGAGCGCGGGCAGCACGAAAGCCACGCTGCACAGCAACACGATGGCGACCAGCATGCGCTGTGCCTCTTCGCCTTCCGGCAGACCGGTGGTCGAGGTGAGCCCGTCGACGTGGCCCGCCGTGGTGAACGCGATCATGTAGACGATCGCCGCCACCGGTTTGAACAACATGAAGGCGATGATCCAGCCGATCAGCTTCTGATACGACGACTTGCCGATGTTCATACCGGACGCGGCGGCCGCCAGCGGCAGCACGCCCGCCGCGATGATCAGCAGTCCTTGGCGGACGATGGCGAACACGATCTGCGCGAGCGCGCCGAGCAGGCCGACGATCGCGATGATCAGCACCAGACCCGGCGAGAAGGCTTGCAGCTTACTGGTTTTCACCATCAGCTCGGCCAAATCCTTGGCGTTGCCGTTGGTGGAGTCGTTGATGATCCACTCGGCGAAGCGATCCGAGGCCTGGGTGCCCGCCACGATGATGGCGCCGAGCATCCAGGAGCTGAAGACCACCCTGGCGAACATGCGGAAGGACTCGGCCGCTTCGCTCACCGCCGCGCCGCGCCTCGCCTCGGCTAGTCTCGCGCCCGACAGGATGACCGAGGCTATGAGCAGCAATATCTGGATCTGATAGGTGTAGTCGTTGATTCTGGTGAACAACGACCCGTTGTCGCTGGCCGCCTCGTTGGGCACCTTCATCCAGAACGTCAGCGCCAGGATGATGGCCTCGCCGAGGCCGTTCATCAGCGAATCCACCACCTTGCCGAAGGTGGAGTCCCACGCCTTGTCCTTGACGGCGGTCGCGGCGTCGCCGGGATGCGACGCGGCGTTGCCCGCCTTGCACACCGCGGACGCGGCGTCGCCGAGCGAGATCCCCGGCAGGCCGACACCGTCGAGGGTGTCGTGGATCTCGTTGCACGTCTCGTCGAAGCCGTAGGTCTGGCCGTAGGCCACCGTCGGCGTCGCGATCATCACGGTGAAGATGACCGCGAGGATCGTCACTAGTTTTTTCACCATCGTGTCCACCCCTCGATGCTCCGCAGGGACTCGATCTGGACTTGCTGCTCGCCGGTCACCGGCCTGAGCTTCCAATCGCCGTCGCGCCAGAAGACCGCAAGGCGCATGCCCACCCATGTTGGTTGGCCATCAACTGTTTCTCGTGCCTTTCTCGCGAACCGCACGATCGCGGAATCGTCGGCGTAGCTTTCGATTCGGTACGCGTCCGAAGCGAACAGCAGGGGTCTGAGCTTCTCCGGTATCCGTTCGGAGACCTTGCCCTCGGCGACCAGCCGGTCGTACTCCGCCAGGTACTGCGGAGACACCTCGACCAGCCGGAGCAGCAGGTCTCGATCACGCGGGTTGGCGTTGGTGCGCCAGTAGATCTGTTCGGCGGCGAGCGCCGCGCCCCGCGGGGTGTGCGCGAAACCGACGGCGGCGTTGCCCTCGATGCGCGCGGGCCCGTCCGAGCCGGAGAAGCGCACGACGGGACCGCCGAACAGCTTCTGCCAGATGCCTTCGCCCTCGGCGGGCGCCGGAGCGGCGGTGAGCCAGTCCGGCTGATCGGGTCGCGTCGGCACACCCGAAACCTGTTGCAGCGCAACCCCCGCCGGGTTCACCGGGACGTCGACCGGTCTGCCGAAGAGGTCGGTTTCCCGTCCCGCGAAGCCGACGAGGCCGTGCGGACCTGCGGCGGGTTCCGTCGTTCCGGTAGCGGTCACCTCGGCGGCCACGCTGCCGTCGCGGGTCGCGGTCACCGTCACGCCGACGGCGATCGCCACCGCCAGCGCCGCGCCGAAACCGAGCAGGGGCAGCGGTGCGCGACCGCGGCCGGATACCGGGCCCGCGGTCACCACTTCGTCCACCCCTCGAGCGACTCGATGTATTCGGTCTGCGCGCCGTTGCTCGTGGCGGGCTTGAGCCGCCAGTCGCCCGCGTCCCAGACCATGACCAACCGCAGCGCCGCCCACAGCTGCTTGCCGTCGACGACGGGCCCGCGCGAGGCGAACCGGACGATGGCCAAGTCGTCGGCGTAGTTCTCCACCTTGAACGCGTCGGAGGCGACGAAGTAGCGAGTCACCTTCTCCGGCTGTTGTTTCGGCAGCCGATCCTCGTCGAGCGCGCGGTCGTAGGCGGCGATCTGCTGCGCCGAGACGCGCACCTGCCGCACGTAGAGGTCGCGGTCGGCGGGGCGGGCGTTGAGCCGGTAGGTGATCTGCGCGGCCGCCAGCGCGGCGCCCTGCGGGGTGTGCGCGTAACCGACGGCGAGCCCGTCCTCGATGCGGGTCGGCCCGTCGGAGGTGGAGAACGGCACCGACGCGCCGTAGACCCGCTGCCAGCCGCGCGGGGCGAGGGTGCCCTCCGGCGCGGCGGTCAGCCAGTCCGGGTCGGACGGCTTGCGCTGATGCGTCGGATCCTGCGGAAGCGGTTGTCCCGCAGGATTGTTCGGGACGTCGACGCGCCTGCCGAACAGGTCGACCTCCGGGCCCGCGAAGCCCTCGCCGGTGGTCGCGGCGAATTCGGCCTCGTTGTTGCCCGCGGCCTCGTCGTCGCGACCCAGATACACCACCGCGCCGACGATCACGATGAGCGCGAGCAGCGCCGCGGACGCGATCGCACCGAAGGAGACGCGATCACGTGCGTAGTCCCTATCGCTCACGACTCCACCTCGCTGACGCTCGGCTCCGTCGTGCGCGAGAGCGCGCTGTGCCGATGGTTCACTCGCTGGCGCTCGCTCACGACTCCACCTCGCTAGCGCTCGGCTCCGTCGTGCGCGAGAGCGCACTGTGCCGATGGTTCACTCGCTGGCGCTCGCTCACTTCGGCGCCTCCAATGTCACTATGTCGGTGGGTAATACGTCGATGGCCTCGACGGGGCGTGCGGTCGAGTCGGGGTCGGGCAGTCGTAATCTCCAGTCCTCGGCGAACCACTCGACAACCGTGTGGTTCACCGCTTTCGAGCCGTCCGAGTACTCGGTGTACACGTCGACGGCGGTGCGTTGCTCGGTGTAGTCCGTGATCTTGTACCCGAGCAGCCGCGGGGCGTACTCGGGCTCGGCGGGCCCGGTGATGGACAGCTGCACCCGGCTCACCGCCCACTCGTCTCTCGCGGGTCCCGGCACTACCTCGGCTGCGATCACCTTCGGCCACTGGTCGTCGGCGGCCACCGACAGGCGCACGGTGTGGGTGATGGCGGCGACGGCCGCACCGGGCGGTGACTGCTCGAAACCCGTTGCGGCGCCGTCGGCGAGCGACGCGGGTCCCTGGTCGCTGTGCGGCAGCGCCACACCCTGGTAGGCCTGCCAGCGCAGCCCGCTGGGCCGCGCGGCCAGATCCGGGCCCGTGGGCTGGTCCGCGCCGCCGCAGCCGACGGCGGCCGCCAGCAGCACCACGCCGAACATCCCGGCCGCGGATCTGCCTCGCCGCCCCGCGCCGTGCGGGTGCGACACCGAACGCGGCCGCGCCGCTGTGCAGTTCATGTCCGAACCGTCTCCATCAGGGGCCCGCGGCTCACGTCGGTAGGAACGCCAACGCGATACCCGAGGCGGTGCTGGCGACGATCGCGCCGATCAGGCTCATCACCACGCCATGGGTCGCGTCGTTGACGGCCAGATCGCTGCGGAAGGCGATCCACAGCCTGCCCGCGGACAAGATCATCCAGGCGAGGCACACCAGCAGCACGAACCACAGCAGCCAATTCAGCAGCTGCATCAGCGGTTCGAGCACCTCGGAGGGCATCTGCTTGTAGGCGAGCAGCTCCGCCGACATTCGCACGGTGGACATGGTCGTCCTAGATGACGGCGTTCATGATGGTGCCCGCGCTGGTGGCGACCACGCCGCCGATCATCGCGCCCGCCACCATCTTCGGCGATTCGAGCCCGCCTCCGGTCCACTTCTCCCAGGCGAACCGGCCGCCCGCGTAGATGATGCCGCAGACACCCGACAGCAGCACGAACCAGGTCAGGTAGCGGACCAGCTGCAGGATCTTCTCCGACCCAGGCGGCGCCTCCGGAGTCGGGTTACCGACCTGAGCCAGCACGGTGCCGTACGTGTCCTGCACGGCGAGGAGGAACATGCTCATCGGATGCCTTTCTCGAAATTGCTGTGCGTGCCGGTCGACCTCACGAATCCTCCCCCTCGTCGAAAGCCGCAGTGCTGTCAAGCTTCTCACGCACCGCGGAGACGATGTCGACGCCCAGCTCGCGTACCTCCAGCGGGACCTCGGCCAGCGGATCGATCTTGCGTTTCTTCTCCGGCATCGGATCTCCCGGCGTCCACACCGGCAACTGCTCCGGCTCGACCAGGGTCCACTCCTCGTACCACGGCACCTGCCACAGCGGGCCCGCCAGCGAGCCGACCACGTCGCGGTAGCGCCGGATCTCGGCGGGCATCCTGCCGGGCCGCGCGGCCACGGTGATCAGGCCGAGCACCTCGGAGGGGCCGCCGAAACCGAAATGGTGCTGGCGCAGCAGGTCGTGCGCGCGGGTCAACCCGGCGATCGTCTCCCTGGCCACCAACACGACGAACGGGGATTCACGCTCGAAGACGCCCGGCCAGCGGCGGCTCGAATCCGCCGCTGGCGCAAGCACATGCGCGAGGGTAGTTGCTCCGGCTCCGCCGTGCACACCCAGCAGCCAGACCAGCGGCGCGCGGCCGACGCCCGGCACCGGACGGTCCCAGACCGGCGCGCGACGGGACTCGGGCGGCGCGACGACGCCCGCGGGCTGTGGATCGAGTTTCCGGCGAAGTTTCATGGCGGCGGTCATGATGCCACCCCCGCCAACAGCACCCCGTACGCGCGGCGGGTCTCGGCGGCCAGCGCGCTGTGCCGGACGAGTTCGCCGCGCGCCAGATGCGGATCGTAGGGAATCTCCCTGATGTCGCGGACCCAGCCGCCCAGGTGTTCACGCAAATGGTCGGCAACCCGCGAATCGGCGCCCGGCTGCTGGTGCGAGACGACGATGGTGGTGTCGCCGACGATGCCCGTGCCCTGGCCCTCGGCCGAGTCGCCGAACTGATCGTCGAGCCATTCCAGGGTGACGCGCAGCCGGTTCGCGGCATCCGGGCGCGCCGGAATGGCAAGCACCAGAGCGACATCCGCGTCGTCGAGCAGCGGACGCAGCTGGCGTCCAGCGATCGGGCTTCCGCCGTCGTAGACCGCGGTGAACCCCGCGTCCTCCACCGCGCGCGCGACCGTCAGGTACGTGGCGCGGCGGCGCAACGGGGCGGCGTCGCGCCAGAGCAGGCCGATGCCGGAGGTGGCGCGGGACAGGCACTCCTTCAGCGGGGCCGGTTCGTCGTCGCCGCGCCCGTACAGCCACGACTGCAGACTGATCGGGTGCAGGTGCTCGTCGGCGCCGCGCAGCGCGAGATCGCTGCCCGCAGCGGTGGCGTCCACCGCGACCGTAGGCGTTCCGCCCGAACCCAATTCGCCCGCGATACCCAGTGCGGTCGTGGTGGTTCCCGCGCCACCGCACCCGCCGACCACCAGAATCGGCCGCTGCGTCGGGCCGGTCTCCTGCTCGCCGTCACCCCGCTTGCCGCGCCGTAACCGCACCACCGGAGCCTTCGAACGCGCTTGACGACCCGGCGGAGGGCCCTCCTCGGGCGCCTCGTCGAGCCAGCGGCTCCAGTCCTCTCCCATCGTTCTCAGCTCTCCTTCATCCGGCCGCGATACCCGAGATCAGGGTGCGGCCGCCGATCACCGCGGTGGTGACCGTCTGCTTGTTGTACGTGGCGGGCGCTCCGCCCGGCCGATACTCGGTGACCTCCACCGAATACATGTCGGCCCCCACCGTCGCGATGCGCACGCAGTGCGTGGTGCCTTCCGGGACCGTGTCGATTCCACGCTGAATCGTCGGGGCGGCCGGAACCGCCGCGTCCGGCGCGACGAATGCCCGTGCCCGCTCGCCGGACCGCTCCACGTAGTAGGCGTACTGGAAGGCCAGCACGACGTCCTGGCCGCTGTGCGTGCCGCCGGCCTCCGCGCTGCGGATCAGCCGTTCGGCGCGCTCGGTCGGGCAGCCCGAGGTGATGCCCGCCTGCGCGCTGCCCGCGGTGAATTGCATCGGCGGGGTGGTCGGCGCGACGGCGGCGCGGTTGGCGGAAGACCGCAAAAGGTACAGCGCGCCCACCGCGACGAAGGCCAGCAACAGGACCGCAACGATCAGCACCACGATGACGCGACCGCGGCGCGAGGCCGGGTGGTCGCGCAGCGCGCGCGGGTGCGGGCGGACGGGTGGCGCGGGCTCGTCGTCGTAGTCGTCGTCTTCCGGCCACGGGAAGCGGACCAGATCGCCGTCGCGCGGTGCGTAGTCGTCGTCGGGGCCCGGCGCGTGGACGGCGACCCAATCGGACCAGCCGCCGGTGAATTCCGCGCGCCGCGAGGCCAGATCCGCCGGAACCTCGTTCCGCGCGCGCGCCTCCTCGGGATCCTCTTCCTCGCGGATATAGTGCGGATACCGGGCCGGTCCGTCGTCCTCCACCGGATCGAGACTCGCGTCGTCCTGCTGCGCCGAAGCGGGCGCACCGTTGTCGGGTTCGAGCGCGTCGTACCAGCGGGACAGATCTTTGTACGACTTCAACATTCCCCCATTCCCGCAGAGCCAGGCACGTGGTATCGCATCGTCGGACCTCTCGGCGATCAGTTCGTGGAGAACGGGTAGGCGTTGTTGGCGGTGCCGGGTCGCTCGGTGGGCGGAATCGAGGTCGCGCCGCCGGATGAGGCGCCATCGGCTCCTGTCCCGAACGGAAATTGTCCCGTACCGGACGAATTCGGCGTAGTCGACGCGCCGGTACTTTCGCCGAAGAATCCGGCGGGCGGCTTGGCCGCGCCACCCTGCGGCTCGGCGCCCGCGCCGAAGCGATCGGCCAGGTCACGGGCCAGTGCGGCGAACCAGTCGGCCACGAAGCGGGTGGGCGCGTCGCCGTTGGCGGCCACCGCCGCGGTGCTGTACGCGCCATGCCGTTGCACGGTGTCCCAATACCGCACCCAGGTCGTGAGGTTCAGCAGTTCGCTGTTGTCGGTGATGTTCTGCACCACCGCGTCGAACGCCTGGGTGACCAGCCGGGACACCGTCGTCGGCGGGATCAGTTGGGGAATGGCGCCGATCAACTTGGTGCCGAGCAGCAGCAGACCGGCCGCCGGATTGGACAGCCCCGCGGTGGCCAGCTGCGAGATCGCCGCCGGGCTGATCACCGCCTTGACGACGGTGGCGACCGCGTTGAGCCCGATCATGCCGACCTTCAGCAGGGCGCGCAGCGCACCGTTCAGATCCAGCTGGGCGCGCGGGTCGGAGGCGTCGGCGATGCGCTGCGAGATCGACTTCTGCGGGGAGAGCGACAGATTCGCGAGCGAGGTGCCCTGCACGTCCTCGTTCACGACCTTGGTCGCGGTCTTGATCGAGGTGAACGCGAGCGCCTGCGCGATGGAGACCAGTGAGGCGATCGGGTCGCCGCCGCTCAGCTTGGCCTGGCCCGCCACCGAGGCCACGGCCTTCAGGATCGGCGCGCCCTGCGGCGCGTCACAGGCGAGATCGCCTGCCGCGCAAAAACTCGCCACACGACCGGTGAGGGCCGCGAAATCGGCCGCCTGATCCCGTTCCGGACCGATGCCGCCGCCGTGCGCCGGCGTCTGCGGCAGCGCGGCGATGGTCGCGATCTGGGCGCCCGTGGTGCCGGGCGCGGGATCCGGCGTCTGCTTGCCCGGCGAGCCGGGGAACAGCGGCGCGCCCGGATTGCGGGTCGGGTCGGCGAACAGCGCGACGGCCGCGACCCGATCGGCGGGCACCACGCCGCGGCCCTGCCCGACCTCCTGGGCGAAAACCGAGGCGACGTGCGCGCCCTGGGAGTAGCCGACGATGGCCAGGCGCGTGTCGGCGCACCGCTGGGCGACCTGGGCGGCCATGTCCCGCAGCCGCGTCAACCCGCCTTGCACGGACTCCACGTACGGGGCCGCGCCGCCGTTGACGAAGCCGCCGAAGCCGGATTCGTATGGCACGTAGGCGCGATCGACCAGGCCGGGCCGAGCGGCCTTGGCCAGCAACGGCATGAAGACCGTGGAGAGCATGCCGGTGTCGGTGGTCGGCGCGGCGTCCGGGGAGGACTCCCCCGTGCCCTGAACGCCCAAGGCGTACAACGCCGGACAGTCATCGATCGCCAGATCGGTCGAGGGGGCGGGGGATTTCGGCGGATCGGCGAGCGCGGGGCTCGCCGTCGCGGCGGCGACGGCAACGGTGGTCGCGACCACCAACCCCGAGAGTCTTGCCGTGTAATCAGTCATAGCGATCCGCAATCAATCCCGTGTTGCCGCAGCTACCCTCAACGCCATGAAACGCAATAGACCGTAACAGATTCCGGCTATTACTGCCGCAACAGAGAAAACTTTTCGCGAAACGCCGAAGCATAACGCACACTGACCGGCGCGGCGAGCAGATCGGCCCGGCAAGTTTCCGAGAGTCCGCGCGAGACCGCCACCGAGGAGCGATAATTGGGCTTACGCTCGCCAGCAACCCCCATTGACGGCTCAGCAAATATTTCAGGTCTGCCAGCAAATCTACCTAGCCACAAGGGTTTCCGGACGCCCCGGATCGCTCAGGCGCGCCAGCTCGGCGAGGACGCGGCAGCTCGCGCCCCGTGAGGCGCACGCGGGATCGCCGCGCGGTCCGGTGACGGGGACGTAGCGGCGTCGCACCCTGACGCACCCCACGGGATCGCCGCGCGGTCCAGCGACGAGGATGCGGCGTCCTCACGCCCCTCACGCCCCTGAGGCGCCCACCGGATGGCCGCGCGGCCCGGCGACGAGCATATGGCGTCCTCACGCCCCTCACGCCCCTGACGCGCCCACGGGATCGCCGCGCGGCCCGGCGACGAGCATGTGGCGGCCTGGCGACCCTGACGCGCGCGGAATCGTCGCGGTCGGCGAATGGGCGTTGGCTCAGGCGGCCGAGGTCACGCGGTAGACGTCGTAGACGCCCTCCACGTTGCGCACCACGTTCAGCAAGTGGCCCAGGTGCTTCGGATCGCCCATCTCGAAGGTGAACTTGCTGATCGCCACCCGGTCGCCGTGCGTGGCCACCGAGGCGGACAGGATGTTGACCTTCTCGTCGGCGAGCACCTTGGTGACATCCGACAGCAAGCGGGTGCGGTCCAGCGCCTCGATCTGGATGGCGACCAGGAAGACCGACGAGGGCGAGGGCGCCCACTCGACGTCGATGATCCGCTCGGCCTGCTCGCGCAGCGAACCGGCGTTGGTGCAGTCGGTCCGGTGCACGCTCACCGCGCCGCCGCGCGTCACGAAGCCCATGATCTCGTCGCCCGGCACCGGGGTGCAGCACTTGGCCAGCTTGGCCACGGTGCCCGGCGCGCCGGGGATCAGCACGCCCGCGTCGCCGGTGACGCGCTGACGGCTCGGCGTGGTGGACGGCGTCGAGCGCTCGGCGAGCTCGTTCTCCACGTCGCCGATGCCGCCGAGCTGGGCCATGAGCCGCTGCACCACGTGGTGCGCGGAGACCTGGTGCTCGCCGACCGCGGTGTAGAGGGTGGAGATGTCGGTGTAGTGCAACTCGTGCGCGACCGCGGTCATCGCGTCGACGCTCATCAGCCGCTGCAGCGGCAGTCCGACGCGGCGGACCTCCTTGGAGATCTGCTCCTTGCCGCTCTCCAGCGCCTCCTCGCGGCGTTCCTTGGCGAACCACTGCCGGATCTTGGCCTTGGCGCGCGGCGAGACCACGAAGTTCTGCCAGTCCCTGCTGGGACCGGCGTTCTGCGCCTTGGAGGTGAAAACCTCGACCACTTCGCCGTTTTCGAGCTGACGTTCCAGCGCGACGAGACGTCCGTTGACGCGCGCGCCGATGCAGCGGTGGCCGACTTCGGTGTGCACCGCGTAGGCGAAGTCGACCGGAGTCGACTTCTGCGGCAACGTGATCACGTCGCCCTTCGGGGTGAACACGAAGATCTCGGGCGACTTCAGGTCGAAGCGCAGCGACTCCAGGAACTCCGCCGGGTCGGCGGCCTCGCGCTGCCAGTCGAGCAGCTGGCGCATCCAGGCCATGTCGTCGACTTCGGCGGCGTCACCGGAGTGCTTGCCTCGGGTCTCCTTGTAGCGCCAGTGCGCGGCGATGCCGAATTCCGCTGTGCGGTGCATGTCCTGGGTGCGGATCTGCACCTCCAGCGGCTTGCCGTCCGGGCCGACCACGGTGGTGTGCAGCGACTGGTAGACGCCGTAGCGCGGCTGGGCGATGTAGTCCTTGAACCGGCCCGCCATCGGCTGCCACAGCGAGTGCACCACGCCGACCGCGGCGTAGCAGTCGCGGACCTCGTCGCACAGGATGCGGATGCCGACCAGGTCGTGGATGTCGTCGAAGTCCTTACCCTTGACGATCATCTTCTGGTAGATCGACCAGTAGTGCTTGGGCCTGCCCTCGACGATCGCGTTGATGCGCGAGGCGGCCAGCGTGTTGACGATCTCCGCGCGCACCTTCGCCAGGTAGGTGTCGCGCGAGGGCGCGCGGTCGGCGACGAGGCGCACGATCTCGTCGTACTTCTTGGGGTGCAGGATCGCGAACGCGAGGTCCTCCAGCTCCCACTTCACGGTCGCCATGCCGAGGCGGTGGGCCAGCGGCGCGATGACCTCGAGCGTCTCCTTGGCCTTCTTCGCCTGCTTCTCCGGCGGCAGGAAGCGCATGGTGCGCATGTTGTGCAGGCGGTCGGCCACCTTGATCACCAGCACGCGCGGGTCACGCGCCATGGCGATGATCATCTTGCGGATCGTCTCGGCCTCGGCGGCCGCGCCGAGATTGACCTTGTCCAGTTTGGTGACGCCGTCCACCAGGTGCGCGACCTCGGCGCCGAAGTCGGCGGTCAGCTGCTCGAGCGAGTAGCCGGTGTCCTCCACGGTGTCGTGCAGCAGGGCCGCGACCAGCGTGGTGGTGTCCATGCCGAGCTCGGCGAGGATGTTGGCGACGGCGAGCGGGTGGGTGATGTACGGATCGCCCGACTTGCGGAACTGGTGCGCGTGGCGTTCGTCGGCGACGTCGAAGGCCCGCTGCAACAGAGTCAGGTTCGCCTTCGGGTACAGCTCGCGGTGCACCGTGGCGAGCGGCTCGAGCACCGGCTTGACGGCGGCGATACCGCGCTGGCCGGTCATCCGGCGGGCCAGCCGCGCACGCACTCGCCGTGAGGCGGAGGTGGGGACGGCGGCCGCGCTCGGCTGGCGCTGGGGCGGTTCGGCCGGACGCTGCGTCGTTCCGGACGGTCGCTGGGCCCGATCGGGCTGCCGCTGGGGCACATCGTTGGGCGTCGGCCGGGCGGGCTGCGGAGGCGCGGAGGCGGCCGCCGCACCGTTCGACTGCGGGGCAGATGCCGCCGATTGCTCGACATTCGCCTCGCCCAGATGCTGAGTCATGCCACCACCTCTCCACGCCGCGGTCGGACCACCCTATCCGACCGCTGCAACCGCCCAGACCACAACTTTAGTCCCCGGCCAGGCCCACCGTCGGATCCGCAGCTGCCGGGACGGAAGCCTGTCCGTTTTCCGGCCCCCCGACCGGACTTCTCGAGGCGATGCCGGGAGCCCGGCGGAGGATTCGTCCGAACCGAAATCCTCCGAGGCAGAACGGATTTGCCACCGTCACGCGGGCGCGGAGCGGACCGGCCCCAATCTTCGGGGCGCGAAGCGGACCGCACCCACCAGCGCGAAGCTGGACCGCCCCAATCATCGGGGGCGCGAAGCGGATCGCCCCCACCGAGCGCGAAGCGGACCGCACCCCTCACCGAGGCACGAAGCGAACCGCACCCTTCACCCGGGGCGCGAAGCGGACCGCCCAATTATCGGGGCGCGGAGCGGACCGCACCCCTCACCGAAGCGCGAAGCGAATCGCCTCCATCATCGGGGCGCGAAGCGGACCGCACCCTTCACCCGGGGCGCGAAGCGGACCGCCCAATTATTGGGGCGCGGAACGGACCGCACCCCTCACCGGGGCGCGAAGCGGACCGCCCTCTTCACCGGGGCGCGAAGCGGACCGCACTCACCGGGGCGCGAAGCGGACCGCACCCACTCGCGGGCGTCGGCGGGACGGGCGAGCATGGAACCGCCGTCCAGGCCGCGCGGGACGGGAACATCGAGCAGATCGAGGGCGGTGGGGGTGATGTCGACGAGGGCGTAGTGCGCGTCGGTCACGCCGGGGGCGAAGCCGGGTCCGCGTGCGATGACGAAGGTGGCGGTCTCGTCGCGCGTCTGTCCGCCGTGGCCGCCCCTCGGGAGGTGGCCGTGGTCGGTGGTGACCAGCACGGTCCAGCGCTCGTCGTGGCGCGCGTCCACGGCCGCGACGATCCGACCGACCTCGCGGTCCACCCGGGTGGTCGCGTCCAGGTAGGCCTTGGACGCCGCGCCGTGCCGGTGACCGGCGAAGTCGACCTGGTCGAGGTGGACGAAAAGGAAGTCGGGGGCGTCGCCGGTGAGCGCGGCGATCGCCGCGTCGGCGGTGGCGGCGTCGGTCTTCGCCTCGTCCGGGTCGTCCGGCACCGGCGCGGTGACGTGGATCCGGCTCGCGTGCGGCGCTCCGCTGCCCGCGATGGTCGCGATCTTCGACCACGTCGCGACGGCGGCCGTGCGGCGTCCCGCGCGCTCCAGCAGGGTGAACACCGTCGGGTACCGGGCGAAGGGGACGGCGTCGAAGTCGTTGTGGGTGACGCCGTGTTTGCGGTCCCATACGCCGGTGAGGGCGGTCGCCCAGGACGGGCCGGACAGGCTGATGTGCGGCACGAGCGAGATTTGGGAGAGGGTGCCAGCGGCGACCAGCCCCAGCAGGTTCGGCGCGCGGGCCTCGCGGATCTTGGCGTACATCGCGCCGTCGAGTCCGATGACGAGAACTCTGGTGCGACCGGGGGCGGCGGTGGCGATGACCGCGCCAGGGACCAGGGCGGCCGCCATGACGGCCGTGGCCCGCAACAGCGACCGTCTTCGCATACCGTGACGATGACGGCCCGAGCCCTGCTCCCACCAGCCCTTCCCGGGTCTGTTCATCGAGCTTTCATCGACCGACTCGGTGCCGGTCGCCTCCCTGAACTCCGGCCGAACGCCACACGACCGTCGGGTCCCGACCACGCTGATCGCTCGCTCCCGGCCGCTGGGACTACGCCGGCGCCGCGATCCGCCTGTTCGGCGTCGCCGTGCTCACGGCCCCGCCGCTGGATCCCTCCGGGCTGTTGCTCAGGCAGCCTCGAAGTGCGCCGAAAGTCGTAGGCAGAGTTGATCGAGACCGGCATCGTCCAGGATCGGGGCGCCCGCCCACTCGTCCACGCCGAACCAGGGAATCTCGTCCGGCGTCCCTGTCGGTCTGGCGAAGACGTGCTGGTGGAAATGCGCCCAGGTACGGCCGGTGATCGCGGAGAAGACGTGCTCCGGCGCCAGCTCGCGACGCAGCGCCCGCGCGGCGCGGGCCACCGCCCAGCCGACGGCCCTGCTCTCGTCGTCGCTCAGGTCGGCGACGCCCGCGGTGTGGCGTCGAGTCTCCACGAACAGGTAACCGGGCAAGCGGCCCTTGCTCAGCGGCCGGTGGGTGACCACGACCAACTCGTCGGCGAAGAGGACCGGCCCGACCAGCGGCCCTTCGCCCCGGTGTTTCGCGCGCAGATGCCGCACGGAGTCCCCACCTCGCTACCGTACGGCAGACAACCCTGTGGGGCGCAAGGTTATTCGGCCGTGGCGGGTTCGTCCGAGGTGAAGGCCCAGACGGCGGCGGGGCGACCGGTGGGTTTGGTGCGGCGGCGTTCGGTGGTGCGTTCGAGGCCGGGAAGGGCGGCCAGGGTGCGGTTGAGGTTGGCCGGGTCGGGGCGCAAGCCGAGCAGCGAGGTGCTGAGTTCGACGGCTCTGGTGGCGGGGAATTCGGCGCCGAGGATCGCGCGGGTGAACCCGGTGTCTTTCCAGAGCAGCCGGGCCAGCACGGCGCGGGAGTCCTCGACGATGCGGTTGTGGTCGAACGCCAGGGTCGGCGTCGCGTCGAAGGAGACCCACTGGGCCGGGCCTTGGTGCGGGGCGACCACCGCCCACATGGCGATGGACAGGGTCGGGCCGCGCGGATCGCGGTGCGGTTCGTCGAAGGTGACGAGCTGGCCGACCGCGCCGATCGCGGCCTCGGGGACGCCGAGTTTGGTGTGCACCGCGCGGCGCGCGGCCGCGACGAGGCGCTCACCGCGGCCGAGCAGCACGCCGGGCAGCGCGAGTTCGCCGGTGAACGGTTCGTGGCCGCGCGGCGCGATTCCGATCGTGACCCCGGCGTCCTCGGGCCAGAACCGGAGCGTCACCACGTCGACCGACACAACGGATTGCTCCACGCCGAACCATCCTGCCCTCCTCCGGCCGCCCCGCGCGCGCCCGGCCCGGCCGCGCCGTTCAGGCGGCGACCTCCGTCCGCCACCCGGTGCGGTCGGCCCGGGTCGGACCGTCCGCGCTCAGCACGACTGGCGCGCCGAGCGTCCGCTCGAACCAGGACAGCCGATCCTCGGGCAGCTCGGTGAGTATCGGCTCGGCGGTGGCGAGCAGCTCGGTGAGCCGCCGCTGGTGTTCGAGGTCGCGCCACGGACCGAGCGGCAGCTCCAGCACGGTTCCCACGCCGGTTCGGTAACCCGTTGCGGCCCAGCGGGTTTCCACGGCGTCCAGGTGGTTGACCACGAGCCCGTCGACGCCGCCGCACGCCGCGACGGCGTAGCGCAGCAGCACCGCGTCGACATGACCGAGCCGGAACGCGCCCTGGTACTCGCCGAATCCGTTGTGCGGCTCGGGAATCGCGAGCCGCGGGTCCTCCGTCGGCAGGGGGCCCGCGCCGTGCCTGGTCTGGTAGGTGCGCGTGACGCCGACCGTATACCCCGAATGGCCGATGGCCGCGAGCATGGCGCGCGCGTTGCGCGGCTCGACCGTGGACCAGGTGGTGTGCGGGTGCAGTCCGCGCCACTCGTCGAGCAGCACACCCTGCGCACCCTCGAAGACGAGGCGGCCGCGCCGGGCCACGCCCGCCAGGTACCGCCCGTCCACGATCCGCACCGTGGCCGCGAATTCTCGGTACATGTCGACGAGGTCGTCGATCGGCTCGTAGCGGTGCGCGCTTCCCGCGATCAACGGACTGTAGTGCGCGGCCAACGCGCGCAGTTTGCCGCGCAATACCGCGGGGTTCCGGCAGTCGGCGACCGTCGGCGCGTCGTGTTCGAGTGCGTACCAGGCGGTTTCACCGACTCCCCGGCCGCAGGACCCGTGCCGCGCCGCACCGCGGGCGTCCTCGCGCGCACGGTTGGCGGCGATGTGGATCGGCGTGGTCAGGAGCGCGCGCCCGTCGATGCGCAACAGCGCCAACGGATCCCGGACGCCCAGCGCCTCCAGCCGCCGCGCCTCCCCCGCCAGCGCGATCGGTTCGACGAGCATGTGTTCGGAGAGCAGGGTCGGCACGCCGGAGAAGGTGCCGGACCCGAACTGCGCGAACGTGTGGTGCCGCCCATCGGCGATCACATTGTGCGCGGCCTGCGCGCCGCCGTTGAAGCGCACGACGGCGGACACGTCCAGGCCCGCCTCTGGCGAGCACAGCCAGTCCACCGTCGCCCCCTTCCCCGCGTCACCGAAGCCGAGGTCTACGACGATCAGATGCGATCCGCTCATGCTGTCCCGCTTTCCCTTTCACGAACGCAAGCGCGCCGCACCGACCCCGCGACGGTGCGGCGCCGCCCGCTCAGCGCGACCCGCCGGGTAGCGCCCGCATGGCCGGACGCGGCTGTGCACCGAGCGCCTTGCCGACCGAATCCACCTCCGCCGCCGACCCGACGTCGCGCAGATCCGCCAGACCCGTGTCGACATCGACCCGTCCCTCCGCCAGCCCGATGGTGAGCGCGATGAGTTCGCACACCGCGGCCGGATCGTCGAGCTTCAGGAAGTTCTGGCCGAGCAGCCCGCGCCAGTGCTCCGCGATCTCGGGGTCGTCGTAGTAGCTGGACTGATTCGGCAGGATGTAGTGCACGTGCCACTTCTCGGCCAGCTCGCGGTAGATCGAGTCGACCGCGATATCGCTGCGCACGTGATCACCGATCACGGCCCGGATGTGCCGCGAGGCCAGCCTCGGCTTGTTCAGCTCGTCACCGATGAGGAACAAGTACCCGCGCTTGCGCCGCTTCTCCCACGCGTCGGTGACGACGTGGGTGGCCATGAAATAGGCCGCCAGCTCGTAGCTTTCGGACTTCTGCCCGCCACCGCCACCCTCAAGCAGGATGTTGCGCAGCTGCTCGTCCATCCGGTTGTCGGATTCGAACTGACCGATCTGCAGCGGCGCCCGGTCGGTGTCGGCGTCGCCGACCGCGCCGAACAAAATCTGCGGATCGTCGGCGTACTTCTTGCGCTGGAGCAGTCCGTGCAGCTTGCCGAGTTTGTCCTGCATGATGATCGGCACCTGCCCCATCGAACCGGTCACGTCGAACAACACCGCGATCGGCAGCGAGTTCCCGTGTTCGGCGGAGTCCCGGCATTCGCGCGCGTCGACCCCGAGCGGGTCGAGTGACGGATGCGCCCGCCAGCTCGCGTACGGCTGCGACCGCATCTCGGCGGTGTAGCCGAAGTCGTCGATCCCCCGGCTGGCGCGGTAGGTCTTGGCCGCCCGGTAAGCGGTGTCGTCCCAGTGTCCGTATCCCATGTCGCCGCTCCTCTCGTGTCCGTAGTTTTAGTGTAATTGACTAAAACTTGATCGGTCAAGGGAGCTGGCCGAACGGACGCCCATCCGGTTGTTAATACCCAAGGCACGCACCGCGATTCAGGCTTAGGCGGCACGTCGCCTATCGCATGCCATAGCGACGCTGGCCGTTCACCCTCCGGATGGACGATCGCGGAACGGGAAATTCGGACTCGCCGGACGCGCGGTGCGGAGCTCCCCGGAAGTGCGGTCTGAATCAGGGGCAAGCCGCCGAGGCCGGTGCTCGCTAGGCGGTGCGCGTCATGGGGGGAGCCGACAGGGTCGTCGGCTGCCAGGCTGCGGCGCAGGGCAAGTGTGCCGCAACGCATTTCAGGGAGTGGAGCACCGATGGGGAGACGAGAGAAGCCGATCGACATCCGGTCGGGCCCGATTGCCGCGTTCGCGGGCGATCTGCGCAAGTTGCGGGCCACGGCGGGCAATCCGTCCTACCGGCAGCTGGCCAGCGTAGCCCTCTACTCCCCTTCCGTCCTGTCGGACGCCGCGGGCGGCCACCGGCTGCCGACGCTGCCGGTGGCGCTGGCTTTCGTCCGCGCCTGCGGCGGCGACCCCGGGGAGTGGGAGCGCCGCTGGCGCGAGGCGCGCGGAGACGGTGCGCCTACCGAGCCGCTGCCGATCGTGGTGGACGAGACAGCCGACGCGGGACCGCCGCGCCCGGTCCAGCTGCCCATCGGACCGGACGATTTCGTCGGCCGGGTCGCCGAATTCGACGGCACGCGCGCGGCGACGGCGGGCATCGCCGACTCGCGGGTCCCGGTGGTGGTGCGCGGCCCGGTCGGCGTCGGCAAGACCGCGTTCGCGCTGCGGTTCGCGCACCGGCTCGCCGAACAGTTCCCCGACGGGCAGCTGTTCGCCGACATGGCCGCCATCCGCGGCGACGACGGCGCGCCGCTGGAAGTGATGGCCGGTTTCCTGCGCGCGCTGGGCGTACCGCCCGATCAGGTACCCGCCGACGACATGCACCGGATCGGGCTCTACCGCTCGATGCTCGCCGAGCGCCGGGTCATCGTGCTGCTCGACAATGTCCGCGACGAACCGCAGGTGCGCCCGCTGCTGGCGCGCTCGCTCAACAGCCAGATCGTGGTGACCAGCCGCTCGCGGCTGCTCGGCCTGGACGGGGTGCGCCGCGTCACCCTCGGCCCGCTCCCCCGCGCCGAGGCGGTCGACCTGCTGCGGCTGCTCATCGGCGGCGACCGAGTCGGGGCCGAACCGGCCGCGGCGAGCAGCATCGCTCAGTTCTGCGGACACCTGCCCCTGGCCCTCACCATCGCGGGTCGCAAGATCGCCGCGCAGCCGGGGCGGCGCCTGTCGGAGATCGCCGCGCGCCTCGCCGAGGGGGTGAACGTGTCGAACTGGCTGCGGATCGGCGATGTGAGCCTGGCCGACGCGGTGCTGCCCGCCTACCTGTCGCGTCCGCCGTTGGCCAAGCACGTGCTGCACATGCTGGCGGGCGGGGCCGACGAGGTGACACCCGCGACGCTGGCGCGCACCCTGCACATCTCGATCGAATCGGCCGAGTACGCGATGGACAGTCTCATCGACGGCGGTCTGCTGCACCGGGTCTCGGAGCCCGAGCGCTATGTGATGTCGCCGTTGATCGGACAGGTCGTCGCACAGGAGGCGGACCGGTTCGCGCTGCGCCGCGGCGCCGACGACCTGGACGCCGACCCACTACGCGCGGCCATCGGTTTCGACGGCGGTTTCGGGCGCTGAGCCGAACATGTTGTCCGGCTTTGACGTTCGTTTGTCCGCGGTGGTCCCCGACAGCGCCGATACGGCCGGTTCCGGGGTTAGGTTCGTCGAGTTCGACCAGATCAGGACAACGACTCAGGAGGAGCCGACGTGGCGGACGAGATCCAGCAGAGCCGGGCCAACGCGTTTCGAAACCTGCACGCGGCGGGCACATTCGTGCTGCCCAACGCATGGGACCCGATCAGCGCCGCGGTGATCGCGCAGGCAGGCGCCCAGGTGATCGCCACCACCAGCGCGGCCGTGGCCTGGGCGCTCGGCCGTACCGACGGTCAGCGGATGACGCGCGAGGAGGCCGTCGCCCAGGTAGCGCGGATCGTCGCGGCCGTCGACGTGCCGGTCACCGCCGACGTGGAGGGCGGCTACGGTCCCGCGCCGGCGGACGTCGCGGCCACCGTCACCGCCGTCGTCGGCGTCGGCGCGGTCGGCGTCAACGTGGAGGACTCCACCGCGCCGGGCGGGCCGCTGTTCGACCGCGCGGCGCAGGGCGACCGGTTGCGGGCCGCACGCGCGGCGGCTACCGAGGCGGGCCTGCCCGAACTGGTGATCAACGCGCGCACCGACGTCTACCTGTTCGGAATCGGCGCGCCCGAGGAACGCTTCGACGAGGTGCTGGCCAGGGCGGTGGACTACGCCGAGGCGGGCGCGGACAGCCTCTTCGTCCCCGGCCTGCTCGACCTGGCGACGCTCACCGATCTGGTGGGCAAGTCGCCGATTCCGCTGAACGTGATGACCGGGCCGGGCGCGCCGAGCGTGCCGGAACTGGCCGCCGCGGGCGTGCGCCGGATCAGCCTCGGACCGGCGCTGGCCCAAGCCGCCTACGCACGGGCCGCTGCCGCCGCCCGCGAACTCCTCGACACCGGCACCTACTCCGAACTCGCGGACGCACTGGACTTCGGCGCGGTCGAAGCGCTGCTGCGCTGAACTGTCGAAGCGCCGTCCGGGACGTCGAAGCGTAGCCACGCCGAGACATCCCAGCGCTGCCGCGCCAAGCCTCCCGAACGCCGACCACATCCCGATCCCGGCGATCAAGGACTCACCATGAACGCAATCAGAACCGATTCTCGCACCGGTGTTTTCGCCGCGCTGCGCCAGACCCCGCGCCCGGTCGTCTACCTGCTCGTCGGCGTGCTGGTGAACCAGCTCGGCGCCTTCGTGCAGACCTTCCTGGTGCTCTACCTGACGCATCGCGAATTCAGCATCGGCCAGGCCGGTCTCGCGCTCACCGCCTACAGCGCGGGCGCGGTGTTCGGGACCATGCTCGGCGGCGAGCTGACCCACCGGCTCGGCCCGCGCTCGACCATCATCGCCGCGATGACCGGATCTTCGGTCCTGCTCGCGTTCATCCCGCTGCTGGCGACGCCGGGCATGTTCGCGGTGTTGCTCGCGGCGGTGGGCGCGGCGGGCCTGGTCACCCAGTCCTACCGGCCCGCCGCAGCGCTGATGCTCGGCGACTTGATGCCGGAAGAGCATCGGGTGATGGGTTTTTCGATGATGCGCATCGCCCTGAACGGGGGCGCGGCGCTGGCGCCGCTGATCGCCGCGGCGGTGATCCTGATCGACTGGAACCTGCTGCTGTGGCTGGACGCCGCGTCCGCCTTCACCTACGCGGTGCTGGCGCTGCTGCTCCTGCCCAAGGTGACGGCGGTGCAGGACGCGCCGGAACCGGCGGCCGAGCGGCGCACTGGCTACGGCGTGATCCTGCGTGACCGGCGCTACCAGCTGTTCCTGGCTTCGGTGCTGATCGGCTCGATCATCTACGTGCAGTACACCGTCGCGCTGCCGCTGAACATCACCGCCGACGGTCACTCCACGGGCCTGTACAGCGCGGTGCTCGTCACGGCATCGGTGGTGCTGATCCTGTGCGAGCTGAAGATCACCTCCTACGTCGAGCATCTGCGGGCGCCGCTGGTCGGCGCGGTGGGCACCGCGATCATGGGGCTCGGCGTCGCCGGATACTCCTTCGCCGAGCACGGCGCCGCGCCGATCCTGCTGGCCACCGTGGTGTTCGTTTTGGGCGTGATGATCAACGGCCCCACCATGTTCGCCTACCCGTCGACCTTCCCTTCGGCGGTGAAGGCGCGCTACATCGGCACCCACCAGGCCACCTTCGGCCTCGGCATGGCGCTGGGCCCCACGCTGGGCGTGCTGGCCTGGGATGGCCTGGGTTCCGGGATCTGGCCGCTGTGCGGCGTGCTGGGGCTCGTCGCGGCCTGGTGCGCCTACGCCGGGATGCGGGAGGACAAGGCGGATACGAGCGAGTCCGAGGTGAGCGAAAAGCCCGACGTGCCAACGGACATGGAGGTATCCGACGAAGCCGACACCGACGCGGCGACGGGCACCGCGGTGTCCACCGTCAAATCCGGCACCGGAGCGTGAACGCCGCACACCGGCGCCACGAGGCGCGTTCCGCGGAGGCATCCGCCGATCGAGTACACGATCGGCGGATGTTTCGCGTTCACCGCGAGTTTCCCTGCGACCGCGCGGTTCTCGCGTCACCGCGCCGACGCGCCGTCGCTCGATTGGCCACTTACCCGCAGATCGCACGACACCCCTTGCCGAACAGGCACTTTCGTACGATATGAAGGCACCCATGAACCTGACATCCCATCTTCCCGCCGGCCGCGGCGCGTACGTCGAAGACAGGCTGCGCAGCAATCTCATCGCGTGGCTGACCACGGTCCGCCCGGACGGCAGGCCGGACAGCGTGCCGGTGTGGTTCCTGCTGCGCGAGGACGAAACGGTCCTCGTCTACAGCCAACCCGGCAAGCAGAAGTTGCGCAATGTGGCGGCCAACCCGCACGTGAGCCTCGGCCTCGACGTCACCGACATCGGCCGCGACATCGTCCGCCTGGAAGGCACCGCCGAACTCGCCCCCGACCAGCCGCCCGCGGACCGGGAGCCGCGATACGCGGCGAAGTACGCCGAACGCATCGGCGCGATGTTCGGCACACCGGCGGAGTTCGCCACGATGTTCTCCGCGGCCATGGTCATCACGCCGACCCGCCTGCACAGCAGCGGGTCGGTGACGTCGCTGGACTAGCCACCCTCCGGCACATACGAAAAGGCGGTGGCGTTCGAAACGCCACCGCCTTCGTAGTTTCCGCTCAGTCCACCCGCACCGCGAACAGATCCAGTTGCAGCAGCTGCGAGACGGCGACGTCCCTGGTCCGGTTCGACCAGCCGGACTGAACCTTCTGGAACCACAGTGGGATCGCGGGCATGTCCTGGAGGATCTGCCGCTCGGCCCGCTGGTACAGCACCCAGCCCTCGCGTTCGGCGGGTGCGGCGTCCGCGCCGGCGAGCAGGGCGTCGACCGCCGGGCTGGAGTAGCCGGTGCCGTTCACCGCGGCGCCGGTGCGGAAGATGGGGTTGAGAAAGTTCTCGATGGACGGGTAGTCGGCGACCCAGCCGGAGCGGAAGATCGTCGACATGCGGCGGTCGTTGATCAGCGTCCGGAATTCGCCGAATGTCGGCACGGGCGCGTACCGGCATTCGCGACCGAGTGCCCCGCTGATCGTCGCGCAGGCCGAGTCCATCCACACCTGGTTGGCCGAGTCGTCGTTGGAGGTCAGCTCGATCGGCCCTTGAAAGCCAGTCGATTCGAACAACTCGCGCGCCCGTTCGGGGCGGTACTCGCACAGTTCCCCGCATTGCCCGGCTACGTACCCCGGCACCGTGGACGGCACCAGTCCGTCGGCCAGGAGCTTGTCGCCGTCGAAGGCGGTGTCCACCACGAATTTCCGGTCGATCGCCATCGAAATGGCCTGCCGCAAGCGCGGATCCGCGTACCTGGGATCGTAGAGCGGGAAGGACACGGACTGCACGCCGAGGTAGGTGTGCGACAGGTTCCGCCCGGACAACTCGGACTTGTACCGGCCGCCCGCCAGCGCGTCGGCGGGGACGAAGTCGAGATAGTCCAGCTCGTTCGCCACCACGTCGGCGTAAGCGTCCTCGAGCGCCTTGTAGAACCGGAACTCCACGCCCTCGATGTGCGGCTTGCGCGTGCCGCCGTAGGCCTCGTACCGGTGCACGACGATGTTCTCGCCCGGGGTGTGCGAGACGAAACGGAAGGGGCCGTTGCCGACCGGTTCGGCCTCGAACCCGGCTCGGTCGGCGAAGAAGCTGCTCGGCAGCGGGAAGAACGCCGCGTAGCCGAGCTGGGTCGGGAACGCCGAGAACGGGGCCGAGAGGGTGACCTCGAACCGGCGATCGTCGAGGATCCGCAGACCCGAGAGCCGGGTCGCCGAACCATCTCGCAGCGCCTCGTAACCCTGGATGTGCGACAGGTACGTGGCGCCCTGTAGTTCGTTCGGACCGAATGCGGTGTAGTTCCAGGCGTCCACGAAACTCTGGGCGGTGACCGGTGTTCCGTCGTGGAAGGTCCAGCCCGGGGCGAGGGTGACGGTGTAGACGCGCGAATCGGCGGTGACGATGGATTCGGCCACCGCGTTGCGGGGCTCGGCGGTGGCGGTGTCGTATTCGACGAGCCCGGTGAACAGCGCGTTCACGATCTTGACGCTGTCGCGTTCGGTGGCGTCGCCCGGGATCAGCGGGTTCTCCGGCTCGGTCCCGTTGTAGCTCAGAATGTCTCGATCCGAAGAGTTCGCGGTGGGATCGCCGCCGCAGGCGACGGTGAGCAACGCGGCGGACGCGACGGCGGTGATCCCCGCGGCGACGCGCAGCGCTAGTGATCTGGTCGAGGTGCTCATCTGGCCAGCTCAGCAGAGCGCGAAATTGATCGGCAGTGCTGTGCCGCAGAAACCTTCAATCGACTGTCAGGCGCGACAGACCGGCCGAACGGCCCCGCTGTCGACAGGTTGTCGTGCGGATCGGCGCGCGGGTTTCGGTCAACTCGCGCAGCGCATTCACTGGATCGGAGCAACTGATAACCATCGAGACTCAGGTGGATAATGTGAGCGATCACGAAGTCGACGTCCTGGCCATCGGCGCCGGACCCGCCAACCTCGCGCTGGCTGTCGCGCTCGAGGAATCCGACGCCCCGCGGCTGGCCCAGCGGACCATGCTGCTCGAACAGCACCCCGACGTGAAATGGCAGCGCAACCTGTTGCTCCCGTGGGCGCGCAGCCAAGTGTCGTTCCTCAAAGACCTGGTGACCCTGCGCAATCCGCGCAGCCGGTTCTCCTTCTTGAACTTCCTGTACGAGCGCAGGCGCCTGGACGAGTTCGTCAACCTGTCCACCTTCAACCCCTACCGCTGGGAGCTGTCGGAATACCAGCAGTGGGTCGCGCATTCGCTGGAGCATGTCGCAGTGCGCTACGACGCCCGCGTCACCGCGATCGCGCCGCGGCGCACCAGCGACGGCAGGCTCGTCGGCTGGACCGTCACCCTCGCCGACGGCGACACCGTCGACTGCCGGGACCTGGTCATCGGCACCGGCCGCGACGCGCACATCCCCGAGGTCTTCCGAAACCTGCCCGAGGACCGGGTGATTCACAGCACCCAGTACTGCACCCGGGTCGCGCAGCTGCCGACCGACCGGCCGATCCGCCCGGTCGTGATCGGCGGCGCGCAGAGCGCCGCGGAGATGTTCATGGCGCTGCACACCGATCTGCCGCAGAGCGCGCCGACCATCGTCATGCGGTCCATCGGCCTGCAGAACTACCAGACGAGCAAGTTCGTCAACGAGCTGTTCTTCCCGTCCTTCGTCGACGAGTTCTACCACTCCGAGGCCGACGTGCGCGGCCGCATCCTCGACGAGGTGCACCTGACCAACTACGCGGGCCTGGCCCCACCCTTCCTCGACGAGCTCTACGCCATGCTCTACCAGCAGCGCATGCTCGGCCGGGAGCGCTCGACGGTCCGCTCGATGACCGACGTGGCCGGCGCCAGGATGGACGGCGACGAGGTGGTGCTCGAGCTGCGCGACCGCAAGAACGGCAAGGTCGAGCCGCTGCGCTGCGACGTGGTGCTGCTCGGCACCGGGTACGAGCAGACGATGCCCACGCTGGTTCGTGATCTCGCGGACGAACTCGGGCTGGCCGAGGTCTCGGTGAGCCGCCGCTACCGCCTCGATCTCGGCGAATCCGCTTGGGGCGCGGTGTATCTGCAGGGCGTCAACGAACAGACGCACGGCATCTCCGACACCCTGATCAGCGTGCTCGCGCACCGCTCGCAGGACATCGTCGACGACATCCTCGACCGCCGCCACGTCACCGCGGGCGCCTTCCCGGAAAGCCGCACGGCATGATCGAGATCCGCAGCCTGAACCGGGACGGCCTGACCGAGGCCTACGGCGTCGCCTCCGAGCGGCTGCTGCCCTGGCCCCCGCTCAACGCGCCCTTCGAGGGCGCGTGGTGCGTGCTGCGTCCCGGCGATGTCTCCACCGCGCACGCCCACCACGAGTACGAACTGTTCATCGCGATGACCGGTCGCGCCGTCCTCGAAGTGGACGGCGAGCGGCGCGAATTCGTGGCGGGCGACCTCGCCCACCTGATTCCCGGCACCACCCATCACGTGCGCAACGTCGGCGACGCCGATTTCGAGTGGTACGCGATCTGGTGGGACACCGACATGTCGGCCGAATTCGTGCGCAGGCATACGACGGAGCCATCACGCGAGTCGAGCAACCTTGTGCCGCGGGAAGATCCGGTGACATCGTGAACGGCCCCACCGTCGTCATCTCCCCGGCGCCGACCGCCAACGGCGACCTGCACCTCGGCCATATCGCGGGTCCCTTCCTCGCCGCCGACGTCTACACCCGCTACGCCCGCGCGACGGGCGGGCAGGTGCTGTTCGGCACCGGCGTGCAGGACACCTCCACCTATGTCACCACCACCGCGCACCGCCTCGGCCTCGAGCCGCAGGCGCTGGTCGAGCGCTCGGCCAAGGAGGTCGAGGCGACGCTGGCGGCGCTCGGCATCGCCGTCGACGCCTTCACCGGATGGGAGCGGCGCTTCACCTCCTATGTCGCCAGGGTCGTCACCGAGCTGCGTGCCAAAGGCGCGCTGCGGCTGCGGCAGATGCCGTTCCCGTACGCGCCGAGCACCGGTGAGTACCTAGTGGACGGGCACGTCGCGGGCGGCTGCCCGGTCTGCCTCGCCGACAGCTGCGCCGGTTTGTGCGAGAACTGCGGGCACGCGGTGACCGCGGGCGAACTGCTGGATCCGCGCTCGACGCGAAACCCACAGGAGCGGTTGGAGATCCGCGAGGTCGAGGTGCTCGTCCTCCCCTTGGAGGACTACCGCGAGCGGCTGCGCGCCCACTTCGCCGAGGCCGCGGGGCTGCTGCGCCCGCACGCGGCGCAGGTGGTCGCCGAGCTGCTGGACCGTCCGCTGCCGGACTTCCCGGTGACCTACCCGATCTCCTGGGGCATCCCGGCGCCGGAGCTGCCCGGGCAGGTGGTCAATCCGAACGCCGAGCCGGTCGCCTGGACGATGTACTGCTCGATGCTCGCGGCCGAGAACCGCGGCATGGAGCCGAACTCGGAGGACGCGCTGTGGCGTCCCGAGGCCGCGGCGCAGGTCGTGTACTTCCTCGGCATCGACAACATCCATCCGTTCGGGATCTCGGGGCTGGCGATGCTGCTCGCCCTCGGCGACTACGCGCTACCGAAACTGTTCCTCACCAACGAGTTCTACGAGCTGCGCCACGAGAAGTTCTCCACCAGCCGCGGACACCTGGTGTGGGGCCGCGACCTGGCGGCGCGGGCGCCGCGCGACCTGATCCGCTTCCACCTCGCCTGCAACAGCCCGGAATTCCAGCGCACCAGCTTCAGCCACGACGAACTGGTCGCGCTGAGCAAGACCCGGCTGGTGGAGCCGTGGAATCGGGTGGCCGCCAAAGCCGACGACTGGGTGTGGCGCGGTGCGCTGCCGATCTCGGATCGGGGCAGGTCCGATGCGCTGCGCATGGTCGAGCGGTTCGAGGTCGCCTACGAGCTGCCCGGCTTCAGCCTGCACCGGATCGCCGAGACGCTGACCCAGCAGCTGGCCCGGCTGGATCGCGTGCCGGTCACCGATGGCGGGGACTTCTGCCATCAAGTGGACGTGCTGGTGCGCTGTGCCGCGCCGTTGCTCCTCGATCTGGCCGAGGCGGCGCTGGCGGGTTCGGACATGCTGCCGGGAACCGGTTTGCGAGAAGTGGCGCGGCGCACCGTGATCGAACCGGTCCGGCTGCCCCGACTGCATCCGGTGCGGGGCTGACATGACCGACGTCGTCATCGCGGGCGCCGGTGTCACCGGCCTGATCGCGGCCGTGCGCTGCGCGCGGGCCGGGCACCGGGTCACGGTGGTGGATCGAGGCCCGATCCCGAACCCGGCGTCGAGCTCGTTCGATCATCACCGTGCGGTGCGGGCGCTGAGCCCTGGCGACCCGGGCGCGACCGCGGCCGCCGCGGAACTGCACCGGCGCTGGCTGCGGCTGCAAGCACTGCTCGGTGGCCCCTTCTACCGGCGTATCGGAGTGGTCACCGGCTGGTCCGCCGCGTCGATCGACTTCGCCGTGGCGGAGGCTCGCCGCAGCGGGTTGCCGGTGCGTGTCGTCGAGCCGAAGTCGTTGCCACACATCGTGTTTCCTTCGGGTCACTACGGACTACTGGAGGCCGACGCTGGCGTGCTGCTCGCCGAACGGGTGCTGCACGCCGCCGCGCGCTGGTTGCGCGCGCAGCCCGCGGTCACGCTGCTGCCCTGGCGGCAGGTGGTCGAGGTGGACACCGACGCCGCCAGGCTCCGGTTGCGCGACGGCGCGCGACTCAGCGGTGATCTTGTACTGCTGGCGACCGGGGCGTGGACGGGCGAACTCGTCGACGTGCCGACCGTGCTGCACCGGCAGACCACCGTCTACCTGCGCCCGCCCGCCGATCTGGCCGCGTGGTGGGAGCAGGCGCCCAGCGCCGGGCGAATCGGCGCGGACGGCACCGGCTGGCTCATGCCGCCGGGGGCGGGCACCCTGCTCAAGCTCAGCTCCTCCCGGCTCTGCCGCACCGTGGACGACGTCGGCACGGATGCCGAAAGTCTGTATGCGGCAAGCGACTACGTGGAGCACGTGCTCCCCGACGCGCACCGGTACCGCATCGCCGCGGTCAAACAGTGCCACTACACCGTCGACGCCGCGACCGGCGGCGCCACACTCGCCCGGCCGGGACCCGCGGTCTTGGCCCGCGCCGCCACCGGCGGCGACGGGTTCCGCACCGCACCGCTGGTCGCCGACCACCTCGTCGAACTCGCGGCCGCCCGACCGGCCGCCTGATGCGGAAGGAACCATCATGACCCCCACCAACGACGTGCTGCTGGTGATCGGCAGTGGACTGCGCCTGTACCGGGAATACCTGGTGCGCTCGGTCGCGGCGCGGGCGCGCTCCCGCGGCCTGGATCTGGTGCTGCTCAACAACATCGAACCCACATGGCAGCACGCCTATTTCGACGAGATCGTGGTCGCCAACGTCTTCGACCACGCCCTGCTGGCCGCCGAGGCGCGCGCGGTGGCCGCCCGCAGGCGGGTGGTCGGCGTGCTGTGCTGGGACGAGCCGCTGGTCCAGCCCGCCGCCGACCTGGCCGACGAGTTCGGCGTGCCCGGCCTGACCGCCACCGGCGTGCGCGGCTGCCGCGACAAGAACCGGACCCGCGCGGTGCTCACCAACGCCGGGCTGGTGCAACCTCGTTTCGAGCTCACCGGCACGCTCGAGCAGGCGCGGGCGGCAGCCGACCGCATCGGCTACCCGGTGGTGGTGAAGCCGCAGGCGCTCGGCGCGAGCATGGGCGTGGTGCTGGCCGCCGACCGCACCGAACTTGACGCCGCCTTCGCCACCGCCACCGGCGCGAGCGCCATCGGCGACGAACCGTTCCGCGGCACCGCCATCGTCGAGGAGTTCGCGGTCGGCCCGGAGATCAGCGTCGACGCCGCGGTCTACAAGGGCGAGTACCTGCCGATGTTCTTGGCGCGCAAGCGAACCGGGTTGGAGCCCTACTTCGAGGAGCTGGGTCATCTGGTCGACGCGGCCGACCCGCTGCTGGACGACGAGGCACTGATCGGCACGCTCGCCGCCGCGCACCGCGAACTCGGGGTGGAGAACGGCATCACGCACACCGAGGTGCGGCTGACCGCGCGTGGGCCGCTGATCATCGAGGTCAACGGCCGCCTCGGTGGCGATCTGATCCCGTTCCTGGGCAAGATCGCCACCGGTATCGACCCCGGCGAGGTGCTCGTCGACGTCGCCACCGGGCACCGCCCCTCGACCAGTCCCACCCGCAAGGCCGCCGCGGGCATCCGCTTCGGCTACCCCGAACACGACACGCTCGTGCGCTCGGTGACGGTGCCCGAGCACGCCCCCGGTCTGGTCACCGCCGCCGCGATGGTGGAGCCCGGCGCGGAGCTGCGGCTGCCGCCCGGCGGCTACATCGCCCGCCACTCGTTCGTCGTGTGCGAAGCCGCCGACGCGCCGCGCTGCGCCGAATTGCTCAAGGCGGCAAGTGCTTCGGTAGAGCTGGTCGGCGATCCGCTGGAGCCGCTCGCGCCCGGCGCCGCGTTCACCCTGCCCGCCGGACTCCTGGACGCCGACAAATGATCAACTACGACGGCCGCCGGTTCCGCAACCCGGACAGCGACGACGGGGTCGTCGCGCGCTACTACCAGCGCGGCGATCTGGTGTGGGCGTCCTTCGCGGGCGGCAAGGTGCGCCGCGGAGCGCTCAACGGTCTGTGCGACGCCGACGGGGTGCTGCACCTGGCCTACACCATGGTGCTGCACGGCGGCGACATCGTCTCGGGCTTCACCCGTTCGGAACCGGAGCCCTCCGACGGCGGACCGCTGCGGCTGCGCGAAGAGTGGGAACGCTACGGGCCCAACGCAAGCAGCGGGATCTCCTTTCTGGAGGAGATCCGATGAACCGGCTGCTGCGCCGGTTCGGCGTGCGATCGTGGGACGGGTCCGCCGGAGTCGACTCGGGTCGGGTAGCGACATTGTCCGGCAACGAGACCGACGCGAGCCCGGCATCGACCGGGCGATCCCCGTCCGGCGCGGCAGAACCAAGGGAGCTCGACCTGGGTGGGCGAGTCGCCAGGCCCGGCAGCGCAATCGACCGCGCTTGGGCTCCGGCCATGCCGGAGTCGACATGCCACGATGCGCAGCGCCGGACGAATTCGATTCAGCCCGAGGATCTTCACGGTGTCGGCCCGCGGCAGGTGCCATTGCCCGGCACCGGAGCCGACCGGCGGTGGGCGGCGATCGGGCGCGGTACGCCCGACCTCTCATCCGCCGCCGGGTACGGCCACGCGACTTCAGCCGAGGTCGGCCGATGATCGCGAGCCTGGACCGCCTCGACGCCGGGACGGTGCGCTACCCCGGCGACGACGGCTTCGAAGCGGTCAGCGTCCCGTTCAACAAGCGCTACGCCGACATTCGGCCGAGCGCGGTGCTGTCGGTCCGCGACGCCACCGATGTCGCGCGCGCCATCCGCTGGGCGCGCGAGGAAGACGTGCCGCTGGTGGCGCGCGGCGGCGGGCACAGCTACGCGGGCCATTCCGTCGGCACCGGGCTGGTGCTCGACCTGCGCGGCCTCGGCGCGGTGCGGGTCGATCCGGCGAGCGGTCTGATCACCGTGGGCGGCGGCGCGACCAACGGCGCGGTGTACGCCGCGCTGCAAGAGCACGATCTCGCGGTGCCGCTGGGCAATTCGAATCAGGTCGGTATCGGCGGCCTGGTGCTCGGTGGTGGCGTGGCCGCGGTGTCACGCGCGTTCGGGCTCACCGCGGACGCGTTGGTGGCGACCGAGATCGTGCTCGCCGACGGCAGCACGCTGCGCTGCGACGCCCGCGAGAACGCGGACCTGTTCTGGGCCTGTCGCGGTGGCGGCGGCGGAAACCTCGGGGTGAACACGTCGTTCACGTTCCAGGCCCGCGACACCGTGCCCAGCTCGACCTGCCTGCTGCTGTGGGAGTGGCGCGACGCCCGGCGGGTGCTCGCGGTCATGCAGGAGATCATGGCCGCCGCGCCCGACAAGTTCGCGGCGCGCATCGGCGCGAGCCGCGCGGGCGACGATCCCGGCGTCGTGTCGGTGATCGGCCAGCACCTCGGTCCCGCAACGGAATTGCTGGAGCTGCTCGCCCCCGCGCTCGCGACCGCGACACCGCGCCGGGTCGACATCGCCGACCGAGACTACTGGCAGGCCAAGGACTTCCTGCACCACGAGACGTCCGGCGACCCGTTCGCGGTGCGCACCCGGTGCACGCCGAAACCGTTGACCGAGGCCGGGATCGACGTCCTCGTCGATGCCATCGATCGCTGGCCGGGCAGCGCCAACCCCGACGGCGCGGGCGTCGCGCTGTTCACCTGGGGTGGCGCGATCAACCGAATCCCCGTCGGCGACACCGCTTTCCCGCACCGCGACACCCTGTTCCTCGTCTCCATGGACACCTCGTGGAGCACGACCGACCCGGCGCGCACGGTGTGGTGCAACCTCGAATGGCTCGACGGCCTCTACGCGGAGCTGGGCGGATACGCCACCGACGCCGCCTACGTCAATTTCACCGACCCCGCCCTCACCGACCTGTCCGCCTACTACGGACCCAACCACGCCCGCCTGGCCCGGGTGAAGCATCGGTACGACCCGGACGGCTTCTTCCGCTTCCCCCAGGCGATCACCGCACCCAGCAAGGAGACCCAGGGATGACCCTCGTCGACGAACCACCCACCACCTCGCTCGGCGCGGGCGCCGAGATTCTGGCCCGCGCCCAGGCGCTGGCGCCCCGGTTGCGCGAACGCGCCGAGGAGATCGAGGCCGCGCGCCGCCTGCCCGCCGACATCGTCGAGCTGCTGCGCGACGCGGGCGTCTTCCGCATGGCGTTCGCCCGCGACTGGGGCGGGCCCGAACTCACCTCGATCGAGCAGACCGAGGTGGTCGAGGCGCTCGCCTACGGTGACGCCTCGGTCGGCTGGTGCGCCATGATCGGCTCCGACACCGGCCTCTACGCCAGGTTCCTCGACGAGCCGGTCGCCAAGGAGATGTTCCCGAGCTTGGACATGGTGACCGCGGGCCTGCTGTTCCCGACCGGCCGCGCCGAGCGCGTCCCCGGCGGGTTCCGGCTCAGCGGACGCTGGCAGTTCGGCAGCGGCATCACGCACGCCGACTGGGTGGTGTCCGGCGCGTTCGTCGTGCGCGACGGCGAACCCGAGCGCGACGCGTCGGGCGCACCGGATTCGCGGCTGTTCATGGTGCCGCGCGCGCAGGTGGAGGTCGTCGACACCTGGCACACCACGGGCCTCGCGGGCAGCGGCAGCTGCGACTACCGCATCGCCGAGGTGTTCGTGCCCGCCGAGCACACGCTCGAATTCGCTTCCGTGCGCCACGGTTTCGGCCCGCTCGGCCAGCCCGAGGTGCACATGCGCAATATGCCCGCCGTACCGTTGGGCGTGGCGCGGGCCGCGTTGGACTACGCGCGCACCGAATCGGCCGCCAAGTCCGACGACTACCGCGTCCAGGTGACCATCGCCGAATGCGAGGCCGAACTGCACGCCGCACGCTCCGGCGTCTACGCGGCGCTGCGCCGCCAGTGGGAGATCCTCGCGGCGGGCGGCACACTCGACGAACTCACCCCGACCGAACGCACCGCGCTGCCTCTCTCTCGCCTGCACGCGTTCCGCACCGCCCGCACCATCGTCGGCCGCCTCTACGACCTGCGTCAGACGGCGGCCATCTACCGGCCGTCCCCGCTGGACCGCTGGCTGCGCGACACCAACACCATGTGCCAGCACATCGTCGCCCAGGACCGCATCCTCCAGTCCGCGGGCGCGTACCTGATGGGCGGCACGCCCTCGTTCAAGCTCTGCCTCGGTGTGGTGAGCTGAACGCCAACGAAATTCGGAAGAGAAATGGCGGGGCCCGGAGCCGCCATTTCTCTCCGGCGAAACCATTTCTCGCGCCGGTAGACGAATGGTGGGAGGCGAGTCAATCCGAGGGGCGGCGGACCAGGATCTCGAGGCGGACGAAGGTCTGGTCGTAGGTGCCGTCCGGGCGGAGCAGTTCGTCGGTGGCGGCGACGAGCTCGTCGACCAGGCGGTGCGCGTCGGCGGCGTCGGCCTGCCGGGTGAGGGATATCGACGCGGTCGTGCGCAACATGTCGGCGAGCTGGGCGCGGGTGAACGGGCGTAGCTGGGCGACCGTGCGGACGCCGTCGGCCGGGATGTCGAATCCGGTGGTGCGCAGCATGTCGAACACGGTCCCGGCGTCCGGGAACGGCCTGGGCGGTCGCAGCCCGTTGGCGACCGCGATGCGCTCGAGCAGCGCCATCAGGCCCGACATATTCCCCGCGCCGCCGGATTCCGAGTGGAACCAGCCGCCCGGTCGCAGCGTCCGATACACCGCGCCGAAGACCGCGGGATAGTCCGCGACCGCGAGCCAGTGCAGCATGGACCGGCTCACCACCAGATCCGCGACGCCCGGCTCGAGCTGCCGATCGAACTCGGTGGCGGCGGCACGCACGAACTCCAGGTTCGGCGCCGAATACCGGTCCGCGGCCGCGAGCATGGACGGATCCTCGTCCACTCCGATCACCCGCCCACGCGGCACCGACTCCGCCAGCACGGCGGTGAACTCCCCGCTACCGCATCCGAGATCGACAACGGTGTCCTCCGGCTCGGGCCGAATCCGCGTGAGAAACCACTCGTCCACCGCGCGGTGATGCGCGGAAGTCTCCGCGTACTCCACACCGAGCCACCGCGCCCGCCGCTCGCCCACCATTCCCCGATCCTACGACCGGCGGATCGGAGCCGGGCTCCGATGAAGCGCTCGTCACCACTACTGTTCACGGCGCTCGCTATCGGCCGCCGCCCGGCTGAGACACCTCGTCTTGCCGTACGGCGCAAAGGCGCGCATGTCAGGCCGTCGGCTCCTCTTCCGGCACGTCTTCCTCCACGACCCTCTCGGCGTCGACCAGCCCGTCCCCGGTGAGTTCGAGCCGCCGGGTGACCCCGATGTCGTCGAGGAAGCGCGGGTCGTGGCTGACCACGATCAGCGCGCCCTCGAATCCGGCCAGCGCCTGGGTGAGGTGGTGCAGGCTGGGCAGGTCGAGGTTGTTGGTCGGCTCGTCGAGCAGCAGCAGTTTCGGCGCGGGTTCGGCGAGCAGCAGCATGGCGAGGGCGGCGCGCAGCCGCTCGCCTCCCGACAGCGCGCCCGCGGTGACGTCGGCGTCGCCGCCGCGAAACAGGAAGCGCGCCAAGTGGGACCGGACTTGCAGCGGCGTCGCGTGCGGCGCGGCGGCGGACACGTTCTCGAACACCGAACGACTCCCGTCGAACAGATCCAGCCGCTGCGGCAGCATCCGCCACGGCACCTTCGGCGGCGCTTCCGCGATCCGGCGCAGCAGCGTCGACTTGCCGATGCCGTTGCGTCCGGTCAGCGCGATCCGCTCCGGTCCCGACACTCGCAGCGTGACCGTCGGCCCGCAGGCCAGCGTCACCTCGTCCAGCGCGAGCACCTCCTGCCCCGGGTAGAGCCGGGTGCCGGGCAGATCTATGCGAATCTCCTTGTCGTCGCGGACGAGTTCCTCCGCCTGCTGGAGCTGTTCTTTGGCCGTGTCGAGCCGCTCGATGTGGGTGTTGCGCAGCTTGCCCGCCGACACCTGCGCCGCCCGTTTGCGTGCCCCGGCGAGGATCTTCGGCATGTTGTCGGCCTGTTTCTTGGCGTAGCGCTGTCTGCGGTCGAGCTTGACGCGCGTCTCGGCCAGTTCCTGCGCCTGCCTGCGCACATCGTTGCGCGCCTCGCGCACCGCGGACCGCGCCGCCTGCTGTTCGGCCTCGACGATGCGCTCGTAGTCGCCGTAGTTGCCGCCGAACAGCCGCAACTCGCCGGCCCGCAGCTCCGCGATGGCGTCCATCCGCTCGAGCAGTTCGCGATCGTGGCTGACCGTGAGCACCGTGCCGGAGAACTGCCCGATCACCTCGTAGAGGCGTTCGCGCGCAACGTGATCCAGGTTGTTGGTCGGCTCGTCCAGCAGCAATACATCGGGCTCGGCGAGCAGCTCGGCCACCAGACCTAGCAGCACCGTCTCACCGCCGGAGAGGGTGTCGAGCCTGCGGTCGAGTCCCTCGGCCGAATCCGCGACGTAGTGCAGCCCGAGCCTGCCGAGCAATGCGACGGCGCGCTCCTCGACATCCCACGCGGCGCCGACGGTCTCGAAATCGCGCTCGTCGCCCGCACCGGATTCGATGCGGTGCAGCGCTTTTCGCACCGCATCGATGCCGAGCACCGCGTCGACCCACTGACCGTCGGCCAGCCCGAGATCCTGGCGCAGGTAGCCGAGATGTCCCGACACCGTGACCGATCCGCGCGCGGGTGTCAGCTCACCGGCGATCAGGCGCAGCAACGTGGATTTCCCGGCGCCGTTGACGCCGACGAGGCCGATGTGTCCGGCCGGGAACACCGCGCCGAGGCTTTCGAACACCGGAGTGCCGTCCGGCCAGGAAAAGGTGAGATCGGAAAGAGACAGAAAGGTCATGCGGAGCCCCTGAGGTTGCGACGGAAACGCGGCGCGCAAGATGCGGGCCGCCCGAAGGCGCTACCTCGAGAAGATCAACACATGCTCCGATCGCCGGGGACAAGACTGGTCCAGGTTAGCCATACAGCCGGTGATCGCGCCAGTGCAATTTCGCTCACAATGCCGCGATACCGGTTCCTACCTGGCGTGAATCATTCTGCGGCCGCGATGAAATCGCCCACCAGCATCGTCCCCGGCCCCCGCCGCGCACCGGGCCCCGGCTCCCATCGCACCGTCTCCGCGGTGAGCGGTTCCCCGCATTTCTCGCACACCACAACACCCGAAGTGTGCCGCCCGCACGGGCGGTGGACCGAGACCACCGGCGGCCCCTCGGGCCCCGCGCTCCACTTGTCTCCCCAGGCGATCAGCGTCGCCAGCACCGGGTACAGCTCGCGCCCCTTGGCGGTGAGCAGATACTCCCGCCGCACCGGATTCGTCTGGTAGACCCGCGATTCGACGATGCCGTGCGCCCGCAGCGTGTCCAGCCGGGCGGCGAGCACGTTCGAGGCGATGCCGAGATCGCGCCGGATGTCCTCGAAGCGGGTCATCCCGACGAACAGGTCACGCAAGATCAGCGGCGTCCACCGCTCCCCCACCGCGTCCAGCGTGCGGGCGATCGAGCAGACGATCTCGGAAAGGTCAGCCTTGGCCACCGCCCCATCCTAGTCCGTTGCAAAAAACAAGCGACTCGGTTACGTTCACACCCATCGACCAACGGAAGGGTGCGACGACATGTCGGATGTGGTGGACCAGTTCTGCGCGGCGACCGAGACCGCCGATATCGATGCTTTGATGGACACCCTCGCCCCGGACGCCGAACTGCGTTCGCCGATCTCGGGCACCCTCGTCTTCCGCGGTCACGAGGACCTGCGCATCCTGCTCACAGTCGTCTACCGCGGCGTCTCCGGCCTGCGCTGGACCGCGCGGATCGGCGACGGTCCGCGCCGGGTGCTGCTCGCCGAGGCGAAGGTCGGCCCGTTCCGGATGACCGAGGCGATGGTCCTCGACTTGGCCGAGGACGGGCGCATCCGCAGACTCGACCCGCACCTGCGCCCCTGGCTCGCGATCAGTTTCCTCGCCGCCAAGCTCGGCCCCGGCCTGCTGCGCTACCCGGCGGTGATGCGGCGGGCACGAAGCGCCGAAGCACCCGCCGCAGTCGGCTGATGCGGCCGAGGCCTACCACCGCCTCCGCTACGGGTTCGCCTGAAGCGGACGATCGGTCGGCAGATTGATGTAGCTCGGCTTGTCCGGATCGATGGCCAAGAGCTGCGGTTTGAGTTCGGTGTTGTTGAGCATCGGCCGGAACGGTAGCCCCTTGGGCGGGTTGCCCGCGAAGACGTCGACCCGCAGCCGATGTCCGGGCTTCAGCACCGCCTGGGTGGGGATGACGGCGATGTCGAGCGCGATCGGCTCGCCCGGCGTGACCGGCAGCATGCTGTCCAGGGTGATCGGGTTGTGCGGCGCGGAGTAGTCGCCGGAGGGCGACCGCTCGCTCTTCGCCTCGTCGACGGCGCGCATCGAGGTGGTCAGCTGGCCGGTGGTCAGGACCAGTGAGGTGCCGTCGGGCGCCACATCGTTGACGGTGACGTTCCAGTAGCCGTCGATGGCGTCGTGCACGGTGTTGAGGTGCACGTTGATCGGGCCGGAGATCACCGTCGGCTCGGTGACCGGCGGGCTGGTGAAGGTGAGCGCGTTGCGTTCGGCGATGCGGGAGTCCTTGGCGCACATGTCCAGGACCGCGCTGAGTCCCGCCGATCCCTGGGCGGTGTCGCGCGAGCAGATCATGGTGAGGCCCGGCGCGATGGTGAGCGTTTCCGCGTCGGCGGGGCGAGTGTGGATCAGCGAGCCGTCGTACTGCACGTGCTCGGCGGTGCCGCTCGGCGCCGCGGACAGGTAGACGCGGCGGTGCACGACGCCGGGCCGCGGAAAGCGTTCCAAGGTGACCCAGCCGCCGCCCTGCTCCCAGACCACGATCGGGCCGAAGCCGTCGATGCCGTTGTCGATGCCCTTGAGCCACCGGTCGAACCACGCGCGCTGCAGCACGTCCAGCCGGGGCGGCGCGCCGGGCACACCGGTTCCCGCGCCAGGATTGGCGTGGTAGGTGTCGCCGACGACGAGTTTCTTCTGGTTGTCGGGCAGCGGCATGGCGTTGTACAGCTTGGTCGCGCTGTTGGCGAAGATGTCGTGCCAGCCGCCGTAGACGAAGGCCGGGACGTTCACTCGCTCCGGATGCCCGAGAATGCCCTGCCGGAACGGACTGTCGGCATCGAGCGCGGCCGCCAGCGCGGGCGGCACATCGTCGAGCGACGGCGTCGTCAACGCCTGGGCGAGCAGGTCGAAGTTGGTGTTCGGGTCCGACACTCGCTCGCGGAACCACGCCCAGTCGAAATTGCCGTTGAGCATCGAGGCTACGTCGGGAATCAGCTTGAGCTGGTTGACGTTGCTGAGCCACATCGGAAGGAACATGGTGCCGATGCCGCCGCCGGGCGCGACCACGTCGCGCATCAGATCGCTGCCCGGTTCCACGGGGAAGATCGCCTTCAGCGGCGCGGGGGCGTCCTCGGCGGCGCGCAGCTGGTTGATCCCGGCATACGAACCGCCGCTCATCGCGATGTCGCCGTTCGACCAGGGCTGACCGGCGGCCCATTGGATGACCTCGCGGGTGTCGAGTTGTTCACGGGCGCCGAGGGTGTCCCAGCTGCCCTGCGAGTATCCGGTGCCGCGGACGTCGACCACGACCAGGTTGTAGCCGCTGCGGATCAGATTGCGATCGATGCCGAGGACGGTCTGCACCGTGCCGCCGTCCAGCGCGTGCAGCAGATCCTCGAAACCGCTGATGGGCGTCCCCGAGAAGTTCTGCCGCCCCACGAAATCCATCGTGAGCTGCTGCAACCCCGGCACCGCCAACGCCGAATCGATGAGATTCGTCATCAGCTTGGTGTACGGCGTGAGGTTCACGATCGTCGGCAGCGGCCGCGACTCCGGCGCGCCGCCGGTCTGGGAGGGCCGGTACACATTGGCCTTGAGGACGACGCCGTCGCTCATCTCGATGGGAACGTCCCACTGGATGTCCACATCCGAGTACGGCTGCGGGCCGTCGTGCAGTTCGGTCCACCGGTCGGCGAGAGCCGCCAGATCCGGCTGTTCCGACGCCGGATGATAGGCCCCGATCGCGACCACCGCCAGCACGACAGCGAACGCCCCGACCACCGACCTGATCATCGAGCCCGACAGCCCCCTCGGCTGCAATGTCCTGGCCACCCCTGCCCTTTCCATCGTCACCGGTCACATGAGACAGACTGGGACGATAGCAATCGGCTACCGGGGAATCGGGGACCTTCGGGCCGGTCGGCACGTCGAAACATGCCGCGTCAACAGTCCGGGGCGACCGCCTCGGGGGTCAGACCCGGACGATGGAGGTCAGCGGGTAGTCGCCCTGGCGGCTGCGGCCCTCCAGGAAGCTCAGCTCCAGCACGACCGCCGCCGAGACGATCTCGGCGCCTGCCGCCTGGAACAGTTCCGCGGCCGCGGCCAGCGTGCCGCCGGTGGCGAGCACGTCGTCGAGCAACAGCACCCGGCGGCCCGCCAGGTCGACGCCGTCACCGGGGATCTCCAGGGCGGCGGTGCCGTACTCGAGGCTGTATTCGCGCGTCAGCACGGGCGGCGGCAGCTTGCCCGCCTTGCGGACTGCGAGGACGCCCGTGCCGAGGGTGGCGGCGACGCCCGCGCCGAGCAGGAAGCCGCGGGCGTCCACGCCGGCGACCAGGTCCGCGTCCGGCGCACAAGCGGCGAGGCAGTCGATGACCGCGCGGAAGCCCTCGGGATCGGCGAACACGGGAGTGAGATCGGCGAAGCGAACGCCGGGCGTCGGGAAATCGTCGCGCCAGCGGGTCAGGCGTTCGACCAGCTCGGCCGCCTTGGCGGTCCGCTCGGCGACAATCTCGTCGGACTCGACCGCCGCGTGCTTACTCATCGACACCTCTCCATGATCACTCACCCACCAACACCTGTCACCGCCGCAACACCCAGCGGTCCATGTTCCAGCCGGTGCCACCCGAAGTGGGACCGGCCACACCGTTGCGCAGACCGTCGCCGAAAGCGATCGTGCGCGGAGTGGCGAACAGGGGAATGCTCGGCATCTCCGACCACAACAGGTTCTCGGCCTCGGTCAGCAGACCCAGCTGCGCGGCCGAGTTGTCGTCGGCCACAAGCTGATCGGTGATCGCATCGTAGCGGCCATTCCCGAATCGTCCGAAATTGAGTCCGTTGCCGGTGCGCAACGCGCTGGTCGCCGCCACTCCGGTAAGCGAACCGGCCGGGCCGGGCGCGCCCGCTGTGCTCGCCAGCACGGCGTCGACGCGCCCCTCGGCGAGCTGGCCGGGGCGGAAGTCGGGCGCGCCCGCGTCCACCACGCCGATACCCGCGGGTTTGCACGCCTCGGCGATCATCCGCACCGTCTTGGCGCGGCGCTCGTCGGGGGCCAGATAACCGATGCGGATCGTCGGGTTGGCCGCCCGTGCCGAGGCGAGCGTGGCGGTGGCCGCCTGGACGTCGGTGCCGCGGTACCGCTCGGCGGCGCCGGTAGTCGCCGGGTAGAACAGCGAATCCTGCTGCGTAGTACGGGAATTCAGCGGGCCCGCGCCGAGTCCGGTGGTCGGCACGTCGGCGGCCTTGCCCAGCGTGTCGAACAGGGCCTGGCGCGGCACGCAGAGCGCGAAAGCGCGGCGCGCCGCCACCGATCCGAACACGCCGTCGGTAGCCAGCACCAGCTGCTCGGCGCCGCGTCCCGGCACGGTCTTCGCCGAGAAGCCGCCCAGGTCGAGGTCTTTCACCGAGTTCGCGCCCACGTCGACCACGCTCACGGCGTTGTCGGAGACCTTGGTCTTCAGGTCGGCGGTCTTGTCGAACACCACGATGCGCCCGGTCTCGGCCTTGTTGCCCCACCACCGTTCGTTGGCGATCAGCACCAAGCCGTCCTTCGCGCTGAAGGATTCGATCCGGTACGGACCCGAGGACGGGAACCGCGACAGGTCGAGCTTCTCCGCGCCGATCGTCCAGCCGGTGTTCCAGAAGTCGGCCAGCCGCTGCACCGCGCCGAGATCGCCGGACTGCACGGCCGACACCACATTCGGCACGTTGGCCACCCGCGCGGCGATGTGCGCGGGCATCACCTCGCCCGCGGTGAAAAGGTCTCGCCACGGGCCGAACCGCCGGTCCGGACGGAACACCACGGTGGCGTCCTTGGACCCGGGCTGACACTCGACCCGTTCGATGTCCGCGTAGCCCGCGGTGTCGGCGGCGTCGAAGAGCGAGCCGCCGTCGGGCTTGGTGAAGCGCCCGCTGTGCGCGGCCCAGGTCAGCACCAGATCGTCGCAGGAGGTCGGCACACCGTCGGAGTACACGCCGTCGGGGTTGAGCCGGTACTGGATGGTCTGGGACTCGCCGGGCACCTCCTTGGCGGTGCCGACATCGGTGTCGGCGACCTGCTGCCCGTCGGGGCCGGTGTAGAAGAACCCGGTGAGCACGCGCTGGAACACCGCCGCCGAGCCGCTGCTCGCGCCGAGCGTGCTGCCGCCGTTGTAGCTGGCGATCACGGCGTCGACGGCATAGCCGATGGAGGGCACCTGGTTCTGGCCGGAGCACCCGGCCGCCATTCCGGCGGCCAGGGCGCCCGCGGCGACCACTCCGATCAGACGCACCGCAACGCTGCGTGGCTGTCGCATCGAACGAAACCCCCTACCGTTGGTTTGGTCAGTGCCTCTTCTTCTGCTGTCGCTTCCCGGAGGGCCGGGCGCCCGGACGCGGTGACTGGCTGTTCTCCCGGTACCGCCGGGACGGGGCGTCGGGCAGACCGCGACCGGTCGCGGCCACCACGCGCTGTTCGGCGGCCGCGCCCGCCCGCGCGGCAGCGATGCTGGAACGCTTGCTCTGCACCTTCTTGGTGTGCGCTGCCACCGGACCCCAGCGCTCCTTGATCGAGACCAGCAGGGGGGTGGCGAAGAAGATCGACGAGTAGGTGCCGACCAGCAGACCGACCAGCTGCACGAGCGCGAGGTCCTTGAGGGTGCCGACGCCGAGCATCCACACCGCGATCACCATCAGGCCGACGATGGGCAGGATGCCGATGAGCGCGGTGTTGATCGAACGCATCAGCGTCTGGTTCACGGCCAGGTTGGCCTGCTCGCCGTAGGTGCGGCGGCTCAGATGCAGGATGCCCCTGGTGTTCTCCTCGACCTTGTCGAACACGACGACCGAGTCGTAGAGCGAGAAGCCGAGGATCGTCAGGATGCCGATCACCGTCGCGGGGGTGACCTCGAAGCCGACCAGCGAGTACACACCCGCGGTGACCACGACGTCGAAGACCAGCGCGGCAAGCGCGGCGATCGCCATGTCGCGCTCGAAGCGGACGGCGATGTAGATCGACACGATCACCAGGAACACCGCGAGCGCCCGCAGGGCCTTCTCGGTGATCTGGCTGCCCCAGGTCTCGCTGACATCCGAGGTGCTGATCGCGGCCCGGCTCGGGTTGCCGTTCTTGTCGAGGGGCTTGAACTCCTCGAACAGCGCGCCGTTGAGCTTGTCGACCTGCTGCACGTCGAGCGCCTCGGAGCGGATCAGCATCGTCGCGGTCGATCCGGTGCCGACGGTCTGCACGGAGACCGGGTCGGTGCCGATCGCCTCGTGATACACGGCCTCCACCTGGGAGGTGGTGGCTTCGCCCGCGGGGAACTGAATGCGGGAGCCGCCCTCGAAGTCGATGCCGAAGTTGAACCCGCGGAACAGGATGCTGCCCAACGAGATCAGCATGATCACGGCCGTGATCGCGTACCACATGCGCCTGCGGCCGATGACGTCGATCGCGCCGGTTCCGGTGTAGAGCCGGTTGAAGAAGCTGTGCTCGGACGCGCGGTGCCCGTAGGCGTAGTCGTCGAAGGGCCGTTCGGCGTCCTTGCGCAGCGAGGGGCTGGTCTGGCTGTTGGTCATCGCGTCCTCACGCCTTCTGCGACAGCGGCTTCTGCGGCACGGCGCTCCCGCGCGACCTCTTGGATCGCGCCGAGGCCGTTGATCGACGGTTTCGACCAGAACGCACTCCGCGAGGCCAGCAGCACCAGCGGCGCGGTGACCAGGAACACGACCACCACGTCGAGGATGGTGGTGAGGCCGAGGGTGAACGCGAAGCCCTTGACCTGTCCGGCCGCGAGCCAGTACAGCACCGCGGCGGCGAGGAAGCTCACCGCGTTACCGGACAGGATGGTGCGGCGGGCCCGCTGCCAGCCGCGCGGCACCGCCGAACGGAAGCTGCGGCCCTCGCGCATCTCGTCCTTGATGCGTTCGAAGAAGACGACGAACGAGTCCGCGGTCATACCGATACCGATGATCAGACCCGCGATGCCCGCCAAGTCGAGCGTGAAGCCGATCCAGCGGCCGAGCAGCACCATGATGCCGTACACGGCCAGGCCGGAGGCGATCAGCGACAGGCCCGTCAGGAAGCCGAGCATGCGGTAGTAGACGAGGCAGTACAGCAGCACGATGGCCAGACCGATCGCGCCCGCGATGAGACCGGCGCGCAGCGACGAGAGACCGAGGGTCGCCGAGACGGTCTCGGCCTCGGAGGTCTGGAACGACAGCGGCAGCGAACCGTACTTCAGCGTGTTCGCCAGCTCCTTGGAGCTGCTGGCGGTGAACGAGCCCGAGATCTGGGTGGTGCCGCCGAGCTGCGGGCCCGCCTGGACCTGCGGCGCGCTGACCACCTTGGAGTCGAGGGTGAACGCGACGCGCTTGTAGAGGTACTCGCCGGTCAGGTCGGCCCAGGCATCGCTACCGGTCGACTTGAACTCCAGGTCGACCACCCAGCGCGACTGCTGCTGGTCGAGGTTGGCGACCGCGTTCTTGATCTCCTGGCCGTCGATGCGGCTCTTGTCCAGCAGGAAGACCTCGGTGCCGTCCTGCGAGCAGGTGACCAGCGGCAGGTTCGGGTCGTCGTTGCCCGCGAGCGGATCCGCCTTGGCGCAGTCCAGCGCGGCCATCGCGGCCTGCTGGGTAGCCGGGTCGGTGCTCTGCCTGGTCGCCTTGGCCGCCGCGATCTCGCGCTGCGCCTCTTCCTGCGGGGTCAGCGTCGGGTCGGCGGGCTCGGTGGGCGCCTGCGCCGGGAAGACGCGCTGCTGCGGCGCGGGCACTTCTTCGGCGGGCGGCTCCTGGGCGGGCGGCTCCGGCGCGGGCGCCTCGGGGGCGGGCGCCTCCGTCGGGACCTGCTCTCCGGCGGGCGGCACCGGCAGCTGAGCGGGCGGCGTCTGCGGCAGCGTCGCGCCCTTCGGCACGGCCTGCAGCACCGGGCGGATGTAGAGCTTGGCGGTGGTGGCGAGCGCGCGGGCCTGCTGGCCGTCGTCGCCGGGCACCGTGATCACGATGTTGTCGCCCTCGATGGCCACCTCGGAGCCGGAGACGCCGAGACCGTTGACGCGGTTCTCGATGATCTCCTGCGCCTTCTGCAGGCTGTCCTGGCTCGGCTTGCTGCCGTCCGGGGTGCGGGCGGTCAGCGTGACCCGGGTGCCGCCCTGCAGATCGATGCCGAGCTTGGGTGTCGGGGACTTGTCACCGGTGAAGAACACCAACGCATAGATCACGGCCAGTAGCGCGGCGTAGACACCGAGCAACCGGAGCGGATGCGCCGATCCCTGGGAAGGTGGCACAGTTCGTATCTCCTAGGCGGGAAGTCGAGGGTGGATCAGGCGCGCACACGCGTGCGCCGCCGAACGCTACAGCGTCCGGCGCGCGGTCGTGGCGCAGCCGACGTCAGTCCTTGGTCAGCCGGGTCTCGGTCTGCTCCGGCGTTTCCTCGGCGGTGGCCGTGGTCTCGTCGGTACCGGACTCGTCGGCGGTCGCCTCGTCGACGGTGCGGACCTCACGGATCGCCTGGCGCAACCAAGTGGTCACGACGTCCTCGGCGATCTCCAGGTCGACCGTGTCGTCGTCGAGGTCGACAACGGTGCCCCACAGACCCGACGTAGTAGTCACCGCGTCGCCGATCTTCAGGCTTTCCTGCATGGCCGCTACCGACTCGGCCTCCCGCTTCTGGCGGCGGATACCGAGGAACATCGGCACGAGCAGGGCTACCAGTAGCAGCGGAAACAGTAGTTCCATCGTCGAAGTCAGTCCCTGTCTTGTGGGTGGGATGGACAAGTACCACCACAGTCTGCCAGCTGTTGTCGGCACTGCCACACCCGCACACCCTTGACGTGCGCCACTCGTGTCGTCTCGAGCGGCGCGCGGCACGGCCACGGGCGTCCCCCGGCGCGAACGCCACGGCGTGTCGACCACCCGTTCCGGGCACAGCAAAGCCCCGCGACCAGGGGGTTTCCCGGTCGCGGGGCGAACGCGAAGATCAGGCCGACACCCCGTAGACGTAGTCGTCGAGCGGGAAGCTCACCGCTTTGCGGTGCGTGCTGACCGTGCTGTTCGGGCGCAGCAGCGCCGCCTCGCCGTGCTGGTTGAAGTAGTAGCTGCGCGCGCTCGCGCAGTCGCCGCCGTAGAAGACCGAGGCGCCGAGCTTGTCGGTGACGGTGTCCAGGAAGCGGGCGTTGGCCGCCTCGGTCACCTCGAAGGTGGTCTCGCCGCGCCGGAACAGCTCGCCGAAGAGCCTGCCCATGTGCTTCATCTGCGCCTCGATGGTGGTGAAGTAGGACAGACCGCTGTAGGAGTACGGGCTGTTGAGGCTCAGGAAGTTCGGGAACTTCGGCACCGTGATGCCCTCGTAGGCCTGGAAACGGTTGTCCCGCCAGAACTTTCCGAGGTTCACCCCGTCCCGGCCGATGATCTCCACGGCCGGGAAGTTCACGTCCCACAGGTTGAAGCCGGTGGCCAGGATCAGCGTGTCGATCTCGGTCTTGTGCCCGTCGGCGGTGACGATGCCGTCGGCCTCCACGTGGTCGATCGAGTTCGTTTCCAGCCGCACGTGCGGCGCGTTGAAGGTCTTGAAGTAGTGGTTGGAGAAGGTGGGGCGCTTGCAGCCGAAATCGTAGTGCGGGGTGAGCTGCTGCCGGGTGCGCTTGTCGCGAACCTGCGCGCGCAGATGCGCCTTGGCCAGCAGGCCCGCGCCCTTGTTCATCGCTTTGGCCTGCTTGAAGTGCAGCACGCCGACCACCATCAGCGCCTCCAGCAGGGAGGTGTTGACCATCCGCGCCGCCTTCTGGGTGGCGGGCACCTTGGCGAACAGCTTCTGCACCGACGGCGGGATCGGCGCGTCGACCTTGGGCACCACCCAGATCGGGGTGCGCTGGAAGACGGTCAGCGCCGCGGCCTTCTCGGCCACCTCGGGCACCAGCTGGACGGCGGTGGCGCCGGTGCCGATGATCGCGGCGCGGCGGCCGGTCAGATCGAAATCGTCTTCCCACGCGGTGGTGTGGATGATCTTGCCCGCGAACGACTCGATGCCGGGGAACGGCGGCGTGTAGGGCTGCGAGAGGAATCCGGTGGCGGTGAGCAGGTAACGGCCCGTGACGGTTTCACCGCCCGCGATCGAGACCACCCACTGCTGGTTCTCCTCGTCCCAGCGGGCGCCGTCCACCACGGTGCCGAAGCGCATCCTGCGCCGCAGGCCGTACTTGTCGGCGACGTGCTCGGCGTACTTCTTGAGCTCCTTGCCCGGCGCGAACAGCCGCGACCAGTAGGGGTTGGGCTCGAACGAATAGGAGTAGGTCACCGAGGCGATGTCGACCGCGAGGCCCGGGTAGTGGTTGACGTGCCAGGTGCCGCCGAGATCGTTCTCGCGCTCCAGGATCACGTAATTGCTCAATCCGAGCCGGTCGAGCTCGATGCCCGCGCCCATGCCACCGAAACCCGCACCAACCACGACCGCGTCGTACTGAGGCGCCACGTCGAACCTCCAAAGCTGTGAACCAGTTGTCACGGAATGACACATCATTCCGTTTGTGACGACTGTATCATCGTCAGGGTGACGAAGCCATCCACCCGAGCGACCCGGTCGGCGGCCGGAAGTGCGCTCCAGCGACGCAAGGCCGAATTGCGGCAGGAGATCATCGATACGGCGTTCGTCTGCTTCGCCGAGAAGGGCTATCACGCCACCGGCATCGCCGACATCGCCAACCAGCTCGGCATCGGTCACGGCACCTTCTACCGGTACTTCGCCAACAAGCGCGACATCATCGATCACGTCATCGACGACCTGTCGGCGCGCATCATCGACGCGCTCGGCACCCAGAACGCCCCGGACGCTGCGGGCTCACTGGACGAGTACCGCGCCCAGCTGGAGCGCATCGGCACGGCGCTGTCACACATCCTCATCGAGGAGCGACGCATCCCGCAGCTGCTGCTGTTCCACGCCACCGGCATCGACGACGAACTCACCGCCCGGCTCTACGGCCTGCTGGACACGGCCGACGCGCTCACCGCGGGTTACCTGGAGCACGGCGTCGACATGGGTTACCTGCGTGCCGATCTGGACACCGCCAACACCGCGCGCGCGGTGACGGGCATGCTGCTCGCCGCCGTCATCCACGGCATGCGCGACCCGGACGAGGCCGCGACCCAGGGGCTGAACCAGGCGATCCGCCGCCTGCTCATCGACGGCGTGCGGAAGGACTGACGACCCGCCGTGCGAGTCGCCCCCGGCGACTACAGTGTGGGTGCACAAGCCGGCACTGGTTCGCATGGGGGCGTTCGTGTTTGCAAGAGACGTGTTCGCGCGAGACCGCGCGGTCCGAAATACCGGCATTCGACCGGAACCGAGCGGCGACCCTGACACAATGTCGCGGATGATGACCCCCGAGGACGTGAGCCGCATCCATTTCGACATGCCGACATTCGGCCATCGCGGCTATCACGCCGAGGAGGTCGACGCCTTCCTCGAACTGGTCGCCGCCACCCTCGACGGTCACGGCGCACTCACCGCCGACGACATCCGCCACGTCGCCTTCGACGCGCCCCGCTTCGGCGCCCGCGGCTATCAGGCCGACCAGGTCGACGAGTTCCTTGATCGGGTGCGCGCCGAACTCGAACACCGCCAGAACGGCACGCGTCCGCTGCCCGCGGGCGGCAACGGGCCCGGCCCCGCGCCCCTGCTCACTCCCGACGACGTGCACCGGATGCGGTTCACCCAGTCCTCCGTCGGCCGCCGCGGCTACCACGAGGAGGAGGTGGACGCCTTCCTCGACCTGGTGGCCGCCAGCCTCGCGCACGGCGGGCCCGGCAGTCTCACGGTCGCCGACGTGCGCGCGGTCCGCTTCACCGAGGCGCGCCTGGGTACCCGCGGATACCAGCGCGACGAGGTCGACGCCTTCCTGGATCTGGTGGTCACCGCGCTCGAGCACGCGCACCACTGAGGCTGTTCCGACGCCGAATCAGCCCTGGATGCTGTGCAATTCGGCCTCGCGAAGGTCGTCCGGGAAGACGAAGCGGCGCAGCGCCCAGAACCGGAACGCCATGGCCAGCAGCACGCCGAGAATCTGACCGGTGACGAAGTTGGCCACCGCCTGGGTCACCGGTCCGACGTGCGGCACCCGCAGGTCGAGCACGTACAGCGAGATCGCCTGCGGGATCATCGTGACGCCGATGCCGAGCGCGCTCACCGCGAAGAACAGCGCGGCCTCGTGGTGGCGCTGACGGCCGCCCCTGGTGCGGAAGGACCACTCCCGGTTCAGGATGTAGGACGCGATGGTGGCGATCAGCACGCCGAGCAGGCGGGCGGTCAGCGGCTTGTCGCCGAGCACCGTCAGCTTGGTGGCGTACACCACGCCGGTGTCGATGAACCACGTGATCGCGCCGACCGTGGCGAATTTGAGCAGTTCGCGGTGCTCGATCGCCTTGCTGCGATACGGCTCGGGGATGCGGTCGAGCACGGAATGGACCACCGTCATGTCCCGACTCTATCGGCGCTCGCTGAAGCGCGCCGCTCGCGCGGAGCCCGGCATCACTGGAGCAGGGGCATTTACGTGCCGCACGCGAAAGACCGGTCAGTCGAACAGGTCCAGCGTGGGATGCGGTTCGCGGCCGCGCACCTCGATCGAGCCGAACACCAGGTCGGGCGGCGGCACCAAGCCGAGATGCTCCCAGGCCGCGGCCGTCGCGACGCGACCGCGCGGCGTCCGCGCCACCATCCCGGCGCGCACCAGGAACGGCTCGCAGACCTCCTCGACCGTGGCCGCCTCCTCCCCCACCGCGACGGCGAGGGTCGAGACGCCCACCGGTCCGCCGTTGAAGCTGCGGACCAGAGCGCCGAGGACGGCGCGGTCCAGCCGGTCCAGGCCGAGGGAGTCGACGTCGTAGACCTCGAGCGCGGCCTTGGCGATGGGACGGGTGATCAGGCCGTCCGCGCGAACCTCGGCGTAGTCGCGGACCCGGCGCAGCAGCCGGTTCGCGATCCGCGGCGTCCCGCGGGAGCGGCCCGCGATCTCCGCCGCCGCGTCGGTCTCGATGCCTACGCCGAGGATGTGCGCCGAGCGCAGCAGGATGCGCAGCAGTTCGTCGGGTTCGTAGAAATCCATGTGGCCGGTGAAGCCGAAGCGGTCGCGCAGCGGGCCGGTCAGCGCGCCGGACCTGGTGGTGGCCCCGACGAGCGTGAAGGGGGCGATGTCGAGCGGGATCGAGGTCGCGCCGGGCCCCTTGCCGACCACCACGTCGACGCGGAAGTCCTCCATGGCCAGATAGAGCATTTCCTCGGCGGGGCGGGCGATGCGGTGGATCTCATCGATGAACAGCACGTCGCCCTCGACCAGATTGCTCAGCATGGCGGCCAGGTCACCGGCCCGCTCCAGCGCCGGGCCGGAGGTGATGCGCAGCGCGGTGCCGAGTTCGGCGGCGATGATCATCGCCATGCTGGTCTTGCCGAGTCCGGGCGGGCCCGAGAGCAGGACATGGTCGGGAGTGCCGCCGCGCTGTTTGGCGCCGCGCAGCACCAGGGCGAGCTGTTCGCGGACCCGGGGCTGGCCGATGAAATCGTCGAGCGACTTCGGGCGCAGGCTCGCCTCGATCTCCCCGTCGGACTTCAAATAGCTCGCGCTGACCGGGGATTCGGCCGCGTCGGTTTCGTCGTACTCCATCACGGCCTATCGGTTCTTGCCGAGCAGCGAGAGCGCGGCGCGCAGCGCGGTCGAGGTGTCGGCGGCGGGCTGGTCGGCCAGCACGGTGTCCACCGCCTGCTCGGCTTGCTTGGCGGGGAAGCCGAGTCCGGTCAGCGCCTCCACGACCTGTTCGCGGACCGGGGTGAGCACCGGCGCGGGAGCACTGCCGGGCGGGCCCGCCTGCACCGGAACGAGATTCACCTTGTCACGCAGTTCCACCACCATGCGCTCGGCGCCGCGCTTGCCGATGCCGGGCACCCTGGTCAGCGCCGCGACATTGCTCTCGGCCAGCGCCTTGCGCAGCGCCTCCGGCTCGAGCACCGCGAGCACCGCCATGGCCAGGCGTGGGCCGACGCCGGAGACCGTCTGCAGCAGACCGAACAGGTCGCGCGCCTCGGTGTCGGCGAAGCCGTACAGCGTCATCGAGTCCTCGCGCACGATCATCGCCGTGTAGAGGCGGGTTTCCTCGCCGCGCGTCAGGGCGGCCAGTGTCGAGGGGGTCGCGTTGAGCCGGTAGCCGACGCCCGCCGCCTCGACCACCGCGTGGTCGAGCGCGATCTCCAGCACCTCGCCGCGTACCGACGCGATCACCCGCGCACCGCCTTCCGTTGTTCCGCCAGTCGTTCGGTGTAGCGCCGCCGCGCCTCGGCCGCCTTGGCCTCCGCCGCGGCCATCCGCTCCAGCAGCGGCGCCCGCCAACAATGACAGATCGCCAAGGCCAGCGCATCCGCCGCGTCCGCCGGTTTGGGCGCGACTTGGAGGCCGAGGATGCGGGTGACCATCGCGGTCACCTGCGCCTTGTCCGCCGTGCCGTTGCCGGTGACCGCGGCCTTCACCTCGCTCGGCGTGTGAAAGGCCACCGGAATCCCGCGCCGCGCCGCGGCCAGCGCGATGACGCCGCCCGCCTGCGCGGTGCCCATCGCGGTGCGCACATTGTGCTGGGCGAACACTCGCTCGATCGCGACCGCTTCCGGCCGGTGGGTGTCCATCCAGTGTTCGGCGGCGTCGGCGACGCGCATGAGCCGCTGCGCCAGTTCCATGTCCGCGGGGGTGCGCACCACATCGACATCGAGCGCGGTGACCTTGCGACCGAGCCCACCCTCCACGATGCTGAGGCCGCACCGGGTGAGCCCGGGGTCGACGCCCATCACCCGCACGAATTCCCCTCTCGCAGACACGAACAACTGTTCGAGAGTCTAACGGAGCGCTGCGGTCCGGGTCACCAGCGACACGGTCGGGACCCCGTGGACGAGGCCGCCGGACGCGGAGGCGAAGCGCTTTATGCGTGTTCGGCGAAGGCGGCGTAGGCGCGTTCGTCGAAGAGCACGAAGCGCACGGTCCGCACCGCGGTGTCGGCGGCGCGGACGGTCTCGACCGCGATGCGCGCGCCGTCCTCGATCGGCCAGCCGTAGATGCCCGTGGAGATGGCCGGGAAGGCGACGGTCTGCGCGCCGAGTTCGTCGGCGACCCGGAGGGATTCGCGATAGCAGGAGGCCAGCAGCTCGGAACGGTCCTCGGTGGCCGACCAGACCGGGCCGACGGTGTGCACCACCCAGCGCGCGGGCAGCCTGCCCGCCGTGGTGGCCACCGCCTGACCGGTGGACAGGCCCTTGCCATAGTGGGAAGCGCGTAGGTCGCGACACTCGGACAGGATCTCGGGACCGCCTTTGCGGTGGATGGCGCCGTCGACTCCCCCGCCGCCGAGCAACGAGGAGTTGGCGGCGTTCACCACCGCGTCGACCGCCTGCTCGGTGATGTCGCCGCGCACGAACTCGATACGGACCATGCCGGGAATTCTTCCTCGCCCGACGGTCCGGCGAAAATACCGAGGTAGCGGCGGCGCCGGAACTACCATCGGACGATGAGCAACGGTGCGAAAGCCATCCTCGAAGGCGGGCCGGCGGACTTGCCGGAGCGGATCGTTCCCATCACTCCGCCGGGGATCGAGCTGAAAATCCCCTTCAAGGGCGGCTACGAACACTTCAAGGTCACCCAGCGCCAGGCCGACACCGAGTCGGGTCGCCTGACCGTCTACGAGTGGTGTGACCGCACGAAGATCGCCGAATAGCCCGAGGGCGATCCCTCCCGTGGGCGATCCTCGTATCGGTCGCCCGCGGGTACCGCACGATCGCCTGCGGCGCGCGTCGGTGACCGTCTGCGCACCCGACGAATCGGCATGCGACCGTTGACATTCCACCACCACGCCGGACCGGACGCGGACTCGCTCTCGCGCGCGACGATCGACTCGCGAGCAAGTGGCATGCGTCTGCTCGAACTCGACGACCGGATCCGCCGCATCGGCCCCAACTCTGAGATCCCCATTTCGCCGTAGACAAACGCGTAACCAAGTGGTTACGCTTTTCGCGTGGACGAGGTGGCCGCGGCGATCGCCGACCCGGTGCGCAGGGAAATCCTGGAGATGCTGCACAACGGCAGGCTGACCGCGGGCGAGATCGCCGAGCGGTTCGAGATCAGCAGGCCCGCGGTGAGCAGGCACCTGCGGGTGCTGCGCGAGAGCGGGCTGGTGCGGGACGAACCGATCGGCCGACAGCGCTTCTACGCGCTGAACGCCGAACCGCTCGCGGAACTGGCCGGTTGGCTCGCGCGGTTCGAGCGGCCCGCGGGCTGGGCACAGCGCCTCGACGCACTGGAAACCGAGATCTACCGCACCCGCCGGGAGCGCAGGCAGCCTCCCGAGAATCGCACGACGAGGGAGAACACGGCATGACCAAGCAACCCACCGGACGCCTGCTGCCCGCCGCGCAAGGGCGCGATCTCGTCCTGACCAGGACCTATCGCGCCCCCATCGCGGATGTGTGGGCGAGCCTCACCGAATCGGACCGCACCGCGCGCTGGTTCGGCCCGTGGAAGGGCGAGGCGGGACCGGGCCGCACCGTGCAGGTGCAGATGGTCCACGAAGACGAGCAGCCGTGGATGGAGATGACCATCGACGCCTGCGAACCGCCGCACCGGCTGGCTGTCTCCGCGATCGACGAGTACGGATCCTGGATTCTCGACGTGCGGCTGACCGAGACCGACGGCGTCACCGAACTGCGCTTCACCCACCACCTGCGCACCGACGACGAGATCGCGCAGGCCCCGCAGGTCGGGCCGGGCTGGGAGTACTACCTGGACCTGTTCGGCACCGCGCGGGACGGCGCCGAACCGCCGAACTTCGACGACTACTACCCGCCGATGGCCGACTACTACCGCGAGCAGCTCGGCGCCTGACCCGGAAACGACGGCGAGCCCCCGGCCAGGTGCGGGGGGGGCCGCGGGGCAGCGAACTATTGCACCGGCGCGGGGGCCACCTGGGGGGGGTGCACGGTGGGGTAGTCGTTGAGGGAGGGGGCGCGGGGCCCGAGCGC